>NZ_CP113529.1:0-1213163 GCF_026723865.1 Mycobacterium sp. Aquia_216 | reverse complement strand
CGGATCCTGCTGACCGGGGCATCCTCGGGAATCGGCGAGGCCGCGGCCGAACAGTTGGCCGGCCGCGGCGCCACCGTGGTGGTCGTCGCCCGCCGCCAAGAACGTCTCGACGCGCTGGCGGACCGGATCACGTCGGCGGGCGGAACGGCCCTGTCGATCGCGTGCGACGTCTCGGACATGGACGCCGTGGACGCCCTGGTCGCCGAGGTCGAAAACCGCCTCGACGGGGTCGACATCTTGATCAACAATGCCGGCCGGTCCATCCGCCGGCCGCTGGCCGAGTCGCTGCAGCGCTGGCACGACGTCGATCGGACCATGGTGCTCAACTACTACGCGCCGCTGCGGCTGATGCGCGGGCTCGCGCCGGGAATGCTGCAGCGCGGCGACGGCCACATCATCAACGTCTCCACCTGGGGAGTGTTGTCGGAAGCCGCGCCGCTGTTCGCCGTCTACAACGCGTCGAAGGCCGCCCTGTCGGCGGCGAGCCGCATCGCCGAAACCGAGTGGGGGCCACTGGGCGTGCACTCGACGCTGCTCTACTACCCGCTGGTGGCCACCCCGATGATCGCTCCCACCAAGGCCTATGACGGATTGCCCGCGCTGACACCCGAGGAAGCCGCCGAATGGATGGTTACCGCGGCCCGCACCCGGCCGGTGCGGATCGCGCCGCGGATGGCGATCGCCGCCAGGGCGCTGGACATCGTCGGCCCGCGCGTGGTGAACACGATCATGCAGCGCCAGAACCTCCAACCCAGCCGCGAACCCGGCAGCTGAGCCGGGCCGTCGCCTCGGGCGGGGCGACCCGAGACCAACGTGATAGACACGAGCTATGGAGATCCTGTTCAGCCGGATGCTGCTTCGGCCGGCTGACTATCAGCGGTCGCTAGCGTTCTACCGCGACGAAATCGGCCTGGCCATCTACCGCGACTATGGCGCGGGCACAGTCTTTTTCGCGGGCCAGTCTTTGCTGGAACTGGCCGGCTGGAGCGACACCGACGATTCCCGGGGGCCCTTCCCCGGTGCGCTGTGGCTGCAGGTCCGCGACATCGAGGCAACCCAGGCCGAACTGACGGGCCGCGGAGTGCCGATTGCCCGCGAGGCGCGTCGCGAACCGTGGGGCTTGAAAGAGATGCAGGTGACCGATCCGGATGGCATCACGCTGATCTTCGTCGAGGTCCCCGGAGACCACCCCTTACGCCGCGACACCCGAGGTGAACAGCAGGGAACGTCCGGTTAACTGACAGGTAACATCTGGCGACTAGTCGAGATATACCTGCGATTACGTTCCGCGAGCATTCGACAATTTAATTCCCCAACCATCAGAATCAGGCGCTGTGGACATACAACTGTTCCTCTTGATCATTGTCGTAGTAACGGCATTGGCTTTCGATTTCACCAACGGCTTCCACGACACCGCGAACGCCATGGCGACCTCCATAGCCAGCGGCGCGCTGAAGCCCAAAACAGCCGTCGCGCTCTCCGCTGCGCTCAACCTGTTGGGCGCCTTCTTGTCGACCACGGTCGCGGCAACGATCGCCAAGGGCCTCATCGATTCCAGCATCGTGTCGCTGGAGCTGGTGTTCGCCGGGCTGGTCGGCGGCGTCGTCTGGAACCTGCTGACCTGGCTCCTCGGCATCCCCTCCAGTTCCTCGCACGCCCTGATCGGGGGCATCGTCGGTGCCACGATCGCGGCCGTCGGCGCGCATGGGGTGATCTGGTCAGGCGTGATGTCCAAGGCGATCATCCCGGCCATCGTGTCGGTGTTCCTGGCCCTCTTCGTCGGCGCCGTCGCGACCTGGGCGGTCTTCCGGATCACCCGCGGCCTGCAGCAGGAGCGCACCGAAGCCGGGTTCCGGCGCGGCCAGATCGGCTCGGCGTCGCTGGTCTCGCTGGCGCACGGCACCAACGACGCGCAGAAGACGATGGGCATCATCTTCCTGGCGCTGATGTCCTACGGCTCGGTCAGCAAGAGCGCCGCGGTCCCGCCGCTGTGGGTCATCGTGGCCTGCGCCCTGGCGATGGCCACGGGCACCTACCTCGGCGGCTGGCGGATCATTCGCACCCTGGGCAAGGGACTCGTCGAAATCACGTCGCCGCAAGGCATGGCTGCCGAATCATCCTCGGCCGCAGTCATTTTGCTGTCAGCTCACTTCGGCTACGCACTGTCGACCACCCAGGTCTGCACCGGCTCGGTGATGGGCAGCGGGCTGGGTAAGCCCGGCGGCGAGGTGCGCTGGGGTGTGGCCGGCCGCATGGCGGTGGCATGGCTGGTGACGCTGCCGTTGGCCGGACTGGTCGGGGCGGTCACCTACTGGATCGTCCACTTCATCGGCGGATACCCCGGCGCCGTCGTCGGCTTCGGCCTGCTGGTCGCCGTCTCTGCCGTGATCTATGTGCGGTCGCGCAAGAACAAGGTCGACCACAACAACGTCAACGCCGAGTGGGAAGGCGACCTGACCGCCGGTCTCGACGACTCCGATAAGCCGCCCAGCGGAAGCGCCAAAGTAGGCGCCTCGTCCGGCTCCGACGACGTGAGCGTGGGGAACCTCTGATGAGTCAACTGAGCGAGTGGTTCAACTACGAGGCCACCCTGAAGATCCTGCTTTTCAGCATGCTGGCCGGCGCTTTCCTGCCGGGGCTGTTCGCCGTCGGGATCCGGCTGCAAGCGGTGGGCGCGGGAGATACCGCCAGCGGCGGCGAGAAGAATCCGGTGCTATCCGGCCTCGCCTGGGTGATCTACGGGCTGGTTGTCGCCGTGATCGTCATCGGTGTGCTGTTCATCGCGCGCGATTTCATTGCGCATCACACTGGGTATCCGTTCCTGGGGGCCAAGCTTAAGTAGCATCGAATCGTCGTCCACCGAACTACCGAGCCCCCGGGCGGAGTTGATTTAAGTGAACCGATTCCTCACCTCGGTTGTCTCGTGGTTGCGTGCGGGTTATCCGGAAGGCATCCCGCCGACCGACACCTTCGCCCTGCTGGCCCTGCTGGCCAACCGATTGTCCAACGACGAGGTGAAGCTCGTCGCCAATGCGCTGATGGAGCGCGGGGACTTCGACAAGATCGACATCGGCGTGCTGATCAGCAAGCTCACCGATGAGCTGCCGTCCGAAACGGACATCGAGCGGGTGCGTGACCGGTTGGCCGCCCAAGGCTGGCCCCTCGACGATCCGCACGACGACGAGCGCGACGGACAGCCCGGTAATGGGGCCCACGGATAGCTGTTCTACGAGCGCTGCGCCTCACGCCCGGTTCCGCCGCGGCAACGATGCTGCCCGCCCTGGAACGGGTGCTGGCTGGTCGTGATGCGGCCTTCGTTGCGGCGCAACCGGGTTGCGACGCCGATCTGGACGCCTTGCGCGTCGGCGAAACCATCGACGACGACGTGGCTTTGGTTGCGACGACATCGGGAACCACCGGAGCGCCCAAGGGCGCTTTGCTCACCGCCGCGGCACTGGCCGCCAGTGCGGCCGCAACGCATCACCGCCTCGGCGGACCGGGCCGTTGGCTGCTGGCCTTGCCGCCGCATCATATCGCCGGAATCCAGGTGCTGGTGCGCAGCGTGCTCGCCGGTTCCGAGCCCGTCGAGCTAGACGTCTCGTCCGGATTCGACGTCGCCGAATTGCCCGGCGCGGTAAGCAGATTAGGGGCCGGCCGACAATACACGGCGCTGGTCGCGGCTCAACTGGCCAAGGCGCTCACCGATCCGGCGGCCGCGGCCGCACTGGCCGAATTGGACGCTGTACTACTCGGCGGTGGGCCGGCTCCACGGCCGGTGCTGCACGCCGCGGCGGCCGCCGGGATCGCCGTGGTCCGTACCTACGGCATGAGCGAGACCGCGGGGGGTTGCGTCTACGACGGTGTCGCGCTGGACGGTGTGCGGTTGCGGGTGCGGGCCGATGGCCGCATCGAGATCGGCGGCCCGACGCTGGCCAAGGGCTATCGCAATCCGGTTGACCCCGACCCGTTCGCCGAATCGGGCTGGTTCCGCACCGACGACCTGGGCACCATCGACGAGTCCGGCGTGCTGACCGTGCTGGGCCGCGCCGACGACGCGATCAGCACCGGCGGGCTGACGGTGCTGCCACAGCGGGTGGAGGCCGCGTTGTGCACCCACCCCGCCATCGGCGACTGCGCGGTATTCGGACTCACCGACGACCGATTGGGGCAGCGGGTGGTCACGGCGATCGTGGTGCGTGACGGTTTCGGGGCGCCGACGCTGGACGCGCTGCGGACACACGTGGCCCAGACGCTGGACGGCACCGCCGCGCCACGCGAGCTGCACATCGTCGATGCGCTGCCGCGCCGCGGCATCGGCAAGGTCGACCGGAGCGCGTTGGTACGCCGATTCGCCGCCGGTCAATAGGCTGGTCGACCGTGAACATCGCACGCCGGGAGATGGCGGCCGTTGCGGCCGGCGCTGTCCTGGTGGCGGCCGCGGTCGTGTTGCCGTCGCTCGATTGGGGAATCAGGCCGCGCCTCGACATCGGACCGCAGCGATTTGCCACACACGAACAAGCGGCCCCGTTGTTCGGCACCTGGGAGATCCACGCCAGCTGGGGAACGGGGCCGGCGATTCTGCTCGCCGTCGCCGCTGTGGCGTGGGGACCTGTTGTAGCGCAACGTCTTTCGTGGCTGACCTTGACGCTGTGCACCTGGTTTGTGGCCTGCGGGTGGGCGTTCGCGCTGGCGATGATCGACGGTTGGCAGCGCGGGTTCGCGGGCCGGTTGACCACCCGGGACGAATACGTGACCCAGGTGCCCGGCATCACCGATATCCCAGCGGCGGTGCGTACGTTTTCCGGCCGGATTCTCGACTACCAGCCCAACTCCTGGGTCACCCACGTTTCGGGGCATCCGCCGGGCGCGCTGTTGACTTTCGTCTGGCTGGACCGGCTCGGCCTGCACGGCGGCGCGTGGGCGGGCCTGCTGTGCCTGCTGGTCGGCTCCAGCGCGGCGGCGGCCATGGTGATCGCCATCCGCGCGTTGTCCGACGAGCGCACCGCGCGGCTGGCCGCCCCGTTCGTCGCGATAGCGCCGACGGCGATCTGGGTGGCCGTCTCGGCCGACGGCTACTTCGCCGGCGTCGCCGCGTGGGGTATCGCCCTGTTGGCCGTGGCGGTGCACGGCCGGGTTCGGTTTCCCACGCTGATCGCGGCCGCCGCCGGGCTGCTGCTCGGCTGGGGCGTCTTTCTGAGCTACGGTCTGCTGTTGCTGGGCCTTCCCGCCGCGGCGGTGTTGATTTCGGCCACCGGCGCCTCCGCGGCGCTACGGGCACTGGGCCCCGCCGCTGTGACCGCGATAGCGATGGCCGTGATCTTCGCCGCCGCCGGATTCTGCTGGTTCGATGGCTATACGCTTGTGCAGCAACGCTATTGGCAGGGTAACGCGATCGCCAATTACCGGCCATTCCAGTATTGGTGGTGGGCCAACCTGGCGTGTGTGGTGTGCGCGATCGGGTTGGGCAGCGTTGCGGGAATCACCAGGGCGTTCGACGTCGCCGCCGTCCGCCGCCGCTCGGGGTTCCAGTTGCCCTTGTTGGCCATGCTGGCCGCGATCGCCTGCGCCGACCTAAGCATGCTGAGTAAGGCCGAGGTGGAACGGATCTGGCTACCGTTCACGATCTGGCTAACCGCCGCACCCGCGCTGCTGCCGGTGCGGTCGCACCGGCTGTGGCTGGGGGTCAACGCCGCCGGCGCGTTGCTGGTCAACACGGTCATGGTCACCCACTGGTAGGTGGACATGGAGGACCAACCCGAGCTTGCGCGCCGGCTCACGACGACCGACGCGGTCGTCATTGGGTTGGGTTCGATGATCGGCGCCGGGGTGTTCTCCGCGTTCGGCCCGGCCGCCCGGGCGGCCGGCGCGGGCCTGCTGATCGGGCTGGGGCTGGCCGCGGCGATCGCTTACTGCAACGCCACCTCGTCCGCGCAACTGGCCGCGGTGTATCCGACGTCGGGCGGAACGTATATCTACGGCCGTGTTCGCCTCGGACCGTGGTGGGGCTTCGTCGCCGGGTGGGGATTCGTGATCGGCAAGACCGCGTCGTGTGCGGCAATGGCCCTCACCGTCGCTGCCTACGCTGTTCCCGCGGCGGAGGTGTGGGTGCAGCGGGTCGTCGGGGTCGCTGCCGTGGTCCTGCTGACCGCGTTCAACTACCGCGGAGTCACCAAGACCGCGGTACTGGCCCGAATTCTGTTGATGTGCACCATGATCGCATTGGCGACCGTGGTGATCGGCATCGCGGTGAGCAAGCCGAACCCGTCGCATCTGAGCGGCGGCTGGTTCACCGGCTCCGGCTACGGGGTGCTGCAGTCGGCGGGACTGCTGTTTTTCGCGTTCGCCGGGTATGCGCGGATCGCGACGATGGGCGAAGAGGTCCGCGACCCCGCCCGCACCATCCGCCGGGCGATCACCGTTGCCCTGGCGATCGCCGTGGTGATCTATCTGGTTGTCGGGGCTTCCGCGCTGTTGGCGGCGGGACCCGACCGCCTCGCGAGTGCCGCTGCGCCACTGGCCGAGGCGGTCCGCGCCGCCGGCGCTCCGGCACTGGTCCCGGTGATCGCCGTCGGGGCCGTGCTGGCCAGCCTTGGTGCACTGCTGGCCCTGGTCGCCGGGCTCGGGCGCACCGTGCTGGCGATGGCCCGGCATCGGGATCTGCCGGGCTGGCTTGCGGCTGTTCACCCGGTTCACCGGGTGCCCCACCATGCCGAGATCGCGATCGGCGTGGTGGTCTGCGTCCTGGTGAGCGCCGTCGATTTGCGTGGGGTGATCGGCTTTTCGTCGTTCGGAGTGCTGATCTACTACGCGATCGCCAACGCCGCTGCCATCACGTTGCCCGCTTCTGCTGTGGCACGGCGCGTGTGCAATGTCGTCGGCCTGGCCGGGTGCCTGCTGCTGGTCGCCACCTTGCCGTGGGAGTCGGCGGTCGCGGGGCTGGCGGTGTTCGCCGTCGGGATCGCCGGGCGCGCCGCGGTGCTGCGCCGCCGCGCCTGAGCTTCGCGCATCGAGTGTGCGACGACGACGCAGAGTGTGCGTGCGGGTCACCCTGGGCGCACACTCGACGACGGCTACAGTCCCGCCGCGCGGGTGACGCGCGCGAAGCGGCTGTCGGGCCCGCAGGCCGCTCGCACCGCGGCGACGTCGTCGACGACGTCGAAGTCGCTCAGCCGCGCTACCGAGACAGCGTCAATACCGTTGTCGTGCAGCGCTTTCCAGGTCAGTTTCCCGGTGCCGGGTTGAGACATCGGCACGGTCCGCAGGCATTGAGCCATCGCCGGGTGCTGCACGCCGAATATCCACCAGCCACCGTCGACGGCCGGCCCGAGTACGGCCGGCGCCAGCAATAGCCGGCCCGCGCAGTCGGCCAGCAGGTCGGCGGTCACCTGCGGAGTGTCCATGCCGATTTGCAGCACCGGAAAGCCCTCGGCCGCGTCGGCGTGGGCATTGACGAGCCGGTCCGCGAAGCCGTCGCCCCGTTGCTCGATCACGGTGAACGACGCGAGCCGCTGGCGGATCTGCATCGCACCGGCGGCCGCATTCAGCTCGCCGGTCAACGCCACGACCCGCGAGGCCACCGGGGCGGCCGCCACCGCATCGAGGGTGTCCAGCAAGGCCGCGGCGGCGATCTCGGCCGCGAGCCGATCGCCGACCGTGGCGGCGAGCCGCGTCTTGGCCCGGCCGGGCTCCGGCGCTTTGGCGACCACCAGCAGCGTCACCGGCAGGTTCATCACGAGATCACTTTCCAGAAGTCCAGGATCGCGGTCACGCTGCCCCGCAGCGAACCGCTGACCTTGGACTTGCCCCCGGTGCGGGGACCGTAGCTGACGTCGAACTCGACCACGCGCCAGCCCGCGGCGGCGGCGCGCACCAGCAGTTCCAGCGGATACCCCGACCGCCGATCGACGATGCCGAGACCCAGCAGCGCTTCCCGGCGGGCGACCCGCATCGGCGCGATGTCGTGAACCGGCAGGCCGTGGCGAGTGCGCAGCCGCCAGCTCATCACGACGGTGCCCACCCGCGCGACCCACGGCCAGTGCAGCCCCGCGACTGGCCGGCGCCGGCCGATCACCAGATCCGCATCCTGCCCGAGCGCGGCGACCAGCCGCGGCAGGTCGCCGGCATCCATCGAACCGTCGGCGTCGATGACCGCCACGATCGGAGTCGTCGCGGCGACCACACCGGCGTGCACCGCCGCCCCGTATCCGGGCCGCGGTTCGGCGACGACATCAGCGCCGTGCCGAGCGGCGACGCCGGCGGTGTCATCGGTGCTGTTGTTGTCCACCACCAGGGCTCGATAGCCGGCCGGAATGGCCGCCAGCACCGCCGGCAGCGACTCTTCCTCGTTCAGACACGGCAGCACCACCGTGACCAGATCGTCGGGCTTCCCTGTCGACCCCAGGGCGATCAGTTCCCCGACGAAGAGTGGCCACCACCACCACCGCCCCCGGACGGCGCCCTGGGGGCCACGGGCTGCTGAGGCTTCGGCGCGACGGTCGGCTGCTGCGTGGGCGGCTTCGGCGCCACCGTCTGTTGCTGGGTGGGCTGTTGCTGGGTGGGCTGTTTGGTCGGTGCAACCGTCGTCGGTGCCACTGTCGTCGGCGCGACCGTGGTGGGGGCGACCGTCGTCGGCGCGACCGTGGTGGGAGCAACCGTCGTCGTGGGGGCGACCGTCGTGGTGGGGGCAACCGTCGTGGTGGGGGCAACCGTCGTCGTCGGCGGCGTGTACGGCGTGGTCGTCGGCGGCGCGGACGGGGTGGTGGTCGGGGTTGTCGGTGTCGTCGGCGGAGTGGTCGTCGGCGCAGTCGTGGTCGGCGTGGTCGGCGTCGTGTACGTCGGCGGCGTATACGGCGGATACCAAGGCGGTGGCTGCGGTCGCCAGCCCGGGTACGGAACGATGATCGGCAAGGGGATCGGGATCGGAATCGGCCCATTGGGGTTCGGCACCAGACCGGGAACAACCGGCTCGACCGGCGCACCCGGAACGGGTGCCGGGCCGGCGCCGGGCACCGGCGCCGGCTGGACCGCCGGGGCCGGGATGATGCCGCCCTGGTATCCCGCGTTGGGCGCTTCGGGCGGCGGCGGGGGTACCGGCGCCTGCTGCTGGGTCGGCAACAGCGGCATGAACTTGCCCGGGGCGGCGTTCTGGTGTCCCACCACCGGTTCCTGGCTGGCGGTGGGCCGCACGGCGACGACCACCGCAACGGCCAGCGACGCCACGCCGACCACCGCGAACGCGATCACGGCATTGCCGATCAGCAACGACCGTCTGCTGAGTTTCAGCGGGCCGGTCTCGGCGTCGGGATCGTCGTCGTAGTAGTCGTCGAATTCGTCGACCTCGCCCGGAAGCAGGTCGCCGTCGTCGTCGGCCAGCGAGTACGCCAGCTGCTGGTCGGCCGCATCGGGATCGCCGAATCCGGCCGGAGCCAACGCGGTCGCGTCGCCGGTGAGCCCGGCGGCCGGCGCCATCGCCGTGGCATCGCCGGTGAGCCCGACCGCCGGGGCCATCGCAGTGGCATCCCCGATCAGTGGTGCGGCCGCGATCGCGGCCCCGCGGGCCAGCGCGAAGGTGGGGTCTTCGGGAATCTGCACCCGCATCGTCGCGTCGCGAAGCTGGTCGGCGACCTCGGTCGGATCGGACGAGGCGTCCACCAGATACACGTCGTCCGTGGCGTCCGGGTGCTCGCCGAGCTGGGCCATCATCGTGTCCAACGTGCCGGTGGCGTCGCCGCCCAGGAACTCGCTGGCCAACATGGTGGGCGGCGCGTCCTGGTCAACTTCGGCCGAGCCCAGCACCGACAGCGTCGCCGTGTTGTCGTCGACCACCAGTACCCCGCCGGATCGGCCCGCGGCACGCATCAGGGCCGTCACCGCCTGCGACTGCGACAGCACCGCGACGTTGTGGACACCGGAGTCCTCCAGCGCCTGACGCAGCCGGTCGGCACCGGAATGGTCGGTCCAGCACAGCCGGGTCCCGACCAGCCGGTGGTTCTCGTTCGCCAGGAGCCGATTCGTACCGACCACGGTCTCCGTCAGTTGTGCGATCGGGTTGTTAGCCAGGTCGACGACGGATTGGTCGATCACGTCACTACCGCCCGCACCCGCTCCGACGAGCGCCAGGCGGGCGACGGGGCCGGTGACCGCGACCCCCAAAACGACGTCCATCCCTGCTCTCCTTCGGCTGGCCACCCCAGAACCAGCATCTCCCGGCATCATTACACTTCGGTACCGTCGGCAGTAACAATCATTCGGGCGACCCCGTTCGCCTTACAGGCGCAGCGTAACCGCGTTCCCAGACCGGGGACGCACTCCCGCGTCGTCCGAACGGAGATTATGTTTCCAAGTAAGCAACGGAGTCGCCGCGGCAGGGGGTTCCCTCGCCACCCAAGCGAAATCGCGCCGTCCGTAACCGTCCTCGACACCCGGGGGGAACCGTGAGTCAGAGCAGCGACGAGGCGCCCACCGGCCCCATCCGGGACCTGCCCCCGCAGCAGACCGCTCCGGGTCCGCCGGCTGACGCAACCCCGGCCCGGCGACGCAACGTCGTGGCCGACCTGAGCGCAGCAGTCTTGCTCCTCCTCGCGCCGCTACTGCCGTGGAACCTTTACTTCGGCATTGCGATCCCCGATAGCAACCCGACGGTGTTCGCGGTGCTGATCGCGGTGACGCTGCTGTCTTTGATCGCTCTTGCTTTGCCCAGTTCGGGGCACACTGCCCGCGGACTTCGGCTGGCGCTCAACGTTCCCTATTTGCTGCTGGTGCTCGCCTTCGTCGGATTCGACGTCTTCGAGACCGTCCGGTTCGGCGGGACCGTGACCGTGCCGGGCGGTGTCGGACCGGGGGCCTGGCTGGGTGTCGCCGGTGCGCTGTTGAGCGCGCAGTCGGCCGGCAGCGCCGCGGCGGACGACGACGCCTCGAACGGGCGGCAGAGGTCTGCCCAGGCCATCGGTTACGTATCGATGGTGGCCGCGGCACTGAGCTTCGGCTTCACCCTGTACTGGCGGGTGAAGTACGCGCTGGGCGACTCGGCCGACTTCGGTAAGCAGAACATCGCGGTCATCGCGACGGCGACGGTGTACGGCCTGGTCGCGTTGCTCGCCGTGCTCGTCGCCTCGCGGTGGCTGCTGCGCGGGACCCGGGCGTCCCGGCTGGCGACGATCGCGCTGGGGGCCTCGACGCTGGTCGCCGGGATCGTCGTCTGGTTCCTCCCGGTCGGCCGCGACATCGACGCATTCCATGGCATCGCGCAGAACACGTCGACGGCCGGCGTCGGGTTCGAGGGCTATCTGGCGTGGGCGGCGGCCGGGGCGATCTTCCTACCGCGGACGCTGTTCGGCCGGGCCGGCACCGTGTCGTCCGAGGAGGGCGCGTGGCGGGGGGCGACCCGAACCGGCTTGCTGCTGATCGCCGTCTGGTGCCTGGGATCGACGGCGATGCGGATCACCGACCTCGCCGTCGCGGTGAGCCTGGACTACCCCTACTCGCGGTACGACAGCGTGGTGCTGGCCATGTTCGATGCTGCCACCGCGGGGCTGGCGATCTGGCTGCGGATCACCCTGCGCAACGACTCCGCCTCCGCACGGCTGATCACGACGGTGTCCGGACTTGTTGCCACGCTGAGCATTTCGCGCGTGATCGTCGGCGTCGTGCTCGCGCCGCGCTTCCTGGAAGCACCCAATGCGGCGCAAAATCCAGTCTACGGAAACGATCTCGCCCAACAGATCACCAGCATCTTCGACGTGGCGTTGTCCGCGTTGGCCCTGTGCATCCTTGCGGCGGCGATCGTCACCGGGCATTTCAGCGCCCGGCGCCGCCGGCGGCGTGCCGCCCGCAGGCACGCCGTCGCACAGAACGCTGCGGCGCCGACGACCCGCATCCCGACCGGCGCTGCCCCGCCCTCGGCCGCCGCGACCACCCGGATCCAGACCGGCGACTCACCCACCACCGCAATACCGCAACTGACCGGCTCGCCCCGCATCTTCCGCGGTGACGACTCGGCCACCCGGCAGATACCGATCTCGAAGCCCAAGATCTACCGGCCGCCGCACGACCCGTCCTAAACGTGGATTACCGCAGCGGCGCGAACGCGAAATCGCGCAGGCCCGCGCGCGGGTCCACGGCCGCACGGAAACCCAATACCTCGGCCGCGCGTGCGGGGTCGGCGACGATGTGGCGCACGTCGCCGCTGCGGTACTGCCCGGTGATCACCGGCGACACCGCCTCGTCGCGCGCGGCGCAGAGCGCGGAGGCCACCTCCAGGATCGAAATCGGCCGGCCCGAGCAGACGTTGACCGCAGTGAAGCCGGAACCGTCGGTTGCCAGCAGCTGCGCCGACGCCAGGTTGGCGGCCGCCACATCGTCGACGTGGACGAAGTCACGCATCTGACCGCCGTCCTCGAAAACCCTTGGCGGCTGGCCTTTTTCCAGCGCTGAGCGGAAGATGGCCGCCACTCCGGAGTACGGGGTGTCGCGCGGCATGCCGGGACCGTAAACGTTGTGGTAGCGCAACGCCAGCACCGATCCGCCCGTCGACTCCGACCACGCCAGCGCGTAATGCTCCTGGGCCGTCTTGCTGGCGGCGTACAGGCTGCGCGGCCGCAAGGCGGCATCCTCGTCGACCAGCCCCCAGGACAGCTCCTCGCCGCCGAGCGGGCAGCGGTGCTCGAAGGTCCCGGCGTCGAGGTCCGCCCGCCGCCGCGGCAGCGGGTCGACGTCCCCGTGCTCGGGGCAGCGATAACGGCCCTGCCCGTACACCACCATCGACGACGCCAGCACCAGGCGGCGCACCCCAGCGGCGAACATCTGCGCCAGCAGCACCGTGGTGCCGTAGTCGTTGTGGCCCCCGTAGGCGGGGGCGTCGGCCGCATCGACACCGGCGCCCACCATCGCGGCCTGATGACACACCACATCGATGCCGTGCAACACCGGCGGCAGCGCCTCGGCATCGCGGACGTCGACCCGATGACATCCGTTCGGCAGCAACGAGTTTGGCCCGTGAGCGGCAGGCAACAACATGTCGATGCCGACCACCTCATGACCCGCCGCGCGCAGCGCCGCGTCCACCCGCGACCCGATGAATCCGGCCGCGCCGGTCAGCAATACCCTCACGGCAGCTCGAACGGCAGGGTGACGCCGGTGTGCGCCAGGCAGTGCGTGCAGCCCCGTTCGACCGCCACCCGGCCGATGGCTTCGCGCACCAGCTTCTTGAACAGCTCCATGTTCTTTTCGAATTGCGCGTACACGTCGACGGCCTTGACACCTTCGCCGACGCTGACCCCCGCATCCAGATCTGTCACTAAAGCTATTGCCGCATAGCAAACTTCGAGTTCACGCGCCAGCACCGCCTCCGGGTATCCGGTCATGTTGACCAGAGTGAATCCCGCCGAGGCGTACCACTGACTTTCGGCGCGGGTGGAGAATCTCGGCCCCTGGATCACCACCATGGTGCCGCCGTCGACCACGTCCGCCAGCCCGGTGACCGCCTCGCGCAGCGTCGGGCAATAGGGGTCGGCGAAGTCGACGTGAATCGCACCGGAATCGAAGTAGGTGTCGGCGCGGCCGTTGGTGCGATCCACCAGCTGGTCGGGCACCACCACGGCGCCGGGCCCGTACGCCGGGTTCAGGCTGCCCACCGCGCACGGTGCGAACACCCGCCGCACCCCCAGCGTGCGCAGGGCCCACATGTTGGCGCGGTACGGCACGGTGTGCGCCGAGTATTCGTGCTTGGCGCCGTGCCGGGGCAGGAAAGCGACTTCGTGCTCCCCGATGGTGCCGATGGTGACCGGGGCGCTGGGCTGGCCGTAGGGGGTGTCCGGATTGACGTGGTGAACGTCGGAGCCGAAGAACGTATAGAAGCCGCTGCCGCCGATCACTCCGAGCATCTGCGCCGCTCCTCCTCATCGCTCCGCTCTGCATCGTCGCCGGCGGGCATTCGCCCATTGTGGTGCATAGGGCAGGATGCCCTGGTGGCCAGTTTTGCGCAGTGGATCTCGGGCGCCCGGCCGCGGACGCTGCCCAACGCGATCGCGCCGGTGATCGCGGGGACAGGTGCCGCGGCCTGGCTGCATTCGGCGCTGTGGTGGAAAGCGCTGCTGGCGCTGGCCGTCGCGGTCGCGCTGATCATCGGCGTCAACTACGCCAACGACTACTCCGACGGCGTCCGGGGCACCGACGACGTCCGGACCGGCCCGGCGCGACTGGTGGGCTCGCGACTGGCGACCCCGCGGTCGGTGCTGACCGCGGCGGTGGCCTCGCTCACGATCGGTGCGGCGGCCGGTCTGGCACTGGCGCTCCTGTCCGCGCCGTGGCTGATCGCGGTCGGAGTCGTGTGCATCGCCGGGGCCTGGCTGTACACCGGCGGGTCCAGGCCCTACGGGTACGCGGGCTTCGGCGAGATCGCGGTGTTCGTGTTCTTCGGCCTGGTCGCCGTGCTGGGCACGCAGTACACCCAGGCGCTACGCGTGGACTGGGTGGGACTGGCGCTGGCGGTGGCGACGGGCGCGCTGTCGTCGTCGGTCCTGGTGGCCAACAACCTGCGGGACATCCCGACCGACGCGCAGGCGCACAAGATCACGCTGGCGGTACGCCTCGGCGATGCCCGCACCCGGGTGTTCTACCAGGCACTGCTGACAACGGCCGGGATGCTGACCCTGGTGCTGATGCTGGCGACGCCATGGTGTGCGGCGGGGCTGGTCGCCACGCCGTTGGCGCTGCGCGCCGCCGGGCCGGTGCGGTCCGGCCGCGGCGGCCCCGAACTCATCCCGGTGCTGCGTGACACCGGGCTGGCGATGCTGGTCTGGGCCGTCGCGATAGCCGGCGCGCTGACGCTGGCCCACTGACGCACCCGCGGCGATTTGGCACGCGCCGATCGACGACGGGTTAGCGTCAGCAGTGACCCGCATTACACAGCTAGCTGGATAACACCGAGCGAGGAGCGCAATGCAGCAGATCGCCGCGACCAGTGGGCCCAGGAACATCGGACTGCTCAGCGTCGGGGCATACCGCCCCGAACGCGTGGTCACGAACGAGGAGCTGTGTCAGAACATCGACTCGTCCGATGAGTGGATCTACACCCGAACCGGAATCAAGACGCGCCGGTTCGCCGCCCGCGACGAATCCGTCGCGTCGATGGCGACCGAGGCCAGCCGAGCAGCCATTGCCAAAGCCGCATTGCAGGCGACCGACATCGACGGCGTCATCGTCGCCACCAGCACCCAGTTTTTGCAGACCCCGGCCAGCGCCCCGGCCGTCGCGTCGGCGCTGGGCGCCACCGGTGTGCCCGCATTCGACATCTCGGCCGGATGCGCCGGCTTCGGCTACGCGGTCGGCGTCGCTGCCGACATGATCCGCGGCGGCAGCGTCGCCAAGATGTTGGTCATCGGTTCGGAGAAACTGTCCCCCACCGTGGACATGTTCGACCGCAGCAACTGCTTCATCTTCGCTGACGGCGCAGCCGCAGTCGTGGTGGGCGAGACACCGGAGCAGGGTATTGGGCCGACCGTCTGGGGTAGCGACGGCGAACAGGCCAGGGCCATCCGCCAGGACATCGACTGGATCGCTTATACGGAGAATCCCACCGGCCCGCGCCCGTTTCTTCGGCTGGAAGGCAGCGCGGTCTTCCGTTGGGCCGCATTCGAGATGGGCAAAGTCGGGCGCCAGGCCATGGACGCCGCGGGTGTGCGACCCGATCAGATCGACGTGTTCATCCCGCATCAGGCCAACGCCCGGATCAACGAGGTACTGGCCAAGAATCTGGACCTGCGGTCGGACACGATTGTCGCCAATGACATTGAGCACACCGGCAACACGTCCGCGGCATCCATTCCGCTGGCGATGGCCGAACTGCTCGCCACCGGGGCGTCCAAGCGCGGCGATCTGGCCCTGCTGATCGGATACGGCGCGGGCCTGAGCTATGCCGCTCAGGTCGTGCGGATGCCCAATTACTGAGCTCGGCTCTCGTCGGCTTCGTCGTCGGATCTGTCTTCGGGGACCACCTCGCCGCGCAGCCGCGCTTGCAGCTGTTCGCGTTCGGCGCGCCGACGTTCGCCGGCGACGGCAAGCGCGGCGGTGGCCCGCCGGCGCAGCGGGCTGAACAGCCAGATGCCCAGCGGCATCGCAATGATCAACGCGAACAACGCCGCGACGACGACCGGGAGCTGGGTGACGCCGAGCAACCGCGCCGCCAGGCAGATCACTGCGGTAAGCGCGACCGCCAGCAGCAGCCGGGCCGCGGCGTAGCGCAAAACGTCGACAACCACGCGGTCTCGCGTCCGCTGCTGCGCGCCGTCCGCCGGCTTGTCCCCAGTGCTGTTGTCGCTCGGCCCTTCTGACACGGGTCGAGCCTACGGCCCGGGTATATTCGCTCACAGGAGGTGTCGAGTGCTCTACCTGGTAGTCGTCCTGGTCCTGGGGACGCTGATCTATATCGGCTGGCGCGCGGCGCGGTCGCAGGCCCACCGACCGAAGACGCGCGTCATCGGACCCGACGACGATCCAGACTTCATGCGACGGTTGGGAAGCGGAGACGACGACTCCCGCTGACCGCGCCGGCCGCGTTCGTTCCCCCCGGACTAACCCAGGCCCAGGTTCGGCTGATCTCCCGGAAATCCTTCCGCGACAACGGCAGCCAAGCCAGTGAGCGCTTCGCGGGTCTCCCGCCGCAGCTGATCCAGATGGATCTCGGCACCCTCGTCGAGATGAGCGTCATAGGGCACCAACCGCACCGCGCGGCAGCGCCGGGAGAAGTGGTCGATCACCTTGTTCATGTCGACCTTGCCGTTGCGGGGGCGCACCGCGTTGATGACCGCGATCGAGTTGCGAACCAGCGCTTCGTGGCCGTGTGCGTCCAGCCAGTCCAGCGTCGCCGAAGCACTGCGCGCACCATCGATGGACCCAGAACTCACCACGATCAGAACGTCGGCGTTCTCTAGCACCGACGACATCGCCGAGTGCAGCAGCCCGGGCCCGCAGTCGGTGAGGACCAGGCCGTAGTACCGCTCCAGGATCGCCAGGGTGCGGGTGTAGTCGTCGGCGTCGAATGCCTCCGATACGGCCGGATCGCTTTCCGACGCCAGCACTTCCAATCCGCTCGGGCCCCGCGAGGTGTAACGGCGGACATCGCTGTAGCGCTCGACGGTCCCGGCGTCCTGCAGCAACTGACGCACCGTGCCCGCGGTCTCCAGCGGTACCTTCTGGCCCAGAGTGCCGCGGTCGGGGTTGGCGTCGACGGCCACCACCCGGTCGCCGCGGATCGCGGCGAAGGTGGCACCGAGCGTGGCCGTGATCGTGGTTTTTCCCACGCCACCTTTGAGCGAGATCACCGCGACCCGGTAAGAACCGCGCAGCGGCCGGTTGACCTGCGCCACCAAGTTGTTCTGCCGGGCGGCCCGAGGGCTCTCCCCGAGGTTGATGGTCCGGCCGGACAACACGTAGACCAGCCGGCGCCAGCCCTCCGAGGGCGGCGGCTTGATCGGCCGCAGCAGCATGCCGGTGGACAGTTCGGGGTAAGGCGTGTGGGGCACGTGCTCGGGGCGGTACGGGGCCGGGGCTTCCGGCGATGGCGCGTCGGCCCGGCCGTTGTAGTAGGCGCCGTATGCGGTCGGGTCGACCCGCGGGATGCCGGTCACCGGCGTGGAATCCCACGGCGGCATCCCGGGCGGTGCAGGCGTTGCGGCGGGCTGTGCCGCCGGCCGCTCGGTTGCCGGGACCCGACGCTCGGTGCGGAAACCGGCGAAGGCCCGAGTCGGCGCCTCGGCCACCGAATCCGCGGACTGCTGCTCCCGCGGAGCCGGGCCAGCCGTCGGATGTTCGGGCGCCCCCACGCCGCTCGCTGATTGCTCAGACACGTGCATTCCCCCTTGTTGCGGTGTCGATTCCTTACTGTCAGCCCACGCCCGCATAAGAATGCAGGCCCACGGTCACCAGGTTAACGAAGAACAGATTGAAGACCATGGCCACAAACCCGGCGACGTTGATCCAGGCGGCCTTGCGGTCCCGCCATCCCGCGGTTGACCGGGCATGCAGGTACGCGGCATAGATCACCCACGCGACGAACGAAACCGTCTCCTTGGGGTCCCAGCCCCAATACCTGCCCCAGGCCTCCTCGGCCCAGATGGCTCCGAAGATGACCCCGAAGCCGAACACGGGGAACGCGAAGATCGTGGTGCGGTAGGCGATGCGGTCCAGGGTCTGCGCGTCGGGCAGCCGATCCACTATTCGTTGCAGTGCGCCCCCGCCGCGCTGTTCGGCCGCGGGATCGCCCAGCCGTGAGGTGCGCAGCAGAAACAGAATGCTGGCAATGCCGGCGACCAGGAACACCCCGGAGCCGAGGCTGACCACCGACACGTGAATGGGCAGCCAGTAGGACTGCAGGGCCGGCATCACGGGTGCGGCATTGGTGTAGAGCCAGCGGCCGGAAACCGTGAGCAGGATCAGCACCGGCAGCAGCAGGAAAACCCAGAGCGGGCGGAACTGCGGGCGGCGCAGCACGATCGCGCCGGCGATCAGCCCGCACAGGCAGGTGAGGTTGATGAACTCGTACATGTTGCCCCACGGCACCCGCATGGTGGCCAGCCCGCGCAGCACCAGGCAGGCCAGCAGCAGCCCGATTCCGAGGTAGACCACCGCCAGCCCGGCCCGCCCCACGCGCTCGTCGAACGGCCGCTGCGCGACGTCGTCGACGATGCCAGGGGTGGCGCTGTCGGCGGTCACGGAACCGGCCAGTACTCGTGCGCGGTTGTCTGCTCGACGGCCGCCGACGTAGGCGAGCTCGAAGGCCAGCAGCAGCAGCGCGACAACCAGGGCGACCACCGCCGAGGTGAACGCCCAGTCGGAGTAGCGCGCCAGGCCGATATTGACGTGCAGGGTGTTCATGTGACGTCCACCTGAGAACTCCTTCTGGACGCTGGGTCGTCGGCCTGGTCCGCGGCGGCGGCTTCGTCAAGCCCGGTCAACACGCGCTCGGTGAGCCTTTCGAACTCCTCTCCCCAACCGGAGTTGTCGGTCCGCGCCAGGCCGCCCAGCTCGACGTTCACCGTACCGGGGGCCTGGCCGGCCCGGTCGGTGACCGGCGTGAGACGAACCCATACCCGGCGACGGCGCACCAACAGCGACACCAGCAGCCCACCCATCATCGTGATCGCGAAGACCAGCACCCAGGTTTGGCCGGGGTCGTGGGAGACCTGCAGGTTGACGAACGGCACGGCGCCGTCGAAGCGGATGGTGGTTCCCGCCGCCGGGCCCGCCTCGATCCGCACCTCCTGACCGGCGCGCAGGTTGACCCGCTTCTCCTTGGTCAGCCGGCCCTGCTCGATCAGCCGGGGATCCAGGGTGAACAACGACTGCGGACGCCCGGTGTCCAGGCCGGTGTCGCCACGGTAGATGTCGACAGCCACCGCTGGGGCGTCCAGGGCCGGGAACCGCGACGACAACAGGGCGCCGTCAAGCTGCTCGGTGGGAGCCAACAGGCCCTGGATCGCGATTTCGTGGTCGCGGCGCTCGGCGGCGTTGCGATAACTGCCGGCCGGCGGGTCGATGCGCGCCACCCCCGACGAGAGCAGGGTCTGCGGGTTGTCGGGCCGCCACTGCACGGTCGACGTGCGCGTCTGCCCATCAGGGAAGGTGACCGTGAAGCTGGGCGCATAGCCGTGGCCCTGCAGGTATACCCGGTCGCCGCCGACGCGCAGCGGGTGGTTGACCTCCAGCCGGTAGGGCCGCCAGCTGTTGGCTGCCAGGTCAGGACTGGCCGAGTAGTCCTGGTAGTCAATGTCCGCGGCGAACGACGTCGCCTGCCCCGACGACAGGTAGTGCGCTTGAAAGTCGTTGACCCGCACGCAAATTGGATGCAGCGATGTGCCGTCGACGGTGTTGCCGGCGCGGAACGAGTCGAACGCGGCCGGTGAGGCCGAGCAGAAGCCGGGGCCGCCGTCGGCGATCACGATGACGTTGCCCTCGTAGCCGAACAGCTTGCCGACGGCCACCGCGACCAGCAGCCCCAGTAGCGAAAAGTGGAAGACGATGTTGCCGAATTCGCGCAGGTAGCCCTTTTCGGCGGAGACCTCGGTGGCTTCAGTGGCTTCGTCGTGGCGGATCGCGGTGCGCCAGCCGTGCAGCCTCCCGGCAACCCTGTTCGCCACGGCGTTCAGGTCCGCCTCGTCGGCGAGTGTGAGCTGCGAGCTGGTGTGCTTGGGCAGCCGGGCCAGGTTGCGCGGGGCGGCGACGGGCGTGGCGCGCAGGCTGCGGGCGTGCTCGATCATCCGCGGCGTCAGGCAGCCGACGAGCGAGACGAACAGCAGCACGTAGATGGCGGTGAACCAGAAGCTGGAGAACACGTCGAAGGCCTGCAGCCGATTCAGCCACGGGCCGATCGTCGGGTGGGCGGTCAGGTACTCGTCGACCCTGCCGGCGTTGAGGCTGCGCTGGGGCAGCAGCGCGCCGGGTATCGCGCCGAGCGCCAGCAGGCACAACAGCACCAGCGCGGTGCCCATCGAGGTCAGCGCGCGCCAGGTATTGCGCCCCCAGGCCAGAAGCTGTCTCAAATCGGCAACCTCACGTCGCTGACGAAGGCGTCGCGCAGCCAGGAGATGAAGTCGTTCCACACGCCGGTCACCAGCAGCACCCCGACGGCGATCAGCAGCACACCGCCGAAGATCTGGATGGCCCGGCTGTGCCGTCGCAGCCAGCCCAGCCCGGTCACCGCGCGCGCCGAGCCAAAAGCCAAGAGCACGAACGGGATTCCCAGCCCCAGGCAGTAGGCGATCACCAGCAGGATTCCGCGGGCCACATTGGCGCCTTCGGTGGCCGAGGCGACGGTGATCACGCCGGTCAGCGTCGGGCCCAGGCACGGCGTCCAGCCGAGCGCGAACACCGCGCCGAGCACCGGCGCCCCGGCGACCGTCGTCAGCTGTTGCGGGCTGAACCGGACCTGGCGCTGCAGGGCCGGGATCAGGCCCACGAACACCAGCCCCATCACAACGGTCAGCACGCCCCCGACCCGCTGCAGCACCAGCTGATTGGTGATCAGCGTCGTCGTCATCCCGAGTACGGCGACGGTGCCCAGGACGAACACCGTGGTGAATCCGGCGACGAACAGGGCCGCCGACGCCGCGACTCGCCACCGGGCCGCCGGCGGGGCCTTGACTATTCCCGCTTCCGAGCCCGAGCCCGGCCGGTCATCCACCCCGACCACCGCGGCCAGATACGACAGATAGCCGGGCACCAACGGCACCACGCAGGGCGAGGCGAACGACACCAGCCCGGCGAGCACGCAGGCGCCCAGCGCCAGCAGCAGTGGCCCGGCGGCGGCGGTCTGCGCGAAACCGGTCATTGCTTGCCCGTTGTCTTCAGGCCCGGTGGTGCTTCCCGAGTCAGCTTCTGCACCACGGGCTGCAGGTCGGATGCCAGCAATTCCCGCAGAAACACCGCCGCGACCCGGTGCTCGCGATCGAGCACCAGCGTGGACGGGATGACCGTGGTGGGGTACTTGCCGCCGAAAGCGATCAGGGTGCGCATGGCCGGGTCGTAGATCGACGGGAACGTGACGGCGCGATCGTTGACGAAGTCCAGGGCCGCCTGGCGGTTGTTGTCGCGGACATCGATGCCGAGGAAGGATGCCCCGGATCCGCGGGTGGCGTCATACACCTGCTGCAGCTGGGTGACCTCGGCGCGACACGGGCCACACCACTGACCCCAGACGTTGATGACGACGACGTTGCCGGAGAAGATCGGGTCGTCCACCGACATCGTGTGCGACGGGTCGGATAGGTCCGGTCCGGACAGCGGGCCGGGGCGGCTACGACTCGAGGGCGGGTCGTAAAAGATGTCGGTTTTCCCTCCGGGCGAGACGAATTCGAAGGTGCCGCCCTGCGCGACGGCGTCGCGGCCGGCGGAGCAGCCGGCGAGCAACCCGCAGATTGCCACCACCGCCCCGGCGACCAACCGCCGATGCATGCTCAAGCGCCTGCCGGTTGGGAGTATTCGACGCCGACCAGCCGATCGCCGTCGTAGACCAGCGTGGTCAGCGAGGCGAGATCGCACTCGCGCCGCCGCGGGTCGTGCCACAGCCGCCTGCCGGTCAGGTGCAGCCGCAGCGTCCACACCGGCAGCTGGTGGCTGACGCACACCACCTCGTGGCCGGCACCGCGAACGCGCGCCTTGTCCACCGCGGTGGACATGCGGGCGGCGATCTCGCGGTAGGGCTCACCCCACGACGGCGTGAACGGATTGCGCAGCTGCCACCAGAACCGCGGGTTTCGCCAGGCACCGTCGCCCGGACTCATGCGCTTGCCCTCGAAGAAGTTGGCCGACTCGATCAGATCGGGGTCGGTGTCAATAGTCAGGTCGAGCTTCGCAGCGATCGGGGCGGCGGTCTCCTGTGCCCGCTGCAGCGGCGAGGCGATGACAGCGACGATGTCGCGGCCGGCCAGCGCGTCGGCGACCGCCGCGGCCTGCGCTTTCCCCTTGTCGGACAGGTGAAATCCGGGCCGCCGGCCGTAGAGGATGCCGTCGGGGTTGTGCACCTCGCCGTGCCGCATCACATGCACCCGGGTTTGCTCGGCCATCAGGAATTCCCCTCCGGGGTCGCGCTCGCGGCCGCGCGGGCCGCGGCCGGCAACGCGTTCGCGATTCGGTCGAACGCGGTGTCGTCGAGTGCCGCCGAAACGAACCAGGCCTCGAAGGCGCTGCACGGCGGGTATACGCCCGCGTCCAGCAGGGCGTGAAAGAACGGCGGATAGCGCCAGGTCTGGCTGTTGCGCGCGGAAGCGAAGTCCGTGATCGGCGTGTCCGCGAAGAACACACTGAGCATATTGCCTGCGCGCGGAATCTGGTGTGGCACACCAACATTGGTGAGAACCTCGGAGAACAGTCCGGCCAGCCGGTCGGCGTTGGCGTCCAGTGCCGCGTAGACGGCGTCGTCCGCGGTGCGCAGCGTGGCCAGCCCGGCGGCCATCGCCACCGGGTTACCCGACAACGTGCCGGCCTGATACACCGGCCCCAGCGGCGCGAGGCGCTCCATCACCTCGACCCGCCCGCCGAACGCGGCGGCCGGCAGCCCGCCGCTCATCACCTTTCCGAACGTGAACAGGTCGGCAGCGACGGGATCGATTCCGTACCAACCGCTTCGGCTGACCCGAAAACCGGTCATCACCTCGTCGACGATCAGTAGTGCGCCGTGCTCGGCGGTGATCGTCCGCAACGCCGCGTTGTAGCCGGCAGTTGGCGGGACCACCCCCATGTTGCCGGGGCTGGCCTCGGTGATCACCGCGGCGATCTGGTCGCCCAACTGCTCGAATGTCTGCCTCACCACGTCGATGTCGTTGTAGGGCAACACGATTGTGTCGGCCGCCGCGGCGCCGGTAACCCCGGGCGAGGACGGCAGACCCAGCGTCGCCACCCCGGAACCCGCGTCGGCGAGCAACGCGTCCGCATGGCCGTGATAGCAGCCGGAGAACTTGACGATCTTGGCGCGCCCGGTGAACCCGCGGGCCAGCCGCACCGCACTCATGGTGGCCTCGGTGCCGGAGTTCACCAGCCGGAGGCGCTGCACCGGCGCGACCCGGCCGATGATCTCGGTGGCCAGCTCGGTCTCCGCGGGGGTGGGGGCCCCGAACGACAATCCCGTCGCCGCGGCCTTGGCGACCGCGTCGACAACAGCCGGATGCGCGTGGCCGAGAATCATCGGGCCCCACGAACAGACCAGGTCGACGTAGCGGTTGTCGTCGGCGTCGGTGAGCCAGCAGCCGTGTGCCTCGGTGATGAAGCGCGGCGTGCCGCCCACCGCGGTGAAGGCACGGACCGGCGAATTCACCCCGCCGGGGATCACCGCGCACGCGTCCTGGAAAAGACGCGCCGAATTGGTCACGGCCCCCCTGGGCACAGCGGCGGCCTGATCAGTGCTGCCCATGACGACCAGTGTTCCAGCCTGCGAACAGCGATCAACTACAGGGTGTAAGAGTTGGTTGCGGGTTGAAGTGGGCCGGGTCCGGCGAGTTGGATGGTGGTATGCGACTCCCCGAAGGCCTGGCCCGTTTCAACCGGCACGTCACCAACCCCATTCAGCGGCTGTGGGCTGGCTGGGCCCCGTCGTTCGCGATCATCGAGCACGTCGGCAGGCGCTCCGGGAAGGCCTACCGGACGCCGGTGAGCGCCTTCAACGCCACCGTCGACGGCAAACCCGGCATTGCGGTCCTGCTCACCTACGGCCCGGACCGCGACTGGCTGAAGAACCTCGAGGCGGCCGGCGGCGGGCAGATGCGCCGCCACGGCAAGACCTTCGGCATCGCCGCCCCCCAGGTCGTCACCAGGGACGAGGCGGCCGAGCATGTGAGCAGCGGGACGCGACGGGTGTTCGGCAGGCTGCCATTCGAGCAGGCGGTGCTGTTCACCCGGACGTCCTAGCGGCGGCGGTTCGGCCCCGGGCGCTGCCGATGGCGTAGATCGCCAGCACCACCGCCCACGACAACAGGGACAGCCACAGCTGACTGCGCGCCGACTGGTCGAACGCCATCTGTACCAGTACCGCAGTGATCCCGGCCAGCGTCAGGATCGACAGCACCGGGAAAAACCACATCCTCACCCGCAGCTTCTCCGCGGGCGTGCGGCGGCGCAGGATGATCTGCGACAGCGCGATCAGCCAGTAGACGAACAAGATGATCGCGCCCGATGAGTTGAGCAGGAACAGAAATACCGTGTGCGGCGCCAGCCAGGACATGATGACGCACAGGAAACCGATCGCCGACGAGAACAAGATGGCGATGTGCGGGACGCCACGACCGCTGAGTTTGACCAGCCGCATTGGCGCCTCATGGCGTGCGGCGAGCACGAACAGCATGCGCGACGCCGTGTACAAACCGGAGTTCAGGCAGGACAGCACCGCGGTGAGCACGACCGCGTTCATCACCTGATCGGCGCCGGCCAGGCCCATGTGCTTGAACGCGGCGACATACGGTGACGCGCCGAGCTCCACCGAATTCCACGGCAGGATGACGACGAGCAGAAAGACCGAGCCGACGAAGAAGATTCCGATACGCGCGACGACCGATCGCGTCGCCCGTTGGACTGCCAGCGCCGGATCCCGACTTTCGGCCGCGGCGATGGTGACGATTTCGGCGCCCACCATCGAGAAAATCACCACCACGATCGCGGCGAAGACCGCGCCGACGCCTTGCGGGAAGAATCCGCCGTGCACGGTCAGATTGGCGAACCCGCCGCGGTGCCCCGGCCACAGGCCGGACACGAATACCGCGCCGATGCCGAGGAAAATGACGATGGTCGCGACTTTGATTCCGGCGAACCAGAATTCGAACTCTCCGAACGATGTTACCGAGAACAAGTTCGTCGCCGTCATCAACACCATCAGGCATAGCGACAAGGCCCAGAGCGGGGCATGGAACCAGTAGTTGAGGACTTTGCCGCCGGCGACCGCCTCGAACCCGACGACGATCACCCAGAAGTACCAATACAGCCAGCCCACCGAAAATCCGGCCCAGCCGCCCAGCGCCTTGGCCGCGTAATCGGCGAACGACCCGGTCGACGGGTTCGCGGCCGCCATCTCCCCCAGCATCCGCATCACCAGGACAACCAATACGCCGCAAAGGGCATACGTCAGGAACGCGGCGGGCCCGGTGTCCCGGATCACCACGCCCGATCCAACGAACAACCCGGCGCCGATCACACCGCCGAGCGCGATCATGCTCAGCTGCCGCTGCGAAAGCCCTTGGCGCAGTTGAGTATTAGCACCGCTATCCGGCCCACCGACGCCGGTGCCCGCAGACCCGGGGCCCACCTGGCGTTTCGTGCGCCGCATGCCCGGACGCTAGCGGGCTTCCCGGTCCGCAGCAACCGCCGGATTACAGGTACAGGTCTTGTTCGCGGATCAGCGCCGTGGCGATCACGCTTATCACTGCCGTCGCAACGAGATACCCGCACGCCAGCCACGGCGTGCCCCCGGCGACGGCGATCAGCGCAGTCAGGATCATCGGGGTCACCCCGGAGGCGTAGATGCCCGAGAACTGATAGACGAACGACAATCCGGTGTAGCGGGTCTGGGTCGGAAACAACGACGAGAACAGCGTGCCCTGCGCACCGTAGAACAGCGCGTGCACGACACCGAACACGATGACCATCGCCACCCCGAACAACACCAGGTTCTTGCTGCCGAACAGGGCGAACACCGGGAAGGTCACCAGGCCGTAGCAGACCACGCCCACCAGGTACACGCGCCGGGGCCCGTAGCGGTCGGTCAGCACTCCCGAAACCGGCAACAGCACGGCCATCACCAGGGCGGCGACGGTCACGACGAGCAGGACGGGCACCTTGTGAAAGCCCAGGGCCCCGGTGGCGTAGCTGATCGCGAACACACCCCAGGTGTTGAACGCCGAGCCCTCGGCCCAGCGGGCCAGCAGCCCGAGCAGCGTGTTGCGCCTGGCCCGGGCCCCGCGGAAGATCCCGCGGATCGGCACGGTCGACGCCACCTCGAGGTCGCGCAATTGCTGAAACGCCGGCGTCTCATCGACCCGCCACCGCACCAGGACGCCGACCACGACCAGCACCAGGCTCAGCAGGAAGCCGATGCGCCAGCCGTAGGCGAGGAACTCCGCCGAACCCAACTCGACCTGCAGGAGCGCGAAGATGCCGGTGCCCAGCGCCAGGCCCAGCGCCAGGCCGATCTGGGGGATCGCCCCGTAGCGGCCGCGCCGGTCCCCCGGGCTGTGCTCGACGGCCAGCAGCACCGCGCCACCCCACTCGCCGCCCAGGGCGAAACCCTGCAGCACGCGCAGCACCAACAGCAGCACCGGCGCCCACGCCCCGATCTGGGCAGCGGTCGGCAGCACCCCGATCAAGGCCGTCGCGACGCCCATGATCAGCATCGTCAGCGCCAGGCTGCGCTTGCGTCCGATCCGGTCGCCGATGTGGCCGAACACCACGCCACCGACGGGCCGCATGACGAACCCGACAGCGAACGTCGCGAACGCCAGCAGCGTGCCGACCACGGAACTGGCGTTGGGAAAGAACAACTTGCTGAAGACCAGCCCGGCGGCGGTGGCGTACAGGAAGAAGTCGTACCACTCCACCGTGGTGCCCAGCAGGCTCGCGGCGACGACGGTGCGCAGCCGCCGGCGCCGCTCCGCGTCGGATTCGTCGAGGGTGTCGGCCGGCGCGGGGGCGGGCAGAGTCGTCGCCATGGCTACTGCGCCGAGGCGACCGCGAACGGTGTCGCCGACGCCGGCTGGGCCTTGCGGTTGGGATGTTTCCACACACCCCTACGCTCGAGCAGCGGCAGCACGCCCTCGCCGAACCAGTACGCCTCTTCCAAGTGCGGGTATCCCGACAGGATGAAGTGATCGATGCCGAGATCGGCATATTCGATCAGCCGCTCGGCGACCTCTTCGTGCGAACCGACCAGTGCGGTGCCCGCACCGCCACGGACCAGGCCGACGCCGGCCCACAGGTTGGGCGCGATCAGAAGCTCGCCGCTGCTGCCGCCGTGCAAATTCAGCATCCGGCGCTGTCCCTCGGATTCGCTGCGCGCCAGGCTGCTCTGCACCCGCTCGATGTCTGCCGGGTCGATGGCCTCCAGCAGCCGGTCGGCTTCGGCCCACGCTTCCTCGGCGGTGGGGCGGCTGATCACGTGGATCCGCAAGCCGAATTGCAGACTCCGGCCGGCATCGGCGGCCAGCCCGCGCACCCAGTCCAATTTCTCGCCAACGGCCGCCAGCGGCTCACCCCAGGTGAGGTAGACGTCGGAGTATTTGGCGGCGACCGGCCCGGCGGATCCCGACGATCCACCGAAGAACACCGCAGGTATCGGGTCGGGCGGGTTGTTGAGCTGTGCACCCTCGATGTGGATGTGCTCACCGGCGAACGTCACCGGTTCCTTCGAGGTCCACAGTTGGCGCACCACATCCAAGAACTCGGCGGTACGCGCGTAGCGCGCTTGTTTGTCCAGGAAATCCCCGTAGGCCTGTTGCTCGTGCGGTTCGCCGCCGGTGACGACGTTGAGCAGCAGCCGTCCCTCCGAGTGGCGCTGGAAGGTTCCGGCCATTTGTGCGGCCAGGGTGGGGCTGAGCAATCCCGGGCGGAACGCCACCAGGAACTTCAACGTCTCGGTGCGCTCGATCAGCATCGCCGTCGTCAACCACGCGTCCTCGCACCACAATCCGGTCGGTGTGAGCACCGCCTCAAAACCGTTGTCTTCGGCGGCGGCGCAAATCTGGTGCAGATAGCGCAACGTCGCAGGGCGGTCGCCGTGCATTGACGTGCCGTGTCCACCGGCGACTAGGTTGCGCGAATCGCCGTATGTCGGCAAAAACCAGTGAAATGCCAGAGTCATCCAATTCTCTTCCGCTCTTGATCTGCATTCGGTCGACTGTCCAAACCATGCACGAAAGCTCCAGCGTCCCGAAGCGCCGCCGACCGCGCGAGGGTTGAAACCTGCCAGATTCAATACCGCGCTACCGGCCTTCGGAGGGCGTTCGGGCGGCACACGTCACTGGTCGATGACTGCCGAATCACAATGCCCTTGCAAACGGCGTGGCAGGGTCGGAAAAACCCTGTCGGCGCGGCATTATGACGGTCGTGCCTGATCTGAACCGCCGCGCCGTGCTCCGCATGGGCGCCGGTGCCAGCGCTGCGGCCGCGGGCGCGTGGGCATTGAGCGCCTGGCTGGATCCGCTCGAACCACGAGCGGCGCCGCCGGCGCCGTTCGAGCCTTCCAACGCGGGTAGCAGCCTGCCCAACAAACTCACCGGATCGTTCATTTCGAAGGCACGCGGCGGCGTGAAGACCAACTGGGTGATCGCCCTGCCGCCCGGGCAGGCCGCGCAAAGCGGGCCCCTGCGCCCGGTGATTGCGTTGCACGGCAAGGACGGCGACGCGAACATGATGCTCGACTGCGGCGTCCAAGACGGGCTTGCCCGGCTGGCCAAGGAAGGCAAGCCGCCGTTCGCCGTGGTCGGGGTCGACGGCGGCTCCGATTCCTACTGGCACAAACGGGTCGACGGCAGCGACTCGGGCGCGATGGTTCTCGACGAGTTGCTGCCGATGCTGTCCTCGATGGGCCTCGATACGTCGCGGGTGGGCTTCATGGGCTGGTCGATGGGCGGATACGGGGCGCTGCACCTGGGCGCCAAGCTGGGGCCGTCGCAGACCGCGGGGATCTGCGCGATCAGCCCGGCGCTGTACACGTCCTACTCCGATTGCGCACCCGGGGCGTTCGACAGCTACGACGATTGGATGGCCAACAGCGTGATGGGCCTGCCCGCGCTGTCACAGATCCCGCTGCGGGTCGACTGCGGCACCTTCGACCGCTTTTATCCCGCCACCCGTCAGTTCGTCAGCCAACTCAAAACGCCACCGGCAGTGAGCTTCACGGTCGGCGGCCACGACGTGACCTGGTGGCGTTTGCAGTTGCCCGGCGAGCTCTCCTGGCTGGCGACCTAACCGAGGTATGACAGTCCGGCAGGAAACCGCCTCCACCCCGCCCCCGCGAGCGGGCGATAGCCCCACCCGACAAATACAGCGGCGCGGATTCCGTCCCGACATCGAAGGCCTGCGGGCCGTCGCGGTCGTCGCCGTCGTGCTCTACCACGCGGGCATCCCGGGAACCGCCGGCGGCTTCATCGGGGTGGACATTTTCTTCGTCATCTCCGGGTTCCTGATCACCGGCCTGCTCTGGCGCGAGGTCAGCACCTCGAATACCGTTGCGCTGGGCCGTTTTTACGGTGCGCGGGCGCGCCGGCTGCTGCCGGCCGCGGGTACCGTGGCCGTCGTCACCGCCATCGGGGCGGCTGTCGTGCTGCCGCCGCTACAGGCCCGAAGCGTCTTCCTCGACGGCATCGCCAGCGCGCTCTACGTCGGCAACTACCGGTTCGCCAACCAAGGCACCGACTACCTGAACGCCGAGATGCCCTCGCCGTTCCAGCACTACTGGTCGCTGGGCGTCGAGGAGCAGTTCTATCTGGTATGGCCGGTGTTGATCATCGGCACCGCGTGGCTCGCCGGACGCGCGCGGCGCGACGCTAAAGGGAATTCCAAGGCCAAGGCGACGCCTTACTCGGTGGTGCTGGCATTGGTCGCCGCGGCGTCGTTGGCGGCGGCGGTGCTGTTAACCCGCGCCTCGCCACCGTGGGCGTTCTTCTCGCTGCCCACCCGCGCCTGGGAACTCGCCGTCGGCGGCCTGGTCGCGCTGTCGATCGAGCAGTGGCGCCGGCTGCCGCTGCTGCCCGCGGCGATCGTCGGGTGGGGCGGCCTGGCGCTGATCCTGCTGACCTGCACCCAGCTGGGGCCCGCTACGCCCTATCCCGGGACCGCGGCGCTGTTGCCGGTGCTGGGAACCGCGCTGGTGATCGGCGGCGGCTGCGTCACCCGCAGCCTCGGGGTTGGGCGTTTGTTGTGCCGGCCGGCGATGCGCGCGATCGGGCGGGTGTCGTACTCCTGGTACCTCTGGCATTGGCCGGTGTTGTTGCTGTTGCCGCGGCTGCTGGGTGAGCCCGCCGGCCTGCCGGCCCGGCTCGCCGCGACCGCCGTTTCCGCCGGGCTGGCGGTGATCACGTTCCACCTGGTGGAGAACCCCGGGCGGTTCGCCGCTGCGCTGCGCCGATCGGCCAAGGCGAGCCTGGCCGTCGCCGGGATCGCCAGCGCTGCCACCGCCTCCGCGTGCGTGCTGTTGCTGACGGTGATACCGGTTCCGGTCGGCCACGGCCCGGCCGCGGCGAAGGCCAACATCATGGCGCTGCCCACGGCCGCTGCCAGCGCTGCGCAGCAGCAGGCCGTCCAGCAGGCTCTCGCGCAGGTGCGCGACGCCGTCGCGACGGCCGCGGGCCTGCTGGCCGTCCCGTCGAACCTGGACCCGCCGCTTGCCCAGGCACCGGCCGACAAGGCCGCCGTCTTCGTCAACGGCTGCGTGCGATCCTGGCGCGAGGTCGGCCAAAGCGAGTGCGCGGCAGGCGATATCGGCTCACCGACGACGGTCGCGCTGATCGGCGACTCGCACGCAGCGATGTGGAACCCGGCGTTCCAGCAGGTTGCCGAGCAGCGGCACTGGCGGCTGGAGACGATGGCCAAAGTGACCTGCCCGGTGCAGGACTTACCCATCGACAGCCCGTATCTGGGCCGCGAGTACACCGAGTGCGAACAATGGCGTGCCCAGGTCTTGGCCCGCGTCGCGGCCGAACACCCGCGTCTGGTGGTGCTGGACATGAGCCGCCGCTATGGGAGCGACTTCGGTTTCGTGTCCTACGACCCGGCATGGATCGACACCCTGGGTCGCACCGTCGCACAGCTGCGTCGCACCGGGGCGACCGTCCTGGTCCTCGGCCCTGCCCCGGATCCGCAATCCCCGGTGCCGACGTGCCTGTCCGGACACCTGGACGACGCCACCACCTGCGCGCCGGACCGGTCGGTCGCGGTCAACGACGGCGGCATCGCCGCGGAACGGGCGGCGACCACCGGCAACGGCGGTCACTACGCCGATCTCACCGACCTGTTCTGCACAGCCGAGCGCTGCCCGATGATCGTCGGTAACACCCTGGTGTTCCGCGACGACAACCACGTCACAACTGAATACGCGCAGTTGTTGGCCCCGGTGCTGGGAGCGTTGGCAGACAGTGCCATAACGGACCGATGACGTTGCGATGACTTTCTTTGCGAATGAACCCCACCACGAAACCGAACGTGTTAGGAATGTAAGGGTTTTGGAGGTTTGAAATGTCCCCGCTGTTGTTGGTCTGCATCGCGGCTGCTACGCCAGTCGTCGGAATTGGCTTGACGCAGCTGCAGGCACGCCTGGAGCAGTGGGACTACGAGCGGCATGCAGAAGACTGAACGCCATTTGGCGCGTTAAAAGCCTTGCGCGGCTGGCGCTTTGACGTGTAGTCGGTCCGCAGAAAACCTGAGTGGCTCGCTACCTGAATAGTTGCGTGCGAATCAGCGGTGCGATCTTGTCGGCCATATACCGATGCCCGGCATCGTTGGGGTGCACGCCATCTGGGCCGATCAGGTCGGGCCGGTCGACGAACCAGTGGGCGCCGATCGGATCGACGAACGCCGCGCCCGCAGCCCGCGCCTCGGAGTTCAGCACGTCGCGAATCTGCAGTACGGATTCGGGCACGTCGGCGGTCGGCCACGGCGGCCCGATCACCAGGAACCTCGCCGTCGGCGCCAGGATCCGCGCCACATTGAACGTGTCGCGCGCCCTGCCGGCCAGTAGGCCGGGATCGGTGCCCTGGTCGTTGCGAGAGCCGAAGAACACCACCAGCACGTCGTCGGACTTGACCGCGCGCGAGGTTAGATCCTCGAACACGCTGCCGTGGTCTCCGGTCACGACGTAGCCGGCCCTGCCCTCGGCGGCCACATCGGGGGCGATTTGCAACCCGCGCTTGGTGAGCGTCTGCCAGGTCAGAGCGGTCCACGATTTCGGGCCCAGGCCGCCCTCGTCGGTGCCGGTCGTATACGAGTCACCGACGACCGCGATGTGGGTCAGCCGGCCATCCAGCGTCAATGGCGCATCGGCCCCCGCCCGCGCCGACTGTGCCACGAACAGGCCGGCCAACAGGGCGAGGCTGAAGACAAACGCAGCCCGGCGACTCACTCCAGCCTCCCCCCTGTGCACGGCATGGCCGTCTGGCGCACCCAATCAACGGAAATCGTACGAAGAACCGACGCGAACTGCCCCTCAACGCGCTGTTGCGCCTATCTGATCCATGCCCGAGCCGATCAGCAAAGCCCAAACTACCAGTTCGGCGCGGCTACCACTGTCGAATCCATACGAGAGGTTATGGCGCACAGCATGATTCGCGGACCGTCATACGGCGCGGGCGGTAACCGAGTCCCGTCCGCCATCGATCTGATGAACCTTGGCCGGGGCCGACTCCTCGGACCCGGTGCGCTGTGTCGCGGGCCGCACGTCGACCATCCTGCGCATCCAGCGACGCGCGGGCTCCTCCACGACGTGATACAGCAGGCTCGAGAGCGCCAGGGCGATCGCGAACAGGCCGAGGACGTTCCATTTCCACGGGGAATCGGATTCCCACGGCGTGAGCTCGAAATTATCGACCGCCCATCCCCAGGATGTGTGCACCAGCTCATGCACCATGTACAGGCAGAACGAGATCTGCCCGCCGTAGACCATCACCCGAGTGGACAACAGGCGCGGCAGGCTGCCCAGGCCGACCGCCAGCGTGATGACCAGCGGTACGAACAGCGCATCGACCACCCCGCCGCTGTCGTTTTCCACGACTCCGGAGATCGGGTGCGCGTTGAACCAGTAGAGGACTCCCACCACGGCAGCCAGGAGAAGCAGGGAGAGGTATCCGGCGATGTGGCGACCACGGTCGCTGAGCCGCAAACGGCGCACGGCAGCACACGCCAGCGCCCCCGCGGCGAACTGGGTCACGATCCGCGGCAGCCAGCTCCACGGCGTGTAAAAGTGACCACTGGCCAACAGCATGACCACCGGCGGCAGCGAGGCCACCACGGCCAGCCACATCAGCGTCCGCGCGCGGGTGGCCAGCCTCATCCGGAAGATCACCAGCGCAAACAGGCCGAACAGCAGGTAGGCCAGCCACTCGGCGCTGATCGACCAGGCCGGCCCATCCCAGCTGGTGCCGTCGAAGAACGGCTCGAACCACAGCTGCACGAGCAGGACCTGACGCACGTAGCTGATCGCCGTGAGTGAACTGCCCTCGGGCAGCGGCACGTGACCGACGTGCAGCGATAGGATCACCAGCAGTGCGGCCAGGTGCATGGTGACCAGGTAAACGGGCCACACCCGGGCCAGCCGCAGCCACAGGAAGTGCAGGGTCTCGCGCGTCGACCAGGACCGGCCCATGCGGTCGAGGTAGTTCCAGGTCAGCACGAACCCGCTGAGGATGAAGAACAAGTCGACGCCTTGAGCGCCACAGTTGAGCACCGGTGCGAGGTTCTCCCGGAAATCGGGGGAGATGTCACTCAGCATCGGCCGGAAATGGAACAGCACCACCCACACCGCGGCGATGATGCGGAGTCCCGTCAGGGCCTTGATCTCACCCTTGATCTCTCCGGTGCGCACAGGGCTTTTCTTTCGGTCTGGACTCTGCAGTTTCGTTCGCCTTCTCACCCGGCTGACCGGGCGATTTCGCCCTATCACAAGCCCCCCGACTTGCCCACCGGCAGCCAGAGCAGCCTAACAGCGCGACAGCCGGGAGTGCGTGACGGCGGCGGTGTGGCCGCTCATTGACCTCCACACGCACCGTGCGGGTCACCTTTTTAGCAAACAGTTAGACGTAACTGTCGGTCCCCTTAACTTTGTCGGGCAACGTTGTAGTCAGCTTCGGTCGGCGTTGTGTCGGCCTTCGCAACACGGGAATGGAGTGCTCATGACGATCGCGATGAGCCGACAGGGAAACGGCAGCTTCGAATGCAGTGGCGCTCAGATTCGGGCACAGTGCCGTCACCTCGCGACGGTGGTGTCTATCCGGGGCGAAATCGACGCCGTCAATGTCGATCGGGTTCGTGAATATCTCCGCCGTTTCACCGTCGGCACCAATTCAGTGTTGCTCGACATGACCGAGGTGACCCACTTCGCCGGTGCCGGTATCGCGTTGTTGTACGGGTTCGACGAGGACTGCCGCGCGGCCGGGGTGCAGTGGACATTGGCCGCCAGCCCGGCGGTGAGCGAGCTGCTTGGCGACAGCGACCACGAGGCCGGATTCCCGATTGCCGGGTCGGTCCGCGCGGCGCTGCGCAGCCTGGCCGATGCGATCGTCAGCCGGCGTCAGCAAGTGCTTCCGCTGATCAAGCACACGGCCTAGCGAGCGCGCCACAGCCTGGACGTTCCGACGACTGCCAGCACTCCGGCGATCATCGCCAGCAGCATGGCCAGCAGCAGCAACTGTGGGTGGTAATCCAACGCCGTAGTGGACGGCTGACCGTCCGTGATGGGCGCGACGGCCACCGTGTGGCGCGCGTGCACCCAGCTCACCCCGACGCCCACCAGCGCTGCGCAGGCCAAGGCGAGTTCGACCAGGGCCCGGTAGCGCATGATCACTGCTCGGAGCTGGGGTCGTCGAGGGTATCGATGTCGGTGGCGTCCGGCTCCACCCGCTCCTGAACCAACGGGGTCAGCACTTCCCGAAGACGACGGTGACGTTTTGCCCAGGCCTGCGCGGTACGACCCCCGGTGAGCTTCAGACCGATCCCCGTCCGCCCACGCGGCACCCCGAACAGCTCGCCGAGCGCCCGCGCCGACTGCCACTTGGCCAGCTCCTTGTCGGAATTCGCCGCGTGCTCTGGCTCGGGGAACACCTTGATGATTTCGCGCACCAGGATGGTCTCGGTGCCCTGCCGTAAGGCATCGGGGGTCAGTTCGACGGATACGTGGATCCGCGCCGCCTTCACCTGCAGGGAGATGAACGCCGACACCATCACCAGAAAGATCGCCGGAACCCAGAGCGATATCGCGGCGCCACTCCACATTTCGATCAGGATCATCGACACCGCCGCCGCCGGACCGCTCAGCACCCAAACCCAGCTGGCACCGGATTCGTAGAACAACGGCTTGGGGTTGACGTCCCCCGCTGTGGTCATCGCAGCCTCATCCTCTGATTGTTTACCGCCGACGTGGCCGTTACGAAAGCCAACCCGCCGCGTCCGCGGCCCAATAGGTCAGCACGATATCGGCTCCGGCACGGCGAATGCTGATCAGCGATTCCAGTGCCGCCGCGCGCCCGTCGATCCAATTGTTCTCTGCCGCAGCACAAATCATCGCGTACTCCCCCGACACCTGATAGGCGGCCACCGGCACCGGCGAGATCTCAGCCGCGGCGGCCACCACGTCCAGGTAGCTCATCGCAGGTTTCACCATGATGATGTCGGCGCCTTCGTCGATGTCCAATTCGATCTCGCGGACCGCTTCCCGGACGTTTCCGGGTTCTTGTTGGTAGGTCCGCCGATCACCGGACAGGCTGGAGCTCACCGCTTCGCGGAAAGGGCCGTAGAACGCCGAGGCGAACTTCGCGGCGTAGGCCAGTATCACCACATCCGTGTAGCCGGCCGCGTCCAGACCATCGCGAATGGCACCGACCTGACCGTCCATCATCCCGCTCGGGCCAACCACATGGGCGCCCGATTCTGCTTGTGCCACAGCTAATTTCACGTAACGCTTCAGGGTAGCGTCGTTGTCGACCCGGCCCCGGGCGTCCAGGACGCCGCAGTGGCCGTGGTCAGTGAACTCGTCGAGGCAGGTGTCCGCCATCAACACCGTGGCATCACCGAGATCCTTGGCCAGATCCCGAAGCGCGACGTTGAGAATGCCGTCGGGGTCGGTGCCGGCCGAGCCGGCCGAATCCTTGTCCTCGTCGCGCGGCACACCGAACAGCATCAGCCCGCCCACTCCGGCCGCCACCGCGTCGGCGGCCGTGCGGCGTAGCGAGTCGCGGGTATGCTGCACCACGTCGGGCATCGACGGGATGGGCCGGGGTTCGTCGATCCCGTCGGCGACGAACATCGGCAGCACCAAATGCCTTGGCTCTAAGGATGTTTGCGCCACCAACCGACGCAGCGCGGGGGTGGACCGGAGCCGACGCGGGCGCTGCCGCGGATAGCCGCCCCCGCTCATGAGTGGCGACCCGCGGCGCCCGGCTTCGCCGCGCTGGCGATCGCACCCAAACCCCACGAGTGTCGACCCGCGGCGCCCGGCTTCGCCGCGCTGGCGATCGCACCCAAACCCCACGAGTGTCGACCCGCGGCGCCCGGCTTCGCCGCGCTGGCGATCGCACTCAAACCACACGAGTGTCGACCCGCGGCGCCCGGCTTCGCCGCGCTGGCGATCGCCACTAGCGCCTGCGGCTCTTCTTGCGCGGTGGTGGCAGCGCACCTTCGGCGCGCAACCGCGAGGCGTGTTCGGCCAACGCGTCGACCAGTGGGCCGATGGCGGCGGTATCGGGCTGCACATCCACCCGCAAGCCGAACTCGGCAGCGGTCTCGGCCGTCTTGGGACCGATGCAGGCAATAATGGTGCGCGCGTGGGGTTTACCAGCGATGCCGACCAGGTTGCGCACCGTCGAGCTGGAAGTGAAGCACACCGCGTCGAAGCCGCCCGTCTTGATCATTTCGCGGGTGGACGCCGGCGGAGGCGCCGCACGTACCGTGCGGTACGCGGTGACATCCTCGATCTCCCAACCACGTTCGCGCAGGCCCTCGGCGAGCGTCTCGGTGGCGATGTCGGCCCGCGGCAGCAAGACCCGGTTCACCGGATCGAAAATGCTGTCGTAGGGCGGAAAGTCGTCCAGCAGGCCCAGCGAGGACTGTTCCCCGGCCGGCACCAGCTCGGGGCTGATCCCGAAGGCCCGGACCCGGTCGGCCGTCGACTCGCCAACGCAGGCGATCTTCACACCGGAGAACGCGCGGGCGTCCAGGCCGAATTCACCGAACTTCTCCCACACCGCGCGGACCGCGTTGGTGGAGGTGAATACCACCCACTGGAACCGGCCATCGACCAGTCCCTTGACCGCCCGCTCCATCTGAGCGGGGCTGCGCGGCGGCTCCACCGCGATGGTGGGCACCTCGACCGGCAGCGCACCGTACGACGTCAGCCGCTCGCTCATCTCGCCGGCCTGGTCCTTGGTACGCGGCACCAAGACGGTCCAGCCGTACAGGGCGCGGCTCTCCCACCAGTTCAGCTTCGACCGGCTGTTCACCGTCTTGCCGATGGTCACCACCAGCGGTCCGGTCAGCGGGCCCGCGGGGTCACCCGCGGCGGCCACGACCGCCGGATCGGTCAATCCGTGCAGCGTGGTCTCGACCGAACGCTGCTGACACGTGGTGCCCTGCGATGTCACCACGCAGGGAGTGGTGTCGGCCAGCTCGTGGTCGATCAGCGTGCGGGCCGCCTCAGCCAGATGCGTCGGGGTGGCCTGCAGGATCAGCGGTCCGGGGGCCGCGGCAAGCGCCTCCCAGTCCACGTCGCCGCGGACGTCGGCCACCGTGTAGGAGGAGCCCAGCGGCAGACCCGCGTAGGTAGGCACCGCGCTCGTCGCGGCCAGGCCGGGCACGATCTCGACGTGCAGGTGAGTGCGCGCGACGGCGTTCACCTCGCTGATGACCGCGTCAAGCGTCAGCGGGTCGCCGGCCACCAGCCGCACCACGTCGACGCCCGTGCGGGCCTCGGCGGTCAGCGTCTTGGCGACCTCGGCGGGCTCACCCAACGCCGGGCGGATGTCGGCGCCACCGGACAGCACCGTCGGCGCGGCCGGCGGTGGATCGCCGTCGGCTGACCCATCGGCCGTCCCAGGCGGCGGTTCGGCAGGTGCCGGGCCCGAAACGGGCGGCAGGTCCTTCCCGATCAGCGCCAGCACCGGTTCGGGTACGTCGGGATCGGTGAACACCAAGGCGGCGTTGGTCAGTACGGTGGCCGCCCGCGTGGTCAACAATCCCGGGTCACCCGGCCCGGAGCCCACGAACGTGATGCGGCCCGGTCTCGGCTTGCGCCCTCGCGTCGTCATTGTCGCTCCCAACACATCCCTTTTTGACGTCATTTAGTTCTCGTGCGCGGGGTTTTGCCGCGCTCCCCCAATCAGCTCTCCGGCGCCCAACTCCAACAGCTCCGCGGCCACCGAGAGCCCCAGCTCTCGTGCCCGTTCGGGAGCGCCGATGCCGGACGCACGGATCACGTCGGATCCATCCAGCGCCGCCACGCAGCCGCGCAGCGACAGCTCCTCGAAGACGCGTCCGTCCTCATCGATGGACTCGACCACCTCGGCGATCGCACCCACCGGTGCGGAGCATCCCGCCTCCAGTTCGGCCAACAGGGCCCGTTCCGCGGTGACCGCCGCGCGTGTGTCGGCGTCGTCCAACTCCGCCAGCACTGCCGCCAGCCCACCGTCGCCGGCGCGGCATTCGACGGCGAGCGCTCCTTGCGCCGGTGCTGGCAACATCTGCACCGGCTCTAGCGTCTCGGTGACATCAGCGAGACGGCCCAGGCGGGCCAGTCCGGCCCGGGCCACCACGATGGCATCAAGTTCACCCATGCTTACCCTGTTCAACCTGGTATCTAGGTTGCCTCGTAGGGGGCGGATTTCCAAACCGAGACCCAATGCCCTAAGCTGTGCGGCCCGCCGCGGGGAAGATGTGCCGACCAGCGAACCCGCGGGCAACTCCCCGAGCACCAGTCCGTCGCGCGCGACCAACGCGTCGCGCGGGTCATTGCGTGCCGGTATCGCCGCGATGGCGAACCTCGGGTCGTCGGCGGTTGGCAAATCCTTGTGCGAGTGCACGGCGGCGTCGACCCGGCCGTCCTCGATGGCCTCGCGTAACGCCGTGGTGAAGACGCCCACACCAAGACTTTCGATGGGCGCCGACGACTGGTCGCCTGCCGTGCTGATGATCACCAACTCCGCGGGATGGCCGTTGGCGATAAGAGTGTCCCTGATGACGGAGGCCTGGGTGGTGGCGAGCAGACTCCCCCGCGTGCCTAACCGGATCACGTGCGCCAATCAGCTACTCGGCGGATTGTGCCGGGCTGCCCGGCGTGGGTTGCGCGAGCGTACCGGCGTCGAATCCCGTTGACACCACTGGTAGTTCGCCCGCAGTGGCGACGGCGTCGACGGCGGTCTGGTCGAGTTCGAAAAGCTCGCGCAGGGCTTCGGCGTAGCTGTCGCCGCCGGGGGCGCTGGCGAGTTGTTTGATCCGTACCGTGGGCGCGTGCAGCAGCTTGTCCACCACCCGCCGGACCGTGCGGGCAACCTCCTCGCGCTGGGCGCTCTCGAGACCCGGAAGCCGGTTTTCCAGCCGCAGCAGCTCCGCTTCGACGACGTCGGCGGCACGCTGACGCAACGCGGTCACGGTCGGGGTCACTTCGGCCATCCGCTGACCCGCCAGGTAGGCGGCAACCTCGGCGGCCACGATGTGGCGCGCGGCGTCGACGTCGCCGGCGGCGGCGTGAGCCGCGGGCTCGTGTTGAATGCGGTCCACGTCGACAACCCAGACACCGGGGAGTCCAGCCACCGCCGGATCGACGTCGCGTGGCATGCCCAGGTCGCAGATCAGCAGCGGGTGGTCCGCTTCGGCACGCTGCGCGGTAGCCAGCGCGTTGTGGACGTCGGCCAGTGAGACCACGGGACTCACCGCACCCGTACAGCTGACCACCACGTCGGCGCCGGCCAGCGCCTCGGGAAGCCGGTCGAGCGTCAGCGCCTGGGCGCGCACGCCCGATTCGCGGATCTTGCGGACCAGCCGTTGACCCCGCGACAGCGACCGGTTGAGGACCAGGATGTTTTCGATGCCGGCCCGGATCAGGTGTGCTGCCGACAGGGCGCCCATCGCCCCGGCGCCGACGACGACCGCGGTCTTGCCCGCGAGCCCGTCCACCTTGCGTTCGGCCATGCCCAGCGCGACCGAAACCACCGAGGCACCGGCAGCGTCAATGGCCGTCTCGGAATGCACGCGCTTGCCCACGGACAACGCGCGTTGGGCCAGCTCATGCAGCACCCGCCCGACCGTGCGATTCGACTCGGCGGAGGTGTAGGCCCGGCGCACCTGACCAAGCACCTGCTGTTCGCCGATCACCGCGGAGTCCAGGCCGCTGGCGACGGCGAACAGGTGCTCGACGGCGGCCTCGCTGTAGCGGACATAAGCGTATTTGGTGAGGTCGCCCATCGTCATTCCGGAGTATTCCGACAGCACCTGCCCGATTACGGCCAATCCGCCGTGGAACGCCTCGACCACCGCGTAGACCTCGACGCGGTTGCACGTCGACAGCACCATGGCCTCGGTGACCAGCGGCGACTGCAAGACGCGATCGACGATCTTGTTGCGATCGGATTCGTCGATGCTGAGTTGTTCCAGAACGGAGACCGGCGCACTACGGTGCGAAACCCCGAAGAGCAAGATGCTCACGGCAGCATCACCTGGCCAGCTCCCTCGCTACTCCAGTAACTGAACTGGTGTCTACGGTAAACGTTTATTCGGTGGGCTACCAAATAATGAGTCAGTGCCCACCAAGCTCGGGGCCCGCAGCGTATCGGGCAAGGTCCGCGCGCAGCCGCGGTTCGTCGATCTCCCAGTAACTGTGCTCACTGCCGTCCAGCAAAATCACGGGCAGCCGGTCGCCGAACTCGGCCCGCAGTCCGGGGTTGCCGGTCGCGGCGGCGGCGTCGACGTCGACGCTGGCGAGGTCGAAATCCAGTTCCCCGGCCAGTTCGGCCAGGCGCGCGTGGGCCCGCGCGCAGATGCTGCATCCGGCGCGGGTCAGTAACTCCACCTTCGGGCGGCCGGCGACCTGGGTCATGGCACCAGTGTGGCATCAGCACCGCGGCGCCGACCGGCCTCGGGGCGGCTCAGGGTGAGGCTCAGGTGAATTGTGCCGGGATCCGACAATAATTAGGTTTCGGCTATGGCTGCCGACAAGAACGTGCGCGTCGATCCGCAGCTGATGCACGGTTTCGCCCAGGCGCTACTCGGTGGCGCCGAGAATATGCGACAGCAGCTGGCCGAGCTGGATGGTCAGGTCGGCGAGATGCTGGGCGGCTGGCAGGGCGGATCGGGAAACGCCTACGCCGCCGCGTGGGAGCTCTGGCATCGCGGGGCTCGCGAGGTCGAGACCGGTTTATCGGTCCTGGCAACGGCAGTCGCGCACGCCGGCAAGGAATATCAGCACAACGAAGCTGTGTCCACCCACGCGATTCGGCAGGTGCACGATGGCTGACGCGTTTCGGGTGGATCCCAAGGCGTTGGCCGATGCGGTGCTGCGGATGGCCGAGTTTCAACGCACTGCCGAAAGCATGCTCACCGAAATCGATTCGCTGGTAAGCAATCTGCACGCGACGTGGTCGGGTGAAGCGGCGGCAGCACACGCTGAAGCCCATGAACGCTGGGCTCGCGGCGAGGCGATGATGCGCGCCGCATTGGCGCGGTTACAGGCGGCCGGCGCGACGGCGCACGGCAGCTACGTGGGCGCCATGTCAATGAATTTAGCGATGTGGTCGTGAGCTAGCGGCGCCCGGCGTCCAGCTCGCCGAGGTCATGGTCTAGACCGAAATAGGTTTTGTAGACTCGGTATTGGTTTCCGGACGCGGCGCATAACTCCCGGTGGCCGACTCGACGTCAGGGCCTTTAGCGGCGGGGGAGGCGCCGTCAGGGGCCCCGCCTTACTTGCGATTTCAGCGCCACCGGAGGGCCTCGACGGCCGATTCCGCTTGATGCTTACCCGAATAATCCTTCCCAAGAAGATGTTTCATGTCGAAACCGAACATTCGGACAGTCTGTCGCCTTATCCGACGCTGTGAGATCGATCAATCGATCTCGCTAGCTGACGTCAGGCGTTGTCAGGAACCGGACGGGATCACCGCATGAATCATTGCCTCGCAAGAACTAATCCATTGGCGCCCAATGATGTACGGCGGTCGGGTGCCGATCGCAGTCGAACAAACAAACTCCGCACCACGCGACGGGTCTTGTGGGCCCTCGCCGTTTTGATACTGACCGTGCCCTTGGCATCGGACGGCGCGAACTCTGATGCTGACCCGAATGTGTTATGGGCAATGGTCAACCAATGTGTCACCGACGAGCGCGACCATCATGACCCAACGCCCTGCGTCGAAGTTGAATTGAATAGCGGCTACAGCGTATTGAAAGACAGCGATGGCGCAACGCAGTTTCTGGCGATCGCGGACACTCGCATAACAGGCATCGAGAGCCCTCAACTCCTGCGACCTGGCACTCCAAACTATTTCGCGGATGCATGGCAGGCTCGATCGTGGGTGGAACGCACAGTCGGGCGGTCGCTTCCACGCGACTGGATAAGTCTGGCAATCAATTCCGTGCAGGGCCGTACACAAAACCAGTTGCACATTCACATCGACTGCGTCCGGGCGGACGTGCGGCAGATACTGATTGATCGCGCCGCCGACATTAGCTCAGTGTGGGCGCCCCTTCCCATGCCTCTGGCCGGCCATACTTACAGTGCGGTCAGGGTTGTGAGCGAGAACCTCGACCTCGTCAACCCGTTTAAAGTGCTAGCCGATGGCCTAGCCGGCGCTCGGGCCGATATGGGTTCGCAGACTCTGGCGGTGGTGGGCACCTTCTTCGATAAGCGTCCTGAATTTGTGCTTCTCGCAGACCACGCCGATGCGGCAACGGGAGACACTGGAAGCAGCGAAGAACTCCAAGATCACACGTCGTGCCCGCCTACGAGTCCCTAAAGCTTGCCGTCGGATCTATGGCATGACTGCCCACACACCGTCGGCCGTCGTGACACCGACTGATGCCAGAGGCGTAAAACCGACCATCACAACTGCCCGATAGGGTTGATAGCGGCCGCAGCACCGGCCACCAGGCGGCACGGTGATCTAGGAGGTGTGACGATGACTTCCTCTGAGTCGGGTGAGTCGGACAGCACAGATCCCGACGTTCGAGTTGACCTGGAATCCATCGCCGCCAACGCCAGTGCCGCTCGTGCCCTCGAGGGCCTGCAGGAGACGACCGCCGCCGCGGGCGGCCCGCAGCCGCCGATCGACCTGACCGCCGCCGCGTTCTTCGACGTGGACAACACGCTGGTGCAAGGCTCCTCCGCGGTGCATTTCGGACGCGGACTGGCCGCGCGCAAATACTTCACTTATCGCGATGTTGTCGGATTCATCTACGCGCAGGCCAAGTTTCAGCTGCTCGGCAAGGAGAACAGCAACGACGTCGCCGCCGGCCGGCGCAAGGCGCTTACCTTCATCGAGGGCCGCTCGGTCGACGAGCTGGTCGCTCTCGGCGAGGACGTCTACGACGAGATCATCGCCGACAAGATCTGGACCGGGACTCGCGAGCTCACCCAGATGCACCTCGACGCCGGCCAGCAGGTGTGGCTGATCACGGCAACGCCGTATGAGCTCGCCGCGACCATCGCGCGCCGGCTCGGCCTGACCGGTGCGCTCGGGACCGTCGCGGAGTCGGTCGACGGCGTATTCACCGGCCGGTTGGTCGGCGACATCCTGCACGGCCCCGGCAAGGCGCACGCCGTGCGGTCCCTGGCGATCCGCGAGGGCCTCAACCTCAAACGGTGTACTGCCTATTCCGACAGCTACAACGACGTGCCGATGCTGTCGCTGGTAGGCACGGCCGTGGCCATCAACCCCGATGCGCGTCTACGCAGCCTGGCCCGCGAACGGGGATGGGAAATCCGCGATTTTCGGACCGCACGAAAGGCGGCCCGGATCGGGGTGCCGTCGGCGCTGGCACTCGGCGCGGCGGGCGGTGCGCTGGCGGCGTTGGCGTCCCGACGCCAATCCCGCTGATAGGCTGCGCCGCTAGCAACGATTCGAATGGGGAGCTGGTAAGGCATGACAATTCCAGAGGGGACCGAGGGTCTCATCGGCAGCCATTACCGGGCACCGGATTACTTCGAGGTCGGGCGCGAGAAGATCCGCGAGTTCGCGACCTCGGTGCAAGACGATCACCCGACTCACTTCAACGAGGTTGACGCCGCCGAGGCAGGGTATTCCGCCCTGGTGGCTCCGCTGACCTTCCTGGCGATCGCGGGACGGCGCGTGCAGCTGGACATCTTCACCAAGTTCAGCATTCCGATCAACATCGCCAGAGTGCTGCACCGGGACCAAAAGTTCCGGTTCCACCGCCCCATCCTGGCCCACGATAAGTTGCACTTCGACACCTATCTAGACTCGGTGATCGAGTCCCACGGCACCGTCATCGCGGAGATCCGCAGCGAAGTCACCGATGCCGAAGGACAACCGCTCGTCACCAGTGTCGTCACGATGCTGGGGGAGGCGGCGAATCAAGAAGCCGGCGCTGAAGAAACCGTCGCCGCAATTGCATCAATATCTGCCGGAAAGTAGGGTCCGTTTAATGACGTCACAGGGGGAAACGGGTGGCACCCAGTTAAAGCCACCAGTCGAAGCAGTCCGATCCCACTACGACAAATCGAACGAGTTCTTCAAGCTCTGGCTTGATCCTTCGATGACCTACAGCTGCGGCTACTTTGACGAGAATCCGGACCCGCAGCATCTGACCAAGACGCTCGAAGAAGCGCAGTACGCCAAGCGCAAGCTCGCCCTGGACAAGCTCAACCTCGAGCCCGGCATGAAGCTACTCGATATCGGCAGCGGCTGGGGTTCGACGATGCGGCACGCGGTGGCCGAGTACGACGTCGACGTCATCGGCTTGACGCTGAGCGAGAACCAGTACGCCCACTGTGTGGCCGAGTTCGAAAAGATGGACAGCCCCCGCCGTAAAGAGGTGCGGATTCAGGGCTGGGAAGAATTCGACGAGCCGGTCGACCGGATCGTGTCGCTCGGTGCGTTTGAGCACTTTGCCGACGGCGCAGGTGACGCCGGGTACGAGCGCTACGCCACCTTCTTCAAGAAGTACTACGACTTGCTGCCCGACGACGGCCGCATGCTGCTGCACACCATCGTGGTCCCTAGCCGCGAAGAGGGCAACGCGATGGGCTTGAAGGTGAACATGACCCTGCTGCGGTTCATCAGTTTCATCTTGAAGGAGATCTACCCGGGCGGGAAGTTGCCCCAGATCGACCTGGTCGACAAGTACTCGACGGACGCGGGTTTCAAGATCGAGCGCCACCACAAGATCGGTAAGAACTACGTCCCGACACTGACCGCCTGGGGCGATGCCCTCGAGGCGCACAAGGACGAGGCGATCGCCCTGAAGGGGCAGGAGACCTACGACATCTACTTGAAATACCTGCGGGGCTGCTCGGACCTGTTCCGCGACGGCTACACGAACGTGTGCCAGTTCACCTTGGTCAAGTAACGCTTGCACGCAGAGTGCCCCGGTGCCGCTGGCGCCGGGGCACTTGCTTTTCCAGGGGGCACCGCGAAAGTCGAGTTGTTGGGCCAGAAATAAAATCGCCCGACAACTCGACGTTGGACGCAGCAGAGAGCGTCAGCCCAGGAAGATGTTGCGACGCCCGGCCAGCAGCCGGTACAGCGTCTGCTGGATCGTCTCCCGCACCTGATCGGTCAACTCGAAGGTGACCATCGGGTCCTCGGCGTCGGAGGCGGCGTAGTCGTTGGTGTAGATCGGCTCACCGAATGCGATGCGCCACTTGGACGGCAGCGGCACCAGGCCCGCCGGTCCGGCCAGCGGGAACAGCGGGGTGACCGGGAAGTAGGGCAGGCCGAACAGCCGCGCCAGGAGCTTCACGTCGGCGAGCATCGGGTAGATCTCTTCGGACCCGATGATCGAGCACGGGATGATCGGCGCTTTGGTGCGCAGCGCGGCCGTCACGAAACCACCGCGACCGAACCTCTGCAGTCGATAGCGGTCCTCGAAGCGCTTGCCCAGCCCCTTGTAGCCCTCTGGGAACACGGCGGTGAGCTCGCCCGCGGCCAGCAGCCGGTGCGCGTCCGTCGTGCAGGCCATGGTGTGGCCGGCCTTGCGAGCGGCTTCGCCGATCAGCGGTAGGTCGAACACCATGTCGGCAGCCAGCAGTCGCATGTCCCGCTGCGCCGGATGCTCGTCGTGCACCGCCACCGACAGCATCAGTCCGTCGAACGGCAACACACCGGCGTGATTGGCCACCAACAGCGCGGCGCCTTCGCTCGGCAGGTTCTCGATGCCGCTGACCTCGACCCGGAACCACGACTTGAAAAAGAATCTCAGCAAAGGCCGAACGATGGCGTTGTTGAAATGCGGATCGAATCCGAACTCGTCGACGGTGTAGTCGCCCGTCAGTCGCTGCCGGAAAAATCCGGCGACCGCGGCGACCTGTTGAGCAAACTCGTTGAGCGGCGCTTCGGTGGACGACGCTCCGCCCGGGCCGCGACGGTGCTCGTCGATTTCACGGACCACCGCGGCGAGCTGTTCGGCCGACGCAGGGCCGTGCGGATCGGAGAGCAAGGAAGGATGTTGACGCGACGCTTCGGCTCTCCTGCGAGCTGCTACCCGACCCCTATTGCTATGCAGTGGAATAACATTCGCTCTGGTGTCACCCGCCACGATCTCTACCTGACCCCACCCCATGGAATTGGATTTCGGCTACCCCAGCGCTGCGCTAAGGCTATGGCGCGACCTTCCATGGAGCGTACCCGATGTGGGTCGATTATGGGAGTCAGGCCACGACCACGAACGTAGTCGTCAAACGCCTCCGCCGTCGTCCATTTCGGCTGGTAGCCGAGCTCGGAGTGCATCCTCGTAGTATCCATAACTCGGCCATAACTTAAGTAATTAAATTGCTCACGATTGATCTCGGTATAACGGTTAGCCCGTCTCAGCGAATCGAGCGCCCACAGCCCGAAACCCGGTACCGGCAACGGAATCCGGCCCGCCCGCCGGATCGCCTGCGACAGCATCACGATGCCGTCGGCGCCGATGTTGAAGGTGCCGGCCTTGCCGGCCATCGCCGCGCGCTCCAGCGCACCCAACGCATCTTGCTCGTGCAGCAACTGCAATCGCGCGTCGCGGCCGAACATCGTCGGGACCAACGGCCCGGCCAGATATCGCGACAGCGTGGTGTCCATCGCCGGTCCAATCATGTTGGCCAGCCGTAGAATCGTCACCGCGATGTCGGGCCGCCGCCGGCCCAGTCCGCGCACGTATCCCTCGATATCGAGGCTGTCCTTGGCGAAACCACCGCGCAGCGGACGACGGCTACTGCTGTCCTCGGTGAACATCACCGGGTCGCGTGGGCTCGACCCGTACACCTCCGAGGTCGATTTCAGCACGACGCGTCGGACCGAGGGCGCTTTCTGGCAGGCCGCGAAAAGCTGCATCGCGCCCATCACGTTCAGTTCCTTCAGCGCCGCCGTGCCGCCGGAGCGCGGCGCATACGACGCCGCCGAGGCATGCACCACCGTGTCGACGTCGCCGTTGCGAATCACCTTGGCTATGAAGGGATTACGGATGTCGGCGCGTACGAACTCGGCCCGTCCCATCCGACGCAGCATGTCCTTGCTGGGGGCGATCGCATCCACCGCGATGACCCCTTGAATCAGCGGGTTCTGCGCCAGTCGGGCAGTCAGGTAGCCGCCGAGAAACCGGCACGCACCAGTAACCAGCACTACCTTGGGGTAGTGCGTGGTGTTATCCGCGTTGTCGCCGGTTCCGGCGCCGCCCCCGCTCGACGAATCCACCCAAACAGCCTAACGGCCGAGATGAGCCGCGGCGCTATGGCCGCGCGACGGTCGGCGAGTTCGGGAGTGCGGCCTGGCGGGACTTACTTGCCAAGTTTTCTGCGCTGCACCCGCGTACGGCGCAGCAGCTTGCGGTGCTTTTTCTTCGACATACGCTTGCGCCGCTTCTTGATGACTGAACCCATGAACTCCGCTATCTAACCTATGACCGCTTCTTGAGGACTGCTAAAGGACTCGAATACTTCGGGGTCACTTTACCCGGCGGCCCGCACCGAACACCAAACCGGCAGTCGCATGACCGCTCACGCGGCCATGCGCCAGTCCCGATCCGTCCGCCGTCGTCTGCGCGAGGAGGCTTCGGTTCAGCCAGCGTCGAAGTAGGACGTCTCCAGCATGTCGTGCACCGCCTTGGCGTGCACCCGGAAGGACCGGCCAACTCGAACCGCCGGCAGCTCTCCGTTGTGCACCAAGCGGTAAACCGTCATCTTGGAGACCCGCATCAGGGCCGCCACCTCGGCGACGGTCAGAAATTGTGTCCTGCCCTGCTGGCTATCGACAGAAGCGGTTTCCCGCTTTCCGGCGGAATCCCGCGCCGATGGACCGTTCGTAGACGTCATCGCAACCCAATCGTGTCAGGCCCGCGCAACGCCAGCGGCTTCCCCTCCGCCGGCACCCACACGTGCATACACAAAGGAGAATAGCGGGACTAGTGGGGTTACTGGTACTGGTGGGGGTCAATCATTTTGAAATCTTTAAATTATTCGGATGTAATTCTTAGCTGCTCAGAGCGCCTTTTAGCGGCCTGAACTGCCGCGTCGACGGCTGTCCGCAAGCCTCCACGTTCGAGTTCGCGCAGCGCAGCGGCGGTGGTACCGCCAGGCGAAGTCACCGTGGCCCGCAGCTGCGTCGCAGTGGCATCCGCCTGCTTACCCAGCGCCTCGCTGTCCGCCGGTCGCTGCTCTTGATCCAGCCGTTCCAGCAGCAGCGCCGCTGATCCGGCCATCGTCTGTGCCGTGAGGTCCGTCGCCACGCCTCGGCTCAGGCCCGCCGCGACGCCGGCGTCCACCAGCGCCTCGACCATCAGAAAGAAATATGCGGGCCCCGAGCCCGACAGCGCGGTCACCGCGTCCATTTGGGACTCGGGCACGGTCAGCACGCCGCCGACCGCATCGAACAGCGCCATCACCTCCTCGAGCTGTGGCGCGGCGACGAAACGCCCCTTGGCCAGGGCCGTCACCCCCGCACCCACCACTGCCGCAGCATTCGGCATCGCCCGGACCACCGGCGTCCCGGCCGGCAGCTTCGACTCGAAGTAGGTGAGCGTGATCCCCGCCGCGACGGTGACGAAAACCTGTTCGGCGCTGTCACCCTCGGCCGCCGACGCGGCACGGGCCAACTCCCCCAGCACCGACTCGACGTCGGCGGGCTTCACCGCGACGACGACAAATGTCGCGTTGTCCACGGCATCGGCCAACGACGACGTCACCAACACCGAATAGCTGTCAGCTAGGTACTTGGCGCGTTCGGGCACACGTTCGGCCACCACCAGGTCCTTGACCTGCCGCCCCGCCCGGAGCAGACCCGACAGCAAGGCCTCGCCGATGCTGCCACCACCGATGATCGCGATTCTCGCCATGGGAGAAAGCATCGCAGACGGCCCGGCTTCTCCCGGTTACCGGGGCGCGGGCACCAGCGCCAATTGGCGTGACTGGACAACGAGCCGGCCCAGGCTGTCGACGACGACGTGATCCTCGTCGAACCAGTCGTGCCCGATCTCCAGGCAGGTGCAGATCACACGCAACCAGCCATCGGCGGGCAGCGCCCTAAGGAAGGCGGTGAGCTGGATCGTCGGCGCCCAGCCGGTGCGCTCCACGGCGAACGTCACCGGCGCCGATAGATCCCCGCACATCAGCGCAAAGAGGGCGTCAGGCGCGACGTCACGCGGCCGGGCCCACATCTGCAGTACCGGGGGGCGGCCGGCGGTGCTGGGCGCAAAGGTGGACAGCAGGGGCCGAACATCGCAGCCCTCGCCCAGGTGCACCAGACCGGCCAGTGGGTGACCGGGTCCGATCGGTTCGATGTCGTCGGGCGGTTCCGGCGCCATCAGCTCCGCGACGGGGTTCGCCGACAACAACGGCGCCGTGTCGCCGCCGGGCGGAAAGTGTTCCGGCTCGCCGAGGTTGACCACGGCGTGGACGGCGGTGCGATCGCCTTGGATGAGTTCGACGTCGACGACGCGGATTCGGCGGCCGCGCTTGCGGATCGACGTCACTACCCGCATGGGCCCCGGGTCCGGTGCCCACAGGAAGCTCGCCGACACCGCGACGGGCTCGAATCCGGCCGATTGCCCGCCGCCCGCGATGCGCGCGGCGTTGGCACACAGCGCCAGCATCGCGCCGCCGTGCACCTTGGGCCCGATGGTCCAGTGCTTGTCGAGTTCGCCTTCGAAGACACCCGGATCGACCTCCCGCAGCGTCATTGCGGTGGTGAATAGCGCGGTCATGATCTCCTGAGGGCTAGAAGGGCGGCCAGGGTGGTCATCGCAGCAGATGCGTGCGGGCGAACTGAAGCGATTCGGCGAGCATGGCCTCACGCTCACTGGCTGAGCGGGCGCTTGAGGTGGACACCTCGAGGATGGCGTGGCCGGCGAATTGGCCGGCGGCCAGCATCTGGCACACCTCGGCGGTCGGTTGCGTGCCGCGTCCGGGCACCAGGTGCTCGTCGGCGGGCAGGCCGCTGCCGTCGCACAGGTGCAGATGCACTAGCCCCGCCCCCATCCGCTGAGTCATTTCCAGCGCGTCGGTGCCTGCCGTCGACGTATGCGACAGGTCCAGCGTGTAGTGGGCATGGTTGCCGTCCAGCGGGTCGTAGGACGGCGCGAATGCCGAAATCGCCGGCCCCGGGCCACCGCCGCGCCTGCGCATCCGTTCCCGCGACTGGTCGGCCCCGAAAAACCGATCCGCCCGGAACGGGAACATGTTCTCCACGGCGACCATCACGTCGCTCGACGCTTCCAGGGCCGTCACCTGCTCGGCGAATCCCTCGGCGTAACGCCGCTGCCAGCGAAACGGCGGGTGCACGACCACGGTCTGCGCGCCGAGTTGCTCGGCGGCCCGCACGCTGCGTTCCAGCTTGGGAATCGGGTTGGAACCCCACACCCGCTGCGAGATCAGCAGGCAGGGCGCGTGGACCGACAGCACCGGCACGTTGTAGCGTCGCGACAGCTTCTTGACGGCGGCGATGTCCTGGCTGACCGACTCACTCCACACCATCAGCTCGACCCCGTCGTAGCCGAGTCTGGCCGCATACTCGAACGCGGCCTCTGCCCTCAACGGATAGACCGAGGCCGTAGACAGGCCGACTTTGATTGCGGGGCGCACTGTTTGCGGGTGACGCCTAGCCGGACTGCATGGATAGCGCCAGCGGTCCCAAGGTGATCAGCGCCCCGACCGCCACCGCGATGAGCGTGCTCGCGATGTCCTCGGTTTTGCGAACCACCCGCACCCCCGCCACCAGGCCGAGGATGACCAGCACCGACAGCACCAGGGCGACCAGGCTGTTCCATCGCCACAGTTGGTCGAACGCGATGAACAACCCGGCGCCGAATGCGACGGCCATGATCGACTGCACCACGATCACGCTGCCGCGCCAGAGCGCCTCGAGCTTCCCGGGTGCCGGGTGGGCCTGGATGGGCTGGTACGTGCGGGCTGCCTCGACGTCAGCATGCTGCTCGTCGGGCGTCTTCGTGGCGGTCAGCGAGTCCGCGTCGGCGGCGTCGCGCTCGTCGCTGCGCCGCCGGGCCACCTCGTCGGCGAGGGTCTGCCCGCCGAACAGGGTCGAATCCGAGGCCTGCAGGAAGGAGCGCACGTAGGCGGAATCCTCGGTCGCGAGCTCGGCTTCGCGCACCTCGGAATCCATGACGTCCACCGGAATATCGGCGTATTGCTCCAGCGGGTCTGGGCTCATGTCCTCGGCACCGGATGACGCCGACGGCTTGCCGGCGGGCTCCGCCGGTCGTTCGGCTTCTGGTGCGTCGGGGCGGCGCGTGGGCCGCGGGTAGGCGCTGCGCTCGGGCCCCACCCGGGGTGGCTGCGGCGGCGACTTGGGCCACCGCGGCTCGGGCCGGTACCCGGGCTTGGGCTTGTCTTCGGTGGCCGGTTCGGCGACGACGTGTTCGGAGGCCTGTGCGGGGAGCGCTTCGACCTCGGGTCCCGCTGCGACCGCGGATTCGCCGACCTCGACCGACCCGTGGGCTGCGTGCGCTGCCTCGTCGTGCTCGTCGTCGTCCCGGATGACGGGTATTTCACCGGTCAGCTCGGCGACGGTGACCGCGTCGCTATCGCCGCGCCGGCGGCGGCGCCGTCGGGTAACGGCCGGGGCGCCAATGGTTCCGTTCCTGGCCAGCAGTTCGGCCACCGAGATGGGCCGAGTGCCGGGGCTCTCGGTCTCGGAGTGTGGTCCGGTCATGGTTTGTCGCCTCTCGATCGGTTGGCGTTCCGATCAACTCCCTGACCTCCAGCATTGCGCACCGAAGTCTCTACGAGGGCGGTTCCGTCGGCTTCGCTGTCGAGCTTGCGCAAGATGAGACCTTCCCGTAATGCCCACGGGCAGATATCCACTGTGTCTATCGACAGCGCTCGCATGCTCGCCTCCGCCACCAAAGCGCCCGCCACGATCTGCGGCGCCCGCTCGGCACTGACTCCTTCCAATTCCGCCCTGTCAGCGGTGGTCATCCTAGAGATAAAAGATATGAGTTGCCTGAGGCCGTTTGCCGTCAACGTTCGCTTGACCCGCGGTCCGGCGGCCGACGGCGCGGCGCCGGTCAGCCGCGCCAGCGAGCGGAAGGTCTTCGACGTGGCGACCGCGAGGTCCGGGGCGCCGGCTTCCAGGACGGCCTCGGCGGAATCCGCCAGTTCGGCGTCCAGCCAATCGCGCAGCATTCCCACCCGGCGCCGCCCGGGCGGGTCGTCGGGCAGCCACTCGCGGGTCAACCGCCCGGCGCCCAGCGGCAGCGACAGGGCGACTTCGGGTTCCTCGTCGACACCGCTGGACAGCTCCAGCGAGCCGCCGCCGATGTCGAGGTTGATGATTCGCCCGGCGCTCCACCCGTACCAGCGGCGCACCGCCAGGAAGGTCAGCCGCGACTCGTCCACGCCGGTCAGCACTTGCAGCGCGACACCGGCCTCTTTGCGCACCCGGCTCAGCACGTCGTCGGAATTCTCGGCGTCGCGGACCGCGGAGGTGGCGAAGGCCATCAGCTCCGCACAACCGGAGCTGACGGCAATCTTGGCGAACTCGTCGATCGTAGAGATCAGCTTTTCGGCGCCGCGCTTGGTGATCTTGCCCGAGCTGTCGGTGGCCTCGGCCAACCGCAGGGTGGCCTTCGTCGAACTCATTGGGGTCGGATGCCCGCCGCGGTGGGCATCGACCACCAGCAGATGGACCGTATTGCTACCCACGTCGAGCACGCCTAATCGCACGAAAACAAACTAGCGGGACGTCGATGAGGTTTGGGCTGCGCCCCGCTGAGGAGGCCGCAATTCACCATCCCGCGGCCCGGGTGTCAGCCAAGCGAACAGGGGGAATTTTGGTCTAACGTTGCATCCGTGGCGAATTCGCACCCCGGGCCTGGGCAAGAAGTCGAAATGGATTTTGCCCGTGAATGGGTGGAGTTCTTCGATCCCGACAACCCGGAGCACCTGATCGCGGCCGACCTCACCTGGCTGCTGTCCCGCTGGACGTGTGTATTCGGCACGCCGGCCTGTCGCGGCACGGTCGAGGGCCGCCCGGACGACGGGTGTTGCTCGCACGGCGCGTTTCTGTCCGACGACGACGACCGGGCCAGCTTGGACGACGCGGTCGCACAACTCACCGACGATGACTGGCAATTCCGCGAAAAGGGTTTGGGCCGAAAGGGTTACCTCGAACTCGACGAGTATGAAGGCCAACCCCAACACCGCACCCGCAAATACAAGGGTGCGTGCATTTTCTTGAACCGCCCCGGCTTTCCCGGCGGGATCGGCTGCGCGCTGCACAGCAAAGCCCTCAAGCTGGGCGTGCCGCCTCTGACGATGAAACCCGAGGTCTGCTGGCAGTTACCGATCCGGCGCAGCCAGGAATGGGTGACCCGGCCCGACGGCACCGAAATCCTGAAAACCTGGATCACCGAATACGACCGCCGCGGCTGGGGCTCCGGTGGCGCCGACTTGCACTGGTACTGCACCGGCGACCCGGCCGCCCACGTCGGCGCCAAACCCGTGTGGGAGAGCCTGGCCGACGAACTCGCCGAACTCCTCGGCGCCAAGGCCTACGCCGAACTGGCGGCAATGTGCAAGCGCCGCAGCCAATTAGGGCTCATCGCCATACATCCGGCAACCCGCATCGCCGAGTAGCCGCAGGCCGCTCACATCGTGCGAGTTTCGGTGCAGGCCAACACCATTGGCAATGCCCCACCTGGCGCAGCACAAGACGTCCCCGCCCTCAGCCAGCCGCCCCCGCCAAATCAGCGCCAGCCAGGTCGGCACCCGATACGCTTTGGGCCCACTGCAAAAGCAAATCCGCATTGAGCTGCGGCTGAATCCCCGCCGTCCCCGCCAAACCCGGCAAACCCGCCCCGCCCAACGCCGACACCGCCCCCGACCCACCCGACACGACCGGGGTCGGGATGACGGCAGCGCTGATGGCGACCGGCCCGCCGATTCCACCGAAGCCAGACTCAACGACGCCACCGTTGATCACGATGTTGCCAACTCCGAGCGTATCCAGAGAACTGTTTGAGACGATAGTGACGATGCTGCTGACGATGTTGATGCTGGCTTGAGCGGCAGTGAGGCTACCGCCGCCCTCCAGGGTAAGGGCGCTGCTAGACCCGACCGTCAAGGTGCCGCCGGGCAAGACTAGGACTTCGCCGGCAGACTCGACGGTGAGGGTACTGCCACCCTCGACAATGACCTGGCCACCCGAGGCGACTACAAAGCTGCTGCCGTTCTCGAGGGTGAGGGTGCTGCCAGGGCCGATGGTGACGGTGCCCCCGCCGTCGGTGACGGTGTAGGTGCCGGGGCCGCTGATGGTGCGGCCGGTCGAGCTGAGTTGCTGGGCCAGGGTTTGGGTGCGCGCGGCAGTGTTATTACCCGCACTCTGAACTACCGCACGGGCCTGCGCGTCTTGCCCCGACTCATTCGTAGTCTGCGGGGGCTGCTCAAACGGAGTCAGCGTGCTCGCCGGCATCGACGCCGCAGCATAGCCATACATCGCCGTGGCGTTGCCACAACCCCTTTGCCCAACAGGGGGTGGCGTTAGCCGAGATCGAGTCGAGGGCCTTGCCGATGATGGCGTTAGCCGATCAACGCCACATCGCCAAGTCTGTCCCGACCGCGTCAGCCCGCAACACGCAAGCACCACAACAAGTTTGGGCTCATGGAGTGAGCCCCCAGGCGTCGACCGTGGCGTTTGCTTCGGCAGTTCCTGCCGAGAGGGTCGCCCAGGAATCCACTCGGAGTGCGCAAATCTGCGTCCTGGAAACGCGCTCAACTCCCTAGCGCTGGCTTCTCATCGTCCGCGTCGCCACTTGCGCAGCACCCACCCACCATTCCCATCAGGCCCTCCTGGAACGTGTGCCAACGAGGCCTATCCACCGGGGAGGCCTGGGCGGCGTCGACAGCGCCAGCCGACGGCAAACGCGAAACCGCCCCTATCCGCGGGGCAGCCGCCACCCAGCTCGGCGGCACCGACAACGACCCCAGCGAGACCGCCTTGCCCTGGCCTTCACACCCCACACGAATACTGGAGAAGTCATGGAACGACGTCGGCATCGCGACGTTCACCTTGCCCCCCGTCTCACCACGTTCCATGGGAGCCCTCACCCTCAGCCCGCTTCCACCGCGAGGTCAGCAGCGACGCTTTGAGCCCATTCCACAAGCCCGTCCACGTCGAGCTGGGGTTGATTCTCGCGCTTCCCGGCAGGCCTGGTGAGCGGCCTGGCGCGGATGCCGCCCGCAACGCTCCAGACGAGCTGGAGGCGACGTGGGTGACCGCCGTGGTGGCGACGCCGCCGACGCGGTTCACCATGAGCTGCCCCTCGGCAGCAACCCAAAATCCATGCGCTCCATCCCTTTTCGAATCCAGCACGGCGACTGTTCGCGTGGCTTGATACGAGGGTCTAACAGTCTCGCCTAAACGCCTTGAAGCAATATCCGTCGCTTATAGCGAACTCTGAGTAAATCTAAGTGATCACTTTGTACAGGTCAACGGTTATACCACCATCGACCCGAGAAACGTGTCAGAGAGCCGATGCGGCGGCTCAGCGCCAATGGGTTTGCAGGCGCGAGCGGGTCCTAGATCGAAGCCGCAGCGCGACTCTCGACGCCCGACCGGCAGCTCGACCACCGCCACGTAGGCTGTCGCACCCAGCAAGGTCTGGGGCACCCCTAACCGGGACTGGCCGCACTGTGCAGGCGCTCGCAGCGCGTTAGGGGACATCGCGGCGGCCCACTGAGCGGGGTTGCGCGCTAATGGCATCGGTAGCGCACACTCGGCCACACGGAGCCGGAATTGCGGCCCCCGATCCAGGACCCAGTGTGCTAGGAACGGCAAGTGCCGATTCCCGAGTCATGGCTGAGCTGCGTCGTGCAGTTGGCAACGCACCGTTGTGCCCGATCGATGGGTTGCCCGCGGGTGAGCACTGGTCCGCTATTGCAGGTCAGGAATTGCAGTAAGTCGAATACTTTTGAAGGCTATTCAAACACTTGGATTTCGAGGCAGCGCAGCCGCTCGATACACCCGGCTATCAACAAGTAACGTTCCGGGTCATATGGCCCCGCAGTCGCCTTAGACCGGAGATATCTCCATGCGCTGCACTACGTTCGGCCGATGAACTTCACGTGCGAGAAATCCATATAATTCTGTGCGCAACCCGCGCCTATCGCAGCGTCAGTACCTAGAGCAACGACAGGACCCGGGACGACGCACTCCTACGGCCCCTCCACACCGACCGGAACTTGAATCCCTGCGTCACCCGCAACGCCCGACGCATTTCCCGCCACGCTCCCCGAGGTGCTTCCGGCCGCACTCGCTGAACTGCTGCTCGCCGCGCTCGCCGAGCTGCCGCTCGCCGCGGTCGCCGCTGATGCCGCCGCTGCCCCGCTCGAACTCGGAACCGGGAGCGGAGTGGCGACGGCGGGACCGGTGATGACGGCGCCGCTGTTGACGGCAAGGATTGCGCCGCTGGAATCGAGGGAGACACCGGCACCCGCGCCGGTGGCAGTGAGGCCACCGGATGGGACGGTGACAGCGCCTGGCGCACCCCCAATTATGCCCGTGCCGCTATAGATGGTGGCCGTGCCGCTCCCGACTGCGAGAGTAAACGGCTTATCCGTGGTGAAAAGCCCAAACGAGGAAGTGTAAAAGGTCATCGGACCGAGAGAAACGATGTCACCCTGCGCATCGACATAGAAGTTGCTGAAGGACCCGCCCGCGACGATGGTGACCGGGTAGCCGTCCGCGACGGTGACCGTGGTGCCGGGCTCGAGAACGGCGCCGCCGGGTCCGACGTTGCCGCTGCTGCCGGGTGGCAGCGACGAACCCGACTGCTGGGATGTCGCGAGTTGCATCACGGATTGGGTGCGGGCACTGGTGGCGTCGCCGCTGGATTTGGCGACCGCGCTGGCCTGCCGAGCCTGCCCGGACTGGTCGGTCGTGCGCGGCGGTTCCTCAAACGGGGCCAGCGTGCTCGCCGAGGCGGACGCGGTCGCGTAGCCGTACATGGCAGTGGCGTCTTGGATCCACATCTCCGCGTATTGGGCTTCGGTGGCCGCGATCGCCGGAGTGTTCTGCCCCAGGAAATTGGTCGCAATCAACGCCATCAACTGCGCCCGATTGGCCGCAATCACCGGCGGAGGAACCGTGGCCGCAAACGCCGCCTCATAGGCCGCCGCCGCCCCATAGGCCTGGGCCGCGGTCTGCGCAGCCTGGGCGGCACTAGCCTGCAGCCACGCCGTGTATGGTGCGGCCGCGGCCGCCATCGTCAGCGACGACGGGCCAACCCACGCGCCGGTCAACGCGGAAACTTCCGACGAATACCCGCTGGCGGTCGACTCCAACTGCGCGGCCACTTCGTCCCAGCCGGCAGCGGCCGCTAGCAGCGGCCCCACCCCGGAACCCGTATACATCAACCCCGAATTGACCTCCGGTGGTAGCAACCCAAAATCCATGACAGTACCCCTTTTCTTGAGGCAAATGAATATGAACTGGACAAGAGTACAATAAGCGGATTCCGGGCGCGGTCAGGTAATTGGCTGAGGGTCAAAAGGAATTCCCTCAGCACCAATCCGAGTTATATTTTTGGGGGAATTCCCGGCGCATGGTCTTTCTTGGGGGAGATTGCCGAATTCAAGTCGGCCACAAGTAGAGAGTTCGTACCCCAGGTACGGACTCTTTGACACGACGTGCATTTGTCAAGCACGGCGAGCGTCGCGCGCCAAGCGCAATTGCCGGAATCAGCCCTCGAGCTTGTATCCCAGGCCGCGAACCGTCACCAGGTGCACCGGGTTGGCCGGGTCGGCTTCGATCTTGGACCGCAGGCGCTTGACGTGGACGTCCAGTGTCTTGGTATCGCCGACGTAGTCCGCGCCCCAGACCCGATCGATCAGCTGCCCACGGGTGAGCACCCGCCCGCTGTTGCGCATCAGGTACTCGAGCAGATCAAACTCCTTGAGCGGCAAGGTGATTGTGTCGCCATTGACCGACACGACATGCCGCTCGACGTCCATCCGCACCGGACCGGATTCCAATACGCCGTCGCTGATCTCGGAGTCGTCGTCGCCACCGCGGCGCAGCACCGCCCGGATCCGGGCGATCAACTCACGCGCCGAATAGGGTTTGGTCACATAGTCATCGGCGCCGAGCTCCAGGCCGACCACCTTGTCGATCTCGCTGTCGCGGGCAGTCACCATGATCACCGGCACGCTGGAGCGAGCGCGCAGCTGCTTGCACACGTCCGTTCCCGACATGCCCGGCAACATCAGATCAAGCAGCACGATGTCCGCGCCGGCACGGTCGAACTCGGACAGCGCCGCTGAACCATCGGTCACCACGGTGGCTTCGAAGCCTTCCTTACGAAGCAGGAAGGCCAGTGGATCGGCAAGCGACTCCTCGTCCTCCACGATCAGCACACTGGTCATCGACTTAATTCTTCCTCTCGTTGTGACCTGCTGGGCCGCGCGTCGCGAACCCGGGGTTGCTCGGTTTCTTCGTCGCTATCGCTGTCCTGATAGGCCGGGATGGACAACGTGAACGTCGAACCGGTTCCCGGCTTGCTCCACACGCCGATGCTGCCGTCATGGTTGGCCGCAACGTGTTTGACGATCGCCAGCCCCAGCCCACTGCCGCCGGTGGCTCGCGAACGCGCCTTGTCCCCCCGGAAAAACCGCTCGAAGACCCGCTCCTGATCTTCGAGAGCAATGCCGATGCCGCGATCGGTGACCGCGATCTCGATGTTGTCGCCACGACGGCGACGGCTGATCGACACCGGTGAACCCGGCGGCGAATACGCGATCGCATTAGAGACCAGATTGGCCAATGCGGTCACCAGCAGCGTTTGGTCCCCCAGCACCCGCAGGCCGGTAGGCGAGTCGGTGCGAACCTCGATCTTAGCGTTGTCCGCAGCCACCTTGTGACGCGAAATCGCTTCGGACACAACGCTATCGACGTCTACAGCGGTCACGTTGGGCAACCGCTCGGCGCCCTGCAGCCGGGACAACTCGATCAGCTCGGCGACCATGTCGCCCAGCCTGTTGGCCTCGATCAGCACCTTCTCGGCGAACCGGCGCACGGTTTCCGAGTCGTCCGCCGACGCCAGCAGGGCCTCGGCGAGCAGGGCCATGGCGCCGACCGGGGTCTTGAGCTCGTGGCTGACGTTGGCCACGAAGTCGCGCCTGGTGGCCTCCATGCGGGCGTAGTCGGACTGGTCGTGGACAAAGACCACTGCGAACCGGCGGTCCTCTTCGCTGAGCAGCCGGGCTTGACCGTGCACCGATATCCCGGACCGTCCAGCGGCCCCACGCTTGCCGGGCTGGAGGTCGAATTCGACGTCATCGCCGCCGAGCGCCTGCTGCGCCGCTTGCCAGGCCTGGTCGTCGAGCTGACGATCGCGCACCAGGCCCAATTCCTTGGCCCGCTCGTTGAGGTAGACGACGTCGCGATGTGAATCCACCACAGCGGCGCCCAGCGGCATCAGGGTGACGATTTGTTGGAGCATCTGCGCGACGGTGATTCCGGTCGATTCGGTGGCCACTCGGTGGCGGCGCCGCACCACATGTGCGGACAACCGAGTGCCGGCCGCTACACCAACGGCCAGCGCCAGCACGGACAAGACCCCGGCCAGCAACAGCGCCGAGAACACAGTCACGAACGAAATCCTACAAATCTGGTGAACGCAGCCCTAGCGGAACGAGGCCAAAATCGGACAAGTCACAGCTTGAGCTACAGGTGTTCGGCCGTCGTTCACTCGATGTTTGGCCGACGGGCCTTTGACGCTTGAAAGCGGCGAAATCAGCCAGCCCCCGCAAGCCTACCGGGCACCCTGGCTGGCTACCGCCGCGGCGCCGGCAGCGGCGGCCTCAGGGTCCAGGTAGATACCGCCGGGCACTAACGGACGCAGATCGGCGCCCAGATCGTAGCGCAACGGAATACCGGTCGGGATGTTGAGCTCCGAGATCTCCTCGTCGGATACCTGGTCGAGGTGCTTGACCAGGGCGCGCAACGAGTTGCCGTGGGCGACGATCAGCACCGTCTTGCCGAAGCGCAGATCCGGGACGATGACGTCGGTGAAGTAGGGCAGGAAACGCACAACCACGTCGGCCAGGCATTCGGTGAGCGGTCCGCCGCCGATGTCGGCGTAGCGCGGGTCGGCGTCCTGGCTGAACTCGCTGCCCTTCTCGATCGGCGGTGGCGGGGTGTCGTAGCTGCGCCGCCACGCCATGAACTGCTCGTCGCCGTAGCGGGCCTTGGTTTCGGCCTTGTCCAGGCCCTGCAGCGCGCCGTAGTGGCGTTCGTTGAGCCGCCAGCTGCGCTGTACTGGGATCCACAGCCGGTCGGCGGCGTCCAACGCCAGATGCGCCGTGGTGATCGCGCGCCGCAACAGCGAGGTGTAGAGCACGTCGGGCAGCAGATCGTGTTCGGTCAGCAACTGGCCGCTGCGAACCGCTTCGGCCCGGCCTTTTTCGGTGAGGCCGACGTCGACCCAGCCCGTGAACAGGTTCAGCGAGTTCCATTCGCTTTCGCCATGGCGAAGCAGTACCAGTGTGGCAGTGTCACCCATGCCGCTTAGTCTCTCACGCAGGTTCTGCGGCTCGCCGAGCGTAACGCCACCGCGAAATGCGGGCCCGAAAATCGCAGCCACGTTACGCTCGCGGAGCTAATCGACCTGATCGTCGTCGTCGATCAGGTGGGCGAAGGCCTCCAAATTCTTCAGCGACTCGCCGCGGGATACCCGCCAATCCCATTCCTTCTGAATCGATGAGCGAAAACCCAACTCCAGCAACGTATTAAAGTCCGAATCCACCGCTTCGAGTACCTGACCCAGCACGCGGTCGATTTCGTCGGCGTCAACCGATGCCAGCGACATCCGGCCGACCAAATAGATGTCGCCGACGTTGTCGAGCGTGTAGGCGACTCCGTAGAGCCGGCGGTTGCGCCTGAGCAGGAACCGATAGACGCCCTCGTGGTTCTCGTCGGGCTTGCGGCACACGAACGCCTCGACGCGCACCGAATGCTCACCGATGCTCAGGATGGTGTTGGTCTTGAGCTTGCGCTCGCCGGGCAATTCCACCACCAGCCCCGGCCGGCCGCCATGTGCGCCTTCGTGTTTGGAGTAGGTCAGCTCGCTGACCTCGAGGGCATGCTCGATCACCTGCTGCACCGACGAACTCATGCGCCCACCCCGCGACGCGGTGTCCAGCGGCGCGGTTTGCGTGCCGCTACCCGGTCGCGAACCCGGCGCTGCCGCGCCGCGGCGAAGTCGCCGATGGCCCGCCGATAGCTGCCCAGCAGCGCGTCGGTGGTGTTCTCCCAGGAGAACGTCGCCGCGTGCGCGGCCGCGGCCCGGCTCATCGCGGCGGCTTGCGGCGTCCCGTCGAGCCGCAGCAGCTCACCGAGCGCGTGCGCCCAGTCGTCGACGTCATGCCCGGAAACCAACGAGCCGGTGACACCGTCGCGCACCGCGACCGGCAACCCGCCGACCGCGGCGGCCACCACCGGCGTGCCGCAAGCCTGCGCCTCGACGGCAACCAAGCCGAACGACTCCGAATAGCTCGGCACCGCAACCAGATTCGCGGCCTGGAACAAAGTGGCCAGGTTCGGTCGGGATTGCGGCGGCAAGAATGTCACCCGCGCCGTGATCCCGAGTTCGTCGGCGAGGCGGACCAGCCCGTCCGGCGTAGCCAGACCACTGCCCGACGGGCCGCCGGCCACCACGATGCGCACCTCCGGCAGTTTCGCCGCTGCCCGCAACACGATGTCGGGCGCCTTCAGAGGCTGGATTCGTCCGACGAAGGCGACGATCTGTTCGTCGAGCGGGAGCCCCAGTGCGGCGCGGGCCGCCCGTCGATCACCCGGATGGAACACCTCCAGGTCGACGCCGGGATGGACCACGTCGATTCGCTCCGGATCGGCGTGGTGGATCGAAAGCAGTTGCCTTGCTTCGTCATCGGTGTTGACGATCAGCCGGTCCGCCTCATCGACGACCTGCTGCTCCCCCACGGTGCGCAGCGGCGGCTCGGGTGCGTCGCCTGCGGCCAGCGCCGCGTTCTTGACCGCGGCAAGCGTATGCGCGGTGTGCACCAGCGGCACCGCCCAGCGATCGCGCGCCAGCCAGCCGACCTGCCCGGACAGCCAATAGTGCGAGTGCACGATGTCGTAGTAGCCGGGTTCGTGCGACGCCTCGGCGCGCAGCACCCCGGCCGCGAACGCGCACAGCTGGGTAGGCAGGTCATATTTGTCCAGGCCCTCGAACGGCCCCGCCACCACGTTGCGCACCAGCACGCCGGGCTCGACCTGGACGACCGGCGGATCGGCCGACGCGGTGGCCCGGGTGAAGATCTCCACCTCGATCCCGCGCCGGGCCAGATGCAACGCGCTTTGCAGCACGTAGACGTTCATCCCGCCGGCGTCGCCGGTACCCGGTTGGGCCAGGGGTGAAGTGTGCACTGCCAACAGCGCGACCCGACGGGGATCGTTCAACAGGAGGACATCGTCGTGCCGCACACTTTCATCTTTACAGCACGGGTGTGCAGGCAACCCACGCCGTTCGCGTCAGGCGGACGACTCCGGGACGATTTCCGGGATCCGTGAACCGATCACGCCGGCGCGGCGCATCGCACCCAGCGGGTCGGCGTACAGCCCGCCGAGCGACACAATGCCCGCTCCGGCCTCCTGCACCCGGTTGCCGAAGGCGGTGACGCGGATATCCCGCGGCGTGAGCACCGAACGCTCGGCGAACGCCGCTTCCACCTGCTCCATCGCCTCCGGGTACTCGGTGAAGGCCTGCCCACCGACCACCAGCTCGTCGGGATTGAGCAGGTCACGCAGCAACGCGACCGCCTCACCCAACACCCGGGCCCGCTCCGAGAGCAGATCCTTGGCCTGCTGGTTCCCGGCCCGGGCCACCCGCAGCAGATCCGTGATGCCCGTGGCCGAGCCGTTGGCACGACCCGCGGGAGCCGCCGGCAGGATGCGCAGTCGGCGCGCCGCGGCCAGCACGGCCTCGTCGCTGACCGTGGACTCCAGCGCCCCGGTCCCGCCGAGCAATTCAGAGTAGGCGGGCAGACCCGCGATGGTGCCGGGGCCGCTGGACGGGCAGTGCACCCGTCCGCCGATCACCAGCGCGTAGCCCACGGTCTCGCGGGCGTAGACGTAGAGGCTGGTCGGCGAGCTCGGCGCGAACCGCCGCATACCCAGCAGCAGCTCGGCTCCCGCCATCGCGTCGACGTGGGAGGCCACCGACACCGGCAGGCTCAGCGCGTCGGCAAGCACCGGTCCGACCGGCGCTTGCCGCCAGCCCAACCGCGGGTGGTCGACGTGCCCGGTGGCCCCGTCGACGGTGCCACCGATGGCCACCCCGACCCAGAGCGGCCGCCGGCGATGCCAGCGCCTCAGGTACCGGCTGGCGCTCTCGGCCAGCGATGTCAGTGCGGCTCCCGGCGGGCTCAGCGGTGTCGGGGTTTCCACCGTGTCCAGCGTGCGGCCGAACAGGTCGGTGGCCACGATGCTGGTGGTCCGGGCGCCGATGTGGATGCCCAGCGTCACGAACGGCTCGTGGTTGATCTCCACCGGTACCCGCGGGCGTCCGATGGCTCCGGAGACTGCCAGGTCGGCGCGTTCCCGCAGTAGTCCCGCGTCAAGCAGCGCGATGACCTGGCGGTTTACCGTCGCAATGCTCAGCGACGTGACTCCGGCGATGACGTCGCGGCCGACCGGGCCGCGCAGCCTGACCGCCCGGAACACCGAGGCGGCGGCGGAGTCGGAGATGTGCAGCGACGGCGGCAGAATCTGGCGGTGCAGCCGCAGGTGGCCCTTACGGCTGGGCGAATGAAGTGTATGGGTGAGAGAAGTCGAGCGCACGAGCGTCCTTTGTCCGAGTTCCGAGGGCCGGTCTTGGCCACAACCTGTTTGGGTTCAGGCGCGGCAAAGTGCGCGGCAACAACACGCACATGCCGCGCAAAGACACGCGGCAGTGTTGTTGAACAGGGCGCTGTGGTGCACATCAGGAATTTAGCACGTTTATTAGAGTTGTCTCAGTGAGTTCAAATAACGCGCACCAACGGGTCGCCGTCGTGACTGGCGCCAGCTCCGGGATCGGCGAAGCAACCGCCAAAACCCTTGCCGCTCTTGGGTTTCACGTCGTCGCAGTGGCGCGACGCGCGGATCGGATAAACGCCCTCGCGAAAGAGATCGGCGGCACCGCAATTGTGGCTGACGTCACAGACGACGCGGCCGTCGAGACGCTCGCCGGCAAATTGAGCCGAGTCGACGTGCTGATCAATAACGCCGGCGGCGCCCGCGGATTGGCGCCCGTGGCCGATGCGGACCTCGAGCACTGGCGGTGGATGTGGGAGACCAACGTGCTCGGCACGCTGCGGGTCACCCGCGCGCTGCTGCCCAAGCTGGTCGACTCCGGCGACGGCCTGATCGTCACTGTCACCTCGGTGGCCGCGCTGGAGGTTTACGACGGCGGCGCCGGCTACACCGCGGCCAAGCACGCCCAGGGCGCGCTGCACCGCACGCTGCGCGGGGAGCTGCTGGGGAAGCCGGTGCGGCTCACCGAAATCGCCCCGGGCGCAGTGGAAACCGAGTTCTCGCTGGCCCGTTTCGACGGCGATCAACAGCGTGCCGACTCGGTCTATGCCGGCATCACGCCGCTGACGGCGGGCGACGTGGCCGAGGTGATCGGGTTCGTGGCGTCGCGGCCTTCGCACGTGGACTTGGACCTGATCGTCCTCAAGCCACGCGATCAGGCCAACACCATGCGGTTTAACCGCCAGGGCTAGGCGACGACGACGTCGTGGTCGTCGTGGTGGTCGGGGTCCCCGACAAACTCGGCGCGGTCGACGGTGTCACGGGCGCGGTGACCGGGATCTGGCTCGCCGGCGGATGCGCGTTCGGGGGCGGCAGCGCCGACATGGCCACCCAGGTATCCCAATCGACGGCCCAGTCCCATATGTCGCCGTCGGAGTAGGACAACTGGATCGTGCTGCCGGTCACCTCGACCGGGTCGCCGTACATCGCGGTGGGGTAGTACTCCGCGGCATCTTCGGTCGACAGGTTGATGCAGCCGTTGGTGACGTTGGTGTTGCCCTGCGCGCCGGCGCTCGATGGATTGGCATGGATGAACTCGCCATTGTTGGAGATCCGCACCGCCCAGCGTTCGTGGGCGTTGGTGTAACCGGCCGCGGGGTTGGACATGTAGAAGTCCGCGTATTTCTCGGTGACCACGTGGATGCCGTTGCGAGTCACGTTGCGCGCCTTATCGGCCTCTCCGTAGCTGCAGGGGAAGTCCATGATCACGCCTTCGTCGCGGACCACCTGGATGCGGTGCGACGTCACCTCGGCCTTGACCACCTGCTTGCGGCCGATCTGGATCTTCAGCGACATGTCCTGCAGGCCGTAGGCGCCGTCACCGAACGGCAGCCCGTAGAACTTCGCGTCCACGTTGACGGTGGTACCGGCCGGGTAATACTCGCGGGTCCGGTAGTGGATGCGGGCACCCTGCTGCTCGTCGGGCAGCCAGGCCCAACTGCCCTCGACGGGCGGGTTGGTGGTGACGGTCAGCGCCTTCTCAACGGCCGCCTTGTCGCTGATCGGCGCATCGAACTGGATGATGATCGGCGCGGCAACGCCGACGGTCTGGCCGTCGGCCAACTGGAAGCCGCCATCGACCTTCTTGCTGGGCGCGACAGTGGTGAATTTGCCCGCGACGGGCACCGTCTTGCCGTCGTGGCCGACGACCGACCCGCTCCAGCTATAGCTGGTGTCGTAGCCCAACGGTTCGGTCGTCGTGTACACGGTGCGGTCCTGGTTGAACGCTCCCGCGACAACCTTGCCCTCGGAGCTCGTCAACGCCACCTTCTGGAACCAGCCGTCGCTGACCACAACGCTGACTGGCGCGATCGGAACCACATCCGCGGCGGCGTCGGCGGGCTGGTATTTGAGATTCGGCGCCGACTGCTCTTTCTTCTGCGTTTGCTTGGTCACGGTGCCGCTGCAGGCCGCCAGCACGCTCGGCGCGAACACACCCAGCCCGAGGGCTGTCAAAGCCACCCGCCGATTAATCGGCGGCTCGGCGCGGGTTGTGCTCACGAAATCCAAAGATACCGGCAGGAACGACACGCTTTCCGCCACGACAAGTCGCGAAAATCTACTGGTACGCGAAATTCACGGCTACAGCGCGCACCCGAGCAGGACGGGTTCGGGTTCCAGTGTGATGGCAAACACGTCGCGGACCCCGTCGCGGACGGTGCGCGCCAGCCTGATCACGTCCGCGGTGCAGGCATTGCCGCGGTTGGTCAGAGCAAGCGCGTGCTTGGTGGACAACCGGCAGGGCGCGGCCGGGTCGTCCGGATAGCCCTTGCCGAAGCCCGCGTGCTCCACCAGCCAGCCGGCGGCCAACTTGACGCCGTCGGGCGCCGGGTAGTTGGGCACCGGGCCGTCGGTCCGGTGCGCCAGCGATTCGTAGACCTCCCGCGCGACAACCGGGTTGGTGAAAAACGAACCCACGCTCCAGGTGTCGTGGTCGGCCGCGTCGAGCACCATGCCCTTGCGGGCCCGCAGCGCCAGCACCGCTTCGCGAACCGCGCGCGGCTCGGCACGCTCACCGGTGGCCGCGTTCAGTGCCGCCGTGAGCTCGGCGTAACGCAGGGGCGCGCTGCGGCCCGAATCGTCCAGTGCGAACTCCACTTCCAGTACCACGCTGGGAACCTGCTGACCGCCGGCCCGTTTGAACATGCTGGTGCGATAGCCGAAGCCCAACTCGCCGCCGGGTATCCAGCGCACCGCACCGCTGGCGCGATCCAGCACCCGCACGCGGGTGATCGTGTCGGCCACCTCGGCGCCGTACGCTCCGACGTTCTGCACCGGGGTGGCACCAGCCGAGCCTGGGATGCCGGACAGGCATTCCAGTCCACCCAGCCCGTGTTCGATGGCCGCCACCACCACGTCGTCCCACACCGCGCCCGCCTCGGCGCGCACCAGATTGCCGTCGATGGTGATTCCGCGAGAGGCCAACTTCACCGCGGTCACGTCGGTCAGATCGTCGGCGATCACCAGGTTGGAACCGCCCGCCAACACCAGCACCGGTCCGTAGTCACCGCCGCGGGTCGCCGAGTCCAGCTCAGCCAGCACGGCGACGACCTGTTCGCTACTGGTGCAGGTAATCAGGCGTCGCGCGACCGGTCCCACCCGCAACGTGGTCAACGGCGCTAACGGCACCGCCTCGGCGACGCGTGCACCAGTGAACAGCGATCCGGCTTCGCTCGGATTCATGGCCCGTAACGGTAGCCTGACCTGCTATGCCCCGCTCATTCGACTTATCTACGGACTACGTGGACAGCGTCGAGGATCTTCATCGGGCTTTCTGCGAGGCGGACTACTGGCGGGCCAGACTGGCCGACATTCCGGTCGACGAGGCACGGCTGGAATCGATCCGGGTCGGTGGTGAATCCGGGGACGACGGCACCATCGAGGTGGTGACGCTGCAGGAGGTGCACAGCCACAACCTGCCCGCCATGGTCACCCAGCTACACCGGGGCGATCTGTATTTCCGACGCGAAGAGACCTGGGGACCGGTGACCGACGGTGTCGCGACGGCGTCCATCAAGGGCTCGATCGTGGACACCCCGGTGAATGTGTCGGGGACTGCCGAGCTGTCACCCATTGCTCGCGGCGGCGCCCGCCTGACGTTTCGGGTCACCATCCACGTACGGATCCCCCTGATCGGCGGCAAGGTGGAGAAGATCATCGGCACCCATCTGTCCGATCTGGTGACCAGGGAACAGCGCTTCACCACCGAGTGGATCACCAACAACGCCTGACCGACGCGGGGCTCCTAAGCTGGCGACCATGCGAATCGCGTTGGCGCAAATGCTGAGTGGCAGCGATCCGGCGGCGAACCTGGCGCAGGTCCGCGATTACACCGGCCGGGCTGCCGACGCCGGCGCGACGCTGGTGGTGTTTCCCGAAGCCACCATGTGTCGGTTCGGTGTCCCGCTGGCACCGATCGCCGAGCCCGTCGACGGGCCGTGGGCGGACGGCGTCCGGCGGATCGCGGCCGACTCCGGCATCACGGTGATCGCCGGTATGTTCACTCCGGCCGGTGACGGACGCGTGACGAACACGCTGATCGCGACCGGTCCGGGCACGCCTAACCAGCTGGACGCCCACTACGACAAGATCCATCTCTACGACGCGTTCGGCTTTACCGAGTCGCGCACCGTCGCACCCGGCCGGGAACCGGTGGTGATCACGGTCGACGGGGTCGGCGTGGGCCTGACCATTTGCTACGACATCCGCTTCCCGCAGCTCTACACCGAGCTGGCCCGGCGCGGCGCCCAACTCATCGCCGCCTGCGCGTCCTGGGGTTCGGGTCCCGGAAAGCTCGAGCAGTGGACCTTGCTGGCCCGCGCACGCGCGCTGGACTCGATGAGCTACATCGCCGCGGCCGGGCAGGCCGATCCCGGTGACACACTGGCCGGCTCTGGGTCGACGTCGGGTGCGCCGACGGGCGTCGGCGGCAGCCTGGTGGCCTCGCCGCTGGGCGAGGTGGTCGCCTCGGCCGGTGCCGACCCGCAATTGGTGATCGCCGACATCGACGCCGCCTTGGTCGCGAAGGCCCGGGACAGCATCGCGGTGCTCCGCAACCAGTCGGACTTTGCTCGCAGCGATAGGGCAGAATCGGTCAAGTGACGAAACCACAAGGACCACCGAACGACGGCCCGTCATCGTGGTCTCGTCCCGGGGATCAAGGTCCGTTCGGCCCACCCCCCACCGCGCGGCCTGGTCCCGCCGACTCCGGCGCCGCAGCGCAGCAGTATTCGCCCAGTGCCGACACGCAGCAGGCCGGCTTTCCGCCGCCGCCTCCGCCAGCGGCCCCCACCGAACGGATCGCCGCCCCGCGCGAAGAGCCGGCACCGGCGAAGAAGAAAAGGTTCCGCGATCCGCTTTCCATCGTCCTGATCTGCATCATCGTGGTTTCACTGCTCATCGCGGGACTGATCGGAGGCGAGCTGTACGCCCGGCACGTGGCCGACACCAAGGTCGCCGAGGCGGTGGCGTGCGAGGTCCAGGATCAGGCCACGGCGTCGTTCGGGGTAGCCCCGCTGCTGCTGTGGCAGCTCGCGACGCAGCATTTCACCAATATCTCGGTGTCGACCGCGGGCAACCAGATCCGCGATGCCAAGGGCATGAAGATTGACATCGGCATCAAGGACGTCAAGCTGGACAGGAGCTCCTCGTCCAAGGGCACCATCGGATCGCTCGACGCGACCATCACCTGGACGAGTGATGGCATCAAGGAGTCGGTGCAGAACGCGATCCCGGTGCTGGGCCCCTTCGTCACTAACAGTGTGACCACCCATCCCGCCGACGGCACCATCGAGCTGAAGGGGATGTTGGACAACATCACGACCAAGCCCGTGGTGTCCGGCAAGGGAATTCAGCTACAGATCCAGAGCTTCAACGCACTGGGCTTCACCATGCCGCGGGAAAGCGTCCAGTCGACGCTGGATGCGTATACCGCGAAACTGACCGCCGACTACCCATTGGGTATCCACGCCGACAGCGTGCAGGTGACACCGACCGGCGTGACGAGTCACTTCTCGACCCAGAACGCCACCATTCCCGCCGGCGACAACAACGATTCCTGCTTCGCCAACATCTAGGCGCGCCGCGGTTTAACCGAGGCCGTCGAGGACTGTCCGCGTGCCGGACAGGCCGAGCCTGGTCGCCCCGGCATCCACCATCGCGAGCGCGTCGGCGGCGGTGCGAATCCCGCCGCTGGCCTTGACCCCGAGGCGACCGCCGACGGTCTCGGCCATCAGTGCGACCGCCCGCACCGACGCCCCGCCCGCGGGATGAAACCCGGTCGAGGTTTTGACGAAGTCCGCGCCGGCATCTTCGGCGGCCCGGCACACGTCGGTTAGTGTGCGCCCATCCGAATCACCCAGCAACACAGCTGATTCCACGATCACCTTGAGTACGGCATCGGGTATCGCGGCGCGCACCGCAGCGATGTCGGACCGCACCACACCCAGCCGGCCGGCCAGCGCGGCGCCGACGTCGATGACCATGTCGACTTCGCCCGCACCGGATGCCACCGCCTGGGCGGCCTCTTGGGCCTTGACCGCGGGCACGTGTTTGCCGGACGGAAAGCCGGCCACCGTCGCGACCCGCACACCGCCCGTCGCCACGGCAACCGGGACCATCGACGGGGATACGCACACCGCGTAGACACCCAGCGCGGCGGCCTCCTCCACCAGCGCGACCACATCGGCGTCGGTGGCCTCGGGCTTGAGCAAGGTGTGGTCGACCAGCGCCGCGAGTTGCCCTCGACTCGGCGTCATCAGAAGGGCTCTTCCGGGCCGCCGGGATTGCAGCCGGAGGCGAACATCTCGGCGTCGTCGACGACGGGCCGCCATGGCTCGAGGTTCCAGCTCGTCTTGCCCGGTTGCGCCATTTCGGCGAACTGCCAATGGCAGAGGAACTGTGCACGCATGCCGGGAGTGTCGGCGCCCGGTGCCATCGCCAGCACCTCGGCCCAGGCCTCGTCGGCCGCGGCCGCGGTGCCGGGTTGTTTAGCCGCCAGCCGCCCGGATGGCGTCGGAAAGACCCGCAGGCTGGTCAACCGTCCCCACTGCGTCCATTGCGTGTGGTCGACGAACGGTGCGGCAGGCTTGACCTCTCCGGTGCCGGGTTCGGCCAACGCGGTGCCCGTCACGGGCACCCAGGCCAGCAGGGCGACGACCGCCGCCGCGGGCGCGGCCAGCAGGACCTTCATCGCGTCAGCGCGACTTGCCCTGAATTTCCAGCAGTTTGGGCCGCACATCGACCAGATACACGCCGGCCGCGCAGGCCGCGATTGCCATTCCGAGCACGCCGAAAACGAAGCTCAGAATGGACGTCAACGCGACGGCCAGGCCCAGAATCACCAGCCATACCGGCTTCGTCAGCTTTTCCGCGGCCGTATACGCGTCGGACCGCTGCATTGCTGCGTGCACGAAGGCGTACACCGCCATCACCAAGACAGCGATCTGCAGAACCAACATGACGGTACCCACGGCTTGGTTCACGCCTCAAGGGTATGCGGGCGGCGTCGGAAACGTCGAATCCGAGTTGCCCCGCAGGGCAACCCGGAATCCGTACTACTTCTGGGTGACCTTCTTGGCCGCCGACTTCTTGGCCGGAGCCTTCTTGGCCGGAGCCTTCTTGGCGGGGGCCTTCTTGGCCGGGGCCTTCTTCGCGACCGCCTTGCCGGCCGACTCGGCCTTCTTGGGCAGCTCGATGCCGACCAGCTTGGCCGCACGCTCGCCGACCGCGCGGGTCTGCGAAGCCACGGTGCCCAGCGCTTCCTGGGTCAGCTCGACGGCCTGGTCGACGTAGCCCTCGGCGCGCGCCGTGGTCTCCTCGAACGGCCGCTGGTTGCGCAGCCGCTGCAGCGCGGCCTCGCCCCGCTCGACCAGCTCGTTGTAGCGGTTGGTCGCGGCGTCCAGGTAGCCCTCGGCAGCCTTACGCAGCTCCTCGGGAGTGAAGCGCTCGCGCAGCTCGGTGAACTGCTCGGGCAGTTCGTCTTGCAGCTTGGCGATGCGAGCGCGGCTCTCCTCGACGCGACTGCGGGTGTCGGTGCGCGTGTCTTCGGCGCGGTCGCGCAGGTTGCCGAGGAGCTCGTTCACGGTGGCCAGGGCCAGGTCGGCCGCGCCCAGGGCCGCGAGCAACGGTGCCCGCAATTCTTCGATATTCGTGTTGTCAGCCATGGTGTTTTCCTTTCATGGTTGGTTTTCGTTCTCAGGTTTGTGAAGTGTGTGGTTGGGAAGTCGGGGCAAGCGTCGGCTCCTCGTGCGAGGAGTAGTCAAGACCCGCGGATTGACATGGCACGCGACTTGCCGGGAAACCTCCTGGTTGGTCGGGTCGGGTTGACGATCGAGTGGGTTTCGGCGCGTGGGCGCCGGGGAATCGGTGCATCCTTCCCTTCTGGGTAACCAAGCGGCCGTTGGGATATACGTCACCAACGTGAGCTCAGGCGATTTCGCAGCTGAGCCGCCCAGCCGGGCTACCTCACTCGTGGTTTGCGGATTCGGTCGAACACTCCTCGTGGCTGGATTCGCTTTGCTGGGCAAATGAGGCGTAGATGTCGAGCAGAATCTGCTTTTGACGCTCGGTGATCGCCGAATCGGTGATGATCGCGTCCCGCACTTGGCTCTTGTCGCTTGGCTCGAGAATCCCGGCCCTCACGTAGAGGACCTCGGCGGAAACCCGCAGCGCTTTCGCGATCTGACTGAGAACGTCGGCCGACGGCTTGCGCAGTCCGCGCTCGACCTGGCTCAGGTAGGGATTGCTGACACCGGCCAGCTCGGCAAGCTGTCGGACCGAGACCTGGGCGAGTTCACGCTGGCTTCGGATGAAGCTGCCGATGTCGGAAGCTGCAGTGGACACCTTGGCGGAGAGCGTCTCCTCCGGTGGCATTGCGTGCTCCTCGGGTCCGTTGGCCGACCTTGACAGCTACCGAGCGTACGGACATGTGCTTGCATTTGCAAGCAGTAGTTAGCACCCCTAGAAAAACAGCTGCGCGGCGGCGTAGATCAGCAGGCCGGCCAGCGAGCCCACCACCGTGCCGTTGATCCGAATAAATTGCAGGTCACGTCCCACGTGCAGTTCGATCCGCCGGCTCGCCTCCTCGGCGTCCCAACGTTCGATCGTGTCGGTGATGATCGCGGTGATCTCGATCCCGTACTGCGAGACAAGGTGCTGGGCCGCCCGCACAATCCAGTTGTCGACCTTGTCGCGCAACTCGGCATCGTCGCGCAAAGACTCCCCGATGCGTACGACGGCTTCCGCGATACGGGTGCGCAACGCGCTGGACGGATCATCGACGCCCTCGAGCACCAAACGTTTGAGGGTCTTCCACGCGCTCGCCGCCGCATTGGCGATCTCATCGCGCGCCATCAGCTGCTCTTTGACCGCGTCGGCGCGCGCAATGGTATCGGGGTCGTGTTGGAGGTCGTCGGCGAATTCAAACAGGAAGCGGGTCGCCGAACGGCGTAATTCGTGGTCCGGGTTGCGGCGCACCTTGTCGGTGAAGTCCATCAATTCGCGGTGGATGCGGTCACCGACAAGGTGGTCAACGAATCGCGGCGACCAGGTCGGTGAGTCACGCTCGACCACTCGCTGGATGATCTCGCCCGCGTTCAGCGACCACTGGAAGGCCCGGTCAGCGAGCAACTGGATGAGGGCCTCCTGCCGGTTCTCGGCGAGCAGCGTCGACAAGACCCGGCCCACCGGCGGCCCCCACTGGGGTTCGGCGATGCGGCGCACGATCATCCGGTCGATCACCTGCTGGACGTCCTCGTCCCGCAGCAGCTCGACGAGCACTCGCAACACCGTCGCAGCCTCGCTCGCCACCCGCCCGGCATGCGAGGGCTCCGACAGCCACTTGCCGAGCCGACCCGGGACCTGGGCGTCGCGCAGCTTGGTCTCCACCACCGCCGGCGACAGGAAGTTCTCCCGCACGAAAGTGCCCAGGCCCTCCCCGAGCTGATCCTTCTTGCGCTTGATGATCGCGGTATGCGGGATCGGTATGCCGAGGGGGTGCTTGAACAGCGCGGTCACCGCGAACCAGTCCGCCAGGGCACCCACCATGCCGGCCTCGGCGGCCGCGCCGACATAGCCGACCCAGGCGCCCACGCTGCCGTGCGCCTGCGCCCAGCGGCAGGCCAGGAACACGACGGTGGCACCGACCAAGAAGCTCAGTGCCACCAACTTCATCCGGCGCAGCCCCACCCGCCGCTGCGCGTCCGCCTCCGGATCGGCACCAGCGAATGACTCGGCGAGGGACGCCCGAGTCCGATCCGCCGGGGCCGACGGCACGGTTGACTCTGGCCGCGAAGCGGCCGAGCCGGATGCCTCGGCTCCCGGTGAGGCTCTGTGTACCACCACACCATCATGTATCGCGCGGGCCAGTTAGTGTTACTAGACGGTTGATGAAGGGCCTTTCCGAGAGGTCTCATCCGCCTAATCGGCTCCCCAACGCCGTACTATCGGGGGCGTCTAGGGAATGGAATCGTCGACAGTGACAGAGCAAATCCCGGCTGCAATCGTGAAGACGGACGGCCGCAAACGGCGCTGGCATCAACACAAGGTGGAACGGCGCAATGAGCTGGTCGACGGCACGATCGAGGCAATCCGCCGACTCGGCCGCCACCTCAGCATGGACGAGATCGCCGCCGAGATCGGCGTTTCCAAGACGGTTCTGTACCGCTACTTCGTCGACAAGAACGACCTGACGACCGCCGTGATGCGCCGGATCGCGCAGACCACGCTGATTCCGAACATGGCCGCCGCGCTGACATCGAATCTCGACGGCATCGACCTGACCCGCGCAGTCATCCGCGTCTATGTCGATACCGTGGCGGACGAGCCGGAGCCGTACCGGTTCGTGATGGCGAACAGCTCGGCCAGCAAGAGCAAAGTGATCGCCGACTCCGAGCGGATCATCGCCCGCATGATCGCGGTGATGATGCGCCACCGCATGATGCAGGCCGGGATGGACACCGGCGGCGCGGAGCCCTGGTCCTACTTGATCGTCGGCGGTGTGCAATTGGCCACTCACTCGTGGATGTCGAATCCGCGGATGAGCAGAGACGAACTGATCGACTACTTGACCATGCTCAGCTGGAACGCGCTGTGCGGCATTGTCGAAGTCGGTGGGTCGTTGGACAAGTTCCGAGAGGAGCCGCATCCGTCGCCGATCCTGCCGCCGCGGGAGCCCTGAACCCGCGCTGGCGTGCAGCTCGTTTTGTGAATTACGCCTGTTCCGTGTGACCCTATGACTCTGCCGCGTACGCGATTCGTGCCGGTTGAACCGATAGCATGCAGAGGGCATGCACCGGAGGCCGTTGGGTATTACCTCTCAATTCGTCCGTAGTTCCGGGATATAGAAAGGCTTCCTTCGTTATGGCCGTGCAGCTCACGCCGCATTTCGGCAACGTGCAAGCGCACTACGACCTGTCTGACGACTTCTTCCGGCTCTTTCTGGACCCCTCGCAGACCTACAGCTGCGCGTACTTCGAGCGCGACGACATGACCCTGGAAGGGGCGCAGCTCGCCAAGATCGACTTGTCGCTTTCCAAGCTGCGCCTCGAGCCCGGCATGACGCTGCTGGACATCGGCTGCGGCTGGGGCGCCACGCTACGACGTGCGATCGAGAAGTACGACGTCAACGTCGTGGGCCTGACACTGTCCGAGAATCAGGCCGAACACGTTCAGAAGTCCTTCGATCAGCTGGACACCAAGCGCACCCGGCGAGTCTTGCTGGAGGGCTGGGAGAAGTTCGACGAGCCGGTCGACCGGATCGTATCGATCGGTGCATTCGAGCACTTCGGCCGCGCGCGATGGGGCCGCTTTTTCGAGATGGCGCACTCGGTGCTGCCGGCCGACGGCGTCATGATGCTGCACACGATCGTGCGTCCGCCGTTCAAGGAGGCCAGGGCCAAGGGTCTGCCGCTGACCCACGAAGTCGTTCACTTCACGCAGTTCATCCTGGCCGAGATCTTCCCGGGCGGCTGGCTGCCCACCCCCCAGTTGGTGGAAGAGCACGCTCTTGCGGCCGGCTTTAAGCTCACCCGGGTCCAGTCCTTGCAGCTGCACTACGCGCGCACCCTGGACATGTGGGCCGCCGCGTTGGAGGCCAACAAGGACACGGCGATCGCAATCCAGTCACAGAAGGTCTACGACCGGTACATGAAGTACCTGACTGGTTGCGCGAACCTGTTCCGCCAGGGCTACACCGACGTCGACCAGTTCACGCTCGAGAAGTAAGCGGGCCGGACAGCACTGCGCCCGGCCCGCCGTTCCTGCTCACGTCTACTTCACACACTCGCGTCTACTTCACGCAGGTGAATTGCCCCACGTTGCAGATGCCCTTGAGGAAGAAGTTCTCGCAGCCCGTCAGGTAGTGCACGTAGCGGTCGTAGATCTCTTCGGACTGGATCTCGATCGCCTTGTCCTTGTTGGCCGCGAGGTTGGCGGCCCACATGTTCAGTGTCCGCGCGTAATGCGGCTGCAGCAATTGCACCTTTTCCACCGAGAATCCGGCGTCCGGCGCGAGCTTCAAGAGGTCCTCCACTGCCGGCAACTGTCCGCCCGGGAAAATCACGTCGCCGATGAATTTCATGAATCGGATATCATTCATCGTCAATTTGACGCCGTTTTCATGCATCTGCTTCTGGGTGTAGGCGAGAATTGTATGCAGCAACATCCTGCCGTCGTCGGGAAGGATGTTGTAAGCACGGTCGAAGAACGCGGGGTAACGCTCCGATTTGAAGGCTTCGAAGGCGCCGATCGTGACGATACGGTCGACTCGGTCCTCGAATTCTTCCCAGCCCTGCAGCCGCACCTCGACGGTGCGGTCGGTGGGGATCTTGGCCAGCCTGTTCTTGCTGTACTCGAACTGGTTGCGGCTGAGCGTGATTCCGATGACGTTGACGTCGAACTTCTCGACCGCTCGTTGCAGCGCTCCGCCCCAGCCGCAGCCGACGTCGAGCAACGTCATCCCGGGCTCCAGGTTCAGCTTGCCCAGCGCCAGGTCGAACTTCGCGTTCTGCGCTTCTTCCAACGTCATGTCGTCACGCTCGAAGTATGCGCACGTATAACCCATCGTCGGGTCTAGGAATAGCGCGAAAAACTCATCCGACACGTCGTAGATGGACTGCGACTCTTCGTAATACGGCCTGAGCTGCGTCATGCTAAATAGATACCTCTCGCGTCGGTGACCGCGAGAATGATACCCGACGTGTGCGCACGACTCTCACGACGTCAATGCACAGGTCCGTGAAAATCTTGCGAAACGGTTTCAGTACGAGTAGAAACCCTGACCCGATTTCTTACCCAACATTCCGGCCTCGACCATGCGCAGCAGCAGCGGCGGCGGCCCGTAGTGCGGCTCCTTGAATTCCTCGAACATCTTGTCCGCGATCAGTTTGAGTGTGTCCAAGCCAACAAGATCCGACAGCCGCAGCGGGCCCATCGGGTGCGACAGGCCAGCAACGACCGCCTTGTCGACATCCTCGATGGTGGCGAATCCCGCCTCCACCATCCGGATGGCCGACAGTAGATAGGGCACCAAGAGGGCGTTCACCACGAATCCGGACCGGTCGGAACAGCGCACCACTTGTTTGCCCAGCACCGCGCCGGCGAACTCCTCGGTACGAGCGGCGGCGGCGGTGTCGGTCACCAGCGTGCTGACCAGTTCGACCAGCGGCAGCACGGGCACCGGGTTGAAGAAGTGCAAGCCCAGCACCCGCTGGGGGTTCTTGGTGGCCGCGGCGATCTTCATGATCGGAATGCTCGAGGTGTTCGACGCCAGCACCGCGTCGGGGTCGGTAATCACTTGGTCGAGTTTCGCGAAGACCTCAGCCTTGACGGCCTCGTCCTCGACGATCGCCTCGATCACCAGCTGGCGGTCGGCCAGGTCCTTCAGGTCGGTGGTGAAGGTGAGCTGACTCAGGGCGCGGTCCCGTTCGCGCTCGGTCACCTTGCCCGCGCTGACGCCACGCTCGAGCGACTTCACGATGCGGTTGCGGCCCGCCGTGATCAGCGCCTCGGTGGTCTCGTAGACGGTGACCGCGACGCCGGCGCGGACCGAGACTTCGGCGATTCCGGACCCCATCTGGCCGGCCCCGACAACCCCAACCCGCTGAATCCCTGTGTCGCTCAATGCATTTCTCCAGTCATATTGTCTTACACAGCAATAGGCCCCGCCCAGGATCGCCGGGCGGGGCCTATGCTACTTCAGCCGCGAGGTAACGCAGCTGGGCTCAGTGACTTCACCTATCGGTTTCACTTCGATCCTCGCGGGCTCACGCCCGCTCGTCCTCAGTGACTTCACCTATCGGTTTCACTTCGATCCTCGCGGGCTCACGCCCGCTCGTCCTCAGTGAAACTGACCCTCTTCGGTGGAGCCGGTCAGCGCGGTGGTCGACGAGGTCGGGTCCACCGTGGTGGCGATGCGGTCGAAGTAACCGGCACCGACCTCGCGCTGGTGCTTCGTCGCGGTGTAGCCACGCTCTTCGGCGGCGAACTCGCGCTCCTGCAGCTCGACATAAGCGCTCATCTGGTTGCGGGCGTAGCCGTAGGCCAGATCGAACATCGAGTAGTTCAGCGCGTGGAAGCCGGCCAGCGTGATGAACTGGAACTTGAATCCCATTGCACCAAGCTCTTTTTGGAACTTCGCGATGGTGGAGTCATCCAGGTGCTTCTTCCAGTTGAAGGAAGGCGAGCAGTTGTAGGCCAGCATCTGGTCGGGGAACTCGGACTTGACGCCCTCGGCGAACTTGGCGGCGAGGTCGAGGTCCGGGGTTCCGGTCTCCATCCAGATCAGGTCGGAGTACGGCGCGTAGGCCTTGGCCCGCGCGATGCACGGCTCGAGGCCGTTCTTGACGCGGTAGAAGCCTTCCTTGGTCCGCTCACCGGTGATGAACGGCCGGTCGCGCTCGTCGACGTCCGAGGTGATCAGCGTCGCCGCCTCGGCATCGGTGCGCGCAATCACGACCGTCGGCACCCCGGCGACGTCGGCGGCCAGACGCGCCGAGGTCAGGGTGCGGATGTGCTGCTGAGTCGGGATCAGCACCTTGCCACCGAGGTGGCCGCACTTCTTCTCCGAAGCCAACTGATCTTCCCAGTGCGACCCCGCGACGCCTGCGGCGATCATTGCCTTCTGAAGTTCGTACACATTGAGGGCGCCACCGAAGCCGGCCTCGCCGTCCGCGACGATCGGCGCCAGCCAGTTCTCCACCGACCGGTCACCCTCGACCTTGGCGATCTCGTCGGCGCGCAGCAGCGCGTTGTTGATGCGACGGATGACCTGCGGCACCGAGTTGGCCGGGTACAGGCTCTGGTCGGGGTAGGTGTGGCCGGACAGGTTGGCGTCGCCGGCGACCTGCCAACCGGAGAGGTAGATGGCCTTCAGGCCGGCGCGCACCTGCTGCACGGCCATGTTGCCGGTCAGCGCACCCAGAGCATTGATGTACTCCAGGTCGTGCAGCTGCTCCCACAGCACCTCGGCGCCGCGGCGGGCCAGGGTGTGCTCCTCGACGACGCTGCCCTGCAGGGCCACGACATCTTGGGCGGTGTAGGTGCGGCTGGTGTCTTTCCAGCGCGGGTTGTTGTCCCAGTCGTGCTGGATCTGTTCGGCGCTCTTCGGGGTGCCAACGACAGACATTTGGGCTTACTCCTTACGGATCAAAATTTGTTAAGCCGTACCACCTTCGGGTAGCAGCTTCACTCCTGTGCTAACACGACCATGGCACAGCCTGTTGATGCTGGTCCACCCATTTCCATTGCCAATTTACGCCACGACCAGGCAAGGATTTTGCAAAGTTTGCGAAGGTGCATGGTAACTGAACCGGTTCAGAAGCTACCCGCCAGTAACTAGAATCCGCAGGTCAACCAACAATTTACCGGGACGCTTGTCCGGTTAGAGATTGAAGAGCGAAGCGACCGCTTTCGCCTCGTCGCCGACCGCATATGTGAGCGTTGTAACAGGGCGATCGGCCAGCCCGGGACCGAATTGTTCGGTCGATCCGGCCGGATGGACGTGCGAGATGATCTCCAGCTTGTCGCCCAGCGCCACCGGCGCCTCATGCTCGATCGTGATGCGCAGCGGTCCGGCCATCAGTTCCAGATGCGACGCCAGGTAGTCCTCGATGACGCTCCAGTACACCGAGTTGTTCATATGGTCGAACAGGTCGATATCGGTGACCCGGACCGGAAACTCGTGGATCTCGGCGGCATCATCGCGGCTGCCCGGCTTCAAGTAGCCCTTCCAGCGCAGCCGGTCGACGGACGTGGTCTTGTGCAGACCCTCGAGGAAGTCGTCGGAGATGCGCGACGGCATCTGGGTTTCCCGGTTGATGTTGATCCAGAAGGCCTCGGATTCGATCAGGCCGCCCTTGCGTCCGTCGACGCGAACCCGCATTTCACACCACCGGTTCGAGGTGCCCGAGCACCACCGCCGACAACGCAGCATGTCCTGGAACTCGATCGGGTGCAGCAAATCGAGCATCGTGCGCCGAACGATCCACAGCGGGTGGGTCTCCTCGAAGCCCATCTCACGCAGCTGGTCCTGCCCGATGTCTTGGATGTGCCGGCACGCGGCATCCAGCCGCAACCGGCCGGTGCGGTCGATATCGCCGACCCGCAACGGCCATTCGCGGTCGAATACGTCGGGGTGACCGTCGGGCACCGGCATCATTGATTTGTCCAGGCTCACGACTTCGCTCCCACTTGCCTTACCTGCGTTGTCCCGGGGTTTACCCGAGACCCCGCTGCGAATTGTGCCAATCACGGCGCACAAACGCCAAACCTGACGAGGCCGGGCGTCAGATGCCAAGTCTGCTAACCCAATCTTCGCAGCGCAGGTAACCTGGGTTGAATGTCCAAAACGTTCGTCGGCTCCCGCGTTCGCCAGCTGCGTAACGAGCGCGGATTTTCTCAGGCCGCGCTGGCTCAGCTGCTCGAGATCTCGCCGAGCTACCTCAACCAGATCGAGCACGACGTGCGGCCACTGACGGTGGCCGTGCTGCTGCGGATCACCGAGGTGTTCGGGGTGGACGCGACCTTCTTCGCCTCCCAGGACGACACCCGGCTGGTCGCCGAGTTGCGCGAGGTGACCATGGACCGCGATCTGGACATCAACGTTGACCCGCCCGAGGTCGCCGAGCTGGTCAACGCCCACCCCGTCCTGGCCCGCGCGGTGGTCAACCTGCACCGGCGCTACCGGATCACCACCGCGCAGCTGGCCGCCGCGACCGAGGAGCGCTACTCCGACGGCAGTGGGAGCGGATCGATCACCATGCCGCACGAAGAGGTACGCGACTACTTCTATCAGCGGCAGAACTACCTGCACGAGCTGGATACCGCCGCCGAAGACCTCACGATCCACACCCGGCTGCACCACGGCGACCTGGCCCGCGAATTGACGCGACGGCTCACCGAGGTGCACGGCGTCCACATCAACAGGCGCATCGACCTCGGCGACACGGTCCTGCACCGCTACGAGCCCGAGACCAAGACGCTGGAGATCAGCAATCACCTCTCGCTGGGCCAACAGGTGTTCAAGATGGCCGCGGAACTGGCGTACCTCGAGTTCGGCGACCTGATCGACAGCATGGTCGCCGACGGCAAATTCACCAGCGACGAGTCCCACACGCTGGCCCGGCTGGGTCTGGCCAATTACTTCGCCGCCGCCGCGGTGCTCCCCTACCGCCAATTCCACGATGTCACCGAGAATTTCCGCTACGACGTCGAGCGGCTGTCGGCGTTCTACTCGGTGAGCTACGAGACCATCGCCCACCGGCTCTCGACGATGCAGCGACCGTCGATGCGGGGTGTGCCGTTCTCGTTCGTCCGGGTTGATCGCGCTGGCAACATGTCAAAGCGCCAGTCCGCCACCGGTTTCCACTTCTCTTCCAGCGGCGGCACCTGCCCGCTGTGGAACGTCTACGAGACGTTTGCCAACCCGGGCAAGATCCTGGTGCAGATCGCTCAGATGCCCGATGGCCGCAACTACATGTGGGTGGCCCGCACCGTGGAGCGGCGCGCCGCCCGGTATGGTCAGCCGGGTAAGACCTTCGCGATCGGGCTGGGCTGCGAACTGCGGCACGCGCACCGGCTCGTCTACTCGGAAGGACTCGACTTGTCGGGAGACCCAGGCCGTTCAGCCACACCCATTGGCGCGGGTTGCCGTGTCTGCGAACGTGATAACTGTCCACAGCGGGCCTTCCCGGCTTTGGGCCGCGCACTCGATCTCGACGAGCACCGCAGCACGGTGTCCCCGTACTTGGTGAAGCAACCATGAGCGACACGAAGGCCGGCCACGCCGCCCGCATCCCGTCGTCCACCAAATTTCGCCGGCTGGGCCCGATCAACTGGCTCCTGGCGAAAGGGGCCGCCCGCAAATTGCGGGCTCCCGAGATGCATCTGTTCACCACGCTCGGTCAGCGTCAGGGGCTGTTTTGGGCGTGGTCGCTTTACGCCGGCCGGCTGCTGCGCGGCCGACTACCCCGCGCGGATACCGAATTGGTGATCCTGCGCGTCGCGCATTTGCGTTCGAGCGAATACGAGCTGCAGCACCATCGGCGGATGGGACGCCAATTCGGTCTGGACGCTCACATGCAGGAGACGATATTCGCGTGGCCCGACGTGCCGGACGGCGACGGCCCCCGCGTGATCCTGAGCGCCCGGCAGCAGGCGCTGCTGAACGCGACGGATGAGCTGATCAAGAACCGGTCCATCAGCGAGGACACCTGGCAGCAACTTGCATTGCACCTCGACCGGCACCTTCTCATCGAATTCTGCTTGCTCGCAACGCAATACGACGGGCTCGCGGCGACGATTTCCGCCCTCAACATCGAGTTGGACAACCCGAGGTAACGCCTCAGGCGTAGACGTCGGCCAGCACGGCCAGCGACAAAACCACCGGCAAGATCGGCAGGTCGAACGCGAACGCCGCCCACAGATACTTGCGGCGCCGGCGCAGCACCAAACCCCCGATGGCGGCGCCGACTCCCAGCAGCGCCGACCCCAGCAACACCAGCGGACCCCAATGACCCGCGGTCGCGTTGTCGCCCGCGACCGAAATGGCAAGCAGCCACAGCACATAACCGGTGGCCGCACCACCGATGGCACCGAGAATGGTCTCGCCGCGAATCATCGCCGGACTCAGAAGTTGATCATGTGGCCGGTCAGGCCGTGGAAGCACTCCTGCAGCGCCTCGGACATGGTCGGATGTGTATGCACATTGCGGGCCAGCTCGGTGGCGGTCAGGTCCCATTTCTGCGCCAAGGTCAGCTCGGGCAGCAGCTCGGACACGTCATGGCCGACCAAGTGGCCCCCCAGCAATTCGCCGTATTTGGCGTCGGCGATCAGCTTGACGAAGCCGCTGGGGTCGCCCACGCCATGCGCTTTGGCGTTGGCGGTGAACGGGAATTTGGCTACCACCACGTCGTAGCCTTCGTCCCGGGCCTGCTGCTCGGTCAGCCCGAAGCTGGCGACGTTGGGCTGACAGAACGTTGCGCGCGGCAGCATCCGGTAATCACCGAGTGCCAAAGTCTCTGCACCGGCGATGGTTTCGGCCGCCACCACACCTTGCGCCTCGGCGACGTGGGCCAGCTGCAGCTTCCCGGTGACGTCGCCGATCGCGTAGATGTGGTCGACGTTGGTGCGCATGTAGTCGGTGATCCCGATCGCCTTTCGATCGGTCAGTGCGACGCCGGCCCGGTCCAACCCGAAGCCCTCGACGTTGGGCGCAAAACCGATGGCCTGCAACACCTTTTCGGCCTTGAGTTCTTCCGACTTACCGTCCTTGCTGATCGCTACCCGGACCACGGACCCGTCGTCGGAAATGGAGTCGACCTTGGTTCCGGTGAGGACCTTGACGCCCAGTTTCTTGAACTGCTTCTCGATCTCCTTGGAGACTTCGGCGTCCTCGTTGGGCAGGGCGCGCGGCAAGAACTCGACGATGGTGACGTCGACGCCGTAGTTCTTCAGCACATAGCCGAACTCCATGCCGATGGCGCCGGCCCCGGCGATGACGATCGACTCCGGGAGCTCCCGGGACAGGATCTGTTCTTCATAGGTCACCACATTTTCCGACAGCGACGTGCCGGGAACCAGGCGCGTACTGCTGCCGGTGGCGATGATGACGTTGTCGAACGTGACCGTTTCGGTACCACCGTCGTTGAGATCGACCGACAGCGTGTGCGGGTCGGTGAATCGGCCATAGCCGTGGATCTCGGTGATCTTGTTCTTCTTCATCAGGAAGTGCACGCCGGCGACGCGGCCCTCGGCCACCTTGCGGCTGCGGTCAAAGGCGGCTCCGTAATCGAAAAACGCCTCGCCGCTGATGCCGAACGTCTTGGCTTCTTTGGTAAAGATGTGGGCGAGTTCGGCGTTGCGCAACAGCGCCTTGGACGGAATGCAGCCGACGTTGAGGCAGATGCCCCCCCAGTACTTCGGTTCGACGACTGCGGTGTTCAGGCCGAGCTGCGCGGCGCGAATGGCCGCAACGTATCCGCCGGGACCGGCCCCGAGGACAACGACGTCATAGTGAGAAGTCACGAGCCCAGACTAGTGGGCGAGGACTTCGCACTGCACGACACCGTGGGTGACGGGACCCAGCCTCATAGGTCAATATGGGATGACGGCGACCAGACAATGGCCCGCGCGCGCGCAGTAGTAATAGCCGTACAGGGGTGCCGCGGCGATGACGGAGCCGAACGGTCCCGACATCACCGCGATGGACAGCGCAGCGATCACCGGCCTGCCCTGGACCATCGCCAACATCACCCCGCCGACGGTGCAGGCGACGACGTAGACCAGGGCCATGAACACCGCGGGGGTCTTGTCGAGCGTGTGATACCACCAATAGAACAGACTCAGCCCGACCTCGGCCGTCGCGGCCCACACGCCGATGAGCACCAAGACCAACTTCCACCACTTCAGGTACTGGTAGCGGCCGGGCACGATGACCGACTGCGCCGCAGCACCGGCTTCCTGGAGTTCGGCAACCGGGGGCGTCTCGGCCGCGTCCTTGACGTCCGCTACCTCCGGCTTCTGCGCGGCGAACGATATCGGCTGCGAGCCGGTATCACCGAAGTTCGGCACGAACGGCACCGAGTGCTCACCGGTGTCGTCGAAGTCCGGGACGAATCCCCGGGTGCCGGTGTCCTCGAAGTCCGGAACGAACGGCTCGGTCCCCGGGTTCGGCGCGTGGTCTTTGTCGACCCGCTTGTCAGCCACCGGAGGTCACCTGGATGCCGACGAGCACCCCGAACCAGCCGGGTCCCATGGCCAGAATGAACGCGCCCAGCATCGTGACCCAGCGACGTCCGGAGAACAGGATCGTCAGCAGCCCGGCCACGCTGGGCAGCCCGACCACCAACGCGATGGCGACGTCGGGGCGCACTCGGGTATGAACGAGCACGGTCGACGCCACCCCCGCCAGTAACCCGACCGCGGTGCCGATCAGCAACGCGCTGGCCAGCAGCCAGGGCCGGGGTAACGGGATCACCTCATCGAGCGTACTGAGTTACCGAGTACGAGGCGGGCACGTTTCCGGCACGGCTTGGTCAATAATCGCGCCTCGAACCGACGGGCGCGCGCCTTCCTCGTACGACGCGCCGGTGATCACCGGGATGGCTTCTAGCTGGGCTTTTTCGTCGTCCGAGAAGATGCGGCCGCGACTGAGAAATCGCATGCCTTCGGGTGCCTCCAGGCTGAATCCGCCGCCGCGGCCGGGCACCACGTCGATGACCAGCTGAGTGTGCTTCCAGGCCTGGTATTGCGGACCCGAGATCCACACGGAGACACCGTCGGCTCCCACGTCGAGGACTCCCAGCAGGACGTCACGGTCGCCGACGAGGAAGTCGCCGCGCGGGTAGCACATCGGTGACGACCCGTCGCAGCAGCCGCCCGACTGGTGGAACATCACCGGACCGTGGCGGTCCTGCAGTCGGCCCAGCAGCTGGGCCGCCGCGGCGGTGATGACCACGGCCGCCGGGGCACTCATCAGAAGAAGCCCTGCGCCTTGTCGGTGTAGGACACGAGCAGATTCTTGGTCTGCTGGTAGTGGTCGAGGGCCATCTTGTGGGTTTCGCGGCCGAATCCGGATTGCTTGTAGCCACCGAACGCCGCATGCGACGGGTACACGTGGTAGCAGTTCACCCACACCCGGCCAGCCTTGATCTCGCGACCGGCCCGGTAGGCGGTGTTGCCGTCGCGGCTCCACACCCCGGCACCGAGTCCGTAGAGGGTGTCGTTGGCGATGCCCATCGCGTCGTTGAAGTCGGTGAACGACGTCACCGTCACCACCGGCCCGAAGATCTCCTCCTGGAAGACGCGCATCTTGTTGTTGCCGGAAAAGATTGTCGGCTGCATGTAGTAGCCGCCGGACAAGTCGCCGCCGAGTTCGGCCCGCTCACCGCCGGTGACGACCTTGGCGCCCTCCCCCTTGCCGATCTCGATGTAGGACAAGATCTTTTCCAGCTGGTCGTTGGAGGCCTGCGAACCCAGCATGGTCTCGGTGTCCAGCGGGTCGCCTTGCCGGACCGCCTTGGTCCGGATCGCGGCGAGCTCCAGGAACTCGTCGTGAATGTCGGACTGGACCAGGCTGCGCGACGGGCAGGTGCACACCTCACCCTGATTGAGCGCGAACATCGTGAAGCCCTCGAGGGCCTTGTCCTGGAAGTTGTCGTTGGCGGCCATCACGTCGGAAAAGAAGATGTTGGGGCTCTTGCCGCCGAGCTCCAGGGTTACCGGGATCAGGTTCTGCGACGCGTACTGCATGATCAGCCGGCCGGTCGTGGTCTCGCCGGTGAACGAGACCTTGGCGATGCGGTCGCTGGATGCGAGCGGCTTACCGGCCTCGACACCGAAGCCACTGACGACGTTGACCACGCCCGGCGGGATCACGTCACCGATCAGCGACATCAGGTAGAGGATCGACGCCGGCGTCTGCTCGGCGGGCTTGAGCACCACCGTGTTGCCGGCGGCCAGGGCCGGCGCCAGCTTCCAGGCACCCATCAGGATCGGGAAGTTCCACGGAATGATCTGCCCGACGACGCCGAGCGGCTCCTGGAAGTGGTAGGCGACGGTGTGCTCGTCGATCTGCGACAGCGAACCCTCCTGGGCGCGAATCGCCGCGGCGAAATACCGGAAATGATCCGCGGCCAGCGGGATGTCGGCGGCCAGCGTCTCGCGGATCGGCTTGCCGTTGTCCCAGACCTCGGCCAGCGCCAACGAATCCCGGTTCGCCTCAATGCGATCGGCGATCTTGTTCAGCACCGCGGCCCGCTCGGCCGGAGAGGCCTTGCCCCACGCCGGAGCCGCCGCGTGCGCGGCGTCGAGCGCCTTGTTGACGTCCGCCTCGTCGGACCGCGCCACTTCGCAGAACGTTTGGCCCGTCACCGGCGTCGGATTCTCGAAGTAGAGACCCTTGGCGGGGGCGACCCACTGGCCGCCGATGAAGTTGTCATAGCGAGACTGGTACGACATCAGTGCCCCGGCAGAACCCGGACGTTCGAAAACAGTCATCTGCTCGGCTCCTCGCTCGGATCGTCAACCACAGCTGTAATGCACTTCACACTACCGCTGGGGCCACAATGGCTTCCATGACAGCAGAGGTTGCCGAGGACCCTCAGTCGACTGAAGACGCGTACCTGTGGCTCGAGGACGTCACCGCCGAGACGGCCCTGGATTGGGTCCGCGCCCGCAACGAGCCGACCCGGGCGGAATTCTGCGATGCGGACTTCGAGCGGATGCGCGCCGAGGCGCTGGAGGTCCTCGACACCGATGCCCGCATCCCCTATGTTCGGCGCCGCGGCGACTACCTGTACAACTTCTGGCGCGACGCCGCCAACCCGCGCGGGCTGTGGCGACGCACCACGCTGGACAGCTACCGCACCGACTCCCCCGATTGGGACGTGCTGATCGATGTCGACGAACTGGGCCGCGCCGACGATGAGAAGTGGGTGTGGGCCGGCGCGAGCGTGATTGAACCGGAGCTCACCCGCGCATTGGTCAACCTGTCCCGCGGCGGCTCCGATGCGGTGATCGTGCGCGAATTCGACATGCTGACACGCGAATTCATCCCCGACGGGTTCGCGCTTGAGGAAGCCAAGTCGCAAATCGGCTGGGCGGATCCGGATACCGTGTTGGTGGGCACGGACTTCGGCGCCGACTCGCTCACCGAATCCGGATACCCACGGATCGTCAAGCGATGGCGTCGCGGCACACTGTTGAACGAAGCCGAGACGATCTTCGAGGGAACGCGCACGGATGTCAGCGCGTCCGCGAATGTCGATCGGACGCCGGGCTTTGAGCGAACTTTCGCGGGCCGCTCAGTCGACTTCTGGAACGAAGAGACCTACGAATTGCGTGGTTCGGACCTGATCCGCATCGACGTACCGACTGACGCCGGCGTATCAGTTCACCGCGAGTGGCTACTGATCGAGCTGCGCACCGATTGGACCGTCGGTACCACCACCTACCGCGCCGGCTCGCTGCTGGCGGCTGACTACAACGAATTCCTTGCCGGGACAGCAGATTTGCGAGTGGTTTTCGAACCCGACGAACACACCTGCCTGCATCAGAGCGCGTGGACCCGTGATCGGCTGTTGCTCGTCACCTTGTCCGACGTCGCCAGCCGGGTCGAGATCGTCACGCCCGGCACCTGGCAGCGCGAGCCCATTACCGGAATCCCGCCGGCGACGCACACAGTGATCGCGGCCGCCGATGACACGGGCGACGAATTCTTCTTGGATTCAAGCGGATTCGACATGCCCTCGCAGCTGGTGCGCGGCACCGATGCTGAGCACCTGGAAGAGATCAAGTCCGCGCCGGCATTCTTCGATGCCGAAAACCTGGACGTGAAGCAGTATTTCGTCCCGTCCAAGGACGGCACCGAGATCCCCTACTTCGTCGTGCGGTCACGGACTGTCGAAGGGCCCGGCCCCACGCTGCTCGGCGGCTACGGCGGGTTCGAGTCCTCCAAGACACCCGGGTACAGCGGCGTGCTGGGCCGGCTCTGGCTGGCCCGGGGCGGCACCTACGCGATGGCCAACATTCGCGGCGGCGGCGAGTACGGGCCCGGCTGGCACACCCAGGCGATTCGCGAAGGCCGGCACAAGGTCGACGAGGATTTCGCCGCGGTGGCAGATGATCTGGTGAACCGCGGCATCACCACCGTCGAGCAGCTCGGCGCGCAGGGGGGCAGCAACGGCGGCCTGCTGATGGGCATCATGCTGACCAAGTACCCCGAGAAATTCGGCGCGCTGGTTTGCGATGTGCCGCTGCTGGACATGAAGCGCTACCACCTGTTGCTGGCCGGCGCGTCGTGGGTCGCCGAGTACGGCGACCCTGACAACCCGAGCGACTGGGAGTTCATCTCCAAATACTCGCCCTACCAAAATATTTCGGAGACCCGACACTACCCACAGGTGCTTTTCACCACGTCGACGCGCGACGACCGCGTGCACCCCGGACACGCCCGCAAGATGGTCGCCGCTTTGGAGGCCGCGGGCCATCAGGTCTGGTTGTACGAGAACATCGAGGGCGGGCACGCCGGCGCGGCGGACAACGAGCAGGCTGCGTTCAAGGCGGCCCTGAGTTATTCGTTCCTCTGGCGGACCCTGGGAGGCCCAGCGTGAAGATCCTCGACATCATCGAACTCGGCCTGGTCGCTTCCGGTCTCGCCCTGATCATCGCCGGTTGGGCGCAGGCACGTTTTCGGTTCATCCGCGAGCGGCGCAAGGCCCGGTACTTCTACTGGGGCACCTCAGCTCTCGGCATCGTCTTCTTTGGCTTCGGGACCGGACAACTCTGGCCGAATGCCGTCATCACGACGTTGATCTTCACCACCGTCGTCGTGAGCACGGCGTACTTCACCACGCCGTATTTGAAGGTCGGCGATCAGATCTACGCCTCGACACCGGAAAACCGGGAGCCCGACCCGCCGGTCGAGTAGCGCTAGCCCACACTGAGGCTATGTCTGACTTCGAGACGCTGCTATACAAGGCCGCCGGCCCGGTCGCCACCATCACGCTGAACCGCCCCGAGCACCTCAACACGATCGTCCCGCCGATGCCCGACGAGATCGAGGCCGCCATCGGCCTGGCCGAGCGGGACCCGGGGATCAAAGTCATCGTGCTGCGCGGAGCCGGTCGCGCGTTCTCGGGCGGTTACGACTTCAGCGGCGGCTTCCAGCACTGGGGCGAGACCATGATGACCGACGGCAAGTGGGATCCGGGTAAGGACTTCGCGATGGTCAGCGCCCGCGAGACCGGGCCGACGCAGAAGTTCATGGCCATCTGGCGAGCGTCCAAGCCGGTGATCGCGCAGGTGCACGGTTGGTGCGTCGGCGGGGCAAGCGACTACGCGCTGTGTGCCGACATCGTGATCGCCAGCGAGGACGCCGTGATCGGCACCCCGTACAGCCGCATGTGGGGGGCTTATCTGACCGGCATGTGGCTGTACCGGCTGAGCCTGGCCAAGGCCAAGTGGCACTCGCTGACCGGCCGGCCGCTGTCCGGCGTCCAGGCCGCCGACATCGAGCTGATCAACGAGGCGGTGCCGTTCGAGCGCCTCGAGGCGCGGGTCGCCGAGATCGCCGCCGAGCTGGCGCACATCCCGCTGTCCCAGCTACGGGCCCAGAAGCTGATCGTCAACCAGGCTTACGAGAACATGGGCCTGGCCTCCACCCAGACGCTGGGCGGCATCCTGGACGGCCTGATGCGCAATACTCCCGACGCGCTCGACTTCATCAACACCGCCGAAACCCAGGGAGTACGGGCGGCAGTAGAGCGGCGCGACGGCCCGTTCGGTGACTACAGCCAGGCCCCAGCTGACCTGCGACCCGACCCCTCGCACGTCATCGTCCCTGATAGCGATGGCTAGTAAGACGGGCTAGAAGATAACCAAGACTCGCCCACGGCCCGCCCGAAGTGCTACCGTAACAACTATGTCTCGGCTGACTTCTTGCCTGCGTGCAGGCGCCGCCTTTCTTGCCCTGGGTATGGCCGCTGTGATTTTCCCGACGACCGCGGTAGCAGACTCCACGGAGGACTTCCCGATCCCCCGCCGGATGATCAACACCACCTGCGATGCCGAGCAGATACTCGCGGCCACCCGGGATACCAGCCCGGTGTACTACCAGCGGTACATGATCGACTTCAATAACCACCCGAACGTCTCGCAGGCGGCGATCGACAAGGCGCACTGGTTCTACTCCTTGGCGCCGCAGGATCGCCGGGCCTACTCGGAGAACTTCTACGCCCCGGTCTCCGACCCGCTGTGGGTGGCCTGGCCCAACCACATGAAGATCTTCTTCAACAACAAGGGTGTCGTCGCCAAGTCGACCGACATCTGCAACACGTACCCGCCCGGCGACATGTCGGTCTGGAACTGGGGCTGACTAACCCCCTGACTCACTCCAATTGGCCCCGGGCCGGGCCCGGGGCCAATTGCTTTTCCGTCCCCCGATCGGGGGAGCACCGAATCAACCGTTGTCAGCCCGTTCGGTGGATGTTTGGTGGCCACCTCGCGGGGAATAGTTGTGGCCATGCGCACCGCGACCCCGGCAATGAACCCAGCCACGGCCCTCGACTGGCGTGACCTCGTCGGCGACTCCGACGCCCCGACGACACGGATCGTGCACGTGCACGCCCGCGAGGCCGGGCTGATCGTCGACATGCTGTGTGTAGTGCGTGGCCAGCACGTCGAGCCGGAGGCACGGGTGAAGGTCGGACGCCTTCGGCGCTACCCGGGCACGCACTGCCGCACCTGCGGCGAGTCGGGGCTGCAGGCAAGCGACATCCTGCCGCAAGTGGTGGCGCTGTGACGCCGCGAGGGCGTCAGTAGGGTGGTGAGCTCGTCTGGAGGCGATCGGTGTTGGCCGCCTCCCCGTCGGTCGATCGGTCGTTGTCGGGCGACAGCAGCGGTTCATTGAGCAGCGTACGAACCGCTGGGCGGGGCCCGAACGGCCGCAACATCTGGCTGGCCGGACGCGTCCGCACCGGCGTCGGCCACTAGAACCAGCGGCCCATCAAGGCGGCGACCGACGGCACCATGGACGAACGCACGATTCGCATATCCCAATCTTCTTTCCGCTCATGGCGATTCGGCGAGGAGGCCATACAGGTGGCGCTGAGCACCCGGGCAGGCGCTGGGCCGAATTCGATGTTCCACTGCTCGGGCGGCATGGCCTCCGGGTTATCGGCGTAGGCGTCGGTGAGCCGCTCCGGCGGATTGGCGATCCGCCGGAAGGCGGCGGCGAACGAGTAGGGTTGAACCAATCCGTAGCCCCGGTCGTCTCGAATAACACGTATGCAAACAATTGCGCTCATCGGCTTCCTCGGCGGCCTGATCACCGGCATCTCACCGTGCATCCTGCCGGTGCTCCCGGTGATTTTTCTGTCCGGCATGGGCGGCGGCACCGGCGCCAGCAGTCGCAGCATGCGCGCCACGACCCGTCCATACATGGTGATCGCCGGCCTCGTTTGCAGCTTCAGCATCGCCACGCTGATCGGGTCCGCGCTGTTGTCGGCGTTGCATCTTCCGCAGGACGCCATCCGGTGGACCGCCCTGGTGGTGCTGACCCTCATCGGCCTGGGGTTGATCTTTCCGCCGCTGCAACACCTGATCGAGCGGCCGTTCGCATCCCTGCCACAACGCCAATTTGGTAGCGGCACAGATGGTTTCGGGTTGGGATTGGCGTTGGGCGCGTTGTATGTGCCATGCGCGGGACCGGTGCTGGCCGCGATCGTGGTGGCCGGGGGCACGGCACAGCTAGGCCCGGCCGTGGTCGTGTTGACCGCGACGTTCGCGCTCGGCAACGCGCTTCCGCTGTTGGCTTTCGCGCTGGCCGGTCGGCACGTCGCCGAGCGCGTTGCGTCCTTCCGCCGCTGGCAGCGCCAGATTCAGATCGTCGGGGGAATCGCGATGATCGTGTTGGCGGTCGCGCTGGTGTTCAACTTGCCCGCGATGCTGCAACGCGCCATCCCCGACTACACAACGGCGATGCAAAATCGATTGGACGTCAACGATATCCAGCGCACGCTGATTCCGACTAGCCGCCCGCAGCAACCGGCCACTGGTAGCAACCTGCAATTCAATTCGGGCAACACGAGTAACGGTCTCATCACCAACTGCACCGACGGCTCCACCGAGCTGCAAGAGTGCGGGCAGGCACCCGCCCTCACCGGCATCACCGAATGGCTCAACACGCCGGACGGCAAGCCGCTCGACGCGGCTTCGGTGCGGGGCAAGGTGGTGCTGATCGACTTCTGGGCCTACTCCTGCATCAATTGCCAGCGCGCCATCCCGCACGTCGTCGATTGGTACAACCGGTATCGCGACAGCGGATTGGTGGTGATCGGGGTACACACCCCCGAGTACGCGTTCGAGCGGGTCGCCGGCAACGTGGCCAGCGGTGCCGCCGGGCTGCACATCGACTACCCGATTGCGCTGGACAACGACTACGCGACCTGGAATGCGTTCAGCAACATGTACTGGCCGGCCGAGTACCTGATCGACGCGAACGGAGCCGTCCGGCACACCAAGTTCGGCGAAGGCGACTACGACGGCACCGAGAAGCTGATCCGCCAGTTGCTGGTCGATGCCAATCCGAACGCCCGGCTGCCCGCGCCGGCGAACGGCGTCGACACCACGCCGAAGACCAACCTCACCCCCGAGACCTACCTGGCGCCCGACAAAGCCACCTACTACGGGGGGGACGGCAGCTACCAGCCCGGCACCGCCGGGTTCAACTTCCCGGGGCAGGTGGCCAACGACAGATTCGCCTTGCGCGGCCGGTGGACCCTGGACGACCAGGGCATCACCGCCGAAAGCGACGATGCCGCCATCCGGCTGAACTACACGGCCAGAAATGTCTATGCCGTCGTCGGCGGCACCGGAACCATCACCGTGACCCGGGATGGGAAGACCACCACCACACCGATCGGTGGTGCTCCCACGCTGCACCAGATCGTGGCCGACGACGGCGCGCACCGTGATCAGCTCGACATGCAAGTCAGCAAGGGCCTGCAGGTGTTTTCGTTCACTTTCGGCTAGAAATCGGTTAAGCAACCAGCAGCCCATCCGCCAGTTCGTCGGCTCCGAATAGGAGTTGTGGACTCGTCACACGCGCGGTCGGTTGCCGTCATCGGCAGCGGCGTGGCCGGCCTCACCGCCGCCTACGTCCTGTCCGGCCGTGACCGCGTCACCCTGTATGAAGCCGACGTGCGGCTCGGCGGCCACGCTCACACCCATTTCGTGGACGACGGCGGCCGCGTTATCGGCGTCGACTCGGCGTTCCTGGTGCACAACGACCGGACCTATCCGACGCTGTGCCGACTGTTCGACGACCTCGGCGTGGCCACCCAGCCGTCGGAGATGTCGATGTCGGTGCGCGCCGACGACATCGGGCTCGAGTACGCCGGCGCCCTGGGGGCCAGCGGGTTGTTCGCGTGCCCGCAGGCGCTGCGGCCCCGCTACCTGCTGATGCTCGGCGAGATCATCCGGTTCCACCGCGCTGCCTCGCGGCTGCTCCGCGAGGACGCCGCCGCGCAGGACGTCCCGGAGACGCTGGAAGCCTTCCTGAACCGGTACCGGTTCTCGTCGTTTTTCATCGACTTTTTCATCACCCCGCTGGTGGCCGCGGTGTGGTCGTGCGCCGGAGACGACGCCCTGCGCTATCCGGCCCGCTACCTGTTCGTCTTTCTCGACCACCACGGCATGCTGTCGGTGTTCGGCTCCCCTACCTGGCGCACCGTGACCGGAGGCTCGGCGCAATACGTGCAGGCCGTCGCCGCTCGCCTCGCCGAGGTGTCGACCGGGACGCCGGTGAATTCGCTGCGGCGGGTACCCGGTGGCGTGCGGGTGCAGGCGGGCGCCAACGCTCCGCGCTTCTTCGACGCCGCCGTGGTCGCCGTGCATCCCGACCAGGCGCTGCTGCTGCTCGACGAGCCGAACCCGTGGGAGCGCGCGGTGCTGGGCGCGATTCCGTACTCGACCAACCGCGCGCAACTGCACACCGACGAATCGGTGCTGCCCCGGCATCCCCGGGCCCGCGCATCATGGAATTACCTGGTCACCCCCGAGAAGGACCAAGTCGTGGTCAGCTATGACGTCAGCAGACTGATGCGACTGAATGGCAACCGCCGCTATCTGGTGACCCTGGGCGGTCACGACCGGGTCGATCCGGCGTCGGTGGTCGCCGAAATGACCTACAGCCATCCCTTGTACACGCTGGAATCCGTTGCAGCACAAGCATTATTGCCGACGCTGGACGACGACCGGGTGGCATTCGCGGGCGCCTACCACGGCTGGGGCTTTCACGAGGACGGCGCCGCCTCGGGCCTGGCCGCGGCGCGCCGTCTCGGTGCCGACTGGCCGGCGGCGACCCGCCGGGAGGCGGTGGCACGGTGCTGACGCCCGCGATTTATCGCACCACAATCAGCCATTCGCGACAGGCCCCCGTACGCCATTCGTTCGAATACCGAAGCTACAGCTGGTATATCGATGTCGACGAGCCGCCCCGGTTGCCCTGGTGGCTGCGGCCGTTCGCCCGGTTCCGGGCCTCGGATCACTTCACCGACCCGCAGCACGGCTCATTGCGCGACCGGCTCGGCGTCTTCTTCGCCAACCGCGGCCTGGCCGCCCCCGACGGTCGCATCACCGCGCTGCTGCAGGCACGCGTATTCGGCTATGTCTTCAACCCGCTGAGCGTCTTCTGGTGCCACGACCGCGACGGCCGGCTGCGCCATGTGATCGCCGAGGTACACAACACCTACGGCGAGCGACACGCCTACCTCCTGCCCCCGGCCGAGCTGCCGGTGGTGACCGCGAAGAAGCTGTATGTTTCGCCGTTCAACGCGGTGGACGGTTACTACCTGGTGCGAGCACCACGGCCCGACACCGAAGTCGACATCACCGTGGAGCTGCGCCGCGATCGACAGCCGGCGTTCGTCGCCAACGTGCGCGGACAACGGCGACCGGCGACCGTACGCCAGGTCGCGATCATGCAAATCATTTCGCCACTGGCACCGCTGGTGGTCGCCGCACGCATCCGAATTCAGGGGATCAAACTGTGGTTACGTCGAGTTCCGGTGGTACCGCGATGACCGTACAGACCATCCGAAAGCATTCGGCGGCAATCGAATCCAGGAACTGGCCGGCCGTCGCGAAGGTACCGTCCGGTCCCGTCAGCTCGGCATCAGCCGTGGCCGCCGACCGGCTGCTGCGCCGCGCGGCCGCTCGCCTACCGCTGCGAGTGGCCTACCCCGACGGCACGGCGGTCGGCGCGGCCGACCCGACGGTGCCGACCTTGGTCGTCCACCACCCGGAAGCGTTGGCCCGCCGGATCGGGCGCTACGGCCTGATCGGATTCGGCGAGTCCTACATGGCCGGCGAGTGGTCCTCGGATGACCTCAGCGAGGTGTTGACGGTGTTCGCCTCGTCGGTGGGCGAGCTGGTGCCGCGACCGCTGCAGTGGCTGCGTCCGATTGCGCCGGCCTTCCGGCCGCGGTGGCGGGACGCCAGCCGGGAGCGCGCCCGGCGCAACATCGCCGAGCATTACGACTTGTCCAACGACCTGTTCACCGAATTCCTCGACGAGACCATGACGTATTCCTGCGCTCTGTTCAAGCAGCTGCCGGCGTCCTCGTCGGATTTGGCTGCGGCGCAACACCGCAAGATCGATCGGCTGCTCGATATCGCCGGAGTTCACCAGGGCAGCAGGGTGCTCGAAATCGGCACCGGATGGGGCGAGCTGTGCATCCGCGCTGCCGCCCGCGGAGCAGAGGTCCGCTCGGTGACCTTGTCGGTCGAACAACAGCGGCTGGCGCGGCTTCGGGTTGCCGCGGCAGGGCTGTCCGACAAGGTGGCGATCGACCTCTGCGATTACCGCGACGTCAACGGGTGTTACGACGCAGTGGTGTCGGTCGAGATGATCGAGGCAGTGGGATTCCACGCGTGGCAGCGGTATTTCACCACGCTCGAACAGCTGGTGCGGCCGGGCGGCCGGGTGGCGATTCAGGCGATCACGATGCCGCACGGCCGGATGATGGCCAGCCGCAACACGCATACCTGGATCCAGAAGTACATCTTCCCGGGCGGACTGTTGCCATCCACCCAGGCCATCTCCGCAATCACCGAGTGCCGCACGAATTTACGCACGGTCGATATGGCGTCGCTGCGCCCGCACTACGCCGAAACCCTGCGGCTCTGGCGGGAACAGTTCGTCAGAAAACGGGACCGGTTGGCGCACTTGGGTTTCGATGACGTGTTCCAGCGGATGTGGGAGCTGTACCTGGCGCATTCGGAAGCCGGCTTCCGATCCGGCTACCTCAACGTCTACCAGTGGACGTTCGCACGCGAGGGGCACCGATGAGCGTTGTCATGAATTTGGCCGAGGTGTCCGGTGCCTCGGTTGTCGTTCTCGCCGTGGTGCATTCGGTCACGTTCGCCATCGGCAGGCACATCGGCCGCTATAACGTCGTCGACGTGGCGTGGGGCATCGGCTTCGTCGCCATTGCCGCCGCGGCGGCCATACTGGGCCACGGCGACCCGACCCGGCGCTGGCTGCTGCTGGCGCTGGTGACGATCTGGGGCCTGCGGCTGAGCTGGCACATCCAGCGCAAGACCGTCGGCAAGGGCGAGGATCCGCGCTACGCCGCGCTGCTGCGGGACACCACACCCGGTCTGGTCGTGCGCAAGGTCTTTCTGTTGCAGGCGTTCATCACCTGGTTCGTCTCGTTCCCGCTGCAGCTGTCCGCGGTGACCGGCCCCACCCCGAAACCGCTGACCGCGGTCCTCGCGCTCGGTGTGGCGGTGTGGTTGGTGGGGATCACCTTCGAAGCGGTCGGCGACCGGCAGCTGCGGATCTTCAAGGCTGACCCGGCCAATCGCGGCGTGGTGATGGATCGCGGCCTATGGGCGTGGACGCGTCACCCCAATTACTTCGGTGATGCCACCGTGTGGTGGGGGGTGTGGCTGATCACCGTCAACGGTTGGTGGCCACTGGCCACGGTCGGCTCCCCGCTGCTGATGACGTACTTCCTGGTCTACGTGACCGGAGCTCGGCTGACCGAGAAGTTGATGGCCGGCCGGCCGGGCTTCGCGGAATATCAGCAACGGACGGCGTGTTTCTTTCCGCGACCACCGCGACCGGCACGGCGGTAGCCGTCGCCGCGGCGACTCGGTGGGGAGCGATAGGCTACCTGATAATGACCGGACTGCCGCAGCTGAGCAGCGACCTGGATGAGTTGCTGCGCGAAGTCGCGCGCGGCGACACCCAGGCGTTCGCCGCGGTCTACGACCTCACCAAAAGCCGGGTGTTCGGGCTGGTGATCCGGGTCTTGCGCGACGCCGGCTACAGCGAGGAAACCACCCAGGAGATCTATCTCGAGGTGTGGCGGTCGGCGTCCGACTACGACCCCGCCCGCGGCTCCGCGCTGTCCTGGCTGCTGACGATGGCGCACCGGCGGGCCATCGACCGGGTGCGCGCCGAGCAGGCCGGCAGCCGCCGGGAATCGCGCTACGGCGCCGCCAACGTCGACACCGACCATGATGTGGTCGCCGACTCGGCGATCGCCGGGGACGAGCGCCGCCGAGTCGCCGACTGCCTGGGCTCGCTGACCGACGCGCAGCGCCAGTGCATCGAAATGGCCTACTACGGCGGGCTGACCTACGTCGAGGTATCGCAGCGACTGGCTGCCAATCTGTCGACGATCAAATCGCGCATTCGCGACGCGCTGCGCGGGCTGCGTAACTGCCTGGACGTGCCATGACCGAACCCGCTGATTTCGAACTGCTCGAGCTGGCCACGCCGTATGCCCTGCACGCCGTCTCCGACGCCGAGCGCGTCGACATCGACCGGCAGGTCGCCGCCGCGCCCGCCTCGATCGCGTCGGCCTTCGCCGAGGAAGTTCGTGCCGTGCGCGAGACGATGGCCGTCGTCTCGGCCGCGACCGTCGCCGAGCCGCCGCCGCAGCTGCGGGCAGCCGTGCTGGCTATCGCCGCGTCGAGCCCACTGAAGCGCCAACGACGTTGGCGCACAACCGCGTTGATATCTGTAGCGGCTGCGATCGTGGCGGGGCTGACGGCATTCGGCGTCCAGACGCTGTTGCGCCCGACGCCGTCGCGGTCGGTAGCCGAGCAGGTGATGGCGGCTCCGGACGTGCGCACGGTTTCCCGCCCGCTGGCCAACGGGACGGCCACGGTGGTGTTCTCGCGCGATCGCGGGGCGGGCGTGCTGGTGATGAACAACGTGCCACCGCCGAATCCGGGCACCGTCTACCAGATGTGGTTGATCGGCGCCCAAGGCCCGACCTCGGCGGGGACGATGGGCACCGCGGCCGTCTCGCCCTCGACGACGGCGACGCTGACCAACCTGGGAGCGTCGACCGCACTGGCCTTCACCGTGGAACCCGGCGCCGGCTCACCGCAGCCGACCAGCCCGATACTGGCCACCTTGCCGCTGGCCTAGGTCTGCTTCTTGAGCAGGCTGCCCAGCACCGCGACGATCACGCCGAAAACCACCAGCCCTGCGCCGGCGGTCAGCGTCAGGTTCAGCCATTGACGCAGACCGGCCTCGGCGCCATGCACCATGGCGCCCCCGATCTGGCGGAGGTCACCGGTGGTGCGATTGAGCACGTAGTCGACGTAGCGGCCCGCGACCTCGATGCCGACCCACCCGGCCGCGCCGACGAGCAGCGCAGAGACACCGAGACTCGTCAGCGCCTTGCCGCGGCGCCGGGCGGCGAGCAGCGTCAGCAGGGCGAACCCACCGCACAGGACGGCCGCACCCAGACTCGCCTGCTTGCCCCAGGCGGCGACCCGGCTCAGCTCCCCCTGCCGCAGCTCGTGCGGCACCGACGCCGTCAGCGGAACCGTCAGCGTTGCGGGCACTTGCACGTTGTACTCGCTCAAGATCGGCGCAAACGCGCTGTCGTTGAGCATCGGGGCCACGTCGACCGCCCAGGCGTCGCCGGATCCGGCGTCGTCGAACAGCCAGCGATGCGCCGCCTGGTTCGCCGTCGCGAACAGCGGCGGGAACGAGGGACCGGCCGTGAATGTCGCGGCGGCGTCGTGCACTTGCGAGCTGTCGACCGGATAGCGCCCGGCGCTGTGCTGGGCGATCAACGTCATCGCCCGGGTGGTGAGTTCACCGGCCATCGCGGACTGCAGGGCGGGGTCACCGGCCGCCTGCTGGGCCAGCGCGGTGTAGCCGTTCTCGTCGACGAGATTGCGCTGCACCCATGCCGCGGGGACCGCCACCGCCAGCGCAACCGTGGTGAACAGCCACAGCACTAGCGTCGCGAGGAATCGCACTTGCCCAATCTACGGGCCGATTTACGGCGCGATCCCCCGCACGTATGCCGCTTGCCCGAGGTGCTGGGCGCAATCGTCGACGATGCTGACCAACCGGGCGCTGGCCGTCACCGGCGGGTCCCAGTTGGTGTCGACGACGCGGCCCAGCTCGTCGGCGGTCACGCCGGCGATGTACTCCAGGCTGAGCTTGTGCACCGCGTGGTAGTAGCCGGACAGCAGGTCGGCAGAGGCCCGCACCTTTCCCACCTCTGCCGGGCCGTGGCCGTAGCCGGTGTCCCGGCGGGGCAGGTCCAGCGCGAATCGATCCACCCAGCCGTCGCGGGTCCAAACCTCCTCGACACCGGCCACGTCGGCCAGCTGGATGTCCTGCACTCGGGCGCTGTGCCAGAGCAGCCAGGCGATGGTGTTGGCGTCCGGGGTAGGGCGGTAGCTGGACAACTCGTCGGTCAGTCCGTCGGTGAGCTCGTCGACGTGTTCGATCAACCGGGTGAACGCGTCGCGGAGTAGCTCCCGGGTGGCGGCGTCGCTATCTGACATACCGCGACCTTACTGATCGGCCGCGTGGCGATCGCGAGCGCGGCGGAGCCGGGCGAAGCGGGTCGCCACCATCAGGCCCCGTGATGGACCGCTTCGACGTTGTTGCCGTCCGGATCGCGCACGAACGCACCAAAGTATCCGGGGTGGTATTCCGGCCACAACCTGGGCTCATGCAACGATTCGGCACCCAGCCGCAGCGCCGCCTCGTGAAACGCGCGTACGGCGTTTTCGTCGGCGGCCGCAAAGGCGATGTGGGTCTCCCGATTGGGACCCATCCCGGCGCCCGCAGAAGCATCCGAGATCCAGAACGTCGGCGTGCCGTCGCGTCCGTAACCGATGGCCTCGCCGAAATCCAGCTGCCGCGTAAAGCCCAGGACCGCCAGGACGGTGTCATAGAACGCCTGGGATTTCGAGTAGTCGGCGCAGTTAATACCGATGTGGTCGATCACGAAATGATCGTGGCACGACTTCGGGGACGGTCGTAGATTGATTAGGTGAGCTATGACCTTCTGATTCGCAATGGCACCATCGTCGACGGCCTGGGGAGTGAGCCGTACGTCGGCAACGTCGGAGTAATCGGTGGCGTCATCACCGCCGTCGGCGCCACCAACGGCGACACCGCGGAGCGCGAGATCGACGCGACCGGCCTGCTGATCACGCCGGGTTTCGTCGATCTGCACACACACTATGACGGTCAGTCCATCTGGTCGGAGCGCCTGACGCCGTCCTCCGCGCACGGGGTGACCACCGTGGTCATGGGCAACTGCGGCGTCGGGTTCGCGCCCTGCCGCCAGGAAGACCACGACGTCCTCGTCGACGTGATGGCCGGGGTCGAAGACATTCCGGGCGTCGTGATGACCGACGGTCTGCCCTGGACCTGGGAGACCTTCCCCGAATACCTGAACGCGCTGGACGCCGGCCGTCGCGACATCGATGTGGCCGCCTACCTTCCGCATTCGCCGTTGCGCGTCTACGTGATGGGGCAGCGCGGCGCCAACCGTGAACCGGCCACCGCCGACGACCTCGCGAAGATGCGGGCGCTGGCCAAGGAGGCCATGGAGGTCGGGGCGCTGGGATTCGCGTCGTCCCGGTTGACCATCCACAAGACCGAAAGCGGTTCGCCCATACCGAGTTACGACGCCGCCCGCGAGGAGATCGAGGAGATCGCCAAGGGCGTCGTCGACGGCGGCGGCGGGCTGCTGCAATTCGTGCCCGACATTCCGGCCGGTGGCTACCAACCGGTGCTGCAGACGGTGTTCGACGTCGCCGAGGAGGTCGGGCTGCCGGTCACCTTCACGCTCGTCGTCGCCAACGCCGGCGACCCGACGTGGCCCGACGCGATCAACATGGTCGAGAAGGCGAATGCCGCCGGCGGCGACATCACCGCGCAGCTGCTGCCGCGCCCGATCGGGTTGATCATCGGGCTGCAGCTCACCGCCAACCCGTTCGTGCTCTACCCCAGCTACCAGGAGATCGCGCATCTGCCGTTGGCCGAGCGGGTCGCCGAGATGCGCAAGCCCGAGGTCCGCGCCCGCATCCTGGCCGACAAGCCGGGCCCCGGGCACCCGATCCTGTATGTCGCCCAGATGTGGGACTGGATCTTCCCGTTGGGCGAGCACCCCAACTACGAGCCGGACCCGGCGGACAGCATCGGCGCCCGGGCCAGGGCCCGCGGGGTGAATCCGATGGAAGAGGCTTACGACCGGCTGCTCGACGACGAGGGCCGCGCCATGCTGCTGGTCGCGACCAGCAACCTGGAGCGGAACTCGCTGAACACCGTGGGCGAACTGCTGCACCGCGACGACGTGGTGCTCGGACTGGGCGACGGCGGCGCTCACTACGGAATGATCTGCGACGCCAGCTATTCGACGTTCTTCCTGTCGCATTGGGCCCGGGACCGGGCGTCCGGGCGATTCTCGGTGCCCGAAGCCGTCCGCGAGCTGACCTCGGTTCCGGCGCGGGTCGCCGGACTGGCCGATCGGGGCCGCATCGCGGTTGGATACAAGGCCGATCTCAACGTGATCGACCACGCCGCGCTGCGCCTGCACAAGCCGGTGATCACCTACGACTTGCCCGCCGGCGGGCGTCGTCTGGACCAGACCGCGGAGGGGTACGTGGCCACGATCGTGTCCGGTGAAGTGATCGCCGAAAACGGCAAACCCACCGACGCGCGTCCCGGCAAGCTGATCCGCGGCCGGCAGACCGCACCCGCACCAACGCCATAACGCCACGAAGAGGGGCCCGTCCCGGTTAAGTTATTGCAGTGACGAGCCCGCATTTTGCGTGGTTGCCGCCAGAGATCAATTCGGCCCTCCTTTACGCCGGTCCTGGATCGGCGCCGCTGCATGCTGCCGCGGAAGCCTGGGACGGGCTTGCGGAGAACCTGACCTCGTCCGCGTCGTCGTTTTTTTCCGTGGCATCGGATCTCGCCAACGGGTCCTGGCAGGGCCCCTCGGCGACCGCGATGCTGGCCGTCGCGACCCAATACGTGAGCTGGCTCAAGGCCGCAGCGGCCCAGGCGGAGGCGACCTCAAGCCAGGCCGCGGCCATCGCGGGCGCGTTCGAGACGGCACTGTCGGCCACGGTGCAGCCGGCGGTGGTCAACGCCAATCGCGCGCTGGTGCGGGCGTTGGCGTCGACGAACCATCTGGGGCAAAACGCCCCGACGATCATGGACATCGAGTCCGCCTACGAGCAGATGTGGGCCACGGACGTGGCGGCGATGTCCGGGTATCACGCCGACGCCTCGGCGGCCGCCGAGCAGCTGGCGCCCTGGCAGCACGTCCTGCAAAACCTCGGCGTGCAGTTCAGCAATGGCAACCTGACGTTCGGACCTCACACCGGCACCGGCAGCCTGGCGCACCACGTCAACGCGCTCGCCAGCCTTGATCACACCGGCGGCCATGTCGGGTCCTGGTTGACGGACACTCCCGGCACCGGGTTAGCGCATGCCGGCCCGGACGTGAGCCTGCTCAACTCGCCCACCGCGAGCACCGGCTTCAACCCGGGCACCGCGAGCCTTGGCCTGCTCAGCGATCTCGGTACGGGCGCCACACCGACGGGTTCGGCGGACTGACCCCGCACCGGCGACGCCTATCCTCGAGATCATGCGCACGAAGAAGAAGGTGGACCTGGGCAGGCTCGCCGCCGCCCTGCCCGACTACCCGTTCGCGTACCTGATCACCGTCGACGACGCCTACCGCGTGCACACCGTGACGGTAGAACCGCGGCTGCGGGAATCGATCCTCGACGTCGGTTTGATCGGCGGAGGCACCCGCGAGAACTTGGCCCATCGCAGCGATGCCACCCTGTTGTGGCCCCCGCCCGAGCCGGGTGGGTACTCGCTGATCGTCGACGGCCGCGCCGAGCTCACGGGTGCGGGCTCCGACGCTGTGCGCTGCGAGGTGGTGCCCACCCGCGCACTGCTGCACCGCGACGCCGATCCGGACTCTCCTGAAACGGCCAAGGGCTGTCTGCACGATTGCGTGGTGTTCTCTTTGCCCGCCTGACGGATCGGAACAGCCACCGCCGTACAGGATGTTGATTTCTCAGTAGCGGCAGCAGATCTCGTCGTCGACGACGTCGTCGCCACCGATCCGAGGGTGCCGATGCAGGCCGATGCTCCGGTGACGACAGCGGTACTGCCGGGTGAGGGAGTCGGACGGTTACGGACCCGAACCTACAGGCCCCTCCTAGCCGGACAGCGCGTCGAACAAAGCCGCCAACTGATCCGGCGACACCGACGTGTTGCAGCGGCTGCGCAGGTCCAGGAGCGGCTGCGCGATACCCTTCAGCTCCAACGCCTCAGCGGGATGACTGAGAAAATAGCCACGGACGGATGATTTCGCGTCAGCGGGCGATTGGTTGACCGCGGCAGTCAGCACGTTGTCGGCATCGGGATGGCCATCGAGGTATCCGCTCGCCGCGTTCAGGACCCCGCTGGCGGTGGCAGCGACCCCGCTCGCCGAGCACGGATCAGGCGCGGCAACCGCGGTCGGCGCGATCGTGACGCAGAGAACGCAGCCGACGGCCACTCCGAAAGCTGTGCGCCATGGCGATTTGCTCATTGCTTGATCCCTTCGTATTCGACTGTTCAGTACACCAGTTACCCAAAACGCCGAAAATGCCCGGCCCGAAGCAGACCGGGACGCTGACCGACTTGCCCGCCTAGTAGCGACAATTCGGTCTGTCGCTCGTAGCCGGGCACACTCAATGCCAGCTCACCGGGAGACGGGTGGGACAGTCCGGGTCCGGCCGTCGGACACGAAAGAGCCCGGCCCCCAAAGGGAACCGGGCTCTTTCAGTGCTCGGGACTTTTCCGCCCTTGGGCTTAGAAGTCCATACCGCCCATGCCACCGGTCGGGTCGCCCGCCGGAGCGGCCGCCTTCTCCGGCTTGTCGGCAACGACGGCCTCGGTGGTCAGGAACAGCCCAGCGATGGACGCCGCGTTCTGCAGCGCCGAACGGGTGACCTTGACCGGGTCGGCAACGCCGGCCTTGAGCAGGTCCTCGTACTCGCCGGTGGCGGCGTTCAGACCGACGCCGGCCTTCGAGTTCTGGACCTTCTCGGCGACAACGCCGGGCTCAAGCCCGCCGTTGAAGGCGATCTGCTTCAGCGGAGCCGACAGCGCCACCCGGACGATGTTGGCACCGGTGGCCTCGTCGCCCTTGAGTTCCAGCTCGTCCAGCGACGGAGCCGCCTGCAGCAGGGCCACGCCACCACCGGCAACGATGCCCTCCTCGACGGCGGCCTTGGCGTTGCGGACCGCGTCCTCGATACGGTGCTTGCGCTCCTTGAGCTCCACCTCGGTGGCAGCTCCGGCCTTGATCACCGCAACACCGCCGGCCAGCTTGGCCAGGCGCTCCTGCAGCTTCTCACGGTCGTAGTCGGAGTCGCTGTTCTCGATCTCGGCGCGGATCTGGGCCACCCGGCCGGCGATGGCGTCGGTGTCACCGGCGCCCTCGACGATGGTGGTCTCGTCCTTGGTGATCACGACCTTGCGGGCCTTGCCGAGCAGCGAGATGTCGGCGGTCTCCAGGGAGAGGCCGACCTCTTCGCTGATGACCTGACCACCGGTGAGGATGGCCATGTCCTGCAGCATCGCCTTGCGACGGTCACCGAAGCCGGGAGCCTTGACAGCCACCGACTTGAAGGTGCCGCGGATCTTGTTGACGACCAGGGTGGACAGCGCCTCGCCCTCGACGTCCTCGGCGATGATCAGCAGCGGCTTACCGCCCTGGATGACCTTCTCCAGCAGCGGGAGCAGGTCCTTGACGGTCGACACCTTGGAGCTGACCAGCAGGATGTACGGGTCCTCCAGGACCGCTTCCTGACGCTCGGCGTCGGTGACGAAGTAGCCCGAGATGTAACCCTTGTCGAACCGCATGCCCTCGGTGAGCTCGAGCTGCAGGCCGAAGGTGTTGGACTCCTCGACGGTGATGACACCCTCGTTGCCGACCTTGTCCATCGCCTCGGCGATCAGGTCGCCGATCGACTGGTCGCCCGCCGAGATGGCCGCGGTCGCAGCGATCTGCTCCTTGGTCTCGACGTCCTTGGCCGACTTCAGCAGGGTCTCGGTGATCTTCTCGACGGCCTTCTCGATGCCGCGCTTGAGGCCCAGCGGGTTAGCGCCGGCCGCGACGTTGCGCAGACCCTCTTTGACGAGGGCCTGAGCCAGCACCGTGGCAGTCGTCGTGCCGTCACCGGCGACGTCGTCGGTCTTCTTGGCAACTTCCTTGACCAGCTCGGCGCCGATCTTCTCGTACGGGTCCTCCAGCTCGATCTCCTTGGCGATGGACACACCATCGTTGGTGATCGTGGGAGCGCCCCACTTCTTCTCCAGGACGACGTTGCGGCCCTTGGGACCCAACGTCACCTTTACCGCGTCGGCGAGGGCGTTCAGACCCCGCTCGAGGCCGCGACGGGCCTCTTCGTCATACGCAATTGTCTTGGCCATTGCGAAGTGATTCCTCCGGATTGGGGATGACACGTTCTGGCCGGGCGCAGTGCCCGCGACGGACGACCGCAGCTGTCTAAGGGCTCGGTCTCACCGTCCCGACCTAGCACTCACTGGTCGCGAGTGCCAATGACATTATTAGCACTCGCCCATGCCGAGTGCAAGAACGGGGCCGCCGCTATCGTCCAGCGCGTAAGCCGTCGACGACGACGTCGGTAACCCGTTCGGCCAACTCCGCGTTGTAGGCCTCCATCGCCTGGCATCCGACCAAGATCGATTTGACTTCGCGCACCCCCACGTCCGCGCGCGCCGCGCCCGCTTCCTGCGCCGCGCTCAGCAGATCGCCGAGCATGGCCAGAAAGGCACGCTCGGCGTCGGGCGCCACGGTTTCGATGTCGATGCCGAGGCCGGCCAACGCGTCGACCAGCCCGCGGTCGGTAGCACCCCACCGCAAGACCAGCGAGCGCAGATAGGCGAACAGCGCCTCCCCGGGCCCGACCGATTTCAGCAGCGCATACCCGTCGTCGACCAGGTGCTGCATCCGATCCCGGATGACCGCGGCGAACAGCGCCTCTTTCGTCGGGAAGTGGCGGTATACGGTCCCGGCCCCCACCGCCGCGCGCCGGGCGATCTCGTCGATCGGCACCGACAACCCCTCGGCCGCGAAGGTTTCGTAGGCGACCTCCAGTACCCGGGCACGGTTGCGCGCTGCGTCCGCGCGTAGCGGCCGTGCGGGTTGCGTCATCTGATCCATCCTTGCGTTTGACAAAGCGGGGCGTGCGTTCCGTATAGTGACAATCAACCGGAGCGTTCGCCCCGTTTACTCTACAAGCGTAGGAGCTTTTCATGGCCAAATGGACCACCTCGGACATTCCCGACCAGTCCGGCCGCGTCGCCGTCATCACCGGAGCCAACACCGGCCTGGGCTACGAAACCGCCGCCGCGCTCGCCGAGCACGGCGCCCATGTGGTGCTGGCGGTACGCAACCTCGACAAGGGCAAGGACGCGGCCGCACGCATCACCGCCCAAAGCCCACACGCCGACGTCACGCTGCAGGAGCTCGACCTGACGTCGCTGGAGGCCATCCGCGGCGCCGCAGACCAGCTGCGGTCCGCGCACGACCGCATCGACCTGCTGATCAACAACGCCGGGGTGATGTGGACGCCGAAGTCGACCACCAAGGACGGCTTCGAGCTGCAATTCGGCACCAACCACCTGGGCCACTTCGCGTTGACCGGCCTGCTGCTGGACCGGCTGCTGCCGGTTCCCGGTTCCCGGATCGTGACGGTCAGCAGCATCGGCCACCGCATCCGCGCCGACATTCACTTCGACGACCTGCAGTGGGAGCGCGGCTACAGCCGGGTCGGAGCCTACGGTCAGTCCAAACTCGCCAACCTGCTGTTCACCTACGAACTGCAGCGACGGCTCGCGCCGCATGGGACGACGATCGCCGCGGCCGCCCACCCCGGCGGCTCCCGAACCGAGCTGACCCGCAACCTGCCGCCGCTGATTGCGCGTGCGTCATCCCTGATCGAACCGCTCTTCCAGGGAGCCGACATGGGCGCGCTTCCCACGCTGCGCGCCGCAACCGACCCAGGCGTGTTGGGCGGCCAGTACTTCGGCCCCGATGGCTTCGGCGAACAGCAGGGCTACCCCAAGGTCGTGGCATCCAGCGACAAGTCGCACGACCTGGACGTGCAGCGCCGGTTGTGGACGGTCTCCGAGCAGCTCACCGGCGTGGTCTATCCCGTCGACTAGGGCGGGCTGGTGCCGACCCGCTGCGCCCGGCGCATGCGCCGCGCTTGCGATCGGCACTACGGTCAGCGCAGATCGAGCAGCTGCTCGTAAAATCCGCCAAAACCGCGCGGGCGGTCGACCAGATGGATCTCCAGGATCCAGTGGCACGGCCGCCCGCCGGCGTCTGCGCGCCGCATCGGCTTGCCCGAGCCGGGCGTGATGTACCACTGGACGCCATCGCCGGTGATCTTCTTGTGCGGAAACTCGCCCACCAGATGGCCGGCGATCGGGCTGCCCCACTCGAAACCCTCGGCGCGGGCCACGCCGACGACGTAGTCGAACAACTCGGCACCGGTGACGGATGCGTGCTCGTCGAAATAGTCGCGCCCGGCCTGCCACACTCGCGGAAGTGCGTCGCGGACAGCCTTTTTGGCCGGGTCGTCGCCCAGCACAAACGTGCGCCCGAAGTCAGCTTCCCACTCCTCAAAAATGGGCCCCAGGTCGAGGAACGCGATGTCGTCGGCGGCGATCACCCGGTCCGGCGGATGTTGCTTGAACGGCTGCAGGGTGTTCTCGCCGGCGCGCACGATCCGCCGGTGCCAGTGCCGGGTCACGCCGAACATCTCGGCGGCCAGGTCGCGGATCTCGTCGGACAACGCCTGCTCTCCCACGCCGGGGCGGATCATCGCGCGTCGCGCGATCTCGTCGAACAGTTGCGCCGCCTTGCCCTGGGCATCCAGGAGCCGCTCCACGCGCACATTTTCCCGTGCATTTTGCGGGGTCTCCACTCACGCGATGCTAACTGGCAGGCTGACAACCATGTCTCTGGTCGTGCCGCCGTACCCGCCGCCCCGCTACACCGCCGACGAGCCGGAGGTCAGCGCCTGGGTCAAGCGGGCTGACGCGGCGCCGGACTACGAGACCGCCGGGGTCAAGTACCACTACCTCGCCAACCAGCAGGCGACCGACGGCGACTACGGCCTCTACCGAGTCGACATCGCCCCGGCCGGCGGCGGGCCCCCGGCACACTTTCACCGGACCATGTCCGAGGCCTTCTTCGTGCTGTCCGGGACGTTGAAGCTCTACGACGGCACCGAGTGGGCCGACGGCCAACAGGGCGACTTCCTCTACGTCCCGCCGGGCGGGATCCACGGCTTTCGCAACGAAGCCGACGAACCCGCATCAATTCTGATGCTGTTCGCGCCGGGGGCGCCGCGCGAGGGCTATTTCGAGGGCTTCGGGGCGCTGGCCGACATGACCGACTACGAACGCAGCGAATGGTTCGTCCGGCACGACAACTACTGGATCTGAACGCTCAGGTCGCCCTCGACGTAGCGCTGCAGGTTGGGGCCGACCGCGGCGATCGCCTCGGCGTCGGTCATCGATGCGATGGGTTCGACCTTCCAGACGTAGCGCATCAGCGCGAAGCCCATCATCTGCGACGAGACGAGACCGCTGCGCACCAGGCGGTCGTGTTCGTCGGCGCCCAGCTGTGACACGCCCATCAGGCTGCCCTCGACCACCCGTCGCAGCTTCTCGCGAGTGGATGGTTCGTGCGCTGCGGTCTGCAGGATGGCCCGCAAGGTCGGCCCGACCTCGTCGTCGGCCCAGGCTGCCAGCAGCAAGGTGATCAGCGCGGTGCCGAGTTGGTGGATCGGCGTCGTCCAGACCTTGGCAACGCTCTCCAGCCATTTCTGCGGCGGGGTCGTCGCGGCGTCCAGCAGGCCTTCCTTCGAGCCGAAGTAGTGGTAGACCAGCGCTGGGTCGACATCGGCCGCCCGCGCGACCGCCCGGATGGTGGTTCCGGCCCAGCCGTGATCGGCGAACTCCGCACGGGCAGCGGCCACAATTCGCGCGGCCAGCACCCCGCGTTCATCCCGCGGACCTGGAGTTATCGATTTCTTCGGCATAAGTTTCATCATAGCGTGAATTTCCTCTTGCGTTGAGACTTGTTTCAACGTAGCGTGAGACTAGTTTCAACGAGACGTGAAAAACAGGAGTACGCCATGAGCACTGCCGCTAACCCCGACGTCATGGTCGTCGGCGCCGGCCCGGTCGGCCTGGTCGCCGGCTGCGAACTTGCCCGCCGCGGCATTCGCGTGCGGGTGATCGACAAATTGGCCCAACCGACCGATCAGTCCCGCGCGATCGCGGTGCACGCCCGCAGCCTCGACATGTTCGACCGGATGGGCATCGTCGACGAGATGCTGAGCACCGGAATCAAGGCCACCGCGATGCAGATGTACGCGGGGCGCAGCAAGCTGTTCCGCATCCCGCTCGGCGGTGTCGACAGCGCGTTCCCCTTCACCCTGACCACCGCGCAGACCGAAACCGAACGCGTGCTGGGCGAACACCTACAGTCGCTCGGGGTCACCGTCGAGCGTGGGGTCGAGCTGGTCGCGCTGAGCCAAGACGGCGACGGCGTGCGCCTCACACTGCGGCACCCCGACGGAGCCACCGAACAGGCCGCCGCCTCCTGGGTGATCGGGGCCGACGGAGCGCACAGCATCGTGCGCAAGCTGGTCGGCACCAAGCTCGCCGGTTCCTTTGTCGGCGAACGGTTTCTGCTCGGGGACGTCGACGCCGAGCACACGCTGGACCTCGACTCGATGCATACCTTCTTCGCACCCGACGGCCCGGTCGTGGTGCTGCCGATGCGAGACGGGCGCATGCGGTTTCTCGCCGAGGTGCACGATGCGCCCGGCACCCCGCTGAACCTGCATCCGACCCAGCAGGAACTCCAGTCCATCCTCGATCGGCGGATCGGCGGCATCCGGCTGCGAAAATCACACTGGCTGACCAGTTTCGAGATCCACCACGCGCGGGTGCCCGCCTACCGCTGGGGCCGGGTGTTTCTGGCCGGCGACGCCGCTCACATCCACAGCCCGGCCGGCGGCCAGGGCATGAACACCGGCATGCAGGACGCTTTCAACCTGGTCTGGAAGCTGGCGGCGGTCGTCAACGGTGACGGCGGCGACACGTTGCTCGACAGCTACCAGGCCGAACGCCTCCCCGTCGCCGACCAGGTCATCACCTTCACCAACCGCCTCACCAAGGTGGGCACGCTATCCGGTGTGCCACGCCTGATCCGCAACCTGGCGGTGCGCGTACTTTCACACGTCCCAGCGATACGGCGGGCCATGGCCGACACCGCCGAGGAGGTCAACGTCGGGTACAGCGGCAGCCCGATCGCCGTGGGCCCACGTCTGAAGAACGCCAAAGTGGTTGCCGGTGATCATCTTCCGCACGTCGCCGACGATCTTGTACAGAAGCAGCTCAGCGTCGCCTGCGGCGCGCGTAACCTGAGTCACGCCGTGCTCACCGTCGCCACCGGGCAGGTGGCCCCCGCCGCCGGTGGACCCGGTCAGCTGCAGGTACTGGTCAACGCCGACGACACTCCGGTGGCCGGATACGACGCCGTCATCGCAGACCCGAAAGGCATTGTGGGACAGCGCTTGGGGCTCACGAACGGCGGACGCCTGGTGATCCGCCCGGACGGCTACATCGGGGCCGTCGCCGCCCTCGACGACACCGCCACCATTGCCGACTACTTCGCCACAGTCAGGAAATGAACCGCCATGTACACCTATGCCATCGACGCCGCGGACATGTTCACCGACCGCACGCACCAGTTCGAGAAATTCGGGATCCCGCTCGCCGACATCGAACGGGTCCGGGCAGCCGTCACCGACATGTGGGCCGACACGTCCGGCGGCTGGACCTACGAATGGTCCAAGCTGGCCAAGGAATACGCCGACCGCGGCGACCACTACTTGGCCTCAATGGTCTACGGGTGCGCCAAGTTCCCGTGCCTGACCGACCAGGCACGAGTGACCGCCCTGCACAACCAGCTCGAGCAATTCCAGTTGGCCGCCAAGGACTTCCCGGTGTCCTTCGAACGCCGCATCATCACCGTCGCCTACCGCGGCGGCACCGTCGAGGTGCCCGTCCACCTCTACTCCGTCGACGGCGACTACGCGGCGCGGCCGGTGCTGATCGCCAGCGGCGGGGTGGACACCTGGAAGATGGACATCCACCCATGGTGGGTCGGGTTCACGATGGGCGCCGGTGTATCGACGCTGGCCTTCGACCACCCCGGCACCGGCGAGACGGCGATCCCGCTCGACCAGCACGCTGACGAGGTGATCCGCGGAATCGTCGACTACGCACGAACACTCGGTGACGGCAGGGTGGCCCACTTCGGCGCCTCGTTCGGCGGAAACTTCTCCGCGATGTCCGGGCTGGCCGGGATCGTCGATGCCGCGGTCGATCTCGGCGGCCCGGTCGTCGAATCGTTCGAAGCAGCGAACGTCAAGAACCTGCCTTACGGCATGCACGACATCCTAGGCAACGCTATGCAGTGGGATCACTCGCCCACCCTCGACGAGCTCAGCGCCGGACTCGGAGGTCTAAATCGAGAGAAACTGCTTGCGCAACAGAGTAATTCGTCGATGTTAGTCGTCAACGGCGCCGATGATTATTTCATCCCGCAGTCGGACACCCTGGTCTTCGAAGGCCGCCCGAACACCGAGGTGCACCTGATCGAGGGCACCGGTCACGTCGCGATGAGCAAGGCACCCGAGGTGGTGCCGATGATCATCTCGTGGCTGCGCGCGCAAGTCACACAAGTCTAGGGACTAGCAGCCGAGTTGGTCTGCGAGGTCGAGGAAGTCCCGCGCGGTGAGCCCGTAGGAGGGCGCGGGTTCTGCCCCATGCCCAGGCCGGCGTTCATCGGGGCGGGGAATGAAAGCCGTTTGGAATCCTTGCTCGTGCGCACCTTGCACGTCGTACACGTGGCATGCGACGAGCATGATTTGATCTGGCCGCAGTGCCAGCCATTCGGCCGGGCCCAGGTACGCGCGTGGATCGGGTTTGAAGGCTCCGAACATCTGCACCGACAAAAGCAGGTCAAACCTCAGGCCGGCCGCTTTCACGGTGCGCGTCATTGCCGGGACATCGATGTTTGTCAGCACTCCCAGGGTATGGCGGGTGGTCAACCGTTCTAAGCCGGGAGCAACATCCGGCCAGGGGCGCCGTTGCTCCTCAAAGGCCAGCGCGAGCTCTTCGACGTCGTCCCTGCTGTAGTCCGTGAGACCGTAGGACGGCAGCAGCGGCACGAGCCCCTCCCGGTACACCGCGCGTGCACTCCGCCACGGCGCGGCCTTACCGCCCTGCGCGCCATAACCGATGGTCTGTGCGTAATGGCGGCGCCAGTCGGTCAGTAGCCCATCCCAGTCGGCGTCGGGATGACGGCCGGCATCCACGCGACGGCAGGTGTCGATGACGGAGTTGTAGAAATCGACGCACGTACCCTGCAAATCGAACAAGATCACTGCCGGATTCACCGTCACCTCCGTGAGTATAGTGTTGCCGCCAAAGCATTTTGGCATCTTTATCCAGAGAACCGGTGTACAGCAGCGGCCCCGATAGCGATCGCGGGCACCAGCACCGACACGGCGAACGCCCACGACAGCAGCGTCTTGGTCAGCCTGCCCTTGTCCTCGGCGGCGTTCCCCAGAATCAGCGCACCTCCGACGTGCACCGGACTCATGACCGGTGTCGCTGCAGCCATCGACACCGCAACTAGTCCTAAGAACAACGGAATCCCTCCGTGGGAGCAGAGCGAAATGCAGAGCGGGACAGCGACACCGACGATGACGACGGTCGACGACTCGACGTTGGACAGTATCGCGGTGAAATACGTCAGGGCCGCGACACCCCATACCGGCCCGGATAGCGACAGCAGGGCGCTTTTGAGCGCGTTGAAAACACCGGCCTTTTCGGCTGCACCCAGATATAACAGCAAACCGGTCACCAGAATGACAATCGACCACGGCACGCGCGCCAAAATCGTTGCTTCGTCGGGCCGAAAGACCACCTGCAGCAGAAAAGCCAGGCCGACAGCCACCAGGCCGGCGTTGACATTCGTCAGGATCGAGCTGATCGCCAACACGACGAGCGACACGGCACAAGCCCACCGGTAGCGCACATCGACTCGTGCTGCCTTGGTCGGCTCGGGCTCGATCCGCTCAGGTGACGTGTTCGCGTCTAACGTTCGAGAGTGCCGGGCAGATAGATCTTTTCGATAGAACACAACAACGAGCGCTGATATGACCAAGTGCCCGAGCACGACGATGGCCCATAACCCCCACGGCGAGTAATAGAGGTGGGCCCTGCCAGTCAGGGTGCGGATCAGCGCCCCGCAGGGGCTCAGCGGTGAGAAGCCACCCGAGATGGCTCCCAGCACGGTCGCCACTGACACGGCGACGTAATTGGTCCGATACGCGACGGCGAACTTGGCCATCAGCGGCACCACCAACGCCATGATCGCCGACGGAAACCCGCCAACGGTAGTCAGTACCGCTCCGAGCGCAAATCCGACCCAGGGCACTATGTGAGACCGGTCTCCAATCAGGTTGGTACACAGGGCGATCAGGCGGTCGATGGCACCGCTCTGCTGTGCGTGCGAAAAGAGCAGGCTGACGCCCACGATCAGCACACACAGGTCGGCGGGGAACGCTGAGAGTACCTGTTGCGACGACATCGAGGTGACGCTCGCCAGAATCAGAACAGCCGCACCCGAGGTGATACCCAGATTCACACCCCGCCAGAGCGAGATAACGAGGATGGCTACGAACAGCGCCACAGCCAACGCGGTCACACTCAAAAGGGTCCCTGTTCTGCCGAATTGTCTGCCGTTCTTGTTCTACAGCGCACGACGCGGCGGAGGCGCACAGCACCGGGTGGGCGGCGACGGCATCGCACCGGATGTGCAGCTCGGCGGTGGGACCACACTTTGGATCAGTGTGGATTATTCTCCCCAGGGCGACAAGCTAATCGAGCAGGTGATAGTCGTCGGCAATCATGCTACGAGTGCGCTCGAAGAATGTCTTTCCGCTGTAAGGCAATTGGGTGACAACCTTGCCGCTGGGATGTCGAAAGTAGTTCGTGCAGGCGAGCCAGACCTTGCCCTCCATCGCGGTCTGGATCTCGACGTTGTAGCGGCGCTGGGCGTCCCGCGTGACCTCGATGGTCCGTACCCCGCGACCGCCCATTACATCGAGTATTCGGCGGATGAACGTCGTCTGCGCCTCGTGGATGTAGATGATCGAGTTGACACCATTGGTGTTGGGGCCGTAAAGCGTAAAGAAGTTCGGGTATCCGGCGATCAGCGTGCCCAGGTAGGCTTCGGCGCCGTCGCGCCAGTCCTCGCGCAACTGACGGCCACCGCTTCCGTGCACGTCGATGCTGGCGAGGTAGTCGGCGGCTTTGAAGCCGGTGCCGTAGATGATCGTGTCTACGCGGTGCTCGACGCCGTCGGCGGTGCGCACGCCGCGTTCGGTGATCTCGGCGATTGCGGTCGTTTCCAGGCCGACGTTCGGCAACGCGAAGGTGGGGTACCACTCGCGCGACATCAGCGGCCGCTTGCAACCGGCCGGATAGTCCGGCGTCAACTTGGCGCGCAGTTCGGGGTCGCCCACCTTGCGGTGCAGGTAGCTGCGGGCAAGCTCGGTCGCCTCGCGGGTCTGCGCGGCGTCGACGTCGAAACTCGATGCCTCATAGGCGTCGAAGGCCTCGTCGCGCAGCTTTTGCGCCGCCGCCGGGTTCCGCTCGAACTCTTCGTGCTGTTCCGGGGTGAACGGGAAATCGAAGCGGGGGGCGATCCAGATCGGGGTGCGCTGAAAGACGGTGAGGTGCGCCGTTTCCCGCGCGATCGCGGGGACGTATTGGATCGCGCTGGCGCCCGTGCCGATGGACGCGACCCGCTCGCCCGCCGTCGACTTGCTGTGATCCCACCGAGCGGAGTGGAATCTGCGGCCCCGAAATCGCTGCGCCCCAGGGATATCGGGAATGTGGGGCACATCGAGCATCCCGACGGCGCCCACCACAACGTCGAACTCGTACTCATCGCCGCCATCGGCCACCAGCGTCCATCGTCGCCGGCTGTCCGACCAGCGCACAGTGCTGATCGACGTGTGGGGCCGCAGGTGCGGGCCCAGCCCGTGCCCGGCGGCCACTGCCTCGAGGTAGGCCAGGATCTCGGGCTGGTTCGCGTACGTCTTGGACCATCGGGGGTTGAGCGCGAACGAATACGAGTACAGATGCGACGGAACGTCGCAGGCCGCACCCGGAAAAGTGTTGTGCCGCCAGGTGCCTCCGAATCCGTCGGCGCGGTCGAAGATGGTGAAGTCGTAGCCGCCCGCGGCGAGCTGGATTCCCATCGCGATGCCGCCGGCACCCGCGCCGACGACCCCGACCCGCGGCTTTATCCCCATTGCGCGAAGTAGGGTCGCTCCGGCCGGCTCTTCTCCACCAGGATGAACACCACTCCCCAGGGATCGACGAACCAGGTGGTGCGTACCCGCGCCACCTCGGCGATTCCGCTGACGAGGAAACGGACTCCTTTGCCTTCGAGCTCGGCCCGGGTGGCGTCGAGATCTTCACAGATCAGCGCGACGTGCGAGAGCCCGTGATCGGTCAGGGCCCGGCCGTCGGCACGCTGGCCGGCGGGAGGGTCACCGTCCACGTTGAGGTACTCGATCACCTCCAGCACGCGGTCGCTGCCGTCCGCGAAGCCGACGATGGCCGCTTTCATGCTGGGATCCGCCACCAGCTCACCCATGTCGTCGCGAATGGCATTACCGCTCATGACATACGGCGGCGAGAGCACACGCAGCCCCAATACGTCCCGGTAGAAGACCACTGCGGCCTCACAATCCGGGACGCACACCCCGGTGTGGGCCAACCCGGTAATCACGTTCTCGACCTTACGTCCGGGTGGCGCAGATGGGGAGTGCGTCGGCAGCGGAATCTGACGGGCCGATAATGGCCAGGTGCGGTCAGTCGAGGAACATCAGCGCGTTGTCGCCGCAATGATCAGTGCCCGCCCCGGCGGCACGGTGCCGCTGACGGAGGCGCAAGGCCTGGTCCTGGCCGACGACGTGGTTGCGGACCTGGCGCTGCCGGTTTTCGACAATTCCGCGATGGACGGATACGCCGTGCGCGCCGAGGACACGGCAGATGCCACCCACGATCACCCGGTGGTGCTGCCGGTCGCCGAGGACATCCCGGCCGGGCGTACCGACCCATTGACGCTGCAACCCGGAACCGCGCACCGCATCATGACCGGCGCGCCGCTGCCGGCGGGGGCGACGGGGATTGTGCCGGTCGAAGACACCGACGGCGGCGTGGACACGGTGGCGATCCGCTCACGCGCGCAGCCCGGCAAGCACATCCGCCGGGCGGGCGAAGACGTGGCACCGGGCACCACCGTCCTACGCAGGGGCCAGGTCGTGACACCCGCGGTGCTCGGCCTGGGCGCGGCGCTGGGATTGCCGCGGCTGCCGGTGATTCCGCGGCAGCGGGTGCTGGTGGTCTCGACCGGGACGGAGCTGGTGACGCCGGGCACCCCGCTAGAGCCCGGACAGATCTACGAGTCCAACTCGATCATGCTGGCCGGAGCCGTACGTGAGGCAGGCGCCGACGTGATCGCCGTCGCGACCGCCGAAGACGACGTCGCGCAGTTCAGCGCGATCGTCGATCGGCACGCGAGCGACGCCGACCTGATCATCACCAGCGGCGGAGTCAGCGCCGGCGCCTACGAGGTCGTCAAAGACGCCTTCGGTCGCGAGGGTGATCAGGGAGTCGAATTCGTCAAGGTGGCAATGCAACCCGGGATGCCGCAGGGCGTCGGCCGGGTCGCCGGCACGACGATCGTCACCCTGCCCGGCAACCCGGTCAGCGCGCTGGTGTCCTTCGAGGTGTTCATCCGTCCCGCGCTGCGCGCGGCCATGGGCCTGCCGGATCCGCACCGTCCGCACCGGTCCGCGATTCTCGCCGAGTCGTTGACCTCGCCGCGGGGCAAACGCCAGTTCCGGCGCGCAATTCTCGACATCTCGGAAGGCAGCGTGATCAGCTACGGGCCGCCGGCCTCGCACCATCTGCGGTGGCTGGCCTCCGCGAACGGACTGCTGGACATCCCCGAAGACGTCGTCGAAGTTTCCGCCGGAACCGAGCTGCAGGTCTGGGATCTGAGCTAAGCCGCGGCCGCGTCTTCGTGAAAGTCGTCGGCGGCGTCGAAGGCCCTGGTGCAGCGAACGGCGATCGCCGCGACGAAGACCATCACCGGAATGGTCACCAACGCCTCCGTCAGCCCGATCCAGTCGGCAAGGTGGCCGATCAGCGGCGGCCCGAGCAGATAGCCCAGCCAGCCGCTGGCGGCAACGACGGCAATGGACGACCCCGCGTTGCCCGCCGAGTAGGCGGCGCTGAACGCGGTGGGCACCAATAACGCGACGCCGGTTCCCAGGCAGGCGAATCCGATCACGCTGGCAACGGGGTTGCCGATCGCCAGCGTGACGCCCATCGCGATCGCCGCGAACAGCGCCAGCGCCGGCAGCAGCACGCGGGCCCGGAGGCGCGCCTGGAGGTGAGTGCCCCACAATCGCGTGACAACCATCGTCAGGGTGTACGCGGCATAGCTCAGCGCGGCCAGGCCCGGACTGGCGCCGAGCACGTTGTGTGCGTAGTTGGCCGACCAGTCGGCCGCCGCGCCCTCAGACAGGAAAGACGCAAACGACACCGCGGCAAGGATTCCCACGGTCGTCGTCAACGTGGCGCGCTTCGCCGGCCCCTCCTGCGAAACGAGTGCCGTCGCTTGATCGGGTATCAGGTAGCGGATGAACGGTGCCACGCCAACGAGGGCGATGGCCCCCATCACCACCAACAGCGGGGTGAGCCCGACGCCGGCGCCGACAGAGGCCGCCCCGGTACTCGCTCCCAGCAGGCCCCCGAGGCTCCACATGCCGTGAAAGCGCGCCATGATCGGAGCCTTGCTGAGCCGCTCGACGGTGCCGGCCGCAGTGTTCATCGCGACGTCCATGCCGCCCTGAAAGAAACCCCATACCGCCAGCGCCGCAAACAGCGACAAATGGGAGGAGGCCAGGCCGATCCCAGGCCCGGCGGCCGCATAGCCGACGAGGGTGAGGGGAACCACCCGCTGGCTGCCCCACCGGGGTAGCGACCAATGGCAGAAGACCATGGCCAGGACCGAGCCCAGCGGCATGCCGAACAGTGCGGTGCCGAGCGCCGCGTTGGACAGGTCAAGCTGAGCTTTGACGTGGGGAATGTGGGCAACCCAGGACGCCGCCATCACCCCGTGCGCGACGAAGATGACGGTGACGCTGATTTTCGCGCGGCGCAGCCGCATCGCCGGGTTGTCGCGAGCCTGCGATTGCGTCGGAATTCGTATACCGCCTTCCCGCGTATTAGTTCAATGCTTTCGGGTTGCCCGCCCGAACGACGCAGCACGCCACCGGGGCTCCGTAAGATGACGCCCGTGGCACGACGCCCCCGCCCTTCCACTGAGGAAGGCCCGTCCTACCAGGGACCGACCATCAGCCCACGGCACATGCTCGAGTTGGTGCGCGCGACGGTGCCGCCGGTGCATCCCGCGGGACTGCCATTCATCTCGGCCAGCTTGGCGGTCGCCTTGGTCGGACGCAACCGGAGATGGCCGCGTCGGGCCGGCCTGTTGGCCGCCGGTGCCTGCGCGGCGTTCTTCCGGCACCCGCCGCGGGTGCCGCCCACCCGGTCCGGTGCCGTCGTCGCCCCCGCCGACGGCGTGATCTGCCTGGTCGACACCGCGGCGCCGCCCGCGGAACTCAGCATGGGCGACGCGCCGCTGCCGCGGGTCAGTATCTTCCTGTCGATCTTGGACGCCCATGTGCAGCGCGCCCCGGTCGGCGGCGAAGTGATCGCGGTGCAGCACCGGCCGGGCCGCTTCGGCTCGGCCGACCTGCCCTCGGCGAGCGCCGAGAACGAACGCACCAGCGTGCGGATCAGAACCGACAGCGGCGCCGAGGTGGTCGCCGTGCAGATCGCCGGGCTGGTCGCGCGCCGGATCGTGTGCAACGCGCATGTCGGGGACAAACTGTCGATCGGGGACACCTACGGCCTGATCCGGTTCGGTTCACGGCTGGACACCTACCTGCCCCCGGGCACCGGGCCCATCGTCGCTGTCGGACAGCGCGCGGTGGCCGGCGAGACAGTATTGGCCGACCTGCGATGACCAACAGGATTCGGGGCCGGGCGGTCAACCTGCAGATCCTGCCCAGCGCGATGACGGTGCTGTCCATCTGCGCGGGGCTGACGTCGATCAAGTTCGCCCTCGAGCACCAGCCGAAGGCGGCGATGGCGTTGATCGCGGCGGCGGCGATTCTCGACGGACTCGACGGCCGGGTGGCTCGCATCCTGGACGCGCAGTCACGGATGGGCGCGGAAATCGATTCGCTGGCCGACGCGGTGAACTTCGGCGTCACCCCGGCGATCGTGGTGTACGTGACCCTGCTGGAGACGTCGCCGGCCGGCTGGATCGCGGTGCTGCTCTACGCGGTATGCGTGGTGCTGCGGCTGGCGAGGTTCAACGCGCTGCAGGACGACGGCACCCAGCCCGCCTACACGCACGAATTCTTCGTCGGCATGCCCGCGCCGGCGGGCGCGGTCTCGATGATCGGTCTCATCGGGCTCAAGTTGCAGTTTCCGCAAGGCGGCTGGTGGTCGTCGACGGCGTTCCTGTGCCTCTGGATCGCCGGGACGTCGATGCTGATGATCAGCAAGATCCCGATGCGCAAGATGCACGCGGCGGCGGTGCCGCCGAATTGGGCCGCGCCGCTGCTGGCCATCCTGGCGATCTGCGCGGCGGCGGCGGTGCTGGCGCCCTACGTCCTAATCTGGGTGATCATCATCGCCTATCTCTGCCACGTCCCCTTCGCGGTGCGAAACCAGCGCTGGCTGGCCGCGCACCCCGAGGCGTGGGACGAAAAGCCCGAGCAACGGCGCGCCGCACGGCGCGCGAATCGTCGCGCACAGCCCAATCGTCGACCGATCGTCCGGCTGGGCAGACCGAGCGGGCGATCGATGGCGCGGCTGGGGCTGCGCAAGCCGGGTGGGCGATTGCCATGACAGGGCCTGGCGCGGCGTCCGGACAGCTGACGTTGACCGCCCGGCTGAACACGTCAGCAGTCGACTCGCGCCGCGGCGTCATTAGGCTGCACCCCAATGCCATTGCCGCCCTTGGCATCCGGGAATGGGATGCGGTGTCGCTGACGGGATCGAGAACCACAGCGGCGGTGGCGGGGCTCGCCGACCGGGCGATTCCGGTCAGCACGGTGCTACTCGACGACGTGACGCTGTCCAACGCCGGGCTGCGCGAGGGCACCGCGGTTATCGTCAGCGGCGTCACGGTATACGGCGCCCGGTCGGTGACGCTGAACGGCTCTTCGCTTGCCACCCAATCGATTACATCGGCCCACCTGCGACAGGCCCTGCTCGGCAAAGTAATGACCGTGGGCGACGCGGTGTCGTTGCTACCCCGCGACCTCGGCCCCGGAGCCTCGGCCCCTCCTGGCAGCCGGGCGGCTGCCACCGCGCTGGCGGCCGCGGTCGGGATCAGCTGGACCTCGGAGTTGCTCACCGTCACCGGCGTGGACCCCGACGGACCGGTAAGCGTGCAGCCGAATTCGTCGGTCACCTGGGGCGACGGGGTTGGCATCGGCGCCGCCGCGCCCCGGCCGGGACGTGTCAGCGTCGCGGACCCCGCCATCCACGTCGAGGATCTCAAGGGCTCCCAGGCGCAGGCCCGCAAGCTCAGCGAATGGCTCAAGCTGGCCCTCGACGAACCGCACCTGCTGAAAACCCTTGGCGCCACGACGAATCTGGGTGTGTTGGTGTCCGGGCCGGCCGGCGTCGGCAAGGCGACGCTGGTGCGCGCGGTGTGCGCGGGCCGCAGGCTGGTCGAACTCGACGGCCCGGAGGTCGGTGCCCTGGCGGCCGAAGACCGGCTCAAGGCCGTGGCCGCCGCGGCGACCGCGGTCCGCGACGGCGGCGGCGTACTGCTGATCACCGATGCCGACGCGCTGCTGCCGGCCACCGCCGAGCCGGTGGCCGCCCTGATCCTCGCCGAGCTGCGCAGTGCGGTGGCCAGCGACGGCGTGGCGTTGATCACCACATCCGCGCGACCCGATCAGCTCGACCCGCGGCTGCGCTCCCCCGAGCTGTGCGACCGGGAACTCGGCCTGCCGCTGCCCGACGGCGCGACACGCAAATCGCTGCTGGAGACGCTGCTGAAATCAGTGCCCACCGGCGACCTGGACCTCGATGAAATCGCCGGACGCACACCAGGTTTCGTCGCCGCTGATCTGGCCGCGCTGGTGCGGGAAGCCGCGCTGCGGGCGGCATCACGGGCCAGCGCCGACGGCCAGCCACCGAGGTTGAACCAGGACGACCTGGTCGGCGCCCTGTCCGTCATCCGGCCGCTGTCCCGCTCGGCCAGCGAGGAGCTGACCGTCGGAAACCTGACACTCGACGACGTCGGCGACATGACGGAAGCCAAGCAGGCACTGACCGAGGCGGTGCTGTGGCCGCTGCAGCATCCCGACACCTTCGCGCGCCTCGGCGTCGACCCGCCACGCGGAGTACTGCTCTACGGGCCGCCCGGCTGCGGCAAGACTTTTGTGGTCCGCGCCCTGGCCAGCACCGGACAGCTGAGCGTGCACGCCGTCAAAGGGTCCGAGCTGATGGACAAATGGGTCGGCTCCTCGGAGAAGTCGGTCCGTGAATTGTTCCGGCGCGCACGGGATTCGGCGCCGTCGCTGGTCTTCCTCGACGAGGTGGACGCGCTGGCACCGCGGCGTGGCCAGAGTTTCGACTCCGGCGTGACCGACCGAGTGGTGGCCGCGCTGCTGACCGAGCTCGACGGCATCGACCCGCTGCGCGACGTCGTGGTGCTGGGTGCCACCAACCGGCCAGATCTGATCGACCCCGCGCTGCTGCGCCCGGGCCGCCTGGAGCGACGGGTGTTCGTCGAGCCGCCCGACGCGGCGGCCCGCCGCGAAATCCTGCGGACCGCAGCCAAATCCATCCCGCTAAGCGCCGATGCCGATCTCGACGCCATCGCCGCCGAACTCGACGGGTACAGCGCGGCCGACTGCGTCGCCCTGCTGCGCGAGGCCGCGCTCACCGCGATGCGGCGGTCCATCGACGCCGCCGAGGTCACCGCCGCCGACCTCGAGACGGCCCGCGAAAACGTGCGACCCTCCCTGGACCCTGTGCAGGTGGAGTCGTTACGGTCGTTCGCCAAAGCTCTCTAGCACCGCACGCACCGAGGCTGCGACATCGACCTCCAGCCAGGACGGCATCGGGTCGTCGCGCGCGTGCCGCCGGACGACGGCATAGGGCAAGTCGGCGACGGCGCGCGCGACGGCGTCCACGGTTCGGGAGTCTTTGCGCCCATAGAGTTTTCGGGCTAATACACCGATCTGCTCGGTCAGCGGCGCATTCATCGCGGCCACCGTCTCCTGAAATCGGGCGTCGGGCTGGTCGTCGAGCAGGTCAGCCGGTCGGATGGTCAACAACAGCCGGGCGTCCTGCGGGAGTTCCCGCGCGAAAGCGATCGCGGCCACTGCCATCGCGACCGCGGTTTCGGCCGGCGTATCGGCTGCGTCGCTCTCCGAGGCCGCCATCGCTCGGGACTGGAAGCGGTCCAGCGCCCGCAGCCATGCCGCGGTCAGGATGCCGTCGCGGTTGCCGAACCGGTGATACAGCGTGCCTGCCGGCGCGCCGCTGGATTTAGCGATCGCCGCCACGCTGGCCGCACGCGGTCCGCCCTCGAGCACCAGCGCTCGGGCTGCGTCGAGGATCACATCGGTTTCATGCTTCCGCGGAGGTGCCATGATCTAGTACATTCCTTCTATATGGAACGATTACCCTATATCGATGAGCATGCCATAACTGTCGACGCGAATCGCGTAGACACGTGGTCGGCGCTGCTTCGCGTGATGTGTCACGACCCGCACGACCCGACAGGAGTGCCAATCGGTTTCGTGCTCGACGACGCACAGGAGCCGGAACGGTTGGCGCTGAAGGGCCGCCACGCGTTCGCGGTCTACCGGTGGGTGTTCGAGTTGGACCCGCTGAACGGCATAGCGCCGTCGGGCCGCACCCGAGTGCGCGCCACGACCTGGGCGGACTTCCCGGGACTGCACGGAAAGATTTATCGCGCCCTGGTCATCGGCAGCGGCGCACATCGCGTTGTGACCCGATGGACGCTGAAACGTGTTGCGGCGGCGGTGTTCGCCGAGGGCACCCTGACCGGCGAGACCGCGGCCGATTACACGGACGTCTTCGAAGTCCCCCTCCTCAACGGCGACGCGCGCGGCGCCGAACAGATGTTCCGCGACGCGCTGGGCAGCGCTGCGGGCGCGGGCGGCGGCCTGGTGTTGTGGATCCACCGACACGTGTTGAGATTTCGCCTGGGTCCGTATTCCTCGCCCGATCACGTAATCGGTTGGCCGATCGTGCATTCGGATCACGACGAGATCGTGCTGACGACCAGTGGACCCCTGATGCGCGGCGAGCTGACGCTGCGGCGCCAAGACGGCCGGCGTGCCACCCTCACCACCCGCGTGCACTATGGCCGCAAAATCGCCGCCCGCATGGTGTGGACCGTGGTCGGCCCGCTGCACCGAGTCGTGGCACCGCGGCTGGTGCAGCGCGCGGCCCGCCCCGGCCCACAACGAGTCCCTGTCTCGTAACTGAACCTTGCGGCGCCCTGGCGCGTAACCCGGTCGTATAGATCATCCCGAAGAGGGTGTCGGCCCACCGCATTCCGACACCCAGAGGAGGGTTCAGGATGCCGCACGACAGCCCGGCGAGACCGCGATGATCGCGCTGGAGCCCGCTCCCGCGCTCGTTCGCCTCGGTTCCGCACGCCGGGTCGGATCACTGCGGAATTGGCCTGCTGCCGCGCCGACGAGTCGGGTCATGGTGGTGGCCACCATGGTGTCGATGGTCGCCTTCTTCGACGTCACCGTCGTGAACCTGGCACTCCCGGCCACGGAGCGTGACCTCGGCGGAGGCCTGTGCTTGCAGCAATGGGTGGTCGACGGCTATCTGCTGGCGCAGGCGGCGATGATTCTGCCGGGCGGTTCCATTTCCGATCTGTTGGGGCGAGTGCCGGTCATCCGTTTCGGGCTGGTGGCATTCGGGGCGGGTTCGGTGCTGGCTGCCACCGCGCCCTCGCCGGTCATGCTGATCACCGGGCGGGTCGTCCAAGGCCTTGGTGCGGCTTTTTTGGTGCCAGGATCCCTCGCGCTGATCAATTCCACGTTCGATCGCGCGGATCGTCCCGCGGCCATTGGGTCCTGGACCGCCTGGACCGGTACCGCATTCGCACTCGGTCCACTGCTCGGCGGCATGGCGGTGGACCTGCTGAGCTGGCGATGGATCTATGCCTTGTCGGCGGTCCCGATGGTGATCGGTTTCGCCTTGACCTTTTGGCTGTGCCCGGTACCCCGGCCCGCGCAGCGCGCCCCACTCGATGTCGCCGGGGCCGCCTTGTCGGCCGCCGGGCTGACCGGCACCGTGTATGCCCTGATCGAATCGAGGGACCATGGCTGGGCCGACGCCCGGGTCGCCACGTCGTTGATCACCGGCATCGCCGCACTACTGGCGTTCGTGGCATGGCAGCGGCGGGCCACGCACCCCTTGGTGCCGCTCAGTCTGTTCGCGATCCGTAACTTCGCGGCCGCCAATGTCACCTCCGCATTCGTCTACGGCGCCATTTCCATGGGAGCCCTTGCCATCTCGCTCTACACCCAAGAGGTCGCCGGATATTGCGCGACCGTCGCGGGTTTGGCCACCCTGCCCACCCCCGTGGTGTCGTTTCTTTTCGCCAAGCGCGTCGGCAAGCTGGCCGCACGCTTCGGACCGCGGGTCTTCCTGACCGTGGGACCAACGCTGGCCGGGTTCGGGTTACTGCTCATCCGTCCCGGTCACGGATTCGACATCGTCACCCATCTGCTGCCCGGAACGATCGTGGTTGCCATCGGTTCCGTACTCACGCTGACGCCGCTGGCCGCGGCAAGTCTGGGTTCGGTCGACCCGGCCCGCAGCGGTGTCGCCGCCGCTCTACAAAACGCGGTGGGCAGGACCTCGGCGCTGAGCTCCGTGGCCTGCGTGGGGCTGATCACTGCCGGCACGCTGACCGATTCGAGTTTCGCCAGGCTGCTACAGGTCGCCGCGGGGCTGTATTTTATCGGCGCGCTGGTCGGCGCCCGCTTTGTCACCAAGCCGATGGGCCATGCCGAAACGCCATGCGGCAACGAGACATCCGCGATCGGCGACCGCCCAATGACGCTGGTCGAGGCGCGCTCCGCGGCCGCCTAATTGCAGATAACTGCATTATTGCTTTCTGCTGCACTTTGGGCTTACGATCACCCGATGACAAGTACGGCAGCGCGGCCAGTCACCGAATTCATGAACGACCCGATCGGGTTCTTCGGCCAGTCCTACACCCAGATGCACAGCATCGGACGCGACGAACTCGAAGAGTTACAGCGCCAGGCCATGGGCATCCGATTCCGCGAGCACTACCAACGCATCGAGATACTGCGCAAACTGGCCGACCGGCTCGGCATCACGGAGCTCAACGAATTCAACGACGTCGTGCCACTGCTGTTTTCGCACACCGCGTTCAAGTCATACCCGGCCGCACTGGTCGACAAGAAACGCTTCGACTTGATGACTAGGTGGCTGGACAAGCTGACCAGCTACGACCTGTCCGCGGTCGATACCACCGGCTGCACCGGGATCGACGATTGGATCGAGCGACTCGACGAGCAGACACCGCTCGAGGTCATCACCTCCAGCGGCACCACCGGAACCATCTCAATCCTTCCCAAGGACAAACACGGTGCCGCGGAAGGCATGACGCTGTGGAAGATCTGCCTTTTCCAGACTTTCGGCCAGGAGCCGACCGACGTCGAACTCAACCCGTCGGTCGATGTGGTGTGGCCGAACTTCGCCAACGGCAAGCTCGGTCATCTGCGGATTGCCAACATGATCAAGCGCGGCTTCACCGGTGGCGACGAAACCCGGTTTCATGCGCTCTACCCCTTCGCGGTCGACACCGACCTGATGTTCCTGGCCTCCAAGATGCGGGCAGCGGCGTCGCGCGGGGAGCTCGACCGCCTGGAGATCGACCCCGCGCTGGCCGCTCGCAAGGACGAGTTCATCGCGATGCAGGCGCGCCAGGCCCAGGACATGGATGCCTTCTTCACCCGTATCACCGAGCAGCTACGCGGCAAACGGGTGTTCATGCTCGGCACCTACCACTTGATGTACGACATCGCCAAGGCCGGATTGGAACGCGGCGTGCGCAACGTCTTCTCGCCCGACTCAGCGATTCTCACCGGAGGCGGCATGAAAGGTGTTGCGCTGCCTGAGGATTTCATGACTGTCATAAAGGACTTCCTCGGCGTCGAGCGCATCCAGGTCGGCTATGGCTTCTCCGAGTCGAGCACCTTCCACTGGGGTTGCGGCCAGGGCCGCTACCACGTCGCCCCCTGGGTCATCCCGTTCGTGCTCGACCCCGAGACCAGTGAGCCACTTCCCCGTACCGGTGTGCAGACCGGCCGCGCGGCGGTCTACGACATCCTGCTGCGCGCGCACTGGGGCGGCGTCATCTCGGGCGACGAAGTCACGATCGACTGGGACCTGAAGTGCCCCTGTGGCCAGGCCAGCCTCGCGTTCGAGCCGGACATCATGCGCTACAGCGAGAAACAGGGCGTCGAAGACGACCGGATCACCTGCGCCGCAACACATGAGGTGCACAACGAAGCAGTGGACTTCATGAAGGGTGTCGCCCTGTGATCGCCTACACCGTCCCGCTGTTCTTGCGGGGACAGGTCATTACCGACGATCTCGTCGGATTCGACACTCGCATCGGCGCCGCCCGATTCCAGGCCCCGGACATGGGCAAGTACGTCGAGCAGCTGCCGCTCAAAAACCCCGGGCAGATGAGCGACCTCTACGACCTGAGCTTCGACGAGATCCTCGACGTGCTGGCCGCCCTGGGCGACGCGCTGGACTTCGAGACGAACACGCATCTACAGGAGGCCTACGAGGCCTCCCTGGTGGCCAACGTGCTGCCGGCGGAGATGATGAAGAACAGCTATCTCGTGCTGCGGCCCTTGTTTTCCCGGGACAACGTCACCGAAATCGCGGACAGCCAGGTCGGGCTGGACTACCTCAACGGCTGGGTCCCGCACACATTGCGCGACGGACGCGAACTGCGCGTGCGCGCCTTCGGATCCCGAGTGCTGCATATCCCGGCGGGCAACGGCGGATTGGTCTCGGCCGTGACGATCCTGCGGTCGGTGATCACCCGATCCGACGCCATCATCAAGGCCCCGTCCAACGATCCGCTCACCGCGATCGCCATTGCCCGCACACTTGCCGATGTCGCGCCCGACCACCCGATCACCAGACACCTGGCGGTCGGATATTGGAAGGGTGGCGATCTGGCCGTCGAAGAGGCGCTCTACCAACCCCAGCACATCGAAAAGATCGTAGCGTGGGGTGGCATGACCTCGGTCAAACACGTAACCCGGTACATCCAACCGGGTTTGGAGCTGATCGCGCTGGACCCAAAGCGCAGCGCGACCATCATCGGCGCCGAAGCGTTCGCCGACGAAGACACTTTGCGAGAGGTGGCACGGCGCGCCGCGACGGACATTGGCGTGGCCAACCAGGAAGGGTGTGCCAACGCGCGGGTCATCTACGTGCTCAGCGGAACCGACGCCGGCGGTCTGGCCAACGCGAATCGGCTCGGCGAATTGATCTACCGAGAACTGGTCTCGCTGCCCGACGTCGTGAGCACCCCGCCGCGCTACCCCAACCGCGAGCTGCTCGATCATCTCGAGGCATCCCGCATGACCGACGACTTCTACCGCGTCATCGGTGGCGAGCGGCGCGAGGGCGCCATCGTCGTCTCCCAATTCGACGAGCCGGTCGACTATTCGCCGATGCTGTCCGGGCGGGTCGCCAACATCGTGCCGGTCGATAGCATCGAGCGGGTGACCGCGGCAGTCAACGCCTACACTCAGACCATCGGCATCTATCCTGAGTCGCTCAAACGACAGTTACGAAACACGCTGCCGCTGTTCGGCGCCCAACGCCTGACCAGCCTGGGCTACGCGTGCAGTGTCGCGATCGCGATGCCTCAGGACGCCATCGAGCCGATCCGGCGGATGTGCAAGTGGATCGTCGACGAAGAATGCGACCCCGCCGCGGTCGTTCCGCTCTGGCAGCTGGCCCGCCAATGACCGACCGTCGGACCGCGTATGAGGTCGTCGAGGGAATCGACCTGTCCGGCAAGGTGTGTGTGATCACCGGCGCCTCATCCGGCCTGGGCCGCGAGTCGGCGCGCGCGCTGGCAGCCGCGGGCGCCCACGTGATCCTGGCCGCCCGCAACCAGCAGGCATTGGCCGAAGCCGCCGGGTGGGTACGAGACGAGGTGCCGGGCGCGGCGACCTCGACCGTCGAGCTCGACCTCACCGCACTGTCCAGCGTTCGTGCGGCGGCGGCGACGATCCGCGACATCACACCGGTGGTGCATGTGTTGATGAACAACGCCGGGGTGATGTTCACCCCCCTCGGCCGGACTCGCGATGGGTTCGAATTGCAAATCGGGACAAATCATTTCGGACACTTCGAGCTCACCCGGCTGCTGGTCCCGCGGCTGGCCGCGGCGGGGGGAGCCCGGGTGGTGATCCTGTCCTCGGGGGGTCACGTGATGGGCGACGTGGACTTCGACGATCCCAACTGGAAGCGCCGCGACTACGACAAGTTCGTCGCATACGGCGCCGCCAAGACGGCGAACATCCTGCATGCAATAGAAGCCGACCGGCGGTTGCGCGAGTTGGGGATTCGTGCCTACGCCGTTCATCCCGGCACCGTTGCCACCGCGCTGGCGCGGTATATGTCGCGCGAGGATTTCTCAGACCTCCGCAAGCTCGTCGTGAACAACAGCACGCTACGCGGCGAAACGAACAACGGCCTACTTGACTTCGCCACGCCGGAACAGGGTGCGGCCACCCAGGTGTGGGCCGCGGTAAGCCCCGAGCTGGCCGACCGGGGCGCGCTCTACCTGGAAGACTGCGCGATCAGCGACGCGTGCGCAGCGTATGCGCGCGACGAGCAGCGCGCCGGGGAGTGGTGGACGCTTTCCGAGAAGCTGTGTGCCAGCGCATGAACAGACTGGAACGGCGCAAGATCGAAATGCGGGAAAAGATTCTGGTGGCCGCGTTCGACCTGTTTCTGGCGCACGGGGTCGCGGCCACCACCATCGAGGAAATCTGTGAGCGCGCCGACGTCGCGAACCGGACCTTCTTCAACCACTTCGCGACCCGTCAGGACATGATCCGCGCACTGGCGCAGCGGCGATTGGTCAATTTGCACGACGTCGTCTTCGACCGCTCCGACGAACCGATCCCGGCGCGGCTGGTGGGCGTGTTCGACGACATCGGCACGACGCTGGTCAAAGCGGGCGACACCTACCGCGAGCTGATCGGCGAGATGCTGGCCACCACCGGCTACGGCATTCAGCGTGGATTCAACCTGCACGCCACGTTCGGCGAGCTCATCAAGGAAGGAGTCTCCCGCGGCGAGGTCAGTTCGCGCCACGACGCAGAAACTTTGGCCGACATCATCGTCGGTGCGCTCTCGGGCGGCATCGTCAACTGGACGATCGACGACACCTACTCATTGGAAACCAACCTGCACAACCTGGGTGTCGCGCTGGCCGACTTGCTCAAAGCCTGAGGGCTCGTTTCGCCGAGCCTGTACATTTGCGGACGAAGTCGAGTGAGAGCCTGCAGATTTACAGGCTCGACGAAGCTGATGCGTACTCACGGCTCCGGCAACGCTTTCCAGTCGCGGGACACTCGCGAACCGAACCGCGGACGCCGCCGGTCGAAGAACGCTGCGACGCCCTCACGGGCGTCGGGGGTGCCCATCACGCGGTGGTGCAGCCGCGTTTCCAGCGAGGCGACCTGCCGCGGCGTGTAGTTGTGGATCGCGCTGTCCCACAACAGACGCTTACACAGCGCCGCCGACATCGGCGCGACGTTCACCGCGATGTCGCGGGCCATCTCCAGTGCGTGAGCGAGCACCTGTCCGGCGGGCAGCGCCCGATTCGCGATGCCGAACTCCACTGCCTCCGCGCCGTTGAACGTGCGCCCGGTCAGCAACACCTCGGCGGCCACGCCGAGATTGGTCAGGTGCGTCAATGTCCAGTGCGACATGCAGTCGGGTATCACTCCCCGGCGCACTTGCACCACACCATATTTGGCATCCTCGGCGACGACGCGGATGTCGGCCTGCAGCGCAATGGTCAGCCCGATTCCGATGGCATGGCCGTTGACCGCGGCGATCACCGGCTTGCGCAATTCGAACGCCGGCGGGTCGATCGGCGACGCCGAGAACGCGGCATCGTCGGACGGGCTCTCGAACGGCGTTGCGCCGCCGGAGAAATCGGCACCCGCGCAAAACGCCGGGCCCGCCCCGGTGAGCACGATGGCGCGCACGTCGTCGTCCTCGTCGCAGTCCCGGTACGCCCCGCTCAACAACGCCCCCATCTCCGCGGTGTAGGCGTTGAGGTGGTCTGGTCTATTGAGCGTCAGCACCGCCACGCCCGCGTCGACGTCGACCACCAGATCGGTGCTCATCGCCGTACCGGGCTCCGGTGCAAGGCGCCGATCAGCTCGGCGATGTCCGTGCTGGATGGCGTGTAACCCGGGAAATAGCAACACACTTCGTCGACGTGATCGCCGAACCGCTCGGTGATCTGCCGGGCACACTGCTCGGGGGTTCCGACGATGCCGATCCGGGCCACCATGTCGTCGGTGATCAGGCCCCGCATCTCGGTGAAGCGAGCCTGCTTGGACAACGCGTTGAGTTCCGGCTGGATGTCCGCCCAGCCCTCGACCTCGAGCACCGGCAGGTAGGCCGGTGTCGAGCCGTAGAACGCGATCAGCGAACCGACACCGTTGACGGCGGCGGCCAGGTCGGCCTCGTTGCCGCCGACCGCGACCATGGCCTGGGCGATCAGCTGAAAATCGTTGGCCGATCGCTGCGAACGGCGCAATCCCTCATCGATCGCGGGCAGGGTGCGGTCAGCGAAGTGGCGGGCGCTGTTGAAGGGCATCACCAGCAGGCCGTCGGCGACTTCGGCCGCGGTGCGTGTCATGATCGGACCCAGCGCCCCCATCAGCACCGGAGGCGGCCCGAACGGGTTGGGGCCCGGGTTGAAGTTGGGCGCCATCAGAGTGTGTGTGAAGAACTCACCGCGAAAGTTCAAGCGGGACTGACCTTCCCACGCCGCGAATATCGCCTTGATCGCCGCGATCGTTTCGGCCATGCGCGCCGCCGGCCGATCCCACCGGCTGCCATAGCGCTTTTCGATGTGGACTTTGATCTGCGAACCCAGACCGAGCCGGAATCTGCCGCCGCTGAAGACCTGTAGATCGTAGGCGGCGTGGGCCAGGTGCAACGGACTGCGCGGCGCGGCGATCGCGACGTTGGTCATCAAGTCCAGGCGGGTCTCGTTGGCGGCGATGAGCAGCGGGAAGAACACATCGTGCTGACCTTCGAACGTGAACAGGCCGTCGGCGCCCGTCTCGGCGATCTCGGCCGCACTTGCCGATGCTCCGGTCGGCGATCCGTTGACTTGCAGATGTACCTTCACTCAACCATCCAGTCGCGCAATTAGTTTCCCTATAGGAAAGCACAGCCCGTTATTCCGACAATTGGAACTCCACCATCTCTGCAATCGCGTCGACCGCCTCGCGCAGCGCCACGAGCCGGTCGGCCGCCGACGGCGCCGACAGCACGGCGTAGCGGTCGGCCGCACCGATCGGGATGCGAGACGCCAACATGAACAGCCGCTGTCCCGGGTCATCCTCGTCCGGGCCCAGCAGCGCCTCGCGCTCCGGCAGTGCGGCGCCGCGCGCTTCGGCGATCCGCTCGAACAGAGCCATCATCCGGTCTTCGACATCGACAAGCTGGGCGACAGTCACGGATTCCCCGGGCTCGTCGGGCCACAGGCTCACCGTCGCGCGGGGGTAGGGATCGTCGGGCAGCCACTCGCCCACCCGAATCCGCTCGCCGGTCCGGCTGCGCAGCGAGTATCGGTCGGCGCCCTGATCGATGCATTCGGTGATCCTGCACAGGACGCCGACATCGCATCGTGCATCGCCGCCACCGACTTCGCGGCCGCGCGAGATCAGCACCACGCCGAAGGGCTCACCGGTGTCGACGCAGTGCCGCACCAACGCGACGTAGCGGGGCTCGAAGATGCGCAACGGCAGCTCCTGGTTCGGCAGCAACGCCGTCTCCAGCGGGAACATCGCCAGCTCCATCAGATGTCCAGTTCGCCCACCAACGCGTCGACGACCGCGCGCAGATCGCCGTCGTGCTCTTCGGCCACCCGCCGCTGCCGCTGATAGGAAGCACCGTGGCGCCAAATGTCCTCCACCGCCGCGAGTTCGTCGGTGCAGCGCAGCAACTTCGCGACCGGCTCCAACCGGGTCAGCAGATCGGCGAGATCGTCGGTCACCAAACGCTCGTTGCTGTCGGCGTCCAGGATGATCTCCGCGTCCAGCCCGTAGCGAGCCGCGCGCCATTTGTTCTCCTGGTTGTGCCACGGCGGCATGGTCGGCAACGACTCGTCGGCGTCCAGCTTGCGGTCCAGGTCGACGACCAGGCAATGCGTCAGCGCGACCAGCGCGCTCAGCTCTCGCAAGTTGGACACGCCGTCACAGACTCGCACTTCGAGTGTGCCCAGATGTGGCGAAGGCCTGATGTCCCAACGGACTTCGTCGACATGGTCGATGATGCCGGTCTTCTTCTGGTCGTAGACGAACCCCTCGAATTCCGGCCACGTCTGAAACTGGAACGGCAACCCGGCGGTGGGCAACTGCTGGAACATCATGGCCCGGTTGCTGGCGTAGCCGGTGTCCACGCCGGTCCACCACGGCGACGAGGCCGACAGCGCCAGCAGGTGCGGGTAGTACCTCAGCAGTGACGTCATGATCGGCATCACCTTGTGTGCCGAGGAGATCCCGACGTGTACATGCACACCCCAGATCAGCATCTGCCGTCCCCACCACTGGGTGCGCTTGATCAGCTCTGCGTAGCGCGGCGCGTCGGTGAGCTTCTGGGTAGTCCACTGCGCGAATGGGTGTGCCCCGGCACAGAACAGCTCCATGCCGCGGTCCCGGACGACCCGGCGCGCGGGGCCCAGGGTGTCGCGCAGATCCTGGATCGCCTGCGCGGTGCAGTCGCAGATACCGCTGACCACCTCAACGGTGTTGCGCAATAATTCCTTGTGCACGCGCGGGTTTTCGCCGATCTCGGCGATGACGGAGGTGGCCTCGTTGCTCAGGTCGCGGGTCTGTGCGTCGACGAGCGCAAACTCCCACTCGACACCGAGAGTCGGCCGCGGCGACCGGGCGAAATCGATGTGCGGGACGGTCCTGCTAGCCGGCACCAATGACACCGCACGCCACTCGCTTGCCGGCGTCACCAGTGCTCATCGTCATCGCATCCGGACCCGGCGCCCCGTTGGTCTGGCTGTAGCGCTCCGGCGGGATGTTGGCGAAGTTGTCGGCACCCGCGTGGATGATGATCGCGGTCTTCTCACCCGTCAACAGGTCGTCCAACGCGAAGGCGTCCGTAGTGGTGACCAACGTCCCGGAGCCGTCTTTACGAACCTCCAGTGAGGTGAGGTCCCCGCTGGCGGGCTCGTTCGAGTGACCGGGCGCCTGGAAGTGGCCGCCCGCGGAGAGAAAGTCACCGGGCGCACCGCCAGTGGGGCCAACCGAATTGGCCTCGCACTTGCCCACTTTGTGGATGTGCACACCGTGGAAGCCGGGCGTGATCAGCCCCGCTCCGCTCGTCGCGATCGTGATGCTGGCGTAGCCGTTGCTGAAGTCGAATGTCGCCGTGGCGACCTGGGTGCCGTCGGGCGCCCGCAGATGGGTGGTGATGCTCGGCTTGCGCTCGCCTTCGGCGGCCGCGGCTCCCGACGGCGCGGGTGATCCCGTCCAGACCGGCGGCACGGTACCCGGGACCGACGACGCGTGCTGGGGCGACGAACACGCACTCAGCAAAGCGACGCTGGTGGCTGCGGACAGTGCGGACATGGCGGCGGCAACGACGTTGCGGTGACCGGCAAGCGTAGGCATAGCGAGAGCCTAACCCGGCTCAGGACCCGGAGTCAGCCCGTGACCAAGACGATGACGCCGGGCGGCTGGCCGCTGAGTGCGGGGAGGCGCGGTTCGACGGGCGCGCCCAGGTTTTTGCCCACCGCGTCGGCGGTGGCGTGCTCACCGTCGGCGTCGGTGAAGTACACCGTCGTCACCGTCACTTCGGGTACCGTCAGATTCCCGACGTCGACGACCTTGAAGCCGCCGGCCTTGAGTTGGTCAGCGGCGTGCCCGGCGATGCCTTCCTTGCCGGAGATGTTGAAGACGTGGACATCGGCATCGGTCGCCGCGGGCTTCGGGCTGGTCGAGGTCGATGCGGCAGGGCTGCTGGAGCTGGTCGCGCTCGAGGCGGCCGAAGCCGAGTCGTCGTCGGACTTCCCGGAGGAGCTCAGCGCCTGCCATCCGAGCAGCAGGAAGATGACGCCGAGGAACAACAGCACCATCACCATGGCCCGCAGTGGGAGCCCCGTCGAATCGGGAACGCGCTCTTTCATCGAGCCCTACTGTAGCTAGTCAGGTCACCTCGAAGCCGAGGCGCCGCGCGGCGCGTGCCTTCTGACGGCTGGCGCGCAATCGCCGCAACCGCTTCACCAGCATCGGATCGGCGGCCAGCGCCTCGGGCCGATCGACTAGTGCGTTGAGCACTTGGTAGTACCGCGTCGCCGACATCGAGAACAGCTCCTTGATCGCGTCTTCCTTGACACCGGCGAATTTCCACCACTGACGTTCGAAGGCCAGGATGTCGTGCTCGCGGCGGGTCAGCCCATCGGCGATCTCAGAATCGTCCCCCGATCGATTTGCCCGCGCCATGGCGCTGTCCATATAGCTTCCCCTGGACCCTTCCGGCGAACTCGTCGTACTCGAATGACTTGACTTATATAGGGGCATGTTTCGGCGAATATTGAACCACGCCGCGAACCCTCAAGCCGTAATCCAGACCCGCGAGTCGGCCGATTGCCTTCATTGCTTGCGAAGCCGCCCCTTAAGCTAGCCGACCATGGCAGTCGTTCCCATTCGCATCGTGGGCGATCCGGTGTTGCACACACCGACAGAAGCGGTGCCCGTCGGTGCCGACGGTTCGCTACCGGCAGACCTCGCCGGATTGATCTCCGACATGTACGACACCATGGACGCCGCCCACGGCGTCGGGCTGGCCGCCAACCAGATCGGACACGGTCTGCGGTTGTTCGTCTACGACTGCGCCGACGATCGCGGAATGACCGAGCGCCGCCGCGGGGTGATCATCAATCCGATCCTGGAGACCTCCGAGATACCCGAGACGATGCCCGATCCCGGCGACGACGACGAGGGTTGCCTCTCCGTTCCCGGAGAATCATTTCCCACCGGGCGCGCGAAATGGGCCCGGGTCACCGGCCTCGACGCCGACGGCACGCCGATCACCATCGAGGGCACCGGACTGTTCGCCCGGATGTTGCAACACGAGACCGGGCACCTCGACGGCTTCCTCTACCTGGACCGCCTGATCGGCCGGCATGCCCGCGCCGCAAAACGCAGCGTCAAATCCCACGGCTGGGGCGTCCCCGGGCTGTCCTGGACACCGGGCGACGGACCGGATCCGTTCGGTCACTGATGGTCTCGTGGCCGGACCTCGGAACCCGAGTAACGGTTCGCTACCGGCGTCGGCCAGGATCGGTGCCGCCGCTGACGGATGCGGTGGGACACCTGCTGGCGGTGGATCCGGTGGTGCGGGTGCGGACGAAGACGGACGCAGTCGTCGAACTCGCCGCCGCCGATGTGGTGGCGCTGCGGGTCCTGACCGACGCGCCGGTGCGCAATTCGGCGATCCGGGCGCTCGAGCATGCCGCCGCGACGGCCTGGGGCGGCGACGAACACGCCTGGCTGGACGGCTGGCTGCTGCGGGCCGGGCCCGAAACCGGCCGCACGGCTAATTCGGCAGTGCCACTGGATATCTCCGCCCGGCTCAGCTCGGTCCCCGCGATCGTCGCCTGGTACGACAATCGCGGCCTGAGCCCGCGGCTGGCCATCCCGGATCGTTTGTTGGCGTTGCCGCCCGACCTGGTGGCCGAGCATTCCGAGCGGGTGTCGGTGCGCGATCTGCCGAGCGTCACGCCAGAGCAATGGCCGGGCGATCGCCGGCTCGGCGAATTCGCCCGCGCGGCGGTGACCGATGCGCCCGACGGGACCCGCTGGGTGGGCCTCTCCGAGGTCCGCGCGGCCGGCGGTGCCGCCAGCCTGGAGTGCGAGGAACTGCTTTCCTGGGGTGCGCGTCGCGGCGCCACCCGCGCCTACCTGGAAGTCGCCGAGGGCGCCGACGACCTCGCCGAGCGGCTGGGCTTCCGGCTGCACCATCGCCGCCGCTACTTCGGAGCCCGGTCGCGTGCCTGGGATACCGTCTAGCCATGCCCGACGGCCCGGTCGATGCCGGCGACCCTCCCCCGCAAGCGGGAGGTGCGCCCATCCACCCGGCTTCGCCGCGTTTGCGTTCGCCGCGCCTACGCCTGGCGACCTGGAATGTGAATTCGATTCGCACTCGCCTGGACCGAGTCGTCGACTGGCTCGCCCGCGCCGACGTCGACGTGCTGGCCATGCAGGAGACCAAGTGTTCCGACAGCCAATTCCCCACCCTGCCGTTCCTGGAACTCGGCTACGAGGTCGCGCACGTCGGCTTCAATCAATGGAACGGCGTGGCAATCGCCTCTCGCGTGGGGCTGGACGAGGTGGAGATCGGATTCGACGGCCAACCCACGTGGAGCAGTAAGCCGGAGGTGGCGGCCACCGCGGAAGCCCGCGCCCTGGGCGCCACCTGCGGCGGCGTCCGGGTCTGGAGCCTGTACGTGCCCAACGGCCGCGCCCTGGCCGATCCGCACTACGCCTACAAGCTGGATTGGCTTGCCGCCCTGCGCGATACGGCGGCCGGCTGGCTACACGACGATCCCGCGGCACAGATCGCCATGGTCGGCGACTGGAATATCGCCCCGACCGACGAAGACGTGTGGAGCACCGAATTCTTTGCCGGTGCCACGCATGTGTCCGAGCCGGAACGCCAAGCGTTCAAAGCCATTGTCGACGCGCAATTCACCGATGTAGTAAGGCCTTTCACTCCGGGTCCCGGCGTCTACACCTACTGGGATTACACCCAGCTCCGGTTTCCGAAAAAGCAAGGCATGCGCATCGACTTCATTCTCGCCTCGCCGGCGCTGGCCGGGCGGGTGGCCGATGCGCAGATCGTCCGGGACGAGCGCAAAGGCAAGGCCCCCAGTGATCATGCACCGGTTTTGATCGACCTGAATCCTGAGTAGACCGCGGGCATTCCAGATGTCTCGCGTTGTCTGTGCCTTTGCGACGTGGCAACATTTCGCGTATTAGATACGTGAACAATTTTCGTGGCCGCTGTTAACTTCCCGTTCGGCGGGTATACATGTGGCTACGCAGTTGCAATAGAGCGACCGAAGAACCAGGAGTCATCATGGGCGTCGTCGGAGGGGCAGTCCGTAACGCGGGGAAAACTGTCAATCGCGCGGCAGATGCCACCACCGCCGCCGCGGGCGCCGTCGGGGGCGCCGCAATCAATGGAATCGTCGGTGGTGTCACCGGCGCCGCGGAGGGCATCAAGCGTGGCATCAACTCGGGCAGCCATTCGACTCCCGCGGCCGCACTGGCCATCAGCGCGCTGGGCGTGGCCGGCCTGATCGAGTGGCCGGTGCTGTTGGCCGTCGGCGGTGGCGCGTTGGTGTTGCACCGGCTCAACCGGAAACCGGGAGTCCCGGCCAAGGCCAACCTCACGCCGGTACCCAGCGAGTCGACGCCGCAAAAAGCCGCACCGCGCAAGTCCGCGGCCAAGTCGCCCGCCAAGAAGACGGCGGGGCGCCGGGCCGGCGCCGCCGAGTTGCGCAGCACGAACTGACCGGGAGCCGACCTACGCCGACGCGCGCCGCGACTGACTGTGTGGCCGCCCCGCAGCGTGGGCTGACGGGTCCGGGCAGAGCGTCCCCGTGGCCCTCGGAGCGACCCGAGATGAAAACCGCGGGGCTCGGCGATGCGTCCGATCGGGCTGGACAATCTCCACGATCCCGACGCGCCACAGAAGCGCATAGAGTTCGAGCAACGGCACGCGCAGCACCGAAGCGACAGACGAAAATATCGGATCGGCCAGGGAGTCGGTCGTCGACATAGGTCCGACGGTGACCAAGTCACCCGGCGAGTTGGGAAACCCCTCGTTACTGAAAGGCAAATGATGGCGGAAAAGAAAACTCGCCGGACAACCTCACAGCGCGACGCGGTGGAGAAAATTCGCGAAGGCGAAACCTTCGTCGTGAAGTTGCCGCTGGTCGGGCAGACCGAGATTCCGCGGCCCGAACAGCTGGCGTACTACGGCGGTCTGGCCGCCCTGGCCGCCCTGGAGCTCATCGACTGGCCGGTCGCCCTGGTCATCGTGGCCGGACACCTGCTGGCCAGCAATCACCACAACCGGCTGCTGGAAGAAATCGGCGAGGCGATGGAAGAGGTCTAGCGGCCGTTTTCCGCCGGAATGTGCTCGTGGACCGTCAGCAACAGATGGTCGAACTGGCTCTGGACGGCCGCCGACATTGGCGGCAGGCCGCTGACCTCGTGGATCAGTTGCTTGGCCAGCGTGCGCAACTTGACGTTGGTCTCCTGCGAACGCCATTGCAGCACCCGGAAGGCCTGGTCGGGGCTGATCCGGTAGACGGCCATCATCACACCCTTGGCCTGCTCGATGGCCGCGCGGTTTTCGAACAGATCCGGCAGCGCTTCGTCGAGCACCTCCTGGCGGCTCTCGTTGCGGGCTTCGTCGAAAGTGCCGGTGAGGTCGATGTAATAGCCTGCCGTCCCCTGCACCGCGCCCGAGCCGTCGTCCAGGATGCGATCGGCCACGACGATCGCCTCGTGCACGCCGCCGGACGTATCGACAAACCGGTGCCGGCTCGAGAAAGCCTCCCCGGAATGCAAGGCGTGCAGGAGCAGATCCCGGACGTGTTCCCGATCATCGGGGTGCTTGTGGGACAACATCAATTTCGTCGTCGGAGCGACCGTCCCGGGTTCGTAGCCGTGCATCCGCGCGACCTCGTCGGACCACTCCCAGCGCTCACCGTCGAACCAGAACCGGAAGGTGCCGACAGTGAGATACGCGAGCGCGCCGTCCGCGGTCGCGCTGGTCGGCCGCTTCGGCGCCCGGGTGACGGTCGCGGGGCCCGTTTGCTTGGGCTGCTGCACGTCTTCATCTTTCCACTCCAGGCGATTCACGGTAGAGAATCCACTGATTGAAGTGGTTTTCCGGCCAGCTTCTGCGCCCGTGCGGCGCGAATGACCCAGGTGGGGGTAACGTCGCGTGCAGGCGTTTTTTGGCCACCGAAAAGTAAACAACCGCGGGAGCGCACGCCGAGTGTGCTGAGAGGACGGCTTGGGGCCGTCGACCGTACGAACCTGACCGGGTAATGCCGGCGTAGGGAGATGAAAATGACCGACACCTTATCCGAAACCACTGCACCCTCCGTGACCACCGGACCCATCTGGGGTAGCAGCAAGGCTTACCGCGAAATAGCGGGCCCGGATGGAACCACACTCCGGGTGCCGCTGCGACGAGTGCACCTGTCCAACGGAGACGACTTCGACCTGTACGACACCTCGGGTCCCTACACGGATCCGGGTGCGACGATCGACCTGGCCGCCGGTCTGCCGGCCCGGCCCGGCCTGGTCCGCGACCGCGGCACCCAGCTGCAGCGCGCCCGAGCCGGGGAGATCACCGCGGAGATGGCGTTCATCGCCGTCCGCGAAGGCATGTCCGCCGAACTGGTGCGAGACGAGGTCGCCCGCGGACGTGCGGTCATCCCGGCCAATCACAACCACCCGGAGATCGAGCCGATGATCATCGGCAAGGCCTTCGCGACAAAGGTCAATGCGAACATCGGCAACTCGGCGGTGACGTCGTCGATCGCCGAGGAGGTCGACAAGATGGTGTGGGCCACCCGGTGGGGTGCGGACACCATCATGGACCTGTCCACCGGCAAGAACATCCACGAGACCCGCGAGTGGATCCTGCGTAACTCGCCGGTCCCGGTCGGCACGGTGCCGATCTACCAGGCGCTGGAGAAGACCAAGGGCGACCCGACCGAGCTGACCTGGGAGCTGTACCGCGACACCGTGATCGAGCAGTGCGAGCAGGGTGTGGACTACATGACGGTGCACGCCGGCGTGCTGCTGCGCTACGTGCCGCTGACCGCCAAGCGGGTCACCGGCATCGTCAGCCGCGGCGGCTCGATCATGGCGGCGTGGTGCCTGGCACATCACCAGGAGTCGTTCCTGTACACCAACTTCCACGAGCTCTGCGAAATCTTCGCCCGCTACGACGTCACCTTCTCCCTTGGCGACGGACTCCGGCCGGGCTCGATCGCCGACGCCAACGACGCGGCACAGTTCGCCGAGCTACGCACCCTGGGTGAGCTGACCAAGATCGCGAAATCCCATGGCGTGCAGGTGATGATCGAGGGCCCGGGACACGTCCCGATGCACAAGATCGTCGAGAACGTGCGACTCGAAGAGGAATGGTGCGAGGAGGCCCCGTTCTACACACTGGGCCCGCTGGCCACCGACATCGCGCCGGCATACGACCACATCACCTCGGCGATCGGCGCGGCCATCATCGCCCAGGCCGGTACCGCGATGCTGTGTTACGTGACGCCCAAGGAGCACCTGGGCCTACCGGACCGCAAGGACGTCAAGGACGGGGTGATCGCCTACAAGATTGCCGCGCACGCCGGTGATCTGGCGAAGGGACACCCGCACGCCCAGGAGCGCGACAACGCCTTGAGCACGGCACGATTCGAGTTCCGGTGGAACGACCAGTTCGCGCTGTCGCTGGATCCCGACACCGCGCGGGAGTACCACGACGAAACGCTGCCGGCCGAGCCCGCCAAGACCGCACATTTCTGTTCGATGTGCGGGCCGAAGTTCTGCTCGATGCGCATCACGCAGGATGTCCGCGACTATGCCGCCAAACACGGCCTGGAGACCGAAGAGGACATCGAGGCCATGTTCGCCACCGGAATGGCGGAGAAGTCGGCCGAGTTCGCCGACCACGGTAATCGGGTGTATCTGCCGATCACGCAGTGAATTTCCTGCCGCTCGCACCGCCCGGTACAACGCCGCCGCGGGTGTTGTCCATCGCCGGATCGGACTCCGGGGGCGGCGCGGGCATCGAAGCCGATATGCGCACCATCGCGATGCTGGGTGTGCACGCGTGCATTGCGGTTACTGCGGTCACCGTGCAGAACACCTTGGGGGTCAAGAGCTTTCACGAAGTCCCAGACGAGGTGGTCGCCGGCCAGATCGAAGCCGTGGTCACCGACATCGGCATTCAGGCCGCCAAGACCGGGATGTTGGCGTCGCCGCGCATCATCGACACCGTGGCCACCACCTGGCGCCGGCTCGGTTTGGCGATCCCGCTCGTCGTCGATCCGGTCGCGGCGTCCATGCACGGTGATGCGCTGATGGCGCCGGCTGCCCTGGATTCGCTTCGCAATCAACTGTTTCCGTTGGCGACGCTGGTGACGCCGAATCTCGACGAGGTCCGCCTGCTGGTCGGCATCGATGTGGTGGACGCGAAGTCGCAGCGTGCGGCGGCCAAGGCACTCCATGCGCTGGGCCCACAGTGGGTTTTGGTGAAGGGTGGTCACCTGTGGTCGTCACAGCGCAGCTGCGACCTGCTGTATGACGGGGCGGATTTCCACGAATTCGATGCACAGCGGATCGCGACCGGCAACGACCACGGTGGCGGTGACACGCTGGCGGCCGCGATCGCCTGCGCGCTGGCCCACGGGTTCACCGTGCCCGAGGCCGTCGAGTTCGGGAAGCGATGGGTCACCGAATGCTTGCGCGCCGCCTACCCGCTCGGCCACGGCCACGGCCCCGTGTCCCCACTGTTTCGCCTGTCATGATGGATCTCGACCGGATCGCGGGCATCGCACACCAACCTGACGTGGGCCCAAAGGGTGGTCCGAAAGGGATAGTGGTGCTTACCCACGGCGCCGGAGGTGACCGTGAATCCGAGCTGCTGCAACGAGTTTGCGACGAATGGGCGCGGCGCGGCTGGCTGGCGATACGGTACAACCTGCCGTACCGCCGGCGCCGGCCCAAGGGACCGCCGTCCGGCTCCGCGGCGACCGACCGCGCCGGCATTGACGAGGCAATCACCCTGTGCCGCAGCCTCAACAACGGGCCGCTGATCGCGGGCGGGCATTCCTACGGGGGTCGGCAGACGTCGATGGTGGTCGCCGAGGCGAGCCCCGCGCAGGTGGACGTCTTGACGCTGTTTTCCTATCCGGTCCATCCGCCGGGAAAACCGGAACGCGCCCGCACCGAACACCTGCCCGATATCCGGGTGCCTACCGTCTTCACGCACGGAACGTCGGACCCGTTCGGCACCCCGGCCGAGGTGCGCGATGCCGCCGCGCTGATCGCCGCACCGACCGAAGTTGTCGAAATCACCGGTGCCCGACACGACTTGCGTTCGAAGACCCTCGACGTACCCGCGCTCGCGGTGGACGCGGCGCTGCGCCTGTTGCGCTGAGGCGGAAGACCCCGTCGCTGTGGCGGGAAGCAGCATTTAGTCAGTCCAAACTGGACAGCTTTAACTGTCTAGTTTAGGGTGGTGGGATGGATGGCATCGGCGAGTCCGCTGCAACCGCCGCTCGGGATATTCGAGTGGTCTTCAGCCGCCTACGGCGTCGGTTGAGGGACGTCGAGGTCCGTAGCGATCTCACCCCGTCACAGACAGCGGTGCTCACCCGGCTCTGGAAAGACGGGGCATCGTCGGCGAGCGCGTTGGCCGGCGCCGAGCGGGTACGTCCCCAGTCGATGGCCACCATCCTGGCCGCCTTGGGTCAACGCGGACTCATCGAGCGCGCGCCCGACCCCGAAGATGGTCGGCGCCAGGTGGTCTCGTTGACCGAGGCGGGCCGTCAGCGCGCCGAAAGCGACCGCCAAGTGCGGGAGGAGTGGCTGGCACGCATCTTGCAGGAGCGCTATTCCGAAGCCGAACGTCGCACCATCCTCGACGCGCTGTCATTGCTCGAACGATTGACCGAATCATGAAAGGACGTTGGTTGCAATGGAATTAGGTGTGCACTTTATCGACTTTCTGCCCGGCGACCCGGCTCAGCTGGGTCCGACATTGGCGGACGCGGCCAAAACCGCCGAACAAGCAGGCGTGACGATGTTTACCTTGGCCGACCATTTCCTTCAGATGGAGACCATCGGACGGCCCGCCGAAGATCCGTTCCTCGAGGGCTATACATCGCTGGGTTTCCTTGCCGGGCAAACGACTACGATCGACCTGACCCTGTTGGTCACGGGGGTCACCTACCGCTATCCGGGAGTGCTGGCCAAAACGGTCACCACGCTCGACGTGCTGTCGCAGGGCCGCTCGATGCTGGGCCTGGGCGCGGCGTGGTACGACCGCGAGCATGCGGCCCTGGGCATTCCGTATCCGCCGCTGAGCCAGCGCTTCGAGATGCTGGAAGAGACGCTGCAAATCTGCCGGCAGATGTGGAGCGACGACAACGGGCCGTACGAAGGCAAGCACTACCAGCTGGCCGAGACGATCTGTGAACCGCAACCGATTCGGCGCCCGCCAATTCTGATCGGCGGCGACGGCGAGAAGAAGACGCTGCGGCTGGTCGCGCAGTATGCCGACGTGTGGAACAGCATGTCGTCCGACGTCGACGAACTCCAACATAAGATCGATGTGCTGAATCGCCACTGCGACAAGGTCGGCCGCGACCCCGCTGAAATCCGCAAGACGGTAGGCCTTTTGGTGGTCGACCCGTTCGAGAACGTCGATGAATACCTGAAAACCGCGGAAAGCTACGCCAAGCTAGGCGTCGACATGATCAACGCTGGGCCGGTACCGGGCAACCCCGATCCGGTCGGCTTCATCCGTCGTCTCGGTGACGAACTGATTCCTCGAATCACCGAGATCGGCTGCGCGCCAAGCAGTTAGGCAGCATCGTCGAGGCTCACCGGTAGTGCAACAGCGTCCACGGTGAGGACCACAGCGGGAGCGCCCGAATAGTGGTGGTGTTCTTCAAAACTGCCGCTGATCACCGAGAGGATCCCGCCGATGATGCCGAACACGATCAGCACCGCACCGATCGCTATTCCGGCGATTGCCAACCCGCGGCCGCCTTCACCGGTTTGTTTGATCTTGCCCAGGGCGAGGATGCCGAAGATGATGCCCAAGACCGGCCCGATACCGCAGAGCCATCCCAACAACGAACAGACCAACGAGGCGATCGCCATGCCGTTGGTCCCGACGGCTTGCGGGTAGCCGGGTCCCGGCGGGGGCGAATAGCCCTGCCCCGGCGGGGGTGAGTAGCCGGGCCCCGGCGGGGGCGAATAGCCCTGCCCCGGCGGGGGATACCCGGACTCGCCCGGTGGCGGCGGATAGCTGGGCGGTTCTTCCGTCACGGACGCCTCCTGAGGTCGAGTGGGCCTTACTCTAAGGGCTCAGCCCGGATAGCGCGAGTAGCACGCATCCATGTTGCCGGCCACGCCGCCACGGAACGCCGCGATGCGCGTGAAGCCGGCCGGCACACTGGTCCCATCCGCGTCGCTGGCGACCATATGGTTGGTGAGCAACCCGGCGACGGCCTCGTCGAGGTCACCGGCGGTCAGCAACAACTCCTTGTGCGAGGGGGTGTCGATCGGTTCGGCCATCTTGCGGTGCACCACACCGGTCAGGCACGCGGTGCGCAGCGCGGTCCACGGGCTCTGCATCGGCAGACCGCGTTCGTGCTGTACCGCGAGCGCGTATCTCGACATGACGACCGAAAGGGCGGTGTCGTCACCCTGCGGCAGGGTGTGTTCCTTCTCGTCAGACACCTTCGCCATCGCCGCCAGACCGGACAGGTCGACCAGGATGGTGTTGGTGGCCGGGCAGTAGGACGCGGGTGGACTGGGTTTGGCATCCGGGCAACCGTCCGTCTGGAACGACAGCGTCGGCGGATTCGTCGGTGAGAACACCTTTCCCAACAGCTCCATCAGGGTCGACAAGGTGTCTTCGTTGAGCGGCACCTCACCGGTCTCCGGGTCGCCGTTCGGATCGGTCTGCAAACCCTTGGGCAGGTCGCCGCGGCGCTGCGCGATTTCCTGCGTATTGATCCCGGCGCAGGCCGAAGCGCCACTGATGAAGCCCATCTGGAAGGCGCTGACCCGGTCCAGCGCCGAGCCGTGCTCGTCGTCGTTCTCGGTCTCGGCATCCATCACCGGGTCACGGGTGGTGATGATCCCGGCCAGCACATGGTCGAGCCCGTCGGCGGTGCTCAGCGTGAAGCGCGGGGACTTGCCGGCGGCGACCCAATACAGATACACGCCCGCAAAGCAGTCGGCCTGCTGCTCACGGACGATCGTGGGGTCCCTTCTCGTCACCAGCTTCGCCATCTGCTGCAGGGCGTGTCCGAACTCGTGCGCCAGCACGCCGGTGACCGACATGTCGCCGAAGTAGCGTTGCGCGACGGGCATGAACACCCCGCGATCCCAGGCGATCAAGTTGCAGCGCGACGTGAAAAAGGCGTTGACGAGCTTGTACGTCTCGTTGTGGCAAACGATGGGACTGCTCGGATCGTTGGAGTCGTAGGAGACCAGTTTGGCGACGGGAAGGAACGTTCCCTTCAGCGACTGGCTGTACGTCGATTTCCAGTAGTCCTCGATATCGTTAACCGACAGCAACGACAACTTGTCGATCGCCCCATTGTCGGTGTTGACCACCGTGCCGTTCGTCGCGGGTCCGTTCGCGCGGGGCCCGCTGGGGCCGTTGGTAGCCGCAAGATCGCCCACCCGAAAGGGGTCGTTGAGCATCGACAGGGGTCGCCCCTCGAGGACGGTGGTACACCCCGCTACCACAAGCACCGTGGTTGCACAGGCAATTGCCGCCCCCAGCGAACCGAGCACGGCACGCGTGCGACCGCCATGGCGCCGACGTCGATCTTGCCCGTGGTTCTTCATGACCAACCTCATCCCGACCCGACTGCACGGCAGCATCAAAGGGTCTCATTCTAGATCCGCTGGTTGACTAGCGGAGGAGAAATGAGCGACCCCAGCAAACGCCGCTAGGGCACTCGGGTCCGATGCCTTTTGCCGTGGGGTGGGACGCCGTTGACGCCTGAAATCGACTCGGCATAGCTGCCCACCGCGAATGCCACGCCAGAACCCATGACGGCCAATGCTTCCCGGTTGATGTTGTCGATCGTGTCCCGGGAGCTCTGGAAGTTGGGATCGAACCCGACCCCAACCTGGCCGCCCCACAAGCGCGCTTGCACAGGGGTTTTCAGCTGCGACGCCCCGGTGCTCATGCCGCCTACCGGCACGCCAGCGATCATGAAGGGGTGGTAGTCGGTCCGGGTGCCCAATGGCATGTCGGCGGGCCGCTTTCCGGCCAAGTTGAGATAGCCGGACAGGGTGCGTTCGATACCGGCCGACCCCTCGGGCACATCGCCGAACGTGATCCCCTGTCCGGGCGGACCCGACTGATCACCGTCGTCGGTGAAGAAGCCGGCGTTGGGCGAACCGAGCAGATTGAAGTTCAGGTACATCGCGAGGTCGTTGAGCTGCTGGTCATCCAGGCCGAACACGTAATCCATCACGCCGTTGAGCCCGTCCTCGTCGGCTCCCCAGAATACGAAGCGCACCGCGTTGTTCACCGGCGCCAACGGGCCCAGTTGCAGCGCCGTTTCCAGCACCGCGGCCACCCCGGACCCATTGTCGTTGATACCCGGCCCGGCACGCGGGCCGTCGAGATGGGCACCGACCATGATCACGTCGTTCGGCGAACCGGTCTTGGTCTGCGCCAAGATATTTCGCGATGTGATCTTGCTGTTCTCCGCATCCAGCACCAGTCGCACCGGCGCGCTGGCGTGGGCCAGCGCACTGCCGCCGTAGCTACCCACCACGGCAACCGGCATGGTCAGCTGCTTGTAGTAGCCCGGGGTGAACAATGTGGCCGGGGCGCCCTGACCGTTGGGTGAGCTCACCACGATGAGTGCCGCCGCCGACTTGGCCTTCGCGCTGTTCTGTTTGTCGACGACCGAGCAATGGGCGTCGTCGACGACCGCGATCGCACCCACGGGCAGCGCGGCCGGGTAGTCGCCCGGCGCGCAGCCCGACGGTTGCGTGGGCCGAACCGGTTGGCCGGTGAGGCCACCGGCCGGCGTGCGGACCAGCAACGAAGCCTGGTCGACCGAATAGTTGCTGCCGGCGATCGTCAGCGACGGCTTACCCGGCGACACCGCGTACAACCGGTCAAACTGCGGCGTGGCCACTTCGAACCCCTTGCCGCGCAATACCTTCGCGACATAGTCGACGCTGGCTTCGTAACCCGGCGTCCCCTCGGCCCGGTTGCCCTTGTTGGCGTTGGCGATATCCTGCAGCGCACGCAGGTGGACGAACATCCCGTCCGCGGTAACCTTTGCGGCCAGCGCCCGACCGAGGTCCGGCGGGGCACCCGGCGGTCCCGGCCGCGGCGACGAGCAGCCCGCCACCAGCCCGGTCAGCACCACCACTGAGCACAGCCGGCGGATCATCGGCCCGATCATGGCTTTGCGAGCACGTGGCGGGTGCGGTCCACCATGACTGGAACCCCGTTACGTCCGGAGAGGTCTTGGGCGTACAGAGCCACCGCGTAGGCGACGCCGGCGCCATTGATGCCCAGCGAGGTGCGATCGATGTGATCGAGGGTGTCGGTCTTCTTGTGATAGTTCGGATCGAACGGCTCGTCTGCCGCGCCGCCCCACAGCTTGGCTTGATCGGCGGACTTCTTGGACTCCGCGCCGGAGAACAGGCCGCCCGCCGGGATGCCGGCCAAGGTGAAGCCGTCGTAGTCGGAGCGTCCGTCGAAAGAGGTGTCCTGCGCGGTCTTGCCGGCCGACTTCAGGTAGGCGACGAATGTGCGCTCGATCCCGGCCGAGCCTTCCGGTACCACCGGTTGGCCGCGGGTGTCCGTGGGCAGGGATTGGTCCCCGTCGTAGGTGAAGTAGCCGGGGTTCGGCGAGGCGAGCATGTCGAAGTTGAGGTACAGCGCAATGTTTTTGAGGTCGTCGATATTCAGGGATTCGACATAGTCGCGTGATCCGATCAATCCGAGTTCCTCGGCACCCCAGAAGGCGAAACGCACCGCGTTGTGCACTTGCGGCGAATTCCCCAGCTGCACTGCGGTTTCCAAGACCGCGGCTACGCCAGAGCCATTATCGTTGATACCCGGCCCCTCGGGCACGCTGTCCAGGTGGGCGCCCGCCATCACCACATCGGTGGGCGATCCCGTCTTGGTCTGCGCAATGATGTTGCGCGCTTTGAAATTCTGGCTGCTGGCGTTCAGCTTGATCGTGGTCGGTCCCGACTGGGCGCGCAGTTGCATTCCGGTGGACTTGGTGACCCCGACCGCCGGAATCTTCACCTCGGTCTGCGCCCCAAGGGTGCCGCCCATCTGCTCCTCGTCGACGTTGTCGGCGACGATCATCGCCACGGCTCCACGCTGCACCGCGGCGTTCTCCTTCTGCGCGAACGGGCAGGTGCCGCGGTTCACCAACACCACCGCGCCCTGCACCGCAAGGTTGCCGTAGTCGGGAGCCGTGCAGCCCTCGCCGTTGCCCGCCGACAGCACCAGCAACGGTCCGCTCACCCCGTCGGGTCCCGTGCCGAGGCTGTATTCCAGCGCACGCGATTCGACGGCCTTGCCGCCGACCGTCACGGCCGGCTTGTCGGCGTGAAAGACGCGGGCCGAGAACTCGGGCGTTTGCACATCGAAACCGCTGTGGCGCAACGTGTTAACCACATAATCGACACTGGCTTCATAGCCGGGGGTGCCGACCGCCCGAGTGCCGTTATTGGCATTGGCGATGTCCTGAAGCTTTGTCAGGTGCATCATCATCGCGTCGGCCGTGACCTTGTCGTGCACGGTGCCGGCGAACACCGCCGCGGCAGGATCACCCGCCGGCTCTGAGTTGACCGACCGATGAAAACAGCCTGTCGACAATGCGGCGAGGGCGACCGCGGCGAGCAGCGCCGCCGGCGTTCGTGATTTGTTCACCATCGCGCCCAAGGTTAGACGCCCGTCGCTCGTCAGGGCAGTCGGCTCACCGCGGCGTGAAATCAGACATGCAACCCGCTGAATGGGGCAAACGGAATGTTGCGGACCACAAACCAAACCACCACCAACGACAGCGTCACGGTGGCCGCCCAGCGCTGGTGTTGCCAGCTCCTGATCCGCCTACCCGTCACCCGGCCGTAGGTCCAGACCAGGTAGGCCCACACCAACAACACGACTGCCGCCAAGCCCAACGCGTTGAACCTGGCGGCCGCCATCACATTGCCGTGCAAGAGCGAATAGAGCATTCGCAGGCTGCCGCATCCGGGACAGTCGATACCCAGCAGCGCCTTGGTGGGACATACCGGCAACGGGCCACCCGGGGTGGTCGGATCACCCACCCAGGTAGCGGCACAAACCAGTGTCGCGGACGCAGCGACCATCAGCGGGGCACCGAGCCCACGCGGAAGGGACCACTGGAGGGTCACCGGAAATGCAACCCCTTTAGATCATTGCGGCAAGCGCCGCGGGAGTTGAGGTGTCGGCGGTCAACGCAATGATCGCCACCACGATGCCGTAGAGGACAGCGCTCACAACCGCGGCGATGACCGACCACTTCACCCACTTCTTAGCGGCATCGGCGGCCGCCTGAGCCTCGGCGTACTGACCCTGCGCCCACAATCCACTCACCTGAGTGGATTTGACGATTGCCACGACGCCGAAGGGCAGGCAGCAGAACAGCGTCGCCAAAATGGACCACACCAAGTAGTTATCCGGTTGCTGCCCGGCGGGCTGCTGCGGCGGGTAGCCCGGGGGTGGCGGTTGTGCAGTCATGGATTCTCCAGTCACGAGAAGTTAGCTGGCGTGAAGCGGTGCTTACCATACCTGAGCGAAGTCGACAGGGCACTACGTACGCAAGAATCAGTTCGCCGAGGTTCCCGACATCGACGTCGCCGCAGGGGCGCTCCCCGCCGCCCGGACCCGACAGAAGCCGATGTGCAGCCGAAATTCGTTGCCTGCATCCGCTCGGATGTCATCACCAATTGCGCAGGTCAGCGGCGAATATGGCGCAGCAAGACAATGTCCGGCGGATCGCGTTACACAGCTTGGACATGGGCCTACGATTCGTGTAGTCACACGGCCGCCCGGCAACGCTAAGGAGTCGTTGGATGTCACCTCTGACCGACGCGCTGCGCGCCCCGGCGGCCGCGGCGCTCGTGGCCGGTTTCGCGTTTGCGGGCGCCGCGACTGCGACCGCCGATCCCAATACCGGTAGCGGTGCGGATCTCAACACGTTGGCCGGTGCGCTGTCGAAGGGATACGGCCTCAACAACTGCACCGCCCAGGCGGTTCCCACCGGCGCGCTGGCCTACCTGCAGTGCGGGCCGAGTCCCGACCCCAGCGGGCCGATGCTGGGCAAGTATCTCCTGTTCGGCGACGGCAACGATCTGGCAAACTCGTTCACGGCGCTCGTCGCGGGTGACACCGTGGGTAACTGCGGCGATGCTTCCTCGCCGACGCCGTGGCATCAAGGCAGCTCCACCACCAAAGCGGGATCGGTGGCGTGCGGGACCTTTCAAGGCCATGCGGAAATCATTTGGACCAATGACACCAAGAACATGCTGGGCGTGATTCGCAGCTCCGGCAGCGACGTCCCGTCGCTCTACCAGTGGTGGCGAAACAACGGCTGACGTTTCCCGGTTGGGCGGCAACAGGTTCCGTGCCCGAGTCACCCGGAATGTTGCCAGTGTAAATGGTATTCGGCGGAATTGGTTGCGTCGCCGTCGTTTAGCTCTACGATCATTCTGGCAAACACTTTGCTGGGTCAGTCCCGGCGGTCCGACAACCTCAGGAGTCGAGGATGCTCAACCCGACCAACACGCTGCGCGCCGCGGCGGCCGCAGCACTTACGGCTAGCTTTTTCTGCGTCGGTACCGCCACCGCGACCGCGGACACCACCGGCAGCTCCGCAGACGTCAACACCCTGGCCGCTTCGCTGGCGAAGGGCTACGGCCTCAACAATTGTCAATCCACTGCATTGACGGGTGCCGAAGTCGCAGAGCTCCAATGCGGGCAAAGCCCCGATTCCAACGGACCGGCTTCCGCTATCTACCAGCTCTTCAAGAGCGGTAACGATTTGAGCGGTGCTTACGCGTCCAACCTCAGAGACGTGACCCTCTCCTCGTGCAGCGGCAGCGGCAGCAAAGATCCCGGCCCCTGGCACCAAGGCAGTTCCGACCAGTCGGGCGGCCAAATGGCTTGCGGCACGTACAAAGACGTCAGCTTGGTGCTCTGGACCGTCGACGGCAAGAACGTCTTGGGCTCCATCTTTTCCAAGACTGACGTCCCCGCGCTGTACAAGTGGTGGCAGGCAAACGCCTGACGTTTACAGTTGGGCCACAACGAGTTCCGCGACCGCGCGCATCCCGGCGCTGTTCGGATGCAGCGGCGCGGGCCGGCCGGGCAGCGGCACAACGTATCTCGCCGGTGTGGTCGTCCACGGCTGCGCAGACCATGCATGATGTGCCCGGCTGGCCGCGGCGGCGCCGATGACCTCGCAGCCGGTTGCCGCGGCCGCATCGGCAGTGAGTCGTTCCAGGGTGGCCGCGACGTGGCGGCCCAGGTCGGCATCCGGCTCCGAAATCGGCGGCGCGGGGGTTCCCGCGGGCGGCAGGATGGTCAGGTAGTCGACGAAGAACACCCGTGCGCGTGGAGCCCGCTCGCGCACCGCCTTGCCGACCGCGCACAAGGAATCGAACACCTCATCCAGGGCCCGGTCACGCGCATCACGGTCGAGCATCTCGGCGATCCGGCTGCCCAGCAGCGGTAGCCGCCGGGCCGGCCGCGGCAGTGCCGCCGCCATCAGCAGCGGAACGTAGCCGACGTCGTTGCCACCGATGGTGACGGTGACCAAGTCCTCCGAGCCGTCCAGCGCGGCGGTCTGGGGCAAAGCACCGTGCTGAGGATCGGCGAGCAGGTGGGCGGTGGTCGCACCGGAAAAGGTGACGTCCAGTAGCTCGAGGTTCATCCGTTCGGCGACCTGATGCGGGTAGTTGCGGGCCGATCGGCCCGACCATCGGGGAGCGCCTTGGGCACGCGGCCGGATGCCGGGACCGGCGGCCATCGAGCTACCCAGTGCTACATATCTTTTCATCGTTGCGGACTGGAAGCCTGCGCCCAGAAGCGTTTCGGGATTCGCCCGGCACGTCGCGCCAGGTAGCCGGCGGTCACCGCGGCCGCCATCGCGGCGGCCATGCCGGGCGGGTCGGTGGCCCGGGTCACCGCGGTGGCCAACAGCACCGCGTCACAACCCAATTCCATCGCCAGCGCAGCGTCACTCGCCGTGCCGATGCCGGCGTCGAGAATCACCGGAACGCCGGCCCGCGCGACGATCATCTCGATGTTGTGCGGGTTGGTGATGCCCAGGCCGGTCCCGATCGGCGAACCCAACGGCATCACTGCGGCGCAACCCGTGTCCTCCAGCCGGTGGGCGAGCGCCGGGTCGTCGTTGGTGTAGGGCAGGACCACGAACCCGTCATCGACCAATTGTTCTGCGGCCCGGACTAATTCGATCGCATCAGGCAACAGCGTGCGTTCGTCGGCGATCACTTCGAGTTTGACCCAGTTGGTGTTCAGCGCTTCGCGGGCCAGCTGGGCGGTGAGCACCGCTTCGGCCGCGCTGCGGCACCCCGCCGTGTTGGGCAGCGGGGTGATGCCGAGCCGATTGAGCAGGTCCAGCAATCCGGTCCCGCCCTCGGAGTCGACCCGGCGCATCGCGACGGTGGTCAACTCGGTGCCCGAGGCGGTCAGCGCCTCCTGAAGCACTGCCAGGCTTGTCGCTCCCCCGGTTCCCATGATCAGCCGCGAAGCGAAGCTGCGGTCCGCGATCGTCAACTTGGATTCCGCCCCGTGAGGATGCGGGTCAGCATGGCCCGCTGTGGGGGTACCTCCCGCTTGCGGGGTAGAGAGGGGCACATTAGACCTAGCCACCCTGCACCGCCGTCACTATCTCGAGCCGAGCCCCATCGAAAAGCTTTGTGGTCCAACTAGACCGCGGCAGCACGGCGTCGTCCATGGCTACCGCGACACCCCGTTGTGGGAAGCCCAGCGACTCCAGCAACCCGGCGACGGTGGTCTGTCCGTCGATCTCGACCGCATTTTCGTTGACTACCACGATCATCAGCGCACTCCAACCGGAACGAGTTCGGACACAATCTGTTCGGCGGTCCACGGCGCCAGCAGAAACCCTGACCGGCCGTGCCCGGAGGCGACCAGAGTGCGTTCGTCCAAGCGATGCACGAGGGGCAGATTATCCGGTGTCATCGGGCGCAGCCCGGCGGCGCACTCGGCCAGCTCGTACTCGCCCAGCGCCGGCAGCACCGCACACGCGTCGTCCAGCAGGTCGCGCACGCCGGACACGACCGGGGCGGTGTCGCGGCCGTGCTCGTACTGCGTCGCGCCCACCACCACCCCATCGGCACGCGGCACCACGTACACCTGGCGACCATGCACGCGCGCCCGAATCACTCTGCCCAGCAGCGGCATACAGCCCTTCCGCCAGCGCAGCCGCAACACCTCGCCCTTCACCGGGCGCACCGGCAGGCCGGGCCATAACGCCGGCGCGTCGATGCCGTTGGCGATCACCACCGCGTCACCCGCGACCCGCGACAGCTCGTGCGCCGCGGGTGCCCACTCGACGCCGAGCCGGTCGCAGTCCGCCGACAGTGCGTCGAGGATCGCGCGGTTGTCGACGGCCAGCTCGGTAGGCGCCCGGAAGCCGTGCCGGATGCCTTGCGCCAGAAGTGGTTCGACGTCACGGGCGGCAGGCTCCCAGACCACTGGATGTCCCTGGCCGGCCAGCCAGTCCGCGACGGTGCGCAAGTCGGCGGCGTCAGCCCGGTCGACGGCCACCACCAGCGACTCGCGGGCGGTGACCACCTCCGGCGGCAACCCGTCCAGATAGCCGCCCTCACGCCACAGCCGCAGCGACTCCAGGCCCAGCCGCAGCAATCGTTCCTCACCGGGCCAGGCTTCGCTGTGCGGGGCGAGCATGCCGCCGGCGACCCAGGACGCCCCGTGCTCGTCGGTGCGGTGCACCCGCACCGACCATCCGGCCTGCGCCGCCCGGCGCGCCACCGACAGCCCGATGACGCCGCCGCCGACGACGGCCAGCGCCCCTACCTCTGAAGGCATCTTCAGCTCCCTTCGCCGGCATGATCCGGATCAGGTGTGACGGTAAGGGCAGCTCCGGTTGTCCCGGCTGTGCCCACTCTCAGCCCCGCAGATCGCCCGGGACTCCCGTGTATCTCGTTGTTCGGGTTCTACGCTAGCGCGCTAGCGTCGCGGTGTGCACGATCCCGCCACCCGTCTTACCGCCGCGCGGCTGTATCTGTGTACCGACGCGCGGCGCGAACGCGGCGACCTGGCCCAATTCGCCGACGCCGCCCTGGCCGGCGGGGTGGACATCATCCAGCTGCGCGACAAGGGCTCGGTCGGTGAACAGCAGTTCGGCCCGCTGGAGGCGCGCGACGAGCTGGCCGCCTGCCAGATCCTCGCGGACGCGGCACGCCGGCACGGCGCGCTGTTCGCGGTCAACGACCGGGCCGACATCGCCCGCGCGGCCGGGGCCGACGTGCTGCACCTGGGACAGGGCGACCTGCCGCCGGCGGTGGCTCGCGAAATCGTCGGGCCGAACCCGCTGATCGGCCTGTCCACCCACGACGCCGACCAGGTCGCCGCGGCCGCCGACGATGTTGCCGACTATTTCTGCGTGGGCCCGTGCTGGCCCACCCCCACCAAACCGGGGCGCGCGGCCCCGGGGCTGGGACTGGTCCGCGCCGCGACCGCCGTCGGGACCGCCAAACCGTGGTTCGCGATCGGGGGCATCGACGAGCGGCGGCTGCCCGAGGTGCTCGCGGCCGGAGCCCGTCGAATCGTGGTGGTGCGCGCGATCACCGCGGCCGACGACCCCCGGGCCGCGGCCGAGCGGCTCAGGTCAGCGCTTCTAGCAGCGAGCTGATCCGGGGACTGAGCTGCGACGGCGCCTGATCCGCATCACCGGGCATGCACCAGACGAAGACTCCGTCGTCGATCTCCAGCGTTCGCGGCAGGTGCTGGCGCCGTTGGTCGCCGCGGCCCAGCGGAACCAGCGCCGTCGCGGTGCGCAGCCGTTCCCAGCTGGCGGCGAAGCCAGGATGCAGCGGCAGGTCGGTCACCTCGTTCTCGGCGACCCAGCGCATCTCGGCGCTTTCCCGGTTGGGCACCGTGTGCAGCAACTCGCCGGCGTCGGCGACGACAGTCGTGTAGGTCCAGTGCGTACCGGCGAGTCCGGTGACCTGTGCGGTGACCACGGTCGCCCGCACCGCGAGGCGCTCGGCCGACAGACCGGCCTCTTCGTGGGCCTCGCGGACCGCCGTCTCCTCCGGACTCTCGTGGCTGTCCCGCGCACCGCCCGGCAACCCCCAGGTGCCGCCCTGATGGCTCCAGACCGCCCGATGCTGCAAAAGCACCGCAGGGGTACCGTCAGGCCGTGGGGCCCGCACCAGCAAACCGGCCGCGCCGTACCGACCCCAGTAGTGGGCGCCGTTGTCGGATATCACCCATCCGTCACCGTCGCCATGCACGCGTTCAGGATATGCAGGCGATCACCGAAATTGGGTCCGCCTCCCCCCATCCGTCCCGACATTCTCTTAGAATTCGCTTATACAGGTTCGAGTAGCGCATTCCGGAGACCGAAAGTTGAGGTCTGAACAGACGTGACGGTTGAGCTGGCGCACCCGTCAACCGAACCGCTGGGGTCGCAGTCGCCGGGCGAACCGGCCCACCCCCGTTGGTGGTTCATCTCGACGACCCCGGGCCGCATCCTGACGATCGGCATCGTCTTGGCGGCACTCGGGGTCTCCAGCGCCTTCGCGACTTCGACCACGATCAACCACCGCCAGCAGGTGCTGTCCACCGTGCTCAACCACACCGAACCGCTGGCGTTCGCGGCCGGACGGCTCTACACGACGCTGTCGGTGGCCGACGCCGCGGCGGCCACGGCGTTCATCGCCCAGGCCGAGCCGTGGCCGGTGCGGATGCGCTACGAGCAGGCCATCACCGACGCGGCGGTCGCCGTGACCCGCGCTTCGAGCGGCCTGACCGATGAGCCGCTGGTGCAGCTGCTCGGCAAGATCAACGCCGAGCTGGCCGTCTATACGGGCCTGATCGAGATTGCGCGGACCAACAACCGGGAGGGCAACCCGGTCGGTTCGTCGTACCTGTCGGAAGCCTCGGGCCTGATGCAGTCGACGATCCTGCCCGACGCGGCGCAGCTCTACCAGGCGACGGCAGAGCGGGTGGACTCGGAAACCACCGCGTCCACGCATTTCCCGGCTCCGGTGGTCCTCGTCATTGCCACCACGGTGGTCTTCGGCGTGTTCTCACACCGCTGGCTGGCCCGGCGGACCAGGCGACGGATCAACCCGGGGCTGGTCGTGGGCGCGCTCGGTATCCTTGTCATGGTGGTGTGGGTCGGGACTGCGCTAACAATCTCCACGGCCGCCAGCCGTAGCGCGAAAGACACGGCGGCCGAGTCGCTCAAGACCGTGACCAGCGTGGCGATCACCGCGCAGCAGGCCCGGGCCGACGAGACGCTGTCGCTGATTCGGCGCGGCGACGAGCAGATCCGCAAACAGTCGTTCTATCAGCGCATCGACTTCATGCATCAGCAGATCGACCAGTACATGGCCCGCAGCGATGCCGTCGACAAACCCGACCTGCAGGGCGCCGACCAGCTGCTGGTCCGCTGGCGCCAAGCCAACGACCGCATCAACTCCTACATATCGGTCGGTAACTATCGCTCGGCCACCCAGATCGCGCTGGGCAGTGCCGAAGACGACTCGACCCCCGCGTTCGACAAGCTCGAAGACCAGTTGGGCAAGGCCATGACCCAGTGCCGCACGCATCTGCGCAACGACGTGATCAACGCCCGCAGCGGGCTGTCCGGCGCCCAGGTCGGCGGTGTGGTGCTCAGCCTGGGGGCCGCGATCGCTGTCGCTTTGGGCCTGTGGCCGCGGCTGAAAGAGTATCGATAATGGACCGTCTGCCCAGGACCCGCCGGGCGTGCGTTGTGCTCGCCACGGCGATCCTGCTGGCGGGTTGCGGGCACACCGAATCGCTGACCGTGGCCACCGCGCCGACCTTGCCGCCGCCCACCCCGGTCGGCATGGAGCAACTGTCGGCAGAACCGCCACTGCCGCCGGATGAAGCCAGCCAGGATTGCAACGCCACCGCCAGCCTGCGCCCATTCGCCACCAAGCCCGAGGCCGACGCCGCGGTGGCCGACATCCGGGCCCGCGGCCGGCTGATCGTCGGGCTCGACATCGGCAGCAACCTGTTCAGCTTCCGCGACCCGATCACCGGCGAGATCACCGGTTTCGACGTCGACATCGCCGGTGAGATCGCGCGCGACATCTTCGGTGCCCCTTCGCACGTCGAATACCGAATCCTGTCGTCCGACGAACGCATCACCGCGCTGCAGCACTCCGAGGTCGACATCGTCGTGAAGACGATGACCATCACCTGCGACCGCCGCAAGCAGGTGAACTTCTCCACCGTCTACCTCGACGCCAACCAGCGCATCCTGGCCTCGCGCGACTCGCAGATCGCCAAGGTGGCCGACCTGTCCGGCAAGCGCGTCTGTGTGGCCAGGGGCACCACGTCGTTGCACCGAATCCGCCAGATCGACCCGCCGCCGGTCATCGTGTCTGTGGTGAACTGGGCGGACTGCCTGGTCGCCATGCAGCAGCGGGAGATCGACGCCGTCAGCACCGACGACTCGATCCTGGCCGGGCTGGTCGAGGAAGACCCGTATCTGCACATCGTCGGACCGAACATGGCCACCCAGCCCTACGGCATCGGGATCAATCTGGACAACACCGGGTTGGTCCGGTTCGTCAACGGCACGCTGGAACGAATCCGCCGAGACGGCACGTGGAACACCTTGTACCGCAAGTGGTTAACGGTTCTCGGCCCAGCGCCCGCCCCGCCCGTACCCAGGTATGTGGACTGATGGTCGAGACCGAACCCGACGCCGGTTCCGACGACACCGATCCGGGCACCCAGCCGCCGGACACCCAGACGGGTGCGACGACGGGACGGGCGAACGCCACCCAGGCCCTCTTCCGTCCCAACTGGGACGACGATGACGACGACTCCCTGCCGCATATCACGCTCGGCAGCCCGGACACCGAACCGCAAGACCGGATGACGGTCGCGACCCGAGTGCTTCCGCCTACCCGGCAGCTCGGTGGTGGGTTGGTCGAAATCCCCCGGGTACGCGACATCGACCCGCTCGAAGCCCTGATGACCAATCCGATGGTGCCGGAGCGTAAGCGGTTCTGCTGGAACTGCGGAAAGCCCGTGGGCCGGTCCGGATCCGAGGGCAAGGGCGAATCGGAGGGCAAGTGCCCGTCCTGCGGAAGCCCGTATTCCTTCCTGCCCCAGTTGAATCCCGGCGACATCGTCGCCAACCAGTACGAGGTCAAGGGCTGCATCGCACACGGCGGGCTGGGCTGGGTGTACCTGGCCGTCGACCACAACGTCAACGACCGCCCGGTGGTGCTCAAGGGCCTGGTGCATTCCGGTGACGCGGAGGCCCAAGCGATCGCGATGGCCGAGCGGCAGTTCCTCGCCGAGGTGGTCCACCCGCAGATCGTGCAGATCTTCAACTTCGTCGAGCACACCGACCGGCACGGCGATCCGGTCGGCTACATCGTCATGGAGTACATCGGTGGGCAGTCACTCAAGCGGGGCAAAAAGGACCCCAGACTGCCGGTCGCCGAAGCCATCGCCTACATACTGGAAATCCTGCCCGCGCTGAGCTATCTGCATTCCATCGGCTTGGTCTACAACGACCTCAAGCCCGAGAACATCATGCTCACCGAAGAGCAGCTGGAGCTGATCGACCTGGGCGCGGTGTCGCGGATCAACTCGTTCGGCTACCTCTACGGCACACCCGGCTACCAGGCGCCGGAGATCGTGCGTACCGGCCCGACGATCGCCACCGACATTTACACCGTGGGGCGCACGCTGGCGGCGCTCACGCTGAAGCTGCGCACCCGCAACGGCCGCTACGTCGACGGGCTGCCCGAAGACGACCCGGTGCTGGCCACCTACGACTCGTTCGGCCGGCTGCTGCGCCGCGCCATCGACCCCGACCCGCGGCGCCGGTTCGGTTCCGCCGAGGAGATTTCCGGGCAGTTGATGGGGGTGCTGCGGGAGGTCGTCGCCCAGGACTCCGGGATACCGCGGCCCGGGTTGTCGACGCTGTTCAGCCCGAGCCGCTCCACCTTCGGCGTGGACCTGTCGGTCGCCCACACCGACGTGTATCTGGACGGGCAGGTGCATTCCGAGAAGCTGACTGCACGGGAGATCGTGACGGCGCTGCCGGTGCCGCTGGTCGATCCGACCGACCTCGCCGCCCCGGTACTGCAGGCCACGGTGCTCTCCCAGCCGGTGCAGACCCTGGACTCGTTGCGCGCCGCGCGGCACGGTTCGCTGGCCGCAGAGGGCATCGACGTGTCGGAGTCCGTCGAGCTGCCGCTGATGGAGGTCCGTGCGCTGCTGGACCTCGGCGACGTGGCCAAGGCGACGCGCAAACTCGACGACCTGGCCGAGCGGGTGGGCTGGCGCTGGCGACTGGTCTGGTTCCGGGCCGTCGCCGAGTTGCTCACCGGCGACTACGACTCAGCCATCAAGCATTTCACCGAGGTGCTGGACACCTTCCCCGGCGAGCTGGCGCCGAAATTGGCGCTGGCCGCCACCGGCGAGCTCGCCGGCAACGTCGACGTGGACAAGTTCTACCGGACGGTGTGGCGCACCAACGACGGCGTGATCTCGGCGGCTTTCGGGTTGGCGAGATCGCTTTCGGCCGCAGGTGATCGAATGCGCGCGGTGCGCACCCTCGACGAAGTGCCGGCGACCTCACGGCATTTCACCACGGCGCGGCTGACCAGCGCGGTGACCCTGCTGTCCGGCCGGTCGACCAATGAAGTCACCGAGGAGCAGATCCGCGACGCCGCCCGGCGCGTGGAGGCGCTGCCGCCCACCGAGCCGCGGGTGTTGCAGATTCGCGCGCTGGTACTCGGCGCCGCGATGGACTGGCTCGAAGCCAACCAGGCCAGCACCAACCACATCCTCGGCTTCCCGTTCACCCAGCACGGGTTGCGGCTGGGTGTCGAGGCATCGCTGCGCAGCCTGGCCCGGGTAGCGCCCACCCAGCGGCATCGCTACACGCTCGTCGACATGGCCAACAGGGTGCGACCCACCAGCACGTTCTAGTTTCTGCTTCCGCTTACCGCCGCCCGCTTTCGCTTCCGCCCGCTTTCGCTCGCCCCGCTTTCGCTCGCCCCCCTTTCGCTCGCCCCCCTTTCGCTCGCCCCCCTTTCGCTCGCCCCCCTTTCGCTCGAGTGTGCATCCTGGTCGACCTGAGCGCACACTCAAAACCCCTGGCGCACACTCGATGCGGCCAATGCGGCGCGGACCCGTCTCAGGATCGCGGCGGGCCGGTCCTCGGCCACGACCCGGACGACGACCCAGCCCATCTGCTCGAGCATTTCCAGCCGCCGGATGTCTTTGACGTATTGCCGTCGATCGGTCCGATGTTGGTCGCCGTCGTACTCGACCGCGACCAGCCGGTCCGGCCAGCCTAAGTCCAGGTATGCGACCGGTATGCCGTCTACCCCGAGCACCGGTATCTGCGTTTGCGGCCGGGGCAGGCCCGCGTCGACGAGCAGTAGCCGCAAGTAGCTCTCCCGCGGCGACTGAGCACCACCGTCGACCAACTCCAGCGCGGCCCGCAGGCGGCGAACTCCGGGCGAGCGCGAGTGGCACGCGACGATCTGCAGCACGTCGTCGATCTTGAAGCCCGTTGCCCGAGCGAGCGTGTCCAGCCGCGCGACCGCCGAGTGGACGGCCCCTCGCCGGCCGATGTCGAAGGCAGTTCGCTCGGGCGTCGTCACACTCATTCCGTCGACGAGCTGTACCTCGTTGTCCTGCAGCCCATCACGCCGGGCCAGTACACCCGGTGGGGTACGTGAGTTGGCGTGTATCAGCTCTACGGGGACACCATCGGGAATCCATTGGGCGCCGTGCAATGCGGCGGCCGCCGCACCGGCGACAACGCCTCGGCGCTTCGACCAGAGCCAGGCGGCAATGATCCGCCGTTCCAGCGATATCTCGACATCGTTAGACAGGTAGACATTCGGAAACAGCGCGCGGTGGTTCGTCTGCAGTTGATGGCGGGTCAACGCGCCGCGCGCGAGGGCCACGCTGCCAATAAACGGTTGTCCCAGGTACGGCATGTAGCGAACACTCGCACATCAGCGGCGAGTGCGATTTCGTCTATCCACAAGCCCGTCGGTGAGCATCGACGGCGCCCTGGACGCACACTCAAAGCCGTGAGCGCACACTCGATGCGTCGGGCGTCGGCTCATCCCGCCAGCAGGTCTGCGCAGTCGCGGGCGATGGCCAGCTCCTCGTTGGTCGAGATGACCAGCACGGTGATCGGTGAATCATCGGTCGAAATCCGCTGCGCGCCTTTACCTGCCGACGCGTTGCGGCTTTCGTCGAGCACGACCCCCAGCTCTGCCAGTCCCGCCATCGCGTCGCGACGCACCGCCGAATCGTTCTCGCCGATCCCCGCGGTGAAGCTGATGACATCGGTGTGACCCAGCACGGCCAAGTAAGCACCGATGTACTTGCGCAAGCGGTGAATGAACACCTCGTACGCCAATTGTGCTGAACTGTCGCCCGATTCGATCATCGCGCGCAGCCTACGGAAGTCGCGTTCGCCGGCCAGACCCCAGACACCCGACCGATTGTTGAGCATGGACTCGATCGCATCCACATCCATGTTCGCGGTGCGCCACAGGTAGCTGATCACGCCGGGGTCGATGTCGCCGCTGCGGGTGCCCATCACCAGACCCTCCAACGGGGTCAGACCCATCGACGTGTCGACCGGCCGGCCACCGGCGATCGCCGACGCCGACGCGCCGTTGCCCAGATGCAGCACGATCTGATTCAGGCTGTCGAGCGGTCTACCCAGAAACGCGGCGGCCTGCTCACTGACGTAGCGGTGCGACGTGCCGTGAAATCCGTAGCGGCGTATCTGGTATCGCTGCGCCAGCTCCCGATTCACCGCGTATGTAGCGGCCGCGGCGGGCAGGTGATGGAAGAAGGCCGTATCGAACACGGCGATCTGTGCGACGTCGGGGAGCAGTTTGCGCGCTACCTTGATGCCCTGCACCGCGGGCGGATTATGCAGCGGGGCAAGCTCGGACAGCTTATCCAAGTCGGCGACGACGTCATCGTCGAGCAATGTCGGGCGGTAAAAATCCTGACCGCCGTGCACGACTCGATGTCCGACCGCCAACAACCCGCTCGACTTCAGGTTGATTCCGTCCTCGGCCAGCTGGCGGAACGCAAGGCGCAGCGCCTCCTCATGGTCGGCGGCCCGCCCTGACGGCTCGCCGATCTCCCCGATGACCCCGCTGGCGCGTGTCGCGCCGGAGCCGGGTTCCAGCAGCTGGAATTTGAGCGACGACGACCCCGAATTGATGACGAGCACAGCCCGATCAGCCATGACCGACACCCTGCGCCTGGATTGCGGTGATCGCAATTGTGTTGACGATGTCTTCCACCAACGCGCCGCGGGACAAGTCATTCACCGGCTTGCGCAGGCCTTGCAGCACCGGGCCGATCGCGATGGCCCCCGCGCTGCGCTGCACCGCCTTATAGGTGTTGTTGCCGGTGTTGAGGTCGGGGAAGATCAGCACGGTGGCGTGACCGGCAACCGCCGAGCCGCGCAGCTTGGTCGCCGCGACCGAAGGTTCTACCGCGGCGTCGTATTGAATCGGCCCCTCGACCAGTAGCTGCGGATCCCGGACGCGCACCAATTCCGTTGCCTTCCTGACCTTGTCGACGTCGGCCCCGCTGCCGGAATCGCCGGTGGAGTAGGACAGCATCGCCACTTTCGGCTCGATGCCGAACTGCGCGGCGGTGCGTGCCGAGCTGATCGCGATATCGGCGAGCTGCTCGGGCGTGGGGTCCGGGACGATCGCGCAGTCGCCGTAGGCGAGCACCCGGTCGGGCAGGCACATCAAGAAGATGCTGGACACCGTCGAGACGTCCGGGGCCGTCCGGATGATCTCGAACGCCGGGCGAACCGTGTGTGCCGTGGTGTGGGCGGCACCGGAAACCATGCCGTCAACCATGCCGTTGTGCACCAGCATGGTGCCGAAATACGAGACGTCGTGCACGATCTCGTGGGCTCGCTCGACAGTGATTTTCTTCGCCTTGCGTAGTTCGGCGTACTGCTCGGCGAATCGGTCGGACAGCTCTTCGTCATGCGGGTCGATGATCCGCGCATTGCGCAGGTCGACTCCGAGTTCTGCTGAGCGCAAACGAATTTGAGCTTCGTCGCCCAGGATGGTCAGGTCCGCGATAGAACGCTTCAGCACCCGTCCCGCGGCCTTGAGGATCCGGTCGTCGTTCCCTTCGGGAAGTACGATGTGCTTGCGATCGGCACGGGCCTGCTGCGTGAGCCGGTGGGTGAACATCTGCGGGGTAGTCACCGCCGGGATTGGAATAGCCAGCCGCGCAATCAGATCCGCGACGTCCATGTGGCTGTTCACCAGCTCCACGGCGGTGTCGATCTTGCGGTGCGAGCTGGCCGTGACCCGGCCCCGGGCCGCGGCGACCACACTGGCCGTGTCATAAGTGCCCAACGCGGTGGCGACGATCGGTAGCCGCAGCCGCAGGCCGGCCACCAGCGACGCGATGGACGGATGCAGGTCGAAGCCGCCGTTGAGGATCAGGCAGCACAGCGACGGAAACCCTTCGGCAGCATGCGCACTCGCGACGGCCAACACCACATCCGAGCGATCGCCGGGAGTGATCACCGCCATGCCGTCGCGTAGCCGTTCCAGCACATGGTCCGCGGTCATTCCCGCCACCAGCACGCCCGTCGCCTCGCGTCCGACCAGTTCGGCGTCGCCGCTGACCAGTGTGCCGTGCACCGCAGCCTGTAATTCGACCACCGTCGGCGCAAGCAGCAGCGGATCATCCGGCAACACATAGGTGCGCGGTTCGAACGAGCGCAGCGCGGCCGCGACTGCCTGAAGCTCCGCGGGCTCGCACCGGTTGGCGACCACGGCCGCGGTGTGGGCACGCTGCGCGGCCAGCTCGGCCAGACATATCTCGACGACCCCGGCGACCTGATCGGCGCTGCGGTCCTTGGCCCGCACCGCCAGCAACACCGGCGCACCGAGATTGACCGCGATGCGCGCATTGACCGACAGTTCGGCGGGACCGGTGACATCGGTGTAGTCGCTGCCGACGATCACCACTGCATCGCAGGCCTGCGCCATCGCGTGATAGGCGTCGACGATGCTGGCGATCGCCGCGTCGGTATCGGCGTGGATCTGCTGGTAGGTGACGCCCACGCACTGTTCGTAGGACAGGCCCGCGGTAGTCCGCGTCAGCAGCAACTCCAGGATGTAATCGCGATCCTCACTGGGATCCTCCGGCGATCCGCTGCGCCCGGCTGTACCGCGCTTGCCATCGCCTTCGAGCCGGGTGATCGGCCGGAACACACCGACTTTGGCGACTGTGGCGGTCAGTCGGTTCAGTAGTCCCAGCGCGATCGTCGACTTGCCGGTCTCCGGCTCGGGCGCCGCGATGTAGATCGCTTTCGAAACGGAACCAGTGTCAGCCAAGTCGCCGCAACCTGGGCGCCAGATCCTTTTCGAAGAGCTCCAGGAAGCGCCGCTGGTCGTGCCCGGGCGCGTGGAACACCAGGTGGTTGAGGCCCCAGTCGACGTAGTCCTTGACCTTCGCGACCGCTTCGTCGGGATCCGATGACACGATCCAGCGCTTGGCCACCTGCTCGATCGGCAGCTCGTTGGCGGCCTTCTCCATCTCAAGGGGGTCGTGAATGCTGGTCTTCTGCTCGGCCGTCAGCGATAGCGGCGCCCAGAACCGGGTGTTCTCCAGCGCCAGGTCCGGGTCGGTGTCGTAAGAGATCTTGATCTCGATCATCCGGTCGACCTCGTCGGGGTTCTTGCCCGCCGCTTCGGCGCCCTCGCGCATCGCGGGGATCAGCTTGTCCTTGTACAGCTCCTCGCCCTTGCCGGAGGTGCAGATGAAGCCGTCGCCCGCGCGGCCCGCATACTTGGCGACCTGCGGTCCACCCGCCGCGATGTAGATCGGGATGCCGCCCTCGGGCACGTCGTAGATCGAGGCGCCTTTGGTGTGGTAGTACTCGCCCTCGAAGTCGACCCGGTCACCCAGCCACAGCTCGCGCATCAGCCGCACCGATTCGCGCAGCCGGGCGTAGCGCTCTTTGAACTCCGGCCATTCGCCCTCGTATCCGGTAGCGATCTCGTTGAGCGACTCCCCGGTGCCGACGCCGAGGAAAATGCGATCCGGGTAGAGACACCCCATCGTGGCAAACGCCTGGGCGATGACGGCGGGGTTGTACCGGAAGGTCGGAGTCAGCACCGAGGTCCCCAGGATCAGCCGCTTGGTGCGCTCGCCGACCGCGGTCATCCAGGCCAGCGAGAACGGGGCGTGTCCGCCCTCGTGCCGCCACGGCTGGAAGTGGTCACTGACGGTTGCGCTGTCCATGCCGTGCGCTTCGGCGGCGACGGCGAGTTCGACGAGCTCGCGCGGAGCGAATTGTTCAGCGGACGCTTTGTATCCAAGTTTGAGTTCAGCCACGAGTCTTTTCTACTCCTATCCCCTTCTAGACTCGCGGGCATGGCATCAGCGCCAAGACTTGTTCAAATCACCGACACCGTGCACCTCGCCCGGGGTGAGGCCGTCAACTGGACGCTGGTCACCGACGACACCGGCGTGATGCTGATCGACGCCGGCTATCCCGGCGACCGCGAGGCGGTGCTGGCCTCGCTGAAAATGCTGGGCTACGACGCCGGCGACGTGCGCGCGATCCTGCTGACCCACGCCCACATCGACCATTTGGGCTCGGCGATCTGGTTCGCCGGCGAGCACGGCACTCCCGTGTACTGCCATGCCGACGAAGTCGGCCACGCCAAGCGGGAGTATCTGGAACAGGTATCGGTCCTCGACCTCGCGCTGCGGATCTGGCGGCCACGGTGGGCCGTGTGGACCGCCCATGTGGTGCGCAGCGGCGGCCTGATCCGCGACGGAATTCCGACCACCAAGCCGCTGACGCCCGAGATCGCCGCGGGGCTGCCGGGCCACCCGCGGGCCGTTTTCAGCCCCGGCCACACAGGAGGCCACTGCTCATACCTGGTCGACGGCGTGCTGGCCAGCGGCGATGCGCTGGTCACCGGGCATCCCCTGATACGTCACGACGGGCCGCAACTGCTGCCCGCGATCTTCAGCTATAGCCAGCAGAGCTGCATCCGAACCCTTTCGGCGCTGGCCCTTTTGGAGACCGAGGCCCTGGCGCCCGGTCACGGCCCGCTGTGGCGCGGCCCAATCCGCGAAGCGACAAACGCGGCACTGGAAAAAGCGGGCGCTCGGTGACTGTTGCCAAGTCGATCGCGTTGTTCGCCCTGGCGGCGCTGTTCGAGATCGGCGGTGCCTGGTTAGTGTGGCAGGGAGTGCGCGAACATCGCGGCTGGGTGTGGGTGGGCTCGGGCGTTATCGCGTTGGGCGCCTACGGCTTTGTCGCGACCCTGCAGGCCGACGCCCATTTCGGTCGCATCCTGGCCGCATATGGCGGCATCTTCGTGGCCGGCTCGCTGTTGTGGGGCATGGGCTTTGACGGGTTTCGCCCCGATCGGTGGGATGTCTGCGGCGCGCTGATCTGCCTGCTCGGTGTGGCCATCATCATGTACGCCCCGCGAACTCACTGAGTCCCAGATGATCTCGCAACGTCTCGCCGGCGTACTCGGTGCGGAAAGCGTCGCGCTCCTGCAATAGGGGCACCACCCGGTCGACGAATTCGTCGAGACCGTGCGGCGTCAGATGCGGCACCAGGATGAACCCGTCGCACGCGTCGGCCTGGATGTACTCGTCGATCTCGTGCGCGATCCGGACAGCGGTGCCAACGAACTGTTGGCGGCTGGTGACGGCGATGATGAGCTCCCGGATCGACAACTTTTCCGCTTCCGCGCGTTCGCGCCAACTGGCGGCGACCGCTACCGGGTCGACGTGGCGGACCCGACCCTCGGTGATGCTGCTGTCGGTGACCGGATCGACATCGGGTAGCGGGCCCTCCGGGTCGTAGTCCGACAGGTCGCGGCCCCAGACCTGCTCGAGCATCGCGATCGCCGTCGCACCACTGACCTGCTGGTAGCGGATGTGGCGCGCCTTGTCCTCGGCTTCGGCGTAGGTATCGCCTAGGACGAAGGTTGCCGCCGGAAAAACCTTGAGCTGGTCGGGATCTCGACCGTAAGATGCCGCCCGGCCCTTGACGTCGGCGTAGTAGCGCTGCCCGTCTTCGAGTGACGAATGCAGGGTGAACAAGGCGTCGGCATAGCGCGCGCCGAAGGAGCGGCCATCGGCGGAGTCACCGGCCTGCAGCAGGATCGGATGGCCTTGCGGCCCCACCGGTAGCGTCGCGAAACCCCGCACGTCGAAGTCGGGACCCGCATGCTCGACCGCGCGGATCCGATCCGGATCCACGTAGACCCCGGCCTCGATATCGGCCAACACGGCGTCGGCATCCCAGCTGTCCCAGAATTGCCGTGCGACGGTGAGGAACTCCTCGGCCCTCCGGTATCGGTCGGCATGATCCAGGAACCCGCCGCGCCGGAAGTTGGCGCCGGTGAACGTATCCGACGAGGTGACGATGTTCCAGCCGCCGCGACCACCGGACAGGTGGTCAAGGGTGGCGAATTGTCTTGCCACCTCGAATGGTTCGTTGAAGGTGGTGTTGATCGTCCCAGTCAGCCCGATCCGGTCGGTGACAGCCGCCAGCGCCGCCAGCACGGTGAAGGTGTCCGGCCGGCCCACGACGTCGAGATCGTAGATCCGGCCGCGGTGCTCACGCAGTCGCAACCCTTCGGCGAGGAAGAAGAAGTCGAACAGTCCCCGCTCGGCGGTGCGGGCCAGGTGCACGAACGAGTCGAATTCGATCTGGCTGCCCGCCGTGGGGTCGGCCCACACGGTGGTGTTGTTGACGCCCGGGAAGTGGGCAGCCAAGTGAATCGGCTTGCGGTGCTTCCCGTTTCTGATGCTCATTCGGTCAAGCCCCAGCGCTTGGCGATCAGCTCATGGGACCGCAGCCGGTCGGACTGCCGGTGCGTCACCGACGTGATCACCAGTTCGTCGGCGCCGGTCACCCGCTGCAGTGCCTCTAACCGTTCGGCCACCTCGTCCGCGGTACCGACGAATTGCGTTGTGATCCGGTCCTTTACGACGGCCAACTGCTCTTCGGTCAGCGGTGGAAGGTCGTCGGGGTCGGGATAAGGCATGGCGCCCAAGCCGGTTCGGATCGAGTACACCCAATGGCCGTAGCCGGCGGCCAACCGCTGCGCGGCGGCGCTGTCATCGGCGACCACGATGTCGGCCGACACCACCACGTAGGGCTTCGCCAACGCCGCCGACGGCACGAACGTCTCGCGGTAGGCTTCTATCGCCTCCAGCGCGGTGGCCGGCGTGATGTGATAGCTGGCCACGAACGGCAGTCCCAGGGCTCCGGCAACCCGCGCGCTTTGTCCCCGGGTGCTGCCGAAGATCCACGGCCGCAGCCCAGTACCTTCGCCCGGCACCGCATGCACGTCGAATTTGCCGACCCGATATGTGCCATCGAGGAAGGCGAGAATGTCGTTGACCTGCTCGGCGAAGTCGGGTGATAGCGCCTCCGGCTGCTGCAGGATTCCCATCGTCGCCTGCAACTGTTCGAGATCGAGCAGCCCGCGCAGGTCGAAGGGAGTCGGAACGACGACACCGTCCACCTCGTGCCACACCCGCGGCGGCCGGGGTTCCGTCGTCTTCTTGGGTTTGTATTCCTCGGAGCGGCGCTGCCCGGACCGGCCGACACCGAGATCGATGCGCCCGGGATAGAAGGCCTCCAGCATTCCGAAACTTTCGACGACCGCGATGGCGGTGGTGTATCCCAGCTGCACCGCCGCAGCACCCACGTGAATCGTGTTGGTAGCGGCCGCGATTTGTCCGATCAACACCGCCGGAGCGGCACTGGCCACAGCGACGAAGTGGTGCTCGGCCACCCAGTAGCGGCGAAAACCCCAGCCTTCGGCACGTTGGGCCAGTTCGATGGTGTTGCGCAACGCCGTCGCGGCGTCGTCCCCCGCGCTGATCGGCGCGAGGTCCAGAATTGACAGCGGAACGTTCATCGCTTCACCACCGCATATCGGTTGGGCGCCACCGGAAGGCCGAGTCGGGCGCGCAGCGTTTCGCCATCGCGATAGGCGGTACGGAATCGGCCGGCCCGCTGCAGTAGGGGAACCACGTCGTCGACGATCACCGGCAGATCGGTGGCGTTGACTGCCGGTCGCAACCGCGCGCCGTCGATGCCGAGGCGCTGCCACTCCAGCAGCAGGTCCACCAATTCCTGTGGATCTCCGGTGAAGTTGAGCGCATCGGAGCGGGGATCGCCGTCACCGCCGAACGACACCACCACGTCGGCATAGACCTTGAGCCGCGCGCCACCGGCGGCGGACACCTCGTCGAGGATGCTGCGCAACGAGGTCTCGTCGGAGGGCGTGATGAACACGAGATCAGCACTGGCAGCAGCGAATTCATAAACCGGTCCGAGGTGGGCCAACGCGGCGACGACCGGCTGACCCTGCGGCGGGCGTGGTGTGATCGACGGCCCTTTCACCGAGAAGAACTTTCCGACGAAGTCGATGTAGTGCAGTTTGTCGACGTCGACGTAGCGGCCGGTGGTCGCGTCGCGGATAATCGCGTCGTCCTCCCAGCTGTCCCAGAGCCGGCGTACCACGTCGACGTAGTCAACGGCCTCCTCGAACAAGCCGTCCAGCGATCCGTCCCGGCGGCCGAACAGCGCCGCCTCGTGCGCGGTGGAGCTGACCCGCGGCTGCCAGCCCGCCCGGCCGTGCGAGACATAGTCAAGGGTTGCAATGGATTTGGAGATGTGGAAGGGCTCGGTATGGGTCACCGTCGCCACCGGGATCAGCCCGATGTGGCGCGTCACGGGCGCGATGCGGGCCGCGACCAGCGCGGCGTCGCCACGCCCGGCGAGCCGTCGCGGGGAAATCTGTTCGCGCCGGCCGGGCTGCGGCATCAAGCTGTCGTCGATGGTGAGGAAGTCGAGCAGCCCGCGTTCGGCGCTGGCCGCAAGACCCGCCCAGTAGCGGCCGCTCAGCGCCGACAAAGTGTCGGGGTCCGACGCCAGGGTGGCCCGCCACGCCTGGGGATCCCAGCCGTATCCGTCCAGCGCGACGGCCAGGTGCAGCTGCTCACGGCTCATGTGAGCCACTTCTCGAATGCGATCGGGAAGACCGGACCTTCGGACGGCAACGGCTCGGACAACCGGCTGTATCCGGTGGCCTGATACAGCTCCTCGGCCTCGGGCTGACGATTGCCGGTCATCAGGTAGACCTTGCGGTAGCCGCGCGCGACGATCTGTGCTTCCAGCTCGGCCAGCAGTGCCATCGCGTACCCGCGGCGGCGGTGCGCGCTGTCTGTCCAAATTCGCTTGAGTTCTGCCGTCTCGGCGTCGAATCGACGAAACCCGCCGCCGGTCACCGGGCGGCCATCCAGTAGGCCGATCAACATGCCCCCGTCCGGTGGCGCGAACTCGTCGGAGGGGTTGTCCTGGAGCCACGCCAGCACCGTCGGTGGTGTGCTGTCGTAGCGCTGCGCGTACTCCACGGCCAGCTCCGCCAGCAACGGCTGCGCCAGCGCGTCGTCCAACGCCGCCGCCACGAACTGGAGCCGGGTCTTGGACATCACCTCACCTCCAACGCCTACCAGGCGGATGCATTCCGGCCGGCGGTCTGCCCGGGCCTGGCCGATCGTGTTGCGGTGACATATCGGGGCGTAATCGCATTGTCATCGGGGGTGCCACGCCAGCGGGTGCCCATTCCGATCGCGGTGAACAGATCAGCGACATTCCTTTCGACGGTCTGCCAGCCATGGTCCGCCAGATACTGCGGGACAGCGCGATATTCGCCCGGGTAGATCAACCCGGCCAAGTCGACGTCGAGACCGAATTGCCGCCAGCTGTCGACGAACGTCTGCGCGGCCTCCAGCTGGAATGAAGTCCAGGTCGGTAGGTGATCGCCGGCGAATCGACTGCCCGGCGCACTGACCGCACAGACGTCACGCAGCAATTGGTCCTGTCCCTCGGGGGGCAGGAACCCGATCAGCAGTGTCTCGGCGATCCAGGCCGTCGGTTGGGCGGCGTCGAAACCCACCCGCTGCAGGGGCGTCAACCAATCTCGCCGCAGATCGGCGCCCACCGCGCGACGGTTCGCGGTCGACTCGGCGCCCAGTCCGCGCAGCACGGCCGTCTTGAAATCGATGACGTCCGGCTGATCGATCTCGTAGACCGTCGTTGCGGGCGGCCACCACAGCCGGTACGGCCGGGTGTCCAGGCCGGAACCCAGGATCACCACTTGGCGAACGCCCGCCCGTCCGGCAGCGGCAACGAATTCATCCAAGAACCGGGTGTGCGACCCGAGGAGGCTGATCAGCCCGGCCATGATGGCGTTGTCGCCGCCGTCGTCCGCGTACCGTTGGTCTTCGACCATCCGGGTGAAGTACTGCACGCCCGCGGCACGCACCAACGGCTCGGCGAACGGGTCGCTGAGCAGACCCTTAGTGGTCGCCAGCGCCCTGGCGACCGCGCCGAATGTCGCGGTCATTCCGACGCCGCTGTCGGGACCCCACGTGTCGTCGTCGGTCCGTGCCATCAGACGTCGGAGCGGCGCCGCAACGCTAGTGCGACGACCGTTCGCCAACCCAGTAGCAACAGTGCGGTGACCGACGCCGCGACCACGACGAAACTCGCGGCCACACCCGCGGAACTGGCCTTGCGCAACACCATGCCGATCACGACGGTGCACAGCCAGATCACCACCCCGGTGGGCGCCACGGCGGTGGGCCGCCGCCACCCCCGGCCGACCAGCCAACCGATCACCGTGCCGGTGAGAAACGGCCAGGCCGTCGTCGCGATGCCGGGGATGTTGAGGCCTTCGTCGTGGCTGCGGCGTCCCACGGCACAGAACAGGAGCACAGACAGCACGTCGACGCCCAGCCACCCCAGCCGCTGCATGCAGCGAGACTACCGGGCTGGGCGGGGACACTGTTCTTCGCGTCGGACGCGGTGGCAGGCTGACCTCTATGAGTACTCACAAGCCTCCGGCGTTCAACCGAGAAGACCCCCTCGGCCTCGACGCATCGTTGTCGAGCGATGAGATCGCGGTGCGAGACACGGTCAGAAAGTTCTGCGCCGAGCACGTGATCCCCTACATCGCGGAGTGGTTCGAGATCGGCGACCTTCCGGTCCGCCAACTCGGCAAGCAGTTCGGCCAGCTCGGCCTGCTGGGCATGCACCTGGAGGGCTACGGATGCGGCGGTGCGTCGTCGGTGCACTACGGCCTGGCCTGTACCGAGCTGGAGGCCGCCGACTCCGGGGTTCGGTCGATGGTCTCGGTGCAGGGATCGCTGGCGATGTTCGCGATCTGGAACTTCGGCTCCGAGGAACAGAAGCAACAGTGGCTTCCCGGCATGGCCGCCGGCGAACTGCTCGGCTGCTTCGGGCTCACCGAACCCGACGCCGGGTCCGACCCCGCGGCGATGAAAACCCATGCGCGAAAAGATGGTTCGGACTGGGTTCTCAACGGCCGCAAGATGTGGATCACCAACGGTTCGGTCGCCGACGTCGCGGTCGTGTGGGCCAACACCGATGACGATGGGGGCCGCGGAATTCGGGGTTTCCTAGTCCCGACCCGGACCGCGGGCTTCACCGCCAATACGATTCACCACAAGCTGTCATTGCGGGCGTCGATCACCAGCGAGCTGGTACTCGACGACGTGCGGCTACCCGCCGACGCGATGCTGCCCGATGCCCAGGGCCTGCGCGGCCCGCTGTCCTGCCTGTCCGAAGCGCGTTACGGCATCGTCTGGGGATCCATGGGAGCGGCACGCACGGCGTGGCAGGCGGCGCTCGAATACGCGACGCAACGCACCCAGTTCGGCCGGCCGATCGCGGGATTCCAGTTGACCCAGGCGAAACTCGTCGACATGGCCGTCGAATTGCACAAGGGACAGCTGCTGTCACTGCACCTCGGCCGACTCAAGGACAGCGTCGGGCTGCGTCCCGAGCAGGTCAGCTTCGGCAAGCTCAACAACACCCGTGAAGCGATCAAGATCTGCCGGGTCGCTCGAACCATACTGGGCGGCAACGGGATATCGCTGGAATACCCGGTGATCCGGCACATGGTCAACCTGGAGTCGGTGCTGACCTACGAGGGCACCCCCGAGATGCACCAGCTGGTGCTCGGCCAGGCTTTCACCGGTAGCGACGCGTTCCGCTGACAGGAGTACCCAATGCCCGCGCGACTCGAATACACCTCCGAACATCACCAATTCCGGGAACTGGTACGCGATTTCGTGCATCAGACGGTGGTTCCCTCCCACGAGACCTGGGAACAAAACGGTCAATGGGACCGCTCGCTGTTCATCGAAGCGGGAAAGCTTGGGCTGCTGGGCTTTTCGGTCCCTGAGCACCTCGGCGGGGCGGGGGTGACCGACTTTCGCTATAACGCGATCGTGATCGACGAATTGCAGCGGGCCGGGGCCGCGTCCGAGGCGATTTCGTTCACGCTGCAAAACGACATCGTGCTGCCCTACCTCACCGATCTGACGACGCCCGCGCAGCAGCAACGATGGCTACCCGGCGTGGTGACGGGCGAGACGGTACTCGCGATCGCGATGACCGAACCCGGCACCGGAAGCGACTTGGCCGGGATCCGCACCTCCGCGGTGCGCTCGTCCGATTCGCAAGGCGACCACTACGTCGTCAACGGGTCCAAGACGTTCATCTCCAACGGCCAAAGCGGCGACCTGTTCGTCATCGCGGTGCGCACATCGCCGGACCGGCACAGGGGCCTGTCACTGCTCGTCGTCGACGCCGACACCCCGGGATTCCACCGCGGCCGCAATCTCGAGAAGATCGGCCTGCACGCCCAGGACACCAGCGAGCTCACGTTCACCGACATGCGGGTGCCAGCAGACAACCTGCTTGGCGAAGAGGGCGCGGGCTTCTACCAACTGGTGGGGAACCTGCCTCAGGAGCGACTCGCGCTGGGGGTGGGCGCGGTGGCCGCCGCCGAAGCCGTCTTGGCCGAGACGCTCGAGTACGTCCGCGCCCGCAAGGCCTTCGGCACACCGATCGCCAGCTTCCAGCACAGCCAATTCGTGCTGGCCGAACTGGCGACCGAACTCGACATCGCCCGCACCTATCTCGACGACTGCCTCGCCGAACACCTGGTCGGCGGGCTGACCGCGGCGCGGGCCGCCCGGCTGAAATGGTGGACCACCGACCTGCAGGTACGCACCGCCGATCGGTGCCTGCAACTGCACGGCGGATACGGCTACATGCGCGAGTACAGCGTGTCGCGCGCGTTCGTCGACGCCCGCATCCAGACGATCTACGGCGGGACCAACGAGATCATGAAGACCATCATCGCCAAGGACCTGGGTATCTGATGGCCGTCGAAGCCAATGTCAGTGTCGCCTTGATTTACAAGTGCTTTGGTTACGTGCTCAACTCCTTGGTCGACGGGTAGCACGCACGGCTGTAAGACTCAGGCATGCCGTACGTGCGCTTGGTCGCGTGTCTGGTCGCCGCGTGGCTCGTGGCGGCCTGCGGGCACAATTCGCCGCCGACCTCCTCACCGGCCGGCTCCGCCGACCAGGCCAAGGCCGATGCCGTGCTGCGGGTGGTGCAGAACTTCATGACGCAGGCGCACCTGAAAGCCGCGATCGTTCGCGTCACGGTGGACGGCAAGGAGGTCCTCACCCAGGCCGTCGGCGAATCGATGACCGGGGTGCCGGCGACAACCGACATGCACTTCCGCAACGGGGCGGTCGCCATCTCCTACGTGTCGACATTGCTGCTGAAGCTGGTCGACGAGAAGAAGCTGAGCCTTGACGACCGATTGTCGAAGTGGCTGCCCGACTTTCCGAATGCCGGGCGCGTCACGCTGGGGCAACTGGCGCAGATGACATCCGGGTACCCGGATTACGTCATCGGCAACGATCAGTTCGACAACGATTCGTACGCAAACCCGTTCCAGCAGTGGACAACTCAAGACCTTCTCGCGCAGATCTCCGGGCGGCCGCTGCTCTACGATCCGGGAACAAATTGGAACTACGCGCACACCGATTACGTGCTGCTGGGGCTGGCGATGGAGAAGGCGACCGGTCAAGGCATGCCGACGCTGCTGGGCAACGAGGTGCTGGGCCCGCTCGGTCTGAAAAACACGGCGAACTCCGATACCCCCGCAATTCCCTGGCCCGTCCTGCACACCTTCAGCTCCGAGCGGCGTAAGGCGCTCAGAATCCCCGCTGGGACACCGTTCTACGAAGAGTCCACGTACTGGAACCCGTCCTGGACCATCACCCACGGCGCCATTGAGACCACCAACATCTACGACATGGAAGCCACCGCGGTCGGCATCGGCTCGGGCAAGCTGCTCTCGGCGGACTCGTACCAGAAAATGGTGTCGACCGCGCTGCGCGGCAAGACGCACACCCAACCGGGCTGCCCAAGCTGTTTCGACCAAAGCGAGGGCTACACCTACGGTCTGGGCATCATCATCTCCGGCGATTGGCTGATGCAGAATCCGTTGTTCTCCGGGTGTGCGGGTGTCGAGGCCTACCTGCCGGCCCAGAAGATCGCGATCGCCGTCGCGGTCACGTACGCCCCGGAGGCATTCGACGACCAGGGCAACTACAGTAATCAGGCCGACATACTGTTCCGCAAGATCGGCGCGGTGATGGCTCCGAACGCAGCCCCACCGATGCCGCCGGGGAGATGAGCGAAGGAGTTTCAGGTATGCGGGTTCGTGCAATCGCCGCCTGCACGCTGGCCGTGGGTGCGCTGGCCGTGCCAACTGCCGTCGCCGATCCCACCGGCACGCTGCCCCCGATGACAGCGACCAACGGCGGTCCGATCATCGGCGGCGGGGGTGCCGCCCCGCAGATGTCGCAGCAACTCAAAGGCCTCAACGATCCGAACGTGCAAGAGGTCGACGGCCCGGATGCGGCTCAATTCATCGCTGCCGCAGCCGGTATCAGTGATCGCGACCTCGCCTTGCCCTTCATGGCGCTGCAGCGGGCGTTGGGATGCCAGAAGAACAATGCCGGATTCGGGGCGCGTGCCTACCGCCGCAACGACGGGAAGTGGGGAGGCGCGATGCTAATCATCGCCAAGAGCGCTTTCCCGGACGCCGCTGCGATGAAAGCGTGCGAAATGTCCAACTGGCGCAGGCCTTCGATGGGCAGCCCAACGTCGATGTGCAACAGCGGCTGGGCTTATCCCCCACCGACATTCAACGACAAGGGGGGTGACTACATCGTGTTGCTCGCCGGCACGAACTCCGACTTCTGCACCGCGCTCAACGGGAACTACAAGGGCACCGCGGCCGCCTGGCCGTGAGCCTTCGTCCTGACAGCTTTCACAGCGGCCCTGCTACCTAAAGCCACTGGCCATTCGCGTAAACGTGTTAAATTTCCCTAGTCAGACTCCTGTCCAATACGAGGTGAACGCCATGGATTTTGGGTTGCTGCCGCCGGAAGTGAGCTCCGCGCTCATGTACACGGGTCCCGGGGCGGGGCCGATGTTGGCCGTCGCGGCGGGCTGGGACGCGGTAGCCGCCCAGTTAGAGTCCACCGCCAGCGGTTACTCGTCGGAGGTCTCGGGGCTGACCGGCCGGTGGTGGGGGCCCTCGTCGATGACGATGGCCGCCGCGGCCGCACCGTATACGGCGTGGCTGCAGGCTAGCGCCGCCCAAGCCGCACAGACTTCCGCCCAGGCGTACGCGGCGGTTGCCGCCTACGAGGCGGCGTACGCGATGACGGTACCCCCGCCAGTGATCGCGGCCAACCGGGCGCAGCTGATCGCCCTGGTCGCGACCAATTTCCTGGGGCAGAACACTCCCGCGATCGCGGCCACCGAAGCCCAGTACATGGAGATGTGGGTCCAAGACACCACCGCGATGTACGGCTATGCCGCTGCTTCCGAGTCCGCGAGCACCTTGACCCCATACAGCGAACCGCCGCGGACCACCAACCAGACCGGGCAGGCCGCTCAGGCCCGCGCGGTAACTCAGGCCGTAGGCAACACCAGCGCCCGCACCGCCACCCCCGGCCAGGGCAGTAGCGGTAGCCCGCAAGGTGGCCACGGCGGTCGCGGTGGAGGCGGTGACGGTGGCGGGCACTTCGGCGGCGGCGGCAGGCACTTCGGCGGCGGCGGCTTTCACGGGGGCTCCCCGACCCCATTGACGGCGCAGGTCTCCGATCCGACCGGGGTTTCCAGCTTGTTGGGATCACCAGGGCTAGCGGGTACCTCAGGGATCCAACCTCAGTTCGATCCCGGGCTGTTGAGCGGGTAGCGAATTACGTTGTAGCCGTCACCGGCTATCGGGTTCTCCCGCGGCCAACGTGGCGATCGCGATCCAGCGGTGATGGAAATGCCGATAAATGCCGCTCCGCAATGCTTTTCACGATCTTGGAAGAGTCGCAGCCGAAGCCCGGAATGAGATCGGCACCGACTCTTCGGCACGTTAATCGTCGATGTGCGTCGGTGGCTCGTTGAAGGCAAGACCCGAAGGGTGCTGATCGGGACCCAGCGTCTGGCAGTTCGTACTGGTGACGTACACGGGAGACCCGTCGCGCCCGCCAGCAGGGGGGAACACTACGCAGCGTTGCCAAGTGCCGTCGGGCTGAACGGGCCCGTCACACTTGCTGACAGCGAGTCCACCGAACTGGCAACCAGCACTGGCAGGGGGCGACACGGCGATCAGCGCGCCGGCCGTCAGTACGGTAGCCAGTCCTTCGCGGATGAGGTGTTTCAACGGCGTCCCCGGCTCAATCGTCGATGTGCGTCGGCGGGTCCGCAAAGCCGAGACCCCCGGGGTGCTGGTCAGCGCCCATCACATCGCATTGCTTTTCGGGCACGAGGAAGGAACTGGCGCCGCTGGGCACCAAGCGGGTGGTTACCACGCACCGTTGCCAGGTGCCGTCAGGCTGGATGGGTCCATCGCACCTGCTCATAGAGCTGCCACCGTATTGGCAGCCGGCACTGGCCGGGGGCGCGGCGGTGAACAGCGCGCTGGCCGTGAGCACGGTGGCCAGTCCTGCGACGATGAAGTGCTTCATGCTGGTTGGGACATTACCGCTATTGAGCAGGCCGGCGGGATGAGCGCGCCAGAATGTACCGACCGTGTGTCCGGACATCAGGTGTACCCACCGACAACTGAACGTTCATCTCGCTGAAGTCGTACGGTGGACTTGCGCTGCGGAGACTGTAGAGGCCAAAAGGATCTCGAGACCTGAGGAGAACCATGTCGCGCCATCGCGTCGTCATCATCGGAAGCGGGTTCGGCGGGCTGAATGCGGCCAAGGCGCTCAAGCGCGCCGACGTCGACGTCACCCTGATCTCGAAGACGACCACCCACCTGTTCCAGCCGCTGCTCTACCAAGTCGCCACCGGCATCTTGTCCGAAGGCGAGATCGCCCCGGCCACCAGGCTGATCCTGCAGAGGCACAAGAACGTGCGGGTGCTGCTGGGCGAGGTCTACGGCATCGACATAAAGGCCAACACTGTGACGTCGAAGTTGATGGGCATGGAGACGGTGACGCCCTACGACAGCCTGATCGTGGCCGCCGGCGCCCAGCAGTCCTACTTCGGTAACGACCAGTTCGCGACCTACGCCCCCGGCATGAAGACCATCGACGACGCCTTGGAGCTGCGCGGCCGAATCCTCGGCGCCTTCGAGGCCGCCGAGGTCACCGACGATCCCGCCGAACGGGAGCGGCGCCTGACATTCGTCGTGGTCGGAGCCGGACCGACCGGCGTCGAGGTGGCAGGACAGATCAAGGAACTCGCCCACCGCACCTTGAAGGATGCGTTTCGGACCATCGAGCCCCGCGATTGCCGGGTGATCCTGCTCGACGCCGCGCCCGCGGTGTTGCCGCCGATGGGCGAGAAGCTGGGCCTCAAGGCACAAAACCGGCTGGAAAAAATGGGCGTCGAGGTCCAGCTGAACGCGATGGTCGATGACGTGGACTACATGGGCCTCACTGTCAGGGAGAAGGACGGGACCAAGCGCCGCATCGAATGCGCGTGCAAGGTGTGGGCGGCCGGCGTCCAGGCCAGCTCGCTGGGCAAGATCATCGCCGACCAGTCGGACGGCACCGAGGTCGACCGCGCCGGACGGGTCGTCGTGGAGCCCGACCTGACCGTCAAGGGCCACCCCAACGTCTTCGTGGTCGGCGACCTGATGTCGGTGCCCGGGGTTCCAGGGATGGCTCAGGGCGCGATTCAGGGCGCGCACTACGCCACCGCAAGGATCAAAGACATCGTCAAGGGCACCGACGATCCGGCAACGCGCAAGCCCTTCAGCTACTTCGACAAGGGCAGCATGGCGACGATCTCCCGATTCAGCGCGGTCGCCCAGGTCGGCAAGCTGGAGTTCGGCGGCTTCATCGCCTGGCTGGCGTGGCTGGGGCTGCACCTGCTCTACCTGGTCGGCTTCAAGAACCGGTTCACCACAGTGATCGCCTGGTTTATCACCTTCTTGGGCGACGGGAGGGGCCAGATGGCGATCACCACCCAGATGATCTACGCCAGGGTGGTGACACAGAACTGGCTCGAGGCGCAAAACCAGGAAGCGCTGGCCGCCGCTGACCGAGCGGCCGAACAACGAGCCGGCTAGCTCAGGGCCTGGTCGATATCGGCGATCAGATCGTCGGTGTTCTCCAGGCCGACCGAGATACGGACCACGCCGTCGCCGAGCCCGATCGCGGCGCGACCGTCCGGCCCCATCGCCCGGTGTGTCGTCGTCGCCGGGTGTGTGACAAGCGATTTGGCGTCGCCCAGATTGTTCGAGATATCGATCAGGCGCAGCTTGTCCAGCACCTCGAACGCCCGCTCCTTGGCACCGCCGGGTGCGTCTAGTTCGAAGGTGAGAACCGTTCCACCGCCGGACATCTGACGCTTGGCCAAGTCGTACTGCGGGTGCGATGCGAGATACGGGTAGCGCACCCATCTCACCGCCGGATGTCCTTCCAGGAACTCCGCGATCCGGTGCGCCGAGGCGTTGCTGTAATCCACTCGAACCGCCAGTGTCTCTAGGCCTTTCAGTAGCACCCAGGCATTGAACGCGCTCATCGCCGGGCCGGTGTGCCGCATCAGCTTCTGCACCGGGCCGTCGATGTACTCCTGGTCGCCGAGGATGGCACCGCCCAGCACCCGACCCTGACCGTCGATGTGCTTGGTGCCGGAGTACACCACCACGTCGACCCCGAGCGGAAAGCCTTGCTGCAGCAGCGGCGTGGCAAAGACATTGTCCAGCACCACTTTTGCGCCCGCACTGTGCGACAGCTCGGTCACCGCGGCGATATCCACCAGGGACTGCATCGGGTTCGACGGCGTCTCGAAGAACACAGCTCGGGTGGGCTTGGAGGAGTCGGCCAGCGCCCGCTCCCATTGCGCGAGGTCGTCGCCGTCGACGAAGACGGTCTCCACACCCCAGCGCGGCAGGATCTCGTTGCACACCACGAAGCACGAGCCGAACAGGCTGCGGGCGGCTACCAACCGATCGCCGGCGCCCAGCAGCGCGCCCAGTGAGGTGAACACCGCGGCCATGCCGCTGGCGGTCGCGAACGCCGCCGGCGCGCCCTCGATCAACCGCAGCCGTTCCTCGAACATCGACACGGTGGGATTGCCGTAGCGCGAGTACACGAAGCGCTCCAGCTCGCCGCTGAACGACTGCTCGGCCGCCGCCGCCGACGGATAGACGTAGCCGGAGGTCAGAAACATCCCCTCGGCGGTCTCGTCGAACTCGGACCGCAACAGCCCGCCGCGCACGCCGAGGGTGGCTTGGCCGACGCCATCGGGCAGTGCTGCGGGTGTGCGAACCGACGGTTTGTCGGTCATTGCTGTTTCCAGGGCAATCCGACCGCGCGCCAACCGCTTTCACCACGGTGGCCGAGCGCGTCGAGATTGCCCTCGAAACCGTCCAGCACGTTGTAGGACGGCGCGATGCCCGCGTCGGTCGCAGTCTCGGCTGCACCGATGGAGCGGTTGCCCGAGCGACACAGGAAGACCACCGGACCTGACTCCGCCGGGAGCCGGTCCTTCAGTTCGGCCAGGAAGTTCTGGTTGCGCTGCCCGGACGAGGTGTTCCACTCGATGAAGACCGCATCGCGGCCCAGACTCGACAAGTCGGGCACCCCGACGAACCGCCATTCGGCGTCGGTGCGCACGTCGACCAAGACCGCCTGGGGATTGTCGCTCAGCAACTTCCATGCCTCGAGCGGGGTGATATCTCCTGCGTAGCTCATTCGCGTGAGTCTAGTTAACGGCCCCGGGACACCGCGGCGGCCACGTCGCGCGCCCGGTCTCGCGCGGCCGCCACATCCGGTGCGGTGGCCAGTGCGACCCCACACCGCGGGCCGGGTCCTCGATCGAACACGCGGAGATCGCTTTCCGGAACGGCCAGCGCCCCGGTCAGCGCCGCGGCAGTGGACGCCGGGTGACTCGTGCGCGCGGCGGCCGGTGAAATCATCAGGGCGTCCACCGGTAGGCCGAGAATTGCCCGAGCCTGCAGGTCGAACGCCGAAAGCCGCTGGCTGCGCAGGGTTACCCAGGCACTCTGCGGCAGGACGGCGCTGACGTCGGCGAAGTACACCTCGTCGCCGTTGATCATCAATTCGACCCCGAACACACCGCGGCCACCGAGTGCTTTGACGATGCGCGCGGCGATCGACTTGGCGGCGTCGAGGGCGGCCGGGCTCATCTTCTGGGGCTGCCAGGATTCCAGCACATCGGGTTCGGCGCGACGGTGCCCGATCGGTGAGCAGAACTCGATCACCGGGCCGGTCGGGCCCTCACTGCGAATTGCGAGCAGGGTGACGCAAAATTCGACCTCGACCACCGTTTCGGCCAACACCCGCTGCTGCGCGGCTTGCCCCACCGCGCGTCGCCAGGCGGGCTCGATGTCGTCGGACCCGGATACCAGCGAACGCCCGGCCGTCGGGCCCAGCGACTCCACCAGCAACGGATACCCGCCGTGCGCGGCCACCGCCTGCAGTTCGCCGACCGATCCGACGAACCAGAACGGCGCGGTAGGCAGGCCCAGCTGGTCGGCCGCCAACCGGCGCAGCGCCTCCCGGTCGTGGGTCAGCCGGACGGTACGCGCGTTGGGCACCAGTTCGACGGCGTCGTCGTCGGAGCGGGCAGCGAGCACCTCGAGGGCAGCGACGGAGACCGGCTCGGTGGCGGTCACCACGAAGTCCGGTCGCAGCCGGTCGATCGCTGCGGACAACGCGTCGGTCACCGGGTCCGTGTGCTCGTCGACCTGGGCGCCGAGCCGCCGCAGGGCGAGTGCCAGCTCCCGGCTGAGCTCGCCGGAACCCAGCAACATCACCCGGGGCCCGCCCGCGGTCTCTAGCTGTCCTTCGGTCACGCCGTCAGTCACCAGCTAAGGATAGGTGCGCCACGAGAGCAGTCCGGCGCCGATTACGGCTGACCGGGCAATAACCGCACCATAAGGCCGGTGCCTTCGGCCAGAACCGCGTCGTCACCGTCGATCAATTCGGCGGAGACGAAGGCCTTGCGCCCCTCGGTACCGGTGACCCGGCCCCGCACCAGCAACGGCACGTCGATCGGGGTGATCTTGCGATAGTCGACATGCAGGAACGCGGTCCGGCTGATCGGGCGACCCGCGGCGTGCGAGATCATCCCGAACATGTGATCAAACAGCAGCGGCAGCACACCGCCGTGCACCGCCATGTTGCCGCCGACGTGGAACCGCGTGAAATGGCCTCGCATTTCGCAGCCGTCGGGCTCATATCGCGTCAACGTCCACGGCGGCAACAGCAGACTGCCCATGCCGGGCAGTGCCGGAGCCCGCCCGGACGGCGCTACACCCTCATCGGCCTGAAACGGCCCCAGCAGCTCGACCAGTGCGGCGGCCCGATCGGCCGCGTCGTCCCAGACGTCGTCGGCCGGATCGGCCGACACGGCAAGGTCCTGCAGCCGGCGCATGGCCGCCACGAACCGCACGAATCCCGGGCCCGGGGTGACCGGGCCGTATTCCGGGAAGCCGCCGTGGTGTTCGTATTCGGGATCGAGTTCTTTCGGGTCGGCTTCCGTCACTGGCGCGCCGCCAGGATGTCGCGGCGCACGATGGTCTGATCCCGTCCCGGCCCGACGCCGATGCACGAAACATGTGCTCCGGCAAGCTCTTCCAGGCGCAACACGTAGTCACGCGCTTTGGCGGGCAAGTCGTCGAACTCGCGCGCGGCGGAGATGTCCTCCCACCAGCCGGGCAGCTCTTCATAGATCGGTTCGGCTCGGTGCAGATCGGTCTGGGTCATCGGCATCTCGTCGGTCTGCACCCCGTCGACGCGATAGCCGACACACACCGGCACGGTTTCCAGGCTGGACAGCACATCCAGCTTGGTCAGGAAGTAGTCGGTGATGCCGTTCACCCGGGTGGCATAGCGCGCGATCACGGCGTCGAACCAGCCGGTGCGGCGCCGGCGCCCCGTGGTCACGCCGAACTCACCGCCGGTCTTGGACAGGTATTCGCCGAACTCGTCGTGCAGTTCGGTCGGGAACGGCCCGGAGCCCACCCGGGTGGTGTAGGCCTTGAGGATTCCGAGCACGGTGGTGATGCGGGTCGGGCCGATGCCGGATCCGACGGCCGCGCCGCCCGCGGTCGGATTCGAGGACGTCACATAGGGATACGTGCCGTGGTCGACGTCGAGCAGCGTGCCTTGCGAGCCCTCCAGCAGCACGATCTCGCCGGCCGCCAGGGCGTTGTTGAGCAGCAGCCGGGTGTCGGCGATGCGGTGCCGGAACCCTTCGGCCTGTTGCAGCAGGGCGTCGACCACCTGGTGGGGATCCAGCGCCTTGCGGTTGTAGATCTTGACCAGGATCTGGTTTTTGAGGTCCAGGGCGCCCTCGACCTTGTGGGTCAGCAGCTCGGGGTCGAGCACGTCGGCGACCCGGATACCCTGGCGGGCGATCTTGTCCTGGTAGCACGGGCCGATGCCGCGTCCGGTGGTGCCGATCTTCTTGTTGCCCATGTAGCGCTCGGTGACCTTGTCGATGGCCACGTGGTAGGGCAACAGCAGATGCGCGTCGGCGGAGATCAGCAGCTTCGAGGTGTCGACACCGCGATCCTCCAGGCCCTTCAGCTCGTCCAGCAGCACACCGGGATCGATCACCACACCGTTGCCGATGACGTTGGTGACACCGGGCGTCAGCACTCCCGACGGAATCAGATGCAGGGCGAAATTCTCCCCGGTCGGCAAGACGACGGTGTGCCCGGCGTTGTTGCCCCCCTGATACCGCACCACCCACTGCACACGCCCACCGAGCAGGTCAGTGGCCTTACCTTTGCCCTCGTCACCCCATTGGGCGCCGATGAGGACGATTGCCGGCATGACATGCTCCCGCCTGGTCTCGCCTGCTTATTGTGGTCCAGCCGGGGACCAACCATATCCTGGCGACGATGCGGGCCGGTTGCGGCCCGCTGAGGAGGCAGGCAATTCAGCTCGAGCCCAGCAGGTCGCGAGGAGCCCATGAATATCGCCGCGGACACGGTCGGCGTGGCGGTGTTGTGCTTCGCGGCGCGGCGAGTGCCTGCTCCGCTCGACGGCCTGCCGACCCATCACGCCGAGAGCGCGGCCGACGTCGCCGCCATCGACGCCGCGATCGGGCCCTACCGACGACTGGTCATCCTCGGCGTCGACGCCGAGCTGGCCGCCGTGCTGAGCAGGCTGCTGCGCGCCGAACGACTCGACATCGAAGTGGCCTACGCCCCGCCCCGCCGCACCCGCGCCACGCGTATCTACCGCTCACCGGCGGGCCGGCGAGCGGCCCGGCGGGCCCGGCGCGGCACGCCCCGGCGAGTCACTCTGGTGCGCGACGAGACCGGCGCGGTGATCGTGGGCCGGGCCGGCTGGCTGCCTCCCGAGGGCCGGCAGCGGATTCACGGCGAGGCCGTCGTCGATGACACACAGCTGTTCGACGGCGACGTCACCGGCGCGTACATCGAGCCGACACTGGCCATGCCGGGCCTGCGAGCCTCGGTGCACGGAACCTGGCGCCGGTGGGTCGCCGGCCGCGCCGTCCAGCTGGGCAGCACCGGCGTCAAGGTGATCCGGGACGGTGTCGCCGCGCCCCGCCCGGCCCGGCGATCGACGTTCTACCGCCACGTCGAAGGCTGGCTGCTGGTCCGGTAGTTTCGACCGGTGGACTCACACGGGCACGCATCGGTGCGGCCCAGCCCGATCTTTCTGGCACTGGTCGGATTGACGGCCGTCGGAGGCGTGCTGGCCTGGCTGGCCGGCACGACCGTCCGGCCGATTTCGTACGCCGGGGTCTTCATCTTCGTGATCGCCGGCTGGTTGGTGTCGTTGTGCCTGCACGAATTCGGGCACGCGGCGACCGCGTGGCGATTCGGCGACCACGACGAGGCCGTGCGCGGCTACCTGACCCTGGATCCGCGGCGCTATGCCCACCCCGGGCTGTCACTGCTGCTGCCGATGGTTTTCATCGCGCTGGGTGGGATCGGCCTGCCCGGGGCCGCGGTGTACGTGCGCACCTGGTTCATGACGCCGACCCGCCGCACCCTGGTCAGCCTGGCCGGCCCGGCGGCCAACCTGTTGCTGGCGGTGCTGCTGCTGACGCTGACCCGGCTGCTGTTCGACTCGGAGCACTGGGTGCTCTGGGCCGGTGTGGCGTTTCTGGGTTTCCTGCAGATCATGGCGGTGGTGCTGAATCTGCTGCCCATCCCCGGCCTGGACGGCTACGACGCCCTGGAACCGCATCTGAGCCCCGAGACACAGCGCGCCGTGGCGCCCGCCAAGCAGTACGGCGTGTTCATTCTGCTGTTTCTGCTGTTAGCTCCCGCGGTCAACCAGTGGCTGTTCGCGATCGTGGACTGGTTCTTCGACTTCTCCGGGGTGCCGCACCTGCTGGCCAGCGCCGGCAATTCGCTGACCCGCTTCTGGAGCCGCTGGTTCTAAGTCTTGCAATACATGCGATTCCACGCATATATTGATCGGCATGGGCGCCGGACACAGTCACACCCCCGCCGAGGCCGACGCGTCTCGGATGATCCCCCGCATGATCATGGCCGCCGGGATTCTGGCGACGTTCTTCGTCATCGAGCTCACCACGTCGCTGCTGATCAATTCCCTTGCACTGCTGGCCGATGCCGGGCACATGCTGACCGACGTCGTCGCGGTGTTCATGGGACTGGCCGCCGTGATGCTGGCCAAGCGCGGCAGCACGTCGCCGGACCGCACCTACGGCTGGCACCGCGCCGAGGTCTTCACCGCGGTGGCAAACGCCGTGTTGCTGGTCGGGGTGGCGCTGTTCATCCTCTACGAGGCGATCGAACGGCTCGGCACGGGAGCGTCGATCCCCGGCGTGCCGATGATCGTGGTCGCGCTGGCCGGGTTGGTCGCGAACTTCGTAGTGGCGATCCTGCTGCGGTCACAGTCCGAGGGCAGCCTGGCGGTCAAGGGTGCCTATATGGAGGTCATCGCCGACACTGTCGGCAGCCTGGGCGTGCTGATCGCCGGCATCGTGACCGTCACCACGCACTGGCCCTACGCCGACGTCGTGGTCGCCATCTTGGTGGCCCTCTGGGTGCTGCCCCGGGCGTTCGCTCTGGCGCGTGCGGCACTGCGGATCCTGTCCGAGTCGTCGCCGGCCCACATCGACGTCGAGGAGTTGCGTTCGGCGCTGGGCGCCGTTGACGGCGTCACCGACGTGCACGACCTGCACGTGTGGACGCTGTCGCCGGGCAAGGACATGTGCACAGTGCACCTGACCAGCGCCGGCGACTCCACCCGCGTGCTGAGCGATGCGCGCGAGGTCCTGCACGACCGCGGGCTCGAGCACGCCACCGTGCAGATCGAGAATCCCGACCGCGACAACGAATGCTCAGAGAGCAGCTTCTAGAGCCCCAGCTCGTTGCGGGCCGCCGGGTCGCAGTCGTCGAGCAGATCCAGGCAGCGGTTCACCTCGTCGATCTCACCGATCGCGTCGGCGGCCTTGGCCAGCGCCGCCACACAGCGCAGGAAGCCGCGGTTGGGCTCGTGCGCGTAGGGCACCGGCCCGAAGCCCTTCCAGCCGTTGCGGCGCAACTGGTCCAGGCCGCGGTGGTAGCCGGTGCGGGCGTACGCATACGCCGTGATGGCCCGGTCCTCGGCCAGTGCCTCCTCGGCGAGGGCCGCCCAGGCCACCGACGCCGACGGATGAGCCGCGGCGACGATGCCCGGATTCTCGTCGGCGAGCAGTTCGGCTTCGGCTTCGCTGTCGCCGGGCAGCAGGATCGGCTCGGGTCCCAAGAGATCGCCCATCGGTGTCATAAGTTCTATTCTGCCGTCCCGCCGCGGGTCGCTAAGCTGCAACTCATGCCCAACCCATCGGAGCCCGACCGCGAACACGGGGTCGAGCCTGCTGGCGGCGCGGAATCGGAGCAGGTCGATGAGGCCACCGAGGCCTACCCGCTGGTCCCTCCCGACCCCGAGACCGAAACCGTGGTGATCAATCCCGATCCGAACAACCAGCTCGAGGGCGACCCGGCAGCGCAGCAGCTCGAACGTCGCTTCACCGCGCCCGGCTTCGACGCGAAAGAAACGGCGATCATCGCCACCACTCCGGAGCCCGCGACAGAAGTGTTCTCGACGGTACCGGGGCGGCCCGGCTCGCCCGGCCCGCTTGGGCAGCCGCCGTTGTCTCCGAAAGCCGCTGCGCCGCAATCTATCCCGGGCCGCGACGGGAACAAGCCACGGTCGGTGTCCAGGAACTTCAACTGGGGCTGGGTGCTGGCGATCACCGTGATCGTGTTGGCACTGGCGGCGATCGCAATCCTGGGGACCGTGCTGCTGACCCGCGGAAAGCACTCCCACGTCTCGCAGGAAGACCTCGTGCGCCAGTCCATCCACTCCTTCGACACCGCCGTGCAGCGCGGCGACCTGACCCAGCTGCGCAGCATCACCTGCGGCACCACCCGCGACGGCTACGTCGATTACGACGAGCACTCCTGGAGTGAGACCTACCAACGGGTTTCGGCGGCCAAGCAGTTTCCGGTGATCGCCAGCATCGACCAGATCGTCGTCAACGGCCAGCACGCCGAGGCCAACATCACCACGTTCATGGCCTACGACCCGCAGGTCCGCTCGACGCGCAGCCTCGACCTGCAGTTCCGCGACGATCAGTGGAAGATCTGCCAATCCCCGAGCGGCTAGACGCGGAGTTTCGCGCCGAGTGCGCGGCCAGCCGCACGTTCGGTGCCGAGTGTGCGGCCAGCCGCACGTTCGAGGAGAGCGGCTAGACGCCGACTGACTTTCCGGCGCAGTGCAGGTCGTTGCAGGCCTCCACGACGCGCTCGGTCATGCTGGCCTCGGCCTTCTTGAGGTAGCTGCGCGGGTCGTAGACCTTCTTGTTGCCCACCTCGCCGTCGACCTTGAGCACGCCGTCGTAGTTGGTGAACATGTGGGCGGCGAGCGGGCGGGTGAACGCGTACTGGGTGTCGGTGTCGACGTTCATCTTCACCACGCCGTAGCGCAGCGCCTCCTCGATCTCCGACTTCAGCGAGCCCGAGCCGCCGTGGAAGACGAAATCGAACGGCTTGGAACCCTCGGACAGTCCGAGCTTGGCGACCGCGACCTTCTGACCCTCGTCGAGGATGTCGGGACGCAGCTTCACGTTGCCGGGCTTGTAGACGCCGTGCACGTTGCCGAAGGTCGCGGCCAGCAGGTACTTGCCGTGCTCGCCGTGGCCCAGCGCGTCGATGGTCTTCTCGAAGTCTTCCGGGGTGGTGTACAACTTGTCGTCGATCGCGCCCTCGACGCCGTCCTCCTCGCCACCGACCACGCCGATCTCGACCTCGAGGATGATCTTCGCCGCCGCGGCGTCCTTGAGCAGCTCCTTGGCGATCGCGAGGTTCTCGTCGATCGGCACCGCCGAGCCGTCCCACATGTGCGACTGGAACAGCGGGTTCTTGCCCGCGGCCACCCGCTCCGCCGAGATCGCCAGCAGCGGGCGCACGTAGGTGTCCAGCTTGTCCTTGGGGCAGTGGTCGGTGTGCAACGCGACGTTGATCGGGTACTTGGCCGCGATGCTGCGGGTGAACTTGGCCAAGGCGACCGCGCCGCTGACCATGTCCTTGACGCCGAGGCCGGAGGCGAACTCCGCACCACCGGTGGAGAACTGGATGATGCCGTCGCTGCCGGCGTCGGCGAAACCCTTGATGGCGGCGTTGACGGTCTCCGAAGAGGTGCAGTTGATGGCCGGGAAGGCGTACGCATTCTCCTTGGCGCGTCCCAGCATCTCGGCGTAGACCTCGGGGGTGGCGATGGGCATGAATTCCTCCTGAAGACTTCAGTTGCCCCAGTATCGCAACCCGACGTTGGCGGCGGGCACCCACCTCGGGGCCGGTATGTTGAGACATCATGAGCACCGCCGTGACGGCCCTGCCCGACATCGTCGACCCGATGTTCTGGATCGGACCCCAGGGCCTGTTCGCCTCCGCGGTGCTGCCGACCATCCTGGTCATCGTCTTCGTCGAGACCGGCCTGCTGTTTCCGCTGCTACCTGGCGAGTCGCTGCTGTTCACGGGCGGATTGCTGGCCGCCCATGGAACGCTCAATATCTGGGTGCTGGCCCCGTCCGTCGCGCTGGTCGCGATCCTCGGCGATCAGACCGGGTATTTCATCGGTCGACGGATCGGCCCGGCGCTGTTCAAGAAGGAAGATTCCCGGTTCTTCAAGCAGCACTATGTGACCGAGTCGCACGCCTTCTTCGAGAAGTACGGGCCCGCGGCGATCATCCTGGCCCGCTTCATGCCGTTCGTGCGGACGTTCACGCCGGTCGTCGCCGGGGTGTCCTACATGCGCTATCCGGTGTTCCTGGGATTCGACATCGTCGGCGGCGTGCTCTGGGGCAGCGGTGTGACGGTGGCCGGCTACTTCCTGGGCAACGTGCCGTTCGTCCACCAGAATCTGGAAAAGATCATTCTGGCCATCCTGTTCGTCTCGCTATTGCCGGCGCTGATCGCCGCCACGCGGAGTTACCTGGCGCGACGGCGCAACCAGGTCGATCAGGACACCTGAGTTCTGCGGTACTGAACGAAGCCGTCGAACAGCTCGGGCCTGTCCACCGAACTCTGCTGCACGGCATCGGCCGGGTCGGTACCGAGCAGGATCCGCTTGATCGGGATCTCCAGCCGCTTACCGGTCAGCGTTCGCGGAATCCCCGCAACCACCAGGATGTCGTCGGGCACATGACGCGGTGAGGCGTGGCGGCGGATCTCCGCCACGATCCGCGAACGCAGCTCCTCGTCGAGCTCCACCCCCCCTTCGAGGTCAACAAACAGCGGCATCCAGTAGCCGCCGTCGCTCTGCTCGACGCCGACGACCAGGCAGTCGCGCACCTCCGGGATACCTTCCACCGCGCCGTAAATCTCCGCGCTGCCCATCCGAACCCCTAGCCGGTTCAGGGTGGCATCCGAACGGCCATGCACCACAACCGATCCCCGATCGCTGATGGTGATCCAGTCGCCGTGACACCACACCCCCGGGTACTTCTCGAAGTAAGCGGCGCGGTAGCGGCTGCCGTCGGGGTCGTTCCAGAAGAACACCGGCATCGAGGGCATCGGCTGGGTCAGCACCAGTTCGCCTTCTTCGCCGATCACGGGTTGCCCAGGGCCCGTCCAGGATTCGATGGCCGCGCCGAGGCAGATGCAGGACAGCTCGCCGGGCACCACCGGCACCGTCGGACTTCCGCCGATGAACGCGGTGCACACGTCGGTGCCACCGGACAGCGATACCACCGGAACTTTGCGGCCCAGCCCTTCCTGCACCCACGCGAACGCGGAGGCCGGCAACGGCGAGCCGGTGGAACCCACCGCGCGCAAGTTGTCGAGCGGGTACGACTTGCCGGGCGTGAGTTCCTTTTTCGCGCAGGCCAGCAGGTAGCCCGCGCCCGCGCCCAGCATCGTGACGTTGTTTTCCGCCGCGACGCGCCAGAGGCCGTCGGTGCCCAAATGTGTTGGGCTGCCGTCGTAAAGCACGATGGTTGACTCGACCAGCAGCCCGGACACCAAGAAGTTCCACATCATCCAGCTGGTGGACGAGTACCACAGGAAGCGGTCGCCGGGGTGCAGATCCAGTTGCAGGCTCAGGTATTTCAGGTGCTCGAGCACTACGCCGCCGTGACAGTGCACGATGCCCTTCGGCTTGCCGGTGGTGCCGGACGAGAACATCACCCACAGCGGATGCGCGAACGGCACCGGCGTGATCTCGAGGGGAGCCTCTTCGGCGACCGCCGCCGCCCACGGCACCAGTTGGTCGTCGCTGGGCACGTCGAGTCCGAGCCGCGGCACCAGGACCGTGGCCCGCAGCGTCGGCATCGCCTGCCGAATCGCGGCCAGTTCGTCGCGGCGATCAATCCGCTTGCCGCCGAACACCGAGCCGTCGGTGGCCACCAATACGGCCGGATTCACCTGACCCAGCCGGGCGATCACGCCGTCGACCGCGAGGTCCTGGTTGCACACCGCCCAGTACGCGCCGATGCTGGCCGTGGCCAGCGCCGCGACGACGGCCTCGCCGACATTGGGCAGGAATCCGACAACGCTGTCGCCGGACTGGACGCCCAGGCCGCGCAGGTACGCCGCGAACGCCGCGGTCTCGCGCTGCAGCCGCGCCCAGGACCACTCGCAGGTGCCGTCCTCGCCGACGACGATCATCGCGGGCCGCTCGTCGGTGGCGTGCCGGAACACCTCGGTGGCGTAATTCAGCGTCGCGCCGGGGAACCACTCGGCGCCGGGCATGGAACGGTTGCCCAGTACGGCCAGCGGTGGGGTGTCGGCCTGGACGTCGAAGAACTTGAAAATCGCGTCCCAGAACCATTCGATGTCGGTGACCGACTTCGACCAGAGTTGTTGGTAGTCATCAAAATGACCGCGCCCGGTCTCGTTGAGCCAGGCCGAAAAGCGGGTGAGGTTGGCGGCCTCGAGGGTCGCCTCGTCGGGAATCCAGCCACCCGGTTCGGTCATTGGCCGGGCCGTTCGGCGTCGTTGCCTGCTGTCACGGCGGTGACGTTACATGCGGCCTCCATCAGCATCCACCCCGACAGCTGCACCGACAGGTCCCGCTCGGGAGTCGCAGAAGCGTTCACCGCGCCCGCGACGAACTGCGCCTGTGCGCCACCGATCGTCGGCAGCTCGGCGTCGCGGTCCCAAAACGACCCGAACAGCGGCAGCCCGTCCACTGTCTGCCGGTAGTCCCAGGCCGATTTCGCGCTGGACAGCACGATCGTGCGCGCGGTGTCACGGGCCACCGCATCGTCGGCGGACTCACCGGGCAGGTCGGTGACGACCAGCGCGAGGTAGCGGGCGGTGATGCCGGCGAAGAGTCCGCCGTCGCCGCCACCGGAACCCTTTAGCACCCCCGACGGCGCCATGTGTTCATGCACGGCGGCGACCAGCCGGTGTACCCGCTGGCCATGTCTGGCCCTGACCTCGGCGCCGGTGCGCTTGGCCAACTCGGTTTCCAGCCCGAGCACGACGCCCTGGCAGTAGGTGTACTGCGCGCGGACCAGCGAGCCGGCCTTGATGCCGTCGAACACCAAATGCGTTTCGGGGTCGATCAGGGTGCGGTCAATCCAGTCGCCCATCTGCCCGGCGCGTTTGAGGTGGTCTCCATACCGGGCCAGAAAGATTCCGGCCGGCCCGTTGCCCGGGGCGTTGAAGAACTGGTCTTGCTTGCGCCACGGAATGCCGCCGCCGTCTTCGGGCACCCACGCCTTGAGGAACTGGTCGGCAAGCGTGGGCAGGGCGCGGCTGCGCTCGACGCCGGCTATCCGGGCGGCGCGTTCCAGCGCCAGCGCCAGCCACGCCATGTCGTCGTAATAGCTGTTGGTCCAGCGAAAGTTGTTGCGCAGTCGGTGCGAGCGGACCTGCCGGTTGATCTGGGTGTGCCGGTGCGGCTGCGGGTCGCGCAGCTGCGCATCGACAAGACAATCGAGCAGATGCGCCTGCCACCAGTAGTGCCAGGTGCCGAACAGCCGGTCCCGCCGCGTCGCCGGCCAGGCCACCACTCCCAGCTGGGTCCCCGGCAACCCCCACAGCCGTTTCAGGTGGCGTTGCGCGACAGCCGCTTCGGCGCTGGCAGCCCGGTTGGCCCATAGCTGATCCATACCTGCCGATCCTGCCTCATCCACCGCACCGGCGGAGTTGACCTGCCGCTGAACCAAAGGTGACCTACTGTGAAATATGCGCTATCGGCAAACCATTTCGGGGACCACGCATTCCTTTGCGGGGCTGGTCGACGTGATGGCGAAGGCAAGTCCGTTGCGCTCCGGTGACCAGCTGGCCGGTTGCGCGGCCGGATCGGACGCCGAGCGGGCCGCCGCGGCGTGGGTGCTCGCCGACATACCCCTGGCGACGTTCCTCAACGACGTCGTCGTGCCGTATGAGACCGACGAGGTCACCCGGCTCATCATCGACAGCCACGACCGCGAGGCATTCCGCCCGATCGCACACTTGACCGTGGGGGGTTTCCGCGACTGGCTGCTGGAGGCGGCATCCCGAGACGACAGTGCGGGGCGCATCGCCGCCATCGCCCCTGGGCTCATCCCGGAAATGGTTGCGGCGGTGTCGAAGATCATGCGCAACCAGGACCTGATCCTGGTGGCCGCCGCCGCGACGGCCACCGCCGCTTTTCGAACCACGATCGGATTGCCGGGCACGCTCGCCACCCGCCTGCAGCCCAACCACCCCACCGATGACCCCCGCGGGATAGCCGCGGCGGTGCTCGACGGCCTGCTGATGGGCTGCGGTGACGCGGTGATCGGCATCAACCCCGCGACCGATTCGCCGCACGCGACGTCGGACCTGTTGCACCTGCTCGACGACATTCGCCAGCGGTTCGCGATTCCTGTGCAGTCGTGCGTGCTGTGCCATGTCACGACGACGATGGAACTGATCGACCGGGGCGCGCCCGTCGACTTGGTTTTCCAGTCGATCGCGGGCACCGAGGGCGCCAATGCCGGCTTCGGCACCTCCATCGCGATGTTGACGGAGGCCAATGAGGCCGCCCGGTCGCTGCACCGCGGCACCGCCGGCGACAACGTCATGTATCTGGAGACGGGTCAGGGTTCGGCGCTGTCGGCCGGGGCTCACCTCGGCGTGGGAAACAAACCGGTCGACCAGCAGACGCTGGAGGCGCGGGCCTACGCGGTGGCTCGGGCGCTGCAGCCGCTGTTGATCGACACCGTGGTCGGGTTCATCGGACCGGAGTACCTCTACGACGGCAAGCAGATCATCCGCGCCGGGCTGGAAGACAACTTCTGCGGGAAGGTGCTGGGCCTGCCGATGGGCGTCGACGTCTGCTACACGAACCACGCCGAAGCCGACCAGGACGATATGGACACGCTGCTGACCCTGCTGGGCGCGGCGGGTACCGCGTTCGTCATCGCCGTTCCCGGCGCCGACGACATCATGCTCGGGTACCAGAGTCTGTCGTTTCACGACGCGTTGTACGTGCGAAAAGCGTTGGGACTGCGGCCCGCACCCGAATTCGAAGCCTGGTTGGCCGGCCTCGGTATGGTCGACGCCGACGGCCGGATCCTTCCCGTCGACCTCGCGACGTCTCCACTGCGCGCGCTGGCGGCCGGTTGATGGGCGACATCTGGGCGCCACTGCGGGCCACCACGCAGGCCCGCATCGGGCTCGGGCGTGCCGGGAACTCGTTGCCGACCCGGCGCGTGCTGGAGTTCCAGGCCGCGCACGCGGCGGCGCGTGATGCCGTTCACGACCCACTCGACGTCGACCGCCTCGTCCAGCGGCTGCGCGAGATCGGCATCGACGAGCCGCTTCGGGTGAGCAGCCAGGCGACGTCGCGCAGCGAGTACCTGCGCCGGCCCGATCTCGGTCGCAGCCCCGCGGACTTGTCGAGATTGCCAAAGACCAAGGCGGACATTGGTTTTGTGCTCGCCGACGGGTTGTCGCCACGTGCCCTGATCGACCACGCCACCGGCATGGTCGACGCGCTGATTCGCGAATTCGACGGCCGCTACCGCATTGCCCCGCTGGTGATCGCCACTCAGGCGCGCGTAGCGCTCGGGGACCACATTGGTGAAGCCCTCGGCGTCACAACGGTTCTCGTGCTCATCGGCGAACGGCCCGGGCTCTCCGTCGCCGACAGCCTGGGTATCTACTTGACACATCGCCCGGCGCCGGGGCGCACCGATGCGGACCGCAACTGCATCTCGAACATTCATCCGCCCGACGGCCTCGACTACGCCACGGCGGCGGCCGTCGCTGCGGCGCTCGTCGCCGGGGCCCGCGCGCTCGGCCATTCGGGCATCGCCCTCAAGGACACGACCCGCCACAGTTCAGCCGAGATTGGCTGCCGCGGTGTGTAATTCATGCAGCGCCTGGCATGCCATGGCGCCCAGGTCTTGGTCCGCGCCGGGTTCGGCCCAGCGCGCGTAAGCCGTCTTGAACGCCAGGGCACCCAGCTCCGCCGCCAATACCGCGGTCGGCTCGGGTACGCCGCGGGATTGCAGCGCTTCGACCATCGCCAAGGCCAGCCCAATCTGCTTGAGCGCATTGCGTTCCTGAAGCTCGACGCTGGCAGCGATCGCGGCCTTGAGCCGGGGGGCGAGTTCCCGGTTGAACGACGTGAACGCTGCCGCTGCCGACTTCAAGCCGGAGCACACAGCGCTCAGCGGTGTCGCGTCGGCGGGCGCTGCGCCGATGCCCTCGCGGAGCAGTTTCGCGATGGCGTCTTGGCCAGCCGCCAGCACGTCACGCTTGTCCGGGAAGTGCCGAAAGAACGTGCTCTTGGTCAGGCCCGCGCGCTCGGCGATCTGCGCAACCGTCGTCTCGTCGTATCCGCGTTCGCTGAACAGGTCCAGCGCCGCGGCGACCAAGCGTTCGCGTGCGTCCGGTTCCCAACGAGCCATGACCCCACCCTAGTGATGCGACCATTATCCCGTCACTGCTGTACGGTGATGGGACCATAGTCGCATCACATGAACGGAGCTGCTCGTGCGCGTATTCGTCACCGGCGCCAGCGGAGGAATCGGCTCGGCCGTCGTCTCGAAACTGATCGCCGCCGGTCATCAGGTCGTGGGCTTGGCCCGATCCGATGCCTCGGCCGCGACCATCACCGGACTCGGCGCTGAGCCGCTGGGCGGGGACATCACCGACCTCGCCGTCCTGCAGCAGGCGGCCCGCGACACCGACGGCGTCGTCTACCTGGCGTTCTCGCACGACTTCAGCGCTGTCGGGGACGCCGTCGGAGACGAAGCCCGTGCGGTCGCCGCACTCGGCGACGCGCTGGTCGGCACCGGCAAGCCGCTCGTGCTGGCCAACGGCACCCCGGTGGTGGCCGGACGCCCGAGCACCGAAGATGATCCCTTCACCGTCGAGGGTCCGGTGGCCGGACGCGGTCGCACTGGCCAGGCTGTCATCGATCTGGCCGAGCGCGGTGTCCGGTCCGCCGTGGTCCGGCTGCCGCGGTCGGTCCATGACGCCGGGGGCCGCTACGGCTTCTCCAGTCTGTTGATCCAAGCCGCACGGCAGCGCGGCGTATCGGCCTACGTCGGCGACGGTGCGCAACGCTGGCCCGCCGTGCACCGAGACGATGCGGCGTCGTTGTTCCGGCTTGCCCTCGAAGATGCCCCGCCGGGCTCGGTGTTGCACGCGGTGGGTGACGAAGGAGACCCCATGCGGGTGATCGCCGAAGTGATCGGCCGCCGGCTCGGTGTTCGGGTCGAATCCGCGTCCGCCGAGATGTTCGGCCCGCTGGGCACCATATTCGCTGTCGACCAGCCCGCTTCCAGCGCACTGACCCGTCAGCGGTTCGGTTGGCAGCCAACACATCCGACACTGCTCGAGGATTTGGAGACCGGCGACTACCCCGAGTAAGCGCCCATTCGGGCGGGGCGTCGGCCGTGCGTCCTTGGCTCTGACTGTGCGCTGGCGGTTTTGAGTGTGCATCGGAGGCCGGGCTCGGTCGGCGTGTCGACGCACACTCAACGCCGTGGGCTCATACTCGACGCCTCCGGTGGAGAGGATGGGCGCCTCACACTCGACGCGGTACCTAGGGTCGACCCGCTACCAGGCGCGGCTGAGGTCGCCGTGCTGCCGGATCCAGGCATGCATCGCGATCCCTGCGGCGACACCGGCGTTGATGCTGCGAGTCGAGCCGAATTGGGCGATCGACACCGTGAGCGAGGCCCCGAGCCGGGTGTCGTCGGTGATGCCCGGCCCTTCTTGACCGAACACCAACAGGCACCGGCGCGGCAGCGAAATTTCCTCCAGGCGCGCGGCCCCGGGGACGTTGTCCACCGCGACGACGCTCAATCCGGCTGCCGTCGCGAAATCCATCAACTCGGCGCTGCTGTCGTGATGGCACAGCCGTTGATAGCGATCAGTCACCATGGCGCCGCGGCGATTCCAGCGACGCCGGCCGATGATGTGCACGGTGTCCACCGCGAAGGCGTTGGCGGTGCGCACGACCGAACCGATATTGGCGTCGTAGCCGAAGTTCTCGATCGCGATGTGCAGCGGGTGCCGGCGTTGGTCGATGTCGGCGATGATCGCTTCCCGGGTCCAATACCGGTAGGAGTCGACGACATTGCGAGTATCGCCGTCGCGCAACAGAATTGGGTCGTACCGCGGATCGTCGGGCGGATCGCCCTCCCAGGGCCCGACGCCGGTCGGCGATACTCCCCATTCGGTGGGCCCGGGTTCACTCATCGCTGCGTCCAGACACCCGCGTGGGTGCCGACGATCGCCACCGTCGCATACAGCAACGCCTGGTTGATTTCGCCCTGGGTGCACAACGACGCCGAGACGTGCACCGCGTCCAGCGAGGCGTCGGGCAGGATGAGCACCGACGACCCGTACACCGCACAGGCCGGGTTCAGGCCGCGGCCGGGCACGGTCGGCGACGCGAGCAGCATCATCGGGCCGCCGCGGCGGGCGGAGTCGTCGCGGTAGCGGGCCGCGATGGATTCGGTCTGCAGCCCCAACAACATGTAGCCGTTGCCGGTGAAGGCACCCGGATCACCGAGCTGCTCCTTGGTCACCGGGGTTCCGTCGGCACGCCAGGCCGTCAGGCTGGTGGTCTGGACTACCAGGCCGGTGTCGTTGACGTTGGTCGGCATCAGCCCCAGCGGGAACGCCGCCGGATAAGCGGCGGAGGTATCGGCGATGCGGTCCCGCGGCGAATAGGTGTACACGCCGCGCACCTGACTGCGGTCCTTCAGCGGGCCCAGGCACACGGTCCCGGTCAGCCGGTCGGGGGGCGCCGACAGGGGCGACCGGATGTCACGCACCGTGGCCATCGCGTTGTCGCAGCTGCCCAATCCGGTGGACTCCATCGGGTGGGCGACTGCGCCGTAGAGCCCGAACCGGATGTCCTCGGGTTTGGCGTGCGGTGCCTTCGGGTCCGTCGGTGAGGCGTCGACGTCGATCAACACGTAGTCGCCGTCCCACCGCAGGTTCGACACCGACATGTTCCAGCCCAGCAGTGCCAGCGATTCGCCCAGTCGCGCGCCCTGTGCGCCGTAGGGCTGCACGGCGTGGTTGGACCCTGAGCAGCCCGTCAGGCAGACGGCCAAACAGGCTGCTATCGCAAGGAAAGTGCGCACCGCGGTGACGGGCCCTAGCCCAGCCCCAGATCGGCCAGGCCCAGCACGCTGCGGTACAGCAGTCCCTCCGCCTGGATGGCCTCCGCGGCGCCGGTGGCACGGTCCACCACGGTGGCCACGCCGACCACTTCGGCGCCCGCGTCCTGGACGGCGTGCACCGCCGTCAGCGCCGAGCCGCCGGTGGTGCTGGTGTCCTCGACCACCAGCACACGTTGACTCGTTACCTCGGACCCCTCGATAAGACGTTGCAGGCCATGGGCTTTCGCCGACTTGCGCACCACGAACGCGTCGATCGGGCGGCCGGGCGCATGCATGATGGCGGTCGCGACCGGATCGGCGCCCAGGGTCAGCCCGCCGACGACCGCGTACTCCCAGTCCGCGGTGAGTTCGCGCATCAGGATGCCGATCAGTGCGGAGGCCCGGTGGTGCAGGGTGGCGCGACGCAGGTCGACGTAGTAGTCGGCTTCCTTGCCCGAGGACAGCGTGACCCGGCCGTGAACCACCGACAGACGGCGTACCAGCTCGGCCAGTTCCGCACGGTCAGATTCGGCCACGGCCTTAAGCACCCTTTATTTGTCTACCGTTGCAGCACAACAGATTTCAGTGGAGGTAATTGCTGGCCTGCTGGCCGTTGCGCCCGGTGGACGGCGGCGGGCGCCGGATGGCTTCGGTGCGGCCCTCGTCGCGGCGGCCCGGCTCCGGGGCGCGGCGGTTGGCCTGAACATCAGAGCCGAGCAGCCCGGACACATCCTGAGCCGAGCGCCGCGGCGGCAGCTCCGCCCGCCCGGCCGGGGCCAACGGACGGCTCGGTGCCGCGTTGCGAAGTCCTGCGGGCTCGTCGCTTTCGGCAGGCACCGGCGGCAACACCCGCAACAGGTCGTTGAACTGACGCACCGTCCGCAGACCCTCGTCCCACTGGGCGCGAGTGCTGGAGACGGGCAGGGCGACCAGCGTCCAGTTCTGCTCGTTCCACATGATCTCCGCGCTATCCGGCGCGGTGTGCGCGAAGGTGACCATCCGCCGGTCGCAGGCCCGACGGGCCGCGTCCAGGTTAGTCGAGTACACCATCCGCGGGCCGATCGCACCCAGCAGCCAGATGTCACTCTCGCGGGGCTCTTTGAGTCCCTTGAGCCGCAGGTCGACCACGACGTTGGTACCCACCTTGCGGTGCAACGCGATCACCGTGGCGACTTCCTCGAGATCGAAGATGTACACCGCCTCGCCGCGGATTTGCCCCAGCACGACGTTGTGGGCGGAGACGTCTCCCACCGTCGACATCACGCCGCGCTTCCAGCGCTTGAGAATGTCGGTCGATTCGCGCTCGAAGTCGAAACCGTGCGAGCGGGCCCACGATTTACGCCTCCTGCTGCGTCCCCGCCGTCGATCGATGTCGACGTACAGCAACACCACCGCGCCGACGAAGCACAGCGCGGAGAGCGTGAACCATAGGGGGACCATCCTAAGTAGCGTATCTGCTATGGGACCGGAACCAAGAATGCGACCTGGTCACAACCACATTAAGGTTTGCTGGGCCGCGTAGGGTTCCGTCCATGGTCTACGAGGGCTACCAGCTGATACGCGTCGCCGCCGCCAACGGCGTTTGCCGGGCGACGATCGACAACCCCCCGATCAACCTGCTGGACGTGCCACTGCTGAACGAAATCGGCCGGCTGGCGCGCGAGGTCGCGGCCGACGACGAGGTACGCGTGCTGGTCGTCGACTCGGCCGACCCGGAATTCTTCATTGCCCACGCCGACGTCGGGCTGATCCTGGACCTCCCCGCCTTGACAACTGGAGCAGACGTCGCGCTGCACGACGAACTGACGCCGTTCCACGCGACGACGGAGTTGATCCGCACCCTGCCGAAGGCCACGATCGCGGTCATCGAGGGCGTCTGCCGCGGTGGCGGCTGCGAGTTCGCGATGGCGTTCGACATGCGGTTTGCCGCGCTCGGCTCGACGGTCCTGAGTCATCCGGAGTTGGCGGTCGGGATCATCCCCGGCGGTGGCGGCACCCAGCGGCTGCCCCGGCTCATCGGCCGGGCGCGGGCACTGGAAGTCATCCTCGGCTGCATGGACATCGACGCCGCGACAGCCGAAGCCTGGGGATATGTGAACCGCGCGCTGCCGGCCGATAAGCTCCGGCGATTTGTCGACAAGCTCGCCGCACGCATCGCGTCGTCGCACGCGGTAGCCATCGCGAACGCGAAGCGTGCGGTAGACGCCGCTGCCGAAGGCGACGTGGCGACCGGCCTGCGCATCGAGGATCAGCTGTTTCGCGAGACCCTCGCGCAGCCGCGCGCACGCCAACTGATCCAGGCAGTGATCGACGCCGGCGCCCAGACCCGTGACTTCGAGTTGGGCGACCGGCGTCGATAGAACTGCCTTGAATGGTGACGACCCGCAAGCGGGAGGTGCCCGGCTACGCCGTGCTCGCGATGGCCACTAGCCCAGGATCAGCGCGTCCCCGTCGGGACCGACATTCACGGGAATCGTGTCGCCGTCGTGCACCTCGCCCGCCAGCAGCATCTTGGCCAACTGGTCGCCGATGGCCTGCTGCACCAGCCTGCGCAACGGCCGGGCGCCGTAGACCGGGTCGAATCCTCGCTGCGCCAGCCACTGCTTGGCCGGCAGCGACACCTCGAGCTGCAGCCGCCGCTGCGCCAACCGCTTCTGCAGCTGGGCCAGCTGGATGTCGACGATCGCCACCAGCTCGCCGGGCTCGAGGCCGTGGAAAATGATCACGTCGTCGAGCCGGTTGATGAACTCCGGCTTGAACGCCGAGCGCACCGCGGCCATCACCTGCTCCTCGCTGCCGCCTGAACCGAGGTTGGACGTCAGGACCAGGATGGTGTTGCGGAAGTCGACGGTGCGGCCCTGGCCGTCGGTGAGGCGGCCCTCGTCGAGCACCTGCAGCAGCACGTCGAACACGTCCGGGTGCGCCTTTTCGATCTCGTCGAACAAGATCACCGTGTAGGGCCGCCGGCGCACCGCCTCGGTCAGCTGACCGCCCTGGTCGTAGCCGATGTAGCCGGGCGGGGCGCCGACCAGCCGGGCCACCGAGTGCTTCTCGCCGTATTCGCTCATGTCGATGCGAACCATCGCGCGTTCGTCGTCGAACAGGAACTCCGCCAGCGCCTTGGCCAGCTCGGTCTTGCCGACACCGGTCGGCCCCAGGAACATGAACGAGCCCGTCGGCCGGTTGGGGTCGGCGACTCCGGCGCGAGAACGCCGTACGGCGTCCGAAACCGCTGCCACCGCCTTCTTCTGCCCGATGACACGCTTGCCCAGTTCGTCTTCCATCCGCAGCAGCTTGGCCGTCTCGCCTTCGAGCATCCGCCCGGCGGGGATACCCGTCCACGCCGACACCACGTCGGCGATGTCGTCGGGACCGACCTCCTCCTTGAGCATGACGTTCTCTCGAGCCTCGGCCTGCGGGAGTGCGGCGTCGAGCTTCTTCTCGACCTCGGGGATGCGCCCGTAGCGCAGCTCGGCTGCCTTGGCCAGGTCACCGTCGCGTTCGGCGCGCTCGGACTCCCCGCGCAGTGTGTCCAGCTGTTCCTTGAGTTCGCGGACGATGTCGATGGCGTTCTTCTCGTTTTGCCACCGGGTGGTCAGTTCGGCCAGCTTCTCCTTCTGGTCGGCCAGCTCGGAACGCAACTTCTCCAGCCGTTCCTTGGACGCCGCGTCTTCTTCCTTCTCCAGCGCCATCTCCTCGATCTCGAGCCGGCGCACCAGGCGCTCGACCTCGTCGATCTCGACGGGCCGGGAGTCGATCTCCATCTTCAGCCGGCTGGCGGCCTCGTCGACCAGGTCGATGGCCTTGTCCGGCAGGAACCGGGCGGTGATGTAGCGGTCGGACAGGGTGGCCGCGGCCACCAGCGCGGAGTCGGTGATGCGCACCCCGTGGTGCACTTCGTAGCGATCCTTCAGCCCGCGCAGGATGCCGACGGTGTCCTCCACCGACGGTTCGCCGACCAGCACCTGCTGGAAGCGGCGTTCCAGCGCGGCGTCCTTCTCGATGTACTTGCGGTACTCGTCGAGGGTGGTGGCGCCGACCAGCCGCAGCTCGCCGCGAGCCAGCATCGGCTTGATCATGTTGCCGGCGTCCATCGCGCCCTCGCCGGTCGCGCCGGCACCGACGATGGTGTGCAGCTCGTCGATGAAGGTGATGATCTGCCCGGCGGAGTTCTTGATGTCGTCGAGCACGGCCTTGAGCCGCTCCTCGAACTCGCCGCGGTACTTCGCGCCGGCCACCATCGACCCCATGTCCAGGCTGACGACGGTCTTGTCGCGCAGGCTCTCCGGGACGTCGCCCGCCACGATGCGCTGGGCCAGGCCCTCGACGATCGCGGTCTTGCCGACGCCGGGCTCACCGATCAGCACGGGGTTGTTCTTGGTGCGACGAGAAAGTACCTGCACGACGCGGCGAATCTCGTTGTCCCGCCCGATAACCGGGTCGAGTTTGCCCTCGCGGGCGCGCTCGGTCAGGTCGGTGGAGTACTTCTCCAGCGCCTGATAGGTGGCCTCGGGATCGGCGCTGGTGACGCGGGCGCTGCCGCGCACCTTGACGAACGCCTCTCGCAACGCCTGCGGGGAGGCACCGTGGCCGGTGAGCAGTTTGGCGACGTCGGAGTCGCCGGTGGCCAGGCCCACCAACAGGTGTTCGGTGGAGACGTATTCGTCGTCCATCTCGGTGGCCAGCTGCTGGGCCGTGGTGATCGCGGCCAGCGATTCGCGGGACAGCTGCGGTTGCGAGCTGGAGCCGCTGGCCTGGGGCAGCCGTTCGAGCAGGTGCTCGGCTTCGCTGCGAATGGTCGAGGGCTCGACGCCGACAGCCTCCAGCAGCGGCGCGGCGATCCCGTCGTTCTGTGTCAGCAGCGCCAACAGCAGATGAGCGGGCCTGATCTCAGGGTTACCGGCCGCACTGGCCGCCTGTAAGGCTGACGTCAGAGCCGCTTGCGTCTTGGTTGTCGGGTTAAAGGAGTCCACTCCGCCCTCCATCGTGGGTCTAAAAGGGGTATGCAAAATGCTTGTCGCGTTGTTCAACGCCGTCAAGGTTGAGTCTGTTCCGCTCAAGTTTAGATTTTGTGGAGGAATTTTTCCAGCATGGGCACCGTCTACTCCGGCCTCGCTCCGCCGCCGCGCAGAATTCCGGTGGCTTTCCGGATCGCCGAGGCGCTGCCAATGCGCTGGCGCTATGTCTGGACGCTCTTCATCGTCGCGGTCGCACCGATCGCGCTGTGGCTCCGAGTACCCCTGGCCTTCGCCGCGACGGCGACATTCACCCTCGCCGGGATCTACGCAGCACACCTGTACGGCGCGCGTACCCGGATCGGATTGCTGAGGTGGGGCCGGGTCGCGTCCGTGACGAGCACCGAAACACTCTCGCGCGCAGCGCGGTTCAACGCCCGTCTTCCGATGGCACGCGGATGGAGGGTCACCCGGCAGCGCTACAGCGGCCCGAACACCAGGACGAAGGTGTCCTACACGCTCGACGGCCATCCGGGAGACCTCGTGGTGCGTGGGCGGGAATACGTCGACGGAGTGATCCTGGCCGACGAGCGCAATCCGGCGCGGGCCCGCGGCGTGACCGCGTTCGCCTACGACCTCGACCGCGACCAGAGCGGCAACTGGGTCGGCACGCTGCGCCCGCGCCTACGAGTGGGGATGGCCTCCTGGCTGGTCATCGTGATCGGGTGGCTGGTGCTGGCCGGTTTGGCAGCCACCGGAATGCGCACCAACCTCGCCGGCGAGAGCCCGTCCGCGAATGTGCCGGACGCCGGCACGTTGCAGGTCAGCGGAAGCGGCACGAAAAAGACCATCCCGTGCAACGGCGGCTATCTCTCGGTGAGCGGCGTGGACAACATCGTCACCGTCACCGGCCACTGCACCAGCGTCAGCGTCGCCGGCAAGGGAAATCGCGTCACCGTCGACAGCATGGATGCGGTCAGCATCTCGGGCACCGGCAACGTCGTCACCTATCACTGGGGCTCGCCGGAGGTCGCCAACGCCGGAACCTCGAACGCCGTTCGACAGCGTTGACGAGGGCGATGTCTGCCTGGGCGAGCTTAGAATCGGCCTCCGTGGGCTTAGACGACTCCGATGCGCTGCGGGTGCTGCGCGACGCTCTCGCCCCGGACGACTCGGGCGCCGGTGGCGAACTCGTCCACCGCTTCTACACCCACTGGTTCGCCCTCGACGTCTCGGTCCGCGACCTGTTCCCACCCGAAATGGACGCTCAGCGAGCCGCTTTCGGTCACGCGCTGCACTGGGTCTACGGCGAGCTGGTGGCGCAGCGTGCCCAGGAGCCGGTGGCCTTTCTTGCTCAGCTCGGCCGGGATCATCGCAAATACGGTGTGCTGCCAAGCCATTACGAGTCGTTGCGGCGCGCGCTGTATGCGACGCTGCGCGCCCAGTTGGACCAACAAAGCCCGGGGGCCTGGACCGACGCCGTCGAAGAGGCGGCCGGTCAATCGCTGAATCTGATCACCGGGGTGATGAGCGGTGCCGCAGATGCCGAAGAGGGACCCGCCTGGTGGGACGGCAGCGTCATCGAACACCACCGCGTCTCCCGCGACCTCGCGGTCGTCCGGCTGCGGCTGGACCGGCCGATGCATTATCACCCCGGTCAGTACGTCAACGTCCAGGTCCCGCAGTGCCCGCTACGCTGGCGATTCCTCAGCCCCGCCATCCCGGTCGATCCCGACGGAGGCATCGAGTTTCACGTCCGCCAGGTTCCTGGCGGCCTGGTCAGCACCGCAATCGTCAACGAAAGCCGACCGGGCGACCGCTGGCGGTTATCCAGCCCGCACGGCGGCCTGCAGGTCGACCGCACCGGCGCCGACGTCCTGATGGTGGCCGGCAGCACGGGTTTGGCACCGCTGCGGGCGCTGATCATGGACCTGTCCCGCTACGCGGAAAACCCGCGGGTGCATCTGTTCTTCGGCGCGCGCTACCGCTGCGAGCTCTACGATCTGCCCACGCTGTGGCAGGTCGCTTCGCACAACCCCTGGCTGTCGGTGTCGCCGGTGTCGGAATACAACGGCGACCCCGCATGGGCCGCCGACTACCCGGACGTCACGCCGCCGCGGGGCCTGCACGTACACCAAATCGGGCGGCTGCCTGACGTGGTGACGAAATACGGCGGCTGGGGCGACCGGCAGATCCTGATCTGCGGCGGGCCCGCGATGGTCCGCGCCACCAAGGATGCGCTGATTGCCAAAGGTGCCCCGCCGGAGCATATTCAGCACGACCCGTTCTCGCGCTAAGCCCGGTTACTACAGCTAGGCTGGCCGCGTGCATGTCGTGACCCTGCGCGACCCGTCGTCGTCGTTGGCCGCCCAATTCGTGCCAGACGCGGGCATGATCGGCACCTCGCTCACCGTCTCCGGAGTGGAATTGCTCGGCCAGCGCCGCGGACTGGATGCCTACCTCGAAGCCGGCAAGACGATGGGGATACCGATTCTGTATCCCTGGGCAAATCGGTTGGGCAGCAACACTTATACGGCCGAAAATGTGACCGTCGAGTTGACGCCGGGTGAAAACGGGGTACGGACAGACCCGAACGGGCTGCCCATCCACGGCACTCTCGCCGCTTATCCGGGCTGGCGGGTGGTGGCCGAGTCGGCCAACGAGCTGACCGCCGAAGTGGACTTCGGTGCCGAGCCGCGGCTGCTGGCCAGCTTCCCGTATCCCCATCTGCTGACGGTGTCGGTGCGGCTGGCCGACCGGACGTTGACGGTGCGCACCACCGTCACCGCGACCGGCGACATCGCGGTCCCGCTGTGCTTCGGCTTTCATCCTTACCTACAGGTGCCGGACGCGGCGCGGCGCGAGTGGATCCTCGAGACGCCGCCGCTGCGGCATTTGAGCCTCGACGAACGAGGACTGCCGACCGGCGAGGCTTCCGAGCAGCCGGCCACGAAAGAGACTTTGGGCGACAACACTTTTGACGATGCCTACGACCGCGTGGACGACGGAGCGGTGTTCGCGGTGTCCGGCGGCGGACGCCGCCTGGAAGTGCACTTCGAACAAGGGTATTCAGCGACCCAGATCTTCGCGCCGCCCGGCGAGGACGTGGTCTGCTTCGAGCCGATGACCGCTCCGACCGATGCGCTGAGCCGCGGCGGCTACCCATCCGCGCCCCCCGGTGAGCCGGCGGTCGCGGTGTTCTCCATCCGGGCCTAACGGACGGCATCCATGCATCCCGAGATCGCGCAGATGATCCAGCACTGGGACTCGGTGATAGCTCTTCTCGACGCGCAAGTTCAGCGGATGCGCACCGAGGCGTTCGCGGTCAGCGACGAGAGCGGCACCGTCGAGGCGACCGTCAACGGACAGCTGCGCCTGACCGATCTGCGTATCGATCCCCGGATCCTCGGACTCGGCGCCCGGGAGGTGAGCGGGCGGATCAACGAAGCACTCGGCGCGGCAGCAGAATTCACGAACGAATGCATCGAGGCGGAGGTCGGTGAACTGGAGGACGAGGTCGTCGAGGCCTTGGTAAAGCTGCGGAACTTACCGCCGGCGAAGTAGGGCCTCAGGCCACCCAGATCCGTCGCTCCTGCCGGTGGGCGGACGGCGCATCCAGCTCCGGATTGCCGTCGGCGCGGAGCGTGTAGGGAAATATCAGTCCGATGGCCACGTCAACTCGCGCACCGACTATCCGCAAGCGGTCCCGATCGTCGTCGACTGGCTGCAAAATCTCGATGAACGCGTACCGCCCGATGAAGACCGCCGAGCGTGGCGGACTGGGCTGATACGCAATTTGATCACCAAGCACGCCAAGGGAAACCGTGCCGCGGTCGATGTTCTGTTTCACCAATTCGAAATTGAACCGCCGCTGAGCAACCTGGAACTCGAGGCCGCCGGTTTTGCGCTGGCCGAAGTCGCGGACCGCTCCGACTTCCCGCGAGTGGCCGCCCTGATCCGCTCCGAGCGAGATTTCCCGACCAAGTCGGTACTGGTCGAATGGCTAGGCAAATTCAAAACAGAAGAAGCGAAAGAGCTTGCTGTTAGCCAACTTCCGAATCCCGCAACGCGGATCCCGGCCATGCGTGCCCTGGTGCGACAGAAGGCCACCGGGGTGCGTGACGCGGTCGCCGTGTACCTCGACAAAGAACACGAAGTCTTCCGCAAGGAAGCACGTAAGACCCTCGACAAACTCCCCGAGGACTAACGGCCCTTACGCGGCTGCCACACCACCAGCGCGGTGCTCTTGGGCACCACCGCGACATCGCGGCGCTGGTTGGCGCGCAGCACGGCGATCTCCTCGGCCATTTCCTTCAGCCGAGATTGCAACGCCTCGACCTGGTTGGTCAGCTCGATGATGCGCTTGATGCCGGCGAGATTGACGCCCTCGTCTTGCGAGAGCCGCTGCACCTCGCGCAGCAGATCCACGTCGTGCTGCGAATAACGCCGCCCACCACCGGAAGTGCGGCTCGGGATGACCAGCCCTAGGCGATCGTAGGTGCGCAAGGTCTGCGCATGCATACCGGCCAGCTCGGCCGCGACCGAGATCAAGAAGGTCCGGGCCTCTTCTCGCTTAGAGTTTTTCGGCATCAGCGATTACCCGCCCATCCCGCCCGGGGATTGAAACCGCTGGCGCGCTCAGCCTCCGCATACGCCTCCAGCGCCTCCTGAGCAGCGCCCTCCAGGTTCGGCGGCACAGCGACTTTCACGGTGACCAGCAAGTCGCCGCTGCCGCCGCTGCGCTTGGGCACACCGCGTCCACGCACCCGCAGGATGCGTCCGTCGGTGGTGCCTTTAGGCACCCGGACGCCAACCTTCCCGTCCAGCGTGGGCACTGAAAGTGTTGAGCCCAAAGCTAATTCGCTGAAGCTGACCGGAACGGTCACGGTGAGGTCGTCGCCGTCGCGGCTGAAGACCTTGTCCGGCCGGACATGCACCGTCACGTACAGGTCACCCGACGGCGCTCCGCGCAACCCTGCCTCGCCCTGCCCGGGCAGCCGAATCCGTTGTCCGTCTTCGACTCCGGGCGGGATCCGCACGTTGATGGTGCGGGTGCGGGTGGTGACGCCGGTGCCTTTGCATTCGTCGCAGGGGTGCTCGATGATCGATCCGCTGCCCCGGCAGTCGGTGCACGGTTCGGAGAATCCGAATGCCCCCTGGTTGCTGCTGACCACGCCGGCGCCGTTACAGGTGGGACACACCTTCGGGCTGGTGCCCGGACGCGCCCCGCTGCCATGGCAATTCGTGCATGGCGCCGGGCTGGTCAGCCGCAATGGCATCGCGACGCCTTGGGCGGCCTCGACGAAGTCCAGCTCGGTCTCGGTTTCCAGGTCGTTGCCGCGTCGGGGCCGGCTGGGACGGGCACTTGCTCCGCGTCCGAACAAGCCGCCGAAGAGGTCACCGATGTTGGTGCCCCCGCTACGGCCCGCGGCGTCGAACAGATCGTTCAGATTGAACTCTGCGCCGTCGCCACCTACGTTGAAGCCACCGAAGCCACCGGTGTCAAACCTTCGACCGCCAAGACCACCGCCGGCGAAGAGCCGACGGGTTTCGTCGTACTCCTTGCGCTTAGCGGCATCCGACAGCACGTTGTGTGCTTCTGACACCGCTTTGAACCGCTCACCCGCGGCGGGGTTGTCGGGGTTCGCATCCGGGTGCAGATCGCGCGCCAACTTGCGATAGGCGCGCTTGATCTCTTCGGGGCTGGCGTCGGAGGAGACGCCAAGCTCCTTATAGAAGTCCTTTTCGACCCATTCACGCTGGGCCATGTCGCGTCACCCCCTTTCACCTTTCTCGTTGTTGTCCTGATTCTGTGCCTTATTCACCGGAGGTGTCGGCGTTATCGTCCGTGTTGGCCGGTCCGGTGTTGGCGGGCTCGGGTGCGGCAGCGGCTCCGCTGTCAGCCGGAACGGTGTCGACGACGCCGACCAGAGCGTGACGCAGCACGTTTTCGCCCAGTTTGTAGCCCTGCCGCATGACAGTGCCGATCACCGGCCGGGACCCGTCGCCTTCGTGCTGCACGGCCTCGTGCAGTACCGGGTCGAAGTCCTCACCCTCCTCGCCGAACGCCGTCAAGCCGAGCCCGGTCAGCGCGCTGTCCAGCTTGTCGGCAACCGACTTCAGCGGACCCGATTCCAGATCACCGTGCTTGCGCGCGCGATCGAGATCGTCGAGCACGCCCAGCAATTGGCTGACGACGGTGGCCTTGGCCCGATCCGCCGCGGCCTGCTGGTCGCGCAGCGCCCGCTTGCGGTAGTTCGCGAAGTCGGCTTGCACCCGCTGCAGATCGGCGGTCAGCTCGGCAACCTTGTCGTCGGCGCCTTGCTCGGTCCCGGAACCTGCCGGGGCGGTCCCTCCCGGCACCCCACCTTGTGGGGGTCCGGGAGGGACGTTCCGTACTTCTCCGGTCTCGGGATCAATCCGCCGCTTGTCGGTCACAGTCACCTGTTCCTGCGGATTGCCATCCCGTTGTTGATTTCCTTGAGTCACTTGGACTCCCGGTCGTCGTCGACCACCTCCGCGTCCACGACATCATCAGCGGAGCCGGATGAGCCGCCGGACTCGGGGCCACCGGCCTGCGGGCCGGCCGCCTGAGTGGCTTCGTAGATCGCCTGACCCAACGCCTGAGACTCCTGGCCCAGCTTCTCCATCGCCGACTTGATCGCGGCGATGTCGGTGCCGCCCAGCGCCGACTTGGCGTCGGCGATCGCAGCGTCGACCTTGGACAGCGTGTCTTCGGGAACCTGCGACCCGCCCTCGGCTTCGCGCTGCTCCTTGACGAACTTCTCCGTCTGGTAGACCAGCGATTCGGCCTGGTTGCGAACGTCCGCCTCCTCGCGGCGGTTACGGTCCTCCTCGGCGTGCGCCTCGGCGTCCTTGATCATCCGGTCGATCTCCTCCTTGGACAGGCCGGAGCCCTCCTGGATTTTGATCGTGTTCTCCTTGCCGGTGCCCTTGTCCTTGGCCGTGACGTGCACGATGCCATTGGCGTCGATGTCGAAGGTGACCTCGATCTGGGGCACGCCGCGCGGAGCCGGCGGGATGCCGGTGAGTTCGAAGGAACCGAGCAGCTTGTTGTGCGAAGCGATTTCGCGCTCACCCTGGTAGACCTGGATCTGCACCGACGGCTGGTTGTCATCGGCCGTGGTGAAGGTCTCCGACCGCTTGGTCGGGATCGTGGTGTTGCGCTCGATCAGCTTGGTCATCACGCCGCCCTTGGTCTCGATACCCAAGCTCAGCGGTGTGACATCAAGCAGCAGAACGTCTTTCACCTCACCCTTCAGGACACCCGCCTGCAGGGCGGCGCCGACGGCCACGACTTCGTCGGGGTTGACGCCCTTGTTGGGCTCCTTGCCTCCGGTGAGCTCCTTGACCAAGTCGGTCACCGCGGGCATGCGGGTGGAACCACCGACCAGCACCACGTGGTCGATCTCGGACACCGAGATACCGGCGTCCTTGATGACCGACTGGAACGGCTGACGCGTGCGGTCGAGCAGATCCTGTGTGATGCGCTGGAATTCGGCGCGCGTCAGCTGCTCGTCGAGGAACAACGGGTTCTTGTCCGCGTCGACGGTGATGTAAGGCAGGTTGATCGACGTGCTCTGGCTCGAGCTCAGCTCGATCTTGGCCTTCTCGGCGGCCTCACGCAGCCGCTGCATCGCCATCTTGTCCTTGGTCAGGTCAATTCCGCTGGTGCCCTTGAACTTGTCGACGAGCCACTCGACGACACGGTCATCCCAGTCATCCCCACCGAGGTGGTTGTCACCACTGGTGGCGCGGACCTCGACCACACCCTCGCCGATCTCGAGCAGCGAGACGTCGAAGGTGCCGCCGCCGAGGTCGAAGACCAGGATGGTCTGCTCCTTCTCGCCCTTGTCCAGGCCGTAGGCCAGTGCCGCCGCGGTCGGCTCGTTGACGATCCGCAGCACGTTCAGGCCGGCAATCTGGCCGGCTTCCTTGGTCGCCTGACGCTGGGCGTCGTTGAAGTAGGCGGGTACGGTGACGACCGCGTCGGCGACGTCCTCGCCCAGATACGCTTCGGCGTCTCGCTTCAACTTCATCAGCACGCGGGCGCTGATCTCCTGAGCGGTGTATTTCTTGTCATCGATCTCGATGGACCAGTCCGTGCCCATGTGCCGCTTGACCGAACGGATGGTGCGGTCGACGTTGGTGACCGCCTGGTTCTTGGCGGGCTGACCGACGAGCACTTCACCGTTGCGCGCGAAGGCGACAATGGACGGCGTGGTGCGTGAGCCCTCGGAGTTGGCGACGACGACGGGGTCGCCACCTTCCAGGACTGCGACGACGGAGTTGGTGGTCCCGAGGTCGATACCGACCGCACGAGCCATAGTGATTCCTCCTGATTGAGTAGAGCTTCTTTGGTGCCACTATGCTGAGTGAACCCCGCTCAAGCCTGCCCCTGAGGGCCTCGGCCTGTCAACCCAGTATTGAGTCTGGGTCACTCAACTTGTCGATTATGCTAACGATCGGTGCCGGCAGGTTGTTCCCGGCGGCCTCACGATTTTTCAGACGGTCATCGTCGGCCCCGCCACCAGGCAAGACGGCGCCACCACCACAACTCGCCATGTCGTTGAAATGACGTTCTCGTTAATTAGACGTGCGTAGATCTACTAAGCAGTACCGTCTGGATGTCTTGCACATCTGTCCCAGTTCCTCCACGAGAAGGGCGAAGCACCATGACTGCTCCGCGGGCCGTCGTTGCGCTTCGCGCAACCCCATACTGTTGTTCCCACCTGCGATGAAATCCGGCCGTTCGGCATCGCGCTCTGCGTGGTGGCACGAGTGGGCCGCGCCCCTGTGGATCGGCTGTAACTTCACCGCCTGGACCCGCCTGCTGGTCCGCAACCACTTCGCCGTGCACTGGAGCCGCTGGCACTACGTGGTGCTCTACACGGTCCTCAGCGTGGTCAACTCTTTTCTGGGGATGTGGCAGAGGGTGGTGTTCGGGAAGCGAGTCGCCAACACGGCGATCGCCGATGCGCCGATCTTCATCGTCGGACACTGGCGTACCGGCACCACCATGCTGCACGAGATGCTAGTCCTCGACGATCGCCACACCGGTCCCACGACTTACGAATGCATTGCCCCGCACCACTTTCTGCTGACCCAGCGGTTTGCCCGATTCGCCGAATTTCTGACGTCGAAGCACCGCGCCATGGACAACATGGACATGAGCATGGCGCATCCGCAGGAGGACGAGTTCGCCTGGTGCATGCTTGGCCTGCCCTCGCCGTACCTGACCATCGCGTTCCCGAACCGGCCGACCCAGGACGAGCAGTATCTGGATATGGACAAGCTGACCTCGCGAGAATTGGAGACGTGGAAGCAGACCCTCTTCCGTTTCGTTCAGCAGGTTTACTACCGTCGTCACAAGGCAGTGGTGCTGAAGAGTCCGACACATAGTTTCCGGATCAAGGTGCTGCTGGAGATATTTCCGCAGGCGAAGTTCATCCACATCGTCCGGGATCCGTACGTCGTATATCCGTCGACCGTCAACCTTTTCAAATCGTTCTCCCTTGTCCACGGCCTGCAACGGCCGACCTTCCAGGGATTGAACGAGAACGTGCTGTCCACCTACCTCGACCTGTATCGAAAGCTGGACGAGGGGCGAGAACTCGTTGACCCGTCAAGGTTTTACGAATTGCGCTACGAGGATCTCATCGGCGATCCCGAGGAGCAGCTGCGCAAGATGTACGAGCACTTGGACCTGGGCGACTTCGAGCGATACCTGCCGCGGCTGCGGAGATACCTTGGCGACAAGGTGGCCTACCGGACGAACAGCTACGAAATGACGATCGAGCAGCGCGCGCTCGTCACGGAGCGCTGGGCCGAGGTCATCGATCGCTACGGTTACGGGACCGCGGCCCAGGATGCGCTGTTCGAGCGCGAGAAGGCTGCCGCCGCAGGGTAATTCAGCGAGCCGCGATTTCCTCGATCAGCGCGAGTACCGCCCGGGTGGCCGCGCTCGTCGACCGGGCCGCAGACGTGGTGACAAACAATCGCCATTCGAGGTCGTAGTCGCTCACGCGCAGTGTGGCCAGGCCGAAATCATCGATCTCATCCAGGACGGTCCAACTCAGAAACCCGATCCCCAGGCCGTTGCGGATGTAGGTCGCGGCGGTGCCCAGGTCGGCGACCTCCACCGCGACGGTGCGTTCGACGCCGGCAGCGGTGAATGCGTTGTCGATCACCGTTCGGGTGCCGTATCCCGGTGGGCTGTCGACGAACGACATTCCTTCCAACTCGGCCAGCGGCACCGAGTCTCGTTGGGCAAGTGGATGATCCGCAGGCACGACCAGGAGCAGCGGAACGGCGGCGACCAGACGGGCATTCAGGTCGGCTGGCGGCGGCCCGGTGAAGACGAGAAAGGCGACGTCGAGATCGCCATCGCGGAGCTGTCCGGCGAGGCCGGCCGATCCGGCGCTGGCGGCGCGCAAGTGAACCGTCACTCCGGGATGCCGGGCGTGCAGTTCGGACAGCACCGCGGGCATGTCGATCACGCTGATCGACGTCAGAATCCCCACCGTGACGGTGCCGCGAATAGAGCCACGGGTGGCGTTGACGGCGTCCTTTGCCGCGCGGGCGGCGTCCAGGGTTTCGCGGGCGCGGGGTCGCAGCTCCTCTCCCGCGGGCGTCAGCTCGACGCCGGCGGAGCCCCGGACAAATAGCTCAGCGCCGAGTTCTCGTTCCAACGCCTTGATCGTCGCCGACACACCCGATTGGACGACATGCAACTTCTTCGCGGCCTCCGTGAAGCTCCGGTTGTCCGCGACGGCGAGAAAGTACTCAAGATGGCGAAGCTCCATGCAGCAATTATCACCGTCCGTGCTGACTTCTATCAGAACATGTCGTTGGCCCTGATGCCTCAGCTAACCGTAGCGTCGACCTCGTCGAGCGTGCCCGACCGCCCGTTGACCAACCCAACCCCCAACATTGCTGGACGTGCCAATGACTCTGCAAGCTCCCGCCCTTACCAGGACCAGAACGCGCTGGTCGTCTCCGTCCACCGACGACCAGTTCGTCGTCGAGAACCCCGCGACGGGCCGGACCGTCACCGTGGTCCAGGGAGCGGGGCCCAACGAGGTCGACCAGGCCGTTCGCAAAGCCCACGCCGCGCACCTGCGCTGGAAGCAGCGGCCGGCCCGAGAACGAGGCGGCTACCTGCGCGAGATCGCCAAGGTCATCCGCGACCACGCGGATGAACTCGCCATGCTCGAGTCACGGGAAATGGGCAAGCCGATCGTCCAGGCGCGCCAGTTCGACCTCGAAGCGGCGATCTCCATCTTCGAGTTCTTCAGCAGCATCGTGGAGTCCTTGCCGAACAAGGCGCGCGACCACAACACGGTCCTGGACGTCACCACGTTGGAGCCGTACGGGGTGATCGCCGCCATCGTGCCGTTCAACTGGCCACCCATCCACACCGCCGGAAAGATCGCGCCGGCACTCGCCGTGGGTAACGCCGTCGTGCTGAAACCACCGGAGCAGACGCCCTCGGTCGTGCTGCGCATGGTGGAACTGATCCAGTCGGTGCTTCCGGACCGCGTCGTGCACGCCGTACCCGGCAAGGGTGAGGTGGGTGCCGCCCTCGCCGGACACCGGCTAGTGGGCAAGGTGTCTTTCACCGGGTCCCCGAGGACGGGCTCGGCAGTGATGCGCAATGCTGCCTGCAACCTCACCCCGACGCTGATGGAGCTGGGTGGAAAGAACCCGTTGATCGTCTTCGAAGACGCCAACATCCACGAGGCGCTGATGGCGGCCATCGACGGTGGCTTCTTCAACCAAGGCGAAGCATGCACCGCGTCGTCGCGAATCCTGGTGCAGGACAAGATCTATGACGAGTTCTCGGCGAAGCTGTGCAGGGCGGTGACCCGGTTGCGAGTGGGCGACGGCGCCGACCCCAGGACCGACGTCGGGCCATTGGTCACGCGCGCGCAGCAGAAACAGGTCCTGGACTATCTCAAGCTCGGCGTGGCCGAAGGTGCGCGCATCGCCGCCCAGGCGCCGCTGCCCGACGATCCTCGCCTGGCCGACGGCTTCTACGTATCACCGACCGTGCTGACCGATGTGACTCCGCGTATGCGGGTAGCCAGGGAGGAGATCTTCGGTCCGGTGGTCACGCTGATCCCGTTCACCGAAGAAGGTGAGGCGGTGCGGATCGCCAACAGCACCCCGTTCGGATTGGTTGCGGCGGTGTTCACCCAGGACAGCGATCGGGCGCTGCGGGTGAGTCGGCAGATCCGGGCCGGCGCTGTCTTCGTCAACAACTATGTGCGGATCGCCATCGGCACCGGATTCGGCGGGGTCGGCCACAGCGGATTCGGGCGCGAGCATGCCGAGGAGACGTTGGCGGAATACGGGTACACCAAGACGATCCGGTGGGCCGCTAAGCGCGACGAACTGCCCTACTGGACCGCCGCCAACCGCGTACTGGAGAGCTAGGGACAACCAAGTGCGGACCATCGCACTCGAAGAGCATTACGCCACACCGGGATTCCTGCGTGGGCCGGGTAGCTGGCTCGCGTCACGTGCGGGCCTGATCGAAGCCATCTCCGATCTCGGCGACGCCCGCATCGCGGCGATGGACGAGGCGGGTATCGACCTGGCGGTGCTGTCCTTGGCCGCGCCCGGCGTCGAGCAGCTGGACGGCCCGAAGGCGGTTGCGCTGGCGCGTGAGTGCAACGATGAGCTCGCGGCGGCGGTCGGTCGATACCCCGAGCGGCTGGCGGGCTTCGCGACGGTACCGATCAGCGCGCCCGACGCGGCGGCTGACGAACTGGAACGAGCAATGCGCAAGCTCGGCTTTTTGGGCGCGGTGATCAACGGGCACAGCCAAGGTCGCTATTTGGATGACCCCTACTTTGAGCCGGTCCTCGATCGCGCGGCCACGCTCAACGCTCCGATCTACCTGCACCCGACGATCCCACCGGCGGCCGTCATCGAATCCAGCTACGCGGGGTTCGCCCCCGAGGTCACGTTCGCGCTGGCGACGGTGGGCTGGGGCTGGCACATCAACACCGCCACACATGTGCTGCGCCTGATCCTTGGTGGCGTGTTCGACCGCTACCCGGACTTGCAGATCGTCATCGGCCACATGGGCGAGGCGACATCGTTCATGCTGCCGCGCTTTGACGCCACGTTGAAGCCGGAACTGACCGGGCTCAAGCACCCCGTCAGCACTTACCTGCGACAGAATCTGCACTACACGTTCGCCAACTTCAACGACGAGGCGACCTACGCGAACCTGGTCGCGCAGGTCGGCATTGACCGCGTGGCGTTTTCGGCCGACTATCCGTTCGGATCGATGAAGGCCGCCCGCGCCTTCCTGGACGCGCTGCCCCTCACTGACGATGAACGGGCGCGCATCAGCCATCGCAACGCTGAGCAGCTGCTGGGGCTGTGACCCGCGGTAACACTTTGCCAACGGCAATATTTCAAAAGCGCGTCGCCACCGTTCGTTTCGCCACCCACTGCGTAATCTACGTCTGACATCTCGAATCTTGGGGAGCGAACGCGTGCGCTTATCGCAGAATGCACGGCGGAGCCTGGCGGGTGGCTCGCTGGTGCTCGCCGGCCTGCTGGCCAGTCCCGTGCTGATGTCGGGGTGCAGCTCCGTCATTGAGGGCCGGCCGGTCGCCCTGCCCGGCACCGGACCCACCGAGCCGGCCTTTCCCACCCCACGACCAAGCGCGACTCCGCCGTCGCCGTCCAGCCCGATTGCGGCCCCGCCGACCACGCCGGCCACCCCGACCTTGCCTGCCGGGGCCATCCCGCTGCCGCCCGACCAGAACGGCTACGTCTTCATCGAGACCAAGTCCGGCATCACGCGCTGCCAGATCAACAAGGACAGCGTCGGGTGCGAGGCCCCATTCACCAACTCGCCCTTGCAGGACGGTGAGCATGCCAATGGTGTCCACATCACCTCCGGTGGCTCTGTCCAATGGATATTGGGCAACCTAGGCGCCATCCCGGCCGTCACGATCGACTACAAGACCTACGACGCGCAGGGTTGGACGATCGACGCTTCCGAAGCCGGCACCAGGTTCACCAACGGCCACACCGGGCACGGCATGTTCGTCAGCGTCGACAAGGTCAACACCTTCTGAGTCGCGTCGCCCAACGGCTACCCGTGGACGCCGCTACTCGCGCTACCACCACTTGAGCTGCTGGAACCACCGCTACTCTCGCTGCCACCGCTTGAGCTGCTCGAACCGCCAGGGCTACTCTCGCTGCCACCACCACTGGGGGATCCGCCGCCACCAGCCAGCCCGCCGCCAGAAGTTTCGTCGCCACCAGCCGGCCCGCCACCAGAAGGTTCGCCGCCACTGCCGGATGGCCCGCCGCCGCTGGGCGACACCCCACCTCCGGCGGGCGTACCACCCTGGGGCGGCCCGTCGCCGGGAGTCCCGTGGCCCGGGGCGGGGCCGCTACCGGGCCCACCACCATGCGGCCCTCCACCTTGTGGCCCACCACCATGCGGCTCACCACCGCCGGGATTCCCGCGGGTAGGACCTGGGCCGCCGTCGCCCGGGTTGCCGGAGGGCCCGCCGGGCCTGCCACCTCCCGGCCACGACCCTTGCCCCGCCGGGGGTTGGTGGGGCGGCGGGACGCGGACCGGCGGCGGGACGTGGACCGGCGGTTGCTCGGCAGGCGGCGATGGGCGAGACGGAACCCGGATCGGGGGCGGGTTTGCCGGCGGGTCAGGCAGATAATCCGGCGCCGCCGGAATCGGCGGGAGCAGCACCGGAAGCGGCACGGCCGGGGCCGCGGGAACCGGAGCTGCGGGCAGTGGGGCTGGGGGAACCGGGGCTGCGGGCACCGAAGCTGCCGGCGCTCCGCCGGCGGGTGGGCTCAGCGGCTTGGGCGCTGCCGCCTTCGTAGCCGCCGCTGGCCCGAGTTCAGGCACGAGTGCCTGCTGGACCGGAGCGATGAGGTCGTGGATCGGGGCGGGCAGCAAACCGACAGTCGTGCGAATGCCAAGGCTCAAGGCGACCTCTAATGCCAGCGCGGCGCTAAAGCCGGCTACTGCCAACCCAGTTCCGACCAAAAGGCCTGCCCTACGTCGCGGTTCGCTCTCACCCGAAGCGCCCAGGACGACAGTGCTGGCATTCGCCTCGTCGTCTGCCACGGCGCTGTAGGCGATGTCCTCCTCGCCTCGCGCGTCGCCGGTGAAGCTCAGATATTCGGGTAGGGCAGACACATCGATCGCGCCCGTGCCGGGGTCTTGTGCGTAGGCCAGCACGCCAGTCGAAGACGCGAGCATATTCGCGGACGCCAGGGCGGCTCCCCGCGCTAGGGCTGTCTCCGGCTCCTCCGGTGTGTTCACGGTGAGCGACGTCGCCTGTTCCAATTGCGGCTTGATCGGCGCGATGTCGACGCCGCGGCCGATCACAAACAGACCGCCGGGGCGCGTCGGCAGCTCGTCGAGCCCGGCCACCAGCTCCATCAGCTCGGCGTTGGCAATCTGCCCCGAGGGGCTGTTCAGGTGTTCTTCGTGGATATCCGCGATGGAACCGTCGGAGGTTTCGACAACGGCCAAAGTCGCGGTGCCCGGCTCCAGGAACAGCACCGCGGTGCTGTCGTAACCCATTGCCCCGCCGACAAATTGGGTCAAAGCGGTCGCCGCCAGGAACGCCGAGACCAGCATGACGTTCTCAACTTTGTGGGCGGCCAGCGCGTCGCGTAGCGCTGCCGCTTCGAGTTGGTCGGTGCACGCCACCCCGACGGCGGACAGGTCAAGGCCGGCGCCGGCCGCATCTTCGCGGGTGCCCAGGATGGCGGCGACCACTCGATCAGACGCAGTGACGGTGGGTGAGTCGTCGCTGGCGGAGACGTCGAACTCGTTCTCGTCTACCGTGGCGCCGTCAGCGTTTTCGCCTTGCAGCAGGACCATCTGAACCGAGGCCGGCGCCATCGATACTCCAAGCACGATGTCCATGAGCCACGCCTCCACAATCTTCGCGGCCGGCCATGGCCAGGCTGAGGGAGAGACCACGCGGACCGCAAACTGATCGTCGCCGGGCGAGCTGTGCCGGCTTCCTGCCGTAGTTATGTGGGCCTTATGAAGTTCAGGTAGCTACGAGAGGGCATGGACCGCCTGCTTGTCAGTACGATCGGTGCCGTGGCACGCCCACCTGAGGACTTCAATCAACCGACCCGGCATCGAGACGTCAATCCGGGTGATCGCGCGGCATCCGGCGAGCCCCCGCCGCCCGCTCCCGACCAGTTCGGGCCCCCGCTGGATCCTCTCGATGAGGAGACCGAGCCCACCGCCTGGTACCGCAGGCCGGTGATACTGATCGGCTGGGGCTTGATGGTGCTGATCCTGATCGCCCTGATCATCTACGGCATCATCCAACTCGTCGAAGACCAGGGCACTGGCGGCACCCCAAGTACCACCACGACGCCGTCGCTTACCCCCACGACCACGACCACCACGACGACCACCACGACGACTCCGCCGCCGAGCACCACAACCACGACGACCACGGCGCCACCCACCAGCAGCGCCGCCCAACCACCCGCACATCAACCGACCCAGCAGGAACCCACGCGTCGGCATCACTGGCCGTCATGGCTACCCACGACCATCCCCGCGTTGCCCTAACAACTTGGTTTCAATTAGGTCAACGTTTGACGGCCGATCGGAAGCTGCGCGCGTGGGGTCCGCGCCCGCGGAACTCTTCCGGCTAGTCTCGGCGACCATGGCAAGGCACGCGCCGGCGGACTATGGCGTCGATGACCCGACCGTCTACATCTATTACGACGACGAGTACGGCAGCGCGGATCCCGAGCCCGACGACCCGATTCCCGGTTGGCGCAAACCGGTTGCCTTGGTCGGGTGGGGCATCCTGATCGCGATTCTGATCGCGCTGATCGTCTGGGGCATCATCCAGCTCGCGCACGGCGCCCCGCCGCAGGAGCCGGCACCCAGCACCACCCCCGTGACCGCCACCACGACGACGACCCGGCCGTCGAGTACCGCGAGTGTGACGCCAACGCCATCGAGTGAGCAAACGACCACCACCGAGCCTCCGACGGCATCCACCGAGGACACGCTCCCGTCGACGACGCCGACCACCTCGTCGGGCGGGGCGTACCCGTTGCCGCAACTGCCGTCGGTGATCACGCTGCCCGAGCTGCCCGGGCTACCGACGGAGATCACGTTGCCGCCGGGCCTGTGAAAAGGGCTTCCACTTAGACTCGCGGGAACCCACAGCCACAATTACGACAAAACACAGGGGTACACCAGATGAGCGAGTCGCTCGGGTTGTCGATCGGGGTAGCCAACCTGGTCGCGGCGCGCGCCGATCGCGATCCGGTGACTCGCAAATCCGTGTTGACCCTCTTCGACCAGCGGCCATCCGAAGTCGGCCTCCCGGAGGAAAATCCGGATCCCGCTGAAACCGGCCTCGTGATGCGGGGATTCGTCGAACGGGTCGGCGACCGTACGCCATTGGTCGCATCCGACGGGACCAAGTACCTCGGGGACGCGCTGACCGTCGAAGCGCTCGAGGCGATGGCACGCGCTGTCGACTACGGAACGCCGGTCACGATCGCTGTACCCGCGTATTGGTCGCCGGAGCAGTCCGCGGCGCTGCGCGAGGAGTTTTTCGCCCAACCGGGTTTGGCGCCCGGCGGCGTCCCGCCGACGCTGGTCTCCGATGCCACCGCCGCGCTCACCGCGCTGCGCGCCGAACCGGACTTCCCGACGGAAGGCGTCGTCGCACTGTGCGACTTCGGCGCCAGCGGCACCACCGTGACACTGAGCGACGCGGGGGCGGGCTTGGCACAGATCGGGCCGTCGGTTCGGGATCGCGATTTCTCCGGCGACGCGATCGATCAGCTCATTCTCGACCGCCTGCGCGAAAGCATTCCGAGCGACAGCAGCGGCGGCGTGGCCAGCACGACGCGGATGGGGTCACTGGCCCGTCTGCTCGACCAATGCCGGCGCGCCAAGGAGGACCTGTCGACCGCGACGGTGACCACGCTCCCGGCGATTACCGGCGAGGATGTCGAGTTGTCCCGCAACGAATTCGAGGAGCTACTCTCCGGACCGTTGGACGAATTCGTCACAGGCGTCGAAAATATCTTGCTACGCAACGAGATTCCGAACTTGGCCGCCGTGGCCACGGTCGGCGGCGGCGCCGTCATCCCGCTGCTCGGCATCCGACTCTCCGAACGCCTTGGGGTGCCGATCCACACCGCAGCACAACCTGCGTTCAGTGCCGCAATCGGCGCGGCCACCATCGGTCAACGGCAACCTGCGTCCGGTCAGCAGCCCGCGTCGAGCGCCGTGGCGAGTCCCCCCATCGAGAACCCGACGCAATTGGCGAGCGTGGCGCCGGCCGACATGACGCAAATCCTCCCGGGCGCCCCGGTCGAAGAAGAGGGGCCCCTGGCGTGGTCAGAGGACGAAGAGGAGGACGATCCCGTCCCCTACACGGGCCCCGAACACAGCGGCCAATATGTCCGCGACGCAATGGAATTCGACGACGCGGACGACGATCCTTACGGTGCGCCGCCGCCCTGGTACAAGCGCACCGCCGTGGTATTGAGCCTGGTCGCCGCGGGAGTTGCCATACTGGTGGCCGTGGTGCTGGCATTGACGCTGGGCGAGGAGAACCCCGGGCCGGTCCAGAACCCGCCGACTCAACCGACGGCCCCTCCGCCTGAGCAAACGGTGACCATCACCGAGTCGAACACCAGCCCCACCACGACGACCCCGCCACCGCCGCCCCCGTCGACGACGACCACTACCGAGGCGCCCCCGCCGCCGACCGAGGCGCCCACCACGACCTATCAGCCGCCGCCCGCACCGACGACGACGGTCCCACCGCCGACCACCGACACCTTCACGCCGCCGATACCGCCCACCCGAGAGCGACACTGGCCGTGGCGGCGCTACTGACGCGGCTGGACGTCAGACATGTCGTATCCGCGTGCGGCGAAGTCGGCCACCATCGCCTCGGCGCTGCGCACCGCGGCACGGCAAGCCTTAGTGGTGAATGGGTCGTTGAGCGGATGCTCGGCCCGGCGGCGCCAGCGTTGCGCCGCGGCGAATGCGGCCCGCGGGCCCTCGCGGGAGTCGGCGTTGCGATCCTGGGGATCCAGACCCAGCCGGCTCGCAGCCCGGGTGCCCGACCCGCCGATGATGCGGCGCAGTGACGCGATTTCTTCAGGGTTCAATGTCGTTGGACGAGAAGATAATTGACTGAGCAGCCGAAGCTCCTCGAATGCGTTGGTGTCGGCCAGCAGCGGGTCGATATCGGCAATGACGTAGGGCGTCGCGACGATCGGGAAAACCTCCACGAACCTGCGCAACGACACCAGCGCGGTGTGCGCCTTGAGCATGTCGGAGCGCTGCGCGAATTGCTGATCGATGACCTCACGCAGCGCCACCAGACCGCTGCGCTCCAGCAATTCGTCCGCCAGACCGGCCGCGTCGGCGACTCCGGCGGCCAGCACGGCGAGCGAGATCCGCAGGCCGAACATGCCGAACCGGTCCAGCAATTGGGCGCGGGTCACCGCGTCGACGGGCAGCGGACTGTCGACCCGGACGAAGCGGTCGACACTCAGCATGGCCTTGCTGAGTTCGGCCTTGTCTGCCCCGGCGAGCTTCTGCAGTGCGATGAACTCACTTTGGCGCAGCGTGCGGGCGGTCAGCGCCAGCAACCCCGATACCGGCACCACCGCTTGGCAGATCCCCGTCTGATTCATCTCCTTGGTGAATCGCTGCGCCACGTCGGCCGCCGAGAGCATCGCGTCGATCCGGCCCGCTCCGATCTCGTCGGCCCGTGATGCCACGCCGATGATGCCCAGTGCGCCCGCGGACCCGCCGACGAGTTGCCCAATCTGTTTGAGCAAAGCGATATCTGCGGCGTTGAGGGTACGCAGCAGGAACACCACCGCGTCCACCCGCGGCACCCCGTCGGGGGGTACCAGCAGCCGCAGGGTGCGCTCGGAGGCCTCACGCGTCAACGACGACGTTCCCGGGGTGTCGATGATGGTGGTATCGGCTAGCTCTTCGGCCGGCCATTCGACGTCCAGGTCGGCCACGTCGGCGGGGTTGAGCATCCGGAAGTCGAACGTCAGCCCGGATCCGTGATTGATCGGTACATTGGAATGCCTTCCGCCCCAATGGTTTGCGGTGACCTTTGGGGTGGGCCCGTGCCGGAACCAGGTCACGATCCGGGTGGCCTCGGTGGCGTCGGTCGGGGCGATGTCTTGGCCGACCAATGCGTTGAGCAGAGTGGACTTTCCGGCCTTCAGCGTGCCGGCCAGGGCGATGCGGATCGGTTCGTTCAGCCGTGCGCCGATGCGGTCCAGTTCGTAGAAAACCTCGGGCCGCTGCCGGTACGCCGGCTCACTGCGGTAGGCCTGGATGGTCCCGCCCAAAATCGCACGGACTCGATCGCTAGTGCTCACACCCGTCCTACGGTCACCTGTGGCGTCAGTTTGTCCACATTGTCGGTGACCTGGTTCAGGATATTCAACTGCCGCTCGAGTTCACGGACCTTGTTGTCGCGCTCCGCTTCCTCCACGTGCGCCGCGGCGATGATGGACTGCAGCGATTCGTTGAGCGAACGGGAGATCTCGTTGGCGATGTCGCGGTAGTGGTCGCGCAGCGTGCGGTGGATGATCTTGAGTCGGTCGCGAGATTCCTTACCGACCACGAACGAGATGTCGTCGACAAAGCGCCGTACATTCGTCTTGGCCTCGGCGCGGGCCCGCAGCAACCGGTTCTCCTTGTCCTCCTTGTAGGCCATGCGGCCCAGGATCAGCCCGGCGCCCACCGACAGCGGGTTGAACAGGCCCAGCCCCGCTACCGAGGACAACATGCCGATCATCACCACGCCTCCGTACGAACCGCGCAGCCCGCTGACCGCTTTCTGGCCCTTGCCGGCCGGCTTGGACTCCAGCTCGGAAATCGACTTGAGCTGGCCGAAGTCCTCGCCCATCGCGCGTTGACTCAGCTCGGGAGTCAGCACCGAATCCAGCCCCGCCGCGGCGAACGAACGGGCTACGTCGTCGGCCAGCTGCTCGGCGCGCTGGTAGGCCCACACGAAGTTGTCCCCGACGGCGGTCGCGACCGCTTCCTCGACGTCACTGCCGATCTCGGCCCAATGCCGGGTCGGGTCGCACGAGTCGATCTGGCGCTCGATGTCCTCGGTGAGCGCGCGGAATCGGGCCCGCATGTCGTGGTCGACATCGGTGCTCAGGTCGGTGAATCCATCGTTGAGCACCTGCTGCCACAGTGCGGTCCGCTCCAGCGCGTCCAGCGCGTCACGCTTGCGCCGCTCCAGGTCGTCGCCAAGCCGGTCACGCAGCCCCGGATCGTTGACGACCGCGAGTTCTGAACCCGCAGACATTGTCAATTGCTCTGCAGCCGAACGGATATCGCGTAAGACCTGGTCGCGCACCCGGTCGGTCTCGCGGGAAAGCACCTTCTCGCTGAGGAATTTGACGATCGCCGGGAAGTTCGATTCCTCGTTGAGTTCGGTGTCGTTCTGTGTGACGGCGTGGCTGCGCAGCAGCGACGAGACCGGCAGGATCGGTATCGGCACGCCGGCGCGCTGCAGGTGCGCGGTGTTGGCGGCGACGACGTCGCGCCAGTGCGGATAGAGGTCGGTCTTGGTGGCCGCCAGCACCCCGACGGGGCAGATCCGGTGGGCCTGCCGGAGGAACCACATCTCCGGTTCGGTCAGTTCCTGGCTGGTGTCGCTGACCATGATCAGCGCGTCCGCGTTGGGCAGCAGTCCGAGCGTCGCCGACAAGTGCGGCTGCCCGTGGCCACCCACGCCCGGGGTGTCGATGAACGCCAGCCCGCCCTGCAGTAGCGGGCTGGGTGCAGCGATCTCGACGCGCAAGACTTCACGGCTGCCGGCTTGCGGCGCTCGTCGCAGGTCGGTGTTGATGTCGTCGATCGGGATGTCGACTGGCATGGATTCACCGTCGGGGCCGGCGGCCACGATCAGCCGGGCCGACGGCGGGTCGCCGTGGCTGACAACGGTGACGACCACGGTGGCCTCGTCGTCGCCTACCCGCGCCACCGGCAGGTTGAGCAGCGAGTTGAGCAGTTGACTCTTGCCCTGTTTGAGCTGTCCGGCGATCACGACGCGGATCTGCGGGTCGGTGATGCGCTCACGGGCGCGTGCTAGTCGCTGCACGAGGTCATTGCGTTCGTTGAGTTCGGCGATAGCAATGGTGTGGTCGATCAGCTCGACGATCACGCTGACCCGTCTCGGATCACTGGGTTGAGTCACCGCACGTCCCCACTTTCTCACATCTGCGATTACGGTATGCGCGCGAATCGGCGGGGATCAAAAGATCCCCGCCGATTCGCTATGTCCGCGCGTTACCCGTGCGGACCTCCGACGTGAGCGGGCGACGGGTGGGGCGCCGGCGCCGGTGCGTGCACGGGGGCCGGCGCGTGCGGAGTGCCTTCGAACACCGACGGACTGTGCGGGGCCGGGGCATGCTCGACCGGAGCCGGCGCATGCTGAATCGGCGCGGGCGCATGCTGAACCGGGGCCGGCGAGTGCTGAATCGGCGCATGCTCGACCGGGGCCGGCGAGTGCTGCACCGGCGCGGGCGAGTGCTGAACCGGGGCCTGTTGCACCGGCTCGTGGATCACCGGTCCGCCCGCACCGGCGTGGCCGGCAGCACCGCCCGAACCCCCACCGTGCAGGCCAGAGCCGGGGTTCGACGGCGGCGTCGCGTGCCCACCAACGCCGCCTCCGGCACCGCCGCCGCCCTGAATGACCGGGCCCTGTCCGGCCGGTCCGGTCGGACCGTGCTGAGCGCCGATGCCGCCGTTGCCGGCGACGCTGCCGCCGCCTCCCAGCGTGGCGCCTTCTTGGCCGAGGATGCCGCCGTGGGCACCGCCGCTGGCACCCGTGTTGATGCCGCCGCCAGCTCCACCGGCCGGGAAGCCGCCGCCAACGCCGACCCCCCCAGCGCCGCCGGCAACGGCGTGGCCGCCCAAACCTGCACCGCCGGCTTCAGCGTGGCTGCCCAAACCTGCGCCGCCTGCAACGGCCGAGGATTGCGGCGTCGCGTGGCCTCCCAGTCCACCCTCGCCGCTCAACATGCCGGTGCTGCGTTCGCCGCCGACGCCAAGACCAGCGCCACCTGCTGCGGCGGCACCGCCTTGACCACCGACGCCGACTCCCCCGAGCGGGCCTGCCACATGAGGAGTGGCGGCACCGTTCAGCGCAGCACCCTCGCTAGCGATCAACCCCGCCTGACCGCTAGCGCCGGCGCCCAGTGCGGCGTTACCCCCCGCGCCGGCGAATGCGCCGACGTTGCCGGCACCGGCCGGCTGGCTGCCGGCACCGGCCGGCTGGCTGCCGGCACCGGCCGGCTGGCTGCCGGCACCGAAACTCGCCTGGCTCGCCAGAGCGGCCTGGCCTCCGAAGCCGGCTTGGCCGCCAAGACCTGCCTGACCACCAGCACCGGCGCCGAAACCTCCGCCGGCTTGACCGCCAAACCCTCCACCGGCCTGGCCGCCGAAGCCACCGGCAGCCTGGCCCCCCAAGCCCGCCTGACCACCAGCACCGAAACCACCACCGACCTGGCTACCAACGCCGACCTGGCTACCAGCACCAACGCCGCCGCCAACCTGGCCACCAAAACCGCCACCGGCGCCAACCTGACCGTCGGCACCGAATCCCCCGCGGCCCCCGAAACCGCCACCAGCCTGACCGCCAGCACCAGCACCGAAACCACCGCCAGCTTGGCCGGCAAAGCCACCAGCAGCCTGGCCCCCCAAGCCCGCCTGACCACCAGCACCGAAACCACCACCGACCTGGCTACCAACGCCGACCTGGCTACCAGCACCAACGCCGCCGCCAACCTGGCCACCAAAACCGCCACCGGCGCCAACCTGACCGTCGGCACCGAATCCCCCGCGGCCCCCGAAACCGCCACCAGCCTGACCGCCAGCACCAGCACCGAAACCACCGCCAGCTTGGCCGGCAAAGCCACCAGCAGCCTGGCCTCCCAAGCCCGCCTGACCACCAGCACCGAAACCACCACCGACCTGGCTACCAACGCCGACCTGGCTACCAGCACCAACGCCGCCGCCAACCTGGCCACCAAAACCGCCACCGGCGCCAACCTGACCGTCGGCACCGAATCCCCCGCGGCCCCCGAAACCGCCACCAGCATGCTCACCAAAGCCGCCGCCAGCCTGGCCGGCAAAGCCGCTGCCGGCCTCACCTCTCAGGCCAGCAGCGGTGTGGCCGCCCAAGGCTGCACCTCCGCCAAAGCCGCCTTCGCCGTTGAGACCAGCGCCAGCACCGAATCCAGCGCGACCACCGAGACCATCCTCACCGCCAGCACCCGCGCCGCCTCCGAACCCAGCGCCGCCTTCAACTCCGCCACCAGCCCGCAGCCCAACACCCTCACCGAAACCAGCACGGCCGCCAAAACCGCTCTCACCACCAAGGCCGAGACCGGCACGGCCGTCCAGGCCAACTTCACTGGCCAGACCGAAACCGGTGTGTCCACCAAAGCCACCACCAAGACCAGCGCCGCCGTCGCCGCCGAAACCAAGACCGGCGCGGCCGCCGAATCCGGTCTGGGCACCCAAACCGACGCCCGCCAGACCGCCACCGCCAAGACCAAGGCCGGTGTGTCCACCAAAGCCACCCCCAAGACCCAAGCCCGCATTTATCCCGACGCCCAGACCGAACTCGCCGCCGAAACCGCCGCCAAAGCCGGTGCCGTGGCCGAATTCACCTACGCCAGGCCGTCCGTCGCCCCAGCCGTGCCCCCAACCGGGCCGCCCGTCGCCCCAACCGGGCCGTCCGTCGCCCCAACCAGGCCGCCCGTCGCCCCAACCGGGCCGTCCGTCGCCCCAACCAGGCCGCCCGTCGCCCCAACCATGGTGGGGTCCTCCCCAGCCTGGCTCACCCCAACCCGGACGGAAGCCGCCCCAGCCAGGCGCGAAACCGGGGCCAAACCCACCGGTGCCCGGACCGAATCCGCCCCAACCGGGCTGAAAGCCGAACCCGCCGTAGCCAGCGCCGTACAGTCCGGCGTCGACAGCGCCGACGAGCCCGCCAGCCACGTCACCCACCAGGGCGTCGCCCACTCCGAGGGCGGCGCCGACGCCGTCGACAACCGGCGCAACCGCGTCACCCACCAGCGCGCCCGCGTCCTGCGCAACTGCGTCGATAAGGCCGGGTCCGTACCCGTAGCCCGGGTCGTACCCCGCGTACCCGGGGTCATAGCCGCCATAGCCCTGGTCATAGCCGCCATAATCGGGGGCGAAGCCGTACTGGTCGGTGAGCACCTGCTGCAACCCACCGATCGGGTCGCCCAGGCCAAGTGGCAGACCCGGTACGGCGCTGGCCAGCGCGGAGGAGAACTCCTCCGGAGCCACATTGACCAGACCGGCGTCGGTCATAGCCTGCCCGGGACCCGAAACGAAAGCGCGGGCCGCGTCCGGGTTGGCAAATAAATCCATGATGTATTGGATCAGGCGGTCCATGATTGATTCCCCTTCGAAATCCCCTTCGCCGGCTCGACCGGCGTTCTGCAATACACGCTATGGGCTTTGCGGATGCTCGGAATCGGGGACGGATCCCCCAGCTCGCCAGGACCTCACCGGGATCCGCCGGGTCGCCCCGTTAGGGGATTAGGGGGTTTGCGGGGGGTCCCGATACAGGACCGACGATGCCCCTATTAGGCAGCATTAACGCAGATCAGGAAGGTTATTGCTCGACCGCGGAAGCAGCGGTTTAGCCGTGCAGGCCGAAGTCGTGGTGCTCGGGGTCGGCGGGGTGCGGGTGGGCAGCCGGGTGGTCCCACACACTCAGATCGTGCGCCGGAAATCCACCGTGGTCGACCGGGCTATCTTGCGCCTCTGCTCCGGTGAACTGCACCGATGCTCTGGGAGGGTCAATGCCCAACGGCTGCGGATCGACCGGCGGCCGGATGGGCGCCGGAGTGGCAGGCTGATGGATCACGCCGCCTGCTGGTGCATGAGAATCGACCACGCCGGCGGGAGTGTGCGGAGTGAAAGCATCGAGAGCGGCCGCGGCCGCGCCGCTTGCCCAGACGTTTCCGTGATCAGCGGCGGGCGTCCCCGAGACAGGGCCGGCCGGAGTGCCCACCGACAGCGAATCCGTCACCATGGGAATCAGATTGTTCACGTCCGCGCTGGTCACATCGGTAAGGTGGGCATCCGCGATGGACTGCGCGGGATTGGCGGCGTAGCGCGCCGCGGCGTCGGGATCACGCACCAGCGAGATCACGAAGTCGAGCAATGAGTTTGCCATCGAGCGCACCTCCTTGCCGCCCTCTGCCCTTGCCGTCGTCGTCGCCAGGGAAAACCCAGTGAATTAACACGATGCTATCGGCTCAACCGAGCCATGTGATCGGTGCACAACCCACTTGCCACCCGACTGCGTTAGGGGGTGTTGCTTTAGGGGAATAGTGGCGCTACGGGGATGGCTACCCAGCTGCGGGGGTTGGTGCGGTTATGGTGAAAAAACCGCTCCCAACCACCAACGCAGCACCGATTAGGGGGTACGCGCCATGAGCGACTCCCCGATGGCGGCGGAAACCGTCCAGGCCCTGGCCAACGCGTCGGTGGTTCCAGTGAAGCTTGTAATCAGTGGTGGAGTCGGAACCGGCAAGACCACCGTCCTTGCTGCCGCCCGGGACACGCTGCGGCAGGCCGGGCTAACCGTACTGGCCCGGCCTCCCCACCCAGGCGATCCCCCCGATGTGGCGCTCGTGATCGACGACGCTCACCTGCTGAGCGAGCCCGAACTGCTAAGTCTCACCGAGCGCGTCGCCGACCCGCGCACCACGGCGGTGGTGGCCGCCGAGCCGCAGGCGCGCCTGCGGGACCTGACCGTGGCGATGGAACGGGATCGACCGCGCATATCCCTGGGTCCTCTTCCCGTCGCCGAGGACGTGCTGGCCTGCACCGCCGGTCTCCCGTTTCTGGTGCACGCAACGGCCGAGGGCGCACACTCCCCGACCCGTGCGGTCAGGTTCGCGTTGATCGCACGGTTGCGCCGGCTCGATGAGCCCGACCTGGACACGCTGCTCATCATGTCGCTGACCCAAGAATTGGGAGCAGCTGATGTGGCCGCGGCACTGGGGATTTCGACGGCGGACGCACGCCAACTGGTCGATCGGGCACACGCCAGTGGACTGATCGAGCCGTCGCACAGCCCCGACTTCCTGGAGCTGCTACACGGCGCGACTGCCCAGATCGTTGGTAACGCCCACCATCGCGAGGTTGAAACCGCGTTGCTGCGTTCGCAACTCGACATGTCGGCGGTTTCGCCTCAGCTCGCATTGCGGCTCGCCGAACACGGGCTCAAGGACGATCGACTGGCGGCCATTCTCGCTCGGCAAGCCGCCACTGCGCGCGGCGAGTCCGCCAGGGCCGCAAGGCTTTACCAGGCCGCGGTCAACGCCGGTGCCGAAGGGCTGACGTCTCGTGTCGCCGACGCGCTGGCTCTCACCGGAGACAGTGCTGCCGCGGCAGCACTGGCCGACGGTCTGCTCAGCTCCCCCGATTCCGCCGAACGCGCTGCGGCGGTTCGGATTGCGGCCAGCGTTGCGGCCCATGAGGGCAACGCGAATCAGGCGGCGGAATTGTTCGGCTGGCTTGGCCCGCACCCGGACGCGGTCGTCGGCGCGGCCGCAGTGATCACGCTCGCCGCGATCGGCGATCTGGCAACGGCAGGCGCCGCGCTGCGCCTCAAGGACTCCGGCCCGCCGACGATCGCCGCCCGCACCGCGCGCAGTCTGGCCGAGGGGCTACTGATGACCATGGACCAGCCGTATCCCGCCGCGATGGCGAAACTCGGCCAGGCCATCTCCGCCGAACAACCTGCGAGCGAAGTCATTCCGGACAGCCCGGCGGCGCTGATTGCCTTGGCCGCGATCCACGGCGGTGATCCAGTCCGCGCCCGCAGCGTGATCGGCCGCGCCGTGCGCGCCGACGGTGACGGGCTGTTTGCGCCGCGACACAACTTGCTGTCCGGCTGGATCAAAATGCAGGACGGACAGCTGGCATCGGCAAGCGCGGACGTCGCCGCCGCCGGCTCTGCCGGGCTGCACCGGCGCGACGCGTTGTGGGCGGCGGCACTGCAGACGGCGATCGCGCGTCGCGGCGGCGACACCGGCGCCCTGCACAAACATTGGTACGCAGCCATGGAGGTGCTGGCCGAGTATTCCGTCGACCTGTTCACGCTGCTGCCGCTGGGCGAGTTGTGGGTAGGTGCCGCCCGGATACGCCAGGTCGAGGCGCTGCGCCATGCCCTGGATCAGGCCTTCACCCTGCTGGAATCGCTGGGCAGCCCGATTTTGTGGTCAATCCCACTGCATTGGGCCGGTGTGCATGCGGGAATCCTCGCCAACGCACCGGAGTTGGTCGCCCCGCATGGGCAGGCCCTTGGCGCGGCGGCCGGAGCCAGCACCGTTGCGCAGGCCCTGTCAGGCGCCGGCCGCACCTGGCTACGCGTTCTGGCCAACCAGGTCGACGCCGACGAGGTCACCGCATCGGCCCGGTCGCTATCACATGTCGGTTTGACCTCCGACGCGACCCGGCTGGCCGGCCAGGCCGCGCTGCAAACACCTGACGGCAGAGTGTCCGGAGCGATGCTGCAACTGGCGCGCGACCTCAAATTGGGCGCGTCCCCGGGCGACATTCCCAGCGGGCTGACCGACGACGAACCGCAGGGCCCGACAACGCCGTCGCCGCCGCACCAACCAGCCTCGGGTTCTCCGCTGTCCCAGCGCGAACGTGAAGTCGCCGAACTACTGCTGCTGGGCATGCCGTACCGCGACATCGGCGGACAACTGTTCATTTCGGCGAAGACGGTCGAGCATCATGTCGCCCGGATCCGTCGCCGGCTGGGCGCCGGATCGCGCTCCGAGATGTTGTCTATGTTACGTGCCATGCTGACCCCGGAGAGCTAAGCCGCAGGTCAGTGGCTTTGAGCAAACCCGGTTAGGGCAACCTTTCTCGCGTCGATAGCGGCGCAGATGTCACTATGAGCTAGCAAAGATCGAACGAATTTTCGTTAAGTAACGATGCAATGGGGAGAGACCTGCTGTGACCACGCAGACGCTCATCAGGATGGTGCTGGGGCTGGGCCTGACCGCGGTCGTGGTCTTGTTTGCACTCAAACGCGTCTGGTGGCTCTACCGGCTGGTCATGTCGGGCCAGCCGGTCAGCGGCCGCACCAACGACATCGGCACCAGAATCTGGACTCAAGTCGCCGAGGTGTTCGGCCAGCGCAAGCTGCTGAAGTGGTCCATCCCCGGTCTTGCCCACTTCTTCACCATGTGGGGCTTCTTCATCCTCATCACGGTCTACATCGAGGCCTACGGCACGCTGTTCCAGCCCAATTTCCACATCCCGATCGTCGGCCGGTGGGACGCGCTGGGCTTTCTGCAGGACTTCATCGCCCTGGCCGTATTGGCCGGCATCACGACCTTCGCGATCATCCGGTTGCGCAGCGAGCCAAAGGAATACGGCCGCCAATCACGTTTCTACGGTTCCCACACCGGCGGCGCGTGGCTGATTCTGTTCATGATCGCCATGGTCATCGTCAGCTTTGCGATCTTTCGCGGCGCCTCCGTCAACACCGGAAACTTCCCGTACGGCTGGGGGGCGTTCTTCTCGCACGGCATGGGCGCGCTCATGCATCCGCTGGGTACGACGGCCAATGAATGGATCGAAACATTCGCGCTGCTGGCTCATATCGCCGTGGCGCTTATCTTCCTGATCATCGTGCTGCACTCCAAGCACCTGCACATCTTCCTGGCGCCCATCAACGTGACGTTCAAGCGGCTGCCCGACGGCCTGGGCCCGCTGCTGCCGATGGAATCCGGCGGCAAGCCGATCAACTTCGAGGATCCCGGCGAGGATGACGTTTTCGGTCGCGGCAAGATCGAGGACTTCACCTGGAAGGGCAATCTCGACTTCGCGACCTGTACCGAGTGCGGGCGTTGCCAATCACAATGCCCGGCCTGGAACACCGGTAAGCCGCTGTCACCGAAGCTCGTCATCATGGACCTGCGCGACCACTGGATGGCCAAGGCGCCGTACATCCTGGGCGAGAAAAAAGCAGAGCCGCTCGAGGGTCTGGACCTCGAAACGGTCCACGAAGAGGGCCACCACGTCCCGGAGTCGGGCTTCGGCCGCATTCCCGGGCACGGACCGGAACAGGCGGCCCGACCATTGGTCGGCACCGCCGAACAGGGCGGTGTGATCGACCCCGACGTGCTGTGGTCGTGCGTGTCCTGCGGCGCCTGCGTCGAACAGTGCCCGGTGGACATCGAGCACATCGACCACATCATCGATATGCGCCGCTACCAGGTGATGATGGAGTCGGAGTTCCCGTCCGAGCTGTCGGTGCTGTTCAAGAACCTGGAGACCAAGGGCAACCCGTGGGGCCAGAACGCCGGGGACAGGACCAACTGGATCAGCGAGGTTGACTTCGACGTCCCCGTCTACGGCGAAGACGTCGACAGCTTCGACGGCTACGAGTACCTGTTCTGGGTGGGGTGCGCCGGCGCCTACGACGACAAGGCCAAGAAGACGACCAAGGCCGTCGCCGAGCTGCTGGCCATCGCCGGGGTGAAGTTCATGGTGCTCGGCACCGGGGAGACCTGCAACGGTGACTCGGCACGCCGGTCCGGCAACGAGTTCCTGTTCCAGCAGCTGGCCGCCCAAGCCGTCGAGACCCTCGACGGGGTGTTCGAGGGCGTGGAGACCGTCGACCGCAAGATCGTCGTGAGCTGCCCGCACTGCTTCAACACGATCGGCAAGGAATACCGCCAGCTGGGCGCCAACTACAGCGTGCTGCACCACACCCAGCTGCTCAACCGGCTGGTGCGAGACAAGAAGTTGGTGCCGGTGACCCCCGTCTCGCAGGACATCACCTACCACGACCCCTGCTACCTGGGCCGACACAACAAGGTGTACGAGGCACCTCGTGAACTGATCGGCTTCGCCGGGGCGAACCTCACCGAAATGCCGCGCAACTCCGACCGCAGCTTCTGCTGCGGTGCCGGCGGTGCACGCATGTGGATGGAAGAACACATCGGTAAGCGCATCAACCACGAGCGGGTCGACGAGGCGCTGGCCACCAACGCGACGACGATCGCGACCGGCTGCCCGTTCTGCCGCGTGATGGTCACCGACGGTGTGAACGACCGGCAGGAAGAGGCCGGCCGCAGCGGGGTCGAAGTGCTCGACGTCGCCCAGATCCTGCTCGGGTCGCTCGAGTACGACAAGGCGACGCTGCCGGAGAAGGGCACAGCAGCAAAGGAAGCTTCCGAAAAGGCTGAACGGGCCGCGAAAGCCGAGCCCAAGGCCGCTGCACCGGCGGCGCCGGCCGAGGCTCCGGCCGAGACCGAAGAACCCGTGGCTGCCGAGCCGGAGCAGCCGACCAAGACTGCCGCGGCGCCCGCGAAGGGGCTGGGGATCGCCGGCGGTGCCAAGAAGCCGGGCGCCAAGAAAGCCGCGGCCCCGGGCGCCGAAGCTAGCACCGAGGCCGCGGAGGCCAAGGCTCCCGCCGCACCCGCCAAGGGCCTGGGGATCGCCGGCGGCGCCAAGCGACCCGGCGCCAAGAAAACAGCCGTTGCCCCGGCCGCCGAGGCACCGGCCGCCGAGACCGCGGAAGCTAAAACGGAAGCCGCACCCGCCAAGGGGCTGGGTATCGCCGCCGGCGCCAAACGACCCGGCGCCAAGAAAACAGCCGCCCCGGCCGCCAAGGCACCGGCGCAGGAGGCCGAGCCGGAGAGCACGGAGCCCGCTGAGCCCAAGACCGAGGCAGCGGAACCCAAGGCGCCGGCCGCACCGGTCAAAGGTCTGGGTATCGCCGCGGGCGCCAAACGGCCCGGCGCCAAGAAGGCGGCACCTGCAGCCCCGCCAGCCGAGACCAAGCCGGCCGCCGCGTCCGACGAGCAAAAGACCGAGGCCCAACCGGAGCCGAAGCCGCAGCCAGCCGAGGAAACCAACGGCGACGCGGCACCACCAGCAACGCCTGTTAAGGGGCTGGGCATCGCGCGCGGCGCCCGTCCTCCGGGCAAACGCTGATCACGGATTGGCCTTATCAGCAAATTTCAGTGGACAGCGATGGCAGCATAGGTGACGTGACCACTCACCAGGTGCCCGTGCACAGCCCCGGCCACCACCGGCAGCGGACCTTCGCGCAGTCGTCCAAGCTTCAGGACGTTCTGTACGAAATCCGCGGTCCGGTGCACCAGCATGCTGCGCGGCTGGAGGCCGAGGGTCACCGCATTCTCAAGCTCAACATCGGCAACCCGGCGCCGTTCGGCTTCGACGCACCCGACGTGATCATGCGCGACATGATCCAGGCGCTGCCCTATGCCCAGGGCTACTCCGACTCGCAGGGCATCCTGCCGGCCCGGCGCGCGGTGGTCACCCGCTACGAGCTGGTCGACGGCTTCCCGCGATTCGACGTCGACGACGTATTCCTGGGCAACGGGGTATCCGAGCTGATCACCATGACGCTGCAGGCCCTGCTCGACAACGGCGACCAGGTGCTGATTCCCTCCCCCGATTACCCGCTCTGGACGGCGTCGACCTCGCTCGCGGGCGGCACACCGGTGCATTACCTGTGCGACGAAACACAGGACTGGCAACCGGATCTCGCCGACCTGGAATCGAAGATCACCGAGCGCACCAAGGCGTTGGTCGTGATCAACCCGAACAACCCCACCGGCGCCGTCTACAGCCGCGAAGTCCTGAGTCAGATGGTCGAGCTGGCGCGCAAGCATCAGCTGCTGCTACTCGCCGACGAGATCTACGACAAGATCCTCTACGGCGACGCCAAGCACATCAGCCTGGCCACACTGGCGCCCGACCTGTTGTGCCTGACCTTCAACGGCCTGTCGAAGGCCTACCGGGTCGCGGGATACCGGGCCGGCTGGCTGGCGATCACCGGGCCCAAAGACCACGCCGGCAGCTTCATCGAAGGCATCAGCCTGCTGGCCAACATGCGGCTGTGCCCGAACGTCCCGGCCCAGCATGCGATCCAGGTCGCCCTAGGCGGCTACCAGAGCATAGAAGACCTGGTGCTGCCCGGCGGTCGGCTGCTAGAGCAGCGAGACGTCGCGTGGACCAAACTCAACGAGATTCCTGGGGTGTCCTGCGTCAAGCCGGATGGCGCGCTGTACGCCTTTCCGCGGCTGGACCCCGAGGTCTACGACATCGAAGACGACGAGCAGCTGGTCCTCGACCTGCTGCTGCAGGAGAAGATCCTGGTAGGGCAGGGAACCGGCTTCAACTGGCCGGCACCGGATCACCTGCGCATCGTGACCCTGCCGTGGGCGCGTGACCTGTCGGCCGCAATCGACCGGCTGGGCAACTTCCTGACCAGCTACCGACAGTAAGCGGGTTCCCCCCGCCTCTACGGTGGACCGGGTGACCCACTCTCACGCGCACAACCTGTCGTCAGGTCCGTCCCCGCTGGGGCCGTTGCCAGCCAAAATCGTGGTGGGCCTGCTGGTGGCGATCGGGATAGCCGTTTTAGCCGGTGCGGCGTTGTTGTGGCCCAGCCAGCAGCATGTCGACATCCCGATGCCGTACCAGAGCGCGACCGGCGGGGTAGTGACCACCCAGCGCGCGCACGTGCTGTCCAGTGGACTGGGCGACTGTGGCAGCGCGTCGGCCAGTCAGGTGCTCACCACGGATCCGCAGCCGGCAGCTCCGGGTGCGGGACGCTGCGTCGAGACGGTGGTCGCAATCGATTCGGGACCGAATGCCGGCGCGAAAACCTTGTTGGAGTCCTCGCCGGGGCCCGGCCAGCCGCAATTCGCCGCCGGCGACCACATCCGGGTCACGCGGCAGGTCGACGCCGACGGCGCCACCACGTACGCGTTCTACGACTTCGAGCGCGGCTGGTCGCTGGTCGCGCTGGCCCTGGCGTTCGCGGTGGTCATCGTCGCGGTAGCGCGCTGGCGTGGGCTGCTGGCGCTGGTCGGGATCGTGGTCGCGTTTCTGGTGTTGGTGGTGTTCTTGCTGCCGGCGCTGCGCGACGGCGCACCCGCGGTCCCGGTGGCCCTGGTGGCGTCGGCGGCGATCCTGTACGTGGTCATCTATCTCGCGCACGGAGTCAACTTGCGCACCAGCGCCGCCTTGCTGGGCACCTTGTCGGCGTTGCTGCTAGCCGCCGGATTGTCTTGGGCGGCAATAGAGGTGACGCATTTGACCGGGCTGTCGGATGAACAGAACTCTGCGGTCAGCGCGTATCTGGGCAGTGTGTCGATCAGCGGCCTGCTGCTCGCCGGATTCATCATCGGATCGCTGGGTGTGCTCAACGATGTGACGGTGACGCAGGCCTCGACCGTCTTCGAGCTCGCCCATGTCGGCGGCGACACCTCCCGGCGGGCAATCTTCCTGAGCGCCATCCGAGTGGGGCGCGATCACATCGCGAGCACCGTCTACACGCTGGTGCTGGCTTACGCCGGCAGCTCGCTGCCACTGCTGTTGCTCTTCAGCGTCGCCAACCGGTCGCTGAGCGACGTGCTGATCAGCGAGAGTGTGGCCATCGAACTCGTGCGCTCCGCGGTCGGCGGAATCGCACTGGCTCTGTCGGTGCCGTTAACGACAGCGATCGCCGCGGTGCTGGCCAAACCGACTGGTGTCAACCCCGTTCCAGCAGCTCCAGCAGGTAGCCGCCGTACCCGGACTTGACCATCGTGCGCGAGCGGGTCGCCAGCTCGTCATCGGTGATCCAGCCCTGCCGCCAGGCGATTTCCTCGGGCACGCCCACCTTCAGTCCCTGCCGACGTTCCAGCGTGCGGACGAAATCGCTTGCGTCCAGCAACGAGTCGAATGTTCCGGTGTCCAGCCACGCCGTGCCGCGGGCCATCACCTCGACCGCGAGCTGACCCCGGTTCAGATAAATCCGGTTGACGTCGGTGATCTCGTACTCGCCACGGTCGGATTTCTTCAGGCCCTTGGCGATTTCGATCACGTCGTTGTCGTAGAAGTACAGGCCCGGCACCGCGTACTTGGACTTCGGCGTCTCAGGTTTCTCCTGCAATGACAGCGCCATCCCGTCTTCACCGAACTCGACGACGCCGTAGGCCGACGGGTTCGCCACCCAATACGCGAAAATTGCTCCACCACTTACAGATTGGAAGCGGCTCAGGTTGGTACCCAAACCCGGGCCGTAGAAGATGTTGTCTCCCAACACCAAAGCCGCCGAATCGTTGCCGATGTGCTTGGCGCCCAAGACGAAAGCCTGCGCCAGACCGTCGGGCTTTTCCTGCTTGACGTAGCTGAGGTTGATACCGAATTGCGAGCCGTCGCCGAGGAGACGCTGAAATCCAGCCGCGTCGTGTGGGGTGGTGATCACCAAGATGTCGCGGATTCCGGCCATCATCAAGGTAGAGAGTGGGTAGTAGATCATCGGTTTGTCGTAGACCGGCAGCAACTGCTTGCTGATGCCCATCGTGATCGGGTGCAGCCGGGTGCCCGAACCACCGGCCAAGATGATTCCGCGCATGTGTGGCTCCTATGCCTAGGTAACGAGGTCGGCTTCGGTGAGTTCGGTGGCCGCCAGCGCCGACGCCAGGTCCTCATGGCGGAATACCGAGGTGACATGGTCGTGGACCACCCGGAATGCCAACGCGCCGGCTCCTTGCTGCTCGGCGACCACGACGCCGTCGTGCACATACAGCTGGCCGAGCTCTGTGGCCGCCGAGCGGGAGGTGGCCCAGTTGCGCAGCGCTTCGTGGCCCTGGGCGGCTCCGTGCGCGTTGCCAATCTCGATGTCGTCGCTCGATAAGGCCGCCAGGGTCTCGGTATCAGCGGTGTTGAGCGCGTCGTGCCAAGCCAGTACGGTGGCGATCTCCGATGTGGTCATGGTCTGCAAATTACCGTGTGGCACTTTCCAGCACGTCGTTTCCCCGACGTTGCTAGAGAGGCGTGCGCTCCAGCCAGCTTTGCCACACGGCGTCGTCGCCGAACAACTCGATACTCGTGTCGGCGAGCGCAGTTCGGCGCGCGATCGCCAGCAACAGCTCGGTGGCACCGCCCCGTAGCGCCACGCTGCCCTTGCCGTGCTCGTGTGACCAGGTGATGCCGGTGCCGGAGACGCCGATCGTCCATTCGCCGGCTTGTCCCAGCCCGGGGTCGGTCGCGTGCAGGTGCAGGGTGTCGCCGTCCGCGAGCGGCAGCGGAATTCCGTTGCTGCCGGCCCGGATCTCGATCCGCTCGAGGAACTCGGAGATCCCGTCCGCGGCGATATCGGGTCGGAGGCTGAATTCGCGCCCGAGCGCGATGGCCGCGTCGGCCCGATGCACCGACGTTTCGTGCAGGCGACGCCGGATCCACCAGTTCGCAGGACGCTCCCCGAGAAAGGTCCACACCGGCGTCTGCACACCCGAGAGCTCGACGGCTTCGACAAGACGTTGCGCTCCGCCGTGCAACCAGGAGATCGCGTCGGCCGGGTCTGGCGGCGGCTTGCCGCCCTCGACGCTGTAGATGTCGAGCGGCTGGTCGAGTCGGTCCCGCACGATTTGCGCCGCCCAGCGATCGCCGCGCCCGACGTGGCGGAACAGCTGCTTGAGGTTCCAGCCCGGGCAGGTGGGCACCGGGTGTGACTCGTCGACATCGCGGAAAAGCTCCGAAAAAGCGCGGTTTTCGTCGAGAAAGGCAGCCGCGTAATCCACGGAATCAGGCTACTCGGCAGAAGTGCGACCTAGGGGCGCCGCGCTCCGAGCCGGTACACCCGCCACCCCGCCTGTTTCCAGCGTTCGGCGTCCAGGCAGTTGCGACCGTCGACGACGACGCGAGCCCGCACCCGGTCGGCGAGGTCGTCGGGGTCAAGGCTGGTGAACTCCGGCCACTCGGTCAGCACCAACACCGCGTCGGCGCCCTCGCATGCCTCCGCGACCGAGACCGCGTAGTTCAGCGTCGGGAACAGGCGCCGCGCGTTTTCCAAGGCTTTTGGGTCGTAGACGTTGACGGCGGCCCCGTTGAGCTGCAGCTGGCCCGCGACGTTGAGCGCCGGCGAGTCACGGACATCGTCGGACTCGGGCTTGAACGCCGCACCGAGCACGGCGATGTTGGCGCCAAGCAGCGAACCGCCGCACGCGGCGGTGGCCAGCTCCACCATTTTGGTGCGCCGGCGCATGTTGATGCTGTCCACCTCGCGCAGGAACGTCAGTGCCTGGTTGGCTCCCAACTCACCCGCGCGGGCCATGAACGCCCGGATGTCCTTGGGTAGGCAGCCACCGCCAAAACCCAAGCCCGCGTTGAGGAATTTGCGTCCGATCCGTGAGTCGTACCCGAGTGCATCGGCCAGCAGCGTGACGTCGGCACCCGACGCCTCGCACACCTCGGAGATCGCGTTGATGAACGAAATCTTGGTCGCGAGAAAGGCGTTCGCCGCAACCTTGACCAATTCCGCTGTCTGCAAATCGGTTACCAGGAACGGTATGTCGGCAGCTAGGAGCGGCGCATACAGCTCGCGGATAACCTCCTCAGAGCGCACCGAATCCTCTTGGATACCAAGCACAATGCGGTCCGGCTCCAAGGTGTCGTGCACCGCGTGCCCCTCACGCAGGAACTCTGGATTCCACGCGATTTCGACATCGACTCCCGAAGGTGCCAGCGCAGCGGCCCGCACGGCCAGCTCTGCCGCAGTGCCCACGGGGACAGTCGACTTGCCGACCAGCACGGCCGGCCTGCTCAACCGCGGTACGAGATTGTCGATGACGGCGTGGACGTGGCTGAGGTCGGCGCCGTATTGACCCTTCTTTTGTGGGGTGCCGACGCCCAGGAAGTGCACGTCGGCGAAATCGGCGGCCAAGTCGTAGTCGGTGGTGAACCGCAGCCGCCCGGCAGCCAAGTTGTCGGTCAGCAGCTCTCGCAGACCCGGCTCGTAGAAGGGGATGTCACCCGCGGCGAGCTTGGCGACTTTTCCTGGGTCGATGTCGACACCGATGACCTCGTGCCCCAGTTCCGCCATCCCGACCGCATGCGTGGCACCCAGATAGCCGGTGCCGAAGACGGTGCATCGCATACGTCCGGTGTAGGTGGCCGCCATGAGCTAATTGCATCGCGTCGCTGAGCGGGAGGCAAACGGAAGGTGACAGGTGGCTCTCGGAGAACTACCGGTGACCAAACCCGCCGTGACCGCCACCGAAACCACCGCCACCGTGGCCGCCGCCCGGGAAGCCGCCGCCACCGGGGAACCCACCGCCACCGTGACCTCCGCCACCGGGGAAGCCGCCGCCACCGGGGAACCCACCACCGCCGTGGCCGCCGCCCGGGAAACCGCCGCCGCCAGGGACCCCACCACCATGGCCGCCGCCGGGGCCCGGGTTGCCGGGGAACCCACCACGACCGGGACCTTGATTGCCGGGGAACTCACCACCGCCGGGACCCGGGCCGATCGGCCCGCCGGGCACACCAATGATCGGTGGGATCGGGATCGGGATCGGTATCGGAATGGGGGGCGCGACCGGCGCGGGAGCCGGAGCCTCCGGAACCGGAATCGGAGCGGGAGCCTCGGGAACCGGGACGGGAGCGGGCGCCGCCGGGACCGCGACCGGCGCCGGCGCCGGCGCCTCCGGAACCGGAACCGGAGCGGGCGCCTGAGGAACGGGTGCCGGCGCCGGGATCGGGGCGGCCTCGGGCGCGGGAGCGGCCGGAGCCGGTGCGGGAGCCGCGGGCGCCGGAACGGGTACCCCCTGGGCGGGGGCGACGATGTTGTGGCCCGGAACGGGCTTCACACCGGCGGTCGGCCGGATTGCGATCGCCAGTGAAACGACCAGCGCCGCCACCCCGACGATGAAGATCGCTGCGACCGCGCTGCCTACCAACCCGAAGGACCTGCGCTCGCGGTAGTCGGCAAGCTCGGTCGCGGCGGTGTGCGTACCGGTATAGGCCTCGGCGTAGTCGTCGGGGACGGCGCTGTATGCCAGCGCGTCCTGATCGGAATCCGCGACATCGAAGTATCCGGGCGCCACCGCGAACGGGTCGAGGGCACCGGTGCCGGGGTCCTGGGCGTAGGCCTGCGCGGCCGTGGATGACGCGAACAGTGGGGCATGCGCCGAGGCGAGCGCCGCGCCGCGAGCCAGCGCGGTGTCCGGCTCCTCGGGCATCGCCAGCGGCAGCGTCGTTGCCGCCTCCAGCGCGGGCTTGATCAGTGGGATGTCGACGCCGGAGCCCACAACGAAGACCGCACCCGGGCGCGTCTCCAGCGCCTCAGCCTCCGAGACCATCGTGGCCAGCTGCGCGACCGCCGCGTCGTCGTCCTCGGGCAGGGTCTGGCGATGCACATCGGCGATCGATCCGTCGGCGGTGTCGACGATCGCCAGCGTCGCGGTGTCGGGTTCGATGAACAACAGCGCGGTCTGCGCATAGTTGGTCTCGTTGCCGACCGCTTGCGCTAGGGCCGCCGCGGCGAGGAACGCCGAGACCAGCATCACATTCTCGACCTTGTGCGCGGCCAATGCATCGCGCAGCGCGGCAGCCTCGACGGGATCTGTCCAGGTGACTCCCGTCGACGTCAGCTGGTAGCCGCCCTGGGCCGCACCCTCCTGGGTTCCCAGGATCGCCGAGACCACTTGGTCGGCGGCGCTGGTCGTTGCCGCGTCATCGTCGGACGCAACGTCGAAATTGTCTTCATCGACGGTAGCGCCGTCGCCATTTTCGCCTTCGACCAGCACCATCCGGACGGCCGTCGGCGCCATCGAAACACCAAGTACGGTGTCCACTGCCCCTCCAATGTCGTTTGCTAGACAGTGACTTGAGGAACGGCGTCATCGCAGGCTCCGGCCACCTCGAGACGTCGTGAATCCCCACCCTGTATTCCCCTAGCGACTCGATTTTACGCGTGCTCCCCTACCCGCGCCCGGGCGCGAAACGACTAATGGTGCCCGCCGCCACCGCTGTGGCCGCCGCCGAAGCCACCGCCACCTCCGAAGCCACCGCCACCGCTGTGACCGCCGCCACCAAACCCGCCGCCCCCGCCACCGAAGCCGCCACCACCGTGGCCGCCACCCCCGAACCCGCCGCCGTGGCCGCCGCCCCCGAAGGGGCCGCCCCCGCCGATAGGACCACCACCGCCACCTCCGAAGGGACCGCTCGGAGCATGGCCGCCGCCACCACCCATGGAACCGCCGCCACCGAAGGGACCGCCGCCACCGAAGGGCCCAGACCCGCCAAAGGGTCCACCCGAAGGCCCACCACCGATCGGCCCGCTCGGCGCGTGTCCGCCGCCGCCGAGGGGACCACCGCCGATAGGACCGCCTCCCCCAAAGGGACCGCCGCCGCCAAAGGGACCACCGCCGCCGCCGATAGGCCCACTCGGGGCGTGCCCACCACCACCCGGACCCGAGCCGGGCAGATGACCTGGACCGCCACCATTGGCACCACCCGAACCTGAGCCAGGCGGTGGAAAATGCCCACCACCTGGACCACCGGGGCCAGAGCCGGGCAGGCCTGACTCGGGAGGAGTTTGATGCGGGGGCGACTGCGGGTCCGTGCCCCAGCCCGGCCACTGACCACGGACCGGTAACGGTTGTTGCTCCACGGGTAGTGGGGGCATCAGCCGCGGCGGAGCCTGGATCACCGGCGGGCCCATGAGCCAATTCGGAGCAGGCAGGTGCACGGGAGCCGGGACTACCGGAGGCAGCACAACCGGTACCGGGGCCGCGGGAGCCGGGGCCGCGGGCAACGGCGGCGGGGCCGCCGGAAGTGCTGCGGCCATCGGCGGCTTCAACGGCTGAGGAGCCGCCATCGGCCGGGGCGCACTCACTTCCGGCCTTGGGGCGGACGCCTGAACGGGCGGCGCCGCGGGGGCCGGTTGGGCCGGGACGATGAGGCTTTGGTTGGGGGTCGGATGCAGCGCGATATCCGTCGTACGGATGCCGATCGCCAGCGCGATCTCCAGCGCCACCACCGCGCTGATCGCAACCACCGCCATCCCACTGCCGAGCAGCAGCATCGGTCTGCGACGGGGCTCGCCGTCGTCCGGATCGTCAAGATCGGATGGGCTGATGACGACGGTGGGAGCGTCGGCGTCGTCGTCCGGCATCAGGCTGTAGGCCAGCTCGTCGAGCTCGGTGCCGGAAAGGTACGTCACGCCAAGGTATTCGGGACTGGCGGACGGATGGACGGCACCGGTGCCCGGGTCTTGCGCGTAAGCCAGTGCCGCGGTCGACGAGGCGAACAGCGGGGCGTTCGCCGACGCCAACGCGGCCCCGTGGGCCAGCGCCGTTTCCGGCTCTTCCGGCACGCTCACCGTCAACGCGGTCGCCGACTCCAGCGCCGGCTTGATCGCGGCGATGTTGACATCCGAACCGACCACGAACACGCCGCCCGGCGGCAGGTCGAGCTCCTCGAGCCCGGAGATCATCCCGGTGAGTTGTGCGGTGGCCTCTTCGTCGGACTCGGGATCGAGCTGTTCTCTGTAGACGTCGGTGATGGCACCGTCGGCAGTCTCGACGACGGCCAGCGTCGCGGTGTCGGGCTCCACGAACAGCACAGCGGTGGTCTCGTAACCCATTGCGCCGCCGACGGATTGGCCGAGCGCGGCGGCGGCAAGGAACGCCGAGACCAGCATGACGTTCTCGAGTTTGTATGCGGCCAGCGCGTCGCGTAGCACGGCGGCGTGCAGCTGGTCGGTCCATGTCACGCCGATCGAGGACAGCTCAAGGCCGGCATCGGCCGCACCCTCGCGGGTGCCCAGGATTGCCGAGATCACCCGATCGGGAACAGCGGTGGGTTCTGTGTCGTCGGTCGCGGCGACGTGGAATTCATCCTCGTCGACCAAAGCGCCATCGGCGTTCTCGCCTTCAACCACGACCATCTGGACCGACGTCGGCGCGATCGAAACCCCGAGCACGATATCCAAAACCAACCCCCTCCAAAGGTGTTGCTAGCCGAGCGATGCTCGGGCGGAGGAGAAACCATTGACTATCTAATAATCGCGCAGGAAAGCTGTGCGGGCACCCTGGCGAAGCTATGTAGATCTTATGAAGTTCTCATAGGAGCGAGACGGCGTCGGCCCCCGCTGCCCCTGGTACTTCGAGCCGACCCGCGAACTGCCGTACGGGTGTTCGGCCGGGCTGGTCAGTCGCAAGATGCACAGCTGCCCGATCTTCATGCCGGGCCACAGGGTGATCGGCAGGTTGGCGACGTTGGACAGCTCAAGGGTGATGTGACCGGTAAAGCCCGGATCGATGAAGCCCGCGGTCGAGTGGGTCAGCAGGCCAAGCCGGCCCAGCGACGACTTGCCTTCCAACCGGCCGGCGAGGTCGTCGGCTAACGCGACCTGCTCCAGGGTCGAGCCGAGCACGAACTCGCCCGGGTGCAGCACGAACGGCTCCCCTTCGGCGGGTTCCACCAGGCTGGTCAGTTCGTCCTGCTGCTTGGCGGGGTCGATGTGGGTGTAGCGGGTGTTGTTGAACACCCGGAACATGCTGTCGAGGCGAACGTCAACGCTCGAGGGTTGAACCAGGGTGTCGTCGAACGGGTCGATGCCCAACCGGCCGGCGGAGATTTCGGCCCTGAGATCGCGATCGGAGAGCAGCACGCGACGAGCCTATCGGTTGCTCGTTGTCCCGCGTTCAGTCGGCGAGATACGTTTCGCCACCCTTGGCGTAGCCGCCTCCGGTCGTCGTGATGTGGACGTGGTCATAGTGGCCGAGCCTGCTCGTTTGCGCTCCATGAGGCGTGTAGTAGACGCCGCGCCAAATCGCGTCCTGTATCCCGAATCGATTCGCGTTCTGCAGCACGTACGCGACGATCGCGTTGCCCAGCGCGATGCCCTGCGCGCTCTCGGGACTGGGGATCATCACATCCAGCGCCAGGCCGAGGGGATGCCAAGGCAGCGGATCCGGTCGGACACCGCCGATTTCGTGAATCTCCGGGAACGTCGCACTGATTGCGCGCGACGTCAGGATCGTGCGCACCTGCAGGCCCTGCTCGGAGGCGAGCCCGACGGGCAAGAAACGGGATCGGACGTGGTATCTCGATGCGACCGGCTGGACATCGGGGAGGCCCATGCCCGCTGTGCCGTGCGGGATATTCGCTTCCGCCGCGACGATTTCCAAATGGCTCGGCGCGACGTCACTAATAACGGGTGTGGCTTCCGCCGGGGCGGCGAATGGACCGACATCTCCCGCCACCGCGAAGAAGACAGCAGCGGGGGCCAGCAGCGCTGCCAGGACTACCGGCGACTTGCGTCGCTTCCTGGCTAATCTGTGCCGCCCCATCCCGAGCACATTACGACATGATCACGAAAGAATAAATGTGAGCATTTTAAATTTGCGGTGATAGTCCCATTAGAGCGTCGGCATTCAACGGTCGCGACTGGCCGCGGACCCGGGTGCTAGCCTTCTTGGGCAACCGCGCCGATGTAGTTCAATGGCAGAACATCAGCTTCCCAAGCTGAATACGCGGGTTCGATTCCCGTCATCGGCTCCACGATGAACTGCTGGTCGCATGGTCAGATTCGGCCTTCTGCGTCGGCGTAGCGCCGAAATATGGCCCACAGCAATTGATTTCGTAACAACACCCAGCCTGCCGCTGAGGGTATAACCCGCTGGTAGCTTTACGCCCATGGGTGCTTTGGATGGACGCGTGGCCTTGATTACCGGCGGAGCTCGAGGACAGGGGCGTGCACACGCACTGGCGTTAGCGGCCGAAGGAGCCGACATCGTGGCCGCCGATGCCCCGGATGCGATGACGGACCTGACCTACCCCCTGGGCACCGAGGACGACTTGCGGGATACGGCGAAACTGGTTGAAGCGCTGGGTCGGCGTTGCGTGCCGCTCACCCTGGACGTGCGCGATTCGGCCGCGGTGCGCGACGCGATCACACAGACGGTCGCCGACCTGGGCAGCCTCGACATCGTGTTGGCCAACGCCGGAATCGTCAGCACCGGGCTACTGGAAGACGTCAGCGACGTGGTGTGGCGACAACTGATCGACACCAATTTGACCGGCGCATTTCACACCCTGCGGGCGGCCATTCCGGTGATGCGGCAGCAGCGTTTCGGCAGGATCGTCGTGACGTCCTCGATGGGTGGCCGGATGGGCATCCCCGAGCTGGCCGCATACAACGCCACCAAGTGGGGCGTCATCGGCCTGGCGAAGTCCGCCGCCCTGGAGGTCGCCAAGGACGGCATCACGATCAACGTCGTCTGCCCGACGACGACTCAGACACCGATGGTGCAGCCCGCCGGCGGCGACGACATCCCCGACGATCTGGTGCGCCGGATGATGAAAGCCAACCCGATACCTCAACCCTGGCTGCAACCCGAGGACGTCAGTCGCGGAGTGCTGTATCTGGTCACCGACCCCGGGGTCATCACCGGAAGCGTGCTAGAGATCGGCCTCGGCGGCAGCGCGCGCATCCACTGACAATCTGGCCTACGGGAGTATGTGCACACCCCACCTGCCGAGCAGAGGCTGCACCAGTACGAAGTAAGTGATGTTGGGGTCACCCGCGAGCGATGTGGACATCACCAGGCCGACCGCGGTCACGGTGCCGTCGGCGTTCTTCACATAACCCGGACCACCACTGTCGCCTGGCTGGGCGAACACGTTGGCTTCGATGACTTCGCCGTCAATGCTCTTGACGGTGCCGCAAGTCTCCCCCGTCATTGCACCGAGCTTGCAGAACGGCATGCCGGCCTTGATCTGGGAAGCACTCAAGGCACCCCGGACGCGTTGGCCCGCGACATCACCGCCCGGAGCACCGACGCCCGGGTCAAGACGGATGATCGCGGCGTCTTTGAGGTCGCCTAGCACCTCGCTGCTGGTGATGTGTCCGAGCGGGACGTTCTCGTCGTAGGTGAAGGGCGCAGCGTGGTCGCAATGCCCGCTGGTGAACAGGTAGTAGCTACCGTCGTTGCCTTGGGCGGCGAAACCCGTTGTGCACTTGGTGATTCCATCGCTGACCAGGATTCCCGGCGCGGGAGGCGGCGCCGCCAGGGCTGTACCCGCGAAGGAAACCGCGCACGTCATCGCGGCACCGGCCAGCCCAACCCCTCGAACCCAACGTGCGGCCACACCGCTCTCCTTTTCTTGGCTGCCCTCGACCACGGCCCGACATCACGTTGACAGAACGCCTCGCCGTTGCCAAATCGTGACCGATACTTGATCAATTGATCACGCGCCCTTGCGCTTCCGCAGCTCAGCGGCCATTTACCATCTCTATTGCAACTCTGTCAGTTAAAAAGGAATTGGGGCTATGCGCGCGGATATTCGATGTGCCGTTGCTGTCATCGGAATCGGCGCGAGCGTGATCGCGGGGACCGCCGTCGTCAATCTGCCGGTCCCGGTGCCGGCCGACGTGAGCCTGGCGGCGGCGAGCCAGTCGAACCCGTTTCCGATCGCGTCGATGCTGCCAACCCGCGGCCAAACGGTGGGCGTGGCACACCCCGTCGTGGTGAACTTCCGCGCACCCGTCGCCGACCGGCATGCGGCCGAGCGTGCGCTGGGGATCACCTCGACGCCCGCGATGACCGGCAAGTACGAATGGCTCGACAACAAAGTGGTGCAGTGGACTCCCGACCGATACTGGCCGGCGCACACCACGATCGCACTGACGGTGGAAGGCCAGCCCACGGAGATCAAAACGGGCCCCGCCGTCATCGGTATTGCCAGCATCTCCGAGCACACCTTCACCGTAAGCATCGACGGAGTCGAGACAGGCCCGCCGTCGTCACTGCCGGCGCCGCACCACCGCCCGCACTTCGGCCAACAAGGCGTGCTGCCGTCCTCGTTGGGTAGACCCGAGTACCCGACCCCGGTCGGCTCGTACACGGTTCTGTCCAAAGAACGCTCGGTTCAGATGGATTCGAGCAGCGTCGGCATCCCCGTCGACGATCCCGACGGTTATCTCGTGACGGTCGACTACGCCGTCCGCATCACCAACCATGGCCTTTTCGTGCACTCAGCTCCCTGGGCTGTCAATTCGCTCGGGCTGGAAAATGTCAGCCACGGCTGCATCAGCCTGAGCCCCGAGGACGCCGAGTGGTACTACAACAAGGTCAACGTCGGCGACCCGGTGATCGTGCGAGAGAGCACTAACGAATTGCCCTCGTCGTAATACCATTGTCGTGCAACCTCTTTGCTGACGTTTGTCGCGCGCCCCTTTACTGACGTCGAGTTCGGCATGATCAGATGCGCTCTGCTACAACAAAAATGACCCGCCAGGTGTAAACCCGGCGGGTCATTCAATTCGATCGGTGATCAGCCCCCGTGCACCGGCGACGGACCTGGGGAAACCGGCTGCCCGGCGACCGGCCCACCGGTCGGCGCCGGACCGGTCGGCGCGTCCTTCACGCCGGACATGTCGATCAGTGGCGCAACGGGAATGCCATCCGCGACCCCACCAAGGGCAACCAGCGGAGCCCCCAGCGGCAACGGAGCACCAATCGGAGCGCCCAACGGCAAGGGGGGAACCACAGGCACCGGAGGCCCGAGCGCAATCAGCGGTGCGCCCGCCGGAACCGGAACAATTCCCGGACCGGGCACCACCATTGGAATGCCCGCCATGTCGGTCAACGGGGCGGCGCACGGTGCTGCCGCTGCTCCCGCGGCACCCACCGGTCCGCCGGCTGCCGGGGCGGCGCCGGCCTCGCCGGCCTGCCCGTACATGCATGCCCCGCCACCTGTCATATGTGGGACGGCTGCAGCGTCCGGGCTCAACGCTATGGCGGCACCGCATAATCCAGCGCTAGCAACAACACCGATGTTGAATCGATCGAAGATCGTCATCAACGTCCAACTCCTTCATTCGCGCAGCAGAACCACATAGCCGTGTTCACGTCGCTCCTCGACGACGACCCCATTCTTAGTGGCGCGTGTAGAACACGACGCGCGCCGCACCGCGCCGTTTCCAAATGGTGACGTTACGACGGCGTCACAGGTAGGTAGCGCGAATACTGCCGCGCGCCAAGGGGATCAGCGAGGCGATGGCTGACGGCTGTAAAGCCGGATCAGCGCCATGATCCCGGTAAGAAGAATGGTGAATAACGCTGCTGACGCGCCTGATTCATACACGTCGGCAATCTGGATGGTTTTGCCTCCGCGGACCGCGACGCCGTCGGGCGCATGGATCAGGCTGGTGAAGACCTGGGTGGTAGTGGAAAGCCAGAACAGGCACAGGAACCGGGTTTGGTACTGCGGGTCGGTGGCCGGGTCGACCGAAAGCACCGTCAGCGCGTCTTGGCGCGGCAACCGCGGGTGCAGGTACACGGTGCCCATCGCACCGGCACCGAGCACCTGCAGGATGGTGTATCCCGCGAACTCTTGGCCGGCCGCGAGCGGCATGAGCAAATCCTAAGCCGAGCTCGCAGCATATTCTCGTCGTTTCGTCCAGCGGGCTACTCCGACGGTGGGGCCGCCTGACCTTACGGTGGCGACCCGGGACAGGTTAGATCTCCACTATGGGCGAACGTGTCACGTTCCAAAGCTCCACGGGCGCGAAACTGGCCGGGATCGTCGAGATCCCGCAGACGGAGGTGCGCGGTTGGGGGGTGTTTGCGCACGGCTTCACCCTCGGCAAGGACTGTCCGGCCGCGGCCCGCATCTGCAAGCAGCTCGCCGCCGACGGAATCGGGATGCTGCGCTTCGACGCGCTGGGTCTCGGTGGATCCGACGGGAACTGGGGTGACGGGTCGTTCACCGTCAAGGTCGACGACGTCGTCCAGGCTTGCGAGTTCATGGTCGACCGCGGGACGCCGGCCGACATCCTGGTCGGGCACTCTTGGGGTGGCGCCGCGGTGATCGCCGCGGCGATGCGGTCGCCGGGCGTGCGGTCGGTCGTCACGGTCGCGGCGCCGTTTGACCCCAGCCATGTCGAAAAGCATTACGACGCAGTGGTCGACCGCTGCTTGTCGGAGGGCAGCGTCGAGTGGCTGGTCGGGGGGCGCAAGCTGACCCTCAAGCGCGCCTTCGTCGAGGATGTCCGCGCGGCGCACCTGCACGACAAGATCAAGAGCTTGCGGCTGCCGCTGCTGATCCTGCACTCGCCCACCGACAACACGGTCGGCATCGAGAACGCGAGCGAGATCTTCCGCTTGGCCCGCCACCCCCGCAGCTTCGTCTCGCTCGAGGGCTCCGATCACCTACTCACCGCCCGCGGCCAAGCTCACCGCGCCGGCCGGATCATCGGCGCCTGGGCCGACGCATACCTGGGGGCCGACGCGGTAAGCCAGCGGACAGACGGCAATTCGCGCATCGGCTGAGTCTTCGGGCGGCCGACGAACAGTTCGCAGATCCAGCGCCCGTGCAGCTGGACGATGAGGTGCCAGCGCGCACCGTCGCGGCGGCCGGGTGATCGCCCGCACTGGCCAAACGGCGGCCTCACCCGCCGATCATCCACCGATGAGTTCAGAGGCCCGCTCGGCGATCGCATAGACCGTCGCGGCGGTGTTGGCCGACGGAACCGAGGGCATGACGGATCCGTCGGCGACCCGCAGGCCGCTGACGCCATGGACCCGCAATTCACTGTCGACGACCGACATATCCGTATCGCCCATCGCGCACGTTCCCACCGGGTGGAAGTACGACTGATATGCCGCCTTCACGAAGATGCGCAAGGCATCGTCATCGGCGTCGCGTCCGGGTGCGACTTCCGCGTCACGCCACGAGTCGTAAGCACTTGCCGCGCCGATCTTTTGGGCCACCCGCAGGGCGGCGACCAGCGTGCCCAGGTCGCGCTCGTCGCCGAAGTAGTTCGGGTCGACGATCGGCAGCACGCCGGCGTTCGGCTTCGACAGCCGCACGCTGCCGCGGCTGTACGGCAGCATCACCGAAGCCGCGATCACGTAGCCGATCACGCTGCCGTCGTCGCCCGGCAAGCCGATGCCGGTGGAATCGATGAACAGCAGTTGCGCGTCGGGGCCGTCGCCCGCGTGCTCGGTCTGGATCAAACCCATCGCCTCGCCGTGACCGCTGCGGCTCGGCGGTAGCGGCCGGGCAGCGCTGTACACCACCGGCGCCATGACGTGGTCGTGAAAATTAGAACCCACGCCGGGCAGGTCGAGGGTGACCCCGACGCCGACGTCCCGAAGGTGTTGCGCCGGGCCAACTCCCGACAGCATCAGCAACTGAGCCGAGCCAATCGTGCCCGCGGCCAACACCACTTCACCCGAGCGGGCGACCGACATCGACGTCCCGCCGCCCGTGCTGTATTCCACGCCGGTGCAGCGGCCGTTCTCGATCCGCAGCCGGTGCACCGTGGCGTCGGCGACGAAGTCGAGGTTCGGCCGGCCCAACACCGGCAACAGATATGCGTCCGCGGCGCTGAGCCGTTTCCCGTCGACGATGTTCAGGAAGGCCGGTCCGAAGCCGACCTCCAGTCCCCCGCCGATGTCGGTGGCCCTGCGGTACCCGCACTGCACGGCGGCATCCAGGCCGGCGGCGATAACGGGATGCAGCGGATCGATCTCGGCGATCCTCATCGGGCCGCTATCGCCGCGCAGTGCCGGATCGCCGCCTACAGCGGTTTCGCTGCGCTTGAAGTAGGGCAACAGGTCGTCGAACCCCCAGCTCTTGGCGCCGACGTTCTCCCACGCGGCATAACTGGACCGATGTCCGCGGACGAACATCATGGCATTGGTGGACGACGACCCGCCGATGCCCCGACCCCGGACCAGCCGGATTGACGACCCGGTGGCCGCCTGCACGGTCGTCGAGTCACCCCAGTCGGCCGGACCGCCGATCATCGTGGGCCACAGCTGCGGGGTGGCACTGGCGGCAGGTGGGGTCGCGCCGCCGGCTTCCAGGAGCAACACCCGGATGCCGGGCTGCGCCGAGAGTCGGCTGGCGATCACACATCCGGCGACGCCGGCGCCCACGACGACGACGTCGTAGGAGCTCGACGGATTCGATGCTGACGACATGGAGGCTTCCTTTACGTCTATTGTTAACAGTGATAACAACAGACACGGTATCATTGATTGCTAACACCGCAACGTCGAATTTGTTATCGTTGAAAACATGGATAGTCGCCGAACGCGTACCACCGGCGCCGAAGCGGCCGAGAAGGTACTGGAAGCCGCAGCCGGGCTGTTGGTGTCCGGCGGCGTCGACGCCGTCTCTACCAGGGCCGTCGCGTCGGCGGCGGGCGTGCAGCCGCCGACGATCTATCGGCAATTCGGCGACAAGCAAGGGTTGCTCGATGCGGTCACAGGCCACGTGTTGCAGAGCTACCTACAGGACAAGAGGCGGGCCGTCATTACCGACGACCCCGTGCAGGACTTCCGCGACTCGTGGGATCTGCACGTCGATTTCGGCCTCACCTACCCCGATTGCTACATCCTCGCGTATGTCCAGCCGCGCCCCGGCAAGATGCCGGCACTGGCCCGCGAATCGCTGGAGATCCTGCACGGGTTGATCGGGCGAATCGGTGATCACGGCCTGCTCAAGATGAGCGTCAAGCGTGCCGTGGAGTACGTGCATGCCGCGGCGGCGGGTTACGTGCTGGCCCAGATTCGCATACCACCGGAGGGACGCGACCTGGAGCTGTCGACCATCACCCGGGAGAACGCCATCGCCGCGATAGCGACCGACGGCTTCCGGCAGGCGGCCCCTTCGGATCTTCCGGGACGGGCAGTCGCGCTACGAGAGTCGTTGCGCGGCAGCACTAATGGCGCGCTGACGCCGGGCGAAAAGGCGATGCTCGCGGAATGGCTGGACCGCTTGGCCGATCAGGCGGACGCGTAACGCCGCTGTTCAGCGATGCGGGCGGAACACCGGCAGAATCCGGTATTTCGCGGTGAAGCTCGCTTCGCTGTATTCGTCGCCGACCTCACCGTCATGGGCGACGATCGTCGGCGCGTCGACCGCCGAGAAGCTGAATTCGGGCACCTGCAGCTCGTGGTAGAGGGGGCTGCGCCGCAGCCGTCCGAAGACGAGCGCGGTCAGAATCCTGGCCGTGGCGAACCGGCGACCCGTTTCGAGGATCCGCACGTCGATCAGACCGTCATCCAGGCGGCTGCGTCGGGACGGGGCGAACCCGCTGGGCAGATACAACGAGTTACCGAGAAAGAACAGCGACGTCAGCAGCGTCTTGTTGTCGTAGCGGATGCGGACGGGCTGGTCGCTGCGCAGCGTGTGCAGCATCGCGTAGAACCCGGCGAGCGGCTTGCCGATGCGTTTCTCCAGCTTTTCGCGCTTTTGTACGAAAGCCGGATACGCACCGATGCTGGCGGTGTTGATCACGATCCGACCTTCGTTGAGGCACACCAGATCAACGCGCGCCACGCTGCCGCGACGGATCGCCTGCACGGTCTTGCCCACGGTGTCGCAGCCGATGTCCTTCGCGAAGTGGTTGAGCGTTCCGGCGGGAAAGACCGCCAGCGGCAGCCCCGCGTCGACGGCGACCGCCGCGGCGGTGGACACCGTGCCGTCGCCCCCGCCCACCGCGAGCACCTCGGCCCGCGAGGCGGCATCGCGCAGCGCCTGCTCGGGGTCGTCGTCGGGACCGAGTGCCACGATCTCCGCCTTCGGCAGCTCGGCACGAACCTGATCGATGACGCGAGCCCCGGTGCCGCTGCCCGACGCCGGATTGACCACCAGCACCACTCCGGAACCATCGGGCCGTTCCGGCGTCTCGACGCGCAGCGGTTCTGACTGTGGCAGAGCGGGTTCCGCAACCGGCGGGACCAGCCGCCCACCCAGGACCGCGATCCCGGCGCCGATGCCCAACCCGACGACGACATCACCGGGGTAGTGCGCGCCGGTCGCCACTCGCGACAATCCGACCAGTCCGGCCAGCAGCGCCAGCCCGAAGCCCAGTGGCGGATTCTCCAGACCCACGCCGACGGCGAACGCGGCGGCGCTGGCCGAGTGTCCCGACGGTAATGAGTTGGAGGTCGGGCGGCGGTGGGCTCTTCTGACCACCGGCACCGAGTCGTAGAGCGGGCGGGGGCGCGGGCGGATTCGCTTGGCGACCTGGTTGGTGAACAAGCTCGTGACACCAAGCGTCACCAGTCCACGGGTTGCGCCGCGCTGCACGGACGGCTTCCTTGTCGCGAGCAATCCGCCGGCAATGACGAACCACAGCTTGGAATGGTCGGCTGCCCGGGTCAGCGGCGGCATGACCGTGTCGAGCAGCGGGGTGGGAGTTTCGGCCACCGCGACGAACAACTCGCGATCGAGGGTGCCCAGACCCCGGGTGATCTGCTTGATACCGCGCGCGCGTTGCCAGGGGCCCCTGCTCATTTGCTACACCCTAACCGGGGGACTGATAAGAATTGACGCACCATGACCAGGCGGGCGACGGACTATCACCGGCGGTGGCTGGCCAACGCCGAACGTCTGGGCGTGCCGCCGGCGGTCACCGCCGCGATCGCCGGGCAACACGGCATCACGCCGGAGAGCTTTCACGTCCTGAAGGAAATGGCCGAGATCAACGACCCGGATGGCAAGTCGTTCTTCCTGATTCCGCCGGGCACCACCGGCGCCGAGGCGCGCGGCGCCACGCTGCTGACCTACGTCTTCAACGCGGGCACCGGCTACGGCGGCCCGACGAGACAGCCCACCGATTTCCCCGAGACGCCGTACTCCGCCGACGAGGTGCAGCGGATTGTCGATCGGCAAGAGGCAAACAAATGGAGCTACGACCAGGACGTCGGATTCGTCGACCGCAATGGCGGTCGCCTGGTCACCACACCGAACGGCATGCTGATGGGCCTCGGCGGCAACTGGATCCAACGGCTGTTCAGCCAGCAGGGCGGCACCGCTTGGGGTGACATCTTCATGGTCAACGTCTCGATCGACGAAACGGGGCCCGCTCGTCGGCTCCGCCAGATCGTGGAGTCCGGGCACGCGTGGTACTCCGACCGCAACGGCCGGCCGAGGGAAAGCAATCTCGCCCTTGACCGCGTGCTGCACCACGAGGAGCTGCATTCCCAGCAGTGGGCCGCCAGAGGACACGCGCGCATGATCACCGCTTACCTCTGGGAAGTGCTCCGCGACAGGCTGTTTGGCAAGACGAACCGGCTCGAAGCGCAGGCCGGTCTGGCCGACGGCGGCTACCAATGATACAAGGCGCGAATGCCGTTGTGTAGCACCATCAAACCGATCAGGACCAGGATCGCCGCCAGCAGCGCGGCGTTGTTTTTCTCCATCCAGTTCTTGACGCGTTCCAGGAGATCATCGAGACGGTGACCCGCGGCGGCGTAGGCCAGGATCGGGACCGCGACCGTTGACGCGGAAACGGCGACGAAGATGACACCGGCCGACAACTTGTCGACGTCGTGCAGGTCGCTGGTCCCGATGGCCACGCCGGCCGCCAAGCACATCAGAAGCACCTCTAGCCGGATCACCGTGAGCACCAGCCCGGTGATGGCCGCGCGCCTGGGGCGCATTGTCGAAAACGAACGCATCCAGGCGGGTGACTCGGTGTGCCGATGCCGGGTCACCCACCGGTAGATGCCGAACAGGATCAGCGCGGACCCGAGCACCACCCGCAGCCAGGACGCCCATGCCGGTGGCGACTTGTGCATTCCGCCAAGGGCGCCGGAGCCCTCGACGAAGAGCACCGTCTGTGCCACCAGCCCGAACAGCCAGCCGCCGAGGAAGGCCAGCCCGGCCGGCCGCGGTTGCGGTGCGTGCAGCACGAGGACGGCCGGGATGAGCGACAGCGGAGAGATGGCGATGACGAGCGCCAGCGGAATGAGCGTGGTCAACAGCGAGCTCCAGCTTCCTGCCACGGGCAGCAATCCTCTCATCGAGCCGGCCGTCGTGCCACCGAGCGCGGCGCGCTCGCTGTCCCGGCGCTCACCAGACACACCCGGATGGTTGTATGTGAATTGCAGCGCAACCACATTCATCGATCCCGCCCGGACAGCCTCAGGCAACCAACACGATAGGCAAGACGTTCGAGGGAGACACTAGGGGAAGATCACGTGGCTCGGATTCACCTTGGGCACATTTTCCACCTCGCCGGCTCTCCGCTGGTGTCCGAAGCCGTCGACGCGCTGGTGTCAATCCCGGGAGGCGCATTGGTGGTCGAAGACGACGGCAAGGTCGCGTTCTGCGGTGACCGCGCCGGCGTCCCACTCAAGTACCGGTCGACACCCGTGACGGATCACCGGCCCGGGTTTCTGCTTCCGGGCTTCGTGGATACCCACGTTCATTTCCCGCAGACCTTCGCCGGCGACTCCTACAACGGTGGGCAACTGCTGGAATGGCTGAACTACTGCATCTACCCCTCGGAAGCCCGCTTCGCCGACCAGAACTTCGCACGGCGGGCGGCGGTCGAATTCTGCGATCGGCGCATCGCGAGCGGAACCACGGCAGCCATGGTCTTCGGATCCCCGTTTCCCGAGGCCCAGGATGCCCTGTTCACCGAAACGGCTCGCCGCGGGCTGCGGATCGTCAGCGGCCGTGGCATCCAGACCGTCGGACCCCAGGCCGCCAAACCGTTGATGACGTCGGAAGACGACGCGATCCGACTGGCCCGCGAGGAGATCAACAAATGGCACGGGGCCGACACCGGCAACGTGCACACCGCCCGGTTGCATGTGGCGCTGGTACCGCGATTCGCGATCGCGGTCACCGCGGAGACTCTGAAAAGGCTTGGCGAACTTTATGATTCGGTCCGAGATCGCGGCGTGTACTTCCACACGCACCTCAACGAGAACAACCGCCCGGGCAGCGGCGAAGTCGACACGACCAAGCAGATTTATCAGGTCGACTCCTACCTGGACACCTACGACGGCAAGTTTCTGCCCGGCTCCAAAGCCGGCGGCCCGAGCATGCTCGGGCGGCGCAGCATCATGGCGCACGCGGTGCACTGCCAGGACGTGGAGCTGCAGCGGATGTCGGAGACGGGCACGTCGATCGCGCATTGCCCCGTGTCACAGCAGTTCCTCGGCTCCGGCACCATGCCGTGGCTTCGCACGGTTGCTTCGGGGGTAAACATCGCCGCCGGAACGGATTTCGGCGGCGGAGACGAGTGGCCGATTCCGCAGGTGCTCGCCGCGGCGTTCAAGGTACACATCTGCGAGCCGGGCGACGCGGGCGTGACGATGCATCCGGCCGAGATGCTGTTCCTCGGAACGCTCGGCGGTGCCCGCGCGCTCGACATGGAGGACCGTTTCGGCAACTTCGACGTGGGCAAGGAGGCCGACTTCGTCGTCATCGACCCGAACCGCACACCCGCGCTGCGGGCCGTGATCACCGAGGGCGTGCGATCCGACGACCCGGCGATGGCCCGGGACCAGACGCTGTTCGGCTTGCTGATGCGAACGCGCGAGACCTCCATCAACGGTACCTACGTTCAGGGCCGCCGGCTGTAACCTCCACCGGGCCTAGCCCTTTCGGCGCAGTGTCCAGGCCGGCACCCAGTGCGTCACGGTTTTCCGCTTGGACCCGTACACGACGGGATAGGTCACCAGCCCCCACCAGTCGCCCTGCTCGCACAGGCCCCAGCAGCTCAGCAACCCTTCGACGACCTTGTGCAGCTGCAAACCGTTGGGCTGATACCGGCCTGAGCGATGCGGCTCGCGCGGGAAAAGCACCGTCAGGTCGATCAGCACCGCGATCGGCGGACGCACCACCCGAAACGGATGGCGGACCGGCTGCCCGTTGTATCCGATCGACGCGAGCGGCCCCATCGTTCGATCATACGTTCGAAAGATGAAGGTCTGGTTGCGTTCGGTCAATCACAACTCGGCAACCCGGGCAAATCGATATAGTTCGGCTCGCAACCGACCGCTACGACGGGAGAGATCCGGATGACCAGGCTTATCGCTGCGGGCTTACTGGCCTTGGGCGGGCTGATGACCATCGCGGTGGGCGTGGCCAATGCCGACGAAATTCAGGTCGAGGGCGTCTACTCGACGCTGGGCGCGTGCGAAGCCGACGGCCCCCATGTCGAGCTAGCCCAAAACGACCACTTGTGGACGCATTGGGACTGCCGCCAGCACGACGATGGCCTGTACTACCTGTACCTGACCAACTAGAAGAGCGCGCCCGGCAACGCCCGGGTGTGCTTCTGGCACCATAACGGTGTGTCAGGGCGTCGCGTGCTGGACCCGCTGATCGTCGGAGTACTGGCCACCGCGGTAAGCCTTGTCGACGCCGGCCGTCCCTCGTTCTGGTACGACGAGGCCGCGACCATATCGGCCGCATACAGTCGCTCCCTTGGTCAGCTGTGGCAGATGTTGAGCAACGTCGACGCCGTCCACGGCCTGTACTACCTGCTCATGCACGGCTGGTTCCAGCTCGTCGGCGCAGGCGAGTTCTGGTCTCGCGCACCAAGCGGTCTGGCCGTCGGAGGCGCCGCGGCCGGAGTCGTGGTGCTGGGCAACCAGTTCTCTTCTCGCATCGTGGCGCTGACCGCCGGGGCGATCTGCGCGGTGCTGCCGCGGTCGACGTGGGCAGGCATCGAAGCCCGCCCCTACGCCATGTCGATGATGGCCGCGGTGTGGCTGACCGTACTGTTCGTCTACGCCGCGCGCCGCGACAGCGCCGCAATTTGGCTGGCTTACGGTGTTGCTCAAGCGGTTTCGATCGTGTTCGACGTGTACCTCGTACTGCTGTTGCCGGTGCACTTCGCCTTCCTCTGCGCCTTCCTGCGCACGCGAACGGTGGTGGCCCGGTTTGCCATCACGTCGGTTTTGGCGAGTTGTACCGTGGCGCCGTTTCTGGTCGTGGCCGCGGGTCAAGTGCATCAGATCAGTTGGGTCGCACCGATCGGGCACCGAACGATCGAAGACGTGGCGGTTCAGCAGTACTTCGAGCGCAGCCCGTGGTTCGCGGTGTTGTCGGCACTGGTGATCGCGGTAGCCCTTGCCGTGTGGCGCTGGACAGATACCAAACTCGTTGCGGCAGATAAGCAGTTGCTGACGTTGGCGGTCGCGTGGCTGCTGATACCGACCGCGGTGATCGTGGTGTGGTCGGCCCTGGTTCACCCCATCTACACGCCGCGCTATCTGTGCTTTACCGCGCCGGCGCTGGCCCTGGTCCTGGGCGTCTGCATTGGCGCACTGGCGGCCAAGCCCTGGGTGGCGGCGGCGCTGGTCACCGGTTTCGCCGTCGCGGCGGCACCGAATTACCTTCGGGTGCAACGTAGCCCGTATGCCAAGTACGGGATGGACTACAGCCAGGTGGCCGATCTGATCACCGCCGAGGCGGCGCCGGGCGATTGCCTACTGATTAACGACACAGTGACGTTTATGCCCGCACCGATGCGGCCGTTGATGGCGGCGCGCCCCGACGCCTACCGCAAGTTGATCGACCTCACCCTGTGGCAGCGGGCAACGGACCGCAAGGACGTCTTCGACACCAACCTGATCCCGGAAGTCGTCGCCCAACCGCTCAGTGGTTGCCACGTCGTGTGGATCATCACCCAGGCCGACGAGTCGCTGCCCGCCCACGAGCAGGGTTCGGCGTTGCCGCCCGGGCCGCGCTATGGAGCCACACCGGCCTTCGCGGTCCCGCACGACCTCGGCTTCCGGCTCGTCGAGCGCTGGCAGTTCAACCTTGTTCAGGTGTTCAAAGCGACGCGGTGATCACCAGATGCGGATGTAGTCGACGAGCATCCTCGCCGGGAAAACACCCGCGGCGGGATCGCCGGCACCGACGCCGCCCACCGCAAGCGTGAACATCGGCGTCATCCAGTAGCCGGGGATGTTGAACGGCCACCGGAAATCGTCGGGAGCACCGCCGGCAACGTGAATGGGTTTGTTGCCAACCTTGAAGTACTCGGCGCCGTCCCGCGAGAACTCGAATCCCTCTTCGCCCCAATGCATTCGCCAGGTGTGCCAGTCGCCGTCGACCAGTCCGGGAATCGATTTGCCTTCCCAGGTCTTGCCGTTGGATGCCGCGTGCACCGTGGTGCCCGGAGCCCAGGTGCCATTGCCGTACCACTCGAAGATGTCGACCTCGCCGTCCGGCAGCGGGTCCTCGTTGACGCCCCAGAACGAGGGCCACAGACCGGGGGTCAGGCAGTCCAGTTTGATCTTGGCTTCCCAGGTCTGGTTGATCATGCTGCGGAAATTGCCACGCAGTTTGCCGCTGTAATAGGTGTTGCTGAAAAAGTCGTGGGTGGCGCACAGGACGAGGTTGGAGTGCCCGTCCTGAAAAACGTTTTGTCGGTCGTCGCGGTAGATCCCCTCGACGGGCGGGAAGACGTCGTCCTGCCAGGTCTGGATCGTCCACTTGCCCGGATCGGGAGGAGATCCCGGAGGCCCGTCGAACTCGTCGGCAAAGATGAACGGCCCACCCGGTCCAGCAGTCGGCGCGTCCGGCGGTGCGGGGCGCGCCGCGGCTTCCGGGAGAGGCGTCGCCGCCGCAGCTGCCAGCATGCCGAGCCCAGTCGTCAACAACATGCTGCGACGATCCATATCCACGTACCACCCATCGCTAAAAGGCCGGGAAATCCGGCTTGGCACGATGCCCCTCGGCCAACTCTCGCAAACGGTGTTATACAACCATGCGTCGGGATAGCGCGCATCCTGCACCCAGAGGCATCAGAAGACCCGCACCCAGTCGACCAGCATTTCCGACGGATAGGCGCCCGCCGCAGGGTCACCGCCCCCGGAACCGCCGACCGCGAGGTTCAGCACCGGAAACATCGTGTACCCGACGTCGTTGAACGGCCACATTCGGAGCGAGTCGTGCAGATCCTCGATACCGGTGGCCGGGACGCTGAAGTACGGTTCGGCACCCTCGGCATAGTCTTCCCAGAAGTACATGCCGCCCGCATTCCACGTCACCCGCCAGTTGTGCCAGGCGCCGTCGACCGCGATCGGGCGGGTCTCAAAGGCCGTGCCGTCCGGATTGGCGTGCACGGTGGTACCCGGGGGCCACTGCCCGTTGCCGTACCACTCCATCAGGTCCACTTCCCCGCTACGACCCGGATCGTCATTGGACAACCACCAGGCCGGCCAGCAGCCGCCGGTAAGGCAGTTGAGTTTGACGCGCGCCTCCCAGGTGGTCCCGATGGCGCCCCGCCAGGTGCCGCTCACCAGGCCGCCGAAGTAGTCGCCCCCGTCTCGGTTGGCGCGCAGTACCAGGTTCGACTTGCCGTCGACGAACACGTTCTGCCGGCTGTCGCGGTACTGCCCGAAAAACTCGGGCCGGTCGAACCCGGTCGGATTATGGATCGGCGTACGGTGGTTAGCCACAAGCCATTTCGACGGATCGGGAGCCGAGCCGGCCGGGCCGTCGAATTCATCGTGAAACAGGTACGACCCGGAGCGGGCCGGCGCGGCGCCGGCGCTCGCAGTGGGGATGGCCGCGGCCAGCGCACCGAATCCCGCCAGCGTCATCATCCGGCGACGATCCATACCTGGCATCCGCAGACCGCTTTCGGCTCAAGGGGTGCCCGCAGCATAAAGCAGTTCCTTGAGCTGACTTTGCTGCTCGGCGGCGAGCCGGGTCAGAATTCGCTGCTCGGCGACCGCCACGGCGGTATCGGCGCGCTTCAGCAGGGCCTTGCCGCGCCGCGTCAGTTGGGCCGGCATCGCGCGACCCGCCGGCGCCGACGTTGCCCGGCTCAGTGCGCCGCGGTCCTCGAGTGCATGCAGCACCTGGTTCATCGCCTGCGCGGAGACGTTGGTGCCGCGCGCCAATTCCGCACTCGTAAGCCCGGGGTGGTTGGCCAAGATCCGCATGCAGACGAATTCGGGCAGGCCGATCCCCAGCGGTTTGAGCTCCGCGGCAACCTGGGGCCGCAACGATGCCATCACTCGGTACAGCAGGAACCCCAAAGGCTCATCGTGGGATTGACTCATCCCCACATGCTGGCACGCGCCGCATCGTTTATCCCACGCAACCATCAACTTTGTTGACATTACCGGAGTCGGTGGTATCAAGGAGCTTGATGGTCCGACAAGAAAGGAACACAAAGATGTCTGGTGACGGATTGTTTGGCGGCCCCGGCGGTTTCGGGGGCGGTTTCGGTGGTCCCGGCTTCGGCTTCGGCGGCTTCGGTGGCGGTCCCGGCGGTTTCGGAGGCGGGCCCGGTGGCTTCGGGGGCGGTTGGGGTAAACACGGTTGGGGCCATGGCGGGCCCGGCGGTCCCGGTTTTGGAGGCGGTTTCGGTCCGGGTGGCCGCCCTCCGCTCAAGCGCGCGGCGTTTGTCACCGCGGCGCTGCTACTCGACGGGCCGGCCGACGCCGCGCAGATCGTGCAGCGGGTGACCGAGGCGACCGAGGGAGCGTTCACCCCGCCGCAGGACGTGGCAGAACTTGCCATCGGGCTGCTCGCCGGCCGTGGCGTGGTGACCGTCGACAACGGCGTGGCGACGCTGACCGAGCTCGGCAATAACCTGCTGGCCTGGCGGGGCGTCAGCAGCGAAACCGCGCACGCGTTCCTGGGGCGGGCAGCCAAGTTCGGCGACGTCTTCAAGATCCGCCGCGAACTGTTCGAGATCGCCGGCCTGGCGCGCACGATCACCTGGACGGGCACCGATGAGCAAAAGCAACAGCTCGCCGCGGCGCGGACCAAGGTTCTCGAAGCGCTACGCGAGGCGAAGAAGACGCTGCATCGCGTTCTCGGCGAGGAGTAGCGCAACCACTCCCACCGCCCACACGAGTATCGGTCTCGGCCGGGCGCAGCATTTGCCCGCCTCCGAGCGACAAGCCATGACCGCAGTCGATGGCGCAATCTGTCGCTCGGAGGCGGGCAGAGGGCACCTACCTTTGGGCAGCGAACGCATGAGACGGATGTGAGAACCCGCAGCGCCCGCCCAGCCCTCAGGCGGATCCGGGCTCGCTGATCTTGACCAACGTCTTGCCGATGTTGGCCCCGGTGAACAACCCGTTGAGAGCGTCAACGCACGACTCGATGCCCTGAAAAATGGTCTGGCGGTGCTTGAGTCGGCCTTCGGCCTCCCATTGACGCAGCGAGGCGAAGGCTTCCTCGAATCTGCCCCACTGATCGAGCGCGTTGAATCCCTGCATCAGCGCTGTCTTCGACAGCAGGTTCACATAGTTGGCCGGACCCGGGTGCTCCCCGGTCAGGTAGCTGGAGATGACGCCGCAGAGCACGACTCGCGCGTTGGCCGCGAGCCGGCCGAGCACCGCGTTGAGGATCGGGCCGCCGACGTTGTCGAAGTACACGTCGACGCGGCGCGGGCAATGCTGCTTGAGGGCGGCGGGCACGTCTTCGTTCTTGTAGTCGATGCACGCGTCGAATCCGAAGTCCTCGACCACCGCCCGGCATTTCTCGGGTCCGCCCGCGATGCCGACCACCCGGGCGCCGGCGATCTTGGCGATCTGCCCGGCCACCGACCCGGTGGCACCCGCCGCCGCCGAGACCACCACCGTCTCACCAACCTTCGGTTTACCGATGTCCGTCATGCCGAAGTAGGCGGTGGCACCGGTCGGGCCGTAGACCGACATGATCGCCAGCTGGTCGTCCTCACCCGGGATGGGTGTGCTGAACAGGTCGTCGCGGACGATCACGTATTCCTGGAAGCCGGTCAGCGTGGTGATCACGTCGCCAACGGCGTAGGCGTCGCACCGGGAGGCGACGACTTCGCCGATGCCGGCCGCCCGGATCACCTCGCCGAGCTGCACCGGCGGAAGGTAGCTCGGCTGGTCGTTCAGCCAGGTCCGGACCGCCGCGTCCAACCCGACGTAGGTAGTCCGGACCAATGCCTCACCATCGGCGGGTTCGGGTGCCTGGCCGGTGATCAGCTCGGTGTCATCGGGTGCAACCAGCCCGGTCGGGCGGCGACGCAACAGGATCTGGCGATTCGGCATGTCGGGCACGGTGCTGAAACTACCGATTGAAGCCGAAACTACCTATCAGGCACCGTCCAGTGGGAGCATCTGTCCATGGAATCGCAGGACGACCCGGAAAAACGGATTCGGGACCTGGAGCGCCCGTTGGCCGACGCCGCGCGCGCGTCCGAACTGGGAGGCGCACCGCAGGGCGGTCAGAGCTACCCGCCGCCGCCACCCGGGCCTGTTCCGCCTCCACCACCGCCGATGTACGGCTATGGCGGCCCCTACGGCGGGCCCGCGCCCAAACCACCGGCGGGCAACCGCATGTGGTGGATCGTGGGCACGATCATCGTCGTCGGCGTGCTGGTTCTCGCGGGAGGCATCGCGGCCTTTGCCGCACACCAGCTTTCCGGTGTCCGGTCGATCATCAGCTCAGGTGTGACCACCTCGCCGGTGACCACTTCACCCCGAACCACGACGCGTAGCCCGGGACCGTCGACGTTGCCGCAGCCGCCACAGGGCGCGCCGCTCGACGTGTCCGGCATCGACGAGAACAAGACCATCGCGTGCAACGACAACGCGGTCACCGTCAGTGGAATCAACAATACGATCGTGATCACCGGCCACTGCGCGAGCCTGTCCGTGTCCGGCATGAAGAACTCGGTCACCGTCGACGCCGCCGACACCATCGAAGCGTCCGGCATGAACAACCATGTGACGTTTCACTCGGGCGCGCCGACGGTCTCCAACTCCGGTGTCGACAACGTCGTCGAGCAGGGCTGAGCTGCCTCAGTCGGCGTCCATCGCGTCGGCCAGCGCCAGATAGCCCTCGAATTCGGCGTGTTGCGCCCTGGCCCGAAACCCTTGCAGGAATTGCCGATAGCCGGACTCGTCGCCACGGATTCGGGCCAGCAGTGCCCGCAGCCGCAGCACCGGAATGTCGTGCAACACGAAGCCCGGCTCGGTCGGGACGTCCGCGAGTCTGTCGATCGCGCGTTCGGCCGCCTCGATATCGCCGGGGCCGCCGCGTGCCAGCAATGTCTCGACAAGTGCGGTGGTGGCGGGCGCCCGGAACATCATCGTCCCGGCTTCGAACTGCGCGTTGAGGATCCGGGAAACCAGGTCGATCGCGCCGTCGAGATCACCGGATCGGGCACGCCCACGGGCGATTTCGACGTCGGTCATTCGACGAATCGCGACGATCAGCTTCTCATCGACGAGCATCTCGCGCGCCTTGGCCAGATATTCGAAGCCCGTCCCTGCGCTTTCGTCGTTGCAGTGGATCAGCGCGGTGGCCCGATTCACTAGCGCGTACGCCAGCGCGGCGTTGTCACCGGACCGTTGCGCGATTTCCAGCGACTCAGCCGTCTGCGTCACGTCGTCGGCGTTGGGCAGCACCCCGCCGTTCTGCACCGCGGCCGCATATTTGTACAGCTGCGCGAACGGGTGGGTGGTCGGGTCGAACGACCTGGCCATCGCAATGCCCTCCTCGAGATCCTGTCGCCAGCCCGACCGGCCCAAAAACATTCCGGCTGCGCCCTTTAACGTGATCGCCCAGGCCAGCGGGGAGCCGATCACGAAGTTACCCATAGTGGGATCGCCGTGAGCGACGTCGATGATCCGTTGCGCCAACTGCAGGCATTCGGTCGCCTCGCCGACCTCCCACTTGGCCTGGGCGGCAGCGTAGAAAAGCCCGGCAGTCATCGCCGGATCGCCGATCGACTCGACAAGCGTGGCGAACTCCATCGCCATGTCGGCCGCCTCCCGATGTTGGGAGTTGAACGTCAGCGTGGTGAGGTGGCCCGCCATGCCTACCGCCAATGACCTCTTATCGCCCGCCTGCGTGGTAAGAGCGCGTAATTCGTCGAATCCTGTCTCGTCGGGCGTGCCGCCCACTTGAAATGCACTGCCGCACAGCAAGGCTCGTGGCGCGATGCGCATGGCCAGTCGATCGGGGTGATCGTCGGGGAGCCGGTCGGCGAATCGCTCGGCCTGTTGCCAACTGGCCCGGGCGGCGCGGATATCCCGTCCGCCATACCAAGTTCCGGCCCGCATGTACCACTCGTAGGCCTCACGCACGTCCCCGGCCGCCGCGTACTGAGTTGCGACGATCGAGGCCTCGTGGCCGGTGAACTCGCCGTAGGTGCGCTGCAACACCGCCGCCACCCGGCGGTGCAATTCGGCTCTGCCGGACTTCAATTGGGATTCGTAGGCCACCGCCTGAATAAGCGGATGACAGAAGGCGTACGTCGCGTGCGGGGCGAAGCCGACCTGTTCGACCAGTGCCGCCTGCACCAGTGGCGCCACGTCGACAGTGCCCAGCAGACATTTCAGCAATTCGGTGTCGAACTGCGCGCCGATGACGGCTGCGGCGTTCAGAGTGCGCTTCGCCGTGGCATTGAGCCGATCGATGCGTGCCCCGATGATGCCCTGCAGGCTGGCCGGAACGTGGATTTCTCGCACTTCGCGCACACACACGTAGGCGCCCGGCACGCCCTCGAGCTCACCCCGCTCGGCGAGGTCACGCACGATCTCCTCGGCGGCGAATGGCACGCCGGCCGCCCGGTCGGCGATCACCGCCGACAATCCGGCCACCGAAGGGTCGGCCCCCAACAGCTCATTCATCAATTCGGCGATGTACGAATCACCCAGTGGCTCAAGGGCGAACGGATGCGCGCCCGGGATATGTGCCAGCGGCCCCGAGTATTCGGGTCGATAGGCAACGAGCAACGTCGCGTGCATTCCGGGTACCGCCGCCGCGAATTCGGCAAGCAGCGATTCGCTCACGCTGTCGATCCACTGAGCATCGTCGATGACGTAGATCGCGGACTCGGGCCGAGCCAGCGAAATGGTGTTGATCAGGTCGACCAGCCGGCGGCGCCGGGCGTCCGGGGTGATGTCCGGGCACGGCGTATCGGGATCGCGGATGCCGAGCAGGTCATCGAGCAGCACCAGGTCCTCGGCACCCGCCCCGGGGATTTCGGTGCGCACGCGTGCCCGTGCCACCTCCAGGGTGAGGCCGCCCAGACCGAAGACCGCGCGCAGCAACCGGGAGATCACGTGGAAGGGAATCTCGCGGGTATGGGATTCGCAATAGGTGACCGACACCTCGAATCCGGCACTGCGCGCTATGCCTAACGACTCGCGGACCAGCCGGGTCTTGCCCACGCCCGGGCGGCCCGTCACCGTAATCACCGTTCCGGCGCCGCGGCTGGCCTGGTCCAGTAATTCCGCGACGGCTTCCTTCTCCCGCTGCCGCCCGACGAGGCGGGACTGGCGGCGCGCCTTGCGGTGTTCGCCGTCGGTGGCCAGCAGGCGCCGCGCCGGCACGGTGGTGGCGAATCCCTTGATGTGCACGGTCTCGGGCTCACCCAGCACGGCCCGGTCCTCGACGAGCCGTGCCGTCGATTCGCTGAGCATGACACCGCCGGGCGGCGCCACCGATTCCATCCGCTGGGCCATGCCCACCTGTTCGCCCACCGCGGTGTACCCGAGATGAGTCGCCCCCAGATCGCCGGCGATCACCTGGCCGGAATTCAGCCCGACCCGCAAGCGCAGGTCGATCCCGTCCCGGCGGCCCACCTCGACCGCCAGTTGGCGGACCACCTCCTGTATGTCCAGCGCCGCCAGGCAGGCGCGAAACGCATGATCCTCCAACGTGATTGGGGCGCCGAAAAGCGCCATGATGCCGTCGCCGGTGAACTTGTCGACGGTGCCGCCGTAACGCTGGACCACGGTTGCCGACTGATTGACAAGCTCAGTCATCACTTCGCGCAGCCGCTCGGGGCCCAACGACGCGGCGATGTCCATCGACCGCACCACGTCCGCGAAGAGAACGGTCACTTGCTTGTATTCGGCCGTCTCGACATTGGGCGCAAGCGGGGCGCCGCAGGAATCGCAGAAGCGTGCACCTTGACGCGGCTCCGAGCCGCACACCTGGCACACCAACGATGCTGGCGTCACAGCTCGACCCTAGGCGTAATCCCCGCTAGTGGGAACGCCCGCAAATCGGCGGATTATGTTTGCTCATCCGCGTTGTCGTCGAGGACGCTGACCGCGATGCCATAAGGCAGGAACCGCACCTTCCGCTTCGGATCGACATTGTTCTTGTTCGCGCGCAACGCGTCGAGCTCGTTGGCATAAACCTCTTCGACCTGAGCTCCACCCGCGGCATCGACGGTGTAGATCGCCCAGACGCCGTCACCGGCCTCGCCCGCGGTTTCCGGCCGGGACCGCGGCCGCCGCGACAGGTCGTCGAAGAACGCAGACCAACCCGTCCGGGCGCCCGGAGCAGCGGCGAACCTGCTGACCCGCTCGAACACGTCGCGCAGCCCCTCGCTGCCCTCCCTGATCACCCGATCGAACTCCTCGGGATCAAATCCGAATGCACCGTGCTCGCCCACGCGGCCTCCTTGCAGCTCGTAGCGTTACTGCCCAGTGTGCGCCCGCGCGAGGTGATTCGCCACGGAGTTTGCTTCAAGCGAGAAAACAGCCGCTAATAGCCGGGGCCCAGGAACGGGTTCTGCGGGTACCCGCCGCCCGGATAGCCGCCTCCGTAGCCCCCGCCCGGATACTGCCCGGGATATTGCTGGGCCGGATATTGCGGAGCCGGGTTCGCGGGTACCTGACTGGCCGGCACTTGGATCGGGATCGGCACCGGCAGCAACGGAACGTGGATCCACTGCGTGGTCATCGGCACCGTCGTCGAGGTCGGCGGCGGTGGTGGAGGCGTCGTCGTGGGCGGCGGCGGCGGTGGAGGCGTCGTCGTCGGCGTCGTCATGACCGGAGGCTGAGTCGTCTGCGGTGGACGCGGGTGTGGATGCGTGACGACCGGCGGCGGTTCGGCGGTGACGACTGGTGGCGGCGGCGGAGGTGCCGGCGGCGGCTCCGGCGGCGGCGGTGGGGGCGGGGGCACGCTGACGGGCGCCGGCTCGGCGCTGGGCGGCGGTGGCACGGCGGACGGCGGCGCTGGCGGAGGCGGGGCAAGGCTTGGCAGCATCGAACTCACCGGCGGCACCGGGACGGGCACCATGGTGGGCACCGGGGGCGCCTGATGGTTTTCGATTCCCGTCAGCGTGTACGCCACGCCGCCGATCGCGGTCATGGCCACCAGTGCGAACATCCCGACGACCAACTGCGACAGCCGCACCCGCCGCCACGCCCGTTGCCGGGGTGGTTCGATCACGTTCAGGCGCATCGACCAACCACCGGGGTTGCTTTCTTCGTCGAACGCCTCGGGCGTGTACGGCACCCGGATATCGCCGGGGTATTCGGTCTGCGACCAGGCCAACTCGCGATCGGTGAGAGCTTCCTCGTCGATCACCAATAGGTCACCGACACCCAGGTCGACGACCTCGCCTGCGGCGGCCGACGAGGTCAGCAAGCCGATCGACGTGCGGGTGCGCAGGTCGACTTCTTCACCGCGGGCGGCCAGCAGTAGCGCGCCGGCAGCGGCCGCGAATGCGGGTTGCGACGGTGACACGACCGGTCGTCGGCTGTGCACCGAAAGGCGTTCGTTGACAAGAGGAATGCTGGCGCCGCCGCCGACGGTGACCACCGCGGACAGGTCATTCCAGCTCTTGCGATGCCGGCACAGCATGTCGTCGAACGCGTAGATGAGCCCGGTCAGCCGGTCCTGGATCAGGTCACCCAGCTCGTCACGGGTGAACTTCATCGTGGCCCGGCGTCCGCCGAGTTCAGCGGCGAATTCCGTTGCCCGTTCGGTGGATAACTGCTCTTTTGCGGACCGGCACTGCTCTCTTAGCCGGGCCAGCTGCCCGACCGCTGCGGTGCTGGCCGGGTCGATACCGCTACCGTGTCCCAGCTCCTCGAACACGCAGAGTAACAATGCCTGGTCGATCACGTCGCCGGAGAAATCCGTGTAACGCATTGTGGCGCTGAGGGGTTTGAAATCGCCCGCGAGGTCTATCAATGTGGCCGACGTCCCCGAGCCACCGAAATCGAGCAATCCGACGACACCGGTTGCCGCGAGGCACAGCTCCGCATTCGCCGCGGTCAACGACGCGATCGCGTCCGAAACCAGGCGGGGCGCCATACCGCTTCGAACAAAGCCCAAATGTGTTCGTAGCCCGTTGCGTAATGCCTGGGCGGTAGCGGGTTTCCAGTACGACGGAACGGCGATCGAGATCTCCGAGGAACCTGCGTCCGCACCGGCAGCCAAAACCATCGCGTCCAGTGCTTCGACCATCAACAGGTCGGGGTCGTGAGCGGAGCCGTCGACGGACACCAGCGCCACCGAGTCACCGACGCGGTCGACGAACCCGCTCATCAACATGCCGGGCTCAGTGAGGTTCGGGTCCTCTTCGGGTAGACCAACTTTCGGTGCGCAGTGTGGGTAAAGCGTTAGTACCGCACGACGTGAAACCGGTGGGTTTCCGTCACGCGCTGCGACCAGGTTCGTGGTTCCGATCGACAACCCAAGGGGGTCGTACATAGAGCGAATACTTTCGTCTATAGGGGTCGGTGGCCAGCGTTAACGATAGCCGCGGACACGCGGAAAGCCGATGGCTTGCAATGCCATTGGTATCGCGCCGATGCGATTGTGTCACCGAAGCGGTACTAAAAACCCCTTGACAAGCGCGCCGCGGTCACACGACGGTGAGTGGCAGCGAACGCCGCGGCTCGAACTGAAACGACGCTCCGCCACTGAACTTGACCACTTCCACCTCAGGTAGTTCGGCTGCCGTGGCTTCGGTTTCGGTGAATCCGGCGGTCCAGTCGGTGACCGTCCCGCTAACACGCACCTCGATATGCGGATCCACCGCGGTGGCGATCGCTTGCAGGGGCTGCACAGAGTCCGGCGAGCACAACGAGATCCACGAACCGTCGTCATGGGCCGGCGACCGATGCACGGCCAGCCGGTTGGCCTCGATGTCCGCCGAGACGTAGCCCGCTGGATTGAGCAGCGGATGCAGCTCCAGCACCCGGAGCACGCCTTCGGGCCCGCCCGGCAACTTCAGCGCCCGGTGAATGCGTTCGGCGGCCACGCCCGCGATGCCGATCAAGCCGCGGGTGCATACCGAGAGGGCTTCGGCCTCATCGGTGGCACGTGCGCGCACCGCGATCGCGAACGACAGGTAGAGCAGGTGCATCTGCAGGCAGACCTCGTCGGCGATCCGGACCAGTGCCGAATGCGAGAAGGCGGCAAAGTCGAGATCGGACAGCAATGCGCCGGAGTAATCCGGCTGCCCCTCGTCGGAGGTATCGATAGCAGCGAGTTCCCATGTTGCGGCGCGGGTTTGGCGAACGATGTCGAGCGCCGGGATGCCCTGGACCTCGGGATACGACTCGTCGATGATGACGGTCCACGCGCAGTGCGGATGCCGATCCGCGGGGGTCCGCGGCGGCCGGTGCAGCGGACGCACCTGAGCGCGGGCGTTGGTCGCCACGGCGGTGGCGTCGAAGGTCGGGTCCTCGATGGTGTGGCACATCCCGAACACGTACTGCTCGCCCATCGGCTCGACGTCGAGCAGGGCGCCGCAGTGGTCCAGGTGGAATTCGCCGTGCCAGCGGTCGTGGACGGTGTAGCGGAAATCCATGAACTGCGGCGGGGCGCCGATGTCGAGCTGCAGACCCTTGAAAATGGTCACGATGTCGACGCCCTCGTACTTCAGGGCCTGCTGCATGCGCCTGGTGTAGATCGGGCTGGCGCCCGCCCACTCCTCGATGGCGATCTGCACCATCTCGTCGCGGCCGAACGAGCTGATGCACCACGCCATGCCGGACCGATCGATCAGCTGCCCGACCAGCAGCAGTTCGGGAACCAGAACGGCCAGCTCGGCACGGGACAATTGCGCGTATCGCGAGGGGCTGCTCACGCTACAAAAATAGACTCGACTATGTTATAAAGTCAACAATGTCCATTGCTGCAGGCCAGACGCCGGGACGCGCCGCCAGTCCGACCCGGCGCACCAGTGCGCCGCGCAAACGTGGCGACGACACCCGGGCAAGGATCATCGACGAGACGGTCCGCTGCATCCAGGAGGAGGGCTTCGCCGCTGCCACCGCCAAGCACGTGGCCGAACGCGCGGGAGTCACGTGGGGCGTCATCCAATACCACTTCGGCGATCGCAACGGGCTGCTGATGGCCGTCGTCGACGACGGGGTGGACAGACTGATCGAGAGCCTGTCGTCGGCCGATGTCAGCGAGCTACCGCCGCAAGAGCGTCTCGAAGTCGTCATCGACACGGCGTGGAGTTGCTACAGCAGCCCGACGTCGATGGCCGCCTTCGAAATCCTGCGGGCAACCCGCGGGAGCCTGGGTGATTCTTCGCGTCGGCACCTGCTCGAGATGAACTCCGCGATCGCCGAGCTCGGTCGGCTGATCACCACAGATCCGGCGAATGCTGGTGTGGCCGAAGTGATTTGGGCGACGCTACGGGGTGTGGTGCTGGCCCAGATGGTCACCGGGACCAGCATCGATTGGAGCCTGGAACGACGGGCCCTGATCGACATGGTCGCCCGTGTGCTGCAATGACGGAATGACCCTCGACGATCTCGCCGACATCGAAGCCATCAAGCAAGTCAAATACCGGTATCTGCGCTCGCTGGACACCAAGCGCTGGGACGACTTCACCGACACGCTGGCCGAAGACATCAAGGCCGACTACGGGCCGTCGATCGGTAACGAACTGCACTTCACCAACCGTGCCGACTTGGTCGAGTACATGCGCACATCGCTTCCGCAGAACGTCGTCACCGAACACCGGGTGACCCATCCGGAGATCATCGTCACCGGCGATACCGCTACGGGCAGTTGGTATCTGCAGGATCGCGTCATCGTCGCCGAGTTCGACTTCATGCTGATCGGTGCCGCCTTCTACCGCGACCAGTATCGGCGCACCGACAACGGGTGGAAGATCAGCGGCACCGGCTACGACCGGACCTACGACGCCACAATGTCGTTGAAAGGCTTGGACTTTACGCTCAAGTCCGGGCGCGCAATCGCCGGCGTCGACTGAGCGCTACTTGGTGATCGCGATGACGGCGCCGGGCCGCAGCCATTTCATGATCGACACCAGCTGAGCATCGTCGACCGCTACGCAACCCTCGGTGGGTGCGCCGTCGGTGGTGTGGAAGAAGAACGCGGCGCCGCCGCCCGGGGTTTTGTTCTTGTTGACGCCCATCACCACCGCGTGCTTGTACTGCGGGATTTGCAGGTTCTCACTCTCGCCGGTGTTGAACGGGCACTGCGCCTTCGGGCACACCTGCATCGAGTTGAAGGTGGGGCTGTGGTCGTCGCCGCTCCACCAATGGTTGGCATCGCCAACTTGGGTGTAGGGCAGCCCGGTACCGGGGTTCGGCGCCGTCCCGAATGCCGAGTCGAGGCTGTAGACGCCCGTCGGCGTGGCCGGAACTCCGCTCTTGGCCTGCGGCGCCATGCCCGCCGACCCGACGTGCGTCGGGACGCCGGTGCGCAGCGGCTGCCAGCCGGCGGCGGTGCGCTGATAGATATCGATGGTCGCGTTCGAGCCGCCGGTGCTGACGACCGAAACCACCTGAGTGGCATTGCCCACCTGGTTTGCGAACCACGGCGTGCCGGCCAGGGGGTTACCCGTCGGGGCGGCGCACGAAATCGGGGCGAGAACCAGTAACGCGAAAAGTGCGCACGCCGCGGCGCGCAGCAAAGCTAGCAGTCGGCGCATGCCCTCAATCGTCGGGCCCCGCCAGGCTCAGGGTCAAGTAAAGCTTTAGCCCCGGTTGGGTCACAGCGCTGTGATCAACGAAAACCCAACCACAGCAACGGTTTAGGACGAAGCACCACGAGCCACACCAGCGTGTACAGATATCCCAGTGCCCACCCGGCCAGCACGTCGGACGGGTAGTGCACGTTCAAGGCGACCCGGGAAATCCCAACCAGGACCAGGACGAGGGCGCTGACCGTCAGCGCGACCCGACCCTTCGTCGCGCTCATCATCGGCGACACGACGGCCAGCAGGGCGAGCAGGGAAGCCGTCGTCTCGAGGGCGTGACCGGACGGAAACGACGTCTGGGATATGGCCACCAGCGTGGTCGACGGTCGCGGGCGGTTCGCCAGGCCCTTGGCCGCCGCCGTCACCAATCCATTCAGCAGCCCGCAGGCCAACAGCAGCAGCGCGGCGCGAACGTTGCGTCGCACCAATGCGGCCACCGCCGCCACCGTGTCCAGCAGCCGCAGCGGCACCGGCCCTAGCGCAATCGACACCGCGTCCCAGAACCGCACCCACACCGGATGCTTGACCGCAACGTCGTGCGAGGCGTTCAGCAACGACCAATCGAAAGAATGCAGCCAACCCCAATCCTGGCGGTAGCCCACCCACATCACCGCGTATGCCGCTATGGCCACCAGAGCGGCACAAACGGCAATACCGGCGCGTGGGCGGGTCATCCCTTCAGCGATACCAGCCTCACCACGCAGATCGGGGTAGCCACTCGGGGCGCGTCATACTGGCGTCATGGCGGTTTTTGTCCGCAGGTTGCTCGGCATCGGCAAGCTCCCCGACGACCTGCATGCAGAAGTCGAAGCGGAAGGCCTGCTGTATCTCGCCGACTATGTGGCGGTGACCAGGCGGTTCAGCGGCATCATCCCCGGGGTGCGGATGCCGCGCAGCGTCGCCTACTACACGGGCTCGCTGGTGCTCACCAGACAACGCGTGCTGGCGACGCTGTCGATGTTGCCGAAGCTGGCCGGCGTCACCGTCGACGTGCGCTGGGATGCGGCGCACACCGGCGCGGCCCGGGCCGAGATCTCGTCGGCGGGCTTGGCGGTCAACGTCGACGTCGCGCAGGCGGACGAGAGGTTCAGCGGCGAGCTTTCACTGCTTTACAAGGCCTCCGTGCCGGCGGATGTGCTCAGTGGACTGCCGCTGCGCTTGCTGACTTTTGACATGTCGCCGGACTGCATCGTCCGCGCGGTCGGTGCCACCTATAGTCCGTGAAGTCCGTGTCGGGCCAACTCACAGCCTGAACATTTCGCGGGACATCGCCGCATCCTCGACGAAACTTTCGCGCCGGTGGTAGCGGGGTTGGGCAGGCATCTCCCGACGCCGCGGCGTGACGACCGCGGCGCAAACACCGATGACGGTGTCGGCGACCCGGCGTGCGATTTGCCGACCAGTCGAGTTGCGCGGCGCGGAAATTCGGTCGGGACTGATCCGTTTGTTGACCGTGGGCCGCCTCGCCCCCACCGCGATGTCAGTCACGGGTTGATTCCGCGAATGTGAGCTGCTGTCCGGCCAGGCGTTGCCGGGCATACTCGCGCCCTTTGTCGCGGTCACGCAGCACGGCGCCCGCGATGTCGGCAAGACGGACCACACGCCCGCCGGCACCCCAGTTGCCGTCGGGGATTTCGTTGCCAATGACCCAGACCCGCAGCCGGTCCTGGTCGTAACGCCCGTTTTCGGCCGCCAGGATCGCGTCGGTGATGGCGGCGAAAGCGCTTGCGGCACGCGCCTCGTCGAGCTGGCCCTGGGGCACTGAGGCGATCACCTTGTAGTGCGGGGCCGCGGGCGTCTCGCCGGCATGCAGCACCGCCGCGGGCCGGTGCAGCCACACCTTGGCCAGCGACCGCGCAACAGGATCGGACGGGTCGGCTCCCTCATGCTCGATCAGGATCTCGGCGAGCTGGCGCAGCAAGCTCTTTTCGGCGTCCGCGGGCAGGGCCTGGTCGGGAATGTACTCGTCGAGCATGGGCATAGCGGTCTGCCTTCCGATCGCGGTGGCGGGCCTCAACCACCCTGAGTTGTTTAATACAACGCAGACTAAGGAAGCTGGGTTGCAAAGTCAAACCCTGATAGGGTGGCAACATGTCCGATCTGCGGGACCGCTATGTCGCCGACAACTGCTCGATCAAGCGGGCGCTCGACGTTGTCGGCGAAAAATGGACCTTGCTGGTCATGCGGGAGGCGTTCTACGGCGCGCGCCGCTTCGAGCACTTCCAAGCCCGCATCGGATGTGCACGCAACATCCTCAGCGAACGCCTGGTGACCCTGACTGAAGCCGGGATACTCAAGCGGGTTCCTTACCGCGAACCCGGACAACGCGAGCGACACGAATACCGGCTCACCGACAAGGGGTTGGACCTCATCACCGCAGTCATCGCCCTCATGCAATGGGGCGACCGTTGGCAAGCCGATGCGGATGGACCGCCGGTCCAGATCCTGCACCACGATTGCGGACATCCCGTCGAAGCCGTCCTGCGCTGCTCCCACGACAACACTGTCCTGACCGCCCGGGACCTTCAACCCGTAGCCGGTCCCGGCGCTCGCCTGGCATCTGACAGGTAGAGATTTGGCAGAGGCGTTGTCCCGGCGCCCGTTCCGGCAGCACGCTCAGCGGGTGATCCGCACCGCCTAGGTGATCGACCAGAATTCGAGCAGGGTGCGCAACGTCGCGACCAGCGGGAGCGGTTGATCGAGCATCGGATGGTGGCCGGCTTCGGCCAGCTCCACGAACGGGCCCCGGAGTTGGAAGATGGAGCGGAGCCGCTCGCCCATCGCAGCGGACACCAACCCCGCCTCGCAGCTCAGATATCCTATGCGGCAACGCATTTGGGCAATCATGGTTTCCATCGACTCTTCGTCGTCGGGTTGTGGTTCGAGAAACTCACCGTCGAAGATTGTCGGGTCGAATTTCCACACCCACCTTTTGCCTTCTTTGCGGACCGATTCGCCGGCGATGTGCTTTGCGATGTAGGGCAGGACCAAATCCTGCGTGGGCACCGCTGCGAAGTGGGACAGGATTTCATCTCTCGACCCATAGTCGGTGCGTCTACGGTTGCGCAGCCGTTTGGCTTCGGGCGCACGGTCTCGCAACGGCGAGTCGACCACCACGACGCTGTTGATCTGGTCGCCACACTGCATCGCCGCGATCGCCGCCACCCAACCGCCCATGCTGTGGCCGACGATCGTGGGCCGCCCTGAGGCCCCGGCGGCAGGCAAGATCTCCATCACTTCCGTTGCCCAGGTTTCCAGGTCGTAGTCGGCGCGGGTGTCGCTGTCGCCGTGCCCGGACAGATCCGGTGCAATCACGCGATGGGTACGGGAAAAGAACGGCGCGATGTGGTCCCACCAGCCGGAGTGCGCGGCGCCACCGTGGACGAACACGACGGGCGGTTGTTCCGGGGCGCCCCAGGTGCGCAGGTGAATTCGGCATCCGTCGACTTCGACATCGCAATGGTCCGGTTTTTGACCGAGCGCAGCGGTGAACCAGGACGGTTCGGCCGGTGTCGGGTGAGAACGGGAAAACAAGTCCGTACCCTCCGTGTTCACGATGAAAGTCAGCTCAGTCGACGTCCCACACTAGCGGCGGCGAATCGAATCTAAACGACACCAAGCCCTCTTGGATCAACCTCAGCGCGGTAGGCGGCTTGGCGACCTGCTACTACGCGATGTAGTATTTGGCTATTGTCCGCCGGCCCCATGGAGGTGCACGGTGAAGTGGAGTTTCGCCCAGATCGCTCTGCTGATCATTTGTGCTCTGCACGTCATTCAGGCTGTGATCGGCCTCATTCTCGAGCCCAGCTTCGCCACCGGTCCCGGCGCGCCGACCGTGCAACTGCTCGGCATGGACTACAACGGCTGGCACGCCGTGGCTGGCCTGGCCCTCTTCGCGCCCGGCCTGGTGTTCGCCAGACGAAAGTCGTGGGCGGTGCTGTACCTGATTCTCGCCGCGATCGCCGGTGCGCTACCGGGAATCTGGGCCTTCTTCTCTCATCAAGTCGCCTTCATCTTCACCTTCCCCAACAACACCACCGACGCGGTGGTCCACCTGGTGACCGGGGCGGTGATGGCCGCGGTCGCGGCAGTGCAGATCCGCCTCGACGGTGGACTCAGAAACTCGCTGGCCGATTTACATAAAAGCCCTTGATCGCCGAGCGGTAGGCCGTACCTTGTTGGCGGCAAACAACTTTCACAACCGCTGCCACGGACAACCCGCCGTGCGGTCGGTTACCTATTCTGCGTGATCGTCATCAGCGGCCATGGCGGCTGCCGGAGCACGGCCAGGCTGCCGATCACCGCCGCGAGCAGGCCGGTAAGCACACCGATCAGCGCGACGCGATTGGCGTCGACGGCCGGCACCCAGGATGCCTTGCCCTCGCGGATGACGAAGACGCCGCGCGGCTTTTCGACCGGGATCACGGTGGCGCCGTCGGCGGTCTCGAAGGGCTCGCCGTAGACGCGCCGGGCGCCGCCATCGATGGGCAGTTGGTCGAGCACGTCGGAATACTTCACTGCACACTCCTTTTCGTGGTGTTCTGAGCCCGCACCGTCGGTCGATATTGCTCGTTGTGTTCGCGCAGCGTTGCTAGATTGACGCTAATGCCATTCTCCGCCGACGAGTCCCCCGATGGCGCAGTGAGCGAACATGCGTTCAGCCCACCGGATCGTCGCGTGGTGTACCGGGTGATCGCCGAACGCCGGGACATGCGGCGGTTCGTGCCCGGCAGCACGGTGCCCGAGGAGGTGTTGGCCCGCCTGTTGCAGGCCGCGCATGCCGCGCCCAGCGTCGGGCTGATGCAGCCGTGGCGTTTCCTCCGGATCACCGACGACGCGCTGCGCCGCGGTATCCACGCGCTCGTCGACGAAGAGCGCCCGCGCACCGCGCAAGCGCTGGGACCGCGGGGCGAGGAGTTTCTGCGGTTGAAGGTCGAGGGCATCCTCGAATGCGCCGAACTCCTCGTGGTGGCGCTGGCCGACAATCGCGACGTCCACGTTTTCGGCCGGCGCACGCTGCCGCAGATGGATCTCGCGTCGGTGTCCTGCGCGATCCAGAACCTGTGGTTGGCCGCTCGGGCCGAAGGGCTTGGGGTCGGCTGGGTTTCATTGTTCGATCCGCAACCCCTGGCTGAGCTGCTGGCGATGCCCGCCGGCGCGGAGCCGGTGGCCATCCTGTGCGTGGGCCCGGTGCCGGAATTTCCGGATCGGCCGGCGCTGGAGCTCGACGGCTGGACGCACGCGCGACCGCTGTCGGAGTTCGTCTCCGAAAATCAATGGGGTCACCCGCCGGACGACCGGCCCGGCCGGCCCGCGCCGGGCAACGGTACCGGAACGGCCACCACGGTGCCGTCCCATTCCGTGTGACGCGTCAAAAGCGGGTAGCTTTCGATTTCTGTTCGCGCAGATCGTTTCGACCAGCTGGCAATCTGCTGTTGTCCGACTGGGTGGCACACCCAGATTCATCGCGCGTCATTCCGGTATCGTCGCCGGTCGCAGGACAAGGTGAATAAGGTGACGGAAATGACCGGCGACAACGTACTTATCGTGCACTGGCACGACCTCGGGCGCTATCTCGGCGCCTACGGTCACCCGGATGTCTGTAGCCCGTGCTTGGACCAGCTCGCCACCGAGAGCATCCTGTTCACCCGGGCCCATGCCACCGCGCCGCTGTGCACGCCGTCGCGAGGATCGTTTTTCACCGGCCGCTACCCACAAAGCAACGGCCTCGTCGGTCTGGCCCACCACGGCTGGGAATACCGCGCCGGCGTTCAGACCCTACCCCAGCTACTATCCGAATCTGGCTGGTATTCAGCTCTTTTCGGCATGCAGCACGAAACGTCCTACCCGAAACGCCTGGGGTTCGACGAGTTCGACGTGTCGAACTCCTACTGCGACTACGTGGTGGAAAAGGTCGAAGAATGGCTGCGCAACGAGGCCCCGCAGCGGGGTGGCCGACAACCGTTCCTGCTGACGGCCGGATTTTTCGAAACGCACCGACCGTACCCGCGGGACCGCTACGAACCGGCCGATAGCGCGGCCGTCGATCTGCCCGACTACCTGCCCGACACCCCGGAGGTGCGCGGTGATCTCGCCGACTTCTACGGCGCCATCACCTCGGCCGATGCGGCAGTCGGGCGGATGCTGGACACGCTGGCCGAGACGGGCCTGGATGCCAGCACCTGGGTGGTGTTCTTCACCGATCACGGGCCGGCCTTCCCCCGGGCGAAATCCACCCTGTACGACGCGGGAACCGGCGTAGCCCTGCTCATCCGCCCGCCCACCGGGCGCGGGCTGGCCCCGCGGGTCTACGACGAGTTGTTCAGCGCCGTCGATCTGGTCCCGACGTTGCTGGAGCTGCTCGGCCTCCACGTGCCGGCCGAGATCGAGGGCGTGTCGCACGCGCGCGCCCTGCTCACGCCCGACACGCCGGCAGAGCCGGTGCGGGAGCAGGTGTACACGATGAAGACCTATCACGACTCGTTCGACCCGATTCGGGCAATCCGCACAAAGGAATACAGCTACATCGAGAATTACGTGCCACGCCCGCTCTTGGACCTGCCGTGGGATATCGAACAGAGCCCGTCCGGTTTGGCGGTCGCGCCGTTCGTCCGATCGCCACGTCCGGAGCGCGAACTCTACGATCTGCGGACCGATCCCACCGAGACCACCAACTTGCTGACCAATGGCGATTCGGGCATGGACGCGATCGCCGCCGATTTAGCTGTCCGCCTTAATGATTGGCGCCAGCGCACCGGCGACGTCATCCCCTCGGACTTCGCGGGCAGCCGCATCGCGATGCGCTATACCGAGACCTATCTACAGATCCATCACACGACGCCGACAAGCCGCTCGGCGATCGCCGCCGATCGCGGCGTCGAAGAGTAGGAAGTCCTTATCCGTCGACCCGGCCGACCTCGGCGACGATGAACACCCGCCGGAACGGGAAGATCGTCGTGCCGTCAGCCCGGGGCGGGTAGGCGTCGTCCAGCAACGGGATCAGCTCCTCGCGAAACTGCTCCCACCCCTCGTCGTCGAGCCGCTCGCGCACCGGAACCAGGGCGGTGCCGGTGATCCATTCCAACACCGGGTGCTCCCCGGTCAGCTGGTGCAGATACGTCGTCTCCCAAGCGTCGACCCGGCAGCCCACATCCATCAACAGATTGGCGTAGTGCGACGGCGGCTGGACCACCGCGCCGACCCGGAAAGGCACGTCTTTCAGCGTCTTTGCGTAATGTTCGCGACGCGCCACCGCGCGTACGGCGGCATGCGACGGGGTTTCGAAGTTGCCCGGAATCTGGACGGCGATCCAGGATCCGGCCGGTAGCTGGCTGGCCCAGCGAACCAGCAGGTCGGCGTGATCGGGAACCCAGTGCAGGGCCGCGTTGCTGACCACCACGTCGGTGTCGGGTTTCGGCCTCCAGTCACGTAAGTCGCTGACGGAGGCATCGATCCCGCGTTCCCGGGCGGCGGCCACCATCTCCGGCGAGGTGTCCAGGGCCTCGATGGCCGAGCCGGGCCACCGCTTCACCAGGTACTTCGTCAGATTGCCTGGTCCACAACCCAGGTCGACCACCCGACGTGCCCGCTCGATCCCCACCCTCGAGAGCATGTCGTAAAACGGGCGGCTGCGATGGTCTGCAAATACGAGGTAGACGTCGGGATCCCACATGTCGGTCCTCCTGATCAACACCGCAACTGGTCGGCCATCTAGACAGAACCGTATTACCGCATCGTGCCCCCGCGCTCCCCGAGTGGCCCAGAAATCCGCACCGGAACCGGTCAAACGCCCAGGATCGGCTTCTCCGGCGGGATAGCATCGGCATTCGTGGCGTCCGGAACAGATCCCATCGATCCGCCCATCCCAGTTCCCGACGTTCCCGGTGCCGACGTTCCGCCCGGCGCCGAAGGATTGCCTCCGCTCTCGGCATTGTCGGCACATGAACGCAGGGTGGTCGCGGTCTCCGCCGCCGGCGATCTCGCATTGCGCACCTGGGTCTCGTCGCTGCTGGCCGCGACGACCGCGCCGGTCGTCGTCGCCACCTCGTTGCGCCACACCAAATCCGGTAGCGAGCGCGCCAACCTGAAGTTCTACGCCGAGCTGGCGGCCGAGCATGACCCGGCGAAGTCGTTCCCGGCGCCGACCGAATTGCCACAGGTGTCGTCGCGACCGGCGGGCCCGCTGGCGAAATGGATCGCACGCGGCACCGTCGACAACATCTCGTTTCCCAGCAGCTTCACGGCGATCAACCCCGCGATGCGTAAGCGCTGGGATGCCTGGAGGTCCAATAACGTCGTGCGCGCCCAGCATTGGCGCCATGACGACGGACCGCGCCCCACGCTGTGCGTCATCCACGGCTTCATGGGGTCGTCGTACCTGGCGAACGGCCGCTTCTTCTCGATGCCGTGGTATTACCGGTCCGGCTACGACGTCGTGCTGTACACGTTGCCATTTCACGGCCAGCGAGCCGAAAAATGCTCGCCGTTCAGCGGTTTCGGCTATTTCGCCGGCGGACTCAGCGGCTTCGCCGAGTCGATGGCCCAGGCCGTACACGACTTCCGGTCCATCATCGACTATTTGCGTCACACCGGCGTTGACCGCATTGCGCTGACCGGCCTCTCGCTGGGCGGCTACACCTCGGCACTGGTGGCCTCGGTCGACGACCGGCTGGAGGCCGTCGTTCCCAACTGTCCGGTCGTCACGCCGGCGACGATGTTCGACCAGTGGTTCCCGGCCAACAAACTGGTCGGCCTGGGGCTTGGGTTGTCCGGCATCAGCCGCGAGGAACTAAGCGCCGGGCTGGCTTACCATGGCCCGTTGAACTACCGACCGCGGCTTTCCAAGGACCGGCGGATGATCATCACCGGCCTCGCCGACCGGATGGCTCCCCCGGCACAGGCCGTCATGCTCTGGGAACACTGGGATCACTGTGCGCTGCACTGGTTTCCCGGCAGTCACGTACTGCATGTGAGTCAACTGGACTACCTGCGCCGGATGACCAGCTTCCTGAGCGGCTTTATGCTGGACTAGCCGCTTCGGTTCGCAGCGCGCGATGCGCTCCCGCCACCGGCGTCGGCCAGTCCAGGCGCGCCAGCAGATCGCCGGGCGGGTCGGTGTGACCGTCAAGTCGTTGCGTGGACAACAGATCCAGTGCCGCCAGCGCCGGCCCCTGGTTGCCGCGCTGCGGTATCAGCCCGGCTACCGGCAGTGCGCCTTCCGGTGGCGTGTCGGTGAGGAAGGCACACGCGGCCGCGACCGTGTTCTGGTCTCCCGACCGCGGGCCGGCGATCTCGAGGGCGGTGCACGTCTCGCGGGCCGGATGTGAGCGGATCGCCGCCAAGGTCTCGGGCAACGCCGCATCAACCGCGATCCGGTATGCCGCAACGTAATCCGAGCTTCCGCGCTGCACCGCACGCCAGGCCTCGCGGGCATTGGCCGGCAGCCAGCGTGGCACGTCGTCCGGCGCGACAGTGCTCGCTTCCCATCCGATTTCGCGAAGGTGGTCCGCGAGCCGCCGGGCGGCAACCTCGGCGGTCTCATACAGCGGGATGCGCGACGAGCGTGCCTGCAGCGCCGGCAGGTTATCCGCGGCCGACACCGTGATACCGACCCATGTCTCGCGCCGTGAGACGTCGGATGCGTTGTCGCGGCTGGTGATACGCACCTTGTCGGCGCGGATGCCGTAGCGGTCCAGGTACCGGGCGATCAGCTCCAGCGGAAGCACCGCGCCGTCGGAGCTGGACGGGCCGATCCGCACCAACGCGGTTGTCTTTGCGACAACGGCGGACTGAGTCTCAGGTTCCGCCGTTCGGTTGGAACCGCGGCCCATGATGGCCAGCCGACGCCTCAGGATCGTGGTGAAGTGCAGACCACGCCACCAACCGAACAACACGATCACCGCCGCCACGGCGATGCCGATCAGCCAGTAGTCGCGATTCGAGTGCCAAGGGTAGGCCAGCGCCGCGGGCACAATCGCCAGTGCCGCCAAGCTGATTCGGGCGCTCCCCGGGATCGGGATCGAGCTCACGAGGTGGTCTCCTTCCGTCGGCGCGCGGCGATTGCGGTTGCGGCGGCAACCGCCGCGACAATCAATGCCAGCGCGGCGGTCCCGACGAACGCGACGGTCCGCGGGGTGTTGTCTTTGGGCGCCGGTGCCGGGGGCACGGCGACCGGCTTCGCCGGCGTTGCGGCGGCCCCGGTGCTTGCGGGCAATTCCCACGTCAGGGCTGCCAGTGGGTCCACGCTGCCGGTGCCGACGATGTTGGACGGGGCCCGGGCACCGTTGTGCGCGGTCGCGGTGATCCGGCGCACCACCTCCGTGGCGGACAGCGTGGGGTACTTACTGCGGACCAGCGCCGCGACGCCCGATACGTAGCCGGAGGCGTAGCTGGTGCCGCTGAGCGCGCTCAGTTGCTGATGATCGTCGGGCAGGCCGTTGGCGAGGCTGCCGCCGTCGCGATTGCTCACCGACACAATGCTTTCGCCCGGCGCCGCGATACCCACCCACGGCCCGGACATGGTGAATTTCGACGGTTGCCCATCCGGGTTGAGGGAGGCCGCCGACAGCACGTACGGCTGCCACCACGACGGAGTGGACACCGACGTGACGCCGGCCCAATTCCGCGCATCGTCCGGTCGGCCAAGATCGGTGAGCGGGTTTGACTCACAGGACATTCCGCCGCCGACCGATCCGGTCGCCCCGGTATTGCCCGCGGCCGCGACGAGCACGGCGTCCTTGTCCACCGCAGCGTAGCGGATCGCCGCCCCGAGCGCGGCCTGATCGACGGGTCGATCGGCGGGTACGCACGTTACCTCCGAGATGTCGATCACCCGGGCCCCGAGATCGGCCGCATGCACGATCGCCCGGCCCAGCGTGGCGACCTCGAGGGACACCCGCGCCACCATCGGATCGCCGCCCGGCGAGCGCGGCGAGAACTTGCCGGACGCCGTCCGGATCGCCAACACGCGCGCGGCGGGGGCGACCCCTGAGAAGCCGTCCTCGGCGGACGGCTGGCCGGCGATGACTCCGGCCACCAGCGTGCCGTGCCCGTCGCAGTCGGTCAGTCCGTCCGTCGTCTCCACGAAATCGCCACCGGGATCGACATTGGGTAGCCGAGGCCCCGGCCGCACGCCGGTGTCGAGCACTGCCACCAGCTGACCCTCACCGCGGGAAAACTGCCATGCCGCAGGAAGATTCAGCATCGCCTGGCTGCGGGTCACCGCAGCGGGATCGCTCCCCGGGATGACACCGGAAGTGCTGCAGGGCCCGCGTTGCTCCATCGGCTGCACCGGTCCCGCAGTTCCGCTGGGCGGTTGCGCACCCGGGTCGACCACCGGCTGGCTGATCGCCGACGCTGGTGGACAAGCCCATGGCGCAACGGCTTGCGAAAAGGCCAACGCCGCCGTGAGGCAAGCGAATCCGGCACGAATCATCGATTGAGCACCCAGGCGAACAGACCGACCAGATAGGCGATGACGGGAATCAACGAGGCGTCCAGGCCGGCCGCGACGAAGCCCAACAGCCGGCGCAGCGGCAGCGAATAGGTCTCGGGCGAGGCGATGCCCGGGTTCAGCGCCACCACGGCCCACGCCAACGCCAGCGCGACGAGCACCACCGCCGCGATGAGTGCGGCGAAGAAGCGTCCGGTCGAGGCATACAACACCAGCAGGGCACCGGCGACCAGGTAGGGCTGGGACAGCAGCCAGGCCTTGCAGGCGGCCGAATCCCACACGCGGGCACGCAGGACCGAGGTAGCCGCGATGGCCGCCACCACGTACCAGCCCCATCCACTCAACGACTCGGGGCGCAACGCGATCGCCACCGAGCCCAGGACACTGAGCAGCACGGCGCCGGCGATAAAGCCGTTCTGATGAGCATCACCGATGCGCACCCGCCGAGGCAGGTCCTCGAGCACCCGAAGCGCGGGCGCCGACGGACTCGGGTCACCGGGCGCCGGAATGACCGGCAACGGGAAGCGCGCCCACAGCGCGGAAAGCTGCGCCGCTTCGATGATCACCAGCAGCGCCGCCACGATCAATCCACCGCCGATAGCCAGTATCGGTAGCCGCCAGAGCAATTCGGCGCCGGCGGCCAACAACACCCCGGTCCCGAGCACGGTAGTCGCGGTGAAGAAACCCACGATCCGCTCGCGCTCGTTGCTCGGCACCATCAGGACGATCAGCGACCACGCGGTCACCCCGGCCGCGGACAGCACCAGCTGTGCCGCCCCGAACTTTCCGGGCACCGCCAATGCCAGGGCCGCGCCGATGGGCACCAGCGCTGCCATCGACAGCGCCGTTCCGGTGCGTTCCGAGCGCAGCGTGACGAACAAACCGGTGATCGCGGTCACCGCCGCGATCACGCTGACCGCGACCAGTCCGGTCAGCGCGCCGGTGGCTACGCGGTAGCTCACGCCCAGGCCCGTCGCCAGGAAGGCCACGACGATCGCTGCGGCCAGCGCCCCGCGCTGGATCTGCGCTATACCCCATGGCTTCAGCCGTGATGTCGAGAAGATCATCGCTGCGTCGGCAATGTCCTCGACGATGCCTGGTGCGGCCGGGCCGGTCGGGACCGGCTGCAGCGCAAGCAAATCCCCATCGACGACGCCGACGGTGTCCAAGCTGGCGTCCAGACTGAACGGCGCTCCGCCGATGGGCGCCAGGCTCAGCTGGGAAACCGCACCGGGGCGCGCTGCACCCTCGGGGTCACCACCATCACCGTTCTGGGCTGTCGGGACCACCAATCGCTGTACCGCGGGCAGGATTTCGCGCAGCGGCAGTTCGGTGGGCAGGGCAACTTCTGTCAGCCTGCTGTGCGCGAGGATTGCCACGCGAACGATTGGCATGACGGCGCCGGACGTCACCGGACCCTCGAATTAGACTGCGGCCGTTCCTGGAACATCGTGTTCTCTCTCTATTTCGTTGCGATTACGCGTATTGGGTGGACAAATCTCGGGACAGCCGCTGATTGGGGAACCAGTGGCCATCGGGCAGGCAGGCGGTCAAATGCTCGATCGCGACGGCAATCGCGAACGGTGTTCCCGGACTGAACGTCGAGACCCATTCGCCGTCGAACGCGCGGGACGGACTGACCAGGATCCGGCCCGCGGTGGTGTCCACGATGCTCATTCCGACTTCGGTGGTGGCATGCCGGCCGTCGCGATGGCAGCCGGCGACGACCTCCACGTAACTACGCGGGCCGGTGAAAACGGATTCCACCACCGCTCGCGCCGATTCCGGAATACCCAGGTAGTCAAGGACTTCCGCCAGCGGCGCACCGGAGCGCAGTCGCTCGTCAGCCCGGGCTCCAACGCGCGCCGGCATGCTGAACTCCGCGAACTGCGCCGGCGGCCGCTGGCCCATGCCGACACCGAGGACCGGAACCAGCGCCCGGGCATCGTCGATGTTCATGGCGGTGAAGGTGACCAGCTGCGCGCTACGCAGCGCGACGATGGTCGCCGAACGCGTGCCGGTATTGCCGGCGCGCCGCGCGACAATGCCGCGCAGCAACTCGCCGGCACCGCCGGCTGCGCCGGAGCCCACATAGCGCAAATCAAGCCATTGGTCGGGAAAGCACACCACTTTGATCCAGTCCGCGACCGCCGGATTCACCACACCGTCCGGTGACATCAGACCCATCCGGGTCAACTCGTCCTTCTGACTTTTGAAGAACGCGGCTCGTTGCGCGGCATCGCGGTATGGCGTCGTGATCGCCAAAACCCATGGGAAGCTACCTGCTCCACTGGTTTCCGCGATAAACCACGCGTTTTCGACCGTCAGCTCGACGGCATTGGGCTCGACACTCATCGAGGCGGGACTAGCCGCCCCACTTGGCGGCTTCAGCCGTGTCGCGGGCATACATGGCCAGCGTGTTGTTCTCGTGTGTGCTGGCCATGGCCTGGTAGGACCGCACCAACGCCTCCATGGCCTGGTTCCACTGCGCCTGCCAAACCTGGTAGGTCATACCGGTGTCACCCTGCCAGGCGTTCTGCAGTGCGGCCTGTTCGGTGGCGATATCGGCGCCCAGCCCCTGCATCGTGCCGGCGTAGCCGGACATGTCGGCGGCATGGCTCAGCATCGCCGGGTAGTTGTACATAATCTGCGACATCTCAAGTCCTTTCGCGGTTACTAGTGGTCGGCTCAGAACGAGGTGTAGCCGGACGCGGCAGCGGCGTCGGCGGCCACATAGGTGCCCGCTGCGTCACCGAGGTTGGCCTGGGCGATGTCCAGCAGGGTGTTGACCCGCGCGGCCATTTCCACGAATCGGGCGTGCGCGGCCTGAAACGCCGCCGACGACTCACCCTGGTGGAAAGCCTGGGCGGACATTGCCTCCTGCTCGGCCCCGTTGATCGTGCTGCGCATCAGGGCCGCCTTGGCGCTGAACGCCGACTGCGAGGCGACCAACTGCGGAATGTGAGCATCCAGAAGACTCATGATGTTTCCTTTCTCTTCCGTCCCTTACGATTTCGGTTATTGGCTGACATATTGCTAACTTTCGGGGCCCCCTCCCCCCGCTTCATCGGGCCCACCCGAGCCCTCGCCGTTCTGGTCCCAGGTGCCCGGCACCATCGGCATCCGCGGGCCGCTGCCGAATTCATCGCCGGCCATCTCGGTCAGTCCCGACGCCCGCAGATCCGCGTCCTTGTGCGCGGTCCCGGCGAACCCCAGTCGTCCGGCCCCACTTCCCGAAGCCATCGCGGCAGCAGCCAGTAGCTCTTCGTCCGCCGGGCCACCCCAGTCCGGGTCGACATCGACGTTCATATCGAGGAATTCGTCGCCGTGGTCACGCATTGCGGCACGGCGGCGCCGGCGCGCCGCGGCTGCCCGACCCGGCACCGCCGCAGCGGCGGCCGGGATCGTCGCGGCCGGCGCCTTGACCCCACTGCGGCCACCCAGCGTCGGGCCAAACCCGGTTTCCGGGTCGCCGCCGGCGGCGACCGCGTAACCGAAAGTCCCGGCGACCGGCGCCGGTGCCGGCGCGGGCGCCGGACTGGCCGCCGAGGCGGGCGCGGACGCCGGAGCCGAAGCGGGCGCCGGCGCCGGTGGGGCCATGGCGGCCACCGGAGGCATCGAGGGAGCTTCAGACGCGAGAGCCGGTGCCGGTGGCAGGGCCTCGGCGGGCGCGGCGTCGGGATTCTGCAAATAAAAGTAGGCGCCGAGGCCGATAATGAGCGGTATCAACAGGAACGGCGCCGTCAACAGCACGGTCCAGAACGTAGTACCGAATGGAATGAAAAACGCCTCGTAGGCGATAAAGAACAGCAGCGGGCCGTTGGCCACCAGGAAGGGCCCCAAAGCCTGCATGAACTGCTGGATCATGTCGGACAGGTTCTGGAAGAACTGCTGCAGTTGCTTGAGCAGATTGTCCAGCCAGTTGCCGGAGTCGGAGTCGTTCGGCGCGGCCAGGGTCGAGAAGTTGTTGGCTTCGGCACCGGGGCGCAGCACGTTGGGCGCCGGGCTCAGCTCCGGCGCCGCCGCCAGCGCCGCACCGGAGACGACCTGATACGTGCTCATCGTCGTGGCGGCCTGGACCCACATCCGCGCGTAGTCGGCCTCGTTGACCGCAATCGGAATCGTGTTGATCCCAAAGAAGTTCGTCCCTACCAACACTCCGTGGATGGTGTGGTTGGCGGCCAACTCCGCCAGCGTCGGCATGGCCGCGAGCGCGCCGGTGTATGCCGCCGCCGCGACCTCGTGCTGAGCGGCCACACCAGCGCTGTCGGCACTGGCCTGCATCAGCCACGCCAGATATGGCACATGCGCGGCCGCATACTGCTCGGCGGTCGGCCCTTCCCACGCCCCCGCTTGTACCTCCGCCAGTAGCCCACTGAGTTCGGCTGCCGCGTCAGCGTATTCGGTGCTGAGCGAGGTCCATGCCCCGGCGGCCGCCAACAGCGGCCCCGGTCCGGGACCAGCGGTCAGCAACGCCGAATGCACCTCGGGCGGAGCAGCCATCCAGATGGGCGCGGTCATGATCAGGCGCCCGCCGCTCCGTACGTGACGGCTGCCGCGGCGTCACCCGCGAGATAGCTCGCCCCACCTTCGCCCACACCCACACCGGCGCGGCCCAATTCCTCGACACCCTCGGCGGCCACCGCGGAGTGCAGCTGGCCCTGGGCACTGAACCCGGCGGCCGTCGTCAGCGACACCGGATCTGCCGCGGGCGGCACTACTGCGGTGATCGCCGGTGCGGCCGCCGCGTGCGCGCTCGCCAACCGCGCCGTCAGCGCCTCCACCGCCGCACTCGTCGCCGCCAGGCCCTCAGGAACAACTCGCAACGTCATAACCCCTCCTTCTGTGGTCCTTCTGTTGCTGTTTCACTAACCACCATCAGCGGGCGAAACCTTCGTCGGCTCCCCCTACAACAGATTCGCCAACCAACGGGTTGACCAACTGCACATACGTCGGACTTTCACTGTCTCCCAACAGAATTCCTCGTCCAGCAGGCAACCGGCCAAACCGTTGACCACGGATCTTGCCGCTGTCTTGCGGGTTGCCCGCCAGCATCAACGTGGTCGCCTGCAGGTCGTTGAATCGGCGCAGCAACGGACTGGTCATCAGCGCGTGCCCCGACCCCGTGGCCCGTGCCGTGACGATCACCCTCAACCCCAGATCAGCGGCTTGGCTGAGTTCGGGGATGAGGCTGGTCCATGGCCGCTGCCCAACGTACGGGCCACTCATCGCCGGGGCGTCCGGAATCTGGTCAACGTCGTCGATGATCAGGTAATGGGTGTGTCCCTCGTAGCTCCACCGGGCCAACTCCGCTGCCGACAAGCCCGCCGGCGGGCGCCGCGACTCGATGATGTTGGACAGGCCGAGCATCGCCGGGATGATCCGGTCGATGTTGGCGGTGTACTCGTTGTCCGGGAAGAGCGGCTCGTCGACGAGATGCAGCCGCCGATCCAGCACCGTGAAAGCCACCTGGTCCGCGTCTGAGTGCTCGCGGATGGTGCGGATGATGTGCCGCAGCAGCGTGGTCTTGCCCGCCTTGCTGTCGCCGAACACCATCAGCAGCGGGTTCTCGGCGAAGTCGAGCACGACCGGCGCCAGGTCCTCTTCGCGCTGGCCGATGACGACTTGCTCCGCTCCCCGATACAACGGCCCCAGGGCATCGGGTGCCAGGTTGGTCGGCAGCAGCCGAACCGGCGGTGCCGCCACGCCCGGGTAACGGGCATTGATCGCGGCCACATGATCCAACTCGGGAGCCGCGAACAGGAAGTGTTCGGCGGCCATGGTCAACCCGCGGCCCGGCTGGTCGGCCGGCACGGCGTCGGCCGGGCGGCGCAGCGCCCCGACCACGCGCACATTGCTGTCCCGCGCGTCGTGCAGTTTGAGCTCGAGGCGCAGCCCGAGGCCGTCGCGCATCGCGAGCGGCACCTCCAGCCAGCTCGGGGTGGTGATAATCACGTGGATGCCGTACGCGAGGCCGACATTGACGAGCTCAGTCACCTTGGCCAGCAACGGGTTACGCGTGTTGAACTGGTCGGTGTTGTCCCGGGCGAACGCGTAGAGATTGTCAATGACCAGGAACACCTCGCCAAAGCCATCGTCGTGGGTCGAACCGTGCTTGTCGCGGAAGGCTTCTCGCTGCTGCCGGGACACCAGCAGCTGCTCGAGCTCGCCGAAGGTACGGCGAATGCGCTCGGGTTCCAGCGGCGATGCCACGCTGCCGACGTGCGCAAGATCTTCCAGAGCGCGCAGCTGTCCGCCGCCGTAGTCCAGGCAGTAGAACGTGACATCGCGCGGCGAGTGCAGGCTGGCCGCGGAGAGGATAAATGTCTGCAGTGCAGACGATTTACCGGACTTGGCGCCGCCGTGGATCACCATGTTGCCGGAAGCCGACGTGGCGTCGAACACCAGCGGGTCACGCCGCATCTCGAATGGCTTGTCGATCTCGCCGAGCGGCCAACGCCACTGCCGTTCCGGCAGCTCGGCATGAGCCAGTACCGTGGTCAACGGGATCTGCTCGTCCAGCGGCGGCAGCCACAGCCGTGGTGCCCGCGGCCCGTAGCCGGCCAGCTGCTCGCCGATCGTCGCGATCAGCTTGCGCGGCGGACCGCCCAGCTCTTCTTGGTCCGGCCCGGTGATGACCGTGCCCTGATCGGGCTCCACCCGTCCCGCAGTGAACAGCTTTGGCTGCGGAACGGACTGCACCACAAGGGCTTTAGCGGTCCGCGGTGGCTCGTAGATGCCGTCGACATAGGTGCTGCGGAACTTTATCGGGGCGGCACCGGGAGCGGGAACCAGGAAGCCCACGCCCTTGTGCTCTTTGCCCGATTCGATGTGGTACGCGTCGTCCACGCCGATGATCTGGCGAGAAACGCTGGGACTGGCCACCTTCAACCCGATGCGGTACGAGGTGTTCTTGTCGATGTCCTTGATCTTTCCGACATCCAGCGTCTGGGAGGCGAACAGGATGTGGATGCGGAACGAGCGGCCCTTGCGCGCCACGTAATCGAACAGTTCGGCGTACTCCGGGTAGTCGGCGAGCATCAGCGTGAACTCGTCGGCGACCACGAACAGCGTCGGGATCGGCGGCAGGTCATGTCCGGCAGCGATGGCGTTTTCATATTCGACCACCGAGTTGAACGCACTGCCCTGAACCCGGCGGCCGGCCTCGCGGAGCAATGTTTCACGGCGGGCGACCTCACCGCGCAGCGTATCGGCGAACCGGTCGGCCAGCGACTTCTTCTCGGCCATGTTCGAGATCACCGCGACGACCTGTGGGAAGTCCCGGAAGCTGTCGGCACCGGCTTCACCCTTGAAGTCGGCATAAATGACGATCAGCCGGTCAGCCGAATGAGTTGTCAACAGCGACAATAGAATTGACATCAAGGTCTGCGACTTGCCGGAACCGGTCATACCGATCATCAGGCCGTGCGGCCCCATCCCGCCCTCGGCTTCGTCCTTGAGGTCGAAGTACAGCGGCTCACCGGTCGCGGTGACACCGATCGGCACCCGCAACTCGTCGTCGCGGCTCCGCGGTCCCCACAGCGTCGGCACATCCAGCTGCGACGCGTCCGAAATACCCAGCAGCGTCGTGAACGTAGCGCCCCGGGTCGCCGCCGAGCGCAGCCCGGTGTGGGTGGGGTTGGAATCCCAGCGCGACAACTGACGGGCCAGGTGGGCGGCCTCGTCGGCGCCGAGTCCATCGGCGTTGTCGATGAAGGGCCGCCAGCCGCCGGTCTGCCAGCGTTGGATGGCCCCGGCTCGACTGCCTCCGCCATCCCCCCCGATGACGCGCAGAATCGGCTTTTCCGGGTCCGAATACTGTTCGCGGTGAGGCGAAGTCGTGGTGCGGTGCACGACCGTCACTCCGGCCCGGCCGATCGCCAGCGCCGAGGCGTTCACGTCGTAGTCGGGATCGTCGATGATGATCAACAGGTGCCGCAGCGCATCGGCCGGGCCCCCGGTGAAGGCCGGGCGGTCGGCCAGCGCGGGCCCCAGCAGCGTGACCAGCTCATCGGGGTCTGAAGACAGGAAACGGGCGGGCCCGACACCGTCCACCTCGCCGGGAATGTCTATGTGGGGCAACCACTTCAGCCACGACCAGGCGTGGCTTTCCGGATCGCGGGTAGCCAGCGCCACCCCCAGCACCGTCGGGTCGTGCCAGGTCACCGCCTGGGCGATCCAGGCCCGCAACGCCCCTTGCACCTCGTCCGCCTCGCCGAGGACGGTGATCCGGGAGACTTTGGTCAAATCGATTCCGGTGGGCACATCGCGGATGGTGCGCTGGGTGTCGAGCAGGCTCCGTAATGCGCTGTGCGACACCGGTTCCAGATCGATCTCATCGGCCGTATCCTGGACCCGCACCGCGGTGGCCAGCGGAACCTGGTGGCGCCCGGCCCGTAACACCAAGAAGTCGGGGTCGTGCGGGTCACGCTCCCACTGGCGGCGAGATCCGGGCACCGTTGCCAGGGCGGCCGGCTCGGGATGCGACCACTGTGCGGCGGCGCGCTGCTGAGCGGCCTGGGTCCGGATGTTGTCCCGGATCACCGACAGGTAGCGCAGGTAATCGGCGCGCTCGGCGTCGACCTCCTCGGTGCGCATCTTGTTGTCGTTGCCGCGATAGAGCGCGGTTGCGGCCAACAGCAGCACGAACGGGAAGAACAGCGTCTGCGGGGAAATCACCCGCATCCCGGTGGCGACCAGGGCGACGATCATGCCGACGATCAGGATCACCAACACATAGGGCATGGCTCGGCGCAGGAACGACGGCGGAATCACCCGAGGTAGCTCGGGAGGTGCCTCGATCGTGATGGTGCCCTGGCGCGTACTCGGCGGCGCCAGGCGCCGGCGGGCTTCGAAGATCAGTCGGCTCATCGGGGTCCTCCTTCGGCCGACACCGGACGTCCGGGCCTGCTATCGGGCGCCAAGCCGTCGTGTGCGAGCAACGCGTCGGCGCGCGATAGCGTCGGGCCCGTCGCGAACAGCGACAGTATCGACCAGGGAATGGGAACGGGGGGTGGGGTTAGCCCCAGGGCCTCAACGGTTTTGCCGCGTCCGGCGGCTCCGTTCTCGGCCTCGTTGTCGATGCCGTAGCGCACTCCGGTGTCGGACACCCAAAACAGCGATCCGGTGCCCGGCGAGGTCGCGCCGCCACCGACGGTCTGAGCGAAGTAGCCGGTGCCCGGCGCCAGGGCGACCCGGGTGGCTATCCCTTGGGAGTCACCACCGATCAGGTTCACGGTGCGAACGCCGTCAGGCACGGGCAGCGCCGACCCGGTCAGCAGGCTCAGCGAGCTGCTGGCGGCCCCGGCCGGCTTGCTCCAGTACGCGCACGCGACGGGGTTCCTGGCCGCGTCGACGAGCGTGACCTGGCGGTCGGGGAAGCGCGTGGTGTCCAGCATCCGCGACACCGGGAGCTTGGCCACCTCATCGGCGCCGAGCCGCGGAGGTTGTTCCAGGCCATAGGAATTGGTGTTACGCAGAATCGCGGCGAGTACCGGCGAGATCGGTTGCAGGCCGTCGGGCAGCACCGCGTAGTGCCGCACGCTGCCCGGGTCGACGGCATAGGACGTCACGACCGCCCCGATCGGCGCCGGGACGGGGTAGTTTGCCGGGGTGCCGGCGTTCGGGATGCCCGGCGCGGTCAGCGCAGGCCCTTCGGGGATCGCGTTGAACAGGCCCGCGGCGATGGGCCGTGGGGCGGGCACGTCGGCACCCAGGCCCAGCGCGTTGGTGACCGCGTGGTTGGTCAGATCGATCTGGCTGCGCTTGCCATCCCACAGCAGCCAGGTGCTGGTGCCCTTATCGCCGGTGAACTCGACCAGGATCGCATCGGCGGGCGCGATCGTCGCGGCACGTGTGCCGCTACTGTCGGGCGTTCCCGCGATCACCGTGACGCCGGTGCTGTGCACAGCGTGCGAACCCTGGGCCCCCTCACTGACCGCGTCGCACACCGTCCAGTTCGCGTCATGAGATGCGTTCTGCACCATACGCTCTGGCGCACCCGGGATGCCGATCAGATTCCCGCGCGGAAACCGGTCCAGCTCAGTACTTTTCACCGTGGTCGGGTTGACCGGTTTGCCGACGATCAGCCGGGCCGAGGTCAGGTTCAGCACCGGGTGCAGGTCCTCTCCGATCCGCACATACAGCGCGGCGGTCGACCGGTCGGCGAGCACCGCGTTGGTGCCTGCCTGCCCGTTGGGCCGGATCAGCGAGAACACGAAGCAACCCGCAAGGCCGGTGATCAAAAGCAGAGCGCCCATCAGCACCGCCCGCGACTGGGTACGCAGCGGGTCGACCAGCATCCTGGTGTCGTGCAGGGCGATTCCGGAGGCGATGCGCCGCATCACGAAGCGCCATCCGGTCACCTGGTGCCGGGTGACGAACCCGCGGCGATAAATCACCTTGTCGGGATTGTCGTTGATGGGAGTACGCGAGGAAAACGAACGTCGTTCGTCCTGCGGTTCTGGGTTGGTCATGCGGGCACCGAGAGTCCGAGGCCGCGCAGCAGCGGCTCCACCGAATTACTGACGTCTCGATCGGTGATCGTCATCAACTCCTCATCGGTGAACGCACCGGTTCCGGCCTGTTCTGAATGGTCCAACCGGAATTCGCGTTCTTCCTCGGAGCGTTCGACGATGTTACGGACGAACCGGCCGTTACCCGCGATGTCGAGGTTGCGCCGCTCGATCCCGTTGGAGTCGGGCGTGGTGGCCGTCGCCAGTTTCGCGAACAGAGCCTCCATGTGGTCGAGCGCGGCCTTCTCGAAGATGCTGTCGCGCTGTTCGGCCATCGTGTGCGCGATCTCCACCAACTCATGGGAGGAGTAGGACGGGAAGGTGATGTTGCGGGTGAAGCGCGACCGCAAACCCTCGTTGGTGTCCAGGAACTTGTCCAGATCCGCCCGATAGCCGGCGATGATCACCACCAGCCGGTCGCGATCGTTTTCCATCCGGGCCAGCAAGGTGTCGATGGCCACCAGCCCGAAGTCGTTCTTGGCGCCGGTGGCCACCAAGGCGTAGGCCTCGTCAAGGAACAGCACGCCGTCCAGTGCGCTGTCGATGATCGCGTTGGTCTTGGCTTCCGTCTCGCCGATGTGCTGCCCGATGAGGTCGGCGCGGTGCACCTCTCGGATGTTCTCCCGCTTCAATAGGCCGAGGCCGCAGTAGATCTTGGCGACCACACGCGCGATGGTCGTCTTACCGGTCCCGGGCGGGCCGGCGAAGACCAGGTGATGGGCGCGTTGCGCAACCTGGAGCCCGCGCTGCTTGCGGACGAGCTCCATCGCGACCGAACTCTTCAGCCGCGACACCTGATTCTTCACCTCCTCGAGGCCGATGAACTCGGTGAGCTGGCGTTCGGCCTCGTGCAGCAGCACGGCCTTACGTTCATGGGCGGCGGGGTCGACGAAGTCCTCCGCGCTGGGTTCGGTTTCCGGATCCCACGGATCGGTGCGGGCCTCGATGCGGGCCGCATTGGTGGTCACAATCCCGAAACTCGGGTCAGTCAGGGCCTGTTCGACCTGTTCGTTCTCGGGGTGCGCCGCGTACAAGTCCTGCAGGACTTCGACCGCCGACTCTTCGTCGACATGTACGCGCAGGACGAGCGCCTTGGCCAGCGCCCCATCGACGGCGGCCACCTGGACCGGGCCTTCGGGTTCCTCGAGGTAGGACAGCGCGGGGGCGAACATGCCCAGCCGCGCCAGCGCGGTACCCAGGGCGATCTTGGCCGCGTGTGCGTACGCCTCGTCCAGATCGGAGTCGTTGACGATCGGAGTCAGCAGCTTGACGACGTCCGACCACCGCTCGGCGCGATAGTTGATGACGACGGAGATCCACCGCGCCTCACGCCAGCTCGGTCGGCGGGCGCTGAGCCCGGTAACGATCTCATCCGCGTCGGCAAACCGCCCGGCCGTTGCCAGCGCCGCCGCGAAGGCGAGCTGGAACTCGTCCGGGTTGGCCGCGCGAAACTGCAGATACAGTCCGCTGTCATAGCGGAAGCCCAAGGCGCCGGGCGCCAAGTCGACCTGCCGCTGCAACACTCCCCACGTGGCCGCGGTGCGCGAGACCGCTTCAAGCACCCGGAAGGACGCGTCGCCGGCGGCCGCCAACCCGGTCCACGCATCGCACTGGTCATTGGCGACGCGAGTCAGCGCCGTGAAGCCCGAGCGGGCGGCGACGAGATCGGCCGGGCGCTGACGTTGGTAGACCGCGATGCCCAGTGCCCGGCAGCAGGTAGCAAACCGGCTGACGACGTCGCCATCGACCCTGTTGTCCAGCCGAGAGGTGCCCGGCTGAACTGCGAGCGCACCACTATCAGCGAGTTCCACGGCCACCATTTTCCATGAAGATAGTCTCCCCTAACTTAATTTGCTGAAGTTAGCATTGCATAAGCTAACTGTCGAGGCGCCGGGGCCCGTCCGGCTGAATAGCCGCCGACCCCCGACAGGGCCTCTGACCTCAGCATTCTGTGCGATTGCCGGTCCACCTCTCCAGTTGTGGTGTTGGCCGCACTTCCCTAGGCGGCAAAGCTTAGTGAAAATGATTTTCATTAGCAAACAGATCTCGATCTCCGCTACCCAGCACCTTCGACGCCGAGGGCCCGTCGCCCGCCCACGTGAGCCGAACCCTCGCGTCGGCCGAATCCTTGACTACCGTTCCGGCGAAAACCAGGGCCCCCGCCCCACGTCCCGACGTTACGGACGAGCTCGTCCCAATCCCAGGGGTTTGCCCGGATTCAATAGGGGTTTCAGGCCCAGAATGAGCACATACATAGCGAAAGCCACGGTGCCGATCGTTCATCGCCGCGCACCGGCGCGGGGCTGGGGCCATCCGAACCGGCGCGGTCACAGCAGCGACTCCTTACCGATCGGGTTGAGGTGCAACGGCCGCCACGGCAAATGAGCGGCGCCGCGAGCAGGCAGTTAATAGTCGGCTGCCCGACCCGAAAAGTTCCCCGCCCAGGCCTGCGGCCTAGGCGGGGCGCTGGGCTCGCTGCGAGTCAGGCCCTGACGGCGCTGACCAGAGTGTTGCGGGCGATCATCGGCCCGGCTTCGGTCTCCGGTCCGGGGACCGGACGACCGACCTCGCGCAGGTAATCGGCCAAGGGGGTGCCGACCGCGTTCCAGCCATGCTGGCCGAACCATTCAGTGGCCGGGGCATGTTGCTCGTTGTAGACCAGCTGGAAGAACACGCGCTTGTCGCCCTGGGCCGCGGCCGCACGCTCTTCGGCGACGGCGGCCTCGAACTCGTCGGGCTGCAGCGGTGCGCCGTCCTCGACGGCGACGTGGCTGCCGTGTCCGGCCAGGCCGTCGATGCCGGTGAACAGCTGCTCCTGGGCGGCGGCCGGCAGATAGATCAGCAGGCCCTCGGCTATCCACGCCGACGGCTTGCCGGGATCGAAGCCACTGTCCCGCAACGCCTGTGGCCAATCGTCGCGCAGATCGACCGCGATCTCGCGACGTTCCGCACGCGGTTGGTCGCCGTGGCCGGTGAGCACCTCACGCTTGAAATCGAGGACCTGCGGGCGGTCCAGCTCGAAGATCGTCGTCGCGGCGGGCCAGTCCAGCCGGTAAGCGCGCGAATCGAGCCCGGCCGCCAGGATGACGACCTGACGCACACCGGCGTCGGCGGCCCGCAGGAAGTACTCGTCGAAGTACTTCGTGCGAGCAGCCTGGAAGTTGACGAAGTGGTCACCGAAGTCGGCGCTCTTGAGCTGGTGGTCGGGTTCCTTACCGTCGAGGACGTCGGCCGACGAACCACCGACCGCGCGGCAGAAGATCTCCGCATACGGGTCGACGACCAGCGGGTCAGGCTTTTGCGCCTCCAACGCCCGCGCGGTCGCTACGAATAACGCGGTCGAACCGACGCTCGTCGTGATGTCCCAGGTATCGCCATCGCTACGCACTCGACCGACCTTACGCCGCCGCGCCGACACGCCTTTCCCCCTGGGGGCAACGGGTATTGAGCAAAGGCATCCCCGCTAGCCGTCGCGGTCGTGCCCGCCGTCGAGGTCCCAGGTGCCCGGGATCATCGGCATGCTGGGCCCGCCCCCGAATTCGTCCCCGGCCAGGGTGGTCAGGCCCGCCGCGGTCGCGGTCTCCTTGCGGGCCGTGCCGGCGAATCCGAGATTCCCGGCGCCCCGGCCCGACGCCGTCGCCGCCGGCCCACCCCAGTCCGGGTCGACGTCGACGTTCATGTCCATGGACTCGTCGCCATGGCCGTGCTGCCGCTCCCGCCGGCGGCGAACCCGGACTTCATCACGCGCGGACGCGGCCGGCGCTGCGGCCGGATCTGGTTCCGGCGCCTTATTTTCCGCACCCGCGGCAGCGGCAGCGCTCATTTTGGAGCCAAACCCCATGCCGGGCGGCGCGACGAAGTAGGGCGGCGCAAAACCTGGTCCGGCGGGAGCCGTCGGCGCCGGCGGCGCCGAACTGGCCGCGGCGCTCACCGTGGGGGTGGGCGCGGGTGCCGGGGCCGACGCGGGGGCAGTGGCCGGAGCGGCGATGGGGGTGGACCCGAGCACCGCCGGCAGGCTGGCGGCCGCGGGTTGTGGCGCCGGCGCCACTGCGGGTGCCGGGTCGTGCGGCACCCCGGCGAGACCCGCGAAACCGCCCACCGCGCCGAACGGGGCGATCGCGACCAGCATCGGCACCAACAGCAACTGCGGCTGGGTTGGCAGCCAACTGGCGAGCTGGGCCAGGTGGGTGGGCCAGTCGAGCAGCACAAGGCCGGTGATGAACTCGAAGGCCGCCGCCGGGTTTTCCCGCAACAAGGCGCCAAACCGCTGGAAATCCTGAAAAAGTTCGAGGGCCCGAACCACCCACCAGAGCAATTCGCCCGGGTTCGTGTAGTCGTCGAAGGCCACTCCGTTGAGAGTCGCCTCGACAGGATCCCAATCGAGTCCAAAAAGCCGCAGGATCTGGGCGAGGAACCGGTTGAGCGGGCTGTCGAACCCGTGTTCATGGCCGTGGTGGTCGTCGTCCTCTTCTTCGTGGTCGGGCGCGATCGAAGCTTCGGGTTTCAGGATCTGCGGCGCCGGGCCGGACTGCGGTGTGACCGCCGCCGCCGCCGCGGAAACGGCTTCGTACGTCGCCATCGTGCCGGCGGCCTGAACCCACATGCGCGCGTAGTCGGCCTCGTTGGCCGCGATCGGAATCATGTTGATGCCAAAGAAATTCGTCGCCACCAAGGCCCCATGGACGACATGGTTGGTGGCCAGCTCCGGCAGGGTCGGCATGGCCGCCAGCGCCGCGGTGTAGGCCGTGCCCGCCGTCTCATGCTGTGCGGCCGCCGCGGCACTGTGCGCGCTGGCCTGCGCCAACCACTCCAGATACGGGGCATGCGCCGCCACGTAGGAGTCGGCGCTCGGCCCCTGCCATGCGGCGGCCCGAGCCGACGCCAGCACTCCGCTGAGTTCCGCTGCCGCCGAGGCATATTCGGCACTCATCGAACTCCACGCCGCCGCGGCGACAAACAGAGACGCCGGCCCCGGACCGCTGCTCAGCAAGGTCGAGTGCACTTCCGGTGGCGACGCCATCCAAATCGGTGCGGTCACCGTCGGACACCCCCGCCGAGACTGAACGGAATGACCGCGGCAGACAACGTCGTCACCGGCAACTCCTGGGCTGGGAAGGCTAAAGGATTGCCGAGAGCTTACTGAAAATGATTGTCGTTATCAATGCGGATCATGGGTCCGCCGTGCGGCACGCTAGATCAGCGGGCGTCCCGTCCTGATTCGGCGGTCCACATCCCAGAGCAGGATGTTGAACGGGAACTGCCGAATGAAGCGCGGCAACAGCCGGTTCACGGTCCGCAGCACCGCCATCAGCCGGTCGAACCGACGCTGTTTGTTGGCGTCCCAAGGCAATCGCATCTCGTCGCGAAACCGTTGCGGCAGAAACCCGGTAGTGATCAGCAAATTGACGCTGTCCAGCCTGGCCTGCAGCCGGCGCGGCAACGTCACCCCGCGCACCCGGCCCGCGGCGATCGGATACAGGTAGTCCCGGACGGCGTCGTCGATGTGCATCTTGCTCAGCGACTCCTGCCAGTACTGGTCGAAGGCCACCCGGTCTGCCGGCCACATTGCCGGCGGCACCTGCAACGTGGTGGCAAGCGTCATGCCCTCGCGGTAATTGCGTTCGGCGTCTTCGTCATCCAGCTCCCCGTTGAAGATCCGGTAGATGTCGACCCCGCCCTTGTACAAACACGCGCCGACCCAGAGCTGCAGATCGACGTCGAAAGCGTGGTATTGAACCGGACTTTCGGCGGTGGAGTAGACCTGTGCGTGCGCCTTGTTCACCGCGCGCCGGAAAGCGTCCTTCTGCGCATCGCTGCCCGCGGTGGCCACCGCCAGGTAGGTAAAGGTGGTACGCGCCCGTTTGATCGGGTGCAAGTCGACCCGGCCGCTTTCGACGCGACTCTCCATCACTCCATAGCCCACGCCGGGAAGCGCCAGCTGCATGATCACGTTGGCCGGACCGGCCAACAGCGCCACACCCATCAGGCCTTCGTCGACCCCCAAGCCGCGTCCGCGCCGGGCCCGCCACGGACGGGGCGGGTCCGAGACCGGCCGCTCGACATGCGGGACAGGCCGGTGAACCGTTTCGTGAATCGCCATCGGGAAACCCTCTCCGCCGCTCATTCGCCAAATGTGACAACGCCTGTTTCCTGATATTGTCGGGGCAGTGCGGCGGTGTCAAGATGGTGTTCATGGTGCAAACCCCCAGCGAGCGGCCCTACCGCGGCGTCGACGCCGGCCGCCGACTGGCCGATAGGCGCGGGCGGCTGCTGACCGCGGGCCTGGACCTGCTGGGCGCCCAACAGGACACCTCGGCGTTGACGGTCCGGGCGGTCTGCGGCCGAGCCGGCTTAACCCCTCGCTATTTCTACGAAAGTTTCAGCGACAGAGACGGATTCGTGGGCGCGGTCTTCGACTCGGTGGTTGCCGACCTGGCCGCCACCACGTCGGCCGCCGTGGCGGCGGTGCCGACGCACGAACAGGCCCGCGCCGGGATGGCCAACATCGTGCGGACGATCGTCAGTGACCCCCGCGTCGGACGACTGCTTTTCAGCACCCAGCTCGCCGATGCCGTGATCGTGCGCAAACGCGCCGAATCCACCGCACTGTTCGCGATGCTGCTGGGCCAGCATGCCGGCGATGCGCTGCGGATGCCGGCCAACAACGCAATGAAAGCGGGTGCGCACTTCGCGGTGGGCGGCGTCGGACAGATGATCAGCGCTTGGCTGGCCGGCGAGATAAACCTAGAGCCCCAGCAACTCGTCGATCAGCTGGCGACACTGCTCGACGAACTCGCTCATCCGCGGCTGTACGGCGTCACGGGAACAACGGGAGCTGCCAAAGCCGCATCTTCGGATCCAGGAGCCACAAGCGCATCATGGTGAGTCGCAAAATGCGATGCGCTCCCGTGATCATGAAAATCGCCAGCGGCACCTCGATGCCCAGCGCCGTGACCACCGACAACCAGACATCGTTGGGCCCAGCGGTCATCAGGTCGAACCACGCGTCGCAGATCAGCAGCACGCCGGCGGTGAACGCCGCAAACATCAGCACCTGGCGGCGAAAGTAACCGAAAGCCGCTGTCGCCACCATGAAGCTGGCCAACAGGATGTCGAAGCCGATCCAGGTCGCGGGCCAGTTGTGCGCGACGTAGTTGTCCGGCAGCGTCAGGGAGAGATAGATCAGCCAGGGAATCATCGCGATCGAGCCGCCGACCATCAGGCCCAGCCGGATGCGCCGTATCCGCGCGAGCAGCATCGGGTCGATCACCTCGTGCAGAGGAGCCTCCAGTCGCGTGATCAGGTCACGCCGCTGCTCGGGTGTCAGCGCCTCGATCTGCTCATCGGTCAAAATGCCGTCGGTCATCACGACTCCCCCGGATCGGCCACGGTTTCGCCGACTAGGTTACGGCGTGCTCCCGGGGACGCCGGTCGGCCGCCGTCTTGGGAACCGTCTGGGCGTCACCTTCACCGAATTCTTTTACCCAGCAGGCGAATTCAAGTGTGACCCCGTCGGGGTCCTGAAAATAGAACGAGCGCACGTAGACACCGGGGTGCACCGTGGCGGAAACCTGCATCGCGCTCTCGTCGTGGTTGAGTATCGGTCCGACTCGTACGCCCTTGTCCTTGAGCTGTTGCCGGTAGGCGTCGAACTTCTCGGCCGGGACGTGGAAGGCGAGATGGTTCATCGTGCTGACCGCGCTGGTGATGTCCCCGATACCCGGGATGGCGCCTGGCGACGAGACGCCCGGCACCCGGTCGGGTGCGTCGGCGAACCAGAAGAACGCGACACAGTCGCCGTCGCCGGCATCGAAGAAGAAATGCTGCCCTGCCCCACCGGGCAGATCGAGCGACTTGACCAATGGCATGCCGAGGATGTTGGTGTAGAAGTCCACGGTGCGAGCCATGTCGGAGCAGACCAGGGCAACGTGATTGATCCCGCCGAGTTCGAACTCGGTGTTGGTGTTGTTGGGCTTGATCATGTTTCGGCTCCCATCGACCGGCGGGCCTGGCCAGGATGTGAAACTGAATCTAACATCAGATTCAGATTTGCTCCAGGGAGGGACACCAGGTGTCGATCGCGGCGGAATCCGACGGCCCGGGAAACCGCCCGGCCGAGTTCCCGACGTACCGCGGCAGGCGGACGCAGGCGGCGATCGACGCCGCCGCACGAACGGTGATCGCGCGCAAGGGAATTCTGGCAACGACCATTGCTGACATCACCGCCGAAGCCGGCCGTTCGGCGGCATCTTTTTACAACTACTACGACTCCAAAGAGGCGATGGTCCGCCAATGGGCCCTGCGCTTTCGTGACGAGGCCAACGAGCGTGCACGCACGGTGACCGGGCACGGCCTGTCCAACCGGCAGCGCGCCCACGAGGCGGCAGCCGCGCACTGGCACACCTACCGCAACCGGCTCGCCGAGGTGATCAGCGTGTCCCAGCTGGCGATGGTCAACGACGACTTCGCGCAGTACTGGGACGAAATCTGCAATATCCCAATCACTTTCATCGCTGAGACGGTCCGGCGAGCCCAAGACGAGGGGTACTGTTCCGGCGATGACCCGCAGCTGATCGCCGAGGCGATCGTGGCGATGTTCAACCAGTTCTGTTACATCCAGCTCAGCCGGACAACCTCCGAGGAACTAGACGACCAAGCCTGCATCCAGACCCTCGCCAATATCTACTACCGAACGATCTACTCGAAGGAAGGTCGCTGAATTGACGCGCAATAGCGGCAACGCAGGGGTTATCCGCGAGTTCGTCGGCCTGCCGTCGCCCACCGCCGGGCGCGCCGGCGCGGGCGGCCATCCGTGCCAGGGGCTGTACCACCGCGGGGTGGGACGCAAGCCGAAGCTGGCCATGATCGCCACGCACTACCAGATCGACTTCTCCGAGCACTATCTCGCCGATTACCTGGCCATCCGGGGTATCGGGTTTCTCGGCTGGAACACCAGGTTCCGCGGTTTCGAAACCAGCTTCCTGCTCGACCACGCACTGGTCGACATCGGCGTGGGGGTGCGCTGGCTACGCGAGGTCCAAGGCGTGGATACGGTTGTACTGCTGGGCAATTCGGGAGGCGGATCGTTGATGGCCGCCTATCAGTCACAGGCCGTCGACCCGAATGTGACACCGTTGCAGGGCATGCGCCCCGCGGCCGGGCTGACGGAATTGCCGCCAGCCGACGGCTACGTCGCCACTGCCGCGCACCCCGGCCGCCCGGAGGTGTTGACCTCGTGGATGGACGCCTCCGTCGTCGACGAAAACGATCCCGTCGCCACCGCTCCCGAACTCGATCTGTTCAATGAGGCCAACGGCCCGCCGTACCCGCCGGAGTTCCTCGCGAGCTACCGCTCGGCGCAGATCGCGCGTAATCACGCAATCACCGACTGGGCCGAGACGGAGCTCAAACGTGTTCGCGCCGCTGGGTTTTCCGACCGCCCGTTTTCGGTCATGCGAACCTGGGCCGATCCCCGAATGGTCGATCCCAACATCGAGCCCACCACGCGGACGCCCAACCTGTGCTACGCGGGGGTGCCGGCCAAGGCCAACCGCTCCGCACAGGGCATCGCCGCGTCCTGCACACTGCGTAACTGGTTGGGCATGTGGAGCCTGCGGGTGGCGCAAACCCGGGCCGAGCCGCACCTGAGCCGCATCACCTGCCCGGCCCTGGTGATCAATGCCGAGGCCGACACGGGCGTGTTTCCGTCTGACGCCCAACGCATCTACGACGCGCTCCCCGGCACCGACAAGTCGCAGGCCTCGATCGACAGCGACCACTACTTCACCACCCCGGGCGCTCGTAGCGAGCAAGCAGATACCATCGCCAGGTGGATCAGCAAGCGGTGGCGCTGAGAGTTCTCGCCCACTTCGTTCCCGGTGACAAAGTCCTCGATTTCCTTGCTGCCGAAGCACATTGGCTCGACATCCGGTGGTGTGCCGCGGATGACGACGAGGGCTTCTATCGCGAGCTGCCCGAAGCCGACGTGATCTGGCACGTACTACGACCGTTGTCAGGCGAGGACCTGCGGCGCGGACAGCGGCTGCGGCTGGTGCACAAGCTCGGGGCCGGAGTGAACACCATCGACGTGGCTGCCGCGACGGAGTGCGGTGTCGCCGTCGCCAACATGCCCGGTGCCAATGCGCCGTCGGTCGCCGAGGGAACGGTGCTGTTGATGCTCGCCGCGTTGCGCAAGCTGCCGGCGCTGGACCGCGCCACCCGGCAAGGACGTGGCTGGCCGCTCGATCCCGAACTGGGCGAGACGGTCCGCGACATCGGTGGCTGCACCGTCGGCCTGGTGGGCTACGGCAATATCGCCAAGCGGGTCGGTGAAATCGTCGGCGCCATGGGCGCCACCGTCGTGCACACGAGCACACGCGACGACGGACGGCCCGGCTGGCGGTCACTGCCCGAGCTACTGGGCGTTAGCGACATCGTCTCGCTGCACCTACCGTTGACGGCCGAGACCCATCATCTGCTCAACCGGGATGCGATCGCCTTGATGAAACCCAGCGCGGTGCTGGTCAACACGTCGCGCGGTGCCGTCGTCGACGAAGACGCGCTGGTCGGCGCGCTGCGCGGCGGGGGGCTGGCCGCCGCGGGGCTCGACGTTTTCGAGACAGAGCCGGTGGCTTCCGGCAACCCGCTATTCGACCTGGACAACGTCGTGCTGACGCCACACGTCACCTGGTACACCGTCGACACGATGCGGCGCTATCTGATCGAGGCCGTCGCCAACTGCCGCCGCCTGCGCGACGGCGAGCCCCTGGCCGATGTGGTCAACCAACCCACCGGTTATTAGATTGATGAGTGCTTGGCCGAAACGAACCCCGAACACATGGGAAGGCGACCAATGCCGATCGCAATAAACCCTGAGCACCAAGAGCTGGCGGACTCGGTACGAGCCCTGGTCGCGCGCGTCGCGCCGTCGGAGGTGCTGCACGCGGCCATGGAGACTCCGGTCGACAACCCCCCGCCGTACTGGCAAGCGGCCGCCGAGCAAGGCCTGCAGGGTGTTCACCTCTCGGAATTCGTCGGCGGGCAGGGATTCGGCCTCCTCGAGCTGGCCATCGTGCTGGCCGAGTTCGGCTACGGCGCCGTGCCCGGGCCGTTCGTGCCGTCGGCGATCGCCAGTGCGCTGATCGCCTCGCACGACCCGGACGCCAAAGTGCTCGCCGACCTGGCCTCCGGCGCCGCGATCGCGGCCTACGCGCTGGACTCCGGTCTGACCGCCACCCGCAAGGGCGACCTGCTGGTGATCCGCGGCGAGGTTCGCGCGGTTCCCGCCGCGGCGCAGGCTTCGGTGCTGGTGCTCCCGGTGGCGATCGACAGCGGCGACGAGTGGGTGGTGTTGCGCGCCCACCAGCTCGAGATCCAACCGGTGACGAGCCTGGACCCGTTGCGGCCGATCGCACATGTGACCGCGGACGCCGTCGAGGTCGGCGACGATGCCTTGTTGAGCAGCCTGACCATGACGACCGCGTACGCGCTGATGTCCACGCTGCTGTCCGCCGAGGCGATCGGTGTGGCGCGCTGGGCGACCGATACGGCGTCGGAGTACGCCAAGATCCGGGAGCAGTTCGGCAGACCAATCGGCCAGTTCCAGGCCATCAAGCACAAGTGCGCGGAAATGATCGCCGACACCGAGCGAGCGACCGCGGCGGTCTGGGACGCGGCGCGCGCGATCGACGAAGCCGGCCAGCACGATGGGGACATCGTCGCCTCCGGCGTTGAATTCGCGGCCGCCGTGGCCGCGACGCTGGCACCGGCGGCCGCCCAGCGGTGCACCCAGGACTGCATTCAGGTACACGGCGGCATCGGTTACACCTGGGAGCACGACACGAACGTGTACTACCGCCGGGCGCTGATGCTGGCCGCCTGCTTCGGCCGCGGCGCGGACTACCCACAGAAAGTGGTCAACACCGCGACCACCACCGGCATGCGGGCGGTGGACATCGACCTGGATCCCGAGACCGAAAAGCTACGCGACGAGATCCGCGCCGAGGTCGCCGCGCTGAAGGCCATGGACCGGGAGCCGCGCACGGTGGCACTCGCCGAAGGCGGCTGGGTGTTGCCGTATCTGCCCGCGCCGTGGGGCCGGGCGGCCAGCCCGGTCGAGCAGGTCATCATCGCCCAGGAGTTCGCCGCCGGCCGGGTCAGGCGGCCGCAGGTCGGCATCGCGGCGTGGATCATCCCGTCGATCGTCGCGTTCGGAACCGAGGAGCAAAAACAGCGGTTCCTGCCACCGACCTTTCGCGGCGAGATGATCTGGTGCCAGCTGTTCTCCGAGCCGGGAGCCGGATCGGACCTGGCCGGGCTGACGACGAAGGCAACCCGGGCCGACGGCGGCTGGCGCATTACCGGCCAGAAGATCTGGACCACCGCCGCGCAGTACTCGCAGTGGGGCGCGCTGCTGGCGAGAAGTGAGCCCAGCGCTCCAAAACATAATGGCATCACCTACTTCCTGCTGGACATGAAGAGCGAAGGCGTGACGGTCAAGCCGTTGCGTGAGCTCACCGGGAACGCCATGTTCAACACCGTCTACATCGACGACGTGTTCGTGCCCGACGACTGCGTGCTGGGCGAGGTCAACCGCGGCTGGGAGGTCAGCCGCAACACGCTGACCGCGGAGCGGGTGTCGATCGGCAGCAGCGACGCGAATTTCCTGGCGACCCTTCCCCAGTTCGTGGAGTTCGTTCGCGACGGCCAGTTCGATCAGGTCGCGCAACACCGGGCCGGGCAGTTGATCGCCGAAGGACACGCCGCCAAGGTGTTGAACCTGCGTTCGACACTGTTGACGCTGGCCGGCGGCGACGCCATGCCGTCCGCCGCGATCTCCAAGCTGTTGTCGATGCGCACCGGCCAGGGCTACGCCGAATTCGCCGTGTCGTCCTTCGGCACCGATGCCGCGATCGGTGATCCCGATCAACTGCCGGGCAAGTGGGGCGAGTACCTGCTGGCCAGCCGGGCCACCACCATCTACGGCGGCACGTCGGAAGTGCAGCTCAACATCATCGCCGAGCGACTGCTGGGCCTGCCCCGCGACCCGTAAACAAAGTCCATGCCGACCCGGAGCCGGTTCCGGGTCGGCATGGACGTCTGTTGAGGGCGGGGCCACGCCGGCCTGAGATTGTCAGACCGGCGTGGTTTACCCCCCCAAATGCGGGTCGGTCAGCCGATGACTTGGCAGGACCAGGCTGACCGACCTCGCGCTCATGGTCAGAACCACGGGCGCCAGAAATGGCCCCACCCGTGGCCCCAGCCGCCGTGACCCCAACCCCGGCCAAAGCCGCCATGGCCCCAGCCGCTGTGACCCCAACCGTGGCCAAAGCCGCCATGGCCCCAGCCACCGTGACCCCAACCGTGGCCTCCGGGCCGTTCCGGCAGCACGCCGGGGCTCAGCGGTGCGCCGCCGTGCGGCCCGACAGTTTCGAAGCTGGTGGCAGGGGCGGGCGCCGGTGCGGCCTGTGCGGCTGGGATGCCGCCGAACAGCATGGCTCCGGCCACCGCGCCGGCCCCGATCGCGCCAGCGGCGACGCCGCGAATCGATCGCAGTGAATTCATGTGATGAGCTCCTTCCGAGAGTTCCCCGACATCCCGAAACGCTACGCATAAATTTCTGGGCAAACAATAGCAATGGCACTAATTCCGGCTGTGAATTTGGTGTCAGACTAATACTTTACGCTTTTGGCGAATTCCACATTTACGTATTTCATAATTACACCATTCCTGACACGTGCCGATACTGAGTTCAGTAGTCACTGAGCTAGTTATTAGCGCAGCTAGAACCGCATCTACTGACGTACTGAAGTACGGATTCTCGCGTTTCAGTACGTCATTACTTTCGTATTTATGCATCGTTTATACCGGTGATCACGGTAACCGAAAATTGGTGGGTGCAATAGCCGGATCGGGCAACGGGTGTTGTCCATTATCCCCCACACCGTATTTTCTTCAGCTATTCCTCGGAATTTCCGCTGGTGGCGCCCCTACTCGCGGCTGGGGCCGCCGGCGCCGCGCCGTATGCGGCCGGGAACACCCGACCCCGCACGACGCGACCTACGCTGGTGTCAGTGAGACAATCGGTGAGCAACGTGCAACGCAATGCACTGATCTACTGATTGGGATCCATGGGAGGGATGGTCGCCCCAGTGAGCTTCAACCCCGGTCACCTCGGGCCCGGCGCCGGAGCGTTCCGCGCGCAGATGTCCGCGGCGACCCCCTCGGGAGACGGCGCACCCACCGAACGCATCACCGGCTTCCGACAGCCCCGTCCCCAACGGACAGTCACCGAGCCCACGGATTCCCGATCGCGGTCCGCAGGCGAACAGCCAGCACGTATCCAACGGACCCGGCGCACCGTCGACCTCCCGGCCGCCACCCACCGATCGCTCGACATCTGGCAGCGTGAAGCCGCCGACCGCCTGGGCGTGGCACGAGTGACCGGCCAAGAGGTGCTCACCGCGCTGATCGACCAGCTTCTGGCCGATCCCAAACTCGCAGCCCAGATCACCCGGAAGATTCAGGACCGGCGCTAGGCCGGCCCGCCCCGCCGCTAGTCGATCTCCATTTCGCGCAACTCTCGCTTCAGGACCTTGCCGGTCGGGTTGCGCGGCAGCTCCTCGAGGAAGATCACTTCGCGGGGCACCTTGTAGCGGGCCAAGTGGTCGCGCACGTAGTGCTTGATGGTGTCCTCGTCGACGTCGGAGCCTTCCTTTTTCACCACGAAGGCGCGCAGCCGGTGGCCCCACTCCTTGTCTTCGACACCGATCGCGGTAGCCTCCACCACCGCTTCGTGCCCGCTGATCAGGTCCTCGACCTCGGCCGGGAAGACGTTCTCACCGCCGGAGACGATCATCTCGTCGTCGCGGCCGCTGACGTACAGCAGACCGTCTTCGTCGAAATAACCGACGTCGCCGGACGACATCAAGCCGTCGATGATCTGCTTGTGGCCGCCGCCGGTGTAGCCCTCAAACGGGAAGGCATTGCCGACGAAGATGCGTCCGACGTCGCCCTGGGGCAACTCGTTGCCGTTGTCGTCGAGGATCTTGACCTTCACACCCTTGACGACCGGGCCAACCGTCGACGCGTTCTTCTCGAGGTCCTCGGGACGGGCGATCGTCGCGAACGCGATCTCCGTCGAGCCGTACATGTTGTAAATGACCGGACCGATGTCCTTGAGCGCGCGGTTGGCCAGCTCGGCGCCCAACTGTGATCCGGACACGAAGATGATCTTCAAGCTGGACAGGTCGGGCTTCTTGTCCATCTTCTCGAGCGTGTCCAGGAGGCGCGACAGCATCACCGGCACCACGACCATGGCCGTCACCTTGTGCTTCTCGATGTCCTCCAGCACCAGCGGCGGCTTGAATTTGCGCCGCAGCACCAGCGTGGAACCCAGGAACATCGCAATCGTGGCGTGCAGATATCCGAGCGCATGGAACATCGGCGCCGGCAGCGAGGTGACCTCGTTCGCCTTGAACGGCACGTGCGACAGGATGCCGCCGACGGGGGCCAGGGTGGGCGGGGTGCTGCGGTTCGCACCCTTGGGCGTGCCGGTGGTCCCGCTGGTCAGGATGATGATCGACGCGTGCTTGGCAGCCTTGGGAGCGGGCTCCTTGCTGCTGCGCTTGATCAGGTCGGCGAGCGTCTCGTCGGTGCTGCCCGAGTCCTCGTCGCTGTCCGGATTGGTGCCCAGGGCGCGCAGCTTGCCGAGTTCGGGCTCGGCCTTGCTGACCGCCTTGGTGTACTCGTCGTCGTAGATGATCACCTTGGCGCCCTCGCGCTCGGAGACCTCTTTGATCTGCGGTCCGGAGAATTCGCTGTTGAGCAGGATGATGCGGGCGCCGACCCGGGCCGCGCCGTAATTGGCTATGACGAACCAACGATGGTTGCGGGCCAGGATAGCGACGCCGTCGCCGCCCTTGACGCCCTTGTCGATCAGGCCGTTTGCCACCGCGTGGGCGGCCTCATCGAGCTCTCGATAGCTGAATTCGCCGTCTTCGTCGATGAGCGCCGCGCGATCGGGAGTACGCCTGGCGTTGAGCGAGGGCAGCATGCCGAACTCGCCCCACTTCGCGATGTCGGTTGCCATTGCGGCGGTCTTCAGCGGCGACTCCAGCTTGAACGCGCCCGCCTCGAAGATTTTCCGCACGTAGTGCAGTTCGGCCGAGCCGCGTTCGACGTACTGCTGGACCTTGGAAACGGCTTGCCCGGGCAGGCCAGGAAGGTTAGGCATACGCTCACCATATGTGACGCGGGTCGCAACGCGGCCAGAAAATTATCCCGGAATTACGATGAATCTCATGACCGGCCCAGCATCGTTGGAGGTTGCCGGGCACCAGGTCACCATCACCCATCCCGACAAAGTCGTGTTCGAAGCCCGAGGTGACACAGGGCCTTACACCAAGCTCGATCTGGTCCGGTACTACCTGTCGGTCGCCGACGGAGCGTTGCGCGGGGTGGCCGGGCGGCCCATGATCCTGAAGCGCTTCGTCAAGGGGATCGCGGAAGAGGCGGTGTTTCAGAAGCGCGCGCCGACGAAACGCCCGGACTGGGTCGACGTTGCCGAACTGCACTACGCGCGGGGCACGTCCGCCGCGGAAGCCGTCATCCACGACGCCGCCGGGCTGGCGTGGGCGGTCAACCTGGGCTGCGTGGACTTCAACCCGCATCCGGTGCTCGCCGGCGACCTCGATCACCCCGACGAGCTGCGTGTCGACCTGGACCCGATGCCCGGGGTCGACTGGCAACGGATCGTCGACGTCGCCTTGGTGGCCCGCGAGGTGCTCGAGGACTACGGCCTGGTCGCGTGGCCGAAGACGTCCGGATCGCGGGGCTTTCACATCTACGCCCGCATCGCGCCGCGCTGGGAATTCCGGCAGGTCCGGCTGGCCGCCCAAACCGTGGCCCGGGAAGTCGAGCGGCGGGTGCCCGAGGCGGCGACCAGCCGCTGGTGGAAGGAAGAGCGCGAGGGCGTTTTCGTCGACTTCAACCAGAACGCCAAGGACCGCACCGTCGCGTCGGCGTACTCGGTGCGGGCCACTCCGGATGCCCGGGTGTCGACGCCGCTGCATTGGGACGAGGTGGCCGACTGCCGGCCGGAGGCGTTCACAATCGCCACCGTGCCAGATCGGTTCGCCGAGATCGGCGACCCGTGGGCGGGGATGGACGAGGCGGTCGGCGAGCTGGACCGGCTGCTCATGCTGGCCGAGGAGCTGGGTCCCCCGGAGCGGGCGCCGCGGGGTTCGGGAAAGCGTTCCGACGGCCGGCGCCAGTCCTCGATGCCGTTGATCGAGATCGCCCGGACCAAGACCAAGGACGAGGCGATGGCCGCGCTGGACACCTGGCGCGGCCGCCACCCCACGGTGGCCGCGCGTTTGCGGCCCGCCGACGTGCTCGTCGACGGCATGCGCGGGCCGAGTTCGATCTGGTACCGGATCCGGATCAACCTGCAGCACATTCCCGACGACCAGCGCCCGCCGCAGCAGGAGCTGATCGCCGATTACAGCCCTTGGAAACGGTAGGGGCTTCGCCACACCCCGCCGGCTTCCCGGCCCGGCGACGCGGGTACGGGCGAACCGCCCGATGCCGGCGACCGATCGGCCCCCGGGCCGAGCGGCAAAACCGCGCGGCGCTGCAGGTCAGACTCGGCGACGCGATACTCTCACGCGATGCGACAGGGATGGAATCGGCGGGGGTTCTTGCAGCTCGCCGGTGCTGCTGTGGCCGCCGCGACAGCGGGGTGCTCGTCACCCAAACCGGCGCCGAACGCCCCTGGCGCCGAAGGCGTGACGATCACCCACCTTTTCGGTCAGACCGTCATCAAGCAGCCACCCAAGCGTGTGGTCAGTGCGGGCTACACGGAGCAGGACGACCTACTTGCGGTTGGCATCGTGCCGATCGCGGTGACCAACTGGTTCGGTGACCAGCCGTTCGCGGTGTGGCCATGGGCCCAGCCCAAGCTCGGCGGCGCGCAACCCGTGGTGTTGAACCTGGACAACGGAATTCCCGTCGACCAGATCGCCGGCCTGAAGCCCGATTTGATCGTGGCCGTCAATGCCGGCGTCGATGCCGACACCTATCAGAAGCTGTCCGCGATCGCCCCGACCGTCGCGCAATCCGACGGCGACGCCTTCTTCGAGCCGTGGAAAGACCAGGCCACCACGATCGGCCAAGCGGTGTTCCGGGCCGACCAGATGAAGTCGCTGATCGACGCCGTCGACAAGCAGTTCGTCGCGGTGTCGCAGAACCATCCGCAGTGGCAAGCCAAGAAGGCATTGCTGATGCAGGGCAGCCTGTTCCAGGGCACGGTGGTCGCCGCCGCGGCGGGCTGGCGAACCGATTTCCTGAACCAGATGGGCCTGGTGATCGCCGACAGCCTCAAGCCTTTCGTCAACGGACACCGCGCCGTCATCCCCCGCGATCACATCAAAACGGTGCTCGATTCCGCCGACGTGGTGATCTGGACGACCGAGAGTCCCGACCAGCAAAAGTCCCTGCTGGCCGACCCCGAGATAGCGGGATCGCAGGCGACCGCGCAGAACCGCCATGTCTTCACCACCAAGGACCAGGCCGGTGCCATCGCATTCTCGTCGGTACTGAGCTACCCGGTGGTCGCCGACCAGCTACCCCCGCTGATCGGCAAGATCCTCGGATAAGACCCCGTCTCTTTGAGCGTTCGCTAAGGCACCTCTGGCAGTGCTCGAAAATCTGGCGCCGCCCCCTCCCGCCTGCCCCGATTCCGAGGTTACCGTCGAGTAATGAGCGTTACTGATCTCCCTGCGGACCTGCCGACCGAACTGGTCGGCAATGTCGTTCTCGACTACGGCGACCAGGCCCTGCTGGTGCAATGTGGCAGCACCGCAGAGGTATTGGCATGGGCGGACGCACTGCGCGCGGCCGCGTTGCCCGGTGTGCTCGACATCGTTCCCGCCGCCCGCACGGTGCTGGTCAAGCTCGACGGCCCGCGATATCAGGGCGTCATCCGTCAGCGACTACGCAAACTGCGGGTCACCGCCGAGCGGGTCGCCCCGGCGCAGCGCACCGCCGACGTGGTGATCGACGTCGTTTACGACGGTCCAGACCTCGCCGAGGTCGCCGGCCACACCGGGCTGACCACAGCACAGGTCATCAACGCTCACACTTCCACCTTGTGGCGAGTCGGATTCAGCGGATTCGCACCAGGTTTCGCGTACCTGGTCGACGGCGACCCCCGCCTGCGGGTGCCCCGCCGCGCCGAGCCACGCACCGCGGTACCCGCCGGGTCGGTGGCGCTTGCGGGTGAGTTCAGTGCGGTGTACCCGCGCAAATCCCCCGGCGGCTGGCAGCTCATCGGTCGCACCGAGGCGGTCCTGTGGGACCTGGTGCGACCGGATCCGGCGCTGCTGACGCAGGGCATGTGGGTTCAATTCCGGGCCGCGTAACCAAGGAGCAAGCCGTGACAAACCCAGTTGTCAGCCTGGAAATCCTGCGCACCGGACCACTGGCCGTCGTCCAGGATCTCGGCCGGATCGGGCAGGCTCACCTCGGTGTCGGCCGGTCCGGCGCCGCCGACCGCCGCTCGCACAAACTCGCCAACCGGCTGGTCGCCAATCCCGACGACCGCGCCACCGTCGAGGTGACCTTCGGCGGTTTCGCGGCCCGGGTGCACGGCGGCGACGTCGATATTGCGGTGACGGGCGCCGATACCGACCCGTCGGTCAACGGAATCAAGTTCGGCACCAACAGCATTCACCATGTCCGCGACGGCCAAGTGATTTCGCTGGGCACCCCGAGAGCCGGCCTACGCACCTACCTGGCGGTGCGCGGGGGCATTTCCGTGGAGCCGGTGCTGGGCTCGCGAAGCTACGACGTGATGTCGGCGATAGGCCCGGCACCGCTGGCCACCGGAGACCAGCTGCCGGTCGGTGCGCACACCGACGAGTACCCCGAACTCGACCAGGCTCCCGTGGCGGCCGTCAGCGGCGACACGGTCGAGCTGTTGGTGGTACCCGGACCACGCGACGACTGGTTCGTCGATCCCGACGTCCTGGTCCACACCGACTGGGTGTCCTCCGACCGCAGCGACCGGGTCGGAATGCGGTTGACCGGCCGCCCGCTGCAGTACCGCTTCCCCGATCGGCAGCTGCCCAGCGAGGGCGCCACCCGAGGGGCGATTCAGGTGCCGCCCAACGGGTTACCGGTGATCCTGGGGCCCGACCATCCGATTACCGGCGGCTACCCAGTCGTCGGTGTGGTGATCGACGAGGACATCGACAAGGTCGCCCAGGTGCGGGCGGGCCAGCGAGTGCGCCTGCACTGGGCGCGGCCACGGTCTCTGGTGGGGGGCCAATCGCACAGCTCTCCGTTCTCGTGATGCGGGCCCGGCAACCAGACTGGTAGACAGGGGGTGTGCTTCTCCAGGTCCACACCGCACGCCTGGTTCACACTGCCGATCTCGACGGCGATGCCCGCCAGCGCATCCACCAGATGGTCACCGAGGCCTTCGCCGGCGATTTCACCGAGAGCGACTGGGAGCATGCCCTGGGCGGCATGCACGCCCTGATCTGCCATCACGGCGCGATCATCGCGCACGCCGCGGTGGTCCAGCGGCGCTTGTTCTACGAGGGCAACGCGCTGCGCTGTGGCTACGTCGAAGGAGTCGCGGTGCGGGAGGACCATCGCGGGCAGGGGCTGGTGCACGCCTTGCTGGACGGAGTCGAGCAGGTGATGCGTGGCGCCTATCAGCTGGGGGCGTTGAGTTCCTCGAACCGGGCCCGCAGTCTGTATGCCGCCCGCGGCTGGGTGCCCTGGCAAGGTCGGACGTCGGTGCTCAGCCCGACCGGCCCAACGCACACGCCCGACAACGACGGAGCGATATTCGTCTTCCCGGTCATGATCGGCTTGGACACTTCCGCGGAGCTGATGTGCGATTGGCGCGAGGGTGACGTTTGGTAGCCGGTGTGCTCGAAATCTCGCCGATATCAGCGTGATTCATCACAAGCCAGTCCGCTACAGTGTGAGTCGTAGTTGCGCTCGACGTCGTTGTTGTGGTGCTCGCCACATCGATTGACCGCCCTCACACCGCCCACTTTCGGTGGGTGAGCGGAATTTCACGCCCGGGTCATTGCGGGCAGCGGAGGGGCAACAAAGCATTCCTAGCGTTGTCGCCAAGAGCGATCACGATTGGAGCCCCATGAAACTCTCGCTGGGCCGTTCGCATGTCCTTTCGGACTGGGACCCCGAAGACACCGCGGCCTGGGAGGCCGGCAACGACAAGATCGCCCGTCGCAATCTGATCTGGTCGGTGGCCGCCGAACACATCGGCTTCTCGATCTGGTCGATCTGGTCGGTGATGGTGTTGTTCATGCCCGCGTCGGTGTACGGCTTTTCCGCCGGGGACAAATTCCTGCTCGGCGCCACCGCAACGCTGGTAGGTGCGTGCCTGCGCTTTCCCTACACGTTTGCCACCGCGAAGTTCGGCGGCCGCAACTGGACCGTGTTCTCCGCGCTGGTGCTGTTGATCCCGACCGTGGGCACCATGCTGCTGCTGGCTCACCCCGGCCTTCCGCTGTGGCCGTACCTGGTGTGCGCCGCGCTGGCCGGCCTGGGTGGCGGCAACTTCGCGTCGTCGATGACGAACATCAACGCGTTCTACCCGCAACGTCTCAAGGGTTGGGCGCTGGCGGTCAACGCGGGTGGCGGCAACCTCGGTGTACCGGTGGTGCAGCTGGTCGGCCTGCTGGTCATCGCGGCCGCCGGAAACCGGGAGCCCTATTGGGTGTGCGCGATTTACCTTGTGCTGCTGGCGATCGCGGGTATCGGCGCCGCGCTCTACATGGACAACCTGCAGCACTACCGCATCGATACGAACACCATGAGGGCGGTGCTGTCCGAGCCGCACACCTGGGTCATCGCGCTGCTGTACATCGGCACCTTCGGCTCCTTCATCGGTTTCTCCTTCGCGTTCGGCCAGGTGCTGCAGATGAACTTCATCGCCAGCGGCGAGAACACGGCACAGGCCTCGCTGCATGCCGCACAGATCGCTTTCCTGGGGCCACTTTTGGGATCGATGTCGCGGGTGTACGGCGGAAAGCTGGCGGACCGCATCGGTGGCGGCAGGGTCACCCTCGCCGTCTTCTGTTCGATGATCCTGGCTGCTGGAATCTTGGTCAGTGCAAGCACTTTCGGCAGCCATGGCGCCGGCCGGACTCCCGCGGCAACGATGGTCGGTTACGTGATCGGCTTCGTCGCGCTGTTCATCCTGTCCGGTATCGGCAATGGGTCGGTGTACAAGATGATTCCGTCGATCTTCGAGGCGCGTAGCCACTCGCAGCAGATGGGCGAGACGGAGCGCCGGCAGTGGTCGCGTTCGATGTCTGGCGCACTGATCGGACTCGCCGGGGCGATCGGCGCCCTCGGTGGCGTCGGCGTCAATCTGGCACTGCGGCAGTCGTATCTGCACAGCGGTACCGCGACGTCGGCGTTCTGGGCGTTCACATTGTGCTACGTGGCCGCCGCGGTGCTGACCTGGGCGGTGTACGTCCGCCGCCCGCTTGAGGTCACCGCGCCGACCACGGAGGAGGCGTCATCGGGGACTCGGCTGGCCCCCGTATAGACGCCGGATACGTGCGATACCGATTCGGTGGAAAGCGAAATGTATTCCACCTCACCTCGAATTCCACGGGCGCGCCGGAAGGGTCAAGTATTGGCCATCTTTGTGTGTACCTATTGTCGGCAACTTCACAACTGAGCTGCGGCTATTCCTGCCTGGACAGCTCCTCAGCGAGCTACCAGATAACTGGGATTCAACTTACAGGCGATATAAGTCGAAATGGGTTGACGCAGTTCGGTTCCGAATGTGAGCATCAGAACTACGGCAGGGCATTCCTCTTGCTCCGGGGCGCCCCAAGGGCATTGACGGCCAGACTCACCACAGTTGACGCATGGCTCGAGGCCGTCGGTGTGCGGTTCAGCTGGGCGGCTCGACGAGAGGGCTTACCTATGGATGCTTCTCGCTCTTCTCGAGTCGCTCAGACGGTTTCGGTTAAGGGGACAAGTGGCATGAGCCGCAACCACCGCATCACGGAATGGAACCCGGAAGACACCGCGGCGTGGGAGGCCGGCAACAACAAGATCGCCCGCCGCAATCTGCTGTGCACGGTGGCGGGCGACCACGTCGCGTTTTCGATCTGGACCCTCTGGTCGGTGATGGCGCTGTTCATGCCGATGTCGGTGTACGGCTTTACCGCGAGCGACAAGCTGCTGCTGGGCGCCGTTGCCGCCCTCGTCGGTGGGTGCGCGCGCATCTTCTACACCTTGGGCATCGCCAAGTTCGGTGGCCGCAACTGGACCACGTTCTCGGCGTTCGTGCTGCTGATCCCGACCGTCGGCACCATCGTGCTGCTGGCCAACCCCGGGCTGCCGCTGTGGCCCTACGTGGTGTGCGCGGGGCTGACCGGACTGGGCGGCGGCAACTATGCGGCATCACTAGCCAACGTCAACGCGTTCTATCCGCAGCGACTCAAGGGGACCGCGCTGGCGATCAACGCCGGTGTCGGCAATCTCGGTGTCGCAGTGATCCAACTGATCGGCCTGCTGGTGCTGGCCACTGCGGGACATCAGGCGCCGTACTGGGTATGCGCGATCTACCTGGTGTTGCTCGCAGCAGTCGGCATCGCCGCGGTGCTGTTCATGGACAACCTCGACCACGGCGTCGAGTTCAACCACATGCGGTCGATCCTGTTCGACCGCGACACCTGGGTGATCTCGCTGCTCTACATCTGCACCTTCGGCTCCTGGATCGGGTTTTCCTTCGCCTTCGGCCAGGTGCTGGAGGTCAACTTTGGGGCCAATGGCGAAAGCGCGGCGCACGCGTCGCTGCACGCGGCCGAAATCGCATTTGTCGGGCCGCTATTGGGTTCACTGGCGCGGATCTACGGGGGTGGGCTGGCAGACCGCCGCAGCGGAAGCCGCGTCACCCTGGGCGTCCTTGGCGGCATGATCGTGGGGGCCGGGCTGCTGGTGGGGATCAGCACGATCGACGAGCGGAGCGGAAGCACGACGTCGACCACGGTCGTCGGGTACGTCATCGGGTTCATGGTGCTGTTCGTGTTGTCGGGAATGGGCAACGGCTCGGTGTTCAGACTGATCCCGTCGGTCTTCGAGGCGCGCAGTCGCTCGCTGGATTTGAGCGAGGCGGAGCGTCGGCTTTGGTCGCGCGCCAAGGCGGGATCGCTGATCGGCATCTGCTCGGCGGTCGGCGCGCTCGGCGGCGTCGGAATCAACTTGGCGCTGCGCGAGTCCTACTTGCGCAGCGGCACCGAGACGTCGGCCTACTGGCTGTTCCTGACTTCCTACGTTGTCGCCGCGATCCTGACGTGGAAGATATACGTACGTCGCCCGGAATCGGCGTCGGACGTGGCGAATTCGGTGCTCACAGCGGAACCGGCTCGGGTGTGATGATGTCCGCAACATGGGCAATGCGTCAGCAATCGTCAGGTAACGGCGCGGAAACGTCACGGGCATACACAGGTCGTATGGACCAGCCCGAGTCCCCGCCGCTCACCGGCTACCGGATAGCGGTGACGTCGGCGCGCCGCTCCGAGGAGCTGTGCGCGTTGCTGAGCCGACAGGGCGCCGAAGTTTCCAGCGCCGCTGCGATCAACATGATCGCGCTACCCGAAGACGATGAGCTGCAAAGCAATACCGAAGCCGTGATCGCGCAACCGCCGGACATCCTGGTCGCCCACACCGGCATCGGATTTCGCGGCTGGGTGGCCGCGGCCGAGGGGTGGGGCCTGTCCAACCAGCTCATCGCGTCGCTGTCCAAGGCGCGGGTCCTGGCCCGTGGGCCGAAAGCGACCGGGGCGTTGCGCGCGGCCGGCCTGAAAGAGGAGTGGTCTCCGAAATCCGAGTCCTCCCAAGAGCTTCTTAGATATCTGCTCGATTCGGATCTGGCCGGCGCACGCATCGCCATCCAACTGCACGGCGCCGCCGACGCCTGGGACCCGTTCCCGGAATTCATCGGGGGGCTAAGCGCCGCGGGTGCCGACGTGGTGCCCATCCGGGTGTATCGGTGGAAGTCCACCGCCATAGGCGGCCACTTCGATCAACTGGTCACCGGAATCGCGCGACGGCAATTTGACGCGGTCAGCTTCACCTCGGCGCCTGCCGCCGCGGCGGTCCTGGAACGCAGCCGCGACTTGAACATCGAGAACCAGGTGGTCGAGGCGATGCGCACCGATGTACACGCCATGTGCGTCGGCCCGGTGACGGCCCAGCCGTTGCACCGCAAGGGAATTCCGACATCGACGCCCGAGCGGATGCGGCTGGGCGCGTTGGCCCGCCATATCGCCCAAGAACTCCCGCTGCTCGGATCGTGCACGGTGAAGGCCGGGGGTCACGTAATCGAGATCCGCGGAAACTGCGTGCTGGTCGACGGGTCGATCCAATCGCTGTCCGGATCCGGGATGGCGGTGTTGCGCACGCTGGCCCAGCGTCCCGGCGACGTCGTCGCCCGCAGTGATTTATTACGGGTACTGCCCGGCAACAGCAGCGACCCCCACGCCGTCGATACGGCTGTGCTGCGACTCCGAACAGCCTTGGGCGACAAGAGTATTGTCGCAACAGTCGTCAAGCGTGGTTACCGGCTCGCGATGGACGAACCGGCGGCAGTGCCATGAGCCTGATTCTTGCCGCGCACGGCACCCGCCGACCGGGTGGCGTCGCGATGGTCGGTGACCTGGCGGCGCAGGTAAGCAGGCAACTCGGCCGCACGGTGCGGGTTGCCTTCGTCGACGTGCTGGGACCCACACCCGGCGAAGTGCTTTCCGCCGTCGGCGGCCACCGAGCCGTTGTGGTGCCCGCGTTCTTGTCCCGCGGCTACCACGTCCGCACCGATGTCCCCGCCCACGTCGCGGCCAGCGGCCATCCCCACGTACTCGTCACCCCGGCTTTGGGTCCGGGTGGGGACATCGCCCGGATCGTCGCCGATCAGTTGACGAAATCTGGTTGGCGCCCTGGTGATTCGGTGATCCTCGGAGCAGCGGGAACGTCGGATCCCATCGCGCGCGCGGACCTGCATACCACCGCGACGCTGTTGTCAGCGCTAACCGGATCACGAGTCAGCTTGGGTTTTGCGGCCATTGGCGATCCGCATATCACCGAGGCCGTGGAGATGGCGAGGGCTGACGGTGCGGGCCGAGTCGCGATCGCCTCCTACCTGCTCGCCGACGGCCTGTTTCAGGAGAAACTCCAGAGCTGCGGCGCTGACCTGGTCAGCCGGCCGCTGGGGACTCATCCGCGGCTGGCGCGCTTGATCGCGAGTCGATTCCGCAGAGCAGCATCGGCGGCGCCCCGGCACCCGGCGCGATGCTAACGGCCGGACGCGCCGACGCGGCAATGCTTGATCTTTGATCACCCACGAGTGATCCTGGCACCATGCCCCGTAGCGAAGAGCCATCGCGTGGGCTTCTCGACCCTGTCGCGAAGATGCTGCGGTTACCCTTCGGCACACCGGAATTCATCGACCGGATCATCACCGGAGGGGTCAACCAGGTAGGGCGCCGAACGCTGTACATGCTGATTACCACGTGGGATGCCGCCGGCGGTGGCCCGTTCGCGGCCAGTGCGGTTGCCTCCACCGGGATGGCCAAGACCGCCGAGGTGGTGCAAAGCATGTTCATCGGACCGGTTTTCGGTCCGCTGCTGAAGATGCTGGGCGCCGATAAGGCGGCCGTGCGGGCGTCGTTATGCGCCTCGCAGCTGGTCGGCCTCGGCATCATGCGCTACGGCGTGCGCTCCGAGCCGCTGCACTCGATGTCGGTGGACGCGCTCGTCGATGCCATCGGGCCGACGATGCAGCGGTACCTGGTCGGCGATATCGGCTAGGCAGCCGATCGCGCGATCTGGACTTCCCCCGCTTCGGTAACGCGCACCTGGTAGACCGGCACCGACACCCGCGGATCATCCAGGCAGCAACCGTCGTCGAGCGCGAAAGCCTGCTTGAGGATGGGTGATTGGACGGTCGCGCGACCGCCGCGGTCGCCGACGATCCCGCGCGAGATCACCGCCGCGCCGGAGAACGGGTCGACGTTGCCGAGCGCGTGCACCGACCCGTCATCCAGACGGAACAGCGCCGCCTGGGAACCGTCATCGAGCAACACGCCGACACCGCGACCCGGGATGAGGTGGTCGTAGGTGCACGCGGTGGTCCAGATCTGAACGTCGTTGAGAGTTGTCACGCTGCCTCCTGAACTCATGAACGGACCCGTGGCATCCCAATGGACACAGGGATTTTGCGCCCGGCATGCTCGGTGAATGTGACGGTCGAATCGATTTCGTCCGGTGCATTGACGAAGGAGACAAACCGCGACAGCTTGTCCGGATCTTCGAGCACGCCCTTCCACTCGCACTGGTAGTTCTGCACGTGCCGCTCCATCGCGGCCTCGAATTCGGCGGCCAGGCCCAGGGAGTCGTCGCACACGACCTCGCGCACGTGATCGAGACCGCCGTCCAGGGATTCGACCCACGGCGCGGTGCGCTGCAGCCGGTCGGCGGTACGGATGTAGTACATCAGGAACCGGTCGACGTAGCGGACCAGCGTCTCGGTGTCGAGGTCGCTGGCCAGCAGCTGCGCATGCTTGGGAGTCATGCCGCCGTTGCCGCCGACGTAGAGGTTCCAGCCCTTCTCGGTGGCGATGACGCCCACGTCCTTACCGCGCGCCTCGGCGCATTCCCGCGCGCAGCCCGAGACCCCCATCTTGATCTTGTGTGGCGCCCGCAGGCCGCGATAACGCAACTCCAAGTCGATGGCCAGCTGCACCGAATCCTGCTGGCCGTAGCGGCACCAATCGGTGCCCACGCAGCTCTTCACCGTACGCAACGCCTTGCCGTAGGCGTGGCCGGATTCCATACCGCCGTCCACCAGCCGCTGCCAGATCTTCGGCAACTGATCCACCCGCGCGCCGAACAGGTCGATCCGCTGACCGCCGGTGATCTTTGTGTAAAGCCCGAAGTCCTGGGCGATCTGGCCGATCAGGATCAGGTGTTCGGGCTTGATGTCTCCGCCGGGAACCCGCGGTACCACCGAGTAGCTCCCGTTCTTCTGAATGTTGGCCAGGAAGTGGTCGTTGGAATCTTGCAGTGAGGCCTGCTCGCCCTCGAGAATGTGGTCGGAGCCGGTCGAGGCCAGGATGGACGCGACCACGGGTTTGCAGATGTCGCAACCCCTTCCGCGACCGAAGCGCTCCAGCAGACCCGAGAAGGTCCGGATCTCGGTGGCGGAGATGATCTCGAAGAGCTCGGCGCGCGATTGGCTGAAGTGCTCGCACAACGCCTTGGACTGTGCGACGCCCTCGGCTTCCAGCAGCTGCTTGAGCAGCGGCACGCACGAACCACACGACGTGCCGGCCGCGGTGCACGACTTCAGCGATCCGACGTCGCTGCAACCGTCGGCGATCGCGCACTTCAGATCGGCCTTGCTGACGTTGTTGCAGGAGCAGATCTGCGCCGAATCCGGGAGTGCGCCGACTCCCAAAGCCGAAGCGCCGCCGCCGGACCCCTGCGGTGCGATCAGGGCGAGCGGGTCGCCCGGCAGCTCGCTGCCGACCATGGGCCGCAGCACCCCATAGCTGGAAGCGTCGCCCACCAGCACCCCGCCGAGCAGGGTCTTGGCGTCGTCGGAGAGCACCAGTTTGGCGTAGGTACGGTTCACCGCATCGTTGATGGCGACCTCGAGGCAGTTCTCGGTCGCACCCATCGCGTCGCCGAAGCTGGCGACGTCAACCCCCAGCAGTTTGAGCTTGGTGGACAAGTCCGCTTCGGGAAACTCCGCGGCGCCACCCAGCAACTGGTCCACCACGACCTCCGCGGAGGTGTAGCCCGGTCCGACCAGGCCATAGCACCGCCCCTCGATCGCGGCAACCTCGCCGATGGCGTAGATGTTGGGATCGCTTGTGCGGCAGGTTAAGTCGGTGAGCACGCCGCCGCGCTCAGCCAGCGTCAAGCCCGCAGCCGCAGCCAGCTCATCGCGTGGCCGAACGCCGGCCGCGAAGATCACCGGACCAGCGTCGATCACCACGCCGTCGGTCAGCCGTACCCGCGTCGATGCCGAACCGTCCGCGCGCGGGGCGGTTTCGATCGACTCGGTGCCAGTGCCGACGTGCACCGAAATCCCTAGCTCGGTGACCATTCTGGCCAGCAGCGCACCGCCGGCCTCGTCGATCTGCTGGGCCATCAGTCGCGGCATCATCTCAATGACGTGCGTCTCTAACCCGAACTGCCGCAGGGCATTGGCGGCTTCCAGCCCGAGCAAGCCGCCGCCGATCACCACACCGGCTGCGTTGTGACCGTCATCGCGGGCACGCTCGGCCGCGGCGCGGATGGCGTCGAGGTCATCCAGGGTGCGGTACACGTGGCACGCGGGCAGGTCATGCCCCGGCACGGGGGGAACGAACGCGTAGGAACCGGTGGCCAGCACCAGGGCGTCGTAGTCGTACCGTTCGCCGTCCGATGTCACCACCGACTGTGTCGCACGGTCGATTTCGGCGACCCGCGCGTTCAGGCGCAGCCGTACCCGCTCGTCGCCGGCGTAGTCGTTGCCGGGCAGTGCCAGCAGGGCGCGGTCCCAGCCTTCGGTGTACGAGGTCAGTCCCACGCGGTCATAGGCGGCGTCGGCCTCTTCGGCCAAAACGGTGATCTGCCAAGACCCGTCGGTATCACGAGCGCGCAGCGCCTCGACCAGACGGTGGCCCACCATGCCATGCCCGACCACAACCAAGTGACGGGCAGCACACTGCGCGCGCGTATCGGGGGCTGGGGTCATGCCTTGAGGTTAAGCGCCCGAAATTAAGGAAAAATCGTCGAATGTATCGCTCGTATGACGTGGCTCTCACATGTCACAACCTCCGGTGTGATGTGTGTTCGCTTCGAGCGAACGTCCTGGTGGAACTTAAGCGTGGTCAACTCAAGTTTGTCCGTATAGCCGGCCGGCAAGGTGCCGGTCACAACGAACTCACAATCAAGCTCAAGGAAGCGAAGAGGAGGCGACATGAGCAATCTCGCAGTGTGGTCGCGACCGGCCTGGGACACCGACCGGTGGTTGCGCGACTTTTTCGGCCCCGCCGCGACGGCGGACTGGTACAAGCCGGCGAACAGCGGCTTCAACCCCGCGGCCGAGATCGTCAAGGACGGAGACGACGCGGTAGTGCGCCTGGAACTGCCTGGTGTTGACGTCGAGAAGGACGTCAACGTCGAGGTCGACAAGGGCCGACTGGTAATTCACGGCGAACACCGCGACGAGCACGCCGAGGAGACGGACGGCCGTACGCTACGGGAAATCCGCTATGGATCGTTCCGGCGCTCGTTCCAGCTGCCCGAGCACGTCACCGGCGAGGCCATCAAGGCTTCCTACGACGCCGGTGTGTTGACCGTGCGGGTCACCGGCGCCTGGAAAAAGCCGGGCGGCACCCAGGCGCAGCGCATCGCCATCACGAAGTAATTTCCAACCAGATGGGCCGAACGTCGAGTCGTTGGGTCGAATTTCAGAGAAATCGCCCAACGACTCGACGGTGACGCCTCAGGAGAATGCTTGGTCGGCGTCAATCCCGATAACCCGCAACAGGTTTGCCACCTTACGATCCAGACTGTGACCCACCTCGGTCACCTCGGCGATGCCGAGACTGCCGAACGCGGCGCTGGGCTGATCGATCGAGAAGATCGCATTGCCGTCGGCATCAGAGTGAATCAGAACCCGTAATGGCGCGTACAACAACGCTTTCGGGTCATGGCGAAACATCGTCTCGGCGATCACATGGTTACCGAGCAGATACTCCACCGCCTTCGTCGTGTGGCCCGCGATAGCCAAGAACGACAGTCCGTCGATCATGGCATAGACCATCAGCCCGTTGGGTGCGTTGCGCGCCGCGGCCGCGAGGACGTCGTCCCAGCTGCCGCCGCGATCGGCGATCTCCCGCACCACCGCGCGATCGACCACGGGCGCGGCTTTCTCGAAAGCCGCGATGAAATCCTCGAATTCGATACCGGTGCTGATGTCGATGCGGTTCATGGTGTGCGACACCGCAGTGAATTCGGCTGTCTTAACGGTACTTGTCATGGCATTCCTCACGATTCGATGGTCGGGTCCAGGACGATGACGCCGCGTACTTCGCGGCTCTCCAACCGCCGATGTGCCTCGGCGGCCTGGTTCAGGGGCAATACCTCGTCGACTGCCGGCGTGATCTGGCCGGCCTTGACGCCGTCGGCCAGAAAGCGCAGCGCGTTGGCGATCAGTTCGGGCCGCTCGTAGAAGACCGGAAGGTAAAAACCGATCAGGGCCTGCGATCGGGTCATCAGTCGACGCGCCGCGAACGGCTCGCCGGGGCTTCGGCTGGAACCCAGCAGCAGATACCGGCCGAAGGTGGCCAGCGCGTCGAAGTTCTGCTCGAATACCTCGCCACCGATCGACTCGATCAAGACATCAACGCCGCGGCCCGAGGTCAGCTCGCGCACCTGCTCGGTCCAACCGGGCCCGTCGTAGGAGATCGCCGCGTCGGCGCCCAGCGCCTTGACGAATTCGCGCCGCGGCGCGGTGCTGGCCGTTCCGATCACCAGCCCGGCTCCGAGCGCCTTACCGATCTGCACCGCGAGGCTGCCCACTCCGCCCGCGGCACCGTGCACCAACAGCGACTCGCCGGCTCGCAGCGTGGTCGAGGCCTGCAGGAGCAGATACGCACAAGCGGCCTGCGCGGCGAAACCGGCCAGCGGTACCGCTTGTGCCGCAAAGGCGTCGTCGTCGATGACCGCGCACAGCGCTTCGTCGGCCACTGCGAGCTGGGCGTATGCGCCTCTGGTCATCAGCGCGACCACCTTGGTGCCCACTGCCGCCGAAGCCCGCGAGCCGGCCGCGACGACGGTGCCCGCGACTGCCAGGCCCCCGACCTGCGGGAGCTGCACCCCGCCCACCCGAGTCTCGGCCCTGTTGTAGACACCCAACCGTTCGCGGATGTCGGGGAAATTGACCCCGATCGCCGCCGTTTCGACGAGCAGCTGCCGAGGGCCGGGCATTGGGTCTGGAATGTCAAGGTACTCAAGCACTTCCGGCCCACCGAAACGGTCGTAGCTGACTGCCTTCATCGCGGCCTACCCCATTGGTTCGGTGAACGAACTTACCGACTTGAACTATACGGTTCAGTGACCGAACCAGCAAGGCGTAATATCGGGGCATGGCCCTTCCTCGCGTATATCCCAGCGAAAGCTGCCCCATCGCCCGGTCTTTGGAGATCGTCGGCGAGCGCTGGACCTTGCTGATCATGCGCGACGCTTTCTACGGGGTACACCGGTTCAGCGACTTTCGCAGCCATCTCGGCATCCCGAAAGCCGTGCTGGCCGACCGGCTGGCATTCCTCGTCAAAGAGAATGTGCTGGCCAAGGCGGACGGCGAATACGAGTTGACCGCCAAGGGTCGTCAGTTGTGGCCGATGATCTGGTCGATGATCAGCTGGGGCAACGAGAATTACCTCGAAAAGGTAAGCAGGAGAACCTATTTACATGCCGAGTGCGGAGGCGCAATCGGGCAGGATCGCCGTTGCGGACGGTGTGATCAAGTCCCCGATGTCGCAGACCTGATCGCACATCCGCCGCGGCGCCCGAGTGATCCGAGTCGCGAGGATCCAGTCAGCCGGGCGCTTCGGCGGCCCCATCGGATGCTTGAGCCGATCTAGCCGATCTAGCCGATCAGCCCCAGCGGGCCAGGAGTTCGTTGGCCCGGCTCGCCAGGGCGGCTTGCAGGAACGGACCGAAACTGATCCGCGCGACGCCCAGCGGGCCGAACGACGCCGGGTCGTCCCGGTCGGGCAACGCGATCGCATTGATCGGTAACGGCAGCTCAGCAGCCAAGCGCCGCAACGTTTCCGGGTCGTGGCGGCCTACCGGATAGAGCACATCGGCGCCCGCGTCGGCCGCTTCGGCCAAGCGCGCCACCGCCCGTTCGACGCGGTCCGACTCGTCCCCATCCTGGCGCAGGAAAAGACTGGGCGACCCGGCTGACGACGTCGTCGAACGACATGCCTTCGCCGTCGGGTTTGCCAATCGAGTCGGCCAACGGATGGCTGCCCACGGTCAGGGCGACAAATCCGGCATTCGTAGCAAGACGCGCCGACCAGGCATCCCATACGGTCGGGAGCACTACCGGGTTGCCTGGCTGATGCAATTTCAGCAGCGCCTCCGCGTGCTGGGCGGCGGCGGTCCGACCTGTCATGCGTGTTTGCTCCGCAATCTCGCCTAGTCGTCTGCCCGACGTCAGTCGGGTGCGATGGATAGTATCGAAAGTCATACTGTGATTCGTGACACCCCCGGCCCTAGGAGCATCTCTTGTCCACCACGACTGAACTCGTCGAACTGCACGATCTCATCGGCGGCTTGCGGCGGTGCGTGAGCTCCTTGAAGTCGCGCTACGGCGACAGCCCGGCAATGCGTCGCATCGTGATCGACGCCGACCGGATCATGAGCGATATTGAATTACTCGACACCGATGTGTCGGAATTAGATTTGGCGCGCGCGACGGTGCAGCATTCCGGCGAGAAGATCACCATTCCCGACACCCAGTACGACACCGATTTCTGGCGCGATGTCGACGACGAGGGTGTCGGGGGTCACAATCGCTCCTGATATTCCAAGCCCCCGTTAAAACGGAGGGCTGTGTCTTGTACCCTTCGACCAACAGCCCTGTTCGAAGAGGAACACTTGATGAGCGCTCCCACGGCGAACCGTCATGCGTCCGGTGTCTTTTCACCCACACGCGCCCACATCCGGCAACGGACGCTACGCACCGACCGGTGGTGGTTGTCTCCGTTAAGAATTGACCTGGGCTTCGCCGCATTCCTTATCTACGCGACGGCGCGCGGGCTGCAGAAGGAGTATTTCTTCGTCCCGCAGTACCACTACCTGACGCCGTTCTATTCGCCGTGCATGGCCAAGGCCTGTGGTGAGGCCAGCGAATTCTGGCCGCAGATCCTGCCGGACTGGTGGTTTGTGCCGTACGCGGCATTGACGCTGCCGTTCCTGCTGCTGTTCCGGCTGACTTGCTATTACTACCGCGGCGCCTACTACCGCACGGTGTGGCAGTCGCCCACCGCCTGCGCAGTCGCGGAGCCGCGCGCTCACTACAGCGGCGAGACCAGACTCCCGCTGATCATCCAGAACACTCACCGGTATTTCTTCTACATCGCCGGCATCATCTCGGTGATCAACAGCTACGACGCGATCGTCGCGTTCCACTCCGATTCCGGCCCCGGCGGATTCGGCTTCGGCCTGGGCAACCTGATCCTGCTCGGCAACGTGATCATGCTGTGGGTCTACACGCTGTCCTGCCATTCGTGCCGGCACGTGACCGGCGGCCGGCTTAAGCACTTCTCCAAACACCCTGTGCGGTATTGGATCTGGTCCCAGATCAGCGTGCTGAACACCCGGCACAAGTTGTACGCGTGGATCACGCTGGGCACCCTGATGCTCACCGACTTCTACGTGGCACTGGTGGCCAGTGGCACCATCTCTGACCTGAGATTTGTTGGCTGAGAAGCCCTTTCACGGACACTAGAAAGTTGAGAGAGGTTCCATGACTGAGGTCGAACGGCACTCCTACGACGTCGTCGTCATCGGTGCCGGGGGCGCGGGCTTGCGCGCGGTCATCGAGGCGCGCGAGCGTGGCCTCAAGGTCGCGGTGGTGACCAAATCCCTGTTCGGCAAGGCCCACACGGTCATGGCCGAGGGCGGCTGCGCGGCCTCGATGGGCAACACCAACCCGAAGGACAACTGGAAGACCCACTTCGGCGACACGATGCGCGGTGGCAAGTTCCTGAACAACTGGCGGATGGCCGAACTGCACGCCAAGGAGGCACCCGACCGGGTCTGGGAGCTGGAGACTTACGGCGCGCTGTTCGACCGCCTCAAAGACGGCAAGATCAGCCAGCGCAACTTCGGCGGGCACACCTACCCGCGGCTGGCGCACGTCGGCGACCGCACCGGCCTGGAGCTGATCCGCACCATGCAGCAAAAGATCGTCTCACTGCAGCAAGAGGATTACGCCGAACTCGGCGACTACGAGGCCCGAATCAAGGTGTTCGCCGAGTGCGCGATCACCGAGTTGCTCAAAGACGGTGACGTGATCTCGGGAGCATTCGGCTACTGGCGCGAAAGCGGCCGATTCGTCGTCTTCGAGGCACCCGCTGTGGTGCTGGCCACCGGCGGGATCGGCAAATCGTTCAAGGTCACGTCGAACTCGTGGGAGTACACCGGCGACGGCCACGCGTTGGCACTGCGGGCGGGCGCGACGCTGATCAACATGGAGTTCATCCAGTTCCATCCGACGGGCATGGTGTGGCCGCCGAGTGTGAAAGGGATCCTGGTCACCGAGGGTGTGCGCGGCGACGGCGGGGTGCTGAAGAACTCGGACAGCAAGCGCTTCATGTTCGACTACATCCCCCCGGTCTTCAAGGGTCAGTACGCCGAATCCGAGCAAGAGGCCGACCAGTGGCTCAAGGACAACGACTCGGCCCGCCGCACCCCGGACCTGTTGCCCCGCGATGAGGTCGCCCGGGCGATCAACTCCGAGGTGAAGTCGGGTCGCGGCACCCCGCACGGCGGGGTCTACCTGGACATCGCGTCCCGGTTGACACCCGATGAGATCAAACGGCGGCTGCCGTCGATGTACCACCAGTTCATGGAGCTGGCGGGAGTCGACATCACCAAAGAGCCGATGGAAGTCGGACCCACCTGCCACTACGTGATGGGCGGTGTCGAGGTGGACCCCGACACCGGAGCGGCGAAGGTCGCCGGCCTGTTCGCCGCGGGCGAGTGCTCCGGCGGCATGCACGGCTCCAACCGGCTGGGCGGTAACTCGCTGTCGGACCTGCTGGTCTTCGGCCGGCGCGCCGGACTGGGTGCGGCCGACTACGCGCGGGCGCTGTCCAGCCGCCCGACCGTGAGCGAGGCCACCGTGGAAGCGGCGGCAAAGCGGGCGCTGGCCCCCTTCGAGGGACCGACGAACGGGACCGCCGCCGAGAACCCGTACACGCTGCAACTGGAACTACAGCAGTCGATGAACGACCTGGTGGGCATCATCCGCAAGGAAGGCGAGATCGCCGAGGCCCTGGAACGGCTCAACGGATTCCGGGAGCGGTTCAAGCACATCCGCGTCGAGGGACACCGCCAGTACAACCCCGGCTGGAACCTGGCGATCGACCTGCGCAACATGCTGCTGGTCAGCGAATGCGTCGCCAAGGCCGCGCTGATGCGCACCGAAAGCCGCGGTGGACACACTCGCGACGATCATCCGGGAATGGACTCGTCGTGGCGCAAGGTGCTGCTGGTGTGCCGCGCAACCGGCGGCGACGATGACGTGATTCCCGACATCTCCGTCACCCGCGAAGACCAGGTGCCGATGCGGGAAGATTTGCTAGAGCTCTTCGAGATCTCCGAGCTGGAGAAGTACTTCACCACCGACGAACTGGCCGAACACCCAGGACGGAGAGACTAATGGGCTACAACGCGACGATGCGGGTCTGGCGCGGCGACGACTCCGGCGGCGACCTGGAGAACTTCACCGTCGAGGTCAACGAGGGCGAGGTGGTGCTCGACATCATCCATCGCCTGCAGCAGACCCAGACGCCCGACCTCGCGGTGCGGTGGAACTGCAAGGCAGGTAAGTGCGGATCCTGCTCGGCCGAAATCAACGGCAAGCCGAAGTTGATGTGCATGACCCGGATGTCCACGTTCGCCGAGGACGAGGTGGTGACGGTGACACCGCTACGGACCTTCCCGGTGATTCGCGATCTGGTCACCGACGTTTCGTTCAACTACGAAAAGGCCCGTGAAATACCGTCTTTCGCGCCGCCGAAGGAACTGCAGCCCGGGGAGTACCGGATGGCGCAGGTCGACGTTCAGCGCTCGCAGGAGTTCCGCAAGTGCATCGAGTGCTTCCTGTGCCAGAACGTCTGCCACGTGGTCCGCGACCACGAGGAAAACAAGGAGGCGTTCGCCGGGCCGCGCTTCCTGATGCGCATCGCCGAACTCGAAATGCATCCCCTGGACACCCTCGACCGGCGCAACCAGGCGCAGGAAGAGCACGGCCTGGGCTACTGCAACATCACCAAGTGCTGCACCGAGGTCTGCCCGGAACACATCAAGATCACCGACAACGCGCTGATCCCGATGAAAGAGCGGGTCGCCGACCGCAAATACGACCCGATCGTCTGGCTGGGCAACAAGCTGTTCCGCCGTTAGTTTCCCGCCAGGCTGTAACTACCTACGCCGTGTCTCGAATGCGTCGGTCGTTACAGTCTCGCGTCGAGATTTAGACGCCGAGGCGGCGAAATGCGCTGCGGTGGAAGACAATCGGTGCTACCTCGGGATTCACCGTCACCTCGTTGACCCGCAGGACAACGATGACGTGGTCCCCCGCCGGGATCAGTTGCTCGATCGCGCTCTCCAGCCACAGGCCGGTGCCCTTGATGAAGACCGCGCCCGACTCGTAGGACACCGTCTCCATACCGGCGAACCTGTCGCCGGTCTTGGCGGCCAGGGTGCGCGCGGCCTCGTCGTGCGCCTCACCGAGCACGCTGATGCCCAGCATCGGCAGGTCCTTGAGCTTGGGCCAGGTGGTCGAGGTGTTCTGCACGCAGAATGACACCAGGGGCGGGTCCAGCGAGACGGGGACAAAGGTACTGGCAGCCAGTCCCACCCGGGTCCCGGAAACCTCCGCGGCGATCGCCACCACGCCGGACGGGAAGTGACCGAAAGCATCACGAAGTGTGGACGGTGTCAGCTTGTTCGATGCATTCACTGGACTTCATTCGCCCCTTGACCCGACGACGGATTCGCCGGTCCAACATTACCGGTCGAATATCCGTGCGCGGCGGCCACATCCGGGTGCGCCCGCACCCGGCTTTTCCAGGCGTTACGCCCGTAGACCGAGAAGATCGGGTCGGACGGGTTCTTGGTCGGCGTCCAGGTCCGATCGGTGCGCGCCGCGAGTTCGCCCGGTAGCGAGAGCACCGGTAGCTGCGCGTCCAGCCGGGGATTGAAGAAGAACGGCACCGAAATGCGCTCCGAGGCCGCCTCGCGCAGATTCACCCGGTGCTCGGTGGCACGCAGGTAGCCGCCGGTCGCAACCTCGAGCAGCTCGCCAATGTTGACGATGAACGCCCCCTCCAGCGGCGCCACGTCTACCCAGCCCTCGCCGGGGTCGCCGCCGCGGTCTCGCCGCACCTGCAGGCCCCGACTGCCCGGTTCGGCGAGCAGTAACGTGAGCACCCCGGAGTCCCGGTGCGCCCCGACGCCCTGCGGGCTGGCCGCCCGGGCCGGATAGCGGATGACCTTGATCAGGGTGGCGGGCGTCTCGGCGAAGGCGTCGTCGAACACGTCGGGCGGACTGCCCAGCGACGCGGCCCAGTGCCGCAGCAGGGTGCGGGCCACCCCGGACAGCGCCGCGTCCCACTCGGCGATGACCGCCGGCAGCTCGGGCAGCGCCGCCGGCCACTGGTTGGGGCCCTGCAGCCAGAGGTAGTCGGGCCGGCCCGGCCCACCCACCGGTGGTCGCTCGGGTCCGATATCAATCTGCTCGCGCCAATCCACCTCGCCCAGGGTCAACTCGCCACCCAGCCGGGTGTAACCGCGGAAATGCGGGCTGCGCACCATCGCCACCGCGTCCTTGTCGGCCTGCGGCAGCGCGAACAACGCGCGGGCCGCCTCGAGCACCCGGTCGACGAGTGCCTGCGGCACGCCGTGGCCGGTCAGGTAAAAGAAACCCACCTGATGGGCGGCCTCGCGCAGGACGTCGCGCAACACGTCGGTACCCGCCGCCAGATCCACCACGGGCAAGGCGGTGACGCTCTTCACACCTGTCACGCTTCCATTATCGCCGCAGGTAGAGCGCCTGTCGAAGGCGCGGACTCGCCCTTCCCAACCGGTTGGTTAATTAGGCAGTGAAATCTAGCTCACATTCACTTGCGCCGGTTACCGAACGGTTATATTTTAAAGCGTGTTACTGGTGGGTAACTTAGCCCAAGTACCCAACCACAGCGTGGCGTTCTCAACGAGGAGGAACTCAGTGAGCCACTACAAGAGCAACGTTCGTGACCAGGTATTCAACTTGTTTGAGGTGCTGGGCGTCGACAAGGCGCTAGGCCAAGGCGAGTACGCCGACCTGGACGCCGACACGGCCCGGGAAATGTTGAACGAGATGAGCCGACTGGCCGAGGGGCCGGTCGCGGAGTCGTTCGTCGAAGGTGACCGCAACCCGCCGGTGTTCGACCCCGAGACGCACTCGGTGACCCTGCCGGAAGCGTTCAAGAAGTCGATTCGTGCGGTCCAGGAGGGCGGCTGGGACAAGGTAGGCCTCGACGAGGCCCTCGGCGGCGTGCCCGCACCCAAGTCTCTGCTGTGGGCGCTGCACGAGCACATCCTTGGCGCCAACCCGGCGGTCTGGATGTACGCCGGCGGCGCCGGCTTCGCCAACATCCTGTACCACCTCGGCACCGAGGAGCAGAAGAAGTGGGCCGTGCTGTGCGCTGAGCGCGGTTGGGGTTCCACCATGGTGCTCACCGAGCCGGACGCCGGCTCGGACGTCGGCGCCGGCCGCACCAAAGCGGTGCAACAAGAAGACGGTTCCTGGCACATCGACGGGGTCAAGAGGTTCATTACCTCGGCCGACTCCGGCGACTTGTTCGAGAACATCTTCCACCTGGTGCTGGCCCGCCCGGAGGGCGCCGGTCCCGGCACCAAGGGGTTGTCGCTGTTCTTCGTGCCCAAGTTCCTGTTCGACTTCGAGACCGGTGAACTGGGCGAGCGCAACGGCGCCTTCGTCACCAACGTCGAGCACAAGATGGGCCTCAAGGTCTCCGCGACCTGTGAGCTGTCGTTCGGTCAGCACGGCGTGCCCGCTAAGGGCTGGCTGGTCGGCGAGGTGCACAACGGCATCGCGCAGATGTTCGAGGTCATCGAACAAGCCCGCATGATGGTAGGTACCAAGGCGATCGCCACCCTGTCGACCGGCTACCTGAACGCACTGGCCTACGCCAAGGAGCGGGTGCAGGGCGCCGACATGACCCAGATGACCGACAAGTCCGCGCCGCGGGTGACCATCACACACCACCCGGACGTACGCCGGTCGCTGATGACCCAGAAGTCGTATGCCGAGGGTCTGCGTGCGCTATACCTGTTCACCGCGACCTACCAGGACTCGGCGGTTGCCGAGGCGCTGCACGGTGTGGATGCCAACCTGGCGGTCAAGGTCAACGACCTGATGCTGCCGGTGGTCAAGGGAGTGGGCTCCGAACAGGCCTACGCGAAGCTGACCGAGAGCCTGCAGACGTTCGGTGGGTCCGGCTTCCTGCAGGACTACCCGATCGAGCAGTACATCCGCGATGCCAAGATCGATTCGCTCTACGAAGGCACCACGGCCATCCAGGCGCAGGACTTCTTCTTCCGCAAGATCGTGCGCGACAAGGGTCAGGCCCTGGCGCACGTGTCGGAGCAGATTCAGAAGTTCGTCGACAGCGAGACCGGCAACGGCCGCTTGAAGAGCGAGCGCGAGCTGCTGGCCAAGGCCCTGGCTGACGTCCAGTCCATGGCGGCCACGCTGACCGGCTACCTGATGGAGGCACAGCAGGACGTCACCAGCCTGTACAAGGTGGGCCTGGGTTCGGTGCGTTTCCTGATGAGCGTCGGCGATTTGGTCATCGGCTGGTTGCTGCAGCGTCAGGCCGCCGTGGCCGTGGCCGCGCTGGATGCCGGTGCCAGCGGCTCCGAGCGGTCGTTCTACGAGGGCAAGATCGCGGTGGCGTCGTTCTTCGCGAAGAACTTCCTGCCGCTGTTGGCCAGCACCCGCGAGGTGATCGAGACGCTGGACAACGACATCATGGAGCTGGACGAGGCCGCCTTCTAAGCGGCTCAACGAGCACAACAAAATCCCCCGCTTCCACGCTGAAGCGGGGGATTTTGTGTCTCGGAAGCGACGCGAAAAAGACCGCCGCTGGATCCCCTCAAACCAGCGGCGGCCCTTTTCGCACGCCCGTTTTTTCATCCCGGCGTTTGATTCAGGGATGCCCCGTGTTGCCGTCGGGGTCGGGGGGTCAGACCACAGCACGGGGCTATCCGGACATCGGTTACCCATAGCCTGGTTGTGCTAATCAGCTGTGAGCTACTTCATGCGTCACCGCGGGTTAATGGGCCGGCTGCGGTCTGCGCGCAGGTCACGCCTCCAAGATGGCGGCCACGCCCTGCCCGCCTGCCGCGCAGATCGAGATCAGCGCGCGCGCCGGACCCCCACCTGCGCGTTCCGCCTTCTTCTCGGCAAGCTGTTTGGCGGCCTGGGCGAGAATCCGTCCGCCGGTGGCCGCGAACGGGTGACCAGCGGCTAACGACGAACCGTTGACGTTGAGTTTGGACCGATCAATCGGCCCGAGGGCGGCGTCGAGCCCCAACCGCTCCTTGCAGTACTCCTCGGACTCCCACGCCTGCAGATGTGCCAGCACCACCGAGGCAAAAGCTTCGTGGATTTCGTAGAAGTCGAAATCCTGCAGGCTCAGCCCATTGCGAGCCAGCAGCCGGGGGACCGCATAGGTGGGCGCCATCAGCAACCCGTCGCGTCCGTTGACGTAGTCGACCGCGGCCGTCTCCGCGTCCACTAGGAAGGCCAATGCGGGCAACGAATGGTCGGCCGCCCACTCCTCGGTGGCCAGCAGGGCAACGGACGCACCGTCGGTCAACGGTGTCGAATTGCCCGCCGTCATCGTCGCGTCGCCGGCCTTCACGCCGAAAACCGGGCGCAGCGTGGCGAGCTTTTCCGCACTGGAGTTGGCCCGCAGATTGTCGTCGCGGTACAGCCCCAGGAATGGGGTGACGAGGTCGTCAAAGAAGCCTCGGTCGTAGGCCGCGGCCATGTTGTGGTGGCTGGCGACGGCCAATTCGTCCTGGTCTACCCGCTTGATCCCCATTTGCTTGGCGGTGATCGCGGCATGCTCCCCCATCGACAGCCCGGTGCGCGGCTCGCTGTTCGCCGGGATCTCGACACCCAGGGTGGCGGGCAGTGTGCCGACCAGCTTCAGCCGTTGCAGGTTGGACTTGGACCGGCGCAACTTCAGCAGGGTGCGGCGCAGGTTGTCGCCCAGGCCGATCGGCGGATCCGAGGTGGTGTCCACTCCGCCTGCGGCGGCGACGTCGTAGCGGCCCGACGCGATGCCGTCGGCTGCGGCGATCGCCGCTTGCAGGCCCGTGCCGCAGGCCTGCTGAATGTCGAACGCCGATGTGTACGAAGATAATTCGGAGCCCAGCACGCACTCGCGCATGAGGTTGAAGTCGCGGCTGTGTTTGAGCACGGCACCGCCGACGACCACGCCAAGCCGCTGCCCGGCCAGTCCGAACCGGTCCACCAGGCCGCCCAGGGCCGCGGTGAACATGTCTTGATTGGACGCCTCGGCATAGGCGCCGTCCGAGCGTGCGAAGGGAATGCGATTGCCGCCCAGGACGGCGACGCGTCGCCGGGACTTCAAGCTCGTCTGAGCTGCCTGATTGTTTGCCTCAGAACTTGCAGGGGCCACGTTCATCTCCGGTTATCAGTTTGGGGGATTGGCCGTTGGGACCCATACTACCCACTGTTCTTACTCTGCAGTAAGTTCGTCCCCGATACGGTTGGCTTGTACGGCACTCAAGAAACGGAAGGCAGCTCAGTGGCTCCCAATCGTTCGTCCGATCTGTTCTCGCACGTTGTCAACTCCGGCCCCGGATCCTTTGTGGCAAGGCAGCTTGGTGTGCCCCAACCCGAGGAGCTGCGCCGCTACGCCCCCGGCGATGCGCCGCTGTCCGGATCCTTGCTGATCGGGGGCGACGGCCGGGTCGTCGAGCCGCTGCGGGCGGCACTGGACAACGACTACGACGTGGTCGGCAACAACCTGGGTGGTCGCTGGGCGGACCGATTCGGCGGCCTGGTGTTCGACGCCACCGGCATCACGGCGCCAAGTGGACTCAAGGCGTTACATGATTTCTTCACGCCGCTGCTGCGCAACCTGGGCCACTGCGCACGCGTCGTTGTGGTCGGCACCACACCCGACGCCGCCGCCAGCACCGACGAACGGATCGCGCAGCGCGCGCTCGAGGGCTTCACCCGTTCGCTGGGCAAGGAACTGCGCCACGGCGCGACCGCGGCGCTGGTCTACCTGTCGCCGGAGGCCAAGCCGGCCGCGACAGGCCTGGAATCGACGATGCGGTTTATCCTTTCGGCCAAATCGGCGTACGTCGACGGCCAGGTGTTCTACCTCGGGGCCGATGACTCCACCCCCCCGGCGGACTGGGACCGGCCGCTGGACGGCAAGGTGGCGATCGTCACCGGCGCCGCGCGGGGCATCGGCGCCACGATTGCCCAAGTTTTCGCCCGCGACGGCGCCCGAGTGGTCGCGATCGACGTGGAGTCCGTCGCCGAGACGCTGGCCGAGACCGCGAGTCAGGTGGGGGGCACGGCGCTGTGGCTCGACGTCACCGCCGACGACGCCGTCGACAAGATCACCGAGCACCTGCGCGACCACTACGCCGGCCACGCCGACGTGCTGGTCAACAACGCCGGCATCACCCGCGACAAGTTGCTGGCCAACATGGACGATGCCCGTTGGGATGCCGTCTTGGCCGTCAATTTGCTTGCCCCGCAACGACTTACCGAAGGGCTGATCGGAAACGGCAGCATCGGCGAAGGCGGCCGGGTGATCGGCTTGTCGTCGATGGCCGGGATCGCCGGCAACCGCGGGCAGACGAACTACGCCACCACGAAGGCCGGGATGATCGGCCTCACCCAGGCGCTGGCACCCGGGCTCCACGAGAAGGGCATCACGATCAACGCCGTGGCGCCGGGATTCATCGAAACCCAGATGACGGCGGCGATTCCGCTGGCCACCCGTGAGGTGGGCCGCCGGATGAACTCGCTACTGCAGGGCGGCCAACCGGTCGATGTCGCGGAGACCATCGCCTACTTCGCCAACCCAGCGTCAAACGCGGTGACCGGCAATGTCATTCGCGTCTGTGGCCAGGCCATGCTGGGCGCATAGGTTTCACAAGGCTCGAGGAGAACGCGATGAATCAGCCCAGCGGCCTGAGGAACATGCTGCGAGCGGCCGCCGGGGCGCTGCCCCTGGTGCCCCGGACGGACCAGCTGCCCAGCCGCACGGTGACCGTCGAGGAACTGCCGATCGACCAGACGAACGTGGCGGAGTACGCCGCGATCACCGGCCTGCGCTACGGGAACAATGTGCCGCTCACCTATCCGTTCGCGTTGACCTTTCCGGCACTGATGTCGTTGGTGACGGGTTTTGACTTCCCTTTCGCCGCTATGGGTTCGGTGCACACCGAGAACCACATCACGCAATACCGGCCCATCGCGGTCACCGACACCGTCGCGGTGTCGGTGACCGCGGAGAATCTTCGCGAGCACCGCAAGGGCCTGCTGGTCGACCTGGTGACCGACGTCAGCGTCGGCAACGAAATCGCGTGGCACCAAGTCACGACCTTCCTGCATCAGCAGCGCACCAGCTTGTCTGACGAGCCCAAATCGCCGCCGCAAAAGCAGCCCAAGCTTCCGCCGCCGCCCACGGTGCTGCGAATCACGCCCGGCCAGATCCGGCGCTACGCCGTCGTCGGTGGCGATCACAACCCGATCCACACCAACCCGATCGCCGCCAAGCTGTTCGGATTCCCGACCGTCATTGCACATGGAATGTTCAGTGCCGCAGCGGTATTGGCCAACATCGAAGCCCGGATCCCCGACGCGGCCCGGTACTCGGTACGGTTCGGAAAGCCGGTGATCCTGCCCGCGACCACGGGCCTCTACATCGACGAAGGCAACCAGGGCTGGGAGCTATCGCTGCGCAATATCGCCAAGGGCTACCCGCACCTGACCGGCAGCGTCCGGCCGCTTTAGCCGCTCCAGCTTCTAGCCGGCGCGTTCGTCGTGCTTCTGCGCGCGCACGCTCAGCAGCTTTTTCAGTCCGTGTGCGCCCGTGGCGGTCAGCAGAAAAACCAAGAACAGCCACAGTGGCGGCCGAGCGAGTTCCCAGACGAAGATCGCGGCCCAGATCGGTGAACCCTGGGTGACCGCGAGCACCCCGGCGGCGCCGGCCAGCGAGACCGCCGGCACGTGCAGGTGCGTCCCGGCAATCCAATTGATGGTCAGCACCAGCAGCGTGCCCATTGCCGCGCCGGTGGCCAGCGACGGCGTGAGCATGCCGCCCGCCCCGCCGGCGCGTAGAAACACCGCAGTCAGCAGCGGCTTCAACACCAGGATCGCGGCCGCCGCGGACAGCGTCAGCCCACTGGCCAGGCTGACGGTCAGGATGCTGCGGCCGTTGCCGGGTAATTCGGGCCACCAGTGCGAGCAGATGCCCATCACCAGGCCGGCGCCGGCCAGCGCGGGGATCAGGACCCAGCTGCGGATCTGGCGGGCGGGGCGCGCCGCCGACATCAGCCGGTTGAACGCCAACCCCACCGCGAGGGCGAATGGGGCCAAGAGCAACCCGTGCGCGGTCAGCAGGTACGTCGACTCCCCGATCGGCCACTCCAGGTTCGGTTGATCGCGGGTAATGGCCGAGCCGATAGCGACGGCCAGGCCGGAGGTGAGCAGCGCCGCGCCCAGCGCCCGCGGATGCCAGGTGTTGAGCATGATCCGCGCCGAGAACAACGCACCGGCCAGCGGCACCGCGTACACCGCGCCCAGCCCCGCCCCGGCCGCGCAGGCCAACAGGATCTCGCGGTCGCGGGTCGACAGCCGCCTGAGCCAGCCGGTAGCCAAATCGCTGAGCGCCGCGGCGAATTGGCGTGGCGCCCCTTCCCGGCCCAGGGATGCCCCCGAGCCGACCAACACCACCTGCAGCATGGCGTCGACGCTCCAGGACAGCCGCGGTATCCGGTCATGGCGGGCGATGGTTCCGGCCAGCGGCGGCACCTCGGCGTTGCGCCGCAGGATCCACCAACCCAGTGCGGCCAGCGCGGCGCCGACCATCGGCCCCACCACCCGGCGCACCGGGCTGCTACCGGTGACCCCGGCCAACAGGGTGCCGAAGCTGTAGTTGTACGTCAGGTGATCGACAATGCGCAGCACGAACGTCGTCGACAGCCCCGCGGCCCCGGCCAGCAATCCCACAATGACGACCGCACAGAAGAAGTCGACATTGCGGCCCGGGATTGGACCCGGCAAGCGGGGCACTGCACGAATCTAGCCCGCGGTGCGGGATGAAGCGCCGGCGTCCTGATCCACCGGCACGCCCCGCAGGCCGTGCCAGAACAAGTCGATCATCAGCTCGGCCGCCTCGTCGACGTCGATGTCTCCGGTGGACAGCCGGTTCGCCATCGCCTCGCCCGCGCCCACCAGCGCGACTGCCATCATCTGATGCTCGGCGTCCGTGCGCGGCGTGCGACTGTTCTCCCGCACCAGGCCGGCCACCAGCTCGATGACCTGCTCGCGTCCTTCCCGCACGGTGTGGGCGAAAGCCTGCGAGCTGATGGCCTGGGTGTACATCACGATCCAGGAGGCACGGTTGGCGTCGATGTAGCGCAGAAACGACCCGATGGTGTTCCGCAGCAAATCCCTTGGGCTTTGGGTGAAGTCGATGTCGGCGCGCACCGCGTCGATGAACCGGGTCATCTCGCGGTTCAGGCAGGCGCCGAACAAGTCCTCTTTGGAGCCGTAATACAGGTACAGCATCGGCTTGGAGATCTCGGCCGCCGCGGCGATGGTGTCCATCGAGGTCTCGTGATAGCCGTTGACCGAGAACATCTGCACGGCGGCGTCGAGCATCTGCTGTTCCCGGACGGCGCGCGGTAGCCGCTTGGTACCACCTGCCATCGCTGCGCCCTTTCAAGCCCTTCGGGCCACGTCAAATCTGACTCCAGGGTAACGATCGAGCGGCCGGTCAGTGTCCACACGTCCGGCCGGGGCCCTTCATCGTCGCCACCCGCACGACCGATTGGTCCACCGCGGGCAATGCCAATTCGCCTGCGGATACCGCCTTTTCGAGGCGGTCCAGGACTGCCGGGACCTCGTCGGTGGTGACCCACAGCGCGACATCGGTGCCCGCCTGCAAAGTCCGCAGCGCCGCTTCGGCCACGCCGTACCGATCGGAGATCGCGGCCATGCTGGACAGGTCGTCGCTGAATACCGGGCCGTTGAAAGGTGGGCCCCCGTAGCCGATGCCGTCGCGCAGCAACTGCACCGCGGGCCGGCTCAAGCTGGCCGGGTCGTCGCCGGTCAGCCCGGGAACCTGCAGGTGACCGATCATGACCGCGACCGGTGCTTGGGCCACCAATGTCCGGTACGGGACCAGGTCAACGTTCTGCAGGTCGGCCAGCGGCGGCGTGACGACCCCGTTCTTATGCGAATCACCGGACCCGTGCCCGTGGCCGGGGAAATGTTTGAGCACCGGCAGCACTCCGGCCTCTCGCAGACCTCGCGCATAAGCCCCGGCGTAGGCGGTGACGGTGTTCGGGTCGTTGCTGAACGAGCGGTCGCCGATCACACTGTCGTCCGGGTCGTCGGAGACGTCGACCACCGGCGCGAAGTCGATCGTGATGCCCAGGTCGTGCATCTTGTTACCGCGCTGCGCCGCCTGGTCGTGGACCTGATCGACGGATTGGGTCTTGGCCAGCTCCCGGGGCGACGGGGCCGTGCCGATCAGCGACTTCAACCGCGACACCCGGCCGCCTTCTTCGTCGACGCTGACCGCCAGCGGCAGCGGACCCGCGCTGGCCACGATCTCCGCCAACGGACCCTTGAAAATCCCCAGGTCCGTCCAGCTGCCGATGAAGATCCCGCCGACGTGGTAGCCGTTGACCACGGCGCGGGCGTCGTCGGCGTCCTTCACACCCACCATCAGCAGCTGGGCCAGCTTGTCGCGGGTCGACAGCTTGGCCGGCACGGCCGTCGGGTCGGCGCAGACCGGTGGCGCCGGCGGCGCAGCGACAGTCTTGCTGGTCGTGGTCGGCGCGGGAGGCCGGGCGGCATCGTGGCCACAGGCTGCCAGCAGCGCCGCGGTGGCGGCCAGCACGGCCAGAGTGCGCGGAAAAGGCATCGGGACATGGTGTCACGACGGGCAGTCGCATCGACGCGGCCCCACCGGGGTACCTGCAGCGAATCCGGACTTATCGGTCGCGAGGATCGCGAAGCCGGTCAGTCGCGGCAAACAATCACGACTGTGACCGGAGCAGCCGCCGATAACCGCGTTCACCCTGGCCGCCGCGGCGGGCATCGCGGCGGGTTTGGCAATCGGTCTCGACGGTCGGGGTCACGCTCGCCGCCGAAGACCACACCTCGGCCGGCCTGCGCGCTCACGGCGCTTCGCACACGCCGCGGCCCCCAAACCGGTTAGGTTGACCTGCAGACCCACTGGCAAGGGGGAGGAGCCAGCGATGGCGGGTTTCGTGCTCGCCGCTGCCACCGGCATCGCGGCGGGACTGATGATCGGGGCCGCGGCGACCGTCGGCGTCACGCTCGCCTTGGATGCCACGGCAGACGACAGGATGGCGCCGTTGCAGACCCAGCCAGCCGCGCGGAACCTTTCGGTGCCCTATCCGGTGAACTACGGCGATCGGTGTTGGCACGGACATTGCGTGCCGTGGCCATGACTCGCCGGCCGGGCCGGCAACAACCGTTCTGCTAGGTTGACTTTTGGGTAGTCCCCCGTGGCAACCGCGAAACCCAAGGAGTCACCGATGAACCGGATCGTTGCGCCCGCCGCCGCGAGCGTGGTGGTTGGTTTGTTGCTGGGCGCGGCCGCGATCTTCGGGATCACCCTGATGGTGCAGCAGGACACGAAGCCGCCACTTCCCGGGGGCGATCCGCAGTCGTCAGTGCTCAACCGGGTCGAGTACGGCAACCGTAGCTAGCGGCGATCGCAAGCGCGGTGACGCCGCGCGCAGCGGGTCGCCGCCATCGGCCTCAGCGGCGGCAACGACCCCGTCGGCGACGCCTGCGGAATCGGCCACGGGCTTGCCGGCTGCGCCGCTGTCCCGGCGCTGGCTGCTCCTGGTGGGTGCGATCTCCCTTGCGCTGACGTTCGCGCAATCTCCGGGGCAGGTGTCCCCCGACACCAAGCTCGACCTGACCGCCAACCCGCTGCGCTTCCTGGCCCGCGCGACCAATCTGTGGAACAGCGAGCTGCCGTTCGGCCAGACGCAGAATCAGGCCTACGGCTACCTGTTTCCGCACGGCACCTTCTTCGTGATCGGCCACCTGCTCGGCCTGCCGGGTTGGGTGACCCAGCGGCTCTGGTGGGCGTTGCTGCTGACGGTCGGCTTCTGGGGATTGTTGCGGGTCGCCGAGGCGCTGGGGATCGGCAGCCCGACGTCGCGGGTGATCGCCGCGGCCGCGTTCGCGCTGTCACCGCGGGTGCTCACCACGCTCGGATCGATCTCGTCGGAAACCCTGCCGATCATGCTGGCGCCGTGGGTGTTGCTGCCGACGATCCTGGCTCTGGGGAGAAAGACACCGTGGGGCGCGTCCGACAGGTCGGTGCGCGCGCTGGCCGGCCAGGCCGGGCTGGCGGTCGCGCTGATGGGCGCGGTCAACGCCATCGCCACGCTGGCGGGTTGCCTGCCGGCCGTGATCTGGTGGGCATGTCACCGGCCCAACCGGTTGTGGCGGCGCTACACCGCGTGGTGGCTGCTGAGTCTGGCGCTGGCGATGCTGTGGTGGGTCGTGGCGCTGATGCTGCTGCGCAAGGTCAGTCCCCCTTTCCTGGACTTCATCGAATCCTCGGGCGTGACGACGCAGTGGTCCTCGCTGGTCGAGATGCTGCGCGGTACCGACAGCTGGACTCCGTTCGTGGCCCCGACCGCGACCGCCGGTGCGCCGCTGGTGACCGGATCGGCGGCCATCCTGGCGACCTGCCTGGTCGCGGCGGCCGGACTGGCCGGACTGGCCAGCCCCGCAATGCCGGCCCGCGGACGGCTGGTGACGATGCTGCTGGCCGGGGTGGTGTTGATGGCCGCCGGCTACAGCGGTGGGCTGGGCTCGCCCCTGGCCCACCAGGTACAGCTGTTCTTGGACGCCGCCGGCGCTCCGCTGCGCAACGTGCACAAGCTGGAATCCGTCATCCGGATCCCGATTGTGCTGGGCGTCGCGCAAGTGCTGGGCCGGGTACCGCTACCGGGCAGCGTGCCGAGAGCGCAGTGGTTGCATGCTTTCGCCCATCCCGAGCGCGACAAACGGGTCGCCGCGACGGTGGTGGTGCTGACCGCGCTGACGGTCAGCACCTCGCTGGCGTGGTCCGCCCGGCTCACCCCGCCAGGCACGTTCGGTGCGATCCCGCGCTACTGGCACGACGCGGCGGACTGGCTCAGCGCACACAACTCCGGGACGCCCACCCCCGGACGGGTGCTGGTGGTGCCGGGAGCGCCGTTCGCGACCCAGACATGGGGCACTAGCCACGACGAACCGCTGCAAGTGCTCGGCAGCAGCCCCTGGGGCGTGCGCGACTCCATCCCATTGACCCCGCCGCAGACCATCCGGGCACTGGATTCGGTGCAGCGCCTGTTCGCCGCCGGCCTACCGTCCGCCGGGCTCGCCGATACCCTTGCCCGCCAGGGTATTTCGTACGTCGTGGTGCGCAACGACTTGGATTCGGACTCGTCGCGTTCGGCGCGCCCGATTCTGGTACACCGCACTATCGAAGGGTCACCGCGGCTGGAGAAGGCGGCGCAATTCGGCCAGCCGGTGGGGCCCGGCACGTTGCCCGGGTTCGTCGCCGACAGCGGGTTGCGCCCGCGCTACCCGGCCTTGGAGATTTACCGAGTGGTCGCCTCCGGCAACCCCGGTGCGCCTTACTTCGCCGACCTCGACCAGCTGGCCCGCGTCGACGGCGGCCCCGAGGTGCTGCTGCGCCTCGACGAACGGCGACGACTACTCGGCCAGCCGCCGCTGGGTCCGGTGCTGCTGACCGCCGACGCGCGAGGTGCCGGCCTGCCGGCGCCCGTCGTGACCGTGACGGACACCCCGGCAGCGCGCGAGACCGACTACGGCCGGGTCGACGAGCATTCGTCGGCGATCCGGGCCGACGGCGACACCAGGCATACCTTCAACCGGGTACCCGACTATCCGGTCCCGGGCGCCGATTTGGTATTCGGCGGCTGGAACGGCGGCCGGATCACCGTGTCGAGTTCGTCGTCGGATTCCACCGCCATGCCCGATGTCGCTCCGGCGACCTCCCCCGCATCCGCGATCGACGGCGACCCGGCAACGGCGTGGGTGACCAACGCCCTGCAAGCCGCGGTCGGGCAGTGGTTGCAGGTCAACTTCGACCACCCGGTCACCAACGCGGCGATCACCCTGACCCCCAGCGCGACCGCCGTCGGCGCCCAGGTCCGTCGCATCGCGATCGATACCGCCACCGGCAGCACCACGCTGCGGTTCGACCAGCCCGGCAAGGCGCTGACCGCGGCGCTGCCCTACGGCGAAACACCGTGGGTGCGGATCACCGCCGCCGGCACCGACGACGGGTCCAGCGGTGTGCAGTTCGGCATCACCGACCTCTCGATCACCCAGTACGACGCCTCCGGTTTCGCCCACCCGGTCGACTTGCGGCACACCGTGCGGGTACCGGGGCCGCCGCGGGGTTCGGCGATCGCGGGCTGGGACCTGGGCTCCGAGCTGCTCGGCCGGCCGGGTTGCGCCGCGGCGGCCAACAGCGTGCGCTGTGCGCCGTCGATGGCGCTGGCCCCCGAGGAGCCGGTCAATTTCAGCCGCACCCTGACCGTTCCCACTCCGGTGTCGGTGACGCCGCGGCTGTGGGTACGGCCCCGCCAGGGACCCAACCTGGCCGATCTGATCGCCCAGCCGAATACCACTCGGGCCCAAGGTGATTCCGACACGGTGGACGTCCTCGGCTCCGCCTACGCGGCCACCGACGGCGATCCGGCCACCTCCTGGACGGCGCCGCAGCGGGTCGTGCAGCACCGGAGCGCGCCGACGCTGACGCTGGTCCTGCCCCGGCCCAGCGAAGTCGCCGGTTTGCGGCTGCTGCCCAGCCGCTCGACATTGCCCGCCCGGCCGACGGTGGTGGCGGTCAATCTCGGCGACGGTCCACAGATCCGGGAATTCAAGCCGACAGACAGTGGTGCCGCCCAGCCGCAGACCTTGTCGCTGAAACCCCGGGTAACCGACACCGTCACCGTCAGCCTGCTGGACTGGCAAGACGTCATCGACCGCAACGCACTGGGTTTCGACCAGCTCAAGCCGCCGGGGCTGGCCGAGGTCGCGGTGCTCGGCACCGACGGCAACCCGATCGCCCCCGCCGACGCGGCCCGCAACCGGTCGCGCGAGATCGTCGTCGACTGCGACCACGGCCCGGTCATCGCGGTCGCGGGCCGCTTCGTGCACACCTCGATCCGGACCACGGCCGGTGCGCTGCTGGACGGCGAGCCGGTTCCGGTCGGCGCCTGTGATCCCAATCCGATCGCGCTGCCGGTGGGTCAACAGGAATTGTTGGTCAGCCCCGGCGCCCAGTTCATCGTGGACGGGGCGCAGCTGTCGACCACGAACACCGCCGAATTGCCCAGCGCCGCTGGTCTTTCGCCGGTGCCTGCCGTGACAGGAGCCTGGAGTCCCGACCGTCGCGAGGTCCGGGCACCGGCATCGCCCAGCGAGCGGGTGCTGGTCATTCCCGAAAGCATCAATCCGGGCTGGGTGGCGCGCACCGGTACCGGGGCCCGACTGACGCCAGTGACCGTTAACGGGTGGCAGCAGGGCTGGGTGGTGCCCGCCGGCAATCCCGGCACGATCACGCTGACGTTCGCGTCCAATTCGCTGTACCGGGTCGGCCTGGCTGCGGGCCTGGCGTTGCTGCCGCTGTTGGCCATGCTGGCGTGGTGGCGTCGGCTTGGGCGGTCGGATGACCCGGCCGCACCACCGTGGTCGCCCGGGCCCTGGGCGGCGGTGCCGATGCTCGCGGCCGGGGCGGTGATCGCCGGTGTGGCGGGGCTCGTCGTGATCGGCGGCGCCCTAGGCCTGCGGTACGCGCTGCGCCATAGACAGCGGCTCCTCGACCGGGTCACCGTCGCTGCGAGTGCGGGCGGACTGATCCTGGCCGGGGCGGCGCTGTCCCGCCACCCCTGGCGGTCAGTCGACGGGTACGCCGGCCATTCCGCGAATGTTCAAGTGCTGGCGTTGATTTCGCTTGCCGCGGTCACCGTCTCGGTGATGACGCCCGATCTCTTGCGACGAGGCCGCGCGGGATAACTTGGGCCGGCCGCTTATCGGCTGGTTGACTGGATACGCGCAGTGGTGTGACAGTCACCATCCGAGGAGCTATGGCCATGGAATGGTTTTCTGCAGCCGACTACTGGTTGGGCAGATTCGTGCTCGAGCACGGCGTGGCGGCCATCTACCTGATCGCGTTCATCGCGGCCGCGCTGCAGTTCCGCGCCCTGATCGGCGAGCACGGAATCCTGCCGGTGCCGCGGTATTTGGCGCAGCAGTCGGTGTGGAGATCGCCGAGCATCTTTCATCTGGGCTATTCCGATCGGCTGTTCGCCGGCGTCGCGGGGTTCGGTGCGGCGCTGTCGGCAGCCGTCGTCGCCGGCGCCGCCGACCTGGTGCCGCTATGGGCCGCGATGGCGATGTGGCTGACGTTGTGGGCGCTTTACCTTTCGATCGTCAATGTCGGACAAGCGTGGTACTCGTTCGGCTGGGAATCCCTGCTGCTGGAAACCGGATTCCTGATGATCTTCCTCGGCAACGATCGCGTCACACCCCCGGTGCTGACGTTATGGATGGCGCGACTGCTGCTGTTCCGGGTCGAGTTCGGCGCCGGCCTGATCAAGATGCGCGGCGACCCGTGCTGGCGCGACCTGACCTGCCTGTACTACCACCACGAAACCCAACCGATGCCGGGGCCGCTGAGCTGGTTCTTCCATCATCTACCCAAGCCGCTGCATCGAATTGAGGTGGCGGGCAACCACTTCGCGCAGCTCGTGGTGCCGTTCGGGCTATTCGCACCGCAACCGGTGGCCAGTGCGGCCGCGGCGACCATCGTGGTCACCCAGCTCTGGCTGGTGGCCTCCGGCAATTTCGCCTGGCTCAACTGGGTGACGATCGTTCTGGCGTTCAGTGCCATCGACGACTCCGCGGCGGCGCTGCTGCTGCCGATTCCCGGACACCCCGCCCCGTCCCCGTCGCCGCTGTGGTTCGCCGGCCTGGTGGTGGCGGTCGCGGGCGGGGTGCTGTTCCTGACTTACTGGCCGGTGCGCAACATGATGTCGTCGCGCCAGCGAATGAACATGTCGTTCAACCCATTTCACTTGGTGAATACCTACGGCGCGTTCGGCAGCATCGGGCGTACCCGCCGGGAAGTGGTCATCGAAGGCACCGACGACCCGAGGATCACCCCGCAAACGGTCTGGAAGGAATACGAATTCAAGGGCAAGCCTGGCGCGCTGCGCCGGTTGCCACGCCAATGGGCCCCTTATCATCTGCGGCTGGACTGGCTGATGTGGTTCGCCGCGATCTCACCGGGCTACGCCCAGCCGTGGCTGACGCCGTTCTTGCGACGGCTGCTGACTGGCGATCGGGCCGCGCTGCGGCTGTTGCGGCACAACCCTTTCCCGGACTCGCCACCGCGGTATGTGCGGGCACAGCTCTACCAGTACCGCTTCACCACACCGGCGGAGTTGCGGCACGATCGGGCGTGGTGGCATCGCACACTGGTGGGTCAGTATGTCTCGCCGATGACGGAACCGGAGGCAACGTCACCACCCGCCGGCTGAACAGCGACCTCAGGTAAGCCTGCTGATGTCCGTAATGAGCTGGGAAACCACCGTGACCGTGGCGATACGCCGCCCCGTGTCGTCGTCGAGGTCCGCGCCCAGAACGGCGTTCGCCTTCGTCAGCTTCAGCACTCGGCCCGTCACCACATAGGAGTTCGCCGTCCCGGCGCGCAGGATCGTCACCGTCATACTCAGCGTCGGGCACGGACAACCCGTCACCAACGAGCCGCAATGCGTGGCCGTCTGATCCAGCATCTCGGCCATGGACCCGCCGCTGAGCTGGGTGAAATTGAAAGCGCCAGGACCCGGTTCGTACGACATGCGCAGCCAGCGCTCTTCGCGACAACCGTCGAGGTACCTCGCGTTCAGCGTCGCGAGGTTGGGGGCCAGGTACTGGTTCGCGTGGGCGACCCATTCCGCATCGGACAAGGCTGCTCCGGCTTCTCCGAACAGGCCCAGGTATCCAGTGACGTCCACGTCTCTCAGGTTAGGACGACTGGGCGTTGCGCCGCGGTGGGTGCGTTTGACGTATCGACTCCTGCGTGTTCTGTCCACGTTTGTGGCCGTATCGCCGGGCCCACCGCACCATCGACTCAGATGCGGGCGCGTCCCGCTAATCGAGAGGTCGGTCGATGACACGTACACATTCAGGTTCGCTGGTTGCCGGTGGGCTCAACTGGGATAGCTTGCCACTGCGGCTCTTCGCCGGGGGCAATGCCAAGTTCTGGGATCCCGCCGATATCGACTTGTCCCGCGACCGCGCGGACTGGGAACGGCTGACCGACGGCGAACGCGACCTGGCCCTGCAGTTGTGCGCTCAGTTCGTTGCCGGCGAGGAAGCGGTGACCGAGGACATTCAGCCGTTCCTGGCGGCCATGCGGGCCGAAGGCCGGCTCGGTGACGAGATGTATCTGACGCAGTTCGCTTTCGAGGAGGCCAAGCACACCCAGGTGTTCCGCATGTGGCTCGACGCCGTGGGGGAGACCGGAGATCTGCAGAGTTACCTCGACCCCCTGTCGGCCTACCGGAGGATCTTCTACCAAGAACTTCCGGATTGCCTCAACGCATTGTCGTGCGATCCCTCTCCGGTCGCCCAGATCCGGGCATCCGTGACCTACAACCATGTGGTCGAGGGCATGATGGCGCTGACCGGCTACCGCGCCTGGCACAAAATCTGTGCCGGCCGCAACATTCTTCCCGGCATGCAGGAGTTGATCCGGCGCATCGGCGACGATGAACGACGCCACATGGCGTGGGGCACCTTCACGTGCCGGCGCCATGTCGCGGCCGACGACGCCAATTGGACCGTCTTCGAAACCCGGATGAACGAACTCATCCCGCTGGTCCTGCAAGCCACCGAACAGAGTTATTCGATGTTCAGCGACCCCGTCCCGTTCGACCTGGACATGGAAGAGTCACGGCAGTACGCCTCCGACAGGGGCATGCGACGGTTCGGCACCATTTCCAGCGCCCGCGGGCGTCCGCTCGGCGAGATCGACGTCGATTACTCGCCGGTGCAGCTCGAGGATGCCTTCGCCGATGAGGACGAGAAGGCCATGGCCGCAACGGCATTAGCGAGATGAAAGCACTACGGATTGCGGCGGCAGCCGCGATAGCACTCGCGCCGTTCGCTGTGGTAGCAGCCACACCCGCTGTGGCACAGGCGGCGCCGTTTCCCGCCGCTGTAGCGGTCCCCAAGGGCTGCCAGCAATGCCCGTCTTTGGTTGCGCAATATCGTATTCAGGCGGGACCCGCTCTGCCGGAGCCCGCTGACGACCGCGACGCCGATGCAGATCCTACAAGTCGTTCCGCCGAGTCCTCCGCGCCCGAGCACGATTCCGTCAGGGCCGCTGACGAGGATCCGCCCCGACCCTGGTGGCACTCGGCGCTGCACTACGTGGTGTTGGTGACAGCAGTGGGCCTCGTCGCCTGGACCGTCGGATTGTCTACGCGTCGCGCCAGTGGTACACCTTCAATCCCGCCCCGGCCGGCACCTCGCCGGGCCGACAGCGGTGCGCTAGCCGTCAAATCCCCGCTCACGTTTCCGACGATCGATCATCGCGGCTCACAGGTAAAAAGACATCCGGGCTCAGAGGTAAAGAGACGGGTGCTAGTCGAGGCGGCCCATAGATGCGCCGTCCCCACCTGCCGGAACCCAACGACCGAGATAGCTCACATCGTGCCCGAGTCACAAAGCCATGACGACTCGTTCGAAAACCTCATCGCGCTATGCCCGGACTGCCAAAAGAAACAAATCGATCGGCAGTCGATCCGCATGTACAAGCGCAATCTCGGGATCTTGAACAGCCGCTACTCTGATTTCGAGCGCCGGGTTTTCGATCAGATCGCCGAGACGGACCGCAGATCATTCATCGTCGAGGCGGGATTTGAGATCCCGCTGCTCCACGCCGTCAATGATGGGCTTTTGAAACGAGTCGAACCATCGTCGATGGCGATCCAACGCGGTGAACCAACCCATTACAAATACGAAGTCGCCGATGCTGGGCTGGAATTCGTCAGCCGATACATCCAGGGTGAAGACATATCGTGAGGTCACGCGACCAAGTCACCTAATCCGCGGCCTCATCGGTCCCACATCGCCACCGCCGCAAACGTCAGCAGTGCCAAGTTCAATATGATCATTCCCGGTTCACGCCGACGCGCGTGCACCACTGCTGCACCTAACATCACAAGAATCAAGCCCGCTGTCCCAACCATTACCGCTAATCGGGACGAAATCTCGAGCACCGCCGGTAAGAACATCGCCAGACCGCCCGCAATCTCTGTTAATCCCACGAATATCACTGTGCCCGGGCTGAAGTCGTCGACCCAACTCGAACCCCACAGTGCCAGATGTTTTTTGGGGATGACCAACTTCATGGCTCCGGAGGCGGCGAAAAACACGCCCATCCCAGTACCCACGACCCACAAAGCCACGTTCACTTCCACGGTCGCGGCGGTCGTGCCGTTCATTCCCGGTCAAGGAGCCTGGTGACGGCCTGGTCACCCGCTCGGCGAGATCGACGTCACCACCCGCCGGCTGATGCGGTGCTGTCAGATCAGCCTGCTGAGATCGGTAATCAGCTGGGACACCACCGTGACCGTGGCGATTCGGCGGCCCGTGTCGTCGTCGAGGTCGGCGCCCAGGACGGCGTTCGTCTTCGTCAGCTTGAGAACTCGCCCGGTCGCCACATAGCTTTTCGCCGTTCCGGCCCGCAGGATCGTCACGGTCATGCTCAGCGTCGGGCAGGGGCAACCCGTCACCAGCGAGCCGCAGTGGGTGGCCGCCTGGTCCAGCATCTCGGCCATGGATCCACCGCTGAGCTGGGCGAAGTTGAAAGCACCGGGACCCGGTTCATACGACATGCGCAGCCATCGCTGCTCGCGATTGCCATCGAGGTATTTCGCGTTCAATGCCGAAAGGTTCGGTGTCAGGTGTTTGTTCGCGTGTGCAACCCATCGCGTATCGGACAGCGCCGCCCCGGGCTCGCCGAAAAGGCCAAGGTATCCGCTGACATCCATCTCTCTAAATCCCTCGCGTTAGGTCGTTGCGCTGGCCTACAAGTCGGAACTTACGATCAGCCGTGTCGGGCTGCGGCCAAGGACTCGCCGCCAGGGGATGTCGCGGGGATCCTCGGCCAGTCGAAACGGTGGAACCCTCGCGAGTACAGCTCGTAGGCACTCTTCGACAGCGAGCTTGGCGAGTGGGGTGCCCACGCAATAATGCGTGCCGGCACCGAAGTTCAGCAATCTGGGTGTTTCTTGCCGGATGAAGCGGTCGGGGTCGAAGCGGTCGGGATCTGCCCACGCCGACTCATCGCGGCAGGCCGCGGCAATGCAGAGCAACACCATTGAGCCGGCAGGGATCGTCGTGTCGTGCAACTCGATCGACACGTTCGCGGTGCGCGGAATAATGGGAATGCTGGGCTCGAGCCTCATCGTCTCCGCGGCCATCCTGGCCAGGCTGGCCGGGTCACGGTCGACCTCGCCGAGTTCCTCGCGGTGCGCAAGGGCGACCAAAATGCTGCACGGAATTTGACTTCCAGTCGTATCATGTCCTGCCACAAGCAGATTGGCGATCATGACGACCGTCTCCTGGTGAGATAGCCGGTCGCCGTCGGCCTCGGCGGCCAGCAGGTCGGTGATCAGATCTGATCCCGGACTCCGCCGTCGTCGCCACGTCAGTTCGTCGACATAGCTTTGTAGCTCCGTGATGGCAGCGGTCGCGTCCCCGACTTGTTCGGTTGTCATCACGTAGAAGACAGGGCTCAGGACATCTGCCCATCGCGCGAATCGCGAAACGTCGCCGTCCGGAACGCCAAGTAGACGACAGGTCAACCGGGCGGCCAACGCCGAGCAGGCCGCCACCAGGTCCCCACTGCGCCCGATCGACGCGATTGCCGCGGCGGCCATTTCGGCTGCCGTCCGCTGAAGGGCGGCGACAGACCGGGGCGTGGGCTCGGCCGGGCAGATCGGGAATGCCCAGGGCCCGAGCAACGGTGGCTGCCACGATGTCGGCTGCGCCGATCGGCGCCAGGTCCACATACCATGCCCCGTCGCCGAATTCACTACCCAGTTGCCGTAAAAGTTCCTGGGCCAAACGGGTTTTACCGATACCGCCGGCGCCCGTTAAGGTGACGAGCCGGTTGGTGGTCAGTAGCCGGTGTACCTCGGTCAGTTCCGTGGTCCGGCCGATGAAACTCGTGAGCTGCACGGGAACGTTATGGGATACTCCGCCAGTCGCCGTACGCAGCGGCGGGAACCGGTTGCGAAGATCCGGATGGCACAGTTGCACAATCCGCTCGGAGCGCGCCAGACCGCACAACTGGTGTCGGCCAAGGTCGGTCAGCCATGCGTCGTCGGGAAGGAGGTCGATGACGAGATCTGCTGCGGTGCCTGACAACACGGTCTGGCCCCCATGCGCCAAATCACGTACCCGCGCCGCCCGGTTGATCGTGGTGCCGACATAGTTGGCTTCATCGCGAAGCTGCACTTCACCCGTGTACGCCGATGCGTAACCGTATTGGGGCCAGCGGCGCCCGCTGCAACGCTAGCGCGCACGCGACTGCATCGCTGGCGCGCTCGAAGGCCGCCACAAAGCCGTCGCCCTCACCTTGTTCGATCGGGCGAAAGCCGCGATGCGAGCCGATCGCGTCCCGCACGGCACGATCGAGCGCGGCGACCGCGCCCGTCATCTCGTTCGCATCGGATTCCCACAGTCGGGTCGATGCCTCGACGTCTCCCAAAAGCAGCGTCACCGTACCGGTCGGGACCAACGCATTCACCCCAAGATCGCTGCACCCTGACGGGGGCGCGAGGATGGACTCGCCATTGACGCTCATGCTCCCCACGATGCGGGCGGCGCGCCTGCCCGAACATCAGCCGAAAGGCGTATATTCCGGTTTCCGCCCTCGGACAGCCGCCCGCCGCATCCTCTGTTCATAACATTTGCAGCCTGCTACTTCTGGTAGGACAGGGCTCCCGTTCCGGCGAGCTTGCCGCCCTCCACGATCAGGTACTCCGGGCGGATGGGCTTGCCGGCGAACCAGCTTTCCAGGATTTCCCTGGTGCCGGCGGCATACCGGGCTTGGGCCGACAACGTGGTTCCCGAAACATGGGGCGTCATCGCGTTATTCGGCATGGTCCGCCACGGGTGGTCGGCCGGTGGCGGTTGCGGGAACCAGACGTCGCCGGCGTAACCCGCGAGCTGACCGCTGCGCAATGCGGCCGCGATCGCCTCGGGCACGGTCTCCTCGCCGCGGGCGGTGTTGACGATATAGGAGCCGCGCCGCATCGTGCCCAGCAACCGCTCGTTGAACATCCGACGGGTGGCTTCGTAGAGCGGCGAGTGGATGGACACGATATCGACCGAGCGGACCAAAGACTCGACGTCGGGGTGGAACGTGACGTTGAGTTCCTTCTCGACTTCCGGCGACAGCCGTCGTGTGTCGGTGTAGTGCAGGTTGACGTCGAACGGTGCCAGCCGGCGCAACACCGCACGCCCGATCCGGCCGGCGGCAATCAGCCCGACGTCCATGCCTTCCAAGTCGTAGGCACGCTCCACGCAATCGGCGATGTTCCATCCGCCTTCGCTGGCCCACCGGTGCGACGGGACGAAGTTACGCACCAGCGTCAGGATCTGCATGACCGTGTGCTCGGCGACACTGATGCTGTTGCTGTAGGTCTCCTCGGCGACGGTGATGCCGTGCTCCTTCGCCGCCTCGAGGTCCACGTGGTCGGAGCCGATGCCCGCGGTCAGCGCCAGCTTGAGTTTGGGCGCCTTCGCGATGCGCTCCTTGGTCAGGTAGGCCGGCCAAAACGGCTGGGAAATCACGATATCGGCATCGACCAGCTCGCGCTCGAACTCCGAATCCGGCCCGTCCTTGTCCGACGTCACCACCAACTCGTGGCCGCCGTCTTCGAAGAACTTGCGCAACCCGAGCGCACCCGAGACGCAGCCGAGTAGCTCACCCGGGGTGAAGTCGATGTTTGCCGGGGTCGGCACGGTGCTGCCGTCGGGGTAGCTCCGGATCGTCGGGATGCTGTCCCGGGCGTATTTCGGCGGGTATCCATTGACGGGGTCCGGGTAGAGCACCATCACACATTTGGCCATCGGTTTCTCCTCTTCCTGGGTAACTGCATCCCAGCTTTCGCCGGCGGCATCGACGTGTCCAAGACGCGTTTCCGACCGGCCGATAGGCCGCGCCGATCAGGCCTGGTGAGATCGGCCGAACACGCCATCGGTGCTCGCGTCCCGCGCGGTCTGCACGAGCGCGCGGGTCACCACCGAGCCGGGTTCCGCCGCGTTGGTGACGAGCGCCATCGCGGCGGTGACCGACGGATCGTGCAGCCGCAGCACGGAAGCCCCGGCCGGCACGCCAAGTGCGCGAATCCAGGTGTGCGGCACGATGCTCGCCCAGCGGCCGGTGCCCACATGCGCGAATAGCGTTGCAACGGAGTCGGTTTCGAGTTGCGGGGACACCGCAAGACCCACGGTCTCCAGTGCGTCGTCGATGACGCGGCGCCCACGCATCCCGACGGCGAGTAGGCACAACGGCAATGCCAGCGCATCCGACCAGCTGATGGAATCGGACTTCCCGGCGAGCAGTTCACCACCCACGATGAGCACCTGCTGCTCCTGGTACAGCGGGGTGACCAGCAGTTCGTCGGTGTCGTGGCGGTCCGGATACAGAATCCCCGCGTCCAATTCAAACCGGCGAATTCGTTCGATGATCCCCGCCGAGCGCAGATTGGTCTCCAGCTGTACCCGCACCAACGGGTGCGCGGCACAAAACAGATCAGTCAGCAGCGCGACGGTGGTGGCGGCATTCGGAACCACACCCAACCGCAGCTCGCCGACGAGGCCGGTCTGCAATGCCGCGACTTCAAGGGTGAGAGCGTCGCGATCGGCCAGGATGCGCCGCGCCCAATGCACGAGCCGCTCGCCTTCGGGCGTGAGGCCTTCGAACTTCTGGCCGCGGCGGACCAGCGGGACCTTCAGCTCGTGTTCGAGCTTGCGAATGGCTTCCGACAGCGCCGGCTGCGATACATGACAGGTTTCCGCGGCGTGAGCGAAATGACGCTCCCGGGCAAGCGCTACGAAGTACTCCAGCTGGCGAAACAGCATGGACGTTACAGGGTTTCGTCCAGCTCGCCGAGCCGGTCGGTCAACCGCAGGTTTTCCGAGTAGTCGACCGGGCAGCAGATCAGCGAAACCCCGTCGTCGTCGAGTGCGGCGCGCAGCGTCGGCAACAGCTCGTCGGCACTGTTGATCTGATACCCTTTTGCGCCAAAGCTTTCGGCGTACTTCACGATGTCGGGGTTGCCGAACCTCACGTAGTAATTGGCACCGAGTTCGAGATCCATCTTCCATTCGATGAGGCCGTACCCGCCGTCCTCCCAGATCAATACCACCAGCGGTATCTTCTCCCGCACGGCGGTTTCGATTTCCTGGGAGTTCATCAGGAATGCGCCGTCGCCCACCACCGCCAGCACTTTGACGTCCGGTAGCGCCAGCTTCACCCCTAGCGCACCTGGCAAGGCAAACCCCATCGTGGACAACCCGTTTGAGATCAGGCACGTGTTGCGTTCGAAGGTCGGATACAGCCGCGCCATCCACATCTTGGTGGCCCCGGTGTCGACCAGCACCACGTCGGAGCGGCCCAGCGCCTCCCTGGTGTCGGCAACCACCCGCTGTGGGGCTAACGGAAATCTCGAATCTTGTTGTCCTCGAGCGAATTCCTCGGCCAACAACCCGGACCCGGGTACGTCGGCATCGTCGAAGCGGTGGCCGGAGAGTGCGTCGGCGAGCTCATTCAGCGAGCCGCTGATGTCGCCGATGATGCCGACGTCAACCGAGTAGTGCGCGTCGACCTCGGCCGGGAAGCGATGGATGTGGATGATCTTCTTGTCGGCCTGCGGATTGATCCGGACCGGGTCGAATTCCTGCAACTCGTAGCCGACCGCGATGACGACGTCGGCGTGGTCGAACCCGAAGTTGACGTAGTCGTGCCGCATGAACCCGATGGTCCCGATGCTGTTGGGGTGGTCGTCGGGCATCACACCCTTGCCGTGGAAGGTGTTGGCCACCCGGATCCCGAGTTGCTCGGAGAAGCGGACCAGGGCCGCGGTCGCGTCGCTGCGGGCGGCCCCGTGCCCGGCCAACATCACCGGCCGCTGCGCGTGGCGCAGGATGTCGACCGCCCGCGCCACCTGCCCGGGCGCCGGCGCGTCGGCGCGGACCACGTTGCGCGGCAATGGCCCCAGGTCGTAGTCGGTCTCGTCTTCGTCGATCTGTTCCGGCACGGCGAGATAGACCGCCGCGGGTCGTTCGGTCTCGGCGGTTTTGAACGCCTTGCGGACCATCTCCGGGATGGCGTGCGGAGTGGGTACGCTGGCCGACCACCGGGTGATCGGCGCGAACATCGACACCAGGTCGACGTACTGGTGAGATTCCTTGTATTCGCGGTCCTGACCGACCTGTGCCGAGATCGCGACCACCGGGGTGCTGTTGGTGGTGGCGTCGGCGACACCGAGTTGCATGTTGATCGCACCCGGGCCCAGCGTGGCGGACACCACGCCGGCACGTCCGGTGACGCGGCCGTACATCTCGGCCATGAAGGCCGCCGCCTGTTCGTGCCGGGTGAGCACATAGCGGATATCGGAGTGCGCCAGCGCCTGAGTAAACCGAATGTTCTCCTCACCCGGTATCCCGAAGACGACGGCAACCCCCTCGTTCTCCAGGCACTTGACGATCAATTGAGCCGCAGTGCTCATCCGCCACCTCCCTCTGGAACGATAGTGGCAGGCTAGATGTTGGACGTTTACGCAAGCACCAATTACGCAGATGAAGGAGGCCCACCGTGGCCATCGCCACTATCAACCCGGCCACCGGCGAGACAGTAAAGACCTTCACCCCCGCGACAGACGACGACGTCGATGCGGCGATCGCGCGCGCGCACGCCCGGTTCCTCGACTACCGCCGCAACACCACCTTCGCCCAGCGCGCCGAATGGGCCAACGCGACCGCTGACCTGCTGGAGGCCGAGGCCGACGAGGTCGGGGCGATGATGACCCTCGAGATGGGCAAGACCCTGAAATCGGCCAAGGCCGAAGCGATCAAGTGCGCCAAGGGTTTTCGCTACTACGCCGAGAATGCCGAGCGGCTGCTGGCCGACGAGCCGGCCGAGGCCGGCAAGGTCGGCGCGACGAAGGCATACATCCGTTACCAGCCGCTCGGGGTGGTGCTGGCGGTGATGCCGTGGAACTTCCCGCTCTGGCAGGCCGTGCGGTTCGCCGCACCGGCGTTGATGGCCGGCAACGTCGGCCTGCTCAAGCACGCGTCGAACGTGCCGCAGTCGGCGCTGTATCTCTCCGACGTCATCGCCCGCGGCGGATTCCCGGCCGACTGCTTCCAGACGCTGCTGGTGTCGTCCAGCGCCGTCGAGCGCATCCTGCGTGACCCCCGGGTCGCGGCGGCCACCCTCACCGGCAGTGAGCCGGCCGGTCAATCGGTCGCCGCCATCTGCGGCGACGAGATCAAGCCCACCGTGCTCGAGCTCGGCGGCAGCGACCCGTTCATCGTGATGCCGTCGGTGGACCTCGACGAGGCGGTCAAGACCGCCGTCACCGGGCGGGTGCAGAACAATGGCCAGTCCTGTATCGCCGCCAAGCGCTTCATCGTCCACACCGACATCTACGACGCGTTCGTCGACAAGTTCGTCGAGCGCATGCAGGCGCTGAAGGTCGGCGACCCGACCGACCCGGACACCGACGTGGGCCCGCTGGCCACCGAGTCGGGCCGCGACGAGATCGCCAAGCAGGTCGACGACGCCGTCGCGGCCGGCGCCAAGGTCCGCCTCGGCGGCGAGACTCCCGACCAGCCGGGATGGTTCTACCCGCCGACGGTGGTCACCGACATCACCAAGGACATGGCGCTCTACACCGAAGAGGTCTTCGGTCCGGTTGCCTCGATGTACCGCGCCGAGAACATCGACGAGGCCATCGAGATCGCCAACGCCACCACGTTCGGGCTGGGCTCCAACGCCTGGACCAATGACGAGGCCGAGCAGCAGCGCTTCATCGACGACATCGAGGCCGGCCAGGTCTTCATCAACGGGATGACGGTGTCCTACCCGCAGCTGGGATTCGGTGGCATCAAGCGCTCCGGCTACGGCCGCGAGTTGGCCGGCCTGGGCATCCGCGAATTCTGCAACGCCAAGACCGTCTGGGTCGGCTAGACGCCGCGGCGGGCCGCCGCCATCAAACGGACGCCAGGGCCAGCTCGTCCTCCTCGGCGAAGGTGTCCTCGAGCTGCAGCGGCGAGTAGTCGAGGTCGATCTCGCCGAGCGGACGCCCGCGGGCGCTCGAGATGGTGCCGAACCGTCGCATGCCTTTGTCTGAGGCGTACTGCATGAATTCGTCCACCGACAGGCCGAAGGGCATCGGGTCGTACAGGGCGAAACCCTCTTCGATCAGGCGCAGCCCGAGCGGCATCAGCTCGTTCATCCGCGTTTCGAAGACGTCCCAGTTGGCGTCGTCGGCGGCGACGTGGCGCCGGCACGTGAAGGTGCCCCAGGCCATGTGACGTCGCTCGTCGTCGCCGATGCGCCGGACCAGCTCCTGCATGCCGGGCAGGATGCCGCGGTCCACGCAGATCTTGTGCCAGCCGAAGTAACCGGTCAGCGCCAGCATGCCCTCGACCATGTGGTTGTAGGTGACCGACGCCCGGACCTGGGCGGCCGGCGACGGGTCGACCGACAACGCGCTCAGACAGTCCGGCAGCTCCTCGTAGAAAATCGTGCGGTAGGTCGGGACGTCGTCGAGGTAGTAATGCAGGTCCTCGGTGATGCCGACGGCGTCGAGCCACATCCGGAACACCTGGACGTGCTTGGCTTCCTCGAAGGCGAACTGCGTCAGGTACATCTCGTCGCCAAGCCGCCCCTCGGCCCGCATCGCGGCCATGAACGGCTGGATGTCCTGGGTCACGGATTCCTCGCCGGCGATGAACTCGGCGCACAACCGGGTCGCGTAACTGCGCTCGTCGTCGGTCAGGTGTTCCCAGTCCTCTCGATCCCGGGAGAAGTCGATGTCGGCCGGATTCCAGAATTTCGCATTGCCGCCCGCAAACAGCTTGAGCGGCAAGCTATCCCAGTTGAGACCGCCCTCGGCCATGGAGGCAATTCGGGTGCGGTGATTCATGTGACCTCCTCAGATCGCATTGGGGCTGGGTTATTGGAGGCATTCGGTGTGGCGAACGCGGCGATCAGCACCGCGACCAACCTGCGCACGGCCAGTGCCGGCTGCTCGGGGCTGGGCTCGTCGAGGCCGAGAATGGGGTCCAGGCCGCGCATGTACGGCGCCAGCGCCAGGTGCGGAAAGATCAGCAACAGCAGCGACAGCAGCGCGTCGGTGTCGGCGTCGGCGCGCAGATCGCCGCGGGTCTGAGCGCCGTGCACCAGTGGCCGCAGCACCTCCAGGTAGTGCCGGTGGATGACGCTGCGCACGCTGATGCGGGCGTCGGTGTCGACCTCCAGGGTCGCCGCGGCGTGCAGCGATCGTTCCCGCGGATGCTCGGCGAAGTAGGCGACCCAGCCGTCGAGCAGCTCGGTGAGAAATTCGAAGAACGGCCGGTTGGGGTCGAGCTCACGGATCAGGTCTTCCATGTAGCCGCGCACTCGCTGGCTGCCGATGTCGGCGATGAATGCGAACAAGTCGCGCTTGTCCGCGAAATACTGGAACAGGCTTCCCTTGGCGACCCCGGCCCGGCGCGCGATCACGTTCAGGCTGCCGCCGGAAAACCCGTGCGTCCCGAACTCGGCCTCGGCAGCGTCGATGATCGCCGTGCGCCGAGCGGGATCGACGCGTGCCCATGTCACTGTCGGCATGACTCACCTCGCTTCAATGACCATTGGTCATGTTACGGTGAGCTACGTCACAGTCAAGGGGGTTCGCACCTCGCGTGTGCGGCGGCCGCACGGTGGCGCTCGAGGGTGCGGCCAGCCGCCCGTTCGGCGGACGCTGCCGGTCTAGGGCCGCATCTGATAGGCACCGTTGATCGGCTGGATGTGTTCCTTCCACACCTGGTCGTAGCGCGCCTGGTCGAACACCGGCCGACGGATCATCCGCATCGCGAAGCGGGCCTGCGCGTCGGTCGTGGCGTGCTTGTCGCCCAGCTCGATGGCGTAGCTGTTGAAGTCGCGGACCAGCACGGCGAAGATCTCGTCGATCAACGCCTCGTCTAAGCCGGACGGCCCAGAAATCACCGCCTCTTCCAGGATCAACTGGGCGTAGGGCACCGTGGCAAACAGCTGACCCACCCCGAAGGCGAAGTCAATATCCTTCTGCTGCACCGCGTCCGGGGTGGCACTGGCCAGCATGTCCGCCAGCACGTCGATCTGCTCACGCAGCAGGGCGACGTTGGGCAGATGCGCATAGCTTTCGAACGGCGCGCGCCAATCGTGGAAACGCACCTTGCCCAATCCCCCGGTCGGACCCTGGTTGAACAGGAACGCGTCGTCGGCCGCGTCGTCGCGGCGGCCGATCACCGGCAGCTCGCCACTCGGCGCGAACAAGTAGTTGGGCATGAACTTGGCCAACAACCCGATGTTGATGTGAACGGTGCCTTCCAGCCTTGGCAGCAAACCGATCTCGCGGGCCATGGCCTCGAAGATGGTGTCCTTCTCGACGCCCTTGGCGGCGATGACATCCCATAGGGCGGTGATCACGCGCTCGCCTTCGCCGGTGATCTTGGCCTTGGTGAGCGGGCTGTAGAGCAGGTAGCGGCGGTCGGTCGCCGACGCGCTGCGCATGTAGTCGCAGGCGCGGGTGGCGACCAGCTTCATCGCGATCAGCCGCGCGTAGGCGTCGGTGAGCAGCCGCCGCACGTGGGTGAAGTCGGTGACGACCGTGCCGTACAGGTAGCGGTTGGACGCGTGGGTGACGGCCTCGTACATGGCGTGGGTACACATGCCGACCGCACCCCAGCCGAGGTTGTACTTGCACACGTTGACGGTGTTCAGCGCGGCGTGGAAGGCGCCGGCGCCGCGGTGCAGGATGTCGGCCTCGGTGACCGGATAGTCGCGCAGCGCGTAGTTGGCGACGTAGTTCTGCGAGTTGACGACGTTCTTGATCAGCTCGTAGCGGTCGTGCTGGGAGTCGGCAACGAAGAACACGTACTCGTCGGTATCGGCGATCTTGCCGAAGGTGGAGACCATCCGGGCGGCGTTGGCGTTGCCGATGTAGTACTTCTCGCCGTTGGCCGTCCAGCCGTGCTCGGACGGCGTCAGGATCATGTCGGTCTGGTAGACGTCGGCGCCGTGCGTCTGCTCCGACAATCCGAAGCCGAACACCTCACCGGATTCCAGCTGGGCCGCGGCCTTACGCTTGGCGTCCTCGTTGTCGCTCATCCAGATCGGGCCCAGGCCCAGGGCCGTGACCTGGAATGGATACCAGTAGTTCAACCCGTAGAAGCCGACGATCTCGGCGAACTCGCTGATTCGATAGGTATCCCAGCGACAGGCAGCGGCTGGGTCCGAGGCGCCGTACTCGGACGGGGTGAGCAGGGAGGCGAAGATGCGCTCCCGGCCGACGTGGTCCAGGAAGTCGGAGTACCAGACCCGGGCGTGGTCGTCGGCCTTCAGCCGGGCTTTGCCCCGGGACTCGAAGAAGTCGACGGTGGCGGCCATGATCTCCCCCGAGCGACGGTCTGGGTAGCGGCGTTGCAGGTGATTGGGATTGAGCAACATGGCGGGGCTCCGGTCAAACGGTTGGCGAAACGGACGCGGCCGACGGTACGCCATTAACCGGCCAGCTGGGCCTCATCCGCTGGTTGCCGGCGGAAATCCCGGATTGTCGCCGCAATTGCCTCTGTTGATTGACCACCGGCCCGGCCTAGCATCAGCGAGGTGTCCGAACTCAATACCGCGCGCGGATCCATCGATACCGCTGATCTCGGCGTGACGCTCATGCACGAGCACGTGTTCATCATGACCACGGAAATCGCCGAGAACTACCCCGATGCGTGGGGCGACGAAGACAAACGGGTGGCCGATGCGATCACCAGACTCAACGAGCTCAAGGCCCGCGGCGTGGACACCATCGTCGACCTCACCGTGATCGGCCTGGGCCGTTACATCCCGCGGATTGCCCGCGTCGCGGCGGCCACCGAGCTGAATATCGTTGTGGCGACCGGACTTTACACCTATAACGAGGTGCCGTTCCGGTTCCACTACGAGGGCCCGGGCGGCATGCTGGGCGGCCCGGAGATCATGGTCGACATGTTCGTCCGCGACATCGAGCAGGGCATCGCCGACACCGGCGTCAAGGCCGGAATCCTCAAGTGCGCCACCGACGAGCCGGGCATCACCCCGGGTGTCGAGCGGGTGCTGCGCGCCGTCGCCCAGGCGCACAAGCGCACCGGCGTGCCGATCTCCACGCACACCCATGCCGGGCTGCGCCGCGGCCTCGAGCAGCAACGCATCTTCGAGGAAGAGGGCGTCGACCTGACCCGCGTGGTCATCGGCCATTCCGGCGACAGCACCGACGTCGGCTACCTCGAGGAGCTCATCGCCGCGGGCTCGTATCTGGGGATGGACCGATTCGGCCTCGACGTGCTTTTACCGTTCGAGGAGCGGGTGGGCATCGTGGCGCGGATGTGCGAGCGGGGGCACGCCGACAAGATGGTGCTCTCGCACGACGCCAACTGCTACTTCGACGCGCTGCCCGAAGAGCTGATGCCGCAGATGGCACCGAACTGGCACTACCTGCACATCCACAACGACGTAATCCCGGCGCTCAAAGAGCGCGGGGTCACCGACGAGCAACTGCACACCATGCTGGTGGACAACCCGCGGCGCATCTTCGAGCGGCAGGGCGCTTATGAGTGAGCAGATCCCGCCCATCGGTACGCAGATTTCGGCGCTTGCCGAACTCGCCCCCGACGAGCCCGCGGTCACCTGCGACGGCGTGACCATCACCCGCGCCGAACTCGACCGGTCGACAAACCGGTTGGCCCGCGCCTATGCCGAGCGCGGCGTCGGCGTCGGCGACTACGTGACGATGGTGCTGCCCAACTCGATCGAGTGGATTCAGGCCGCGGTGGCGTGCTGGAAGCTTGGCGCGGTGCCCCAGCCACTGTCGGCACGGTTGCCGGCCGCCGAGCTGCAGGGGCTGCTGGAGTTACGTCCACCGGCCTTACTGGTCGGGCAGGAACACCCCGACATACCAAGTGTGCCAATTAATTTCGCCCCCAAGCCGGCGCTGTCGGACGCCGGTCTGCCCGAAGCGGTGTCGCCGGTATGGAAGGCGATGGGATCCGGCGGCAGCACCGGGCGGCCCAAGCTCATCGAATCCGGCGGCGACAGCCGGATACCGGCCGCGATCGGCTATCCGCTGGGCGCCCAGGAGGGCGACACCACGTTGGTGCCGGTGCCGCTATCCCACAACACCGGTTTCACCGCGGCGACGATCGCGTTGCTGATGCGCCACCACCTGGTGCTGATGAGCCGGTTCGACCCGCACGGGTTCCTGCGGCTGATCACCGACCATCGCGTCACGTTCCTGACGACGGTGCCGACGATCATGCAGCGGACGCTGCCGGTCTACCAGGCCGACCCTTCGGCCTACGACCTGTCGTCGATCCGGCGCTTCTGGCATCTGGCGGCGCCATGCCCGCCGGCCGTCAAGCAGGCGTGGATCGACCTGCTGGGTCCGGAGAAGGTCTGGGAACTCTACGGCGGCACCGAATTACAGGCGCTGACCTTCATCTCCGGTGACCAGTGGCTGACCCACCGCGGCTCGGTGGGCGTGGTCGTCGCCGGTGAGATGAAGGTGCTCGACGACGACGGCAATCCCTGTCCGCCCGGTGTGGTGGGCGAGATCTACATGCGGCCCAGTCCGGGCAGCGCGCCCACCTATCGCTACATCGGGGCCACGGCGAAAAACCGGGACGGGTGGGATTCGCTGGGAGATCTCGGCTATTTCGACGCCGACGGGTTTCTGTATCTGTCGGACCGGCGGGTCGACATGTTCACGGTGGGCGGCCGGAACGTCTATCCCGCGGAGATCGAGAGCGCGCTGTCGGCACACCCGGATGTGTTGTCCTGCTTGGTCGTTGGCGTGCCCGATCCGAACGCCGGCGATCTGGGCCAGGTGCCCTACGCGCTGGTGCAGACGATCGACGGCTCCACCCTGGACGCCGCGGGCGTGCAGCAGTTCCTGCGCGAACACGTCGCGGGCTACAAAGTGCCGCACACCGTCGAATTCGTCGACGCTCCGCTGCGCGACGACGCCGGCAAGGCGCGGCGCTCGGCGGTCAGGGCCGAGATCATGGCGCGGCAGGCAACCGCAGAAGCGGGCTAATCAGAAAGCACCAAGAATCCTCCAAGGCCCCGGCACAACCATCGGGGCCATGCAGATCGAGCCCTTGAGTACCGAGCTGATCGAACGCTATCTGCGATCGCGTCACTTGCGATTTTTCCGCGGCGACGACGGCGAAGAATTCCTGATGGTGCTGTCCAACATCGAGCGGGGCAAGCTGCACGTGAACCTGCGGATCAACGGATTGCGGCCCGACATCTTCGAGATCTCGGTCAGCCCCGCCGGGTACTACCAAGCCAGCGAGCGCCCGCGCCTGATGGAGCTGGTGAACGACTGGAATCGCGACAACCATTGGCCCAAGGCGTTTGTCCGCGAGACGGCGCAGCCGAGCCACGTCAGCCTGGTCGGTGAGAGTGCCTATCTGCTGACCGACGGCATCCATCTGGCGGCGTTGGGGAACTTCATCAAGTCCACCGTCGAGTACGGCGCCGACCTGATCGAGAAGATCGAGCGGGCCGTCTGCCTGCCGTCCGCGGGCGCGCTGGAACAGTGGATGGACCGCACCGGCTAGGGCGCTATCGCGTCCGCTTCGGCGTCGATCACCTCAGCCTCGGGCTGCTCGCGTTTCTCCCAGCGGCGCAACGCCTCCCGGCAGGGTGACTCGACCAGGGCATAGCTCACCGCCGCGATCGAAAAGCCGAAGATCAGCGTCAGCACCAGCACCGTCGGCATGTTGCCGGTGAACGGAAACGTCCCGACCACCGGGAACACCATCGCCAGGGCGGCCAGGTGCCAGATGAACAGGCCGTAGGACCAGCGACCCAGGGTGACCATGCCGGCATTGCCCAGCAGCCGGTGCGGGGTATCGGCCCGATCCAGCACCAACGGCGCGACCAACGCGAACGCGACCACCGAGCCCATCGAGGTCTTTACCGCGAACTGTGTCGCCGTACCCGGAATCAGCCCCTCCGGACCCGCCAGTGGAGAAGCGGCGACCAGAAACGCCAGCAACGCGATGACGGCCATCAGCACCCGGCCCGCTTTTTTCTGGACCACGCGCGCTGCCAGCCCGTTCGGGCTGTGCACCCACTCGGCCAGCAGCATGCCCGCGGCGAACCAGGAGAAGAACGCCGGCGGCCAGTTCAGCGGGTTGCCGGATCCCGTATGCAAAGGCACCCAGCCCCATGCCCAGCTGAGCACCCCCAGCGCGGCGATCACCGGCACCCGGGCGCCAACCGGAACGCGACGGGCCAGTAGCGCGAGAATCGGCAACGCCAGATAGAAACTGACCTCGACCGACAGGCTCCACATCTGAGTCAGGCCGCCGGTCAGGGTGAGCGGCACATAGATCTGGGTGAGCGTCAGGTTTGCCAGCCACACCGTCGGGCTGGCGTGATCCGCATCGGGCAGCAGGGTAAGAATCACGACGACGGCCACCAGATAGGCCGGCATGATGCGGACCACCCGCGACCGCAGGTAGTGGCCGGTCGGCGGCCTCCGGAATAAACCACGCCCCAGATCCCTCGCCGCTGCCGCATGGCCGCGCCACAGCAGGAACCCCGACAACGCGAAGAACACCGCGACAGCCAGGTCGAAACGGCCGAACAGCCGGCCGTCGACACCGGTGGAGTGCCCGGTCTGAAAAGCCACATGCGTAATGACCACGCCCATGGCCGCGCAGGCGCGCATACCCTCGACGGCGGGGAGGAAGCTGCGGACTCCACCCACCTGCTGGCTATCGGTCACGATCCCAGTCTGCCCGCGCTGTGTTGCCAGCCGAACCGGGTACTGCTGTTAGGGTCAAACGGATTTGCCTAGAGCATTTAGGAGGGCACGGCAACGTGAACCGAGCGGTTATGTTGCGGTTCGCCGCGTGCGGAATCATCGGACTCGGAGCCGCCCTGCTGATCGCCGCGCTGCTGCTGTCGACGTACACGAGCAGCAGGATCACCAAGATTCCGCTCAACCTCGACACCACGCTGGTCAGCGACGGCAGCGGGACCGCGCTCGACTCGGCGTCGCTGTCCAGTGACCACGTCGTCGTCAACCAGAATGTGCCGCTGGTTTCCCAGCAGCAGATCAGCGTCGAGTCGCCGGCCAACGCCGACGTGGTCACCCTGCAGGTCGGCACCTCGCTTCGGCGCACCGATAAGCAAAAGGACACCGGGCTGCTGCTCGCGATCGTCGACACCGTCACGCTCAACCGCAAGACCGCGATGGCCGTCTCCGACGACACCCACACCGGCGGCGCCGTCCAGAAGCCGCGCACCTTCAATGACGACAACCCGCCCACTACGATCCCGGTGCGGCACGACGGCCTGTCCTACCGATTCCCCTTCGACACCGAGAAGAAGACCTACCCGTACTTCGACGCGGTCGCGCAGAAGACCTACGACGTCAACTACGACAGCCAAGAGGACGTCAACGGCCTGAGCACCTACAAATTCACCCAGAACATCGGTTACAGCGCGGACGGCAAGCTGGTGGCACCGGTGAAATACCCGTCGCTGTACGCCGGCGACGAGGACGGCAAGGTGACGACGTCCGCGGCGATGTGGGGTTTGCAGGGTGTCGATCCGGCCGAGCAGATCACGATGACCCGTTACTACGCGGCGCAGCGGACCTTCTGGGTGGACCCGGTTTCGGGCACCATCGTCAAGGAGACCGAGCGTGCCAACCACTTCTTCGCCCGGGATCCGCTGAAGCCGGAGTTGACGCTGGCCGACTACAAGATCACCTCCAACGAAGACACCGTGGAGTCTCAGGTGAACGCGGCCCGCGACGAGCGTGACCGGCTCGCGTTGTGGTCGCGGGTTTTGCCGATCACGTTCACCGCGGTCGGCCTGATCGCGCTGATCTGCGGCGCCGTGCTGGCGTCGTTCAGCCTCCGGACCGAGAGCGCGCTGACCGATCCCGGCCTGGACCGCGGGGACGAGGAGTTCTTCGGCCGCAGCGGTCTCGAGGAACGGGTGCCCGGCGCCGAAGCCGAGACCGAGAAGCTGCCCACACAGCGTTCCGAACACGACGATCCGCCCGAGTCCGACTCGCCGCCCGGCGAGCCGCCCGAGCCGGGCCCATCCGAACCGAGTCCGCCCGGCCCGCCCGATCGGGACTAGCCCGCGGCGGAGCCGACGGTGAGCGCACCCTGGCGCCGAGCGGCGGTGCAGTGGTCTCTTCCCGGCTATGCCTTGGTCTTGGCGTTGCTGGTGGTCGCGCCGGTGCTGCGGCCGGGCTATCTGCTGTTGCGCGACGCCGTGTCCACGCCGCGCTCGTACCTGTCCGATACCGCGCTGGGCTTGACCATGCCGCCGCGAGCGACGCCGCAAGACTTCGCGGTGGCGCTGGCCTCGCACCTGATCGACGGCGGCGTCGTGGTGAAGGCGCTGCTCGTCGCCGGGCTGTGGCTGGCGGGCTGGGGTGCGGCGCGACTCGTCGCGGCCGCTCTGCCCTGTGCCGGTAGGTCCGGCCAGTGTGTCGCGATCACGCTGGCGATCTGGAATCCCTATGTCGCCGAACGACTTCTGCAGGGGCATTGGAGCCTGCTGGTCGGCTACGGCTGCCTGCCCTGGGTGGCGACGACGGTGCTGCGGCTGCGTTCGGGTCAAGCCGCCGACTTTTTCGCGTTGGTGTTCTGGATCGCCCTGGCCGGCCTGACCCCGACCGGGTTGATGCTGGCCGCGACGGTGGCGCTGGTCTGCGTGGCTGTACCCGGTGCGGGCCGGCCCCGCTGGCTGTGCGCCGTGGCGGCGTTGGGCGCGGCGCTGGTGGCGGCGCTGCCGTGGCTGACGGCCGCGGTGATGGGCTCGTCGCTGTCCACCCCCAAGGCGACCAGCACGCTGGGGGTTTTCGCGTTCGCGCCGCGCGCCGAGCCGGGCCTGGGCACGCTGGCCAGCCTGGCCAGCCTCGGCGGTATCTGGAACGGCGAAGCCGTACCCAGTTCGCGGGCAACACTTTTCGCGGTGGTGTCGGCGCTGGTGCTACTGGGTGTGGTTGCGGCCGGGTTGCCGACCGTGACGCGCCGCCCGGCAGTGGTCCCACTGCTGGTGCTGGCGGCGGTGTCGGTGGTGATACCGGCCGCGCTGGCCACCGGGCCCGGATTGCACGCACTGTCCGCGGTGATCGACGCCGCGCCCGGCCTTGGTGTGCTGCGCGACGGGCAGAAGTGGGTGGCGCTGGCGGTGCCGGGATACGCGGTCGCCGGTGCCGGCGCGGTGGTGTCGCTGCGCAGGTGGCTCCCGCCCTCGGCAGACTTCGCCACGGCGCTGGTCGGCTGTCTGGCGCTGATCGCGGTGTTGCCCGACTTGGCGTGGGGCGTGGGGGGCAAGGTCGCGCCGGTGCGTTACCCGCCGGGGTGGACGGCGGTGGCGACGACGATCAACGGTGCGCCCGCCCCGGTCGCGGTGTTGCCCGCGGGGTCGATGCGGCGCTTCGGCTGGTCGGGCCCGGCGCCGGTGCTGGATCCGCTGCCCCGCTGGCTGCGCGCCGACGTGCTGAGCACCGGCGACTTGGCGATTTCCGGGCAGGTCGTGCCCGGGGAGGGCACCCGCGCCCGGGCGGTCCAGAAGTTGCTGCTGTCCGGGCCCGAACCGTCCGCATTGGCCCCGGCCGGCGTGGGGTGGCTCGTCGTCGAATCGGATAGTGCCGGTGACATGGGCTCGGCCGCGGCCACCCTGGGCGCACTCACGCCGGTGTTCCGCGACCAGGAAATGACGCTGTACTGGATCGGCGGAAACACCGCCGGGGTGTCGCCGGGCCGGCGGCAGTCGACGGTGATCGCGCACCTGGCGTGGCTGAGCCTGCTGACCGTGGGCGGCAGCGGTGCACTGGTTGCCGGAGTTCGGCGCCGGGTTAGACCACGCCGCTGACGAACGTGCCGGCTTGCACGGCTTCCAGTACGGCGCGCATCGCGTCGGCGCTTTGGGTCCAGGAGAACTCGCCGCTGCGCGTCTGCGCCTTGGCGCCCAATTCGTCGCGCAGCACCGGATCGCACAGCAGTTGTTCGAGGCGATCCAGCAGCTCGGCGCGGTTGTCGACCAATATCCCGGTCACCCCGTCGACGATCGAGTCGGACAGGCCGCCCGAGGATCGGTAGCCGATCGTCGGCACCCGGTGCTGTGCGGCCTCGACGACCGCCAGCCCCCAGCCCTCCTTGCGCGACGGCAGCACATGCACCCAAGCTCCCTGCAGCACATGGTGTTTGGTCACGTCGTCGACATGGCCATGGAAGGTCACCGCATCGTCGATGCCCAGGCGCTGGACATGGTCGACCAGTCGCCGGCGCCACCAGCCGTCGCCCACGATGTCGAGATGCAGATCGCCCAGCCGCGGCCGCAGTGCGGCAACGGTTTCCAGGGCGTCCTCGATCTGCTTGTGCGGCACCAGCCGCGAGAGCACTACCACCCGCGGCACGGCCGAACGCGGCCCGGACAGCGACCGCTGCGGCGCCTCGTCGAGGCCGTTGCGCACCACCGCGATCCGCTCGTTGGCCACGCCCAGGGCGACCAGGTCACGCGCCGACGGCAGCGACACCGTCAGGTACTGATTGCGGCGGTGCAGCCGCGGCGAGAGCCACGACTCGACAAACCAGCCCAGCCGGCCCAGCACCGGCCCAGCGACCGGCCACTGCTCGCGGTGGCAGTGGTGGACCAGCACCAGCACGCGGCGGCCGTAGAGCAGCCGGGCGCAAAACGGCAAACCGTTCTGCGCGTCGACCACGACGTCGGGGCGCACTCGCCGCAGCGGACCGAGCCCCAACCGGGCGGCGGCGATCGCCAGCAACGCCAACACGTACACCGAATAGCGGCCGCCGGAACGGCTGATCCGCACACCGTCGACGACCTCGCGCCGCGGTGCGCCGGAGTAGCGGGCGGTGCGCAGGGTGACGGCGATGCCGGTCGCGGCCAGTTGCGTGCCGATGCGCTGTAAATAGGCTTCGCTGCCGCCGCCCTGCGGGTGGCCGGTGTCGCGCCAGCACAGCAGCAGGACGGATCGCAGGTCAGACATCTTGGTCAGCCTAGCGGGAGCGTCCGTAGGGTTGCCCGTTGTGGCGGTGACTGACGTGTTCGGGCGACGGGCCACGCTGTCGCGCTCGGTGCGGCTGCTGTCGGAGTTTCGCTACGAGCAGCGGGACCCCGCCCGGTTCTACGGCGCGCTGGCGGCCGATACCGTGGCGTTGATCGGCGATCTCTGGCTGGCCGCCCGCGGCCAACCGCTGACCGGCCGCCTCGTCCTCGACGTCGGGGGCGGGCCGGGATATTTCGCGGCGGCCTTCGCCGAGGCCGGTGCCCGCTACCTCGGTGTCGAACCCGACCCGAACGAAATGCACGCGGCCGGCCCCGCCCTGGCGCGACCGACTGACTCGTTTGTGCGGGCGTCGGGCATGGCGTTGCCCTTCGCCGACGACTCCGTGGACATCTGCCTGTCGTCCAACGTCGCCGAACACGTGCCGCGGCCGTGGCAGCTCGGCGCCGAGATGCTGCGGGTCACCAAGCCGGGCGGGCTGGCCGTGCTGTCCTACACCGTCTGGCTGGGCCCGTTCGGTGGGCACGAGATGGGGCTGACGCACTACCTGGGCGGCCAGCGCGCCGCCGCACGTTATGCCCGCAAACACGGCCACCGCGCGAAAAACGACTACGGCTCGTCGTTGTTCGCGGTATCGGCGGCGGAAGGGCTGAGCTGGGCCGAGAACACCGGGGCGCTGCTGGCCGCATTCCCGCGCTACCACCCGCGATGGGCGTGGCGGCTGACGTCGGTGCCGGTGCTGCGCGAGTTCCTGGTCAGCAATCTCGTGCTGGTGCTGTCGCCCCGAGAATGAAACATGTTCTCGTTTTGCTCCGGCTTGGGTAGGGTGGCGCCATGGGCGACATCAAGACCGAATACGACAAGCTTTTCATCGGCGGCAAATGGACCGAACCGTCGAGTTCCGAAGTCATCGAGGTGCGCTGTCCGGCGACCGGTGAGTACTTCGGCAAGACGCCGCTAGCCGTGGCCGCCGACGTCGACGCCGCGGTGGCCGCGGCCCGCGCCGCGTTCGACAGCGGCCCGTGGCCGACGACGCCGCCGAAAGAGCGGGCGGCCGTCATCGCCAACGTGGTCAAGCTGATGGAGGAGCGCAAGGAGTTGCTGAGCGCGCTGCTCGCCGGTGAGACCGGCCAGCCGCCGACCACTATCGAGACGATGCACTGGATGGGCTCGATGGGCTCGATGAACTTCTTCGCCGGCCCGGCCGTCGACCAGGTCAAGTGGCGCGAGATCCGCAACGGCTCCTACGGGCAGACCATCGTGCATCGCGAGCCGATCGGCGTCGTCGGCGCAATCGTCGCCTGGAACGTGCCGCTGTTCCTGGCGGTCAACAAGCTCGGTCCCGCGCTGCTGGCCGGGTGCACCGTCGTGCTCAAGCCGGCCGCCGAAACCCCCTTGACCACAAACGCTTTGGCGGAGATCTTCGCCGAGGCCGGCCTGCCCGAGGGCGTGCTGTCGGTGGTGCCGGGTGGTATCGAGACCGGCCAGGCCCTGACGTCCAACGCGGGAGTCGACCTGTTCACCTTCACCGGCAGCTCGGGTGTCGGCAAGGAGATCGGCCGGCGGGCCGCCGAGCTGCTCAAGCCGTGCACGCTGGAGCTGGGCGGGAAGTCGGCAGCGATCCTGCTCGAGGACGTCGACCTGGCGTCGGCGATCCCGATGCTGGTGTTCTCCGGAATCATGAACACCGGGCAGGCCTGCGTGGGCCAGACCCGCATCCTGGCGCCGCGCTCACGCTACGACGAAATCGTCGATGCGGTAAGCACATTCGTGCAGGCGCTGCCGGTGGGGCCGCCGTCGGACCCGGCCGCTCAGATCGGGTCGCTGATCTCGGAGAAGCAGCGTGCCCGGGTGGAGGGCTACATCGCCAAGGGCATCGAGGAGGGCGCCCGGCTAGTGTGCGGCGGCGGCCGTCCCGAAGGCCTGGACAACGGCTTCTTCGTCCAGCCCACGGTGTTCGCCGACGTCGACAACAAGATGACGATCGCCCAGGAGGAGATCTTCGGGCCGGTACTCGCGGTCATCCCCTACGACACCGTGGACGACGCGATCAAGATCGCCAACGACTCGGCGTATGGCCTGGCCGGCAGCGTGTGGACGACCGATATCCCCAAGGGCATCGAGATTTCGGAGCAGATTCGCACCGGGACCTACGCGATCAACTGGTACGCCTTCGACCCCGGGGCTCCGTTCGGCGGCTACAAGAACTCCGGCATCGGCCGCGAGAACGGGCCCGAAGGTGTCGAGCACTTCACCCAGCAGAAGAGCGTGCTGATGCCGATGGGCTACACCGTCGACGCCTGAGTTCTCTGCGCCGAGCGTCCGGCTGGCCGTACGCTCGGGCTCGAATGCCCGGCTGGCCGGGCATTCGACGGGCTAACGGCCCTGGAAGTGGGCCTCGCGCCGCTCGACGAACGACTGCACGCCCTCGGCGGCGTCCTCGCTGGCGAACAGCTCGGCGACGGCGGGCCGCAGGCGTTCGATCGCGGCCGCCTCACCCTGGGTGCGGGCCAGGTGTGCCGACGCCAGCGTGGCCCGCACCCCCAGCGGCGCCGCGCGTTCGGCGATCGTGTGCGCGATGTCGCGTGCTCGGGCCAGGGCCGCGGCCGCATCGTCGGCCACCTCCTGGACCAGCCCGATGCGGTGCGCTTCGGCCGCGTCGAACTCGTCGCCCGTAAGTAGCCAGCGCATCGCGTTGCCCCAGCCGGCCTCGCGCGGCAGCCGGATCGTCGCGCCGCCGAACGGGTAGATTCCCCGCCGCACCTCGAGCTGGGTGAATCTGGCGTCTGCGGCGGCGACCCGGATGTCGGCGGCCAACAGCAACTCGATGCCCAGCGTCATGCACCAACCGTGCGCGACGGCGACCAGCGGTGTGGTCCAGGTGTCCTCGAGCCGCCACGGGTCCCGGCCGTCGTCGGGGAAGGGGTTCTCCCCCGAGGCGATGCCGGGGCCGACGTCGGCGAGATCCAAACCCGCGGTCAAGTGGTCGCCGTGCGCGAACAACACGCCGGCCCGCACCGAGGTGTCGGACTCCAGCACCGCGTACGCGCGGGACAGATCGGCGAGCATCGCGCGGTCGAACGCGTTGCGTTTGTGCGGTCGATTCAGACCGATCAGCAAAACGTGTCCGTCGCGCTCCAGGGATACGGTGTCCAGGACGGGAAGGATCTGACCGGCGGGGCTGTTGGACATCTGTGCCATCGTCACAGTGAAGCCCACAACCCCAAATTATGCAATAAGGCATAATCTTTACGGTTTACTCAGTGTTGAGTTAGACAACAACAATGACCTACGTCACACAACTGCCTGGTCTGCGCGTTTAGTACGCCTAACAAGTTGCCTAGTAGACCAATGCCTTATATGATTCTCAGCATAATCATGAGCCGCCGGCTTCGGCGCATGAACGCAGCACAAAGGCCGGGAGAAATATCATGTGGATCATCGAACTCAACGTCGCCGGCTATCACTACACCCGCCAGGTACCCGACCTGAAACGTCCGTCTTTCCGGTTCAGCCCGCGTAATATGCACTGGCCGGTATCGCGGCATTCGCACGCTGCATGACGTCCGCCCCAGGAGGTACGACAGTGCCGACCACCACCGACGTTGCGCCGGAAGCCGCGTCGACGAAGCGCGGCGGCACCCGCACCAGGATGCTCGTCAGCGCCGCCGAAGTGATGCGTGAGCGCGGGGCCGCCGGCGTCACCATCGACGCCGTGCTGGCGCGCAGCGGCGCCCCGCGCGGTTCGGTCTACTACCACTTTCCCGACGGGCGCAATCAGATCCTGAGCGAGGCGCTGCGGTATTCGGGGGATTCCATCACCGCCACGATCGACGCCGCCGCCGACCACGGCGCCAGGGCATTGCTGCGCGAGTTCATCGAACTCTGGGAGCGGCTGCTGACCGATGGCGACTTCCTCGCCGGCTGCCCGGTGGTCGCCGCCGCGATCAGCTCGGACGAAAACGATCAGGACCTGACCATCGAAGCCGGCGTGATCCTGGGCCGGTGGTGCACGGCATTGACCCAGGCATTCATGAAGGACGGGTTCGACGACGACGACGCGGCCTCGCTGGCGGTGACGTCGATCTCGGCGCTAGAGGGCGCGATCGTGCTGGCTCGCTCGAGTCGCTGCGTGCGCCCGCTCAGCCAGGTTGGCGAACAGCTCGAATTCCTGATCAAGGCAAGGGAATTCGTTACCCGCAATGGGATTCCCAAGCAGGACGGCTCGTAGCTCGGCCGGGAAATCTCAGTCGCTTGCCGGAAGCGGCTTGACCTCTTTGAGCGCAAGTGCGGTCGCACCGATGCTGAGGCTCCCCGCGCCCGGCTTGGTCACCAGCACCTCGGCGCCTGTCTCGTCGACATAACGCTTGCCCATCACGGTGCCGTCGGAGAAGGCCGGGTCGAGCTCCCCCGAGCGCTCGCCGCCGATCGGCACCATCGGCACACCACCGCAGCGCAGGTCGTCGAGGCTATCGGAGCTCCTGACGACGATGACCTGCGTGTCGCACACCTGGCTGGTGAGGCGGGTTCCGTTCTTGATCATGATCTTTCGTCCTCTGCTTACTGCTCGACCGGTGCGGCCTGCAACCCTGCTAAGTCTTCGATGATTTCCCGCCGCAGCACCTTGCCCGTGGGTGTGGTCGGCAGCTCGTCGCGAAACACTACGCGGTCGGGGGTACGAGAACCGCGCAAAGTCTTGCGGACGTGCTCCCGTAATTCCTCGGGATCGGGATCGGAGCCGGGCCGCGGTACCACCACGGCCACGATGGCTTGTCCCCACTGCGGGTCTTCGACGCCGACGACGGCGACGTCACGCACGTGCGGATGCTCGACCAGCACCTCCTCCAGCTCGGCGGGCGCGATGTTCTCGCCGCCGCGGATGATGGTGTCGTCACTGCGTCCGCCGATGAACAGGTAGCCTTCTTCATCCAGCATCGCGATGTCTTTGGTTGGGAACCAACCGTTTTCGTCGAGCACCGAGCCGAGTCCGGTATAGCGGCCGGAGACCTGCTCGCCGCGCACGAAGAGCTCGCCGGTCTGACCGGGCGGCAGCGCCTTGCCCTCGTCATCGCGGATCTCGACCTCGATGCCGGGCACCGGGCGACCGACCGAGCCCAGCCGCTTGACCGCGGCGGAGTCGGCCGCGGCCAATGCCGCTTGCGCCGCGCGGTGGTCGTCGGGAGTCAACACCGCGATCGTCGAGCTCGTCTCGGTCAGCCCATAGGCGTTGACGAAGCCCACGCCCGGCAACAGCTCGAGCGCCCGGCGCACCAACGGGAGGCTGACCTTCGAGCCGCCGTAGGCCAGGTTGCGCAGCGACGTCAGGTCGCGGGAAGCGTCGTCACCCGCCTCGAGCACGCTGACGACACGATCCAGCATGGTGGGCACCAGCGTCGCGGTGGTCACATGCTCGGCGCCGATCAGCCGCACCCATTCGCCTGCGTCGAAGTTCGGCAGGTAGACCATCTTGCGGCCGGCGTACAGATTCGACAGCGCGGCGCCGACCCCGGCGATGTGATACGGCGGCACGCAGATCAGGGCCGCGTCCTGCGCACCGGCCGAGTCGAATTCGACGGTTCCGGTGACATAGCTGGTCAGGTTGTTGTGCGAGAGTTCGACGGCCTTGGGCTGCGACGTGGTGCCCGAGGTGAACAGCACGATCGCGACCGACTCCGGGTCGGCAAACACGGGAATGTCTGAAGCGGGTTCGGCGCCGCGGGCGGCCGCCAGGAAGTCGTCGGAAAGCATTACCTGTTTCGACGAATCGCCCAGCATGTCCCGGTAGCGGCTGTCGACGACGACCACAGGTTCGGGCAGCCGCTCGATCAGCGTCTGAATGCCCTCGGCGGACAGCCGGTAGTTGAGCGGGGTGAAGGGCAGACCGGCGCGCGCCGCCGCGAAGATCAGCACCGGCAGCATCGCGCCGCCAATGCCCACGTAGGCCACGTGCTGAGCGCCCGACTCCGCGATGACACCCGCGCCGCCATCGGCCAGATCACTGAGCTGCTGCGTCGTCAACCGCAGGTCACCCGAGACCACGGCGGTGCGATCGGGGTTGCTCGACGCAGCCATCTCAAGAAGCAAAGAAATGCTCACGCTTGAAGTTTCTCCGGTATCGACACGTTACAAAGCTGGCCAGAAGTGTCATGCTCGACTGTAGTTTAGATCACGCCAGGATCCTCCAGCCCAGCGCCGTCGTCCTAGGCGATCGCCTGTGTGCGCCGACACGGTTTATCCGCAGCTGGCGATGGGTTACACCACGGCGAACTTCTAGTGGGGGAAACACGTGGAATCGACATCGACAGCTGTCCGGCTGCGCGCGGGATTGCCCGGCATGATGCTCGCCGAATTCTTCGGCACGTTCGTGCTGCTTCTGCTGGGCCTTGGCACCTGCGCGCTCAACGTCGTCGGCTTGTCCGGGTCGGGCCGGCAAAGCGTCGCGTTCGGCCCGGCGAACTGGCTGATCATCGTCTTCGGCTGGGCGTTCGCCGTGACGCTCGCGACCTACATCGCCGGCGGCATCAGCGGCGCGCACCTGAACCCGGCGATCACGCTGGCCTTCGCGATCGCGCGTAAGTTCAGCTGGCGCAACGTCGTCCCGTACTCGGTCGCACAGTTGGTGGGGGCGTTCAGTGCGGCAGCGGTGGTGTACGGCGTCTACCGCCCCGCGATCGACTACTACAACGCGGCCAATCACCTCGCCAGGCCCGATTCGCCGGACACCTATTCCATCTTCGCGACGTCCCCGGCCGTGTATTTTCACGGCGGCTACCTGGGACCGCTCGTCGACCAGCTCGTCGGTACCGCCATCCTGATGGCGCTGATCGCCGCATTGATCGACCACCGCAACCAGGCCCCGGCGGGCAACACCGCGCCGCTGACCATCGGCCTCATCGTCGCCGTGATCGGCTGCTCCTTCGGCACCAATGCCGGCTACGCGCTCAACCCGGCCCGCGATCTGGGACCGCGCTTGTTCACCTACTTGATGGGGTGGGGGAAGCTGGCCTTTTCGGGTGATTACGGCAGCACGACGCAGTATTGGTGGATCCCGATCGTCGGTCCGCTGATCGGCTCGGTCGTCGGCATCTTCCTGTACGACTTCTTCATCGGCCGCGCGCTCGATGCGCGCGCGACGCTGCTACTGACCCCGGAGCCGGGTCTGGCGCCGTTGCCCACCACCGATGGTGCGTCAAAGGTGGCCGGTCCCGTCACCGCCGAGGACAGTGCCGGCGCCGAGGACCACGCCGCCTAGTCGTGCCTAGGTGCCCGTCCACTGGGGCGCGCGCTTCTCGGCGAACGCGATCGCGCCTTCCTTGGCGTCGCTGGATCCGAACACCGGCGCCAGCAGCTTGCCCTGCTTGGCGAAAAAGTCATCGGGGCTCCAGCCGCGCGACTCGACGATGATCTGCTTGGTGACGGCCACCGCGAGCGGCCCATTGGCGGCGATCTTCTCGGCCAGCGTGATGGCCGCGTCCAGTGCCGTTCCGGGCTCGGCCAACACGTTCACCATCCCCAGCGCGTGGGCACGCTCCGCGCTCAGGTTTTCACCGGTCAGCGCCAGCTCCATCGCGATCGCCGACGGGATGCGCTGCGGCAGCCGCAGCAGTCCTCCGCCACCGGCGACCAGGCCGCGCCTCACCTCGGGGATGCCGAAGGCGGAGTCCTTGGACGCCACGATCAGATCGGTGGCCAGCGCCAGCTCGGTGCCACCGGCCAGGGCGTAGCCCTCGACCGCCGCGATCAGTGGTTTGGTCGGCGGACGCTCGGTGAAGCCCATGCCGCGGCCCTCGACGATCGGAAACTCTCCGCGCGCAAACGCTTTGAGGTCCATGCCCGCGCAGAACGACCCACCGGCGCCGGTCAGGATGCCCACGGAAAGACCCGCGTCGCCGTCGAGCCGGTCGACCGCCTCGGCCAGGCCCTTGGCTACCGCGAGGTTGACCGCGTTCTTGGCCTTCGGACGATTGATCGTGATGATCAGGATCCGATCCCGTTGTTCGACCAGAACCTCGGGCTCGTTGGCTTCTTCGTTTCCAGTGCTCACGGTGCTACGAAGCTCCTTTGCAGTCGGTGCAAACCAGTGGCTGTTTGAAAACTGATGGTAGCCGCCGATGGAAATGGCATTGGCACCAGGAAAGAGTCGCGTTACCGCGAAGCGGCGTCGCCGCACGGGGGTGGCCGGTCAGGCCGGCGCCATCGCGGCTTCGACGGGCGTCAGCTCCTCGGAAAGTCCTGCCGCCCTGCGTAATTCGATGAAGTCGGCGACCATGGCCTCGGTCACCTCATGCGGGTCTTTGACGGTGGCGCCGTCGGACAGCACCGAGATGTTGAGCTGATCGGCGTAACTCCACACGGTGATGTTGAGGCCGCTGCCGGCGGTCAGCGGCCCCACCGAATAGATTTCGGTGACCTGGGCACCGCCGACCCGGCCGCGCTCGCGTGGCCCGGGCACATTCGAGATCGGAATGTTGAGCACCTTGTTCTGGCCGTCGCGGCTGGACGCCCACCGGAAAAACGACTCGGTGGCCAGCGGCGGCATGTAGTTCGACCACCGGCTGATCAGTTCGGGACCGACCAGGTGGAACGCCTCCTTGGCGGAGTTGGCGTTGTCGTGGCAGACCTGCAGCCGGGCCAACGGGTCATCGAGATCGGCCGGCAGCGCCACCATCATCCCGGTGAAGTAGTTGCCCGAGATCCGTTCCGGGGAGAAGTCGAAACTCGCCGGGACGGAGGCCAGCAGCGGCTCGGCGGTGCCGTCATAGCGCAACAGCAAGGTACGCAATGCTCCGGTGGAGATGGCCAGCACCACGTCGTTGATCTTGACACCTCGCTTTTTGCCGGTCTCCTTGACATCGGCGAGCGCCAGGGTGGCGGTGGCGAAACGGCGGTCCGGGGTGAGTCGGTGGTTGAGGAAGGTGGGTGGCGGGGTGAAGGGCATGGTCAGCTCCGGCGAGAGCTTTCGCGAACTGCGCCGGACCCGGCCAACCCCCTGCGCGGTATAGCGGATGGTGCCCGGCAGTTTCGCGAACTGCCGGAGGTGATCGGTGAACGCCGAGCGCACCAATTGCGGTTTGCTGGGCGCGGGGTCGGTGAGCTGGGGGCCGCTCTCGGGGGTGGGCAGCAGGTCCATCCCCCGGGCCATCAGATTGGCCGATGCGACGCCGTCGGCGAGCGCGTGGTGGATCTTGCCGACTACCGCGACCCGGTTGTTGGCCAGGCCCTCGACGAAGTACATCTCCCACAACGGGCGGTCGCGGTCCAGCGGGGTGCTGGCGATGCGTCCGATCGCGTCGTCCAGCTCACGGCGACCGCCGGGCTCGGGCAGCCGCATCGGTCGGATGTGGTAGTCGAGGTCCACCTCGCAGTGTTCCCGCCACATCGGATGGTGGAACTTCCACGGGATGTCGACAAGCTGATAGGTGAAGGGCTCGAGTTTGTTCAGTCTGGCCCCGATGACCTGGCGAAACGAGTCGAGGTCGAAGCCGCGGCGATCCGGGTCGAGCTCGATCACGGCGACCTTGATGGTGTGCATGTGCACGTTCGGGGTCTCGCTGTACAGCAGTACCGAGTCCCAGCCGCTCAGCCGTTTCATCGCTGCCCCTTCCCCTCAGCAGCGACCTTACTCAGCGGCGAAGCTAGATAACCTCTTTTGACCTGATCTGCAATTTGCTGCGGTAGATCTGGTTGAGGAACAGCGAAGTCGCGTGCGCCGCCACGCCGGCGCGCTCGCCGTCGATCATGTCGAAACCGTGCCCCGCCCCGGGCAACTCCACGTAGCCGACCATCGAATGCGAGACCGCGCGCAGCCGCTCGACGAAGCTGCGCGCCTGCTCGACGGGGATGACGCTGTCCTTACTGCCGTGAATCACCAAGAACGGCGGCGCATTCCGGCGCACGCGCGCGATAGGCGATGCGTCGCGGTACACCTCGGGGTGGCGGGCGATGGACTTTTTGACCACCACGCGCTCCAGGAATTCGACGAAGCGGTCCCGCTCGGGGGTGGAGCGGTCCTCCCAGTCGTAGCGACCGTAGATACCGACCACCGCGTCGACCGAGCTGTCCGCACCCTCGGGCAGCTTGCGCTCGAACTGCGGGTCGTCGGGGGTGAGTCCGGCAAGGGCGGACAGGTGGCCACCCGCCGAACAGCCTGCGACCGCAACGAAATCGCGGTCGCCACCGAACTTGTCGACGTTGGCGCGGGCCCAGGCGATAGCGGTCTTGACGTCGGTGATGTGGCGCGGCCAGCGGTGGTAAGGCGCGACGCGGTAGTCGATCGCCAGGCACACCCAGCCCTGCTCGGCCAGTCGCGACATCAGGGCGGTGCCCTGCATCATGCTGCGGCCATGCACCCAGGCGCCGCCGGGAACGAAGATCAGCACCGGCGCGGGCTGGGCCGGCAGATCCTTGCGCCGCCAGACGTCGAGCACCTGCGCCGGGTGATCCCCGTAGTGGACCGCCCTGCGGTACAGATAGCGACGCTGCCGCAACGCTTCCCAGATCGGCGGTGTCCTGCCGGGCACCGGCCATTCGAGATCCAGGTCCGCGGCCGATACGACACCGCGCAAGGCGGCGACGGAGACCTCGTGTGTGCTTTCCCGGTCCCGTCGACGGACATCGTTGATCCCCGGCGTCAGCCAGTCCTTCTTCAGAGCCGCGAAAGCCTCTGGTGCGTGTCGCGCGCCCCAGACGCCCATCGCGGTCACGCCGCCCAGCGGTTCCAGGTGCTTGCCCACCACCGGTAGCGAAGCCCCGGCAACACTTAATGCCAGCGCATAGTCCGCGGGACGGGCCCGCAGCAACCATTTAACACACGGGGCCATGCGCGGTACCTTCGCCGTCATGTAGGCGACTGTACCCCCATCGCGTCAGGGGAAACTGACGTTTGCGTAGAAGTCCGGGAGACGAGGCAGAATCCGCCGGACAAATGTTTGCTACATTACCGGATTTGCTGTTCTAGACACGATGTTGGCCTTCGCTGAGCGCGGCGGCCCGGTGCGGCGCGGCCCGCCGGATCGCGTAGCAGATAGCGCTCGCCCCGAACATCGCCGCGGACAGCAGCAACCACCTGCCCAGAAAGGGCTGCTGGGTTTGGCCGGTCGCCGCCTGGTAGGTCGGCCCGCCCTGCTCGATGATGCCGGGCCCGAAGATCAGCAACGTCAGTCCAGCCCCTAAAGCCGGTACTCGAATATAGTTGCGCGCCAGTATTTTTGGATGTCCACCTGCCGGCCGCCGGCGCACCGACAGCACCCGGTCGGCGAGCGCATAGAGCGGGAAGAACAGCAGATCGTGGATGACCACGGCGGCGGCGAACCAGACGGCGATCGACTGCCACCAAACGCCGGGGTTCCACAACGTCGCCGGCCTGAAGGTGACCAGGATGTAGCCCAACAGCGCGAAACCGGCCAGCATCGTCAGCAGATGCAGCGGATTCGAACCGTAAACCGTGGCGAAACGCATTGAGAATCTTTGCATCTCAACCGCCTTCGAATTCGATGGCGGCCACCCATTTGGTGTTGTGCACACCCGGCAGCGCGGGAACGACGATGCGGGCCGGATAGCCGTGGTCCAGGGACAGATCGGCGCCGTTGACCCGCAACGCCAGCAGCGCGTCGGAATCGCCAATCTGATTGGCTTGCAACGTCGCTTGCGCAAACGCACCGCCGCGCTGCAGCGATACCACCCGTGCCGAGCGCGGCGCGGGTACGCCCGCTGCGCGAGCCAGGTCGGCCAGCCGTACTCCGCTCCAGGTCTGCACCGTCGACCATCCTTCGACACAGGCGATCGGCAGGCGCGCGGTGCTTTGCCGCATACCGGCCAGCGCGGCGCGGTCCAGCATGACATCGGCGGGACCGCCGCGCAGGACCAACGACCAACTCGCACCGACACTTTCGCGCGTGATCCCCGCGGCGACGGCGGTCTTGTTGACCGGGAAGGCACCCCGGCCCCGCCCCCGCGGCAGCAGCAGAGCGGCACCACGGGCGGCGCCGCCGACGGTCTGTCCGACGGTGAGAGCCGCGATCAGCACCACACCACTGCCGACCAACGCCAGGGCGCCGCGCCTGCTCATCGTCGGTTCGGCCGGGTCCATCGCCACCAGGCCATCGGGATCGGGGGGCTGGGGACGGGTGTTGGCGCGTCCGGTGCGCACCACGTCGCGCAGCGACAACGACCGCAACCCGGAAACCATGCGCGGCAACTTGACCGCGACGTGCATCAGGAATCCGGTGATGAAGACCCACGCTCCGAAGTAGTGCGCGTCGTAGAAGCTGAACCCGAAAATGTAGTCGTACTGGATGTTGAGCACCCCGGTGACGATCTCGAACAGGATCCCGCCGACGAGCATCGCCAACGACAATCGCTCCAGCAGCTGGGCGATCGAGCGCGCCGGCGGCCAGACGAACAGTCGCGGGATGACCGACCACAACTTGGCCAGCACCACCGGGATGATGACCAGCCCGAGCCCCACATGAATGCCCTGAGTCAGCCGGTACAGCCACGACGGGCGGGTGGGCCAGACGAAGAAAGGCAGTCGCAGCCAACCGACATTCGCGGGGAAGGCCTGACCGAACTGCGGCGCATAGGCGATATAGGAAAGCAGCCCCGTGATCGTGATGACCGGCAGTGCCGCCAACAGCACCAGCCCGAACACCGATGTCAGCCACGGACCGCGCAGCGGGCTGCGAAACCGGGCAAGCAAGCCGATCACGGCGCGGCCAGGCTCGCGATCACCCGGCCGCTGATCAGGCTGACGCTGGTCAGCGTCAGACCGACTTGCGTCGCAAGGGCTGCGGCGCTGTCTACGCCGACCGATGCCCACCGGAACCACGGCCCGACATCGCAGCCCGATTCCAGGCGCACCCAGCGCGCGCGGATGCCGACGGCGTCGGCCTCGAACTCGGCCACGCAGCGACCGCCGCAGCGCAACAGTTCGGCGGCGCGCTCCAGGATCCGTCGCGGATCACCGCCGAGGCCGACATTGCCGTCGACCAAAAGCACCGTCTGCCACCGGCCCATTCCGGGCAGCGGCTCGAATACGTCACTCAGCAGGGCCGGTGCGCCGCCGCGGCCGGCCAACCGGATCGCGGTCGCGGACCGGTCGATGCCAAGCGCCGGTATCCCACGCTCAAATAGTCGTGCGACCAACCGACCCGGCCCGCAGCCGAGCTCGATCGTCGGCCCGCTGCACATCCGTGTGACGGCCTCGTCGAAGACCTCGTCGAGTGCGTCGCCGCCATCTGCGGAGCGTCGGGCACCTAACCAGCGGTGCGCCGGCAGCACCCGAACCTCGCCGTCGTCATGCCGAATCCAACATCGCTCGCCACCGAGTGCCCGATCGTAGAGATGACCCAGCAATTCACGCCCCTCGCCTTATGCCTGACCAGACGACCCCAGCCCGCTCAGTCCCGTGGGGACGGCGCGGCATCTCCGATAAGCAGAGCTCCACTCGTTACGCCAGCCTTTTGATCATTCGGATCGATACCCCGATCCTGGGTCGGCTAATCCGGCCGGTCAAGGTCGGCCGACCGCAGCGGTGCATTGGTTCATCGGAGTGATTCGGAGCCGCCGCAGGCCCGGACGGCTATGGCGGATGCGGCCGCCGACGCGAGCGTTCGGTGCGTTTGGTGTCAGCCGGCGCCGTCGAACAAGAACTGGTCGAGCAACGCGTTCACGCGGGCCGGATCCTCCAGCGCCACAAGGTGGGCGACTCCGTCGAGAACAGTGAAGGACGAATGGGGAATGGAGCCGGCCATGGCCCGAGTTTCGGCGACCGGGAAGGTGGCGTCTTCGGCGCCGGCTACCACTAGCACCGGGGCGGCGATGCGACCGAGGAGTTCGTGCTGATCCGGTCGGGCGGGTACCACGCTGCGGACCGCCCAGCTGGCTGAATCGAGGTCCAGACCGCGCAGGCTCGCACGGACGGTCTCGACGACGTCGGGTCGGGTGCGCAGTGTCGTGGGCCCGAGGAAGCCACGGATCACCGACCGCGTCAGCGGCGGCCGCACACCCCCGAGGATGCGCGCCAACCGCAACATGGCCGCATACTTCACCTTCTGGGGGACGCCGGCTTTCGATGCGGTGCAATTCATCAGCACGGCACGCTCGAGACGGCCTGGATGCTGAGCGGCGAACGTGGCCCCGATCATCCCGCCCCAGGAATTGCCGACGAAGTGCGCCTTGTCGATGCCGAGCCCGTCCAACAGGTCGACGACGCAGCGCGCGCATTCGGGAAAGCTGAACATCGCGGTGAGCCGCTCGCTGCCACCGTGGCCAGGAGGGTCGATGAGCACCAGCCGGTGGTGCGCACCGAAACGGGCTGCTTGGCCGGCCCACAAGTCGCCGGTCATCAACAGGCTGGGCCACATCAGTACCGCGGGCCCGCCTCCTGAACTGACCTGAACACGGATCTTGCCGAGGACGGTGTCGACAAACCGCGGAACCAGCGTGGTCACTTCGCCTCCATATCCATCGACAAGCCTAGGCACCCGCCGCGGCGCTGGCCTCGCCGTACTGGTCGGCGACAACACCTGCTTTCCCTTCGGCAATACTGATCCGGTGCCGAACAGCGACGTTCACCCAGATTTGCGCCGAGTTTCCCGCATCGCCCCACGGCGACTGCTCACACCCCGGACTTTGCCGATCATCCGCTCTTTGCTCGCCTTGAGAGCTCGTCGCGCATCCGGCAATGCCGAGGTCATCACCCTGGGTTCCGGAGCCGGCGTTCGGCTGTTCCGGCCCGTCGGCGTCACCGAACCGATGCCGGCGCTGCTGTGGATACACGGTGGCGGCTACGTGATGGGCAACGCGCAGCAGGACGATCGGGTGTGTCGCGGGTTCAGCAGCAGGTTGGGCGTCACCGTGGCGTCCGTGGACTACCGGTTAGCGCCCGAACATCCCTATCCCGCGCCGCTCGAAGACTGCTACACGGCATTGACCTGGTTGGCCGGGCTTCCCGCGGTGGACGGGGAACGCATCGCGATCGCGGGCGCCAGTGCCGGCGGCGGTCTGGCCGCGGCACTGGCGTTGCTGGCGCGCGACCGCGGCGAGGTCGCGCCCCTTTTCCAGCTGTTGGCCTACCCGATGCTCGACGATCGCAGTTCCCTGACCGCCGAGAATCCGAACTATCGACTGTGGAACACCCGTAGTAATCAGTTCGGCTGGACGGCGTATCTGGGTGACGCCGATCCACAGGTCGCCGTCCCATCCCGCCGCGACGACCTCAGCGGGTTGGCGCCCGCGTGGATTGGCGTAGGCACCAACGACCTGTTCCACGACGAAGACCTCGCCTACGCCGAGCGCCTGCGCGCGGCCGGCGTGCCGTGCGAGGTCGAGATCATCCCCGGCGCCTTCCACGGCTTCGACCTGGTAGCACCGAAAGTGCAAGTGTCACAGCGCTTTTTCGACAGTCAATGCGAGATCTTAAGGGCCGCGCTGGCCGCGCCGGCACGCTAGTTCGCCATGTAGGCGATTGCGCCGCCGATAATGGTGGCGGCCACCAGCCCGGCGTCCAGCTCGGCCAGCACCGCCGCGGGTGGCTCGGTCAACACGCATAGGTCACCCGGCTGTCCACGGTCGACGGCCCTGGTGCGGCTCGGCTGATCGGCGCGGCCCAGAAACATCGTCAAAGCTTCTGTCGCCGAGACGCGTTCGTCAACGCCCAGCACGGCTCCGACCTCAGTGGTGCGATGCACCGCGGCTCGCATCGCCGCCCACGGGTCACCGCGACCGAATGGCATGTCTGTCGACAGTGCCACGCGCACTTTGGCTTTCCGCAGTGACGCGACCCGCCACAGCGCGGGGTGCTCGGCGGCGGGAACCTCGGCGAGGTACTGATCGCCGCGCTCGGCGATGAAGTTGGGCTGGGTCACCACCGTGAGGCCATTGGACTCGGACAGGTCGGCGAGGTCGGCCAGATTGTCGTCGTCGACGACCGCGGCATGCTCGATGCGGTCCCGCGGATGGCTACCGGCGGCGCGCAGGGCCGCAATGGTCACCACCAGTTGGGCCGCGGTCACGCAGTGCACGGCAACGGGTTGTCCGTCGGCGTGTTGATCGGCGATCCAGCCGATCAGCGCATCCACATCCAGACGGTCGTCGTGCAGGATTATCTTGCCGGGGGCCAGGAAGGACAGCTGCGGCCGGAACTCGCCACGCCGATGCGCCACCAACAGTGACACCATGTCGTCGGCGTCGAGATCCGGTGTGGCGTCGGTGACTCCGGTGACGCCGACCGCGGTGAAGCGCCGACCGAGTTCGGTGAGGTCGGTGTGCTCACGCGGCAAAGCCGCGGACCAACGGTCGGTGGCACGCAGCCGTCCGTCGGGGTGTTCGGTCATGCCAAGCAGGCGCAGTGCCGGCGAATTAAGGATCCACAAGGCGCCGCTGCGGTGCTGGACGCGAACCGGAATGTCGGGCAGCACCGCGTCGAGCGCGGCACGGTCCAACTCGCCGGCGACGGATTGGTGGTAGCCGATCGCCCGGATCCATCCGTCGGCACTCGGCGCGGCATTCGACAGTGCCTGTGCCAGTTGATCTTTAGTTCGTACGCGGGGCGGGCCAAGCATGAGCGAGTCCAACGCGGAAGCGGCCGACCGCAGGTGCACATGGTGGTCGTGCAGGCCGGGTAGCACCGTTCCGCCGCGCGCGTCGAGCACGGTCTCTCCGCGCCTGCGTGCCAGGCGTTCGCCCATCTCGTCGATCTGCGCGCCGACCCGGATGTCGGTCAGCGTGCCGTCCAGCAAGGTTGCTCGCTGAATCAGCACGATGGAAGCCGTCTTTCGGCGACCAAGTGGCGAACGGCGTCGTTGTCGGCGCCCAACTCGGCGGCCTGGCGATGCGACGGCGGAGCCTGCGGCGGCGACGCCGCGCATGCTGGGATCGGCGCCGTGGCGGGCAGGGCGGCGTAGCCCGCGGCGATTCCCGCCATCGACACGTGGATCAGCTCGCCGCCACCCCGGGCGAGCGATTCGGCCACGGCCGATGCCGCCTCCAGACCCGTGAGCGGGTCGGCGATGGCGTCCCCGCAGAACACCGGCGCTGCAAAGCCTGCGCCGCCGCCGGCACCGACCAGGCCGCCGGCTACCGCTGCATCGTCACCGAACGCTGGCCGTGTCGAGCCTGGACCATACCCGTTGATACGCAGCCAGATTCGGCCCGGCCGCGGCGCGATGTGCTCCGGGCCCAGCCGGCGCCGGGCCAGCGCCGCGGGCCGCGAGCCCTCGATCACGATGTCGGCGACCGAGAGCAACTCGCGCAGCTCTTCGACCTGGCCGTCGAAATCGACACAGTAGGAGAGCTTTTCACCGTTCAGCCAGTCGAAGAATCTGCGATTGCCTGCCCGGGTGCCGTCCGGCCGCCGTGGGCTTTCCACTTTGACGACGGTGGCCCCGGCACGGGCCAGCAGCTGCCCGCACAGCGGGCCGGCCCACATCGATGACAGGTCGGCCACCAACAGGCCCGCATAGGCGCGGGCCGCGGCCGACGGACCCGTTCGGTCTACCCGCGGCGGCGTGGCCGCAACCTCGCCCAGCCGGGCCGCCGGCATATCGAGCAGACCGGCCCGCTCGATGATCGCGGATACGGGACGTGTTGCGGCCCAATGCCCCAGCATCGGCCAGGGGTCGGCAGGCACCCCCTCGACCTCCAGCAGCGCGGGGACGGCAGCGACGTCGTCGGGGCGCGACAGGGTGAGCGCGCACCAGCCGTCTCGGGCCGAGAGCAGCCGGGTGCCACCCCCGGCCGAAATCCGACCGCCCCGGGTCAATCCCAACAATCCGGCCCGCCCGACCAGCAGGGCACACGCGTCAACGGTGATACCGAGATGACGGCTAACCGTCGCGGCGACCTGTTCGGCGCGGGCCAGCACCTCGGCGCGGGAGAAGTCGGGCCGCCCGTCGGGCAGGCCGGTCAGGTAGGCCAGCCCGCTGCTCCCCCACCGGGACGCCGCGTTGCTCACCTGGATCATTGTCCTCTGGGTCAAAAGTGCAGCGCGCTGAATCGCCAGTCCAGCACCGCCCGGTCGGGTGCGTCGACACCGACCGCGTAGACCAACGACCGCAACCCCAGCACGCCGCCGTCGCCGGTGGGCTCGGCCGACTCGACGTGCAGCTCGCTGTACAAAGTGTCACCCTCATAGACGGGCCCGGTGTGATCGCAAGACTCCCAGCCCAGCACCGTCCCCAGATTCGGCAGCAGCCTGTTGACCTGAGCGAGCGCCAGCCCGATGGTGTGCCCGCCATACACCAGCCGCCGCCCGCCGGCCCGCGAATCATGGTGCACCGCAGCGATGTTCAGGGTGATCCTGGCCAGTTCGGGCGCACTGCTGACGACGTCGCCGGTGCTGTGCAGCACCGCGGGAGCCATGGCGGTATCGAAATGCGGTCCGGGAACTCGCTTTCGAAAGACCTCGCCGTCCCAGTGTGCGGCCGGCGCAACGGCGGGGGGCGTCGCCTCGGCGCCGACCGTGGCGAGATCGTCGGCGGGCGCGTCATCGGGATTGAAGTGCGGACTCGCGGGCAACATGGCGCAGCGGTAGAAATCGAGAACCAATTGGTCGGCCTGGTCGATCGTGGTCATCCGCAGCGCCGCAAGTCCCGTCGGCGGGCGGCCGGGCTTGACCGAGTTGGCGCGCAGCCCAACGACTTCGGTCCGGGTGTAGAGCGAATCACCGATAGCCGGGAATCGATGGAACGTCAGGCCGCGGTAGAACAGGTTGGCTTTGACTCGCGCAGTGGCCAGCGTGCTCTGCCCGATCGCGACATCGCAGACCAGACCCGGATGCGCAAGCGGCCCCGGAGTGCCGGTCACCGCGGCACACAGGTCCGCGTCCAGGGCCAGTCGCAACCGGTCCCCCACGATGGCCTGATGAGCGGCGGCCATTCCCGCGGAGAGCGTCGCCACCGGCGCCCAGTCAAAGACCTGGCCCATCGAGAGATCGTCGAAGTACGGCCCACCTTCGCGGATCCCCGCATACCCGTTACTCGTCACAACGCCACATGCTGGCAGGCTGTCGAATCGGAACGCAACGCCGGAGGTGCTAAAAGGATGGGTCACAGGTGAGCGACGAAGAAGACATGCTGGTCGCCACGGTGCGGGAGTTCATCGACCGCGAGGTCAAACCGACGGTCCGCGAGGTCGAGCACGCCAACGCCTATCCCGAGGCGTGGATCGAACAGATGAAGCGGATCGGCATCTACGGCCTGGCCATCGGTGAGGAATACGGCGGCTCGCCGATCTCGATGCCGGGTTATGTGCGGGTCACCCAGGAGCTGGCCCGTGGCTGGATGAGCCTGGCCGGCGCGATGGGTGGGCACACCGTGGTCGCCAAGCTGCTGACACTGTTCGGCACCGAGGAACAGAAGCAGACCTACCTGCCGCCGATGGCCACCGGCGAGGTACGGGCCACCATGGCATTAACCGAGCCCGGCGGCGGCTCCGACCTGCAGAACATGTCGACCACCGCGCTGCCGGACGGCTCCGGGGGCTTGCTGATCAACGGCGCCAAAACCTGGATCAGCAACGCGCGCCATTCCGGACTGATCGCGCTGCTGTGCAAGACGGACCCGAATGCCACACCGCGCCATAAGGGCATCTCGATTGTGCTCGTCGAGCAGGGGCCGGGACTGACGATATCGCGAGATCTCCCCAAGCTGGGCTACAAGGGCGTCGAATCCTGCGAACTGTCCTTCGACAACTTTCCCGTGCCCACGAAGGCGGTCCTGGGAAACCTTGTGGGCGAGGGCTTTTCGCAAATGATGAAGGGACTCGAGACGGGCCGCATCCAAGTGGCGTCTCGAGCCCTGGGCGTGGCGACCGCGGCGCTCGAGGACGCGCTGGCGTACGCCCAGCAGCGGGAGAGTTTCGGCAAGCCCATTTGGAAGCATCAGGCCGTCGGCAACTACCTGGCCGACATGGCCACCAAGCTCACCGCCGCGCGCCAACTCACCCGGTACGCCGCCGAACGTTACGACAGCGGCGAGCGCTGCGACATGGAGGCCGGAATGGCCAAACTGTTCGCCTCCGAGATCGCGATGGAGATCGCCCTGAACGCGGTCCGCATCCACGGCGGCTACGGCTACTCCACCGAATACGACGTCGAGCGCTACTTTCGCGACGCGCCCCTGATGATCGTCGGCGAGGGTACGAATGAGATCCAGCGCAATGTGATTGCCGGACAGCTGGTGGCTCGGGGCGGGATCTGAGCGCAGCTGAATCTCACGCCCGGCCTTACGCTGGTGCGCTATATTTGCTTGACTTGCGCGCCAGCAAAGCGGCGCGGGAGTAAACGTGTTTGGACCGGAGGAACCCCCAGGAAGGCAGCTGCCATGAGTTATCCCCCAGGGCCGTACGAAGGTTCCCCCGAATGGCAGGGCCAGCAACCGGAATGGCAGGGTCAACCACAGCAGCCGGAGTGGCAGGGTCAACCGCAGCCGGGCTGGCAGCAACCGCCACAGCCAGGCGGTTGGCCGGGCCAGCAGCCGGTGGGTTGGCAGGGCCAGCAGGAACCGGATAACTACCTGGTCTGGGCGATTTTGTGCACGGTGCTGTGCTGCCTCCCGTTCGGGATCGTGTCGCTGGTCTACTCCAACAAGGTCGCCGGATTGTGGGCTCAAGGCCGGGCCGCCGAGGCGCAGGAGGCGTCCAGCAACGCCAAGAAGTGGGCGATCATCGGCGCCATCGCGGGTGCCGTCACGTATGCGATCATCGCCATCTTGTACATCGTCATCGCCGTGGTCGCGGTGTCGAGCATCCCGTCGACGACCACTACCACGTTCGGTGGCTACTGAGTAACCCGTTGCACAGCAATGGAAGTCGCGTCGACTAGCCCCCAGCGCAGCGCGGTATCGACGCCGACCGTACGGCCGGATAGCACCAGATAGGCAGTACGCCAGCGGCCGATCCGGCGCGTGACGCTGACGGTGCCGCCGGCACCCGGGATCAAACCCAGATTCAGTTCCGGTAGCCCGAAGAGCGAATCCTGCTGAGCCTCAACCCATCCACAAAATGCGGCCATCTCCAAACCGCTGCCCAGTACCCGGCCGTGTACTTGGGCGCGACATGACCGGCCGAGCCGGGCGGTCAGCGCGTCGAGCGCCAGCGCCGGGCTGTGACGGGTGCGGGCCAGATGCGCGCTCGTGGGATCGGCGAGGGTCCCGAATTCGGCGAGATCTCCACCACTGCAAAATGATGGGCCGTTGCCGCTCAACACAATCCCGCTCACCGACGGGTCCAGCTGCCCGACGGTCAGCGCCTCCAGTAGCGCACCGCGCGCATCGGTGGAAAACGCGTTGTGTCGTTGCGGCCGGTTGAACCTGATCCGGAGCGTGTCGCCGTCGCGCTCCGCCTGCACCGGGTCGGCGATCTCGGGCATCCGGGCCGGGCCGCGTTCGTCGAGCCAGCGCGCAAACTCCGGACCGGCCTGCAAGGTGGAGTAGGCCAGCGATTCGGTTACCACACCGGTCAGCGTCGAGCCACCGGCCGCCACGGCGCGCAGCACGTCGTCGCAGACGCTGCTGGCCTGTGGCCAGTGTTCACACCGCTTGCGCAGCTCGGCAAGCGTCTCGGCAACCGAATCGACGGTGATGACCCGCCGATCGGCGCAAGGGTCTTCGGTCAGTGTGAAAGTCGCTGCGTCCAACCAGAATTGGTGCTGGGCAAGCTCAGCAGCCGAGCCGATGCCGACGATCACACCCGGGGGCGACACCGGGCCGGCCTCCGGCGCGCTTGTTACGTCGACCACTCGGAGCATGGCTCACACCGAGTACTTCTCGATCAGCCCATTCTTGTAGAGCTTGCCGGTATCGGTGCGCGGCAGCTGCGCTTCGAATGCGATCGAGCGCGGACACTTGAAGTGCGACAAGCGGTCTCGCAGCCACGTCATCAGCTCCTCGCCGAACAGGTCGGTGGCGTCGGCCTCCTCGGCGGTCTGCACGGCAGCCACGACCCGCTGGCCCATCTCGGCGTCAGGCACCCCAAACACCGCCGCGTCCACCACCTTCGGGTGGGTGACCAGAAGGTTCTCTGCTTCTTGCGGGTAGATGTTCACCCCGCCGGAGATGATCATGTGGTGGCGCCGGTCGGTCAGATAGAGATAGCCCTCGTCGTCGAGGTAACCGATGTCTCCAACGGTCGCCCAACCGTGTTTGTCCCGGGATGCAGCGGTTTTCGTGGGGTCGTTGAGGTATTCGAACGAGTATCCGCCCTCGAAGTAGATCTCGCCGACGGTACCGGGCGGCAGCTCGTTGCCGTCCGGGTCGAGGATGTGTACGCCGCCCACCATGGGTTTGCCGACCGAACCCGGATGGGTCAGCCAGTCTTCGGCGAAGATCAGCGTCGACCCGTGTGCTTCCGAGGATGCGTAATACTCGTCGACGATCGGCCCCCACCAGTCGATCATCTGCTTCTTGATCTCGACGGGGCACGGTGCGGCGGCGTGCATCACCCGCTTGAGGCTGGACAGGTCGTACGAATCACGAACGGCTTGAGGCAGTTTCAGCATCCGGATGAACATGGCCGGCACGAACTGGCCGTGCGTTACCCGGTGCCGCTGGATCGCGTCCAGCGCCCCCTCGGCATCGAACTTCTCCATGACGACAGTGGTGATACCGCCGGCCTGGACGGTCATCGACCAGACCGACGGCGCGGTGTGATAGAGCGGCGCCGGACTGAGGTACACCGCGTCAGGGTCTAGCCAGAATCCAACCAGCTCTGACATCATGCCCGGCGCGTCCTGCGGCGGGACGTGCGGCAATTCGCGTTTGATTCCCTTGGGCCGGCCGGTTGTGCCCGACGAGTACTGCAGCAGGTCGCCCTCGATTTCGTCGTCGATGGGCGTGTCCGGTTGGCTCGCAACGCATTCCGGGTACCGCTCCCAGCCGGGGAGGTCGCCGTCCGCGATCAGCAGTAGCTCCGGCAATCCGTCCGGTAACTGCTCGGCCAGGCCCGTGAGGGTTTCCTGCAGCGCCGCCGAGCCTACGATCGCCTTGGCGTTGCTGTTGTCGATGATGTAGGCCGCCTCCGCCGCGGTCAGGTGAGTGTTGATCGGTACGTAGTACAAACCGCTGCGCCGGGCCGCCCACATGACCGCGTGGAAGTGCTGGTTGTTCTCCATCAGAATCGCGACGCTGTCGCCCTCGCGCAGACCGGCCTGACGGAACCGGTGCGCGAGCCGATTCGCGCGCGCCTCAAGGTCATCGAAGGTGACGACCGTTCCCGAGGGGTAGAGGACGATCGCCGGTTTGTTCGCGCCGAGATAGGGGCGGATCTGCATGCGCCGACTGTACCGCCGCCGAATTTGACGGGTGTTAAGTGGCCCGCAGACAGGCTAGGGCATCAGCCGTGCGGTGCCTCAGAGATCTTGCTGTCCGGCTTGCCCAACGTTTGGCAGTACGTCTGTGCGGACAGTCGCGTCGCGGAGATCTCCAAATTGGTCGGGTCTTGGCCGCTCTTGTCCTTCAGCATTTTGCTGACCTCGTCGTTCTGCTTCTTCTCGTCCTGGGTGGTGAAGTCCTTGCATTTGGTGTCACCGCCGGTGTTGATCACCTGCGACGCCGAGCATCCACTGAACAGAATTCCCGCCGCTGCAACCACAATCGTGAGCGCGGAGGTTGTCGTTGACTTCATTGTCGGCCTTCCAGGATTCCAGTGTTAGCTATCTATACACCGATGCTTGCGGTTCCAAACAACCGAACTGGAATCGGCGCCCTGTGTTTGCCGTACCACGGCCTGACGAAAAGCGAATCGGGCCGACGCGTCCTGCGCGCCAGCCCGATTCAACGTTTCCCGCGGGTTTTAGTCAAGCCCTAGTCGGACTCCGCCAGCCGCTGCTTGAGCGCCTCGAACTCGTCCTTGACGCCGGTGGGCAGCTTGTCGCCGACGAAATCGAACCACTCTTCGATCAGGGACAGTTCCTCGCGCCACTCGGCCGGGTTCACCGCCAACGCCTTGGACACGTCGCCGCCGTCGATGTCGAGCCCGTCCAGGTCCAGGTCGTCGGCCGTCGGCACAATGCCGATCGGGGTGTCCTGGCCACCGGCCTGATGCTCGATGCGGTCGACGATCCACTTCAGCACCCGGCTGTTCTCGCCGAAGCCCGGCCACAGGAAGCCGCCGTCTTCGTCGCGACGGAACCAGTTTACGAAGAACACCTTTGGCAGCTTGGACTCGTCGGAGTTCTTGCCCAGGTCGATCCAGTGCTGGAAGTAGTCACCGACGTGGTAGCCCAGGAACGGCAGCATGGCCATCGGGTCGCGGCGAACGGTACCGACCTTGCCCTCGGCGGCGGCGGTCTGCTCACTGCCCATCGTGGCGCCCATGAACACGCCGTGCTGCCAGTCGCGGGCCTGCGTCACCAGCGGCACCGTCGTCTTGCGGCGGGCGCCGAACAGAATTCCGGAAATCGGCACACCCTGCGGGTCGTCCCACTCGGGCGCCAGGATCGGGCACTGCGACATGGGGGTGCAGTACCGCGAATTCGGGTGCGCCGCTTTGGTATCCGACTCGCGCAGGATCCAGTCGTTGCCCTTCCAGTCGATCAGGTGATCGGGCTCGCCTTCGAGACCCTCCCACCACACGTCGTTGTCGTCGGTCAGCGCGACGTTGGTGAATACGGTGTTGCCCGCCTCCATGGTGCGCATCGCGTTCGGGTTGGACTTCCAGTTGGTGCCGGGCGCGACGCCGAAGAAACCGAACTCGGGATTGACCGCGTAGAGCCGGCCGTCCTTACCGAACCGCATCCAGGCGATGTCGTCACCGAGCGTTTCGGCGCGCCAGCCCGGGATGGTCGGCTGCAGCATCGCGAGGTTGGTCTTGCCGCACGCCGACGGGAAGGCGGCCGCGAAGTAGTAGGCCTTGTTCTCCGGGGAGATCAGCTTGAGGATCAGCATGTGCTCGGCGAGCCAGCCCTCGTCGCGCGCCATCGCCGAGGCGATACGCAGCGAGTAGCACTTCTTGCCCAACAGCGCGTTACCGCCGTAGCCCGAGCCGTAACTCATGATCTCGCGGGTCTCCGGGAAGTGGGTGATGTACTTGGTGTCATTGCACGGCCACGGCACGTCCTTCTGGCCCGGCTCCAGGGGGGCGCCCACCGAGTGCATCGCCTTGACGAAGAATCCGTCGTCGCCGATCTTCGCGAGGGCCGCCTTGCCCATCCGGGTCATCACCTTCATCGAGATGACGACGTACTCGGAGTCGGTGATCTCCACGCCCAGCTTGGGGTCGTCGGCACCGAGCGGACCCATGCAGAACGGCACCACCCACATGGTGCGACCGCGCATGCAGCCGCGGTACAGCTCGGTCATCGTGGACCGCATCTCGGACGGGTCCATCCAGTTGTTGGTCGGGCCGGCGTCGATCTCACGCTCGGAACAGATGAAGGTCCGGGACTCCACCCGCGCCACGTCGGACGGGTCCGACAGCGCCAGGTAGGAGTTGGGGCGCTTCTCCTCGTTCAGCTTCTTCAACGTGCCGGCCTCGACCAGCTGAGCGGCCAGCCGATTGAACTCCTCGTCGGAGCCGTCAGCGAACACAACCCGGTCGGGCTGGGTGAGCTCGGCAACCTCCTCTACCCACGCCAGCAGCCCCTGATGATTTGTGGGCGCGGTGTCCAGGCCGGGAATGGTCGCTGAGGTCATCGAACTCTCCTGAATTCATCGACGTACGTGTGGGCATATTGTGATTGCGTATGCAGTCGCCCACACAAATATTGACATGGTGGCGTTAGCTACAGGTTATCGCGATCCCCTTGCTGGGGAAGGCCCGGGCAGGTATAAGCCTTCTCACAACAACGATTCAGAAGGGCCTAAACGGCCAGAAATCGTCCTCATCCGCACTCCTCGACGCCAATTTGGGTGATTTCAGGTCCCGCCGGCGCCCGTGGCGGGGCCGTCGGGAGGGGGATACCCGGGTGTCCGAGTTCTGCACGCACCGCGTCGAGCGCGGCCTGGACCGTGGGCATCTCCCGGTCCCGGGCCGCTGCCGCCTGCGCCGCCGCGAGGGCGTGCTCGCGCAGCTCGGTGTCGATGACGCTGACCTGCTCCGACACCCGAGCGTTCTCGACCTCGTCGCGCGCCAGGAGCGCGGTGCTCAGCAGCGACTCGGCGGCCAGCACGCGGGTCGCGACCAATTCCTCGGTCGCCGACCGCAGCGACGACGTCAGCTCGCCGGCCCACCGGTCCAGCAACGAGCGGTCGTGGAGCAAGGCGCGCAGGTTGACCACCAGGACCGTGACCGCCAGACCGACGGCCACGCAGGCCGCGGCACCGGCGATCTCCACCGCGGGGTTCAGCCGCCGGGCCACGCCGGCCACCAGCCGGGACAGCGTCAGCGCGACGCCCACCCCGAACCCGACTCCCAGCAGCACCATCAGCCAGGTCTCCTGGCGCCGCGATTTCAACGGCGGGGGCGCGACGTCGACGGTCGGCAGCTGCTCGACGGGCGGTAGCTCCATCGGCACATCCAGCTCGCGCGCGACGTCGTCGAGCTGTGTGGTGGTGCTTTCGTACACCTCGCCGACTGTCTCCGCGGCCCGGGCCCGCGCGTGCGCCTCGAACCCGGCCATGCTTCGCCGGGGCAGGCGCGCGGCGTCGGATTGCAGTTCGCCGCGAACCGCCGAGCACCGGTTGAGCGCCAGGTGCGAGAGCTGGACCCGCGCCTGCTGGATCTGGCCGCGCAGCGTGATGGTGCGCTCGGATTTCGATTGACGGCGCTCGCGCAGGGCAGTGCCGCGCTCCTCGCGCAGCGCGTCGACGCGGGCCCGCCGGCCGGCACTGTCCGCGTCGCGGTCGAAGCGTTGCGCGGCGGTATTGAGCCGAGATTCCCAGGCCCGCAACCAATTTCGTCTCTCAATGTCCGAAACGCCAAGTTGCGCCGCGACGGCGTCGACCAGTTCGTCCAGCTGCGGATTACCCAGCTCGGGCGCGGCGGCCGCTCCGATCCACGGCACCTGCGTGTAGCGCGGCGCATGCGCGGCCAGCACGTCGCGGTCGGCGCTCAAGACGTCGCGCCAGGCGCGGTGCACGTCGATCTTGGACACCACCCCGACCACCACGTCGGTGTGCTCGCAGGCGGCGTCGAGCAGGGCACAGTCCGATCCCGTGAGCTCGGCGGCCGCGGAGACAACGAACACCACCGCCATCGGCGCCTCGCCGGGCCGCAGATCCGCTGACTCGACGAATTTGTACTCGGGCAGCCGCTCGCCCAGCGCGATCGCGACTCCGGTCACACCGGCCATCCACGGGCCGGTCACCAGCACGACGTCGCGGCGGCCGATGACGGGCGATTCCAGCCGCGGCCCGATCGCCGCCACGAGTTCATCGACCTGGGCCTGCGCCCCGCCGGACGCCGTATCGCTCACCATGGCTCCCGGGCCTGCGACCACAGCCGCAGCGATCCGCGGGCGATGTCCGCACCGCAGGCGCGGTGCAGGTCGTTGGCCGATGCGCGGGCGTAGCGCTGCCACCGCGTCGCCCGGCGCAGGTGTTCGTCCGGGTCGTCGCAGTCACCGACGTCGTGCCCCGCCGCCTCGACCACCTCCACGGCGGCGGCCATCCGCGCGATCACCGTGTCGTCGCGGGACAGGAACGCGGTGACCTGCCCGCCGACCGGAGCAGGGCCTACGGCCAGGGCCTGCAGCTCCGCGGTGGCCTCCAGCGCCCGCCGGTAGCGCACCTCGGAGCCCAGGGCCGCAATCCGGGCGATGACGGCATCGACACCGCTGATGCGGCGTAGCAGGGCCCGGAGCTGGGCCGGCGTGCCGCCCCGGCGGACCGCGGCAACGCCCAGCGCCGTGCCGAACAGGTCCAGGGTGTCCAGCAGCCGCAGCCGTGCCTGCCTCGGCACGGGGTTGTCGGCGGCAAGGAACGCCTCGAAGGAGCCGTCCAGGCCGGCGGGGTGAGCGACCAGCGTCCGCAATGCAGCCCAGGACGTGGTGTCCACTCCCTCGAGCGCGGTAACGGCCAGCAAAGCGATCATCGGTTCGACGGGCGCCCGGGTGACCTCGGCGAGCTGCGCGCACCTGGCCCGGGCGGCCGCGAGCGGGCCGTCGCCGGTGCGGCCGGAAAGCGAGCCGAGGAGGTCGGTCTTGTTGAGCACCGTCAGCACCGGGCCGCCGGCGGCCGCGATCACGTCGACGTCCTCGGGTTTGGCCACTTCAGCGACCACCCGGACAACGACGTCGGCCTCGCCCTCGGATGGCATCACCGTGATGTCCGCGGCGGTCCCGGCGTGAGCCAGGGCACGCGTCACGGTGCCGCGTCCCACTCCGGCGCGTCCACTCACCGCGGCCCGCAGCGGTGTGGCGGCCTTCTCGGCGATCGCCCTCACGCGCGGGTCCGCACATCCGGCAGCAAATTCCGCCAGCTCGTCGACGAAAACTTGATTCCCCCGTGCCTGCATTTCTTGCCTGCTCGATCCGATCGGCCGGCTCCCCAGCGCCGGCGTTGCTCCGGTCCCATGCCGGGCCGTCGCCGGCGCCAGGCCCGTTTGCCGGACAGCCGACTCCGCCCCACCGCATAGTGGCACTTGCGTCTTCGAGTTGCGAGCCACCGCTTATCTGTTACCAGTTGAAGGCAACTGTTGGGTATCAATCTGGTCCAGGGGCGGCTACATCGGAGGTTCATGGGCCACCATGGACAAATGCATGCGCAATCCGGAGTCGGGATGTGTCCGGATGCTCCGGTGGAGGTGGGGGCCGGCCTGGATACCGAAGAAGGCGTGACGCCAGCGTCGGAGCCGCAGCGTTCGAGCGTCCCGGAACGGGGCTATCTGCCGGCCACGAGTTTCCGCTCCAGGCGTTCGACCCTGTCCGGCGCCCAGCACGAGACCTGGGAGCGGCGCTGGCCGACCGTGGGCCGGTCCGAAATACCGCGCCGCTTCGAACCGCTGGACGCCCGTGCCTGGTTTGGCCGCGAAGCGCCGCTGGTGCTCGAAATCGGCTGCGGCAGCGGCATATCGACACTGGCGATGGCCCGCGAAGAACCTGAAATCGACGTGATAGCGGTGGAGGTCTACCGGCGGGGACTGGCCCAGCTGCTGTGCGCGATCGACCGCGAGCAGGTGAGCAATATCCGGCTGATCCGCGGCAATGGCATCGACGTGCTGCAGCACCTGATCGCGCCGGGTTCGCTGACCGGGTTTCGGCTGTTCTTCCCCGACCCGTGGCCGAAGGCACGGCACCACAAGCGCCGCTTCCTGCAGCCGGCCACGGTCGGCCTGATCGCGGACCGATTACTCCCCGGTGGTGTGCTGCACGCCGCGACGGACCACCCCGGTTATGCCGAGCAGATGGCGGAGGTCGGCGATGGCGAACCGCGGCTGAGTCGGGCCGATCCCGGCAGCCGGTTGCCGATCTCGATCGTGCGCCCGACCACCAAGTACGAGCGGAAAGCCCAAGAATTGGGCAGCTCCGTATCCGAGTTCATCTGGAAAAGACGATGAGTATGAGCCTCACAGAAGAAGCGACCGCCGCCGCTGAAACCGGCGAAACCGCCACGCCGTCCGGCGACGACCCGGGAAGCATCGATACGCCGCGGCGCGTGCTGCTGATCTGGGACGCGCCCAACCTCGATATGGGCCTGGGCTCGATCCTGGGCCGCCGCCCGACGGCGCTGGAACGCCCGCGCTTCGACGCTCTCGGTCGTTGGCTGCTGGCCCGCACTGCCGAGGTCAGCGCCGCCCGGCCGGGCGTCGTCGTCGAACCCGAGGCCACCGTGTTCACCAACATCGCCCCGGGCAGCGCCGACGTCGTTCGACCGTGGGTGGACGCCCTGCGTAACGTCGGATTTGCGGTCTTCGCCAAGCCGAAAATAGATGAAGACAGCGATGTCGACCGGGACATGCTCCAGCACATCGAACTGCGGCGTCAAGAAGGACTCGCGGCGCTGGTCGTAGCCTCCGCTGACGGTCAAGCGTTTCGTCAGCCGCTGGAAGAAATCGCACGCACCGGGGTCGGCGGCGCGACCCCCGTCCAAGTGATCGGATTTCGCGAACATGCGAGTTGGGCACTAGCGTCGGATACCTTGGACTTCGTTGACCTGGAAGACATCGAGGGCGTTTTCCGGGAACCGTTGCCGCGGATCGGCCTAGATTCGCTGCCCGATCGGGGGGCGTGGCTGCAGCCGTTCCGGCCGCTGTCCGCGCTACTGACCACGCGTGTGTGACACTGGAAAACCAATGCGCGGGTCGCTGTTAGTGATCCAGTAAGGAGCTTACGTGTTCGCCTGGTGGGGTCGAACCGTGTACCGCTACCGGTACATCGTGATCGGGGTCATGGTGGCTCTGTGCCTTGGCGGCGGCATCTTCGGGCTGAGCCTCGGTAAACACGTCACGCAGAGCGGGTTTTACGACGATGGCAGCCAGTCCGTCACGGCTTCGATTCTGGGCGACAAGACCTACGGCCGGGACCGCACCAGCCAGATCGTGGCGACCTTCACCGCTCCCGATGGCAAGTCCGTCGATGACCCGGCTTGGCGACAGCAAACCGTCGACGAATTGAACAAGTTCGTCAAGGACCATCCCAGCGAGGTGCTCGGTTGGGCCGGTTATCTGGCGTTGGCCCCCGGCGTCGAGGCCCCTAACGCCCAGATCAAGGGGATGGCGACCGAGGACAGGAAGCACACCTTCGTCACCGTTCCGCTGAAGGGCGATGACGACGACACCATCCTGAACAACTACAAGGCCATCGCCCCCGACCTACAGAAGCTCAACGGCGGCAAGATCGAACTCGCCGGCTTGGAGCCGATCGCCAATGCCCTGACCGGCACCATTGCCACCGACCAGAAGCTCCTGGAATTTTTCGGGCTACCGGTCGTCGCTGTGGTCCTGTTCTTCGTGTTCGGCGGGGTGATCGCCGCCGGCCTGCCCGTCATGGTGGGCGGGCTCAGCATCGCCGGGGCTACCGGCATCCTGCGGCTGGTCGCCATGTTCGGCCCGGTGCACTTTTTCGCCCAACCGGTGATCTCGCTAATCGGCTTCGGCATCGCGATCGACTACGGGCTGTTCATCGTGAGCCGATTCCGCGAGGAGATCGCCGAGGGCTACGACACCGAGGCCGCCGTGCGGCGCACGGTGATGACGGCGGGGCGCACCATCGCGTTCTCCGCGGTGCTGATCATCGCCTCCAGCGCCGCACTGCTCGTGCTGCCGCAGGGCTTCGTGCATTCGCTGACCTATGCGATCTTCGCCGCGGTCGGGCTCGCGGCAATACTGTCCATCACCCTGCTGCCGGCCTGCCTGGCGGTCCTGGGCACTAACGTCGACGCGCTCGGCGTGCGGACCCTCTTCCGGGTGTCCTTCCTTCGCAATTGGGAGGTATCGCGGGCCGTCATCAACTGGTTCGCCGAGCGGTTGCAGAAGACCAAGACCCGCGAAGAGGTCGAGGCCGGCTTCTGGGGCAAGCTCGTCAACCGCGTGATGAAACGGCCGCTGGTCTTCGCCATTCCGATCGCCGTCGGCATGATTTTGCTGTGGATTCCGCTGGGCAACCTGTCCCTTGGCGGTATGAGCGAGAAGTACCTGCCGCCGGACAATGCAGTGCGCCTGGCACAGGAGCACTTCGACAAACAGTTCCCCGGGTACCGGACCGAGCAGCTGACCGTGGTGATCGAGAGCAACAACCACAGCAAGGTCACCGACCAGCAGGTTGCCGACATCCGCAACAGGATCTCGGGGATCACCGGGTTTACCGACAAGACGTGGGAGGAGCGGCCCTGCCCGGACATCGCCGGCAACCCCTGCGCCCCCGGTCCGAACGGAACGACGCGGCCCAAGGACGACTCGGTGCGGGTGATCCAGAACGGCCTGGTCAACAAGAACGATGCCGCCAAGAAGATCCATGAGCTGCGGGCGATCAACCCACCGAAGGGCATCTCGCTGCTGGTCGGCGGTACGCCGGCCCTGGAGCAAGACAGCATCCAAGCCTTGATCGACAGGGCCCCGCTGATGGTGGTGGTCTTGCTCAGCGCCACCCTGGTGCTGATGTTCTTGGCGTTCGGATCGGTGGTGTTGCCGATCAAGGCAGTGCTGATGAGTGCGCTGACGCTTGGCTCCACCATGGGCATCCTGACCTGGATCTTCGTCGACGGGCACTTCTCGAAGTGGCTGAATTTCACGCCGACGCCCCTGATGGTCGTGCTGATCGCGCTGGTCGTGTGCGTGGGCTTCGGCCTGGCCACCGACTACGAGGTGTTCCTGGTGTCCCGGATGGTGGAAGCCCGCGAACGCGGCATGTCGACCGCCGAGGCCATCCGGATCGGGACGGCGACCACCGGACGTTTGATCACTGCCGCCGCGCTGATCCTGGCCGTGGTTGCCGGCTCGTTCGTGTTCTCCGATCTGGTGATGATGAAAACCCTGGCCTTCGGGCTGATGGCGGCGCTGCTGCTGGACGCGACCGTGGTCCGGATGTTCCTGGTGCCGTCGGTGATGAAGCTGTTGGGTGACGACTGCTGGTGGGCGCCGCGCTGGGCCCGTCGCCTGCAGAACAGCATCGGGCTGGGCGAGATCGACCTGCCCGACGAGCGCAAGCGGACCGGTGTCAATGGCCGGGCGATCCGGCCGCCGGTCGCGGCCAGCCTGGTCGCCGCGAAACCGCGTTCGCCGCACGACCCCACGCACCCCGGCGGGCCCCCGGAGCCGTCCCGCGCGATCCGTCCGGGTCCGTCGGACCCGTCTGAGCCACGGCCCACCCCCGAATTGCCGCCGGGTCCCAACGCCGCCCGCACCCAGTCCCGACCCAGCCAGCCGACGGAAGCCAAGACCACCCGCTTCTCGGCGCAGGCAAACCCCGAATCCAACCCGGCGCGACCGCCGGCGCCCACCACGCCGACGCCGCCCGCGCCACCGCCATCGGCCGGTCAGACCCGGGCCATGCCGGTCCCCGGCAACCACGAGAGCAAGGCCGACCCGGCCGACCCCACCACCGCGCTTCCGGCCATGCGGCCCGAAGGCACCGACGCCGACGCCGCCACCGAGAAGATGAACGCCCGCAGCCCGGGCGACAACGGCGATAATTCCCGTCCGCGACGTCGCGCCGGCGGCGGGTTGTCCGCGCAGGATCTGCTGCGCCGCGAGGGACGGTTGTAGATCCGCTCGAGTCCTTAGTCGGACCCCTGGTGCGGATGGTCCGGCTCTGCCTGCATAACCGCCGTATGCTCGGCGCCCTCGGACAGCTTTGCGGCTTCGGCCTCCGGATCCGGCGCGAGCAGCACCTGGATCGCGTTGTTGAGGAACGCCACCGTCGGGACCGCCAGCAGGGCACCGACGATCCCGGCGAGCACACCGCCGGTGGAGATCGCCAGCACCACCCCGAGCGGGTGAATCGAGACCGCGCGCCCCATCACCAGCGGCTGCAGCAGATGCGACTCGATTTGGTTGATCACGACCAGCAAGCCCAGCGTGAGCAGCGCGTAGACAATCCCCTTGGCCAGCAGTGCGACGACCACGGCCACCAACCCCGAGATTAGGGCACCGATCAGCGGGATGAAGGCACCGAGAAACACCAGCGACGCCAACGGCAGCGCGAGCGGCACGCCCATGATGGCCAATCCGGTCCCGACCCCGGCCGCATCGGTGAAGGCCACCAGGAAGGTGGCCCGGACGTAGGCGATCAGCGACCCGTATCCGGCGCGGCCAGCGTCCAGAACCCGCTCGCGAACGCCGATCGGGACGATCTTGGCCACGTATTGCCAGATGTTGCGGCCGCCGTAGAGGAAGAAAATCAAGGTGAACAGCACCAGGACCGCGGCCGTGAGCATTTCGGTGAGCGTGGCCGCGGTCGACAGCGCCCCGCTGGTCAGTTTCGACTGGTTGTTGTGCAGCGCCTGGATCGCGGCATTGCCCGCGTTGGTGATCTGTTCGCTGCGCAGATGCGCCGGCCCTTCGATCAGCCACCGTCGCGTGGACTCGATGCTGCGGGTGACCTGCTCGGTCAGATCGGGCAAACCCACGACGAATTGGGTGATGACGAATGTGAGGATGCCGCCCAGCAGCGCGAACCCGCCCAGCAACACCAGCGCGACGGCGCCGCCACGCGGCAAGCCCCGCCGGTCCAGCCAGTCCACGACCGGTACCAGCAGCGCGCTGATCATCAAAGCCAGCAGCACTGGGACGACGATGATCTCGAGCTTGGCCACCACCCAGAAGAAGGCGACCGCCGCGGCCAAGATGACCAGCAAACGCCACGCCCAGGCTGCGGTCTTGCGGACAAGGGGCTCGACCGAGGCGTCGTCTGAGTTTGCCAGCATCCGGCCAGCCTATCCGGCGGGCCCCTGTTGAGTGGTGACGCCAGCACGATCCGGTTACGACGGCGACACGCTCGGAGTTGCGACTCGATCGCGGTGCCACCAGCACGGTTACCCTAAATCACGTGTCGCACGACGCACCCATCCGCAACCTCCGCTTCCCGGGCGGCGGCGCATTCGCCCATCAGGGTGAGCCACTGGCCCCCGCGCGCGGGGGCCAGACGCCGCGGGGCAAGTACTGGTGGGTGCGATGGGTAGTGCTGGGCCTGGTCGCGATCGTGCTCGGCGTCGAGGTCGCACTGGGCTGGGATCAGCTGGCCAAGGCCTGGACGAGCCTGTTCCAGGCCAACTGGTGGTGGTTGCTCGCGGCGGTGGCCGCGGCGGCCGCGTCGATGCACAGCTTCGCCCAGATCCAGCGCACATTGCTGAAGTCCGCCGGGGTGCACGTGAAGCAGCTGCGGTCCGAGGCCGCCTTCTACGCCGCCAACTCGCTGAGCACCACGCTGCCCGGCGGCCCGGTGCTATCGGCGACGTTTTTGCTTCGCCAGCAACGTATTTGGGGCGCCTCGACCGTGGTGGCGTCCTGGCAGTTGGTGATGTCGGGCGTGCTGCAGGCGGTGGGTCTGGCCCTGCTCGGGTTGGGCGGCGCTTTCTTCCTGGGCGCCAAGAACAACCCCTTCTCGTTGTTGTTCACGCTCGGCGGCTTCATCGCGTTGCTGCTGCTTTCCCAGGCGGTGGCATCCCGGCCGGAACTGATCGAGGGCATCGGCACCCGCGTCTTGGCGTGGTTCAACTCGGTTCGCGGCAAGCCGATTGACACCGGGCTGGCGAAGTGGCGAGAGATCCTCATGCAGCTCGAATCGGTCAGCCTGGGGCGGCGCGACCTGGGGGTGGCGTTCAGCTGGTCGATGTTCAACTGGATTGCCGACGTCGCCTGCCTCGCGTTCGCCGCGTACGCGGCCGGCGACCACGCGTCCGTCGCCGGGCTGACCGTGGCCTACGCGGCCGCGCGTGCCGTCGGCACGATTCCGCTGATGCCGGGTGGGCTGTTGGTCGTCGAGGCGGTGCTGGTACCCGGCCTGGTGTCCAGCGGTATGTCGTTGCCCAACGCGATCTCGGCCATGCTGCTCTATCGGCTGATCAGCTGGCTGCTCATCTCCGCCGTCGGCTGGGTGGTGTTCTTCTTCGTGTTCCGCACCGAAAAGCCGGGCGGCTCCGACGACGACCCGCCGACCGGTCCGCTGCCCGTGCTCGAGCCGCAGCTGCGGCACTGGAACGATGTCACCGCCGACGACGCCGCGCTGCAGGGTCCGTTACCGCCACCCGAACCGGGGAAAGGCGCCGGCTAACCGACGTTGTTCTGCCGCGACGGGCCGGGAAGCGTGCCGCCCGCCCCCGGCGGGGCCGGCGCGGTCGCTGCGGGCGGGAACGGCGCCGGGGCCGGCGAATTCCCCAATCCTGCGCCGGCCGGCGCCGTCGCCGCCGACGAGGCCCCCGGCGCTGCATTCACCGGCAGCGTGCCCAGGCCAGCGGCGGGCGAGGCGGGCAACCCGCCCGGCAGGCCGGCGCCGCCACCGGGCGCCTGCTGCATCATCACCCCCATCGCCTGCGGGATGCCGATCGGCAACTTGCACTGCGTCGAAAGGCTGGTCAGCGGCTGCGCGACCCCAGCCATATCGGCAGCCACCTTGGGGTTGGCTTCGAAGTAGGACTTCAGCGAGGTGACCGACTGCGAGCCGCCCTGCTGCCGCAGCATCGTGGTCATCGTCTGGTTGGTTTCGGGATGGGAGTCCAGGTAGTCGCCCATCAACTTGGAGACCGAGCCGATCGTCCGGGCGACTTGGCTGGCCGCGCACGGGTCGGTGGCGCCGGTCGCCGGCGGGCCGGCCATCAGTGCAACGGCGGTGGCGGGCCCTGCGGCGGCGATCAACCCCGCAACGAGCGTGCGCCGTCTGGTCTTGAAGGGTGTCTTCATGCCTGAACTCCTCACGGTTTGCCGATGCTGCCGAGAGGCGGCGCAGTACAAACTGTTGCGATAGACCGGCCACATTCAGTGCGGAGCTCCCCAGCGCCCCGCGCGGCCCAGCGACATCCTGCCATCCGGGTCCATGCCCTGCCACCTGGTGTGACCCAGGTGCCACTTGATCACCGGTTCGCAACGAGTCGGCGGCGACTTGGCTACGGAGCCGTCTGCGCAGCTCACGAATTCGTTAAGCCGAACTAATGCACAGGCCTCTGCGGTATCGTCGCCAGCACGCGGAAGCGAGATACTCGGGGAGCCTGAAATCCAGCAGTTTATGATGCGCCTCAGCCGCAGCCTGCGCAGATACCGCTGGCTGGTCTTCGCAGGCTGGTTGCTGGCATTGGTCCCGGCGGTCTACTTGGCCCTGACGCAGTCCGGAAATCTCACCGGCGGTGGTTTCGAAGTGGCCGGCTCCCAGTCGTTGAAGGTCCACGACCAACTCGAGGAGCAGTACCACGACCTCGGAGCGTCGTCGTTGGCGCTGGTGGCAGCCCCGCGCCCGGATGCCAGCTATGAGGACATGAACAAGGCCGTGGCGCAGCTGCGGCAGATCGCCGGCGAATTCCCCGGCGTCACGGAGAAACCCAACCCCGTGCAGCGCCCGCCGCAACCCGACCGACCGTATGTGCTGACGCTGCGCCTCGACTCCCGCAACTCCGGCACCAGCGACATCGCCAAGCGGCTACGGCAAGAGGTGGGCGTCAAGGGCGACCAGTCCGGGCAGACCGCGGACGGCCGGGTGCGGCTTTACGTCATCGGTCAGGGCGCGCTGAGCGCGGCCGCGGCGGCGAACACCAAACATGACATCGCCGCGGCCGAACGCTGGAACCTGCCGATCATCCTGATCGTCTTGCTCGCGGTGTTCGGCTCGCTGGCCGCCGCGGCCATACCGCTGGCGCTGGGCGTCTGCACGGTCGTGGTGACCATGGGACTGGTCTACTTTCTGTCGGCCTACACCACGATGTCGGTGTTCGTGACCTCGACGGTGTCGATGTTCGGCATCGCGCTGGCCGTGGACTATTCGCTGTTTATCCTGATGCGGTTCCGGGAGGAGCTGCGGGCCGGGCGCCAGCATCGCGAAGCGGTCGACGCCGCGATGGCCACCTCCGGGCTGGCGGTGGTGCTGTCCGGATTGACGGTTGTCGCGTCGCTCACCGGGATCTACCTGATCAACACGCCGGCGCTGAAATCGATGGCTACCGGGGCGATCATGGCCGTCGCGGTCGCCATGCTGACATCGACGACCTTGACGCCCGCGGCGCTGGCCACGTTCGGCCGGGCGGCCGCCAAGAGGTCGGTGCTGCTGCACTGGTCGCGCCGCCCGGAAAGCACACAGTCCCGGTTCTGGAACCGCTGGGTCGGATCGGTGATGCGCCGGCCGTGGATATCATCGCTCGCCGCGGCTACGGTGCTGCTCGTCATGGCGGCACCGGCGGCCTCGATGGTGCTGGGCAACAGCTTGCTGCGCCAGTTCGACTCCTCGCACGAGATCCGCGCCGGGGTCGCCGGGGCATCCCAAGCCCTCGGACCCGGCGCGCTGGGCCCCATCCAGGTGCTGGTCAGCTTTCCCGACGGCGGCGCGTCCGCCCCCGAACACAGCCAGACGCTGGCCGCCGTCCGCGAGCGAATGACGCAGGCCCCCAACATCGTCTCGGTGACCCCGCCGCAATTCGCCGACGACAACAGCAGTGCTTTGCTGTCGGCGGTGTTGTCGGTCGATCCCGAGGACATGGGTGCCCGTCGCTCCGTCGACTGGATGCGCGCCCAGCTACCCACGGTTCCCAGTGAGGGAACGGCGCGCGTCGATGTCGGCGGCCCGACCGCGTTGATCAAGGATTTCGACGACCGGGTGTCGGCGACGGAGCCGCTGGTGTTGCTCTTCGTCGCGCTGATCGCCTTCGTGATGCTGTTGCTGTCGATCCACTCGGTGTTCTTGGCGCTCAAGGGCGTGCTGATGACGCTGCTGTCGGTTGCCGCCGCCTACGGGAGCCTGGTGATGGTGTTCCAGTGGGGCTGGTTGAAGGATCTCGGCTTCGCCCACATCATTTCGATCGACAGCACCGTTCCGCCGCTGGTGCTGGCGATGACGTTCGGCTTGTCGATGGACTACGAGATCTTCCTGCTCACCCGCATCCGGGAACGCTTCCTGCACACCGGGAACACCCGCGATGCGGTCGCCTACGGCGTGAGCACCAGCGCCCGCACGATCACCAGCGCCGCCCTGATCATGATCGCCGTGTTCATCGGTTTCGCGTTCGCCGGCATGCCACTGGTCGCCGAGATCGGGGTGGCGTGCGCGGTCGCGATCGCGGTCGACGCCACCGTGGTGCGGCTGGTGCTGGTCCCGGCGCTGATGGCGATGTTCGCCCAGTGGAACTGGTGGCTGCCGGGGTGGCTGCGCCGAGTCTTGCCGTCGGTCGACTTCGACAGGCCGCTGCCCGAGGTCGACCTCGGCGACGTCGTCGTCATTCCCGACGACATCTCGGCGCTGACCGCGCCCAGCGCAGACCTGCGGATGGTGCTCAAGTCGGCAGCGAAGCTCAAGCACCTGGCGCCCGACGCCATCACCGTGGCCGATCCGCTGGCCTTCACCGGTTGCGGGCGCAACTGCAAGGACACCGAGGAAACCCGCGGGCAGGGCCCGGGACAGATTCCGCACCAGGTCAACATCGGCGAGGACAGCGTCGCGATCACGGTGGGCGCCAACGGCAGCAACGGTCACCCCCGGGGTCAGTCCGGGGCCAAGAAGCTGGTCGACAACCTGGCGTCGCGCAACGGCATCGGCCGAGCCATGCCGTGGGGCGACCGGCCGGTGCATCCGGTCACCCTTTGGCGAGGGCGATTGTCGGTTGCCATCGACGCGCTCGAGGCCGGCGCTCGCACCTCGGACCGGCCGCACTACGCGCGTCGCAGCCCGGTGGAAACCACCCACGTGCAATTGCCCACCGGCGATCGGCTGCAGGTCCCGACCGGTGCCGAGACGCTGCGCCTCAAGGGCTACCTGATCATGTGTCGTAACAGCAGCCGCGATTTTGCCGAATTTGCTGACATGGTCGACACATTAGAACCGGAAACGGCTGCGGTGGTGCTCGCCGGAATGGACAGGTATTACTGTTGTCAACCGCCCAGGCCGCAATGCATCGCCTCCGAGTTGGTCCGCCAACTCGCGGATCCGAATCCTTCCGATTTGCCTGCCGACGATTTGTCGGAACCCGACGCCAAGGCAGACTGGGATGAGGTCAGGCAGCGCTGCCTGTCGGTGGCCGTCGCGATGCTGGAGGAGGCGAGGTGACGTTGGCAGCCGACCGACGACGCGTTCCGCCGCCCCAGCAGCCCGCGGAGCCTCGTTCCCACGACTTCGATCAGCCGGTCGAGTTCTGGCCGACCGCCGCGATCCGCTCGGCGCTGCAAGGCGGTGACATCGACACCTGGAAGCGGATAGCCGCCGCGCTGAAGCGCGACCCGTTCGGCCGCACCGCCCGCCAGGTCGAGGAAGTCCTCGAGGGCACGCGCCCGTATGGCATCTCCAAAGCGATGTGGGAGGTGCTGGAGCGGGCCCGCACCCACCTGGAGGCCAACGAACGCGCCGAGGTGGCTCGCCACGTGGCGCTGCTGATCGAGCGGTCCGGCCTGGCGCAGCAGGAATTCGCGGCCCGCATCGGGGTGGCATCCGAGGAGCTGGCCACCTACCTCGACGGCAGTGTCAGCCCGTCGGCCTCGCTGATGATCCGGATACGCCGACTGTCGGACCGGTTCGTGAAGGTGAAGTCGTCCCCCTCGGCCGACGCCGACTGATTCAGCGGGCGTTGATCGGCAGCACGTCGGTCACCAGCCAGCCGCCGCCCCGCTTGACCAGTGCCACCCGCAACGCCGGTGCCGCCCGACTGGGCGGCTGACCGGGAATGTTCTGAGTTACCCGCAGGATGACCGCAACACTGGCCGCCGCCGGTCCGATCGCCTCGACTCCGGCCGCCAGCGTCGAGGCCTGCGCCGTGACATTGCGCTTCGCGAGATCGCCGCTGGACTTCTGATACTCCTGCCTGAACGCGTCCGCGCGCTCCGGCACCATCATCGCCGCGGCCCGGTCGATCGAGTTGGCCGGGGCGCTCGGGGTGAACGACGCCATCGCCTCGGCCATCCCGGTGGCGACCTGGACCGCGTCGCGGGAATCGTTTTTGAAGTCGCGGTCGATGCTCGTCCAGTGCGTGTAGCCGGTCAGCACGGCGGCCGCCACGGCGGCCGTGCACAGGACGACAACGGCCAGCCGCAGCCCCGGTGCGTCGTCGTCGGTGCCGACGCTGACCGAGTCACGGCGCAGCAGCCAGAAATTGACCGCCACGCCCTCGGCGATGAGCACCAGCAGCACCGAGCACGCCGACACCCACCACAGCGGCCAGTCGAGGATGACGCCGATCATCAGCAGCGCGCCGACGGTGGCCAACGGCGCCAGGACGTCGAAGGCCAGCAGCCGCCACAGGTTCCTCATCGGATCGACTCCAGGTGAGAGATCATCAACTTTCCGTCGACGTTGGAGACGTCGAGGCGCAGACTCCAGTGCACCGTCTGCGGTTTGGCGCCGACGTTCTCGCTGACCGATGTCGCGACCAGCATCACCGAGTCCGTCCGGGTGGCGAATGGCGGCAGCTTGGTGGTGACCACCGGCCGCGCCACACCGGGTTGGGTGTCCAGGTCGTGGTGCACCGTCTCGATCGCCACCGACTCGATCCGCCCGCTGCTTTGCGACTGCAGCTTCTCGACCACCTGCCGATAGGGCTGCACCGTCGCGTCGAAGTCGGTGTTGAGCTCGCCGACCGTCCCGTCGTGCAGGTGCTGCAGACTGGCGTCGACGTTGGTGCTGTTCATGTTGATCAGCACGCCGGTCCAGTCGGACGCGGTCTGCATGACACGGCTCAGGTAGGTGCGTTCGGCTGCCTCGTCGCGGTGGTCGGACCAGATGATCGCGACGAGCACGATCGCGGCGACCGACAGCACGCCCAGCACCGCCGAGGCGATCCCGTAGGGGGAAAAGATCGCGGCATCCGCGTCGTCGGGTCCTGGGGCATCGGCTTCGCCGTCCGGCGCGCCCACGGGATCTTCGTCGGCCCCCGCCTCGGTCTGTTCGCCCTCCGGCATGGGCGCGAGGTTACCCCGCCGCCGCTTGCCGTCAGCGCAGCAGGAGCCCGGCACGCGGGAGATGGAAGGATGGTGGGGTGACTTATGCGGCCATCCGCTCGGGCCTCGACCTGAGCTACATCGACGAAAATGCCCGTCCCCAAGACGACCTGTTCGGTTACGTGAACGGTCGCTGGCTCGCCGACTACGAGATCCCGCCGGACCGGGCCACCGACGGCGCCTTCCGTACCCTGTTCGACCAGGCCGAGGAGCAGGTCCGCGACCTGATCATCGAAGCGAGCAACAGCGGCGCCGCACCCGGCAGCGACAAGCAGCGCATCGGCGACCTGTACGCCAGCTTCCTCGACGAGGACGCCGTCGAGCGCCGGGGCACCCAACCCCTGCTCGACGAGCTGGCCACCATCGACGGCGCCGCCGACTCGGCGGCCTTGGCCGCTGTCATCGGTGCGCTGCAGCGCACCGGGATGGGCGGCGGCGTGGGCGTCTATGTCGACACCGACTCCAAGAACTCGACCCGCTACCTGGTGCACGTCAACCAATCCGGCATCGGATTGCCCGACGAGTCCTACTATCGCGACGAGCGGCACGCCCAGGTGCTCGCGGCCTACCCGGGGCACATCGCGCGGATGTTCAGCCTGGTGTATGGCGGGGAGCCCGAAGACCACGCCGAGACCGCGGCCCGCATCGTGGCGCTGGAGACCAAACTTGCGGCCGCGCACTGGGATGTGGTCAAACGCCGCGACGCCGATCTGACCTACAACCTGCGTACCTTCGCGCAGTTGCAGACCGAAGCAGCGGGTTTCGACTGGGCCGGCTGGGTCACCGCGCTGGGCGGCACTCCGCAAACCATCGCGGAAGTCGTTGTGCGCCAGCCTGATTACCTCACCGCCTTTGCGGAGCTATGGGATGGCGAAGACCTCGACGACTGGAAGCGCTGGGCGCGCTGGCGGTTGATCCGCGCCCGCGCCTCGTGGCTGACCGACGCCCTGGTCGCGGCGGACTTCGACTTCTACGGCCGCTTGCTGACCGGGACGGAGCAAATCCGGGACCGCTGGAAGCGCGGGGTTTCGCTGGTCGAGAATTTGATGGGCGACTCCGTCGGAAAGCTTTACGTCCAACGGCATTTCCCACCGGACGCCAAGGCCCGCATCGACGCGCTGGTGGACAACCTGCAAGAGGCCTACCGGATCAGCATCAGCAACCTGGACTGGATGACGCCGCAGACCAGGGAGCGCGCGCTGACCAAGCTGCGTAAGTTCACCGCCAAGGTCGGCTACCCGGCGAAGTGGCGCGACTACTCCGCGCTGGTGGTCGACCGCGACGACCTGTACGGCAACTACCGGCGTGGGTATGCGGTCAATCACGACCGCGAACTGGCCAAACTGGGCGGACCGGTGGACCGTGACGAGTGGTTCATGACCCCGCAGACCGTCAACGCGTACTACAACCCGGGGATGAACGAGATCGTCTTCCCCGCAGCTATTTTGCAGCCACCGTTCTTCGACGCCCACGCCGACGATGCCGCAAACTACGGTGGGATCGGAGCGGTGATCGGACACGAGATCGGACACGGCTTCGACGATCAGGGCGCCAAGTACGACGGCGACGGCAACCTGGTCGACTGGTGGACCGACGACGACCGCAGCGAGTTCGGTTCCCGCACCAAGGCGCTGATCGAGCAGTACGAGTCCTACATCCCCCGCGAACTCGACGGCACCCACCACGTCAACGGTGCCTTCACCGTCGGTGAGAACATCGGCGACCTGGGTGGGCTGTCCATCGCCCTGCTGGCCTATCAGCTGTCGCTGGGCGGCGAGCCCGCTCCGGTGATCGACGGCCTGACCGGCGTGCAGCGGGTGTTCTATGGCTGGGCTCAGGTGTGGCGTACCAAATCCCGTGCGGCAGAAGCTATCCGGCGACTCGCCGTGGACCCGCACTCGCCGCCGGAGTTCCGGTGCAACGGTGTCATCCGTAACCTCGACGCCTTCTACGAGGCCTTCGACGTGTCCGAGGACGACGCCTTGTTCCTGGCGCCCCAGCGCCGGGTCAGGATCTGGAACTGACCCCGACAGGGGCCAACGCCTCGATGCGGGCCGGCACGTGCTTGTGCCACGGCGTTCCGGCGTAGGAGTCACGCCACCCGGTCGACGTCAGCGCATTCGGGGCGACACCCGGAACGACGGTGCGCCCGTCGGTGTCGATGTAGTCGAGCCCAAAACCGTTGGGCAGGGCGGCATGTCCGGGAAGCATGGTCTCGGTGATCTCGACGCTCGCCTCGGCGCTGCCCGCCGCGGTGGTGATGCGCACCCGACAGCCGTCGACGAGGCCGAGATCCTGGGCATCTTCGACACTGACGCGCAGAGCTCCGTCGGCGTCGCGTTTGCGCCAGGACGGGTCGCGGAATATGTCGTTGGCGGTGTAGGCGCGCCGCTCGCCCACCGACAACACGATGGGCAATTCCGACGTGGTCAGTTGCGGCCGCGCCGCGGCCAGCGCCCGCAAATCGCGTAGCATTTCCGGGATTTCCAGCGCGATCTTGTGGTCGGAGTGGCTGATCAGCGCGAAGTCGTCCTCGTAGTTGTGCGAGGTGAACGTGACGCCCGACGGGCTGTTCAAAATAGCGTCGAACAGCGCGTTGCCGTCCGCGTGCCCGGCCCGCCGCACCGCGTCGGGGTAAGTCATCGCGGTCTTCTGGGCCAGCCCCCACACCGCGGCGGCCCCGGCCATACCGTCGGGCAGCGTCGGCCCGAGTGTTTCGTACAGGACGTACGGAACCAGCCGCGCCATCGTCGGGTTGGCCGACACGGCCGTGAGAAACGCTTCGGCATACGCCTCGCGGCCCCGTTCGGCGGCCTCACGCAGCGGCCGCAGGTCCGCCTCGTCGACGACGCCGAGTGCGCGCACCAGCCGGGCCCAGATCTCCGGCTCGGGCAGCGTTCCCGGCAGCGGTTTGAGCAGCGGTCGGCGCAAGTGAAAGCCGTTGTGCGGGAACTCGAAATTGAAGAACGTGGCCTCGGTCTTCTCGTATTGGGAAGCCGCGGGCAACACGTAGTGGGCCAGGCGGGCCGTCTCGGTCATCGCGACGTCGACGACCACCATCAGTTCCAGCGACTGAAAGGCTTCCCGGCAGGCCGTCGAGTCGGCAAGCGAGTGCGCGGGGTTGCCGCTTTCGACGATCATCGCCCGGAATCGGTCGGGGTGGTCGGTGAGGATCTCCTCGGGCACGACGTTGGACGGCACCAGGCCGGCGATGATGGGAGCACCGGTGACGGGGGTGCGGCCCGAAACGGTGCTGAACAGTGACGCCAGCGACGAATGCAGGTGCTGGCCGCCCTTTTTCGCGAAGTTGCCGGTGAGAATCCAGAGCAGCTTGTTCAAGTAGGAACTCAGGGTGCTGTTCGGCGCCTGCTGGATTCCGAGGTCTTCGAACACCGAGACGCTCTGCGCGGTGCCGATACGCCGCGCCGCGGTACGCAGTAACTCTTCGTCCACCCCGCAGCGCCGCGCGTAGCCGGCGACCGAGACGTCGCGCAGCGCAGCGCGTACGGTGTCGACACCATGTACGTGCTCGGCGAGAAATGCTTCGTTGCAAAGGTCTTCCTGAACCAGGACCGCCGCCAGGGCGGCCAGGCACCACGCGTCGGTGCCCGGTCGCACCCGCAGGTGGAAGTCGGACATCTTCGCTGTGTCGGTGACGACGGGGTCGATCACGATCAACGATCGGTTGAGATCCTTGGCGATCTCGTTGAGTACCACCCGAGCCCGGGGAAAGCTCTGTGACATCCACGGGTTCTTCCCGACGAACACTGAGACTTCGGCGTGCTCGAACTCGCCTCGGGTATGCCCGCCGTACAGATGGCCGTCGACCCAGGCTTCGCCGGTCTTCTCCTGCGCCAACGCATTTGACCGATATTTCGACCCCAGGGCCTTGAGGAAGGCGCCGCTGTATGCCCCGCCCAGATGGTTGCCCTGCCCGCCGCCGCCGTAGTAGAAGATCTTGTCGCCGCCGTAGGTGTCACGGATGGACTTGAATCCCTCGGCGATCTCGACAATCGCGGTGTCCCAATCGATTTCTTCGTAGCTGCCGTCGGCACGGCGGCGCATCGGGGAGGTCAGCCGGGCGCGGTTGTTCTGGTAGTGGTCCAGCCGCAGCGCCTTGTTGCACGTGTAGCCCTGCGACGCCGGATGGTTCTTGTCGCCGCGGATTCGCGACAGCGTGCGATCTTCGACTTGTACGACGATGCCGCAGTTGCATTCACAGAGGATGCATGCGGTGGACTGCCAGTCTGCGGTCATCGCGAGACTTCCCTTCGTACTACTTTTGCGGAGCATTCTTCGAAGCGGCCAGCAGCGAATTGCGCAGCTGCCGGTGGATGAGATCCAGCGGCGCCACGTCGCGCCGCACTCGGGCCAGCACGATGGCACCCTCGAGCGCCGAGGTCGTCAGCACCGATAGTTCGCCGGCCTGCTCGGTCGGTATGCCGTCGGCAATGAGGCGCTGCGTGATCTGGCCGGTCCAGCGGTCGAACACCGCTGCCGCGCGCGCGATCACGGGGCCCATCCGTTCGCGGTCCTCGTTGTCCCCGGACTCCACGGAGACTGCCACGACCGGGCAGCCTGCACGGAAATCGCTGTCCAACAACTGGCGGCGGTACCTGGCGATCAGCGTGTCCAGCAATTCGAGGCCGCTGTCGGCCTCGGCGATGACGGCGGCGACGTGCTCGCCGGCGTAGTCGACCGCCTCGCAGAGTAGTTGGGTTCGCCCGCCCGGAAAGTGGTGATACGCCGACCCGCGCGGCGCGCCGCTGTGCTGCAGAACGTCCGAAATCGCGGTCGCGTGGGCGCCGCGTTCCCGGATCAACAGTGCGGCGGAAACCACCATCCGTTCGCGTGGACTGCGCATCGCCACCCCTCTCAGCTTATGTATGATGCTATACATAATCGTTGCGTCGGCGAAAGTTCTCGGGGCGGATTCGCGGTCCCGAGCGGGAACCCGCGGCTAGCCGAGCACTCCGGGCTGACCAGCGGCGACGGCCCAAAGGACCTCGAACAAGTTGTGCTGCATCTCGACGTATTCGAGGCTCTCGACTACCAGAGCAAAGTTCTCGCGCTTGGACGAAATCATCGCCGCCGACACGTCGCCGATGATCATCGACATCGTGAAGACGTATTCGGCGGGTACATAGCGGGTGCGGCGATAGTCGTCATGGCTGGTGGGCCAGCCACCGGGCAGATCCTTTTCGGGCGACCTCAGCACATGCAGCCACAACTGACGCTCACGGCGCCCGGCGATGTATTCCTGCATCGCCTCGACCCCCGGCACGCTCAACAAATCGCGCATCGACAGAACGCCGCGTAGCGGCGACGGCCAGTCCAAGGTCTCGAACAACGCCGTCCTGATGCCACTCGTGCCCTCTAGATACCGCACCCGGGGCGCGGTGCCGGCCTTGGCATGAAAGGCGCGCAGTTGTGGCACCACCGATTCCAGGACCCGGCGACGCTGACTCCATTCGTCCAGCAGACGTTGCGGATCAGCAGCTTGCACAATGGTTTTGGGGCGTCCGCTGGCTTTCGGATCATCGCGATGGCTGCCACCTTCGATCAGCGAGAGCAGCCCACGTTGGGCAAGCCGTTTGGCGATGTCGTAGGCGTTGGTGCGGCCGATCCGCGACGCCTCGGCGAGCTGGGCAATGGTTGCCGAGTCCATGTTGAGCGCAGCCAGATAGAACCGGGCCTCCTTCGGTTCCAGCCCGGCCTCAACGAGCTCTGCCCACATTGCTTCTGTCTCCCATCAGGGTCTGGGGAGCATCCCTCGGCGAAGCCACAGCGTTCGCCGCGGCAACCGTGTCAATGGGCGAGGGCCTTTTCCACGCCGACGCCGGTGAGAGATCGAACCTCCATTTCTGCTTGCTTGGCCGGGTCCTCGGGCCGGCGTCGCCCGAGGTAGGTCCCGGCGATGCCGAGCGCGAACGCCAGCGGAATGCTGACAATGCCCGGGTTCGCAAGCGGAAACCAGGCGAAGTCGGTGTGCGGGAACATCGCCGAGCGATTTCCGGAAACCGCGGGCGAGAAAACGATGAGCACCAGACAACTGAGCAGCCCGCCATAGATGCTGAACAAGGCGCCGACGGTGTTGAAGCTCTTCCAGAACAACGAATACAGCAGGGTTGGCAGGTTCGCCGAGGCGGCGACGGCAAATGCCAGAGCTACCAGGAACGCGACATTCTGGCCCATCGCAAGGATGCCGAGCACGATGGCCAGGATGCCGATCACCACGACCATGATCCGCGATACCCGAACCTGTTGCTCCTCGGAGGCCGCCCCGCGTTTGATCACGCCGGCGTAGATGTCGTGCGCGAACGACGTGGCCGCGGTGATCGCCAGGCCGGCCACCACCGCGAGGATCGTGGCGAATGCGACGGCGGCGATCACACCGAGGAATACGGTTCCGCCCAGCTTGAACGCGAGCAACGGCGCAGCGGAGTTCTCTTTTCCGGCGGTCGCGAGTATCACGTCGGGGCCGACCAACCAAGCCGCGCCGTAGCCGATGGCCAGTGAGAACAGGTAGAAAAGTCCGATCAAGCCGATCGCCCACGTGACAGAGCGGCGGGCCTGGATGGCGGTGGGAACCGTGTAGAAGCGCATCAGCACATGGGGCAAACCGGCGGTTCCCAGCACCAGGGCGATACCCAACGACAGGAAGTCCAGCTTGGTGATGTGAGTCGCGCCGTACTTGGCGCCCGGTTCCAGGATGTCGCGACCGGCGACGGCATCGTTGGTCGAATGGTCAACCACCGCTTGGGCATTGGCGAGCAGCTGGGAGAAATCGCCGCGCACCGCGATCACGACCAGTGCAAACATGATCGCCGCACCCGTCACCAGCAAAACGGCCTTCACCATCTGCACGTAAGTGGTGCCCTTCATCCCGCCGATGAGCACATACGCGATCATCAACACGCCGACAACGGCGACCACAGTCGACTGGCCAACCCGGCTTCGGACGTCGAGCAACAACGCGACGAGTCCACCGGCTCCGGCCATCTGGGCGAGCAGATAGAACAGCGAGACCGTCAGGGTCGACAAGGCGGCGGCCATGCGGACGGGACGCTGGCTGAGCCGGAAGCTCAACACATCGGCCATCGTGAAGCGACCCGTATTCCGCAGCATCTCCGCGACCAGGAGCAGGGCTACCAGCCACGCCACCAAAAAGCCGATCGAATAAAGGAATCCGTCGTAGCCGTAAATCGCGATGGCTCCGGACACACCAAGGAACGACGCAGCCGACAGGTAGTCACCGGCGATCGCTAATCCGTTTTGCGCGCCGGAGAACTCACCTCCGCCGGTGTAGAAATCGGTTGCCCTCTTGGTGGTTCGACCGGCCCGGATCACCAACGCCATCGAGCCCGCGACGAAGACAGCGAAGACAGCGATGTTGATCAGTGGATTTCCGACGTTGCCAGCAGCCGCAAGGGTAGCCGTCACTCGCCCGCTCCTTCGAGGTCGCTGCGGATCTTCGCGGCCCGCGGATCGAGCGTTCGGCCGGCGAACCTCACGTAGAGCACGGTGATCCCGAAGGTCGTGACGAATTGGCCGAAGCCAAGCACCACACCGAGATTGACGTTGTCGAACACCTTTATCGCCATGAACGCGTGCGCATACGTGGCGAGCAACATGTAGGCCAGATACCACGCGAGGAAGAACGCCGTCATCGGAAAGACAAATCGGCGCACTCGGTAGCGCAGCTCTTGGAACTCCGGGTCGGCTTGCACGCGCACGAAGTCATCGGGCTTCGGCATTGTTCTCGCCGCGTGCTGTTCTTCTGTCCCGTCGGAATCGAGGCCTACCGAACTCGAATTGTCCACTGAATGGCCATTATTAAGCGACTGCGGCACGGTGATAGGCGCGGTAGGACCGCCTTGTTGTTGGCCACTCGTTGTTGGCTGTGACACACCGAACCTCCGAATTCAGCGAAAAGCAGCGTGTCGAACAACGTCGACTTCAAGATGAGCCGCGCCTCGAATAGTGTTGTGCATCACTATAAGCGGCAATACACCGTCGGCAACTCCGCAGTGGAAGCCTTTTCCTCCTACGCTGTCGACTGATTTCGACAACCTCCTACCGCCACGATAGTTGTCGAGAAATGTCGACAATCATGTCGGAATCGATGGCAGGACAACCTGATTGACAGTCAATCAGCATTGAATAGAGTGGGATTCGCCGATCAACCAGAACCCGAAACATTGTCGATGGATCAGAACAATCTCGAGAAGGGCAACGACATGTCATCACTCGACCTCCCGAAGGTGGCCGTCGCCGCCGTCAACGCGGCGCCCGTCTTTCTCGACCTGCAGGCCAGCCTCGACAAGGTGGACGACCTCGTCGCAACCGCCGCTCGAGACGGTGCGCAGTTGGTCGTCTTCGGTGAGGCGTTTCTCGCCGGATTCCCGGTCTGGAATGCTGTTCTTGCTCCGATCGATCAACATGATTGGCACGAGCGGCTCGTTGCCGAGTCGATCGTGGTGCCCAGTCCCCAGACAGAGCGTCTCGGCCGCATTGCCCGTGCGCACGGGGTGACACTGTCCGTAGGGGTCAACGAACGCAACCCTGACAGCCTGGGCCAACTCTGGAACTCGAACCTGGTGTTCGACCCGAGCGGCCGGCTGGTGAATCACCGTCGCAAGCTCGTGGCCACCTGGTACGAACGCCTGACCTGGTCACACGGAGACGCTCACGACCTGCGGCCGGTCGAGCTCGGCGGATGGCACCTCGGCGCGCTCATCTGCGGCGAAAACACAAACACGCTGGCGAGATTCACCCTGCTCGCTCAGGGTGAACGGCTGCATATCGCGACCTACCCGCCGGCTTGGCCGTTCGACGGCCGGTCCGAGGACTTCGACTACGACCTCGCCGAGTTCATCCGGCTCCGCAGCGCCGCCCACGCGTTCGAGGGCAAGGTGTTCGTCGTTGTCGCGGCGACGACGCTGGACGCGACTGCCATCCGTGAGGTGGCACGCGGTGACGCCCGCATCGAAAAGGCCTTGACGGCAACACCTCCCGCCGCGATGGTGATCGGCCCCGACGGCCAGGTCGTCGCCGGACCGATGACCGAGCCGGAAGGAATACTGCACGCCGAGGTCGACCTACGCAAGGAAGTCATCGCCAAGCAGGCCCACGACATCGTCGGCACCTACAACCGTGCGGACATCTTCAGCCTGTCGGTCGACATGAGCCGGCCCGCGATTCTGCGTGCGAATCACTCTGTGAGCGAACCGAATCACGGATCAATCGAACAGCGGTCTTGGGCCCGGGCCGACGCACCCGTTTCGACCACCGACGACCACGTCGTCGTCACGAACAATCTGGGCCCGGGCTCGGCATAGCCGCCGTCTGACTAGTTCATCCAGTCGGCGGAGCCGTCGTTCTTCTTGTAGTTCCCACCGGTGGAGTTCTTCACGATGATCGGATCACCCGTCCCGAAGTTGTCGAAGAACCACTTCGCGTTGCTGGGGCTGATGTTGATGCAGCCGTGGCTGACGTCGCGCTTGCCCTGGTCGTCCACCGACCACGGGGCGCTGTGCACGAAGTCGCCGACGTTGTCGAACCGGACGGCCAGCTCGACGGTCACCTTGTAGCCGTACGTCGAGTTGACCGGGACCCCGTAGGTCGAGGAGTCCATCACCACCGAGGGCATCTTTTCTTGCACGTAGTACGTGCCGTTGGGGGTTTGGTGGTTGCCCGACGTCATGCCCATCGACATCGGGATGGTCTTCTCCACGGTGCCGTTGCGCGTGACGGTGAGTTGATGCGTGGCATCGTCGGCCGTGGCGATCAGCTGGTCTCCGGTCCGGAAGCTCGACCTGGTGCCGCCGGCGTCGATGTTCACCGCGGTGTTGGCGGGCCAGAAGTTCAGCGGGCGCCAGCGCAATTGGGTCGGGGTCATCCAGTAGAACTTGCCCGGCACCGGCGGGATCGACGAGACGTGCACGGCGGCTTGGGCCGCACCGGCGTCGTCGACCCGGCCGGGGAAGTTGATGATCACCGGCTGCCCCACGCCCACCATCGAGCCGGTTTTCGGGACGAACGAGGGAGTCCCGAACGGCGCCGTGCCGGTGAACGGGGTCGGGTCCTGCCCGTCGGCGGCCGGCATGGCCACCGGCGGAGCCCACGGCGGCGGAGGCGGAGCCTGCGGGTCACCCGGCGGAGGCGGCAACCCCGGCAACGGCGGCAGCTGGAAGGGCGGCGGCGCAGGAGCGGGGGGTGCGGCGACCACATTGGGGTCGGCGGGAACCGGGTCCGGATCCGCCACTGCGGGGCCGGTGCCCAGCACCAGCACAGCGGTGGCACCGGCTGCGTTCAGAGCCGCGAAGAGGCTTGCCCTCGTCCAGCCCGACATATGCATCCCCTCCAGTAAGTTACTGGACCCAGTGTGGCATAGCGGCGCGACCAGCTATCTAATCTGCGCCCGGCGCAGCGCCGCTCAGGCGGGCAATTAGGGGGTCTGAACTGCTACGTTATGAATCGCGTGAGCTTGGTGGAGCAACGTCCAGCATCCGCTTGTTGGCCGCAATGCCGGCCAGCGCGATGCCCATCAAACCCGCCGACGCGGTGAGCATCGTCGCCACGCTGTGCTCGTAGAACAACCCACCGGCCAGTGAGCCGGCCATGATGCCCACCTGGAACGCCGTCACGTACAGACCGGACGCCCCGTCGGGGTCGTCGGCCCCGTTGCGCATCGCGGCGGATTGCATCATCGGCGACACCGCGGTGGCCATGGCACCCCACAGCACGATCGCGGCGGTCCCGATCAGCGCGGTGGCCGCGGTGGTGCGGTCCCCGAACGACAGCGCGCTCAGCACCACGAACGCGGCGGTCAATCCCGCCATGCACAGGATGACGGCACCCCGGGGCCGACGGTCGAGCGGGCGCGCCACCAGGGACACCGACAGCAGGCCCGCCACGCCATAGGCGGCCAGCAACCAGGCCTGATTCGGCCCACGTACGCCGACGACGTCGCGGATGACCACCGAGATGTAGGTGTACGAGACGAAATGGCCGGTGACCGCGACCATCGCGAGCAAACTCACCGTGATCAACCGCGGATTGCGGTGGTGGCGCGACCGGGGGCCAACGCAGGCGAGCTGGCCCTCGGTGAGCACCATTTCGGGCAGCATCGCGCGGGCGGCGACCGTGACGATGACCGCCGCGGCCAAGACACATACGACCGCCAGCCGCCAGCCCCACATCAGGCTCAACGCCGCGGTGAGTGGGCTACCGATCACCAGGGCGAGGCTGGTCCCGACATAGATCGACGTCGTCGCGCGTCCCGCATGGCTGGCCGGTACCAGCCGGGTGGCGATCGGGGCGATCACCGCCCACAGCAGGCCGTGCGTGAATGCGCACAGCACCCGGCCGGCGGCCAGCACCGCGAAGTTGGGCGCCAACGCCGAGATCACCTGCGAAGCGGTCAGGCAGGTCAGGCTGAGCATCAGCGCGCGCCGGCGCGGCCAGTGCGCCGTCCAGCGCACCAGCGGCACCGTCGTCAGGGCGGCGACCAGGGCATACCAGGTCAGCAGGGTGCCGACGTAGACGACGCTGACGTGCAGATCGCGGGAGATCGCGGACAGCGCGCCGACCGGCAGGATCTCGGCCGTGACATAGATGAAGGCCGCCGCGGCCAGCACTGCGAGCTGCGCCGCGATCCGTGGTGTCCACGTTCGCGCCGCAGCTGCGGCTGTTCCGGTTTCGGCAGTCATGGCGTGGGATACGGTATCGGCCGGGCTCCCCAATTCCTGGGTTGTCGTGCCTAATGCGATCACACTGCCTTACCGTACGCACCGCAACAACGGGTTCGGCCAACTAAGCGACGCAACATCGTCTCAACTAGGTCACCGATCAGGAACGAACCAGACGCGCAATGGCGGCCGATGCTTCGGCCAGCTTGGCTTGGGCCCTTTCCGGGGCCTCTGGCCCCTCCTCGGCGACGGCTCGGGCCACGCAGTGGCCGAGGTGCTCGTCGAGCAGGTTCAGCGCCACCGACCGCAGCGCGCTGTTCACGGCGCTGATCTGAGTGAGGACGTCGATGCAGTACTTGTCTTCCTCGATCATCCGCGCGATGCCGCGCACCTGCCCCTCGATGCGCCGCAGCCGCTTGGCGTAATTGTCTTTCTGCTGCGAATATCCGTGTGGAGTCGTCATCTCGACCTCAAAACCCTCCCGGCTACGCACCCAACTTCTCCGGTGTGTCGACCCTCCACGATACCCTATACCCCAGCGGGGTATGACCGATGAAAATTGGCTTGTCAGGGCCGCGCATACTGGATCAATGGCCCTGCACACCGACGCGGCAACCGCCGACATCAAACCTCGCAGTCGTGACGTCACCGACGGTCTGGAGAAGACCGCCGCGCGAGGGATGTTGCGCGCCGTAGGCATGGACGACGAGGACTTCGCCAAGCCGCAGATCGGCGTGGCCTCGTCATGGAACGAGATCACGCCGTGCAACCTCTCGTTGGACCGGCTGGCCAAGGCGGTCAAAGAAGGGGTGTTCTCCGCCGGCGGCTACCCGTTGGAGTTTGGGACGATCTCGGTCTCCGACGGCATCTCGATGGGCCACGAGGGCATGCACTTCTCGCTGGTGTCCCGCGAGGTGATCGCCGACAGCGTAGAGACCGTGATGATGGCCGAGCGCCTCGACGGCTCGGTGCTGTTGGCCGGCTGCGACAAGTCGCTGCCCGGCATGCTGATGGCCGCCGCTCGCCTGGACCTGGCGTCGGTGTTCCTCTACGCGGGCTCGATCCTGCCGGGAGTTGCCAAGCTCTCCGACGGCAGCGAGCGCGAGGTGACGATCATCGACGCGTTCGAGGCCGTGGGCGCCTGCTCGCGTGGGTTGATGTCGCGCGTGGATGTCGACGCCATCGAGCGGGCGATCTGCCCCGGGGAGGGGGCGTGCGGCGGCATGTACACCGCCAACACGATGGCCAGTGCCGCCGAGGCGCTGGGCATGTCGCTGCCGGGCAGCGCGGCGCCTCCGGCCACCGACCGCCGCCGCGACGGGTTCGCCCGCCGCAGCGGCCAGGCTGTCATCGAACTGCTGCGCCGCGGGATCACCGCCCGTGACATCCTCACCAAAGAGGCGTTTGAGAACGCGATCGCGGTGGTGATGGCGTTCGGCGGTTCGACCAACGCGGTGCTGCACCTGCTGGCCATCGCGCACGAGGCCGAGGTGTCGTTGTCGCTCGACGACTTCAGCCGGATCGGCTCGAAGGTGCCGCACCTTGCCGACGTCAAGCCGTTCGGCCGGCACGTGATGTCGCATGTCGACCACGTCGGCGGCGTGCCGGTGGTGATGAAGGCATTGCTGGATGCGGGGCTGATGCACGGAGACTGCCTCACGGTGACGGGCAAGACGGTGGCCGAGAACCTGGCCGCCCTCGCGCCGCCGGACCCGGACGGCAAGGTGTTGCGGGCGCTGGATCACCCGATTCACGTGACCGGCGGGATCACCATTCTGCGCGGATCACTTGCACCCGACGGCGCGGTGGTCAAGTCCGCTGGGTTCGATTCCGACGTGTTCGAAGGCACCGCAAGGGTTTTCGACGGAGAGCGGGCCGCGCTGGACGCCCTCGAGGACGGCACCATCACCAAGGGCGACGCGGTGGTGATCCGGTACGAGGGCCCCAAGGGCGGGCCGGGCATGCGCGAGATGCTCGCCATCACGGGCGCCATCAAGGGCGCCGGGCTGGGCAAGGACGTGCTGCTGCTGACCGACGGCCGGTTCTCCGGTGGGACCACTGGCCTGTGCGTGGGACATATCGCGCCGGAGGCGGTCGACGCCGGACCCATCGCGTTCCTGCGCGACGGCGACCGGATTCGGCTCGACGTCAAGGGCGCGACGCTCGACGTGCTGGCCGATAAGGGCGAATTCGACTCGCGACGAAAGGATTTCACTCCTCCCCCGCCGCGCTACAAGACCGGCGTACTGGCCAAGTACGTCAAGCTGGTCAGCTCGGCGGCAATCGGCGCGGTCTGCGGCTAGTCCGGCCGCACTCGGCCCGGGCCGAATCGATCGGCCGGGCAGGTTGAATCGCTGCCCGGCTCAGCGGGTTTCGCCGCTACGTGTCGCTAACCGCGGCGCGGGTGCGCATGCCGAAGTAGGTGGCGTTGAGACCCACGAACGTCATCAACGCACCCGCGACGACATTCGACCAGACCATGGCAGCCGTCAGCGCGACGCCCGGAACGACCCACGGCGACACCATGACCCACCCGCCCAGCACCGGGAGCGTCCAGGTCATCCCGTGCGCGCGGTCCAGCATCGTCGCAAACCCATATGCGAGGAACGCCACCGCGATCCCGACGATGAAGTCGGACGTGGCAAGCGATGCCGTCCCGCTGAATCCGACGATCCACGGTGACGCGGCAACGAATAGGCCCGTCAGCAGGGCCAGACCGAAGGTGAAATGCGCACTCGTCGACTCGGCGACGCGTTCATAGCGTGCCCGCAGGGCCAACAGATCCGGGTGGTGATCGATTGATGAATGGACTGTACTCATATCGCAACCTTTCTGTTATGCAGCAAGCCCGTTATGCAACAAGCACTCTGGGCCCGCCGCCAACCATCCATCTTTTTCCAGATTACGCCCGATCACGCGGTGCCAGCAACGAAATTCGGTGCCGCCGAACAGCCCTGAACCGGCCCATTTCGCCGGCTTATACGGACTTCACCAACGCGATCGCGAAGCCGTCCCAGTGCTTGGCGCCGACCGTCTGAATCACAGCGGTGTCCAGCTGTGCATGGTCGCCCATCACCTGCAACGTCTCTCGTGTCGCGGCCACCTTGGCATCTTTGGACTCCGGCGACAGGATCTCGCCTTCGCGAATAACGTTGTCCACCACAATGAGTGTGCCGGGGCGGGCCAGCCTGACCGCCCACTGCAGATATTCGACATAGTGCTCTTTGTCCGCATCGATGAACACCAAATCGAACGGATCACCGGTCACGGTACGCAAGGTTTCCAGCGCCGCGCCGACCACCACCTGTACCCGATCGGCGACACCGGCCCGCTGCAGGTTCGCCCGAGCGACCTGGGCGTGGTTGGGCTCGTACTCCAATGTCACGACTTGTCCGTTCGGACCCACCCCGCGCGCCAGCCAAATGGTGCTGAAACCGCCGAGGGTGCCGATCTCGAGAACACGCCGCGCCGCAATAGCGCCGGCCAGCAGGGACAAAAACTTGCCCTGCTGCCACGACACGGCGATCTGAGGTAGCCCCGCCGCGTTACTGGCCTCCAGCGCGGCGGCCAACGCCGGATCGTCACCGATGACTGTGCTGTCCAAAAAGGCATCGACGTCTTGCGGGGTGGGTTTGTCGGTCATGCGGTCAACGCTAGCCGGGACCGGTTCACCTGGCCGCGGCACCTGGTCAGGCATCCGATCGAGAGCCGACACCGCGCCGATGCTTTACCAGGTACCCGTATGGGGTATACATTGCGTGTGGCGGTCCGCTCGGCGGGCAACCACGGGAAAGTAACCACCGGATTCCGCTGCATCTCACCGGAATCCCATAACGACAAGGGTGATTCACATGGTGCATTACGACGAGGGGACCCTGCTGACTTGCGGTCACGATGGATGCGGGTGTCGCGTCCGCATCGAGGTCGGATGCCACTGCTCCGGCGCAGACGAAGATTACCGCTGCACCTGCGGCGAAGCATTGGTGCCCGTCACGTAACGCCCGCCGGCCCGGTCGTTGCGTTCGGATCGCCAATCAGCACCCGAACGCACGACCGGTCAGCTCGGCCTCCGCCGTCAGCCGGAACGCGACCGCCGAGGCGCCGACCGCCACCGCGTGGCAGCCCGGCGTGATCCGCCAGCACCCGCCCTCATAACGGGCGAGCAGGCGCGGGTCGGCCGCTATCGTTACCCGGCGCGTCGCGCCCGGGTCCAGCTCGATCCGTTCGAATCCCAGCAACCGCAGCCGTTGCTCACCGCCGGCATCGGTCAGATACAGCTGCGGGACATCGGCCCCGCGACGATCGCCGGTGTTGATGACGGTGAAGCTCGCCGTCACGGTGTCACCGCCGGTGACCATCAAGTCACGGTACTCAAAGCTGGTGTAAGACAAGCCATGACCGAACGCGAACAACGGCGTCAGGCCCCGGCCGGCGAACCACCGGTACCCGACCTCGGCTCCTTCGAAATAATCGATCGTGGTCGGTGTCCCCCACGCGGCCCCGAAGCAAGTCAGCTCCGGGCGCGGCGTCTGGTCAAGTTCGACCGGAAACGTGATCGGCAGCCGTCCGGACGGATTCACTTGCCCGGCAACGATCTCCGCGATCGCTTGGCCACCGGCCTGGCCGGGATACCAGGCCTGGACGATGGCGTTCACCGAATCTCGCCACGGCATGACCACGGGGTTACCGGTCTGCAGCACCACCACGGTGTTCGGGTTTGCGGCCGCAACCGCCGCGATGACCGCGTCCTGGCCCCACGGCAGCGACAAGTCGGCGCTATCGAAGCCCTCGCCTTCGACGCGGACCGCGAACACGATCGCGACGTCGGTGCGCCGTGCGGCCAGCACCGCCTCCGCCGGGCTGAGTCCCGGATCAAACTCGATCTGCGCGTTGGGAAATTGCTTCCTGAGCTCGTCGAGTGGGCTGGACGGCAGCAGGTACAGATTTCGGGTACCTCCCGTCAGGCCCGGGCCGCCGATCGGGACCACGTGCGCGTAGCCACCCGGGGGTAGGACGGCACTCGACCCACAGCCCGTCGGCACCCCGAGTTGTGCGTAGCCGCCGATCACGGCGATGCGGGCACCGGCTGCCAGCGGCAGTAGCCCGCGATTCTGTAACAACACGATTCCCTGCCGCGCGATCTGCAACGCAACCTGGTTGTGCGCGTTCATATCCGGCTTCGGTGCTGGCCCACCCACATCGATACCGACCGCGAACATCGAACGCAGAATCCGTCGAACCATGTCGGAAAGACGCTCTTTGGACAACCTGCCGTCGGCGTAGGCGGACCGCAGCGGCTCGGTGAACGCCTCCGCACCCCAGAACACCGTGTCAATCTGGGCACCACACTCCTGGTCCAGGCCGTGCAGCGCGCACTCCCAGCTCGGTGTGGCGCCCCAGTCGGACATGACCCAACCACGGTATCCCCAAACATCTTTCAGCACGTCGTGGATCAACACCCGGTTCGCCGAGGCATAGTCACCATTGACCTTGTTGTAGGCCGTCATCACGGCGCCGGGCTGCGACCGCTCGATCGCGATCTCGAAGGCCAGCAAGTCGGATTCGCGGTGTGCGTCGGGGTCGATGACCGCGTTCAGCCAGTGCCGGTTGGTCTCGTTGCAGTTCAGCGAATAATGCTTGACCGTCGAGATGACACCCTGTCGCTGTATCCCGTTGACCGACTCGGCGGCGATGGTGGCGGTCAAAAGCGGGTCCTCCGAGACGTATTCGAAGTTTCGCCCATTGCGTGGGTCGCGCGCCAGGTTCATCGCGCCCGCCAGTTGCACGTTGAATCCGCGGCTGCGCGCCTCCCGGCCGATCACCTGGCCCGCGGTGCGGGCGAGGGCGGGATCGAAACCGGCGGCCAGCGCCAAGCCGGCCGGTAACGCGGTAGCGGTGTCACCCGGCCGGTAGCCGGGATTGGTGACTCCGAGACCGGCATCGCTCATCCGCAGCGCCGGGACGCCGAGCCGGGGGATCCCGGGCACGTATCCGGCACTCATCGGGGTGCCGGGCGGAATGCGGTCATCCGGCAGCGGCCACAGTTCCGATACCCCCATCACGGCGACCAGCAGCGAGAACCGCTCGTCGTCGGTCATCCGGCTTTCGACGTCGCGCGCCCGGACGTCCGGGTCCCCTAATCCGTCCACCGCACACCCTCTTTGGCGTAGACCACCCGCAACACGTGCCCCAGCTCCGGTCCCATCACCAGCTCCGCCAATGTGCAGATAGTGTCGACGAACTCCGGGCCGTGCGGGGGCTGTGCCTGGCACAGGTGATGCGCCACCTCGTGCAGCAGCACCAGCTCGCGCAGCGCCCAGTCGGCGGTGTCACGATCCGGAACCGCGATAACGCCTGCGCCGTCATAGTTTTCGTAGTGCGCCGCGGTTGCGGCCCGCCGTGGCCGCACCCTCGACGGCGACACTTCGGACCAGCGTTCCCGCACCGCCGGTAGCGCAAGCACCTGGTCAACATAGCGCTGCGCCGCCGCCACGGAGCCGAATCGCGCTTCCGGCGGAAGCGTCAACTGTGTGCCGAAAAACTCCACCACCGAAGAGCCGTGCTCAGCGGCGCGGTCGAACAGCGTACGGACGAACTCCTCGGCCGCATACACCTTGGAGCGTTGGGAATCCCGCTTCGGCGCATCCCCCGCGGTCACGTCCCCAGCGCGCTCCGCGCTCCGGGCAGCTCGGGACTGTTGCCGAGCCGCGCCCGCTTGCCGGCCCGGTCACCCGCACGCCGCGCCGCCGACGAATACCCCGCCGTCGCTCGGCTGGCCTGCCACGTGCCGCGCGCCCTGGACGCCCTGCGGTAATGGTCATGCAGCTCGACATCCTTGTCCCGCAGCGCGATAGCGGTACCGGGCCGGCGGCTGCGGTCCTTGGTCGCCTCGCGCCGGGTCTCCTCACGCGCCTCGCTCAGCCGCTGACCGACCCGGGCACCGAACGCCAGCTGGAAGTTGAGCCGGGCAGTGATCGTCGGGGTGGGCCGGTGCGCGCCCGAGGCGAGGTAGGCATCCGATGCCCGCACCATCTGAACGACCAGACTCGCGTACAGCGCGTGGCTGGCGTCGATGTCCTCGGCGAATCCGTAGGCGTAAACGAACGTCGAATTCGACGCCACGTCGCAGCGCACGTCGTTGGCCAATGCGATCAGCACAAAGAGCTGTACGTATGTCCGCAACCCCTTGGTGCCCGCCGTCCCGATCGTGACGGTCCGCTGGATCGGCGCTTGGGCCGCCGAGCGGTGGGACGCATGGGACCGGGCGACCGCCAAGTCGATGGACGCCGCCGTCGCCAACCGCTGCGCGGCGGTCATGAAGGCGTCCGCCTCATGCGTGTTGTCGGTGCCTTCGGCCTGACGCAGCAGCGCGGCGATGCGCGCCAACATCTTGTCATCAGCCATAGCGCCGCTCCTCTTCATCGCTGCGTCCACCCCGGCAAGCGGGACATGCCCCCACTGCATCGTCGCCGGCGCGGGTCATAGCGCCAAAATACGGGAGTGCCCTGACATCTGGCGGCAGCGCCTAGAGCCGGGCGGTGATCCACGAGACGACATCGTCGAGCACCTGATCGCGCTCGGGCTCGTTGAAGACCTCGTGGTAAAGCCCTGGGTAGACCTTCAGCGTTACGTCGGTCGATCCCACACATTCCACCAGCCGGCGACTACCCGCGACCGGCACCAGCCGGTCCTTTTCGCCGTGCACCACCAGCAGCGGCGCGGTCAGGGCCGGTGCCCGCCCCGGCATCGTCTCGCCGACCTCCAGCATCGCCCGCCCGACCCCGAACGGGACCTTGCCGTGGTAGACGAGCGGGTCGGCCTTGTAGGCCGCGACCACCGCGGGATCACGGGAGATGGCGTCGACGTCGAGCTCCTGTACCGGCACCCCGGGCAGCACGGCGCCGAGAACTTTGGCGGCGAAGGCCACCACCGCCGGAACCGAATCCTGAGCGGCGACCAACGGCCCGGACAGCACCATCAGGTCGTAGTTGTCCGGACGCTCGACGCCGTAGGCGAAGACGATTCCGCCGCCCATGCTGTGCCCGAGCACGATGCACTTGAGGCCGGGGTGCTCCCGCGTGGCGATACCGACCAGGGTGTCGAAGTCGGCGGTGTACTCGGAGACGTCGCGCACCAGCATGCGCTTGCCGCCGGAGCGGCCGTGGCCGCGATGGTCCAGCGCGTAGGTGACCAGCCCCGACTCGGCGAAGCGCTGGGCGACGTGGTCATAGCGGCGGGCATACTCGCCGAGACCGTGCGACAGCACCACCACGGCTCGCGGCGGGATATCCGGCGTCCAGACGTCGTACACGATGCGCACGCCGCCCAGGCCGTCGAAATTCCGTTCAGTGCGGGTCACGGAGCGTCCTAGTCATTAGGGGCAGCGTAATGGCTCCTGCGGCGCTATGGTCCGAGGCTCTGCGTAGGCTCATTCGGGTGAGCGTGCTCGCGGAGAACTCCGGCGACGCAGAACTCCCCGCCGTGGGCGGGGGCCACGGCGATTTCTCAGCCCATGCCGAGCCCTATCGTCGCGAATTGCTGGCGCACTGCTATCGGATGACCGGATCCTTGCACGACGCCGAGGACCTGGTGCAGGAGACGCTGCTGCGGGCCTGGAAGGCCTACGACCGGTTCGAAGGCAAGTCATCGATGCGAACCTGGCTGCACCGCATCGCCACCAACACCTGCCTGACCGCGCTGGAGGGGCGGCAGCGACGGCCGTTGCCCATCGGGCTCGGCGGCCCCAGCGCGGATCCGACTGCCGAGCTGGTGGAACGCCGCGAGGTGCCCTGGCTCGAACCGCTGCCCGACCTGACGCAGGATCCGGCCGACCCGTCGGTCATCGTGGGCTCCCGCGAATCGGTGCGGTTGGCATTTGTCGCTGCGCTGCAGCATCTCTCACCCCGGCAGCGGGCGGTGCTGCTGCTGCGCGACGTGCTGCAGTGGAAGGCGGCCGAAGTGGCCGACGCGGTCGGTACCACCACGACCGCCGTCAACAGCCTGCTGCAGCGGGCCCGCTCCCAGCTGGAAACCATCCAGCCCAGCTCGAGCGATCACCTGGCGCCGCCGGATTCGACCGAGGCGCAGGACCTGCTGGCCCGCTACATCGCGGCGTTCGAGTCCTACGACATCGACCGGCTGGTCGAACTGTTCACCGCCGAGGCGGTTTGGGAAATGCCGCCGTACACCGGTTGGTACCAAGGCGCGCAGGCGATCATCACCCTGATTCACCAGCAGTGTCCGGCCGAATTGCCGGGCGACATGCGGATGATCCCGCTGGTCGCCAACGGCCAGCCCGCCGCCGCGATGTACATGCGAGCCGGCCGGCAGCACGTGCCGTTTCAGCTGCATGTGCTGGATGTGCGCACCGACGGGGTGTCGCATGTGGTTGCATTCTCCGACGACGCGTTGTTCACGAAATTCGGGCTGCCCCGTTCCCTATGACGGGGCCCGAGCCAAGAAGGTGTCGCTCATGACGGAGTTGCCGGTCGTTACGCCTGCGCCCGGAAAACCCGCTCTGCTGTTGGGCGGCTTTGAGATCGGTGACCTGGGCTACATCGCCGAGGAGTTCTTCATCTCCGGCACGGCCTTGTCCTACGCCCCGGCAGCGAAGCTGGGGCCGGACGGCGCCTGGCAGGTGACACCGGCCGGCGAGCAGGACTACGCGACGCGAATCGTGGTGCTGACGCCGGCCGACAGCGCCCGGTTCAACGGGACGGTCCTGGTCGAGTGGCTCAACGTGAGCGGCGGCATCGATGCTCCGGCGGTGTGGATGATGGCGCATCGCGAAATCGTTCGGGCGGGCTACGCCTACGTCGCGGTATCGGCCCAGCAGGTCGGGGTGGACGGCGGCGCCAGCATGCTCGGCGTCGACATGTCGCTGAAAAGCCAGGATCCGGCCCGGTACGGCGCCTTGCACCACCCAGGCGATGCGTTCTGCTACGACATCTATTCCCAGACGGGCGCGCTCGTCAGGATCGGCGACGTGCTGAGTGGGCTCGATGCGAAACACGTTGTCGCCGTGGGCGAATCGCAATCTGCAATGTTTCTCACCACCTACGTCAACGCGGTCGATCCGCTCGCCGGAGTTTACGACGGCTTTCTGGTGCATTCCCGATTCGCTTCTGCCGCACCGCTGGACGGCGGGTCCATCTTCGACGAATTGCAGAACGGCACACCGGCAGCGGTCAATTTCCGTCCCGACCTGCGCGCCCCGCTCGTCACGATCATCACCGAAACCGACTTGCTGGGCGCCGTGCGGCACGGCTACTATTTCGCGCGGCAGCCGGACAACGAGCGGCTGCGGGTCTGGGAGATTCCCGGCGCCGCACACGCCGACAACTACACGATCCAGGTCGCGCCGATCGACACCGGCTCCGCGCCGCTGCAAGACATTGTCGCCGCCTACGCACCCACCAACATGCTGATGGGCCAGCAGCTCGGCCACTTCATCAACTTCGCGCCGCAACATCACTACGTCGTGCAGGCGGCCATCGCGGCCCTGAACACGTGGGTACGAACCGGCGAGCCCGCCCCGACCGCACCACCCATCGAGGTGCGCGGGGCGGGGGAAACAGAAGAGCCGCAACCGGTTCTGGATAGCAACGGTCTCGCCCAGGGCGGCATTCGGACTCCGTGGGTGGACGTGCCGATCGCCCGCACGTCTGGTTACGGCGGCGCAGTGGACACTGTCGAGAGCATCATGGCCGCGCTCTTCGGCTCGGGCGAACCCTTCGACGACGCAACCGTGCGCCGGCTCTACCCCGGCGGGGTGACGGAGTACCTGGAACGCTTTACCACCGCACTCGACACGGCAATAAACTCCGGGTTCATCCTGGCCGCCGACCGTGCCGAGATCCTCGAGCTGGCCGCCGCTACCTACAGCGGCCCGAGTTCAGCTTTCGGCGCCCAGCACGTCGCGCACCGCGGCGTCAACGGCACTTAGCAGCTCCGGATCGATGCCGGCGCGACCGCGAACAAGCACCGTGGCGCAGCTGGGGGGCGGCAGCCCCTCGGCGGGACACAGACCGTCGGGCAGCTTGCCGATCATCGGCAGCAACGCAAACCCGAGACCTGAGCGCACCGCCGCGTAAAGCCCGGACAGATCGCCACATTCGGCGGCGATCTCGTAATCGATGCCGGCTTTCTCGAGGATGGAGAAGGCCGGCTCGCGCAAGGTGCACGGCTCGGCATAGGTCACCAACGGCAGCGGCTCCCCTCGGCGAGCGGCGAAGGACCGTGCCGAAATCCATTTCAGCCCAACGACTCCCGATGAATTAACGCGATCCAGCCCCGACCCGTCGAGCATGATTGCCAGGTCCACCAGCCCCCGATCGATCGCGTCCGCCAGGGACACGTTGCGGTCAAGCCGGAAGCGCGGCCGCCGATCCGGAAGCCGCTCGCGCAGCACGCTGGTCAGGGCGGGCAGCATCACGTCGGCGCCGTGCTCGGTGGCACCGATCGTCAGCAGCTTGGGCTCGGTGGCGCCCAGGTCTTCGAGTGCCGTGTCGTGCGCCGCCAGGATGGTGCGGGCATGCCGCAGCACCCTCTGACCGATTTCGGTGAACAGGACGCCCCGCCCGGAGCGTTCCACAACCGGCTCGCCGACCACACTCTCCACTTTGCGCAGATGCTGACTGACCGCGGACTGGCTCAGATGCAGCGCGGCCGCCGCCCGGTGAAACCCGCCGCAGTCGGCGACCGCTACCAGGCTGCGCAGCGGTGCGATATCGAGGACCTGACCCATGACAACAGGTTAGATCGATCAGCATTAATGATCAATCGATTCGCCTTCTCACCCAGACTTTCCTCTGCTTTCCGCCTGACCGATAAGCGATCGTGATCGATTGTGATCGTCAATAATCGTTGGACGGCGCGGGTCGGTCTCGGCGACCATGGGCGGTATGGACTTGCCACGCATGCCATGGACCACCGCCTCGACGGTGACGCTGACGTACGCGATCGGTTTTCCCATCGGGGCCTTCGCCGTCGCCTCGATGTCCCCCATGGCCGTGTTGGTACTCCGATTCGCCTCCGCGGCAATCATTCTGACCGCCCTGGCCCTGGTGGCCAGGTCGGCCTGGCCACGCGGGGCGCAGTTCGGTCACGTCATCGTGGCCGGACTGTTCATCCAGGCCGTGCAGTTCTGCTGCGTCTACGAGGCGCTGCTGCTCGGGGCGCCCGCGGTGCTCTGCGCCGTGGTGATCGCGATGAATCCGGTCGCCACGGCGATCCTCGCCGCGATGTTCCTGCGCGAGCCGATCGGCCTGCAGCGGCTTACCGCTCTGGTTCTCGGCGTCGTCGCGGTGCTGGCCGCGTGTGCCAGGCGGTTGATGGGCGCGCACGGCATCGACCCGGTCATCGTGCTGCTTGTCCTGGGCCTGCTCGGCCTTTCGGCCGGCGGTGTGTACCAGCAGCGGTACTGCGTGGGCGTCGACTTCCGCGCGATGGGCGCGGTGCAGAACGCCGTCGCGCTCATTCCTGCGGCAGCGCTCGCGATGCTGACGCCCTTCGCTGTGCACGACGCCGTCAAAGCCGCCTTCGCCGTCACCGCGATGGTGCTGCTCAACGCGACGCTGGCGGTCAGTCTTTACCTGCGCGCCATCAGCATTCACGGTGCGGCGGCGGTGGCGATGCTCTTCGCCGTCATTCCGGCGGTGGCCGCGGTGCTGTGCTGGCTGGCGCTGGGGCAGCGCCCGGACGTCGGTGTCGCGATCGGCCTGCTGGTCGGCGGCCTGGCTTGCTGGCTGAACAGCCGGTCAGCCGGTAAGCGCCGAGTGGCGCAGCATTGCCCCACGCCGACGGCCGTGCCGGCTTCGCCGAGCCTGGCGGCGTGCCGTCAGAACTGAAAAAGGCGGCTATCCGGCGAAGGGCCGTCCACCGGGCGGACCAGGCCGGCCCCGGTAATCAGCGGCAGGTCGAGCGCGGACAGCAGTCCGGGCGCGGCCGCACACACCGCGGGAATCGCGTTGACCATGCGCGACGAGCCCGCGATACGCGCACCCAGATCGTGGTCGTGGTCCTCGGCCATCTCGAATTCGCACCGCATGCTCGGCGAGCCGTCGATCTCGACGCGATACACACCGCGACCCGACGCCAGTCCGAAGCCCAGGTCCTTGGGCGCAAGGCTGATGTGCGGCTGGGGCCAGTCCGGGGCGATGTCGTCACGCATGCGTGTCACGTGGTCGACGACGAAAGTCGGCTTGCCCCCGACGTAACCGGTCAGGGTGGAGCGCATCGCCGCGATGGTCCCGGCCGCGATGTGGCCGGTGGGCGTGTCGAACGATTCGGTGGTGGGAATGCGTTCGTTGCTCTCCTGGATGTCGTCGATCTTGACGCCCAGGCCGGCGGCGAGCTGGTGCAGCACCGGGCCCCAGCCGAAGGTGAATATCCCGGGTGTCGCCGCGAACGCGGTGAACTCCGGGGGCTTGCCGAATCCGAGGATCTCGTACACCGCGGCCTGGTCCGGGTAGGTGGCGTAGTTGAACATCTCGGTCACCCGCACCGATTCGATGACCCGCGATACGCCCGTAAGCACCAGGGGCAGAACGTCGTTGGCGAATCCGGAGTCGATGCCGGTGGTGAAGAACGACACCCCGCCGTCCAGCGCGGCTTGGCGCAGCGGATCGGTGAACGCCGCGTCGACGGCCTCGGGAAAGACCAGCGGCACGACCGAACACGACACCACGTTCTTACCGGCCCGCAGGATCGACACCATGTCCGCCACGGCCTCCAGCGGCCGCAGGTTGGCACCGGCGGCATACACCACCACGTCGGCGTCGCCGGCCAGCATCGGCGCCGGGTCCCGGGTGGCCAGCACGCCGACCGCCGCGATGCCGCACAGCTCTCCGGCGTCGCGACCGGCTTTGGCGTCGCTGTGCACGACGAGATCGGTCAGTTGCAGCTCGGGGTGGTCGATCACGCCTCGCAGGGCGATGACGCCCATCGAACCCGGCCCCCAGACTCCCACCTTCAGCACGGCTATCTCCTAATATTAGGACGATTATTCTTACATTTTGGACGGATGCTAGGGAGCTGGGCATGGGTACGTCAACCGGCAAGTCGCCGCCGACTGCGCGGGTGATGGACGTGCTTGCCACACTGGCGGATTCGCCGAGCGGGCGAACCTCGGCCGAGTTGGCGAAGACCTGCGGGATCAGCACCTCGACCTGCGCACTGGTGCTGGCCGAGCTGGAACGCCGGTCCTGGGTGACGCGGCGTGGGGATCGCCGTTTTTGCCTGGGCAGCGGATTGTTCGGACTGGTGCACGGGCTGCGGACGCAGTTCCCGCTGCTGGACCGCGGGCGCGATGCGCTGACCTTCCTGCACGACACTCTCGGCGGGGGCTGCTCGATGTCGAAGATCGGCAACCGGCACCTGACCACGGTCGACGCGGTCGGACACGGCACCGACGGCGAGCACGCCGTCGGTCAGCGATTCCCGATCGATCCGCCGTTCGGCTTGGTCGCGATGGCCTGGCGGGACGACGATAACGTCGCGGCCTGGCTGCAACGGGTGATGCCGCGGCTGACCCGCACCGAAATCGTGCAGCATCAACGGGTACTCGCCGATATCCGCGCCCGCGGCTACGGCGCCTGGCGCTTCGACGACACCCACCAATCGCTGCACAACCGCCTGGCGGGGGTGCTCGCTTCGCTGGAGCCGACCGCGCAGGTCACCCGCCAACTCACCACCCTGATGACAATGGTGACCCTGCAATCGATCACCGACTCACTGGAAACAGACTTGGCATCAACGGAATTCGTGGTCCTGCCGATCTTCGCGCAGAACGGCCAGCCGGAATATCAAATCGAGATCCATCTGGGAGGATCGGCGGAATTGACCCTGTCGGCACTCGACACCGCGCTCGAGCACGTGCAGGGGCTGCTCGGCGCCGGGGTGGCCGCCGCGATGTGATTACGCTGAGGCCATGGCTGCCAACTCCGAGATACGGCGCGCGGCTGACCGGGCTGTCACCACGACGCCGTGGCTGAAATCCCGACATTCGTTCTCGTTCGGTGACCACTACGAGCCGGATAACACCCACCACGGGTTGCTGGTGGTGAACAACGACGACATCGTCGCACCCGGGCACGGATTCGAGACACACCCGCACCGCGACATGGAGATCGTGACGTGGGTGCTGGAAGGCGAATTGACACACCAGGATTCCGCCGGCAATCACGGTGTGATCTATCCGGGCCTGGCGCAACGCATGTCGGCAGGCAGCGGCATCCTCCATTCAGAGAAGAACGATTCATCAACGCAGCCAGTGCATTTCGTTCAGATGTGGGTGATTCCCGACGAAACGGGCATCACCCCCGGCTACCAACAGCATGAGGTCGGCCACATCGGTGCCGAACTTGTGACCATCGCCTCGGGCATGCCCGGCCACGATGCCGCGATCTCGCTGCACAGTCGCAATGCGGCACTGCACGGCGCACGACTGCAACCCGGCGACACCGTCACCGCGCCGACCGCCCCCTACCTGCACGTCTACCTGCCACGCGGCCGGCTCGCCCTGGACGGGGCCGGCGAACTCGCCGCCGGCGATGCGGCCCGCTATACCGGCGCCGGTGGCCCGCGGCTGACGGCGAGCGAGCCGACGGACCTGCTGATCTGGGAGATGCACGCAAAGCTGGGCGGCTAGACCAATAGAGTGGGCATGACAGACAGGAGCCGGGATGTCGAAAGCCCAACCGCGACACGCGGTGCCGAACCCGAAGCGTAACGCAAAAGCACTGAGAACAGTGCAGTTCTGGGCGCTGCCCATCGGCGCCACACTCGCCCTCATGTCGGCCCTGTGCGCGCTGTATCTCGGCGGCATCTTGAATCCGACCACCAACTTGCGCCATTTCCCGATCGCCGTGGTGAACGAGGACGCCGGAACCGCGGGCCCGAAAATTGTCGACGGCCTGGTCTCCGCGCTGGACAAGAACAAGTTCGACGTCCGGGTGGTGTCCCACGACGAGGCCAAGCTGCTGCTGGACCGGGCGCAGGCGTACGGCGAGTTGGTGATTCCGCCGACGTTCTCGTCGAACTTGCGCGAGTTCGGCGCCAGCGCCGTCACGCCCACCAAGGCCGAGCGGCCCTCGGTCACGATCTTCACCAATCCGCGGGCCGGCACATTGGGTGCCGGTATCGCCGGTCAGACGCTCAGCCAAGCCATGGCTGTCGCTAATACCAAAGTGGGACAGTATCTTTCGTCGGAGGTCGCGCAACAGACCGGCGGGGCGCCGTTGACCGGCGCGTCGCAGTCGGGTCTGGCCAGCCCGATCGAGGTCAAGTCGGCCGTGTACAACCCGCTGCCCAACGGCACCGGCAACGGGCTGTCGGCGTTCTATTACGCGTTGTTGTTGCTGCTGGCCGGCTTCACCGGCAGCATCGTCGTGTCCACCCTGGTGGACTCGCTACTCGGCTATGTACCGGCCGAATGGGGTCCGGTGTATCGGTTTGCCGAGCAGGCCAACATCTCCCGCTTCCGCACCCTGTTGGTGAAGTGGGGAATCATGGTGGTGCTGGCGCTGCTGACATCCGGGGTCTATATCGCCATCGCCCATGGACTCGGCATGCCGATCACGCGCGGTTGGCAGTTGTGGGCGTACGGCGTCTTCGCGATCGTCGCGGTGGGGGTGACGTCGAGTTCGCTGATCGCGGTGCTGGGTTCGATGGGCTTGCTTTTCAGCATGCTGGTTTTCGTGATTCTCGGGTTGCCCTCTGCGGGCGCGACCGTCCCGCTGGAGGCGGTGCCACCGTTCTTCCGCTGGCTGGCCGAATTCGAGCCGATGCATCAAGTATTCCTGGGTGTGCGGTCGCTGGTGTATCTCAACGGCGCCGGGGCGGCGGGTCTGTCTCAGGCGTTGTTGATGACTTCGATCGGCCTGGTGATCGGCCTGTTGGTCGGTGGCATCGTCACGCGCATCTACGACCGCAGCGGATTCCACCGGATCCCCGGGGCCATCGGGGTGGCGATCGCCGAGGTGCACCAATCGCAACACAAAGCGCGCACGGGCGGTAAGCACGAAAGTTCCGGCGCAGCCACCGAAGCGGACCTCGCCGGCGCGGAGCCCAGCGCGGCGGATCCCGAAAGCGTAAGCAAGCAAACGTAATTCGGGTGCGGCCTTAGTGTCACACGTTTGTTATTTAAGTTGACAGTGTGGCTAATGTGACTGATGCTGTGTATGTTGCATCCACATCAGGGCCGAAAGGGCTGCCGTGCCGCCACGACGCGCCAGGTTGCGCCGACTGGCGGCCAGCCTCACCGCCATGGTCGGCTGCGTCCTGTTGACGGCCACGGCCGGGCCGCCCGTCGCGCACGCCGCCGACGCCCGCGAACTCCTGGCCAGCGCGATCGGCGCCACCCAGGGCTCGTATCTGGTCTACAACTTCGGTCCCGGCCACCCCACCCCGCTGCTCGACGCCGGCGGGCGCTGGTACGAGATGAACAACGGCGGCCACCTGATGATCATCAAGAACGCGTCGACACGCCTGGCGCCGCACCTGCTGGTCGACACGCACCGAGGTGACCAAGCGCGCTGCGAGAGCAACCCCGGGGCCCGCACCAGCGAGGGGTTGATGCAGGCCTCCGAGCTCTATACGCCGCTGCACGCGTGGCAGCGGATGGGGCAACCGACCATCGCGATCAACGCCAACTTCTTCGACGTGCGCGGACAGAAGGCCGGTTCGTGGCGTCAGACCGGCTGCAGCTCGCCGCTCGGCGCGTTCATGGACAACACCAACGGACAGGGCCGCGCCAACCAGGCGGTCACCGGCACCTTGGCCTACCCCGGCAAGCAAGGGCTTTCGGGCGGCGGTGAAAGCTGGTCATCGCTGACGACGATGATCCTGCCGACGGGCGGGGCGCCGTATGTGGTGTGGCCGCGAACCAAGAACGACTACGACGCCGCCACGCCGGTGGTGGAGGACTTGCTCAACAAGAACCAGAAGTTCGTCGCGGTCTCTGGGATCGGACTGCTGGGCCCCGGCAACACCCAGCAGCTGCACGACGGCGGCCCCAGCGCGGCGCGAACGGCCCTGGCCTACGTCAAACAGCGCGACGAAATGTACGTCTTCGAGGGCGGCAGCTACACACCGGACAATATGCAGGACCTGTTCCGCGGCCTGGGTAGCGATACCGCGATCCTGCTCGATGGCGGCAGCTCGTCAGCGATCGTGCTGCGCCGGGACACCGGCGGGATGTGGGCCGGTGCGGGTTCACCGCGTGGATCCTGCGACACCCGCCAGGTGCTCTGCGACTCCCACGAGCGCGCACTGCCCAGCTGGCTGGCTTTCAACTAACCGTCATCCGGCTCCGCCGTTGCCGCGACCGCGGGACCCGTAGCGGCAGGCCCGAACCGGAAGATCATCAGGCTGAGTGCCACCAGGGCCCCGATGAGGGTGAATACCGGGGCGACGACGAACCGTGACAACGTCGCACCCACAAAGGCGCCGGCGCACATCGTCAAAACGACAGTGAGACGCAGCTTTTCGCGAGCGCCCGTGCCACCGGACAGGCGGCTGTCCCAACCGAGACTGACGATCGTCGACGTCAATACCGTGGTGGACAGTTCTTGGATTCCGAACTGGCGCGCGCTCGAGTGCTGCAGACCGAACGTCACCGCGAGCATGCCGATAATGATCAATTTGGTGTTGTCGTGATAGTGCAGCACCCCCGTACCGGCCAGGATCGACAACGTCACCAGTAGCACGATTTCCGTGGTCAGCACCGTGGTGATCCACTGCCGAGGGCTCTCATCGAGACGGCGTGACAACCGGCCGCTGAGGATGGTGGTGGTGACGAAGGTGGGCAGCGCCACCGCCACCGCGGTCAGGTCGATGCTGGTGCGCGGGGCCAGCCAGAAGCCGAAGAAGACCACGTTGCCGGTCATGTTGGCGACGAATACGTGGCCGAGGACCAAGATACTGATCGAGTCGGCCAGGCCGGTGGCAAAGGTCAGCAGCAACAGGGCCGCGACGGTCGATCGCTCGGATACCGGCGACGCCTTGAAATCCACGGCTCGGAGTATATTTCGGCGGCCCCGGTTCGGCGGGGTTACGGGTGCGGCGTCAGATCCAGCGAGGTCACGGTCGTCATCCTGGTCACCAGCCAATGCCCGTTGGCGCGCTTCATGAACAGCCGATAGGACAGGTACTTCAGAGCCGGGATGTCTTTGGTCAGCGGGCTGGTGGAGGTCGTGTTGGTGTAGACGATGACGACCGCGTTCGGACCGTCCAGCGATTCGACCGCCGCACCGGTGACCTGGGTCCTGTTGCTGATTTTGGCTTGCTTGTTCGGCGCCACGATGGCGTCGACGAATTTGCGGTACTGGGCCTCGAAGTCACCGCTGAGGTAGGCCGACGCGCGGTCGGCGAGGCCGTCCATGTTCTCCGGTGTGTAAGTCCACAGCGTCGTGATCGCGTTCGCCGCGGTGCGTGCCACATTGAGCTTGGTCGCCGCCGCGGCACGGTCGGCCAGGTAGGGCTGGACGGTTGCGCCCGCGAATGCCGCGGAGCCGACGAACAGCAAGGCGGCCACCACCACGACGATGCCCATCCACTTTCCGGCCAGCAGTTTGCGTCGCGGGCGGGCGCCCTCTTCGGTCGCCACGGCGGAATCGTCGGTCTCCGCGTCCTGCGCTTGCGCGTCGCCGCCGGGCTGATCCGTCGCGTCGGCATCGGTCGCATCAGTGGCGTCTGCGTCGACTTCTGTTGTTGTGTCGGTATTTTCGTCGTCCGCAGCGGTGTCGCTGGAGGCCGCGGCGGCGGTCAGATCACCCGCAGCAGGCTGCTTATCTTCCACTGGTTCCCTTCCCGCGTAGCAGTTGCCGTCCAACGATTGGTGTTCTCGAATACCTGCTTTTGATCCGGCGACTTGGACGTGACTTCGGTCGCCACTATCACGGTGACGCTGCCATCGTCGTTCCACCGTTCCACCGCCGCGCCCAGGATGGTTCCGGTCGCAGGCTCCGCCCGGGCGACCTGCAGCAGGATCTCGTTGGCTTTGTCGTGATACTGCTTGGCGAAATCGCCTGTCGCCTGGTCCATTACCCGCATGACATAGTCGTTGGCGTGATAGGGGTCAAGGGAGGTGAACTGCGTCATGAAACCCGTCACGTAGTTGAGCACCTCGCGGTTTTTCGACTCGGCGTGCTCCCGGGATTGATGAGAGACCAGCATCAGGGTGCAGACCGTGATCGCCGCCGCCATCAGCACCGCGGCAACCGCACTGGCAACGGGTAACCCCCACGGCCGGCGCTGAGTCACCGAATCCGTCGTGACGAGCAGCGCGCCCTCGCCCGGCTCGAACTTGCGGCGGGGGCTCATTTTCCGTTCCCCGGCGGTTTCGGTTTGGTCAGTACGGCGAGGTTGTCAACCAGCCAATGACCGTTGCCGTCCTTGACGAAGTTCACCCGGACGGTTGCGGTGATGTAGCGCTCCTCGGGCGCCGCACCGCGCCGTCCCTGCATGAACAACAGCATCGTCGCCCGATCCGGCGACGCCGATTCGATCGAGCTGTCGGTTACCCAGTACTCGTTGATGACCGGGTTTCCCTTTTCGACGATGTCCTGCTGCGCCTTGAGCTGGCCTCGGTAGTTGGCGGTCGCCAGCGACTGGGCACGTGCGAAATCGTCGTGCAGCGTCTTCGGGTCGTACGTCAGCATCTGCGCGACGATCTTGGGTCCCTGGATCGCGATCTGGGCCCGCGTTTGATCGGTCGCCTGATCACGCGAGTACACCACCCCGTAGCTCACGACGGCGCCCGCCAGGCACAGCCCGGTCGCGGTGAGCAGCGTGATGGCCGTCCAGCGGCGGATCTCGGGCCGCGGCGTTTCCGAGCCCCGAACTTCGGTGCGCAGCAGCATGTCCGCGAAGGTGCGGCGCCGCGAATCCCACAGCGGCCATAGCCATCCCACCACCGATACGGTGTCGAGCAGGTGAGCCAGGTCCCGCAGCAGCAGGCCCCAGGAGCCGATGAACTCACCGTCGCGGCGTACCACCGCGATTCCGAACAGCGCGCGTCCCAGGCTCCGGCCGAGGATGGTCGGTAGCAGCAATCGGTTGACCAAGATCGCCAGAATGGCGATCCCGAGGACGCAGATGCTCAGCCACCACCACGCACCGCGCGCCGGTACCGTGAACGACACCAACGCCATCGTCGTAGCCACGGCGCCCGCGGGCAGGACGTCGACCGCGAATGCGGACGCGCGAATGTGCCAGGGCGCCAAGGCATTCTGCGATGGCACTCGGGTGGCCGTGGTCGCAGTGTCCTCGACCACCAGCGTCACTTCGTCACCTGGTCGAGCTTGGCGATGCGGTACTGGCCGTCGTCGAGCGCCATCTTCACCCGCAGCCGATAGCCGGTCTCGTTCTGCGATTGGTCGGCGGCCACCTTGACGCGCATCGCCACCAGCACGTCGATCGAGCCATCTTTGTTGTTGCGCTCGACCGCGGCCCGTACATCGGCGACCTGAACGTGGATGTTCGCGGACTGGTAGGCCTGCACGAGCATTCCGGTGTACACCAACGCCTGTTCACGGAAGCCACCCGTGCCGCACTCGACGATCTTCTGCTCGCTGGCGATCATCGCGCTGGTGTCGGGCGCCTGCGTTGCCGAGACACAGTCGATCGCCGCCTTGAGCGCCGCGTCGTTGTTGCGCGCGATTGCTTGGCTCTGGTGGTGGTACCGCAGCGCCAGGTAGCCGCCGGTGCCGACGGCACCGGCCAGCAGGACGAGGGCCGCGGCGATACCGGCCAGCCAAGCGCGGCCCAGCGCCGATGGGGGGCGCCCAGAGCCGTCGGCCTCGGCTACCGGATCCTCGGCCGCGCCGTCGGCTTCGTCGTGATCGCCGTCGACCTCCGACTGCTCGGCGGCTTCGGCAGTGGGCGGGTCCTCCGGCGGTTCCGGAGCTTCGGCTTCCGGGGCGGACTCGGGCTCGGGCTCGGCTTCGGATACTGACGAATCCTCGGCCGTCACCTCGGTGCTGATCCGGTCGGCTCCGACCGCGGATTCTGACGAATCCTCGGCCGTCACCTCGGTGCTGATCCGGTCGGCTCCGACCGCGGATTCTGACGAATCCTCGGCCGTCACCTCCGGGTTGGTCTCGTCGGTGACGTCGTCCGATTCCTCATGAATCTTCGGCCGTCTCCGACGCAGACGACTAAGCATCGACATCGGTGGTGGGTTCAGCCGGCTGGCGCCAGCATCTCCTTCCATCCGTCGTCTCCTGTTTTGGTCGAATTTTCGACGGAGTATTTGACCCCGTCGGGACCTACCAGTTCACCGCTCTGGGGACTGTATACCGCCGAGGGAGGTCCGCCAGGAGTGTAGACACACGGGTTGGGCTGCTGTCCGTTGCACTGCACGGTACCGGAGCCGGGCCGTGTCAAGGGGTCACTGGTCGGCGGCGGCGTGCCCGCGACCCGGTCCGAAGGTGCCGGGTTCAGACCGTTGTTGATCGACGGCGCCGGAATCACCATGCCCGGGCGCACCGACTGATCGCATCTCGCGCTCGGCGCCGGGCAGGTCAGGATCTGGTTCGGGTCGCCGAACCAGGGGTTCGTCCCGGCCGGAACGTACGGCCTGGGGTCCCGGCACTCCCGCGGTGTGGCCGCTCGCTTACCGGCGACGTCGGTACATGGGATGTTGCGCGATCCGCGCACGCTGTTGGCCGGCGTGTCCATCGGAATCTTGCAGTAGGTGCCCGACGGCAGCGGCTGCAGGCTGGTGTCGGCTGGAGACCGCCACTCCGGAGCCGGAATGAAGCCGGTCAGGCACGGCGGCGGCTGGTTGATCGACAGCGCCAGGTCGAGCGCGGCCTGGTTGGGGAACGGCGCGGCCACCGTCTGCGCGATCGAGGCACCCTGCGGCAGGAACACCAGCACCTGCTCCACCCCGGTGTGGTACCGCTTGAGTAGGTCGAACACGACCTCGAGATTCGCCAGCGTCTGCGGCAGCGACTCGCGCACATCGCTGAAAACCTCGCTGACCTGATCGGCGGTCGGCGCTGCTTGCGACAGAATGCTTTTCACGTTGCTGTCGCGCTGCGCGGCCTGCGCGGACAGCGTGTTCAGGTTGCGCGCCCAGCGCTCGATCGCGTCACGGGACTTCACTTGGCTGTCCAGGACCGGTCCGGAGTTCTGGATGATGTCGTTGACGTTCGTGATGTTGGTCCGGAAATCGCCGACGATCGCCTGCGTGGAATCGACCAGGCGCTGCAGCGCGGGTCCCAGGCCGCCGACGGACTCCGCCGTCTCGTCGAGCAGCTTGCTGATCTTGTCCTTGGGCAACGCCTCAAGCCCGCGGTTAGCGGTGTCGAGCGCGGGTCCGATCTCGGCCGGCACCGTGCCCTTGGTGATGGTTTGTCCTTCGGCGAAATACTTCCCGGGTTTCCCCGTCGAGACCAGGTCCAGGTACTGCTCACCGACCGCCGACACGGAGTGCACGTTCGCGACCGTGTCGACCGGGATTTTGTACTGGCTGTCGATGCTCATCGTCGCTTGGGCACCATGCTCGGTCGGCTCGACGTCGGTCACCTTGCCGATCGTGATTCCGCGGTAAGTCACGTTGGCCGTCGGGTACAGCCCACCCGATGCCGGCAAATCGGCCTTGAGCGAGTATCGGCCGATCCCCATCAGGCTGGGAACCTGCAGGTAGTAGACGCCGAGCACCAACAGCGAGACGACCGTCAGGACAAGGAACAGCCACAGCTGGCGTCTGATGAACGGAGTCAGCAATTCCTGTCCCCCCTTTCCACCAGCGGGCCGCCGGGCGCGTCATTCGGGTTCGGCGTGTAGCGGACGTCGGGGATCATCGTCTCCGGGTCGCGGCCGAAGGATTGCTCGAGTGCCCGCAACGCTCCCGACAATCCGGTTCCGGTGAGGAACGCGTTGTCGACCGAGCTGTAGGTCACGTCGAGCGTCAGCGAGATGTTCACGTAGTCACCGCGGAACATCTTCGGGACGGTGTCGATGTCGAACGGCTGGGTCAGGATCAGCTTCAGCGCGCCGATCAGATACGGGGAGGAGCGACCCAGTTCCTTGAGCGGGCATTGCAGCGCCTGCAGGTCGCTGTGCAGCGGTCCGCGGGCCTCCGACAGGTACTGGTCGGCGGCCTGGCTGAGCCGACCGACCGAGTCGACGGCGTTGATCAGCAGGTTTCTGGTGTCGGCGAAATGCTTGATCAGCGGCGGGAGGTCGGTCAACACTCGATCGAGGACATCCGCCCGACCGCCGACGTAGACCAGTAGCCGGTTGGTGGAGTCGATCGCGTGGGTGATGTCGTCACGCTGCTGGTTGAGCTGGGTGGTAAAGGTGTCCAGCTTGCCGAGGAAGGACCGGATCTGCTCCCCTCGCCCGTGAAAGATGTCGTAGACCTCGTTCTGCAGCACTTCCAGGTTCGGGATTCCGCCACCGCGCAGGATCAGCGACAGGCTGGCCAGCGTCTGTTCGGTGGTGGGATACGAGGTCGCATTCTTCAGCTGGATGGTGTCGCCATTCTTCAGCAGCTCCGGCGACGGGTTGGGCGGCGCGGCCAGCTCCACGTGCTGAGAACCCAGCAGCGAAGTCTGGCCGATCCTGGCGATCGCGTTCTTCGGCAGCTTGACAGTGCTCTTCACGCCGAGCGTCAGGGTAGCCACCCAGTTCTTGAGGTTGATGGCCTTGATCGAACCGACAAAGACGTCGGCAACCATCACCTTGCTGTTGCCGTTGATCGCCAGCGTGTCCGGCACCTGCACATAGATGGTGTAGGACCCCGGCCCGTCGCCCGGGCCGCCCGGAATCGCCACGTTGGAGATGCCCCGCCAGCCACACGAGCTCAGCACCAGGGCGATCACCAGCAACACCAGCCCCTGCCAGGCCCGGTGGCGGATCAGCGCGCGCGCCGCGCGCAACGCGGACTGCGCCGGTCGGTTCGGCGTGCGCCTCACTGTCCACCCCCGAAGTCAGCGGGCACCGGCGGACCGCCGGCATTGGGCGCCGGCGCGCCCACCGGCGCCGGTGTCGGCGCGACGGGACCCGGCAGCACGTTCGGACCCGGCGCCGGCGGCTGGATCGGCGTCGGAGCCCGTAACCCGATGGGCGGCAGGATCGGGTTCTCGTCGTAGGCGTTCGGCGGCCCCGGCGGGGTCTGCAGGTTCGACTGGACCGGTTCGATGTTCGGGCCGCCCATCAGTTCGGCGAGCGAGTCGGGAGTCATCAGACCCGAGGTGATCGGCCCGACTTGCTGGCCCTGCATGCCCGGCGCCACGATCCAGCCTTGCTGTGTGTTGCGGTGCGACGTCGGTGTATCCGGAACCCAGATCCCGGGAACGGTCGTGTCCTTGTAGCCGTTGGGCGGGTGCAGCCTATCTTCGGAGTACGCGACTTCTTTGGGCAACGTCTCGGCGGTGCTGAACAGGTTCAAACCGAACGGCAGGTAGTTGAACTTGATCGCGTCCAAGACGGGTGCCAGATACTGCGCGCACAGTTCGGCGGATTCCTGGTAGCCGAGCCGGCTGCCGGCCTGAATCGAGCTGCAGATGAACTGCATCGGGTTCGCGAAGTTGGTAATCGCCGGAATGGCGACCACCGAACCGTGCGTCGGGTGATAGATCTGGTTGATGTTGGCCGCGGCCGTCGGCAGGACGTGCAGCGCGGTCTCCAGCCCGTTCAGCGGCTCGGGCTGCAGCAGCGTGTTCGTCGCGGTGGCCAGGTTGTTGACGTCGGTGGCCAACACTTCGCGGTTCTTGTTCAGCCATGGCCGAACGGTGGTCAACAGGCTGTCGAACTGCTGCAGGGCGTTGGACAGGTCGCCGTCGGACTGGGCGAGCCGGCCGGTCACATCAGCCAGGTTCTGGTTCAGCGCGACAAACTGCGCGTCGTCCTGGTGCAGCGCGTTGACGAACAGCGCCAGGCTGCGCACCACCGCGAAGAAGTCGCCGCGGCCCTCGTTCAGGGCCGTCAACGCCGACGACAGGCTGTTGAGCGCGGTGTTGATCTGCTTGCTCTTGCCGGCCAGACCGTCGGCGAACGACGAGATGACCTCACCGAACGGCCCAGTCGGCTGCTCCTTGGTCGGGCCCAGCTTCGAGATGATGTTGGTGATGCTGTTGCGCAGTTCGTCCCACTCCACCGGAACCTGGGTGCGCTCTTCGGGAATCACGGCGTTGTCGCCCAGCACCGGTCCGCCCTTGTAAGGCGGCTCCAGCTGGATCGCGCGCGACGCCACCAGGGTGGGGTTGAGGATGACCGCCGAGGCGTTGGCGGGAACCTTGTACCTGTTCTCGTAGTGGAACGTCACCTTCATCTTGTCGCCGACCGGCTCGATGCTGTCGATCGAGCCGACCCGCAGGCCCATGATCTGGACCTTGTCCCCCTTGTACAGGGCGTTCGCCGCTGGGAAGTAGGCGACGACGGTGTTGTTCGTCAGTTTCTCGAAAAGCCGGTAACCGACGTAGCCGACGACCAGCGCCACGACCACCACCAGCGACGCGACGATTGCCGTCGTCCGGGAAAACCTCGGTAGCCGCACGTTGCGGACGTCAAAGATGGTGCTCAATTCTGGCTACCTCCCGTGACACCGCTACCACCCGATCCGCCGGGGTTGATGAACGGCGCCGGCAGTTGGTTCCCCGGTCCGGGCGGGGCCGGCGGACCCGGCGGGAAGCCCGGAGCGAAGGTCGACGGCGGGGGCACCGGGCCGGCCGGCGCGAGGTTCTCGGTGCGCGCACCCGGCGGAGCCTGCGTCGGCAGCGGCACCGGTGTGCCCGGAACGTTCGGCGGCGGGTCACCCGGGCGCCCGGCGATCGGGATGCCCGGGGTGGGCGGCAGACCGTCGGGGTTCGGTGGCGACGTCAAGACGTCGACCGGAGCGGGGAAGCCCGGGCCGCCGAACGGGCCGATGCTCGAACCCGCACAGGGCAGCGGATTCCACGGCCGCGGCAGACCCTCGTCGCCGACGGTGATGTTGCCGCCGGGGTTGGCCGGCGTGTACGAGCACGGCGATCCGGGTGGGATGGCCGGTCCGGGGTGCTCCGGGGTGCCCTCCAGCACCGGCGGCGCCGGCGGCGGCGCACCGTTGGGGAACCGGGCGCCGTTGGGGTCGGGCCACCGGTATTCGGGCAGGCCGGCACCGCGCCAGAAGTTCTCCGGGTCGATGCCGCGCTTCTTGAACGCCGCGTCGACCCATGGCTGGATGATCTGGTACAGCGCCAGGTTGTGCAGGACCACCTTGAAGAACGGTCCCGACGCGATGGCCTCATTCAACGACGGCAGGAAATGGCCGACCTCGGTCAGTCCCGCGGCGACGTCGTCTTTGCGCTCAACCAGGATCTGGCTGATCGTGCGCAACTGTTCCAGCACGTGGTTCAGGTTGGGGTTGTCGTTGATCAGGCCCTTCACCTGCTCCGAGAAAGCGGCGATGTTGCCCAATAACGCGTTGATCGCCTGCCCGCGTTCGTTGAACGCGGCCAGCAGCGTCTTGGCGTTGACCAGCAGTCGGTCGACCTGCTCGCTGCGATCGCCGAGGACGCTGGCCACCTGGTTGGCCTGGGCAAGCAGATGCTTGACTTCCGCGTCGCGTTTGCCGACCGTGTCGGAGAACTTGGCGACACCGTCGAGCGCCGCGCTCAGATGGGGGTAGGTCTGATCGATGGTCTGCGACAGCACATGCAATGACTCTTTGACCGTGTCGATGTCCCAGCCGGAAGCGGCCTTCGTGACGTCGAAGAACGCGTCATAGATCTGGTAGGGAGTCGTGCTCTGGCCCACCGGCAACGTGGCCCCGGGCCGTAGCGGCTGGGCGCCCCGCGCCTCGATCTCCATGACTTTCTTACCGAGGATGGTGTCGGTGCGGATCGCCAGCCGGCTCTCGGTGCCGATCGTGTTGGTACCGATCGAGAACTTGATCACGATGTGGTCGCCGTCGATATTGAGGGCCTCGACCTTGCCGACATCCATGCCGGCGATGCGGACCTTGTCGCCCGCGTTGATCCCGCCGGAGTCGGTGAACTGGCCGTAGTAGGCCGGCCTGGCGAACAGGATCGGCACACTGGTGAAGCTTTGCCCGACGCCGATGACCAGCAGCGTGACCACGATGCCCATCAGGCCGATCCGAAGCCGGTTCGGAGGTTCCAGCGTTCTCATTGCGGCGTGCACCTACCCGTCGGCTGCTGGAAGAGCCGGACCGTGCGGACCGGGCCGCCAGCCTGCAGGCCATTGAACTTCAACGTGATGTCGCAGGCGTAGAAGTTCACGAAGTCCCCGTAGGACCCGATGGCGCGCCCGATCATGTTCAGCGCGGTGGGCACCTTTTTGAAATAGTCCTGCAGTTGGTCTTGCTGGTCGATCAGCGGCTGCTGGATCCCATCCAGGTAGTTGATGGTCTTGTGCAGCAGCGCGCGATCCTCGCCCAGCAGATCGGCGACGGTGCCGGCGGCGTTGCTGATGTGCGCCGTCCCGCCGGCCAATTGGTCGCCGTGGTCCTTGAGTCCGGTGATCAGCACTTCGAGGTTGTTGATGGTCTGATCGAATTGCTGGCGGTGCCGGACCGTCGTGTCCAGGACGATGTTCAGGTTCTTGATCACCTCGCCGATCGCTTGGTCACGCTCGCCGATCTGGGTCGTCAGCTGTGCGGTGTTGTCGAGAATGTCGTTGATCGTGCCGCCCTGACCCTGGAACACGGTGACGAGCGCGGTCGCGATCGTGTTGACCTTCTCCGGGTCCAGCGCCCGAAACAGCGGTTTGAAACCACCGATCAGGGCGTCGAGGTCGAGCGCGGGCGCGGTGTGCGACAGCGGGATGAAGCCACCCGGCGGCAGGACCCTGTCGACGCCCTCGCCCTCACCCCGCTTGAGCTCCAGGTACCGGTTGCCGATGAGGTCGAGGTAGCGGATCTGCGCCGTTGTCGACTGATAGAGCGGAATCGAGCGGTCGACGTTGAACTTCACCCGCACCCGCTTGCCGCCGTCGGTCAGTTGCACCGAGTCGACCTTGCCGATCTCCACCCCGGAGGCCCGGACGAACTGGCCCTGCCGCAGGCCGCTGATGTTGCTGAACTCCGCCGAGTACGCGTTGGTGCGGTCAAACCGCATCTGACCGAACACCACGATGATCATCACAGTGAACAGCAGCAGCACCAGCGAGAAGATGCTGAGTCGGACGAGCGTACCGGTGATTTTCATGGGTTGATCGTGTTATCCCCTACCTGACGGCCCCAGACGTACTCGATCGCGTAGGGCGAACCGGTGTCGAGGTGGTTGTACGGCGCGATGCTGTTGCCGGAGTCCATCACCAACTCGGGTGCGGGCCAGAGGTCATGGGTGATGTGCTGCCAGCAACCCGGCGCACCGCCCGGTCCACCGCGGGCGTTCACCCGCGGCAGGTTCTCGGGATAGATGTAGGGGTTCGGCGCGCCGCCGACCACTCCGGCCAGGCCTCCGACCATGCTGGCGATCGTGGCCACCGCCGAGACCGGGTTGGCGAGCAGCCCGAGGCCGGACAGCGCCTCGGTGTGGGCGTTCAGCGAGTACCCGTTGCCGGCGAGGAATGAGGCGGCCTTGGGCTCGATGTCGTGGTAGTTGCGCAGGGTGCAGAAGATCGCCGGGCTGTAGGTGTCCAGCAGCTGCGCCGACGGCAGCAGGTCGGCGGCGCCGCGCGCCAGGTACGGGCCGCCCTTCTCGAAAATCTCCGCGCCGGTGTTGCCGAACCCGGCGGCCGACAACAGCGCCCGGTCCAGGTCCTTTTGCTGCTGGTTGATCGTGCGCGAGGTGACGACCGCGTTGTTGAGGAAATCGAACAGTTCCGGCGAGGCGTCGGCGTAGGTGTCGCCGAGGTCGGCCAACTGCTGGATGTCGTGGCGGATCTGCGGCATCCGCGGGTTGACGTCGTCGAGGACCGCGTTTCCGTTGACGATCGACTGCCCGAACTTGTCGCCCAGGCCGGCCAGCGATTGCGCGGCCGCGCTCAGCGTCAGGTTCAACTTGACCGGATCCACCTTCTCCGCGATCGAGGTGATGGTCTGGAACAACGTGTTGATCTCCGTCGTCACCGACCTCGCGTCGATCACCGACTGCGCGCTGAGCTTTTGCGTCGACGGGTTCTGCGGCGTCGTCAGCGACACGTACTTGCCGCCGAACACCGTGGTGGCTTTGATGTCGGCAGTCACGTTGACCGGGATCAGCGATAGGTACCGGGGATGGACGTCGAGGGTGAACTTGGCCGCCGGCTTACCGTCGCGGACGATCTCGGAGATGGTGTCCACCCGGCCGATCTCGACCCCGTTGTAGGTGACCTTGGAGCCCGGGTCCATCACCAGCCCGGCCCGTGACGCCAGCATCGTCAACTTGACTTTGGGGGTGAAGTCGCCACGGAACTGCCCGTAGACCAAGACGAAAATGACCGCGGCGATGACCAACAACCCGACACCCGCCAACTTGTAGGGCGGGGTCCGCGCTTCGTTGATCTTTCCGGGTCGGGTCATGGGCGCTACACCGTCAAGGCGAAGTTGGGGTTGACGCCGTACAGCGCCAACGCGGCGGATAACACGACAACCTGCACCGAGACCAGGGAGAAGCGCATCGAGCGACCGACGGCCTCGCCGACGCCGACGGGCCCGCCACCGGCGTTGTAGCCGTAGAAGCAGTGCGTGATCATCACGACCGCGGTGATGAGGATGGCCTCCAGGAACGACCAGAACACGTCATCGGGGCGAAGGAACGTCCGGAAGTAGTGGTCGTAGGTGCCGTTGGATTGCCCGTAGAGCACCGTCGTGGTGATCTGCGGCGACAGGAAGCACATGATCATCGCCATCGCGTAGATCGGGATGATCACCACCAGTCCGGCCATGAACCGCGTGGTCGCCAGGAACGAGATCGACTTGATGCCCATCACTTCCAGGGCGTCGATCTCTTCGCTGATCCGCATGGCGCCGAGTTCGGCGGTGGCGCCGGCGCCGACGGTGGCGGCCATCGCGATGCCGGTGACGACGGGGGCGGCGATGCGCACGTTGATCAGTGCGGCGAAGAAGCCGGTGAACGCCTCGACGCCGATGTTCCCCAGGGATGCGAATCCCTGGATGGCGACCAGGGAGCTACCGGACAGCGTGACGAAGCCGACGATGGCGACGGTGCCACCGACGACGGCCATGGCCCCGGTGCCCATGCCGATCTGGGCGATCAGCCGCAGCGTTTCCTTGCGGTAGTTGCGTATCGCGTGCGGCACGTGCGCGATACAGACCATCCCGAACCAGGCCATCCGGCCGATGTCGTCGAGCCCCCGGCCGGCGGCACCGCCGTAGCGGTTGAGGTTCTCGGCCGCCCGGGGGAACCGGGCGCGCAGTACGGCGACGTTGGTCATCTCAGTGTCCCGTTCCGAATCGGACGCCGATCGTGGTCAGAATGACGTTCACCGCGTACAGCGCGACGACGCAGAGCACCACGGTTTCGTTGACGGCGGTGCCCAGGCCCTTGGAACCGCCGCGCACGGTCAGGCCGCGGAAGCAGCCGACCAGGCCGGCGATCAGGCCGAAGATCGCGGCCTTGACGGTCGCGATGACGACCTCGGGCAGGCCGGTGATCGTGGTCAGCGTGGCCAGGTAAGCGCCGCCCGACACGTTTTGCAGATACACCCCGAACAGGTAGCCGCCCACCAATCCCACGGTGATGACCAGGCCGTTGAGCAGCGTGGCGACCAGGGTTGCGGCGATCACCCGGGGCACCACCAGCCGGTGGATCGGGTCGATGCCGAGCACTTCCATCGCGTCGATTTCCTCGCGGATGGTGCGCGCGCCCAGGTCGGCGCAGATTGCGGTCGATCCGGCACCGGCGACGACCAGCACCGTCGTCAACGGGCCGAGCTGGGTGACCGCGCCGATCGCCGCGCCGGCGCCGGACAGGTCCGCGGCACCGAACTGGGCCAGCAGCACGTTGAGGGTGAAGATCAGCAACACAGTCAGCGGTATGGAGACAAAGACAGTCGGCAGGAACGCGACACGCATGATGAACCAGCACTGCAGGATGAATTCCTGCCACTGGAATGGCCGACGGAACAACGCCCTACCGGTCAGGACACACATCCGAAAGAAGCCGCCGATCAGGGTCAGCGGCGACTCCAGTTGGTCGCGCAGGTAGCCGACCAAGTAGGGACCTCGGCCGCCGGTGGACGTCGACGTCACCACTGCCTCCTCACGTCGGCACCGGGTGCCTGGCGGCGCCGCGAATCGTGTCGCACGCCTCCCCCTTGCACGGACCCCGCATGTGTGATCACCGACTCCCTACTGGCAAGTAGTAACGGAGACCACAGGAATGTACCCGATGGCCAAGCAGGTGTGAACCGCATCCGCACAATTAACCCTTCGTCAACAGCTGGCAAACGTTACAGTTTCTGTCAGCCTTCCTCTCTCGCCGTGAAATCCCTTGAAGTAGCCTGACTTTGCGTTGTGTCCGCGTTCCCGTAGCGAAGCCGTAGCTCAGTCTTGAGGACCTTGCCGGCCGGGTTGCGGGGCAACGCCTCGACAATCTCAAGCGCCTTGGGATGCTTGTAGCGCGCCAGGCGCTCCGTCAGGAACTCGTCCAGGTCATCCAGGCGCGGCCCGTCGGCGGTGATCGCCGCGACCGCGATGGGCACCTCGCCCCACTTCTCGTGGGCCCGGCCGATGACCGCGACTTCGACGATGCCGGGATGGCCGGCGAGCACGTTCTCCACCTCGGCGCAATAGATGTTCTCACCGCCGGAGATGATCATGTCCTTCTTGCGGTCCACGACCCAGACGTAGCCCTCGTCGTCCATCCGGACGAGATCGCCGGAGTGGAACCAGCCGCCCGCGAACGCCTCCGCGGTGGCCTGCGGGTTGTTCCAGTAGCCGCTCATCAATGTCGGTGCCCGATAGACGATTTCGCCAACCTCACCGATCGGCACGTCGTTCATGTTTTCGTCGACCACCCGGGCGGCAACGGTCGGGATCACTTTGCCGACCGATCCGCGTTTCCGGATCGCGTCCTCGCCGAGCAGCATGCAGGTGACCGGAGACATCTCGGTCTGGCCGAAGGCGGCCAGGATCTGGGTGCCGGGGAACGTCGACGACATCTCCCGCAGCAGGGCGTCCGGAGCGGGGGCGGCACCCCACGACATGACTCGCAGCCGCAGATCACGGGGCCGGGCTTGCTGCTCGGCGCAGACCGCCTGCCACTGGGCCGGAACCAGGAAAATGCCCGTGACCTTCTCGGCCGCCAGCACGTCGAGCAGCTGGCCCGGGTCGAACGCACCGAGGGGGTAGATCACCGTGGGCAGGCCCAGCAGCAGGCCCCCCAACAGGTTGCCGACGCCGGCGATGTGGAACAGCGGGACGCCGACGAAGCCGACGTCGTTGCTGATGTCGGCACCATGTGTGTAGAGCCCGGTCATCGCCTGCCCGGTCAGATTGGTGTGGGTGAGCACCGCGCCCTTGGGACGCCCGGTGGTGCCCGAGGTGTACATGATCAGGGCCGGCGCGTCGTTCGGGACATCCACCGGCTCGACCGCGTCCGCGGGCTCATCGAGCAGGTCGTCGTAGCCGAGCACGCTGTCGTCGGGAGAGCCGCCGGCCACGACGACCGTGCCGAGCAGCGGCTGGATGTCGCGGACGCCGGTGGCCACCGGGGCAAGCACCGCTTCGGTGACCATCACCCGCGCCTCGCAGTCTTCGACCAGGAAGGCGATCTCGGACGGGGTGAGCCGGAAGTTCAGCGGAACCGCGATACCCCCGAGCATGGTGGTGGCCAGCATCGCCTCGACGAACTCGGTGCGGTTGAGCATCAGGATCATGACCCGGTCGCCGGAGCCGACCCCTCGACGGCGCAGCGCTGCGGCCAGCGCAGTGACCCGTCGCCGCAGGTCAGCCCAGGTCAGTGTCCGACCCATGAAACGCAGCGCGACGGCCTGCGGCTGCATCAACGCGTGCCGCTCGAGCTGGTTGACCCAGTTCTGCCGGCGGGCCAGATACGGCTGCTCGTGCGGGTGTGACGGCTGCGATGCTTGAGCCTCGTGGCTAGCAAGTTGCGCGGTCAACTAATACCTTCCCTTCACTCGCGCACCGCTTGCGACAGGTTGATATTTGATAAAACATAGTGTTGTGTGGGTCACACTATGGCTTTACTGCCCTGATGACAAGCCCCGATACGCCCTGAAAGCTCCCTGAAAACGCCTCCGAAAGCCCTGGCTACCGACGTGAACGTACCTCTATCTACGCGAGCCCACGGCAGGCGGCGGCAGCTGCGCCGGGCGCAGCTGTCGGACGAGGTCGCGGGCCATCTGCGGGCGGCGATCATGTCGGGGGCATTGCGACCGGGCACCTTCATACGCCTCGATGAGACCGCGGCCGAACTCGGGGTCAGCGTGACGCCGGTACGCGAGGCCCTGCTCAAGCTGCGCGGTGAGGGCATGGTGCAGCTGGAGCCGCACCGCGGCCATGTGGTGCTGCCGTTGACGCGCCAGGACATCGACGACATCTTCTGGCTACAGGCCACCATTGCCAGGGAACTGGCCGCGGCGGCCACCGATCACATCACCGAGACCGAGATCGACGAGCTGGAGCGGATCAACGATTCGCTCGTTGCGGCCGTCGGCTCCAGCGATCCCGAGACGATCGCGGGCATCGAGTTCGCGTTTCACCGCGTCTTCAACCAGGCCGCCGGGCGGATCAAGCTGGCCTGGTTCCTCCTCAACGCCGCACGGTATATGCCGGTGCTGGTCTACGCCGGGGATCCGCAGTGGGCTATCGCCGCGGTCGACAATCACCGGCAGTTGATCGCCGCGCTGCGCCGGCGCGACACGCCCGCGGTGATCGAGCACACCGTCTGGCAGTTCACCGACGCGGCGGAGCGGCTGACCGCAATGCTGGACGGGGCCGGAGTTTTCGGTTGACCGGGGTCGCTAGCCGGCGGCCAGGTGTTCGGCGCGCTTCTTGAGGTTGTCCGCGAGGTGGTCGAGCACGTTGTTCAGCATCATCTTCACCATCGGCGCGGGCACCGGCATCGACGGTTCGACGTCGATGTCCACCGTCAGCAGGCTCGAGGCGCCCATTTCCACCACGCTGAACAGCTGCTCCTGTTTCTTGAACAGCTCGCCCTGCTGCAGGACGGTCTGAATCTGGTTCGACCCCGGGTAGTAGATGGCCTGAATGAAGGTTCCCTCGAAGCCTTGGTAGGCGGCGTCCAGGCGAATCTGGCTGGGCCGGCCGTCGTCGTAGCGCGCGAGCACCCAGCAGCCCTTTGCCCCGTCGCTCCACTCCGGGTACCGCTCGAAGTCCGCGACGATGGCCATGATCGCCGCGGCGTTGGCGTCGACCTCGACGGTTTTACTCAAAACAGGCATTGGCGAAGCATAGCGGGGTACGCGAAAGCCCCAGCGCAGTGCGCTATCTCGGCCGGGCCGAGGTCTATTCGCCGACGCAGGCCGTCGACAGCAAGGTCCGGATGGGGTCGGGAATTCCGACGGGTTTGCGGCTGGCGCGGTCGACGTAGACGTGCACCCAATGCCCGAGCGCGGTCGTCGGCCGCGGCTGTTGTCCCTCGCTCGACTCGAACACACCCAACCGGTAGGTGACGCTGCTGCGGCCCAGCCGGGTCACGGCAAGGCCGACCTCGAGGCGTTGTGGGAATTGCAGTTCGGAGAAATAGCGGCAACCCGACTCCGCGACGACACCCAGCGCCGGCATGGTGGTCGGGTCAAGCCCGGTGCCGATCGTGATCCAGGCATTGATCGCGGTGTCGAACAGCTGGTAGTAGACCGCGTTGTTGAGATGGCCGAACATGTCGTTGTCGGCCCACCGGGTGCCCACCGGCCACAGCACCGGAAAGTCGCTGCTGGTGAGCTGCTCCGGTGCCGGCGGGATGATAGCCATGGTCGTATTCCAACATGTCTTGCCGCGGGCCCGGGCTAGGTGCCGTAGAAGGCGGTCGTCAGGGCATTGCCTTGCAGCGCGAACAGCCGCTCGGAGTCCGACCAGTCGGGCAGCAGCGAATCGAACCCGTGGCAGGTGCGCGCGAACACGTGCAGTTCGGTGGAGACTCCGGCGCGAAGTAACCGCAGCGCGTAGTCGATCGCTTCATCGCGGAACGGATCGATCTCCGCGCAGGTGACCAAAGTTGCTGGCATACCGTGTAATTCGGCGCGCCGCGCCGGCACGGTATCCGGTGACGCGGGCTGTCCGCCCAGGTAGTAGCGCCACATCAGTTCGGCTGCCTCGCTGTCGAAGGCCGGGCTGGTGCGAAACTCCGCCTTCGATGCGGTAGGGCGATCGTCGAGCACCGGCTGGTGCAACAGTTGGAACACGACGGGCGGCAGCGACCCGTCCACGCAACGCTGCACCAGGGATGCGGCCAGGGTGGCCCCGGCGCTGCTGCCCGCGACAGCCAGCCGCGTGGCATCGACATCCAATTCAGCCGCACGGCCGGCCACCCAATTCAGCACCGCGATGGCGTCGTCGAGCGCGGCCGGATAGGGGTGTTCCGGCGCCAGGCGGTAGTCGACCGATACCACCGTGCAGCGGCCGCGGCGGGCGAGTTCCGCGCACTGCCGGTGATCGGTGTCGAGGTTGCCCAGCGCGAATCCGCCCGCGTGGCAATAGACGACTACCGGCGCCGGTGACGGACCGCCCCGATAAATGCGCACCCGGACTGCGCCCGCCGCATGGTCCTCGCTGATCTGCACGCCCGGCAGGTCGGTGAGGTGTGCGGCATCGCGGCGGCGCAGATCGAACGGTCCGCGCATCAGCTGGATCGCTTCCGGAGAGAAGGCGGTGCGGGTGGTCGCGACCACGCGCAGTGCGGGATCGAGCCTCCGCGCCCCGTCCAACTCCGTCATCGACTCGGCCTGACCACCGCGGTCTCGTCGTCGGCGGTGAGCACGGCTTCGCGCGGGCGGCTGGAGAACGTGAAGTCGGCGGGCTTGAACCTGCGCGTCATCTCCCAAAAGCTACGCGCGCTACGTGGCCATTGTGTTACCACCCGCCCGTTCGCCGCGCGGAAGTAGTTGCTGCACTGAGTCGTCCACACGGTACCGACCATCCACTGGTCGATCTTGGCAATGAATCGCGCCAACGCGGACGGCCGCACCGCCACGTACGTCTTGCCCTTGCGCCGCATGTACTTCAACGCCCGCACGATGTAGTGCGCCTGAGCCTCCAGCATGAAGATCACGCTGTTGGAGCCGACGTTGGTGTTCGGTCCGTACAGCATGAAGAAGTTCGGGAACCCGGGAACGGCCATGCCGAGATAGGCATGCGGCCCATCACTCCAGACGTCGCGCAGCGTCGTTCCACCTTCTCCGGAAACATCCAGCTGCCCGAGGTAGTCGGCGGCGGCGTAGCCGGTCGCGCACACCACGACGTCGACTTCGCGTTCGGTGCCGTCCTCGGTGACCAGTGATCGGGCCTTGAGGTAGCGGGCCGGGCTGGACACCACCTCGACGTTGGATTGGGTCAACGCGGGCAGGTAGTCCGACGAGAACACCAGCCGCTTGCAGCCCATCGGGTGATCCGGAGTCAGCCGCCGCCGCAATTCCTCGTCGGCAATCGTCTTCTCCAGCAGGCCAAGGGCGATCGCGGTGAAATCCTGCGTCTTTTCACTACCGTGCTCGATCACCGAGATGTTGGATTCGCTGCGCCACCACAGCCGGATCCGGTACAGCCTTTTGGCGAACGGCAGGTGGGCGAAGACCCACCGCTCCCGTCGCGTGTAGTGCCGGTCCGGTTTGGGCAGAATCCATGTCGGCGAGCGCTGCACCGAATACACCTGACCGGCCACCTTCGCGAGTTCGGGAAGCAGCTGCGACGCGGTCGATCCGGTTCCCAGCACGGCGACCCGTGCGCCGTGCAGGTCGACCGAATGGTCCCATTGCGACGAGTGCATCACGGTTCCCGAGAACGGCTCCCGCTCGACGAGCTCCGGGAACAGCGGCCGGGTGAACAGACCGACCGCGGAGACCACGACATCGAAGTGGTGTTCTTCGCCGTCCGTGGTGGTCAGACACCACTGCTGGGCATCCTCTTCCCAACGCGCCGCGCGGATTTCGGTGCGCAGTTTCAGGTGCGGCCGCAGTCCGTATTTATCCGCGCAACGCTCGAAGTAGGCAAGGATCTCAGGCTGGCCCGACCACAGCCGTGACCAATGCGGATTCAAGTCGAAGGAGAACGAATACAAGTGCGACTTGACGTCGCAGGCCAGACCCGGATAGGTGTTGATCCGCCAGGTGCCGCCGACGTCGTCTTCGCGGTCGAAGATGGTGAAGTCATGAAAACCGGCGCGGGCCAATAGAATTCCCAACGCCAGCCCACCCGGACCGGCGCCGATGATGCCGACCGACAACGTTGCCTTCATCGAATCTGCAGGCATTGCCCACCGTCGACGACCAGTTCCGAACCGGTGATGAACGACGCCGCCTCCGACACCAGGAAGGCCACCGCGTCGGCGATCTCGGTGGGCTGACCCAGCCGCCCGAACGGCGCCGTCGCCGTCAACCGGGCCTGCGTGGCCTCATCGAGCATCGATGTGGCGATCGGTCCGGGGAACACGGCGTTGACCCGGATACCGAACGCGGCCAATTCGGCCGCCGCGGTTTGGGTCAGCCCCCGAAGCGCCCACTTCGACGATCCGTAGGCGCAGTGCGTGGGGAAAGGGCGGATCGCTCCGGTGCTGCAGATGTTGACGATGGCCGCGTTGTCGGCCTCCCGCAGCTGGCCGAGCGCGGCCTGCATCCCGAGGAATGCACCCAGACAGTTGACCCGCCAGGCATTTTCGAAATCCTCGACCGTCTCGTCGGCCAGCGCGGCGCGATGCAGCACGCCGGCGTTGTTGACCAGTGTGGTCAGCCGTCCGAATCGGTTCACCGTCTTTTCGACGGCGGTTTCCCACTGCTCTGGACTCGTCACGTCGAGCTCGATCGCGATCGATTCGTCGTCGTCCAACGCACCGACCGCGGCGGCGATATCAGCAGCTCGCCGATCACAGGCGGCGACGGAATATCCCTGCGCTCGAAGCTGCTTCGCGATGGCCCAACCTTGGCCGCCCGCGGCGCCGGTGACGAGTGCGACGCTCATGACGACGAAACCTCGGGACTATCGGACAGGCCGTGACTGGTGATGAATCGGCATCGGCGCCGCTGGAAGAGCCACTGCCCGTCGCGGCGGGCCAGTTCGTCGTCGTACAGCGCGGGCCGCAGGTGCAGATCGCTGGCCCTGACGAACAGCACCTGCGATTGCGCGGTCGCGCTGTCAGGTTCGCCCGAGCCGACGTCGATACGCGACACTCCGGTCAAATGCAATCCCCGGGGCGCATCGCGGAACATCTTGGCGATCCCGTCGGGCCCGACGAAAGACCTTCCGTAGACCATGAATTCCCCATCTGGAGTGAACAGTTGCGCGCACGCGTCGATCTCACCGGCATCGAGCGCCAGCGCATAGTCGGCAATCAGTTCGCGGATCGCAGCTTGATCGGTGGAGATGTCGTCGGTCACTGTCCGGTCGCCTCGCGTAGGTGCTCGATCGCCCCGCGCCGCAGCGCCGCCGATTCGGCGGCCAGCGTGATCATCCGAAAGCCGAGCTGCGCCATCGCATGACCGGTCTTGCCCTCGCTGGCATGAATCCCGGTGACCAGTCCGGCCTTGGTGGCGACACGATGGACTTCCACGATCGCGTCCAGCACTGCCCGATGCCGGGTCGACCCGACGACATCGTGGCCCATCGAGATCGCGAGATCTGCGGGCCCGACATATATCCCGGCCAGGCCGTCGACCGCACAGATGTCGGTGAGATTCGTTAGTGCCGGTACGGTTTCGATCATCGCGAACACGCTCGCCCGCGCTTCGTGGACGGCGGGGTTGAGACCCAGGCCGGCACGCAGCGGGCCGAAGCTGCGGACGCCCACCGGCGGATAGCGGGTCGCGGCCACCGCCGCGGCCGCCTGGTCGGCCGACTCGATCATCGCGATGAATACCGCGTCGGCCCCCGCGTCGAGCACCCGCCCGATCGGAGCCGGGTCGGCGTTGGGCAGCCGCACCGCGGTCGCGATGGGCACCTGCTCGAGGCGCCGCAGTACGCCGGCGATGTCGGCGTCATCGAGGTAGCCGTGCTGGGCGTCGAAGCCCACGTAGTCGTAGCCCGCGCGGGCGAATTCCTCCGGCCCGATCAGCGTCGGACCGGTGATCCAGCCGCCCCATATCGGGGTTGACTTGCTCAGCGCCTTCGCAAAGTTGCCCTGCGGCATCCGGGACGTGCTCACTGCGCGATCGCGATCTTCACGCGGTCGGCGACCGGCCGGCACGCGAGGTCGAATGCACCCTGGACGTCATCGGCGCCAAAGGTGTGTGTGAGATAGGAACCCAATAGCTCGGGATGTTCTGCGGCGAACTTGCCCGCGAGCTCGAGTACCCGCCGCCGGTCAAGCGTCACACCGGATTTCAGGGTCAAGTTGTTGCGCAGCATGAGACGCATGCTAATCGGGTACGCCTCATCGTCGGCAACGCCGAAGTAGAAGACGGTCCCGCCGGGCGCTGCAGCTTCGATCGCATGTCCGAGGGTGGCGACCTGATGACCGACGGCCTCGATCACGACATCGGCGCGGTCGGCGGACGCCAGTCGACTGACCCACCGGTCGCTGCTGGCGCGCACCACCTCGTCGACACCGAATGTGGTTGCGAGACTTCGGCGATCGATGGGGTCGACACCGGTGACACGGCGGGCGCCGGCCACCTTCGCGACATAGGAGAACAGCAACCCGATCGAACCCTGGCCGATGATCGCGACGTGCCGGCCGGCCAGCTCCGGCAGCTGCTCGCAGGCATACAGCACGCATGCCAGGGGCTGCAGTCCGACCGCCTGCGCCGGGGTCAGTGCCGGGTCGTACGGCGCAAGCCCGTTGCCGTCGCTGATCACCCGCTCCATCATCCCGTCGAAGCCGGAGGCCCAGCCCACCACGCGATCGCCGGGACGGTGTTCGGGATGCCGGCTGGCGATCACCTCGCCGGCGACTTCGTGGATCGGGAAGCCGTCTTTCTCGGCGGCGCTTGGTCCGTCGTCGCCCGGAAGTCTGCCCTTGACGCCGCGAAAGCCGGGCAGATCGCTGCCGCACACCCCGGCCGCCAAGAACCGCAGCAGCACCTGACCATCGGCCAGGTCGTCGGGGGTTTTGTCCGCGATCGACGTGCGCGCGAACTCATACGGCGCGATGATCCGGTAGGACCACACGTCAGACCTCCACCGGGATCTGGTTCCATCCCCACTGGAAGCTGGACGGCAGCCGGGTGGCGGCCTGGCTCTTGATCTCGAAGTCGGGCACCCGTCGCAGCCATTCCTGCACCAGCACAGCAACTTCCAGCCTGGCCAGGTGATAGCCGATGCAGAAGTGCTGGCCGCGACCGAACACCAGCGAGCGGGCGATGGGCCGATTCCAGATGAAATCGTCGGGGTCGGGGTACTCCCGTTCGTCGCGATTGGCCGAGGCGAGCAGCGTGATCACCCGCTGGCCCGGCTCGATGGTCTGGCCGTGAATGGTGAATGGCCGGCGCGCGGTTCGGGCGAACCACTGCGCGGGCGCACAGAACCGCAGCATCTCCTCCCGGGCCACCGCCACGTTGGCGGCGGGATCGGCGCGCACCGCGGCGAGCTGGTCGGGCCGCCGGCTGAGTTCCCACAGCCCGTGGGCGACGATCTTGGGCACGGTTTCGGTGCCGCCGATGAAGATGCACAGCATCTGGGTCGCGGTTTCGACGTCGGAAAGGGCGCTGCCGTCGGGCAGCCGGTAACCCAGCAGCCCGTCGACCACCGGCAGGGAGCCGCCGGATTGGCCGGCCCGGCGCCGTTCCACCACGGGCATCAGGTATTCGAGGTAGTTGGGCCGCGCTTGTGCGGTGTCGACGCCCTCCCCCGGCGCGGTGAGGCTGCCGGCATTGACCGCGGCCAGTACTTGCGGTGCGAGTTCGGTCGATATTCCCAGTAAGTCGCACACCATCGAGGCTGCCACGATCCCGCCGTAGTCCTGGGTCAGGTCGAACGACCCTTGCGGCAACAGCAGATCGAGGCGCTCGTTGGCCAGCTCACGGATCCTGGCCTCCAGCCCGGCGACCGACCTCGGCCGCAATGGCGCCGAGTGCGCGCGTCGGATCTCGCCGTAGAGGTCGGTGTCGAACACGGCGTGGAAAGGCAAGGGATGCAACGGCGGATCCTCGACCGGACCGGTGTTGTGCTTGGCCAGTACCGCCGCCGGGGGCAGGGTGCCTTCCGATGCGACGAAGGTTCCGTCGTTGACTTCGAGTACCTGCCAGATGTCGTCGAAGCGGGACAAGGCGAAGGTATCCCACTGCGGCATGTAGTAGACCGGATAGTCATCGCGCAGAGTTCGGTAGTACGGCAACGGATTTGCCATGACGTCCGCGTCGAAGGGGTCGTACGCGAAGTCAGCGGCCGAGGCGCTCACTGCAGCGGAGAGGGCGGTAGGGCCTGCAGAATGGAGTCCTCCCAGCCGTTGCGCAATGCCGGTGCCACGCTCATCCAGGTGACGATCTCGGCGGGTGGGCTGTCCTTCCACGAGGGGTAGTGGTTGGCGAAGCATTCCCAGCCGCCGTCCAGCGCCCAGTAGTGGATGACCTCGTTGAACCGGAAGGTGGTGGTGAACGAACCCAACCAGCGTTTCCCGGTGCGCTCCGACCACGGGACGTAGAGGCGCTCCAGCTCGCGGATGTAGTCGTCTTGACGGCCCGGCTTGGTTTGCATGATTTCCTGAATCACCAGTGGCGCAGTGAAATTAGCCTCACGTAGTTGGGCCAGGGTTTTGTTGCTCGGCCCGGGGTACATGATCCGCCCTTCCCCCGAGGCGCCGATCTCGGCCAGAAACGCCGACCACTTACCGGACGCCGCCTCGTGGCTGCCGCCGCGGGCCTGCGCCGTCCCGATCTTCGCGTAGTCGGCGAACCCGTCGATCTCCCAGATGACCGTCACCTGTGGCCAGTGACCGTTGTAGGGCGTGGCTTCCCAGATCGCGAACAGCCGGGCACCGAGTTCGTCCATCATCGGCTGATAGGTGTCGGCGAAAACCTCGGTGAAGCGGTCGCTCAACCCGGATCCCAGCGAGATCGTCTCGTGCAGGTAGAGCAGGGTGTGGCCGTAATACTTCTTCATCAGTCGAACCGGACCAGCTCTGAATCGACGCGCGAATAGCTTGCCTCGCACAGCAGCGCCTCGGTCGGTTCGACCAAGGCACTCGGGATCCCCGCTGCCGCAAGGGCATAGCCTTTGAATGTTCGAGCCGCCGCGCTGAGCACATGTTGCGCTCTGGTCATTCCGCGGTTCACTCCCAACGGCCACCCGTCACCCCAGAGCGCGACCTCGGTCACCCGGTCGTCCAGGGACTTGAACACCTTGTCACGTACTCGAGCGTCCGCGGTGAACGCCTCGGCACTGACCGCCAACGTGTGGCTCGTGGACCCCACCGCGGTCGAGACGAACTCCGATCCGGTGTCCACCCCCACCCCGAGGATGCGCAATGGCCGGGTATCGCATCCGGCCGGCAGCAGGACGGTCGCCTCCCAGCCGGCCATCACCCGGTCGTAGAGCCATCCGCCGGCCGAGTGCACGACGTCGATGGCACTGCCGGCAACGACGTCCAGTCGATAGCGCAGACACTCGGCGTTGCCATGGGTTGATCGTGTGGCGGCAACCCGCCCACTCTGGCCGATGTCGAACGTCGGAGTGACCATCAAATCCGTTCCTCACCGCCACACCCCAGGAGTGCTTCGCCTCTAGGGCATCCAGCTGCAGCGCTTAGTCATGGGCTTCTCACGGGCTGACGCCGCCTCACGCAACGGGTGACGCGGCCCATCAGCCACAGCGTGACACTTATGCCGAATTTTGTAAAGCTCCTCCCGCGCGGTCAGGAGTCGCGGCGGCCCTTCAATTCGGCCAGAATCTCTTCGGTGTGCTGTCCCAGTTCCGGGGCCGCCGAGCGGGGCGCCCACGGCGTGCCGTGGAAATCCGCCGGGGTGGCCACCATCGAGACGCCGGACTGGCCGTCGGGTACATCGACGATGCCGCCCGCGGCATGGAATTGCTCGTCGGCCACGACGTCTTCGAGCGAGTTGATCGGCGACCAGAAGAAATCCGGTTCGGCAGCGAAGGCCTCCGCCCACTCGTCGAGTGAACGGGTCGCGAAGATCTGGTCCAACTCGGCGATCAGCTCCACACCGTGGGCGAACCGTGCCATCGCGTCGCTGAACCGCGGGTCGTCGAGCCATTCGGGGTGCCCGACGACGCGGCACAGCGGCGGCCAGTGCCGGTCGCCTTCCAGGCCGACGATCCAGAAGCGGCGTCCGTCGCCCGCGGCGTAGTTGTTCATGCACGGGTTGCCCATCGTTTCGCGTTGCCCGACGGCGATCGGCTGCCCGGTCAGCAGGTAGGTGTTGAGGTCGAAGCTCACGGTGTAGGCGCCCTGGCGGTAGAGCGAGGTGCTCACCAGCTGACCGGTCCCGGTGCGCTCGCGGGCCACCAGCGCCGCGCAGATGGCCGCGGCCAGGGTCATGCCGGCCGAGTGGTCGCCCATGCCGCCGCGCTGGAACGGCGGCGTCTGGCCGGGGCGGGTCAGCAAGTGGGCCACCCCGGCGCGGGACCAGAACGCGGCCACGTCATAGGCCGCCCGGTCGGCATCCGGGCCGGTCTCGCCGTAGCCGGTGATCAGGCCGTAGACCAGCCGCGGGTTGCGGGCGGACAGCGACTCGAAGTCCAGGCCCAGGCGCTGCAACGCGCCGGGACGGACGTTGGTCACGAAAACGTCTGCATCGTCCAGCAATTCGAAGGCCGTCTCCCGATCCTCGTCGGTGGTGAGGTCTAAGACGATGCTGCGCTTGGAGCGGTTGTCCATTTCGAACGGCGGATTGACACCCAGATCGCAGCCCAGCATCCGGCCGAACATGCGTCCCGGATCGCCGGTCGGCGGCTCGATCTTGATGACGTCGGCACCCCAGTCGGCCAGGATGCCGCTGGCGGCCGGTCCGGCCACCCACACTCCGAGCTCGACGATTTTGATGCCCGCGACCGGTCCTGCCATGGCTACGTTCCTACTCCGTGGCTCAACCGGACCGCGCACACGCCCCCGATCGCGCGCGTCAACTCGCCTTGAGCTGATCCCGTCGCACCAAGCGGCCGTCGTGGTCGAACTCGGCCCGGTTGGCGTTGACGTAGTCGGCCACTGTCATCGGCTTGTGCCCGCCGATCACCTCGACCAGGTTGTTCTCGCCGGAGAAGATGCCGTCTTGGTAGTCCTGGGCGACGCTGCTGATGTGTTGCACGAAGAAATCCGGGAAGCCCGCGGCGGTCAACCCGGCCGCGAACGTGGGGATCGCGACCGGCTCATAGCGGACCGGTAAGCCTAGTGTGTCGGCGATTTCCTCGGCGATCCCGTAGTGGTCGAGTTCGTGGTCGCCGACCAGCGGGTAGATCTGGCGGTCGTGCGGCCCGGGGTTTTGCAGTACGGCGGCGATCACCGCGGCCTGGTCGGACCCGGAGATGGGGGCGTGGCGCCCGTCGCCGAAGGGCAGCCGCAGCAGGCCCTCGTTGTCGTTGCGCTGCCATTGCCATTTCAGCCACTCGGCGAAAAAGGTTGGACGCAGGTGGGTGGCCTTGAACGACGCACGGTCCAACAGCCGTTCGGCGATCCAATGATGCTGGGCCGCATTGCTTTTCGCATCGCGCCGGGCTGACATCTGCGACATGTTGACCACCGCGTCGACGCCGGCCTCGCTTGCGGCCTGAGCGAAAATCGCGGTGGCGGGCAACAGGGCGCCCGGCGCGATCGGATAGCAGAAGTATGCGGCGTCGACACCCGTCATGGCCGAGCTGACGGAGCGGAAGTCCAGCAGATCGCCTTCGACGACCTCGGCGCCGAGAGCGGCCAGTGCGTCGGAGCGGTGATCAATGCGATGGACGAAGGCGCGTACCCGGTGTCCGGCTTGGCGCAGGATTTCGACGGTGGGCGCCCCGGTGTTGCCGGCCGGCGCGGTAATCAGGAACAGTTTCTCGGTCGACATCTTGTCTCTCCAGGGCGATGCGTCTTGCTGGCTAACGGTCTCGTTAGTAAGATCAAATCACTGTCTGCTGACTAACGCAAGCGTTATCCATAGGAGTTCGGGTGGAGTTCGAGAAACGGCTGCAGGACCGCCGGCAGTGGTCGGTCGGCGACTCCTGTTCGATGTCAAAGGTGCTCGAGCTGCTCAGCACCAAGACCACGTTCCAGGTCCTGCGCGAATTGTTCTTCGGCACAACGCGCTTCGAGGACTTCGTGGAGCGGATCGGCACTTCGGCGCCGGCGGCGTCGCGAGCGCTCAAGCAGCTCGAGTCGGCGCAGATCATCACCCGCGTCCCCTATCAGGAACCCGGCAGCCGCGCCCGGGACGAATACCGGCTGACCGACGCCGGGGAGGACCTGTTGCCGGTGTTCATGTCGCTGGTGCAGTGGGGCGACACCCACCTTCAGGACGGACCCGCGCCGCTGTCCTTTGTCGACGCCGACACCGGCCAAACTCTCGCGGTCCGCGTCACCGCCGAAACCGACGGCCCGAAGAAGCGTTCGGCGGACATCGAGATACGCGGCATCGGCGCCGGCCGGCGGCGTTAACCTGGGCACCATGACTCTGGTGGCCGGACGCGGTCCGCTCAGCAGCGATCCGGCGGGGCGGTTCGCTCCCCCACTGCCCGACGGCGTCGTCTACATCGAGCCGCATCCGCGCCGCGTCCAGGCGTTCCTGGGCGGGCGGCCGGTGATCGACACCGAGCAGGTGCTGATGGTGCACCGGCAGGGCCACCCGCTGAGCTATCTGTTCCGCGCCGACGAGGTGGGCGACCTACCCGCCGAACCGGAGGCGGAGGCACCCGGATTCGTCCGCGTGCCGTGGGATGCCGTCGACACCTGGCTGGAGGAAGGCCGCAAACTCGTTCATTACCCACCGAATCCGTATCACCGCGTCGACTGCCGTCCCACCTCGCGCCGGCTGCGCGTTTCGGCGGCGGGCACCACGCTGGTGGATACTCACGACACGGTGATCCTGTTCGAAACCGCACTGCAGCCAAGGCTTTACGTCGATCCCGCGCAGGTGCGCACGGATCTGTTGCAGCGCTCGCAGACATCGAGCTACTGCAACTACAAAGGCTTCGCCACGTACTGGTCGGCCGTCATCGACGGCGATGTCGTCGACGACATCGCCTGGAGCTATCCGGATCCGCCGCCGGAAAGCCTACCCATCAAGGGCTTTCTGAGTTTCGACGACGCACGTGCAGACGTGCTGGCCGAACTGCCCAACTCGTAACGTCGCGAGAATGCAACTGGCGGCGCGTCCCCGAGTAACACCGTAGGTAGTTGCCGTCTCGTGGGCAGGTGATTACCCGCCGCTCAGCGTGCGGGCGAGTCGGCGGCGCGTGGTGACGTCGAGTTTGGTGAATACCTTGCGCAAGTGGTAGGCCACCGTGTTGGGGCTGATGAACAGCTGCGCGCCGATCTCGGCGTTGGTTGCCCCGCCAGCGGCGAGTGTGGCGATTTGCGCCTCGCGCGGAGTTAGGCCGGAACCCGTTCGTAGCAGCGGCTTCTCGGATACACGCTCACCGGTGGCCTCGAGCTCGAGGCGAGCCCGCTCCGCAAAAGCCGACATACCGATGCCGGTAAACGCCGCATAGGCCGACCGCAGCTGGGCACGCGCCTCGAGTGCCCGTCGTTCCCGACGCAGCCACTCCCCGTAGACAAGCCGCGCACGGGCGGCAGCCGGTCGTAAGTTGGTGTGATCGAGGCGCTCGATCGCCTCGCGATAGAGCGCCTCGGCGGGCTCGCCGCTGCTGACGAATGCTCGTGAACATGCGTAAGTTCCCAGCGCCCAATCGGTTCCGGCAGCGTGAGCACTTTCCGCGAGCAGGCCGACCGCGTGATCCGCCTCGGCAGCTTGGCCACAATGTGTTGCCGCTTCTATCAACTCGGGTAGCAAAAAGTTCGTCCACAGTTCGTGCGGGTGCTCGATGCCTTTTCGGGCCGCAACGAGCGCTTCGTCATATCGTCTGAGCCCATTGCACAACAGCGCCGTCGCCAACTCGATGGAGGCCAGGCCCATTCCCTCACCCCGCGCCACTGCCAAGTGCGTGCCGGCTTGTATCAGTCGCCGGGTCTCGGTTTCCTCGCCCCGCCATGCCGCAAGTGGAAGTGCCGCGTAAGGAAATACCGTCGTCGCCGTCGCGGAAGTGATCGAGTCTGCCTCTGTGATCAGCTGGCAAGACGCAGCGAAGTCGCCGCTCCAAATCAGCGCCGCCGCCAACGAATGCAGGGCCACGGGCAGCACCCGTTGATCCGCTGCCTCGCGAGCAAGCGCGAGTTGCCGAGCAGGTAGGTGCTGCCATGCCCGTTCATCCCAGGCGATGATGGCGGCGTGGCAGGCCAGCCACAACCATCGCGTGCCTTCGTCGAGACCGAGTTCGTCCGCGCCGCAGAAAACATCTACGGCTTTTCGGACAGACCCCACCCCGGCGCGGCTGCCGTCGATGATCACGGCCGTCAATCCATCCAGCAAGAGATCCTTTGGACGTCGCGAGTGCGGCCGCGGTGCGGCCGCCGCGGCGATGGCCACTTCCAGAACGCCGCCGCCGCCCGCCAGCCGTCCGGCGAACAGCATCGTCGACAGCGCCTCGAGATACAGGTCGCGCGCCAGCTGTGGATCGCCCGGCGCGTGCTCCCGGGCCAGCTGTATCAGTGCTGCTGCGGCATCGCTGCCGCACTTCGAGGTGAACATCATCTCGCCGCGGAGGACATACGGCAGCGCGCCGCGTCGCCCTACCACTGGCGCGTACTCTGCGGGATCCATCAGCGGTCGCATCCCGGCTCCGCCGACGATGGCCGCGGGCCAGTGCGGCCGGTCGGCGGGGCGACGAGGCGGCACTCGATGACTTCCCGCCCGCCCCGTCTCCGGGCGTAAATCATGTCCGAAGTGTATCGGCTGAGCACGATCGACGCCGCAAGTCCGAATGGGCGCACGAGCCGCCGAGGTCGGATGTCGCCCGCCGGCAACCGCGGTCTGACTACCAGTTGTTGAGGATTCTGAGTGGGCTCGCCGCACATCATCATCTAGGTAGGCCGGGCGGAGTCCACCCGATCGCTTGTGGGTGCGGAAGGGGTGAAGCAGATGGCTGCATCCGACACACTCATCGCGGTTGCGTATGGCGCACGGCGTGCATCGCTTGACGACCGCGCATCCCGGGAGCGATGTTGAGCCTTGCCCCGTGTCCCGCCACGCCGCCGGACGGCGAACGCGCTCCCCTCCAGTGCGATCGCCGCTCCGGTAGGGCGGTCGTAAAGAGCCGGGGGCGGTGAACGGGCATGCCGGCCGTAGCTGACCAAGCGGCGATGGTCCTGATCGCCGAAGAGCTAGAACCTCGCGTTGCCGAGCTGGGCCGGCTGATCATCTCGCGGATACGGCGGGGGGTGCCCTTTTACGCCAACACGGCGCTGATCACCGACGAGGCGCTGACGATCAGCTGCGACGCGATCCTGGGCAGCCTGGTCAACGGCCTCAAAGGCTCGACAATTGACCTCTCGCCGGCGGTGACCAGTGGGTATCGACGAGCCGAAACCGGGGTGCCGCTGCCGGCGGTGATGGCAGCTTTCCGGATCGGCTTTCACCAGGTCTGGGATGCCGTGGCCGAGGTGGCCCGACCGCGACCGGACATTGTGCGCGACGAGTTGCTGCGGGTGGCGACGTGGCTTTGGCAAGCCCAGGGACTTTACACCGACGCGATGGTCACCGGCCACGACCAGCAGATGAGGCAGCGGGTGCTCGATGACGATGCCGAGCGGTTGCGGCTGACGGAGGCTCTCTTCATGGCCCATGTCAGCGATCATCGGACGCGATGGGAAGTCGCCAAGGTCCTCGGCCTGCCTCAATCGGGTCCATACGTCGTCGTCGCCGCCCAGTGCCCGGCCGTCGGAAGGCAGGCTCTACCGGGGGCCACCGCGATGCTGCGCAGCCTCGATGTCTTTTCGGCGTGGCTGCTCTTGTCCGATATTCACGCCGGCATTGCCTTTGTGCCGAACGAAACCCGGTACGCGGCCCTGCTGGGGCTGTTGAAGCGAGTAGCCACCACCCGGGTCGGTGTCAGTCCCCAGTTCGACGACCTGGCCGACACCGCAGAGGCGCTGCGCTACGCGCGGGTCGCGGTCAACGCCGGCAGCAATCGGACCGGTCTGGTCAGTGTCTTCGAAGATTCCCCGCTGGCCGCTTTGTCGGTATCCGCACCGGAGGTCACGCGGAAGCTGGCGAGCACGCTGCTGCGCCACTTCGACGACCAGCAAACCGGCAACGAGCGTGACGTGTTGCTCGACACGTTCCGGGTGTGGATCGACTGTGACGGTTCGATCAGCCAGACGGCGGAGCGTCTTTTCTGCCATGCCAACACGGTGCGCTACCGGCTGCGCCGTATCGAAGAGCACACCGGGCGATCGTTGTCGGCGCCACGGGATCTGACCGAGTTGTGTCTGGCGTTCGAAACGTACTGGCACAAATGGTGATCGGAAGTCGTTCGGCGCGAAGCGTTACGCCTGCAACCCGAGCAGGCTTTGTTCTCCGCACATTTCGGCGTCCGACCTATTGTTGCGTTCTCCAATGACGCGGTGCCCCCGTGATCCGACGATGAGAACGGTGCCGGACACGGCCCGGAGACTGTCGGGGTGAGGAGCTGAGCGTGATCGTTCGACACAACCTGCGGCGCGGACCTATCCGCGCCGACAGCGCCGGTCCGGCCTGGGATCCGGTACGCCCTGTCGCGTCCCAGTCATCGGCCATTCGGTAACGAGAACGCCGATGACCGAGCTCATCGTCTTGAATCTGGTGACCACGCGGGCCATGGAGGCGGTTTCCATGGACGGTTCGCGCGTTCGCACCCTGGTCAGCGATCTCGACGAAGGACCCGACGGCATCGTCGTCGACCAGCAACGCCGCCACATCTATTGGACGAACATGGGCACGCCCGATCCCGGCGCGCTCCCCGGCACGGAACCAACGTTCTTCAGCCGTAACGGGTCGATCGAACGCGTCGACTTCGACGGCACTCACCGCCGCACGATCGTGCCGCGCGGGGCCTTCACCACCGGTAAGCAGATGGCCGCCGACTTCACCGCCGGCAAGTTGTACTGGTGCGACCGGGAAGGCATGCAGGTGCTTCGTTGCGACCTGGACGGGTCCCACCTCGAGACCCTGGTGGCCGCGGGCATCGGTGACGAGGCCCGCGATCCGCGCAATCATTGCGTGGGCATCGCCATCGACACCGACCGAGGCCTGGTCTACTGGTCGCAAAAGGGAGCCCCCGACGCCGGTCAGGGCCGCATCTTCCGGGCGCCCATCGAGATTCCGCGAGGACGTACCCCGACCGAGCGCGACGATATCGAGCTGTTGTGGACCAGCCTTCCCGAACCTATCGACCTCGACCTCGACGGCGCGGGCATGCTGGTGTGGACGGATCGGGGGGCCGAACCCGACGGCAATACGCTTAACCGCGCCCGCGTGCAACCGCACATTGGCAAGCCGCAGATCTGCTCGCGTGGCTACCATGAGGCGATAGGCCTGGCCACCCTCGACGGTCAGACCTATTACGTCGGCGACCTGGCCGGGTCGATCCGCTGCGTAAACCTCACCGACGGAACCGACCGTGAGCTAATCCGGCTCGATGCCGGCCTGACCGGTCTGGCCCTGGCGGACCTCTAGCCGGAAACCTAAGGCGCAGAGACGGTTACGGGTACAGAGACCGCCGGAAAGGGAGATCTTGATGGATCGTCGTAACGTCCCCGGCGAGCGCCTGCTGTTGAAGAATGTGGAGATATTCGACGGGTTGTCGGACCGGGCACGCCCCGGTCACGTGCTGATCGAGGGGACCAGGATTGCCGCGGTCGAGTCCTCGCCGATCGCCGAAACCGATCAGACCACGGTCCTCGACGGCGCCGGTCGCGTGCTGATGCCCGGAATGATCGACGCGCACGTACACCTCGTTGGCATGGCAAACACGTTGATCGGGTTGGCATTGGCCACCCAGACCGAGTTAGCCGCGACGACCTTGGCCCGCGCCAAGGACACTCTGCTGCGCGGATTCACCACCGTGCGCGACATGGCCGGAGACACCGTCGGTATCAAGAAGGTCATCGACGCCGAACCCGACTTGGGTCCGCGGATCTATCCCAGCCAGGCAGCGATTTCCCAGACTGCTGGCCACGGCGACTTCTCCTTTGCGTACGAGGCGCCAACAGCATTGGGCGGCAATGAATCTCGCGCTGAGCAGATCGGTTTCATGCGGGTCGCCGACGGCGCCGACCGGGTCCTGGCCGCGGTCCGCGAGCAACTCAAACTCGGTGCCTCACAGATCAAGCTGATGGTCGGTGGTGGTGTCGCATCGTTGTACGACCCGCTCTATACATTGCAGTTCACGCCGACCGAGCTGCGAGCAGCGGTACAAGCCGCCGAAGATTACGGCACCTATGTAGCTACCCACGTGTACACCGTCGCGGGGATTCGCCGGGCCGTCGAGGCGGGCGTGAAGTCGATCGAGCACGGCCACCTGGCAGACGAGGCGACGGTGGCTCTGCTCGCCGAGCGCGACGTCTGGCTGTCAATGCAGCCCTTCGTCGAACACGACCACAATTTCCCCAACCCGGACAATGCGGAAAAGAATCGGCAGGTGTGCGGCGGCACGGACCAGGTCTACCGGTGGGCCAAGAAGCATGGGGTGCAGGTGGCCTGGGGAACTGATTTGCTGTTCGAACCCGAGAACAACGCGCGGCAAAGCGAGATGATGGCTCGACTCGCCGAGCACTTCACCAACGTCGAAGCTGTCAAAATGGTGACCTCCGGCAACGCCAGCCTGCTTCGATTATCCGGCGAACGAGATCCGTACAAGTCTGCGCGACTAGGTGAGATCACCGTCGACGCTTGGGCGGACGTGCTGCTCATCAATGGGGACCCGCTCGCGGATCTGTCCGTGCTGGCAGCCCCGGCCGACAACATCGCCGTCATCGTGAAAGACGGAACGGTCGTCAAGCGGACGATCTGACACGGCCGGCACCCGGGATCCGCTACTCATTCGGAGCGGAGGAAATCTCAGGCTTGATCTGGGTCCACAAGATGGCTAGGCAAACCAGAGTCTGGTCGAGCGGATTCTGCAAATCAAGACCGCTCAGCTTCTGCACCCGCTGGATCCGATAGAGCACGGTGTTGCGGTGGATGAACAGCTCTGCCGCGGTCGCTCCACGGTCGAAGCTGTTGGCTGCCAGACACCGAAGTGTCGCCACCAGATCAGTATTCTCGTTTCCGTCCAGGCCACCGAAGACCCGGGTGACGACATCGTCGGCGATCTGGGGAGACTGCGCAAGAAGCAGGTGCAGCAGAAAGTCGCGCACGGTCACGACCCCGGTGCGGCCGGTGCTGCTTGCGAAAGTGACCAGCATCCTCAATGTTTCGAGGGCACCCGCGAAACTAGACCTTTCGGTCGCACGCTCGCGGGCCAGCAGTAAGCGCGAATCTTCCAGCGCTGTAGTCCAATCGAAGTCTTCGGCGCACAACCCTGTGATCCGATTGCCCTCGGTGGTAGCAAGCACTCCTTGCGATCGCAGGCGGCCGGCCAGTGCGACATGCTCAGCGGTAGTGGCCGCATCGAGGCGAGCCACAAACGGCCGGTGCGGACCGGCGAGGTCGAACCCGAGATATTCCGCGCGCTCACGGTCCTCGACCGTAAGCGGTTGCTGCGCAGACATTCTGTCCAGCAAGGTGCGGGCGCGGCGTTCGCCCACACTCCCGGGGGTGTCCTGCTCGTCGTCGTAGGCCTGGGAAAACGTGTCGACGACGAGTTCCAGATAACTCCACAGAATGTCCGCTTGATCAAGCAGCAGCGGGCGTTCCTCGTCCGTCGCCGCCTCGACCAACATGTTCCACATGATGCGGATTCCGCGCCGGTAGACCACAAGTCCGTCGCGCATCGGTTCGGCGGCCAGGGCGCGCTCCCGCACCACTTCGTGCAGCTCACCGATCATGCTTTCATCGGGCGCGATGCCCTCGGACAGCCATCGCAGTACCAGGGCCACGTTCCACCGGATCGCCGGATGACCACGGGTGGTGGGGTCGTCGGTGACGAATCGGGCATAGCCGGGCAGCTCACGAAAGGCCCGATCCATTTGGCGCGCCACCTCATCGGCATCCAACCGCGCGAATATTGCCCGGATCGAGCTGCTTGGGGTGGAAAGGCCGGCCACGCGACGATGATGACACGAACCACGGCGATACCCCTGTGCGCAAGCACAAACTTTGGCCACCGATGTTGAGCTGATGACAATTGCGCTGAGGGCCGCCCGGAAAGACGATAGGCAGTAGCCGCAGCGGGGCGGCGCCATCGTGCCACACCGATCGGCCGACGGCCCAATGACTGCCGCTATCGAAGAGACGAGTTGTCATGGCATACGGCGATTTGCAGGACGAGATCTATTTCAGGGGCTTGAGCGGCACGGTGCCGACGTTGCCGATGGCCTGGCACGAACTCGAGCAACGGGCTCAGGCCGCGATGGCCCCGTCGGTCCTGTCCTATGTGGCGGGCGGGGCCGGTGACGAGCGCACCCAGCGAGCCAACGTCAGTGCGTTCGAAGATTGGGGGTTGGTCCCACGAATGTTCGTCGGCGCCACCGACCGTGATCTCTCGATAAACCTTTTCGGGATGTCTTTGCCCTCACCGCTTTTTCTGGCACCGATCGGTGTCATCGGCTTGTGCGCGCAGGACGGGCACGGTGACATCGCGACCGCGCGGGCCGCGGCGCGTACCGGCGTGCCGATGATCGCCTCGACGCTCACCGTCGATCCCCTCGAACAGGTGGCGCCCCACCTCGGTGACACCCCTGGCTTCTTTCAGCTCTACACGCCCACCGACAAGGAGCTGGCGGCCAGCCTGGTGCAGCGTGCCGAGCAAGCCGGCTTCAAAGCCATCGTGGTCACCCTCGACACCTGGATCACCGGTTGGCGCCCTCGCGATCTGTCCCGGTCCAACTTCCCTCAGCTACGCGGGCTGTGCCTGGCAAATTACTTCTCCGACCCCGTCTTTCGGACACTGCTGGCCAAACCGCCGGAGGACGACGTGCCAGCCGCGGTGATGCAGTGGGCGCGGATTTTCGGCAATCCGTTGCGATGGCAGGACCTGGCATGGCTGCGATCCCTGACACAGCTGCCGCTGATAGTCAAAGGAATCTGCCACCCCGAGGACGTGCGCCGCGCCAAAGACGGTGGTGTGGATGCCATCTACTGCTCCAATCACGGTGGGCGACAGGCCAACGGCGGTCTGCCGGCCCTCGATTGCCTGCCCTCAGTTGTCGATGCCGCCGACGGCACGCCGGTGTTGTTCGACTCGGGAGTGCGCAGCGGTGCCGATGCCGTCAAGGCGCTCGCCCTCGGAGCGACAGCGGTCGGAGTCGGCCGGCCCTACGCCTACGGACTCGCGCTCGGCGGGGCCGATGGCGTAGTCCACGTGCTGCGCATGCTGTTGGCCGAGCTCGACCTTCTCATGGCGGTTGACGGCTACCCGACACTGGGTGACCTGAACCGAGAATCACTGCGAGTCGTCAACTGTACTGGGAAATGATAAGCCGCTTAATCAAGCTTTGGAGGCAACATGACCACCGTTCGTGACGCGATTCTCGACCTGCTCCGCGCACACAATTTGACCACTTTTTTCGGCAACCCGGGTTCGTCGGAACTGGCTCTCCTGCATGACTTTCCGGATGATTTTCGCTATGTGCTGGGACTGCAGGAAATGGTGCCTGTCGGGATGGCCGACGCCTACGCGCAGATCACCGGCCGACCCGCTTTGGTCAATTTGCACACCGCCCCCGGAATGGGTAACGCGCAAGGCCAGCTGTACAACGCCTTCGTCAACAAGACCCCGCTGATCGTCACCGCCGGAAACCAGCGCCGCACGATGCAGAACCAGTACTGCCTGCTGACCAATATCGAACCCACTTCTGTACCAAAGCCATTCGTGAAATGGGCAGCCGAACCCGCCATTGCCAGTGAGGCCCCGGCCGTGCTGGCCCGTGCCATTCACCTGGCCACGACCCCGCCGATGGGGCCGGTGTTCGTCTCGCTGCCAATGGATGACATGCCGGTCGAACTCGGCGGCGCGCAGGCCACCGACGTCGCTGCCGTGCGCGGCCGTTCGGTGACTCACGCGGCAGGATTCCCTCCCGAACTCGCCGAACAGATCAGTGGTCGGCTGGAGGCCGCGAAATCGCCGGCGTTGATTGTGGGCGGCGATGTCGAACGCTACGGCGCCTGGGAGGCGGTGATCGGGCTGGCCGAACGCACTCAGTCGGCAGTATGGACGGCACCGCTGACCGGGTGGAGCGGATTTCCCGAGAATCACCCGCTGTATCAAGGGATCTTGCCGCCCGGCGCGGGCTGGATCTCTAATATGCTGGCTGGACACGATCTGTTGTTGGTGATCGGAGCCCCGGTCTTCCGGTACTACCCGCTGGTGCCCGGACCGTATCTCCCCGAGGGCGCGAGCCTGATTCACATCACCAACGATCCGGACGAAGCGGCCCGCGCCCCGGTCGGCGACGCGATCGTCGCCGACGTGGCCAGCGCGGCCGAAGCACTGCTCGCCGCGTCGAAACCCACCCAGCGGCCCGCCCCCGCGGCCCGTGCGCCGATTCCTGACTTGGAACATGCGCAGGCCCCGTTGCGTCCCGAAGCACTATGGACGGCCGTCGGCCGAGCGGCGCCCCCGGAGACGTTGTGGGTCAGCGAGGCCGGTAGCAACGAGGTCGCCATTACGAATAGCATTCGTCCCGGTTACCCGTTCTCGCATCTGTCCGCGGCCGGGGGCGGGCTCGGCTTCGGATTACCGGCCTCCGTCGGCGCGCAACTGGCCGCCCCGGACCGCCCCGTCGTCGCCTTGATGGGCGACGGCTCAATGCATTACGCAATAACCGCGTTGTGGACCGCGGCGCAGTACCACATCCCGCTGACGATCGTGGTCGCATCTAACGCCGAATATGGCGTGGTCAAGGAATTCGGCGTGTGGGAGAAGACGCCGGGTGTTCCCGGGCTCGACTTGCCGGGACTCAACGTGGTGGCAACCGCTGCCAGCTACGGCGTGGATGCTCACGAGGCGCACACGGCCGACGAGGTTGCGGAGTTAGTGAGAAGTGGCATCGCCGACCGGGACCGGCCCACTCTCATCAACGCACGGACGACTCCGGTCCACGGGTAATGCCCGGTTGTAACGCTCAGCCACAAGAACTTTGACCATGGCCAGACTTCTCTATCCCGATCGCACGACGTTCCCGCAGCAGTTACAGGACTTCCTCGCGGAGGTTCCCGAGCATCTGAACTTCGACATGATGTCGTATTCACAGTCCACCATCGAAGCGTTCATCCTGCAGGGACAAGCTCACTACACCGGCCTGGAGTTACCGTCCCGAACACGCGAGCTGGTCATCTTGACCACCGCGGCCGCGGCCGATGCGGAATATGAATTCGTTCAGCACGTGCCGATTTCGGAGGCCATGGGCGTCGATCCGCAAATACGCGAGGAAATCCACCGACTCGATCTGGATGCGCCGGTGCTATCGGCTCATGATCGGGCCGTGACAAAGTTCGTCGCGGCCGTCGTCCACGGCCCGCCAGTCGACGACGACATATTCGGCGCGGTGCACGAGATCCTCAGCAGCAGAGAGGTTGTCGAGGTGCTCCAGGTGATCGGCTATTACTGGTCCTTTGGCCGCGTCGCGACGGTCTTGCAGGTCGAAGTCGAACAGGCACATGGCATCGCGGTGGTCGACGCCAGCGAGAAAGGCAGCCGTGACGAATTGGGGACAGGGGAATAGCAGCATGGATGACACGATCGTTGCCCAGTTCAGCGCTGCACTCGCAGATCCGGACTCGGTGGTTACCGATCCCGGTGTGCTCGCTGAAAAAGGCTGGGACTACTGGGGTTTCGGCGGCACGCCGGGACTACTCGTACTTCCCCGCACCCGTGACGAGGTCATCGCGGTGGTACGGATCGCGGCCGTGCACCACATACCTCTGGTTACTCGCGGTGGCGCTTCGAACTGCGCCGGCGCGATGATGGCCAACCCGGGACGTGTGATGATCGACTTGTCCGCAATGAATCGGATCCTCGACGTCGACCCCGCCGCGCGCACCGCCCGCGTTCAGCCCGGCATCATCAACGCCGACCTTCAGCAGCACGTCGCCCCACATGGGTTGTGTTTCTCACCGGACCCCGTGTCCGCCCACCTGGCAACCGTCGGCGGCAACATCATCGAAAACGCAGGCGGCCCACACGCTCTCAAATACGGCGTCACCTACAACCACGTCCTCGACGTCGAAGCAGTGCTTTCCGACGGTACTGTCATCCACCTGAGCGCCGACGACGACGGCCCCGACCTGCTCGGTGTGCTCATCGGTTCGGAGGGCACGCTCGCAATCCTCACCGAGGCGACGGTGGCGCTGCGCCCGATCGCGCCCGTCACCCGGAGCCTCATGGGGAGCTTCGCTACCGCCCACGACGCCGCGTCCACCATCTCCGCCATCATCCAGACCGGGACCGTGCCCGCCGCGGTGGAATGGCTCGACCGCACCGGCATCGCGGGTCTGCAGAGGTTCACCGAGACCGGCTATCCCACCGACGTCGACGCGATCGTGCTCATCGACATCGACGGCACGAGAGAGCAGGTGGATCGCGACACCGCAATCGTGGAGCAGGTGCTGCGACGCTCCGCCGTCGAGGTTCGTCGCGCCGACGACGAGGACTCCCGGGCCAAGCTTTGGTATGGACGCCTACACGCCCCGGACGCCATAGTGCGCAGCGGCAAGGCCTTTTTCATCGGAGATGTCACGGTCCCTCGCCAACACATCCCCGCCATGCAGGAAGCGATCCAAGCCGCCGCTGTCCGTCACAGCGATGGGCTGCTGTTCATCGCAGTCATGGGTCACGCCGGAGACGGTGACTTGCACCCCACCACGTTCTTCGACCGCGATAACCCGAACGCGGCCGCCGCGCTCGAGGCGGCCAACAACGAAATCGTCGAGGCCGCCCTCAGTATGGGCGGGACCATCACCGGAGAACACGGAGTTGGTACCGAGAAGCGTCAATTCATGACGAAGCGATTCAGCCCGGTCGAGATCGCCGCCCAACGTGCCATCAAGCGGGTTTTCGATCCTGCGATGCTGTTGAACCCGGGCATCATGTTGCCGGACATCTCGCCGGACGAACCCGTCCTCGAGCGTTTCGAAGCCGCGGTGCGCGCCGCACTGTCGCCCTACCGGACAACCACGGCCGCGCCCGCTTCCCCCACCGGGCCGACCGGCAACGGCGCCGCGACAAACATCGTGGTGAACACCGCGAATCTCAGCTTGGTGGTGGGGGCCGCCGTTACCCTCGAGGATCTGTCACGCCACCTCACCCAGCAGGGCGTCACCTGCGGCGCCATCCCCACCGAAGCGACCGATCGGACCGTCGGTGAGCTCATCAGCCACGCGAGCGGCGCCGAGCGGGATGGCGTGCGCCACAGCCTGCTTGGTCTCGATGTCGTTCTGCCTGATGGCCGCGCTCGGGCGCGATTCGGCGGCGAGAACATGAAGGATGTTGCCGGATACGACGCCAAACGACTCTTCATTGGTGGCCGCGACGTCTTCGGGACGATTTCCACGGCCATCTTCAAAATTGCCGTGCAGCCCTAGGCCGAACTGCCGCTCAGCCGCCGTAGCTAGGGCGGCCCAGCTTGAGTTCGTGCTGGGCGATCATGTTGCGGAAGACCTCCAGGGTGCCGCCGTAGATGCCGGCGGGCACGCCGTGCCGGAAGATGAACTCGATAGCGCCGTCGTCCGCGGAACCCGTCGTGTCGGTGGGCAATGCCGATGCCGCCCCTAGCACGTCCATCAATTCGGGCGAGACGTCACGCATTGTCTGAATGAGCGCCACTCGTCCGAACATTCCGGGAGTCGACAGCGCCGCCTCGATGCGGGCGAGGCTGCGCCCAAGCCGGTATTTCATCGATTCGTCGTCGATCGGACGCCGCCCGTCCGCATCCGGCGTGGACAGGATCGCCGCGACTCCGTCGGCCACCTCGGCCATCAGGTGGCCGTGCTCCGACATCATCGAAATGTTCTGCAGGCCTTGGTCGTCGGGATCGGTGATGCCGTGTTCCGCGTCGAGAGCGAAGCGCATCACCGTCCAGCCGCCGTTGACCTCACCGATGCGGTAGCGGTCGTCGACCCGCACGTCGCTGTAATACACGATGTTGGTGCGGTCGCCGTCCAGCGTGCGGATGCCCTGGATCTCGATGCCCGGGGAATCCAGCGGCACCAGAAACATGGTCAGGTTTTTGTGTTTGCGTCCCTGCGGATCGGTGTTGGTGAGCAGGAAGACATACTTGGCGTTCTGTGCGTTGGAGGTAAACATCTTGGAGCCATTGATGACCCAGCTCGATCCATCCGCCTCCCGCACCGCGCGGGTCTTGCACGTCGCGACGTCGGAGCCGCCGTCTGGCTCGGTGTAGCCCAGGCACAGCCTGGTTTCGCCGGACAGCACGCCCGGCAGTACCGCGTCGACGAGTTCTGCTGCCCCGAATTGCTTCACCAACCGCGCGACGACAGCCGTGGTGCCCCAGTGAAACCACGGCGTGTGGGCGCGACCGATCTCGAGGTGGAAGATACGCCGGCGCACCGGAGTGAATCCCCCTTCGGACTCCGGCTTGAAATCCGAGGTCAGATAACCCTGTTCGCCCAGAGCCAAATGCACTTGCTCACTGAAGTTTTCGCCCGTCTCGCGATCACGGCGCCGCACTTCGTCGGTGACGTGTTCGGCGACGAACTTCCGGGTCTGGTCAAGGAATTCTTGATCCTCGGGCGAGAGCGTTACGCGGGAGAAGTCCACTACACCGCGTCGATCACGAGGGTACGGAACCGGTCGAGAGTCTCGAGCGCATGCGCCAGACTGTCGCCGGGCAGGTGCGCGCTCACCCAGGTCACCCCGAGCTTCGCCAGCTTTTCCAGGCCCTCGAGGTATGCGTCGGCGTTGAAGTCGTCGTCGGTGATGCTGCCACCCTCGAAGTTGGTGAAGGTGATGTCGATCGCCGACCAATCCCTGCCCGCCGCGTCGCATCTGCGTCGGAGATCGTCGATGCATTCCGCGAGCTGCTCTCCGGAGGTGATGGATGCCGTGCCGGCGGTCTGGGCAAGTTGGGGCGGGGCGGGAAATGGGCACCAACCGTCGCCGTACCGCGCGACACGGTGCCGAGCAGTCGTGGTGTTGCCGCCGATCCAGATCGGTGGATGCGGGCTGCTGACGGGCCGGGGATGCGCGGTGATGCCGCGCGCGCTGAAATGTTTTCCCTCGAAGGAAATGTCGTCATCGGTCCAGATTGCCCGGATCACCTGCAGGGCCTCCTCGAACAACTCGGCGCGCTCGTCGTAGCTGACGCCCAGCGCCGCGAACTCACGTTTGAGATAGCCCACACCCACCGCGAGCGTGAAGCGGCCCCCGGAGAGCAGGTCCAGGGTGGCCCCGGATTTGGCCACTACGAAGGGGTTTCGGTAAGGCAGCACCACGATGTTCGGGATCAGCCGCAGCGTGGACGTGGTCGCCGCCGCGAAACCCAATGCGACAAAAGGATCCACCGAGTCGTGGCCGCCGGCCTGCAGCCATCGCTGCGATGGGGCCGGATGATCGGTGAAGCCGAATCCGTGGATGCCGGCCGCTTCGGCAGCCGCGGCCACCTTTGCGATGCCGTACCCACTCACCAGCTCCGGGTTGTAGGGATGGCTGTGCATGGGGTGGGTGATCGTGAAGCGCATCTGGGCTCCCGGCGTTAGAAGCGTGCGCGCGAGTCGATCGCGGTGTCGCTGGTGCGCAAGGGCCGGATCAGCGCCTCCTGTGCGAAGGAGGCCAGCAGCTCGCCCTCCTCCGAGTGCACAGCGCCGCGCACATACGACATTCCCGCGCCGACCTGGGTGCTTTCGTGGGTGTAGAGCAGCCATCCGCCCCAGCTCACCGGTTCGTGGAAGGCGACGGAGATGCTCATCGGTGCGGTGGACACGGTCAGGTGCGCCTGGGCGGTACCGATGCCCGGGTGTGCGCGCATGGTGGTGGAGATGCCCAGATGGCCGGTGAAGTACGCCAGCAGGGCCTTGGCCAGATCGTCGCGGGCCGGGATCGGGTCGTAGTGCAGCCACGCGTAGAGCTCGGGCGGCCCGACCTCGTCGGGGCTGTTGACGTCGACGACGTCGACGAGGCGCAGCTCCCGGCCGACCATCGGCATCGGCGAGTGGTTGGCGTCGGCGGGGGCGGCCACATCGGGCCGGGGCAGGTGGTGGCGGATGACGTCGGCGGTCGGGACGTCGGCCAGCACCGTAATGCTCAGGCAGCGCCGCCCGTTCTGATGTACGGCGACGATCGCGGTAGCGGTGGATCGGCCCTCGGACACGACGTCGAGGACGAGCTCGATCGGCGCTCCGACCGTCACGGCACGGGAGAACACCGCGTGTGCCGAGCGCACCGACTTGTCCGGGAATCGTTTGGCCACGGCGACGATCGCCTGGGCGAGCACCTGGGTACCTTCCACGACCTGGCGTTCGTCGCCTATGGCGATGCCGGTGTCGCCGGTGAACCGGTCGTCCCCGTCGGCCCGCACGTCAAACAGATCCAGCAGGCCCTGAACTGTCCACTCAGTCTGCTCAGATTCCGTGGTCAACTCCGGTCCACCTCTCGCATTGGCAGCTTCCGGCTCAGCGTGACACTTTGAGCAAGATTTGTAAAGCTTGGCTAACAAGTCTGCGGCGCGCATTCCGGGCAGTACTTGACTGTGCGAATGGAATGCGCAGCGAAACGTCATCGGGCATCAGATTGACACCAGCACCGGCATTGCATGACACTTCTGCGGTGTTTTGTAAAGCGGAATCATTACCCGTGGGCGTGCCCGGGTGATCCCCGAGCCGCTGGCCAACGGGTTCTGCTTCGGTGAGGGCCCGCGCTGGTTCGAGGGACTGCTGTGGTTCTCCGACATGCTGGGCGAAGCGGTGCACACCTCAACCCTGGGCGGCGCACTGACCACGTTGCCGCTGCCCGGGCACTCGCCGTCGGGCCTGGGCTTCCGTCCCGACGGGTCCCTGCTAATCGCCTCCGCAGACGATCGGCAGGTGCTGCGATACGACGGAGATAGCGTCATCCAGATCGCAGATCTCACCGGCCTGGTTCCGGCCAACCTCGGCGACATGGTCGTCGACGACACGGGCCGCGCCTACATAGGATCCCAGGCTCGTGAGGGCGGCGTCATCGTGCGCCTCGATCCCGATGACAGCGCTGCCAGGGCCACTATTGTCGCCTCCGACCTCGACTTTCCCAACGGCATGGTCATCACGCCGGATAGAAAGACCTTGATCGTCGCCGAATCGGTCGGCCGGCGGCTCACCGCGTTCACCATCGACGACGCAGGCGCGCTGCACGACCGTCGGGTTTTCGCCGACGGCCTGGACGGACCCCCCGACGGCATCGCCCTGGACGCCGACGGCGGCGTGTGGACGTCGACGACGCTGGCGCACCAATTCGAGCGGATCGTCGAAGGCGGCGACGTCACCGATCGCATCGACATGGGCGAACGCGTCGCCGTCGCCTGCACGCTCGGTGGTCCCGAACGCCGCATCCTGTTTCTGCTGTCGAGCACCGACGCTTATCCTCAGCGCCTGGTAGGCACTCGGCTCTCGCGGCTCGACGCCGTGCAGGTCGCCACGCCCGGCGCCGGGTTGCCCTGAGACACCCCAGAGGGAGACACGTGACCGACTCCTACTACGAGCTCGTCGACGCCGACGACGACTTGGGCGAGAAGTTCCGGGCGACCGACCTGGCGCGCGGCACCTGGTCGGCGTCGATCCAGCACGGCGGCCCGGTGTCCGCGCTGCTGGCCCGGGCGCTGGAGCGGTGCGAGCAGCGCGAGGACACACGGCTGTCCCGGGTCGTGATTGACCTGCTGGGCGGAGTGCCGGCCGAGGGCGATCTCTGGGTTCGCTCGCAGCTGCAGCGCGGCGGCAAACAGATCGAGCTGGTCACCGCCGAGATGCTGGCCCTGGGGCCCGACGGCCAGCCCCGCCCGGTCGCGCGCGCCAGCGGTTGGCGGCTACAGCAGCAGGACACCCGGGCGGTGGCACACGCGGCGGCGGAGCTGCCCCGACCGCGCGCCGAGGCCCGAAACCGCAATCTGAAGGCCCGGGAGTGGGACCGTAACTACGTGCACAGCCTTCAGTGGCTCTGGCTGACCGAGCCGCTGACTCCGGGCGCCGGTGAATCGTGGATCAAGCCGGCCGTCGATGTGGTGCAGGGTGAGACGATGACGCAGCTGGAGCGGCTGTTCGCGGTGGCCGACTGCGCCAACGGCATCGGTAGCAAACTGGACATCACCAAGTGGACCTTTCTGAACACCGATCTTGCGGTGCACGTGTTTCGTGTTCCCGACGGGGAATGGGTCGGCATTCGCGCGGAGACCAGCTACGGGCCGGACGGCATCGGGACGACGATCGGCACACTGTTCGATGAGCAAGGGGCTGTCGGCGCCATCCAGCAGTCCGTGCTGGTGCGACAGCGCCCGGCCAAAGCCTGACGGGGGAGCGGAAGAATGTGGCGAGTTCGGCAATACTTCGTAAAGTTTCAGATATGACTCAGCCGGCCGCCGCGATGACCCTGACCGAGGCCGACACCTCGACCCGTCAGCGCATCCTGTTTGCGACCGCCGAGGTTCTCGGGCGCAACGGCAAAACCAAACTCAGCCTGTCCGAGGTCGCTACCCAGGCCGGGGTCTCGCGCCCCACGCTCTACCGCTGGTTCGCCTCCAAGGAGGAGCTGCTGTCGGCGTTCTCGCAGTACGAGCGCCAGCTTTTCGAAAGCGGTCTGGTGAAAGCCACCGCGGGGCTCAAAGGCTACGACAAGCTCGACGCGGTGCTGCGCTTCATCGTCGAGTACCAGCATTCGTATTCGGGTGTGCGCATGGTCGATGTCGAACCCGAGCACACGATCGCCCAGTTCGCCCACGTCATCCCGCAGATGCGCGACGGCCTGCAACGGCATCTGCCCGGTCCCAACGCCGCGGTGAAGGCGGCGACCGTGATCCGGATCGCGATTTCGCACTACATCGTTCGCAGCGACGACGCCGACGAGTTCCTGGCGCAGCTGCGGCACGCCGTCGGGATCAAACCGACCACCGACTAACTGCTCCGCGAAACCGTATTCCGCTACCTATTTCCCGAGAAGACCCGTCGGGGATTACAGTTTCGCGACGAGCAGGTTAGTCGAACAGCACCGCCGCGTTGAGGTATCCGGTCGGGTCCAGCGCCGCCTTGACGGTTCGCATTGCAGCAAGATCGGTTGCTTCCCTTGACATTTCGAGGTAGGCGCGCTTGCGGCTGCCGACACCGTGCTCGGAGCTGACGTTACCCCCGCACTGCGCGATCAAGTCCATCATCGGCCCGTACAACGCCGCCTCCTGTTCGAGCGGCACGCGCAGCACGTTGAGGTGCAGGTTGCCCTCACCGACGTGGCCGAACAGCACGGGTACGGCGTCGCTGACCCGCTCGCGAATCAACGTGACCGCATCCGCGGCGAACCGGGCGATCGCCGCCAACGGTAGCGACACGTCGAACTTCAGCGGCGGTCCGTAGACGCCGAGGACCTCGGCCAGCGATTCGCGAACACGCCATAGTCGTTGCTGGGCAGCAACATCCACACCCACGGCGGGCTCGGCGGACATCGGCACGTCGGCGAGCAGGTCGGCGAGTCGATCGGTCTGATCGTGATCGGCGGCCAGCTCCACCAGCAGCAGCCAGTCCGCCTCGACCGGGGGGCCGACCCCGAGATGCTCGGCGGTCAGCGCACCGGCCCGACCGTCGATCAACTCCAGTGCGGCGATCCCGTCCACATCCCGGAACGCCCGCCCGGTGTCGATCAGCGCCTCGAGATCGGCGAAGCCGCACACCGCGGTCACCCGATGTGACGGTGTGGGGTGCAGCCGCAGATCCAGCGCGGTGATGACACCGAGAGTGCCCTCGGCGCCGACGAACAGCGCCGGCAGGTCGTATCCGGTGTTGTCGCTGCGCACCAGACTGTGCCGGTGCATCAGCGACCCGTCGGGTAGCGCCACGTCCAGGCCGACGACTTGCTCACCCATGTTGCCGTAGCGGACCGTGCGCAGCCCGCCGGCATTGGTCGAGGCCATGCCGCCGACCGTCGCGGTGTCGCGGGCGGCCAAGTCCACACCGAACACCAGGCCCGCTGCCGTCGCGGCGTGCTGCACCGCGGCCAGCGTGGCTCCGGCGCCAACCGCGATACGGCGCTCGACGGTGTCGACATCGCTTAGCGCACAGAGCCGTTCGGTGGAGAGCAGCACGTCGTCGTGCTCGGGGACAGTACCCGCCACCAGCGAGGTGCGGCCGCCCTGCACGGTGACATGGGCTCCGGCGTCACGGCACAACCGCAACACCTCGGCGACCTGCTCGGCCGAGCCCGGACGCACCAGCGCACTAGCGCGGCCTCGGTACCGGCCGGTGTGGTCGACGCTGCGCCCGGACAGCACGTCGGGATCGGTGATGACGTGATTGGATCCGACGACATTCTGCAGGCTACGCAACATGTTCGCGGTTATAGCACCCACGATACTGAGCCAGTCCAGCCCCAGACTCCCGGTCTCGGGTTGTTGGCTTTGCCGAGCGTAACGCCACGGCCAAACTGAGTAGAGATTTTCGCCGTGGCGGTACGCTCGGCGCCGGCCAAAAGCCCCACCGGCCAACCGCCCCTAGAAGTCCTTGTGGTTCACGTCGGTGATCAGCCCGCCGTCCATGATGAACTCGCTGCCGGTGGAATAGGACGACTCGTCGCTGGCCAGGAACAGCACGAACGTCGCGACCTCGCGCACTTCGCCGGGCCGGCCCAGCGGGATGGTCACCATGTCCTCGGGCAGGTGCTTGGTCATCGGGGTGCGGATGAAGCCGGGGTGCACGGAGTTGACCCGGATGTTGTGCGGCGCCAGCTCCAGGGCCGCCGACTTGGCCAGGCCGCGTACGCCCCACTTGGACGCGACGTACGGGTGCACCATGGGTGCACCACGCAGACCCTCGATCGACGACACGTTGATAATCGAGCCGCCGCCGGCCGCGATCATCGGGTCGACGGCCACCCGCATACCCAGGAACGTTCCGGTCAGGTTGACGTCAATGACCTTCTGCCACTTGGTCAGATCAAAGCTCCGGAGTGGACCGAGCGCGACCGTCCCGGCGTTGTTGACCAGCACGTTGAGCTTGCCGAATTCGCCCACCGCGGTCGCGACCGCCGCGTCCCACTGGTCGGGCTGCGTGACGTCGAGGTGCACATAGCGTGCGGCGTCACCGATCTCGTCGGCCAGCGCCTTGCCCTGGTCGTCCAGGATGTCGCCGATCACCACCTTGGCGCCCTCCTCGACGAGCAGGCGCGCGTCTTCGGCGCCCATCCCGCCGGCACCGCCACTGATGAGTGCAACTTTGCCCGCTACGCGTCCTACCTGACCCACGCTAGGGTCTCCTTTCGATTTAAGTGGTCACCAAAGTGCTTGGTGCGTAAAGGCCTTTGCCGGTTACCAGCGGCAAATCGAGTGTGGTCCGGATGCCCGGGGGCGCCGCGATCACCGCCGGGATCGCGTTGACGACGCGGCCCGCGGCGCCGGCAATCGCGGCGTGGTTGTGGTCGCCCTTGCGGCTGCTCGGAACGATGTCGACCGCATACGACGGCTCGCCGGTGATCTCGACGCGGTACGAACCGTCGCCGGAGGCGGGCTGGGGCAGGTCCGGCCGCAGGTCGGGCCGCAATCTCGTGACATGCTCGATGACGACGGCAGGGTGGCCCTTGACCATGCCGCGGATCTCGAACTGCAGCACGGCCAGCGTGCCCTTGGCCACGTGGCCGATCGCGATGTCGAAATCCTCCGGCGCCGGTTCGCGCTGGTAGGACTCGGTGATCTCGTCGACCTCGATGCCGAGGCCGGCCGCCAGCTGACGGATCGCGGTACCCCACGCGATGGAAAGGATGCCCGGCTGCAGCAGCATGGGGATTTCGTCCATGGGCCGAGCGAACCCCATGTAGTTCATGACTTCTTCGCCGTCGTAACTGGCGTAATCGTGAATCTCCATGCAGCGCACCTGTTCGATGCGCTGACACGTCCCGGCGAGCGCGAACGGGATCAGGTCGTTGGCGAATCCCGGATCGACGCCGCTGATGAAGATACTCGAATTGCCTTGCTTAGCAGCATCTTCCACGCGCGCGATGTACTTGTCAGGCATGACTCCCCACGGGTATTGCAGTAGCCCCGGTGACGAGCCGACGACGTTGATGCCGGCGGCCAGGATGCGCATCACGTCGCCCATCGCCTCGGGCAGCCGGGTGTCGCCCATCGCGCAGTACACGACGCACTCGGGCTTGGCCGCCAGGATGGCGTCCAGGTCGTTGACCGCCGCGATGCCCGTGACGGTGGGAGCGTCCAGGCCGACTCCGCACAATTCCCCGGCGTCGCGGCCCACCTTCTCCGGTGTAGACACGCAGACGCCCGTCAGTTCGAACTGCGGATTCGCGATCAGTTCGGCCAGGGCCAGGCCTCCGACATTTCCGGTACCGACGTGCGCGACGCGGATCGCCATCTTCAGTCTCCGTCCCTTGAAACCAGGAAAACTTTTCTAGACACTAGTCCACAACTTCCGGGGCGCCTACAGGGCCGGACTTAACTCCGGCCAGGGAGAATGGAACGCCGATGACACACCGCGACGATGTGCAATTCATCTCCGGCGACGACCGGATCAGTGCCTGGCTGTACCGACCCGCCAGCGATGCGCCCACGCCGTTGTTGGTGATGGCGCATGGTTTAGGGGCGGTGCGCACCATGCGGCTCGATGCCTACGCCGAGCGATTCAGCGCGGCCGGCTACGCCTGCCTGGTCTTCGACTACCGCAACTTCGGCGACAGCGAGGGCCAGCCGCGCCAAGTCCTGGACATCGACATGCAGCTCGCCGACTGGGCCGCCGCCGTCGCCCACGCCCGCACCCTCGACGGCATCGACCATGATCGAATCGCACTGTGGGGCACGTCTTTTGCGGGCGGGCATGTCATCACCACGGCGGCCCGCCTGCCGGGTATCGCGGCCGTCGTCGCGCAATGTCCGTTTACCGACGGCATCGCGTCGGCGCGCACGATCTCCCACCCGTTGGCCACCGCACGCATCGCCGCGCGGGCGATTCGCGACGTCGTCGCCGCCCGGCGGGGCACGTCCCCGGTGATGATCGCCACCGCGGGCAAGCCCGGGGACGTCGCGCTGATGAACACGCCCGACGCCTACACGGGCTACTTGCGGCTGGTTCCCGACGGCGTCGAGCTGCGCAACGAGATCGCCGCTCGGATCACGACGAAGGTCTTCACCTACCGGCCCGGCCTGCTCACCGCGAAGATCTCCTGCCCGATCCTGTTCTGCGTGTGCGAACACGACTCGCTGGCCCCCGCGGACGCCACCCTGCGCCACGCCGCCAACGCTCCCCGCGGTGAGGTGCGGACCTATCCCGAGGGGCATTTCGCGATCTATGTCGACGACGGCTTCGAGCGGGTGATCGCCGACCAGCTCGCCTTCCTCGACAAGCATCTGAAATCTGAGTAGTCCTACCCTGTCCGGCGCACCAGCTGCTTTCGCATGCTGGAGCACATGGAAATTCCCAATGGCATGTCGAAGAACACCGCCGCCTTTTTCATTCAGGCCGCCGTCGCGTTCGGGGTCAGTTTCGTCAGCGCGCTCGGTGGGATCTTCTACCTTCCCCTCGACTCGTGGCAGCGGCTGTTCCTCGGCATCACAGTGTTGTTCCTGGTCTCCAGCGCGTTCACCCTGGCGAAGGTGATCCGCGATCAGCAAGAGGCCACGACCGTGCGCGTGCGCCTGGATGAGGCACGCATCGAGAAGCTGATCGCCGAACACAACCCGTTCACCACCGCGACCTGATCCTTGGCAGAGCCCGCGTCGGTGGGTCGCGGACTTATGCTGGGCGCGATGACGCGCCCGAATCCCGATCCGACCGCGCCGCTGTGGCGCGCGGCGCAGGTGTTTCGGCTGCTGAGTTGCGTTTACGCGGCTGGCTTCCAGATCGCGATCAACCCGGATCTGCGCCGGCCCGCGCTGGGCTGGGTGCTGTTCGCGGTGTTGATCGGCTGCAGCGCGGCCTGCGCGATCGCCTACTTGCGCGGGTTCGGCCGAAAGCCGGTGTGGGTGATCGCCGAAATCGTGATCGTCGTCCTGCTCATGTGGTCCAACAAGATGGTCACTACCGAGCATTGGGCCGCCGACAATCAAACCTGGCCGACGACGTTATGGGCCACCAACCCCACGATCTCGGCGGCCATCCAGTTCGGCCCGGTCGGCGGGATGCTGGCCGGCCTGGCAGTGATGGCTACCAATTTCGCGGTGAAGAACTATTTCGCCCTCAACCTCGGACACAACGCCACCGCCATCATCGAGCTGGCGATCGGCGTGGCGATAGGCATGGCCGCCCAAACCGCGCGACGCGCCCACGACGACTTGCAACGCGCCGCCCAACTGTCCGCCGCGGTTCAAGAACGAGAGCGGCTGTCTCGTGAGGTGCACGACGGTGCCATCCAGGTCCTGGCGCTGGTCGCCAAGCGTGGCCACGAAATCGGTGGTCCCACAGCCGAATTGGCTGACCTCGCGAGCGAACAGGAACGGGCGCTGCGACGATGGGTCACCTCCACCGGTATCGACGAGTACGGGGACCGCACGACGATGGACCTCCGCACGCTGCTACGCCGCCGGGAGGCCGACCGCGTATCGGTGAGCTTGCCGGGCACTCCGGTGGCCGTGGCGCGCCGGGTCGCCGCCGAGCTTGATGCCGCGGTGGGTAATGCCCTGGATAACGCGCGGGCGCACGCGGGGCCCCAAGCCCACGCGTTCGTACTCCTGGAAGATCTGGGCGATTCGGTCATGGTCAGCGTGCGCGACGATGGTGTGGGCATCGTCGATGGCCGACTGGCGGAAGCCGCCCGGCAGGGACGCCTGGGGGTCTCGAAATCGATTGTGGGACGGCTGACATCACTCGGCGGCACCGCCCACTTACGCAGCGTCCCAGGCGAAGGAACCGAGTGGGAGCTGTGCGTGCCGCGCGACGGGGGGTCGAAATGACCGACGACACCGCAACGACGGTGATGGTGGTGGACGATCATCCGATCTGGCGCGACGCGGTGTCCCGTGACCTCGCCGAGGACGGGTTCAACGTGGTCGCCACGGCCGACGGTGTGGCCGCCGCACGGCGCCGGGCGGCCGTGGTCAAGCCGGACGTGGTGCTGATGGACATGAACCTGGCCGACGGCGACGGCGCGCAGGCGACGGCCGAGGTGCTGGCGGTGTCACCGACATCGCGGGTGTTGGTGCTGTCTGCTTCCGACGAGCGCGACGATGTGCTGGAGGCCGTCAAGGCCGGGGCCACCGGTTACCTGGTCAAGAGCGCCTCGAAAGCCGAACTGGCTCAAGCCGTGGCGGCCACCGCAGCCGGTCGGGCCGTGTTCACCCCGAGCCTGGCGGGACTGGTGCTCGGCGAATACCGCCGCATCGCCCAGAGCAAGGACTCCGGACCGGCCGGCCCCAGCTTGACCGAGCGCGAGACCGAGGTGTTGCGGCACGTCGCAAAGGGCCTCTCGGCCAAGCAGATTGCCGAACGACTGTCGTTGAGCCACCGCACCGTCGAAAATCACATCCAAGCCACCTTCCGAAAGCTGCAAGTCGCCAACCGCGTGGAGCTGACCCGCTACGCGATCGAGCACGGCCTGGACGGCGAACCTTAACCCGCATGAACCGGCCATGGCTGTCGCGACAGGGGTGAAAATGCCAGCGCCACAGTCGATATTGCTGTGACGAGGCTGCACACCAAGATGGCCCAGCCCACCGGCTGGGTGGCAAGTCCGGCCATTTCCTTGCCGAATATCAGCGGCGCGGCGACGAGCCGAGTCACCACCAGCAGACCAGCCAGTAAAGCCGGCCCGCATGCCACCATGGTGACCCAGATGCCGGCGCGGCGGCCGCACAGCAGCACGAGCGCGCCGCTGCACAGTCCCACCGCCGCTGCGGCCTCCAACAATCCCACCGCAAGGAGACCAATCCCCAACGGCCCCACCAACAATAGGGGTGCTAAAAAGCCAAGACCGCGAACCATTTTCGTCAACTCAAGGCCACAGGCGACAAAGCCCAGCCCGTTCGCCGCGGAACCGACGAGGCTTAGCAGCGCGAGCGCGATGGATGCGGGCGACTGCCGGAGGGATTTCATGACCGATCCCGGCCGGCCGCGGCCAGCGCGCGGGCACTCACCAGGGCGGCCACCATCGTTGCGACGCAGACGAGCCCGTTGTCTTTGAGGCCCCATTTGATCGCGGCCAGCGTTGCCACCCCGGCAACGCACAGCAGCAGGCCCGCCGCCACACCCCGTCCGATCGAGGTGATTGCCGGAGCACCGTCCCAGCCGGACAGCGGATTGTTCTCCAGGGGCCGCAGTACCACGAACAGCACTGCCACCGCGGCGACCATCAGCAGCAGCTGCATCGCGCCGATGGCGAAGAAATCCGGCTGTCCGGGGTAGCGGGGGTGGCCGAGGTAGTCGAAGAGCAGGTGCATGCCGAGCAGGGCGGGCATATGCCACAGGTACAGCGTCATCGCTCCGGAGTTGCCGACCGTAGTCCACCACCACACGCGCGGGCGCTCTGCCCATCGGGTGATCGCGGGCATTGCCGCGATTGCCATGGCGCTCAAGATGATTGCGTGCCCGGCGAGCAGCAACGACGGCGGGCTGGTGTTGGAAAGACGGTGGTCACCGGTGCCGACCATGCTGATTTCATAGGGCCCCCAGCACACCAGTGCGACGTTGACCGCGAGGACGGCCGCCGCCGTGGCCAGTACGCCGTGCCCGCTGAGCAGCCCGCGCCGGTAAGCGACACCGAACATGGCGGGGATGAGCCAGACCCCGAGGTTCAGATAGCCCAGCGCGGATGCGGCCGGCCAGTGCAGCCGGATGGCGTCGGTCACGGCGATGGCCCCGTAGACCGCGCCGACGCCGGTGGCGAAGCGGGTCGCAGTGGTGATCCGGGCTAATGCCGGCATCGCGGCCAACACCAGCACGTAGGCACCCAGGAACCACAGCAGCTGGATGCTGACGCCGGCGACCGGCTCGTAGATATGTTGGGGCAGAACCGGATACAGCACGGTGAGCGCGACCGCCCAGAAACCGAGGTAGTAGAACACCGGGCGGAACAGCCTGGTGCAGCGTTTCATCAGCCAGCCGCCCCAGTTGGTGCCGGGCCGCCAGGACGACAGGCTCGCCGCGGCACCCGCGAAGAAGAACAACGGCATGATCTGCAGAATCCAGGTGAGAGCCTGAAACACCACCGAGGTGGTGAGCAGGTTGTCCCAGATGAGCACGTGGTTGCGAATGACGCTGATCGCCATCACGGTGTGGCCCGCCACGACGCCGATCAGGGACACGATGCGAATGACGTCGAGGGCGCGGTCGCGGTCGGCCGGCGTGCGTGCCGCCAGCTCGGTGGGGCTGGGAATGCCCAAAGAAGTTGTCATGGCGAAAGCATCGCCGAGCGGCAGGCCCCGAGTCCCGTGCAGTTCTACGCGTTGAGGCTGAGTAGTTCTACTCGACGGGCTACGGCCCGAGCGGGGATTCCGTGCGGATCGCCTCGTCACGGATCAGTCCCCGCAGCAGCGCGGTGCTGAACTCGCCCGCGATTTCCTTGGCGCTGCGCCGCCCGCTGGGCCGCAGCCACCGGTAGCTGCCCAGCGTCATCCCGATGTAGCCCAGCGCCAGCACGTGGGAGTCGCACTGGTAGAACTCGCCACTGGCAATCCCGCGGTCGATCAGGCCGTGCACATGGTGGTAGACCTGAGCCTCCTTCTCGCGGACCTCGGCGACCTGGTCCTCGGTGAACCACTCGGTGATGTAAGGCTGCTCCTGGAAATACACCGCGGCCCGTTCGGGATCGTTGGCGATGCCGGTGAGCAGCCGAATGGTGTATTGGTAAAGCGCTTCGCGTGCCGTCCAGGAGGGATCGTCGTGCACGGCGGCCAGCGTGCCCTCGGCGGCCTGCCGGTAGATGTCGAACAGGATCAGCGATTTGCTGGCGTAGTAGTGGTAGACGGTGGCCTTGTTCAGGCCGATCACGTCGGCGACGTCGTCCATCCGGGTGCCGTGGTAGCCGCGGGCGGCGAACAGCTTGGTGGCAACCGCCAGCAACTCCTCGCGGCGTGTTAACCCGTTGCGGGTGATGCTGTCGGATGACATGTCTGCTCACTATCGTCGCTGCCGGCGGGGCGGCACGGGCTTGCTGCCGGGCCTGGTTTAGGCAAAGTACCAATCAACTGGTTGGACAGTTTAGGGCTCGGTGACTTTTCGGCGCCTGTCGCCCCGGCCCGGATGGGACTAGACTTCATTATTTGAACTAGTCGCGAGTGCAGAGGTGGGGCGATGGATCCGAGTCCGGATTACGACGGCAGCGACGAAATCGAATTCTTCATGAAGTATTTGACCTGGGGCCTGCGCGGGGTTCAGGACGGCAATGGATACCCGCCGCCCGCCTACCCGCCCGTTTAGACCGCCTTTTTCGCGTCCCGAACAAATCGCGTTCCGCCCGCCCAGAAGGCGTCGCGGGCCACAGCTCGGTTTCACGTTTGCCTTGTGCTGCACGGCAATTCGGCCTAGATACGGTTGTGCGGCTAGCACCGGCTCCCTTACTCCGGCCATCCGCGGTTGACATGAGCCCGGATCCGCTGCACGTCGCCGAACCTAGGGTGAGTCGCATGGACCCGAGTCCGGACTACGACGCGAGCGACGAAATCGAATTCTTCATGGGCTATCTGAGCTGGGGCTTGCGTGGGGTCGAAAACGGCCAGGGATACCCGCCGCCCGCCTACCCACCCGTCTAGACAGCCTTAGTCGCGGTCGCCACCGCGGGCGAGCGGTAGGCGACGTCGAGGCGTTTGACTCCATTGATCCAGCCCGAGCGCAGTCGTTGCGGTGCGGCAAGTCTGGTGATGTCGGGCAGCTGCGTGGCGAGCTCGTCGAAGATCAATTTGATCTCCATTCGCGCCAGGTTCGCGCCGATACAGTAATGGGCCCCGTTGCCGCCGAAACTCAGGTGCGGGTTCGGATTGCGCAAGATGTCGAATTGAAACGGGTTTTCGAAGACTTCCTCGTCGAAATTGGCCGAACTGTAGAACAGACCCACACGCTGGCCTTCCCGGATCGTGACGCCGCCCAATTCGACGTCGGCAAGCGCGGTGCGCTGGAAGCAATGCACGGGGCTGGCCCACCGGATGATCTCGTCGACCGCGGTGGCGGGCCGCTCCCGCTTGAACAGTTCCCATTGATCGGGGTTGTCGAAGAACGCGTTCATTCCATGCGTCATGGCGTTGCGGGTGGTTTCGTTGCCGGCCACGGCCAGCAGGATGACGAAGAACGCGAACTCGACGTCGCCCAGTGCATCCCCGTCGATGTCGGCCTGGATCAGGCGCGTGACGATGTCGTCGGCCGGGCATCGGCGCCGCTCGTCGGCCATGTTGTAGGCGTAGGCCATCAGCTCCGCGTTGGCGACGGTGGGATCAGCGGCGAAGTCGGGATCGTCGGTGTTCATGATCGCGTTCGTCCAGTCGAACAGCTTCGCGCGATCCGCCTCCGGCACGCCGATCAGGTCGGCGATCGCCAGCAGGGGCAGGTTCATCGCGATGTCGTCGACGAAGTTGCCGTCCTCTTTGAGCGAGGCATTGCGCACGATTTCGGCCGCCGCCCCACCGAGTTTCTCTTCGAGCTGGGCAATCGCGCGCGGGGTGAAGAGCCGGGATACCAGCTTGCGCAGCCGGGTGTGCTCGGGCGCGTCGTGGTTGACCAGCAAGGCTTTGGTCAACTCGAGCTGATCGGCGGTGACCCCGTCGGGAAGGCGCATGACCGCGCCCTTGCGGTTGGTCGACCAAAGTTCGCTGTTGCGGGAGATGTCTCTGACGTCCTCGTGGCGGCTGATCACCCAGTAGCCGCCATCCCCGAAGATCGATTCGGGCTGCTCGTTCCACCAGACCGGGGCCGTTCGGCGCAGCTCGGCGAATTGGGTCACCGGAAGACCGGCCAACAGAACGTCGGGGTCGGTGAAGTCGAAATTCTCTCCGAACGGACACGTCGTCGTGTTCATGCCATCTCCTTTGATCGCCGGCATCGATCATACATCTGATTGCAAGACGTATGACCAGAACACGGCACGCGCGTCGGCTATCGTCGCGATGTGCGGACTCGCGGATGGGGCGGCAGTGTTCCGGCCAGCGACGAGGAGGCGGTGGCCCGCATCCTGTCGGCCACCCGCCGCACCATCGACGAGCGCGGCGACCAGATCACGTTGGCCGATGTCGCGCGCACGCTGAACGTGACACGGCAGACGATCTATCACTATTTCGCTTCGACCGAAGAGCTGCTTCAGGCGACTGCTCTAGACGCGACTGCCGACTTCATGGACCAGCTGGCGACCGCGCTGCACGGGATGGCCGACCCCGCGGCGGCGGTGATCGAAGGCATCTGCCTGACCCTGGAGCGCTTGCCGAAAGATCCCTACATCGGCCTCTTGCTGCGGACGTCGCGCACCGCGGCGTTCGCCGAACAAGTCACGGTGGCAAACGAGACCGCCCGCGTACTGGGGCGCTCGATTCTGGACCGTCTCGATGTCGACTGGTCGGCATTTCCCCCGTCGGCGATCGAAGACATCCTGCAAATTGTGCTGCGCACGCTGCAGTCGTTCATCATGTCGCCGCCGACCGGAGGGGGCACGGAATTACGCCGCCTGCTCAGCGTGTGGATCGGTCCCGTCGTCGCCGAGCTACAGGCGAAGGTCCGGCCTAAAGGGCCTTGAGCTCCTCGGCGACCGCGGTCACCGACTTCTTCGCATCGCCGAACAGCATGCTGGTGCCCTCGCCGTAGAACAGCGGGTTGTCGATGCCCGCGAACCCGGAGTTCATCGACCGCTTGAGCACGATCACGGACTTGGCCTTGTCCACGTTGAGGATCGGCATGCCGTAGATCGGGCTGGAGGCATCGTTGCGGGCGGCCGGGTTGGTGACATCGTTGGCGCCGATGACGATCGCGACATCGGTGCGCGCGAACTCGTCGTTGATGTCGTCCATGTCCTTCATCGCGTCGTAGTCGACCTCGGCCTCGGCCAGCAGCACGTTCATGTGCCCCGGCATGCGGCCGGCGACCGGGTGGATCGCGTACTTCACCGTCACACCCTTGTTCTCCAGCAGCGCCGCCATGTCCTTGACGGCGTGCTGTGCCTGCGCGACGGCGAGGCCGTAGCCCGGAACCACGATCACCTGATTGGCGTAGGCCATCTGGATCGCCGCATCGGCGGCCGAGGTGGCTTTGACGGTCTTGTCGCCACCGTCGCCGCCGCTCGGGGCCACGCCGCCGCCGCCGAAACCGCCGGCGACGATCGCCGGGATGGAGCGGTTCATCGCCTTGGCCATCAGGTTGGTCAGAATCGAACCGGACGCGCCGACGATCATGCCCGCCACGATCATCGCGGTGTTGTTCAGCGCCAGTCCCGCCGCGGCGGCCGAGAGCCCGGTCATCGCGTTGAGCAGCGAGATGACCACCGGCATATCGGCACCACCGATGGGCAGCACCACCATCAGCCCCAGTACCCCGGCCGCGGCCAGCAGACCGATCATCCACCACAACGGGGCGCCGCCGGTGCCGGGATGCGCGTGCAACCCGATCACCACCGCGGCAGCCACGGCTGCGGTCAGCAGCAGCAGGTTGACCGGTTGCTGGGCCTTGCCGAAGCCGATCGGCGATCCGGAGATGAGCTCCTGCAGCTTGCCGAACGCGATGATCGAGCCCCAGAACGAGATCGAGCCGATGATCGCGGCGAACAACGAGGCCACCACGATGTGCACGGTCGGGGATTCGCCGTGCTGGAAGGCCGAAAAGCCTTTGGTGTCCATGAATTCCGCAAGCGCGATCAGCGCGACCGTTCCACCGCCCACGCCGTTGAAGAAGGCCACCAGCTGTGGCATGGCGGTCATCTTGGTCAGCCGTGCCGGCGGAACGCCCAACACCACACCGACGACCAGGCCGGCGATGATCAGCACCCACGACTCGGTGTGCCGAATCTTGATGAATGTGGCCACGACGGCGAGGGTCATGCCCGCCGCGGCGATCAGGTTGCCACGCACCGCGGTCTTAGGCCCGGTCAGGCCCATCAGGCCGTAGATGAAGAGTGCGAACGAAATGATGTAGAGGCCGATCACCAAGTAGTTCATTTGGCGGCCGGCTCCTCGACTGTGCCGGATTGTCCGGCTCCTCCTCGGGCCGCTGCACGGCCCGCATCGTCGCCAGACGTAGCGGGCACAGGCTTCTTCTTGCCCTTGAACATGCCCAGCATCCGGTCGGTGACGATGAAGCCGCCGATCACGTTCAGCGTGCCGAACACCACCGCGACGAACAGGATGATCTGCACCGCCAGCGACGGGTGCTCGACCTCCCCGAACACCACCAGCGCGCCCAGCACCACGATGCCGTGGATCGCGTTGGTGCCGGACATCAGCGGTGTGTGCAACGTGTTGGGCACCTTGGAGATCACCGCGAACCCGACGAATCCGGATAGCACCAGAATCGCGAGGTTCGCGAAAAGTTCGTCGTACATCTAGGAGTCCTCTCCTGCCGTCTGGCGCCGCTCCTCAGCATCACTGCGTTCTGCAACGTCGCCGGCGCGGTCGCGGGTCACGCACGAGTCCGCGAGCACTTCGTCGTCGAAGTCGGGGGCGAGCTTGCCGTCGGTGATCAGCAGATCCAGCAAGGCGGTGATGTTCTTGCTGTACAGCTCGCTGGCGTGTTCGGGCATCGTGGCGGGCAGGTTCAGCGGCGAGGCGATCGTGACGTCGTGGCGGACGACCGTCTTACCGGGCTCGGTGAGCTCGCAGTTGCCTCCGGTTTCCCCGGCCAGGTCCACCACCACGCTGCCGGGCTTCATCGCCTCCACCGCGGCGGCGGTTACCAGACGCGGTGCGGGCCGGCCCGGAACCAGCGCCGTGGTGATCACGATGTCGAAGCCGCTGATGGCCTTTTCCAATGCCTGCTGCTGCTGGGCGCGCTCGGAGTCGGTGAGCTCGCGCGCGTAACCGCCCTCGCCCGCCGCGTCAATGCCGACATCCAGCCACTGCGCCCCCACCGAACGCACCTGATCGGCCACCTCGGGACGCACGTCGTAGCCGGTGGTGCGCGCACCGAGCCGCTTGGCCGTCGCCAGTGCCTGCAACCCGGCCACGCCCACCCCGAGCACCAGCACCGTGGCCGGCTTCACCGTGCCCGCCGCCGTCGTCAGCATCGGGAAAAACCGGGTCGACTCCGACGCCGCCAGCAGCACGGCCTTGTAACCGGAGACGTTGCCCTGGGACGACAACGCATCCATCGCCTGGGCCCGCGAGATGCGCGGGATGGCCTCCAGCGCGAACGCCTGCACGCCGGCGGCCTTGAGCGCGCCGATCGAGTTCTCGGCGTTGCGGGGGGCCAGGAAGCCGATCAACGTCTGACCGCTGTGCAGCTTGTTGACCTCGTCGGCCGTCGGCGGCGCTACCTTGACGACGACATCGGCAGCCCACGCGTCTCCGATGCTGGCACCGGCCGCGCTGTAGAGCTCGTCGGGAAGCAAAGCCCGCGCACCCGCGCCGGCCTCGACCACGACCGCCACACCACTGGCCACCAGGGACGCGACCGCCTTGGGTACCAGCGCAACACGCCGCTCGTCGGTCCCGGACTCGGCAACCACCCCAACCGTCGTCAGCGCATCTGTCATGGCGCACGCATCTACTTTCCTTAGCTCAGCTGCCCTGTTGCGAACTCCGTTGGATTGAACACCCTAGCCGCCGCTACCAGAGCGGGAAGTCTTGGCCGTGCTCTGACACCGGGCGTGGTCCGAAGTGCCGCCGCTGCGATTCGTCGATCGGCACGTCGTTGATGCTGGCCTCGCGACGCGCCATCAGCCCCGACTCCGCGAACTCCCACAGTTCGTTGCCGTAGCTGCGGTACCACTGCCCGGACTGATCGTGGCATTCGTACTGGAACCGCACGGCGATCCGGTTGTCGTGGAAGTCCCACAGACCTTTGCGCAGTGAGTAGTCGAGTTCGCGCTGCCACTTGCGGGTCAGGAACGCCACGATCGCGGCCCGGCCCACGATGTGCTCGCCGCGGTTTCGCCATTGCGAGTCGGGTGTGTAGGCCAGGCTGACTTGTTCGGGATTGCAGGTGTTCCAGGCGTCCTCGGCGGCCTGGACCTTCTGTAAAGCTGTTTCGTAAGTGAACGGGGGAAACGGAGGACGGGATTCTGCGGCGTCGGTCATGTCTCCATCGTGCTCCACCCCGAGCGCGGGCATTTCGCCGAGACTGCAACCTGGCATACCCGCCACGGCGTGTCGTCTGCGCGGTTTCGGTGTCGCGCCGGTGACCCGGAAGCGAAGCGTTTGTCCCGCCAGCGCCGCCTTTACCCAGGTGTCCTATCGTGGCGGACATGGACTTCGCGATGTCGGCTAAGGCCGCCGATTACCACAAGCGGTTGTCCGACTTCATGACTGAGTATGTCTTTCCGGCCGAGGCCGCCTACGACAGCTACCGCCACGAGGCCGGCCCCGACGACCACACCGTTCCGCCGGTTATCGAGGAACTCAAAATTAAGGCCAAAGAGCGCGGCCTGTGGAACCTGTTCCTGCCGGCCGAGTCGGGGTTGACCAACCTGGAATACGCGCCGCTGGCCGAGCTGACCGGCTGGAGCCTGGAGCTGGCACCCGAAGCCGTCAACTGTGCGGCGCCGGACACCGGGAACATGGAAACCCTGCATCTGTTCGCCACCGCGGAGCAGCGCAAGCAGTGGCTGGAGCCGCTGCTGGCCGGCGAGATCCGCAGCGCCTTCTCGATGACCGAGCCGGCGGTCGCCAGCAGCGACGCCCGCAACATCCAAACGGCCATCGTGCGCGACGGCGGCGACTACGTGATCAACGGCCGCAAGTGGTGGACCTCGGGCGCCTCAGACCCGCGCTGCAAGATCCTGATCGTGATGGGCCGCACCAACCCCGACGCGGCCAGCCATCAGCAGCAGTCGATGGTCCTGGTGCCGATGGACACCCCGGGCGTGACGGTGGTGCGCTCGACACCGGTGTTCGGCTACCAGGACCAGCACGGGCACTGCGAAATCATCTACGACAACGTCCGCGTTCCGGCCACCAACCTGCTCGGCGAAGAGGGCGGTGGCTTCGCGATCGCCCAGGCCCGGCTGGGGCCGGGTCGCATCCACCATTGCATGCGCGCGCTCGGCGGGGCCGAACGTGCCCTGGCCCTGATGGTGCACCGCGCGAACAACCGGATTGCTTTCGGCCGTCCGCTGGCTGATCAGGGTCTGGTGCAGCAAGCAATTGCCAAGTCCCGCAACGAGATCGACCAAGCCAGGCTGCTCTGCGAGAAGGCGGCGTGGACGATCGACCAGCACGGCAACAGGGCCGCTCATCTGCTGGTGTCGCAGATCAAAGCGGTGGCACCGCAAGTGGCCTGCGACGTCATCGACCGTGCGATCCAGGTGCATGGGGCCGCCGGCATCAGCGACGACACGGTGCTGGCCCGGCTCTACGGCTGGCATCGCGCCATGCGGATCTTCGACGGGCCCGACGAGGTGCACATGCGGACGATCGCGCGTTCCGAAATCGGCCGGGAGCAGTCCACTTTCGCCGCAGCGGTGACCCCGCATGACTGAGGCGCTACGAGAACTTTCGGGCGCGTGGAACTTTCGTGACGTCGCCGACGGCGCGCCCGCGCTTCGGCCCGGACGGCTGTTCCGGTCCGGCGAGCTGAGCCGGCTGGACGACGAGGGCCGAGAGACACTGCGCCAGTTGGGTATCACCGACGTCGCCGACCTGCGTGCCGCACGCGAGGTCGCCCGGCGCGGGCCGGGATTGGTTCCTGACGGCATCGACGTCCATCTGCTGCCGTTTCCCGATCTCGGTGACGAGGAGACAAGTGACCACGATGCGCCGCACGAAATCGCGTTTCGGCGGCTGTTCGAGGGCGATCCCGACCAATCCGACGAGGCGGTCAACGAGGCCGCCATCCGCCATATGACCGACGAGTACCAACAGTTCCCGTCCCGCAACGGGGCGCAACGCGCTGTGCGGCAGGTCTTTTCGTTGCTCGCTGCCGGGCGCCCGGTGCTGACGCACTGCTTCGCGGGAAAGGACCGCACCGGTTTCGTGGTGGCTACGGTACTGGAAGCAATCGGTATCGACCGCGACACCATCGTCGCCGACTACTTGCGCAGCAACGACGCGGTACCTCAACTGCGGGACCACATCTACGAAATGATCCAGCAGCGCTCCGACGTCGAACTGACCCAGGAGGTCGTCACGTTCACCAAGGCGCGGCTGGCCGACGGCGTCCTCGGCGTGCGCCCGGAGTACCTGGACGCCTCGCGCCAGGCGATCGACGAGAGGTACGGCTCGCTGGACGCTTACCTGCGCGATGCAGGCGTCACGCAGGCGGATGTGAACCGCCTGCGCAACGAGCTGCTCGCCTAACCCGCTGGGCTTAGCCCAGTTTGAAGTTGGCCTGCTTGGCCGCGGACAAGTCGGTGATCTCGTCCCAGTGCCCGGCGACATCGTCGACCGTCGGCGGCTTGTCGAAGGTGATGCCGTCGTTCTGGAACAGCGCCACACGCTGCACCTTGCCGCCACCGACCACGAAAACCGAAGCGTTGTTGGGGTTTTCCTCGGTGGTCAGGTAGGCCACCACCGGCGCGACGTACTCGGGAGTGAGCTTCTCGAGCACTTCCTTGGGCAGGATGTCCTCGGTCATCCGGGTGGCCGCGATTGGAGCGACGGCGTTGGCGTGGATGTTGTACTTGGCCCCCTCCAACGCCAGGCTGTTGATCAGGCCGACCAGGCCGAGCTTCGCGGCGCCGTAGTTGGTCTGGCCGAAGTTGCCGAACAGGCCGCTGGTCGAGGTGGCGACCACCACCCGACCGTAACTCTGCTCCCGGAAATGCGGCCACGCCGCGCGGATCACGTTGTATCCGCCGTACAGGTGCACCTTGAGCACGGAGTCCCAGTTCTCGAACGTCATCTTGTGGAAGGTGCCGTCGCGCAGGATCCCGGCATTGCTCACCACGCCGTGGATGGCGCCGAACTCGTCGAGCGCGGTCTTGATGATGTTTTCGGCGCCCTCGGGCTCGGCGACGCTGTCGTAGCTGGCGGCCGCCCGGCCACCGGCGTCCTTGATCTCCTTGACCACCTCGTCGGCCATGTTGTGGCCGGCGCCGGTGCCGTCACGGGCTCCACCGAGGTCATTGACGATGACGCTCGCGCCCTCCTTGGCGAGGGTGAGCGCGTATTCACGCCCGAGTCCTCCGCCGGCTCCGGTGACGACGATGACGCGATCCTGCACTCCGGGCATCTGGTTCCTCTCTGCAATTGATCAACGGTCGTGGACGACCCCCGAGCAAGTGTGTCAAAACAGCTTGCGGGCGATCTTCAGGGCCCGGTCCGTGTACGGCGGGTAGGTAAAGCTCGAGAGGTCGGGACGGGTCGGTTTGGTCAGCACCGACTTGCGGTGGCTGAACTCCTCGAAGCCCCACTTGCCGTGGTAGGCACCCATTCCCGAGGCACCGACCCCGCCGAACGGCAGCTTGGCCGTGGACACCTGGAAGGCGAGATGGTTGACCACCATGCCGCCGGCCGGAACTTCACTGATCACCTTTTCACGCACCTCGCGCGACTTGGTGAACAGGTACGCAGCCAGCGGCTTGGGCCGCGAGTTGACGAAACGTATTGCGTCGTCGAGGGATTGGACGGTGATCACCGGCAGCAGCGGACCGAAGATCTCGTTTGCCATCAGCGGGCCGTCCGGGTCGGGATCGACGACGACCGTCGGCTCGATGCGCAGGGTCGACGGGTCACTGCCCCCACCGACGGTGACCTTGCCGCCCGCGCCCTTGAGGTAACCGCTGAGCCGGTCGAACTGCCGCTGGTTGGCCATGCGCATTCCGTTCGGCCCCTCGGAACGGTACTTGGTAATGGCCGCGCCGATTTTGCTCACGAGTTCGTCGCGGATCTTCGCGTCCGCCAGCACGTAGTCCGGTGCGACACACGTCTGTCCGCCGTTGAGCAGTTTGATCCAGGCGATCCGCTTGGCGGCGACGTCCACGTCGGCGTCGGCCGCGACGATCACCGGGCTCTTGCCCCCGAGTTCGAGCGTGCACGGGGTCAGGTGCGGCGCCGCGCCTTCATAGACCTTGCGGCCGATCTCGGTGCCACCGGTGAACACCACCCGGTCCAGGCCTTGCGCGATCAGCTCCTGGCTGACCGTGCCGTCACCTTCGATCACCGCGATCGCATCATTGTCGAGATAGCGCGGCACCAACTCGGCCATCAGGTGCGACGAAGCGGCGGCGACTTCCGAGGGCTTGAGCACCACGGCGTTACCCGCGGCGATCGCGCCGACCGCCGGACCCAAGGTCAGGTAGAACGGGTAATTCCAGGCTCCGATGACCAGCACGGTGCCGTAGGGCTCGTACTGGATCCAGCCCCGCCCGGGAAGCTGCGCCGCCTCGAGCAGCGTGTACTTGCGTCGCGCCCACTTGCGCACCCTCTTGGCCGCGTACTTCGCCTCGCCGATGGTGCCGGCGGTGTCGCCGATGAACGCCTCGAAAGGGTGGCGGTCCAGGTCCTCGGCCAGCGCGGCGTTGATCGCGGCGTCGTTCTCTTCCACCAAACGCGCCAGTTGCAGCAGCTGGCGCTTGCGCCACTCCACGTCGCGGGTGCGACCGCCGGCGAAAGTCTTGCGCAGCCGGGCCACCGTCCCGGGGATGTCGGCGGGTCGAGCCGCCTCCGACGCCGCGGAAGTCCCGTTGGTGAACTCGGATGTCTTGGGTGCAACCGATTCGGTAGTCATCTTTGTCTTCCCCTCTCGCACCTTCCCGGGGCGGCCCACGACTGTGCTCGCGGACACAAACGGGCGATACCGCGATCCTAACCATCCGGTCGGTTGGGCAGTAAAGGAAGATCCCGCGGGACCTGCTCAGCGTTTGGTTGCCGTCACGAAAGTGTTGGTGAACGGCCGATCTTCGGAGTGCGGCTCGCGACCCAGGCGGGTGGCCTCCTCGCGCGCATCCACTGTGCGGACGGTCCACCCCTGCTCGCTGAACCAGTCACCGGCGTCGGGCCGGCCCTCGTCTTCGAACCAGAGGTCGAACGGGTTGAAGGAGGTGTCTTGGCCACGCGCGTCGCGCTTGGCTTTCAGCTCGGCCCACCGCTCTTCGGCCTCGCGACGCCTGTCTGCGTCGACGCCGAAATTCTCGACGGCCACCCGGCTACCCGATCCGCTCAGTGCGTCGATCGAGGTGAACAGCGCTTCCTGCGCGGCCGCCGGCAGAAACGGCAGTAGCCCTTCGGCCAGCCAGGCGGTCGGCTTGTCCGCGTCAAAACCGGTGTCGCGCAGTGCCTGTGGCCAGTCATGGCGCAGGTCGACGGGAACGGGCCGCCGGTCGGCGACGGGCGTCGCGCCGTGGCGCGCCAGGGTCTGCGCCTTGTACTCGAGCACCTTGGGCAGATCGATCTCGTAGACCGTGACGCCGGCCGGCCAGTCGAGGCGGTATGCCCGCGAATCCAGGCCCGCCGCCAGGATGACGATCTGTCGGATACCCGCGGCGGCGGCGTCGGCGAAATATGCGTCGAAGAAATGCGTGCGTACCGCCTGGTAAGCGATCATGTGCTCGGCGTCCGGGGCTCCATCCTCGGAGTCGTCATCCGGGTCGCCCGCCCACCAGACGGCCACCTGCTCACGAACGCCCTCGAGTTCGGGCGTGGAGACCAACGGCTCGGCGAACTGATCGCGGATCAGCGGGTCGGCGCAGGCGGTCTCGGCGGCGCGGGCCAGCGCCACCATCACCGCGGTCGCCCCGACGCTGGTGGCGATATCCCAGGAGTCGTCCGCGGTGCGTGGCATTTACCAGCGCTCCGCGATCACGAAGTCCGAGAAGGCATCCTTGTCGTCGTCCAGTTCGACGCTGTCGATCCTGCGGCCCAGGCGGTCCATCTCATCGACCGAGTTCTGCGCCGTGGCGCGCCAGCCGTTGTGGTTCAGCCACTCCGCGACGTCCGCCCGATTCTCGTCGCGGTACATCAGCTCGCCGACGTCGACACTCTGCTCAATGCCGATCTCGTCGGCCACCTTCTTGAACCGTTCGCGCATCTGCTCACGCCGTTCGTCGGAGTGCGTGGGTGCGGTTTCGGCCGCGACCCGGCTGCCCGCCGGGCTCAGCTCGCCGATCTGGGTGAACAACTTGTCCTGCGCCTCGGCGGGCAGGTACATCAGCAATCCCTCGGCTAGCCAGGCGGTGCGCTGAGTCGGGTCGAAGCCCGCGGCGCGCAGCGCGGCCGGCCAGTCCTCACGCAGGTCAATGGCTACTTCGCGACGATCGGCGGACGGGGTGGCGCCGCTTTCGGCCAGCGTGGCGGATTTGTATTCCAACACCTGGGGCTGGTCGATCTCGTAGACCGTGGTCCCGGCCGGCCAGTCCAGCCGATAGGCCCGCGAGTCCAGGCCCGACGCCAGAATCACCACCTGCCGTATCCCGGCGCCGACGGCGTCGGCGAAATAGGAGTCGAAGAAATGAGTCCGCACCGCCTGGTAACCGCGCATGTGCTGGATGCGGGCGGCGGATTCTTTGTCGATGGCTTCGATCTTGGCCACGACCTCCGGGTCGAGCATGGCCTCCCATAAGATCTCGGCCCCGGAATTGCTGACCAGCAGCTTGGCGTAGGGGTCGCGGATCAGCGCGTCGGGCTGCTCGGTTTCGATGGCCCGCGCGGCGGCCACCATGACCGCGGTGCTACCGACGCTCGTCTTGATGTCCCAGGTGTCGTCATGTGTGCGAAGTGAACTCATCGGCAGGTACTCCAGGTCTTGTTCGTTTGGGTCAGTGGGACGTTCCCGCGAAACGCGCGCGCAGCAGGGAGCTGCGGACGGCATCGTCGGCCAGGTCTTCGGGGACCGCGCGACCCAGCCGGGCCATCTCCTCGCGGTTGTTGACGACTTTCACCTGCCAGCCATGGTCGGTCAACCACTCGGCGGCGTCGGATCGGTCAGGCTCGTGGAATGTCAGCGCCTGGACGTTGACGTCCAGTCCGAGCCGCTCCCGCATCCGCTGCCAGCGGTTGGTATTGCTGCTCGAGTTGATGCCGAACACCTCGATGGCGACCTGACTGCCGGGTGCGCTGAGCGCGGTGAACATCTCGAAAAGCCGGTCCTGGGCATCGCTCGGCAGATACGGCAGCAAGCCCTCGGCAAGCCAGGCCGTCGGTTGGGTGCGGTCGAATCCGGCCGCCGTCAGCGCCGCCGGCCAGTCGTCACGCAGATCCACCGCTACCGTGCGCCGGCTGGCGGTGGGCACCGCGCCGTACGACTCCAGAATCCCGGTCTTGTATTCCAGCACCTTGGGCTGGTCGATCTCGTAGACCGCGGTTTCGGCGGGCCAGTCCAGCCGGTAGGCGCGCGAGTCCAGACCGGCGGCCAGGATCACCACCTGCCGGAGCCCGTCGCCGGCGGGCCCAACAGCATCCGCGAAGTACTCGTCGAAGAAGTGCGTGCGGACGGCCTGGTAGTCGATGCCGAGCCGATGCCCGCGCTGTCCCTGCTCGTCGCCGTCCAGCCAGGCCACGTCGGGGTCGGTCAACCGGGCCCAGGCCGGTCCCGCGGGAGAGACCAATTTCCGGGCGAATTCGTCACGAATCAGCGGATTGGATCCGGCTGTCTCCGCGGCGCGCGCGGCCGCGACGCCCAAAGCGGTGGCACCGACGAGTTCGGTGATGGCCCACGAGTCCCCCGCGGTGCGTAGCGAGGAAGGCAACGGGGGCTGCAACGAGGAAGAGTCGTCGAGATCAGTCATTTCGGGGCTATGGTACCCGAAAAAGTTAGTTAGCCTATGCGCTTTGTGCGCGATCTCACTGCGCCCGACCGGCGCGCTACCGGTCTAACACTCGGACCGAAACAGCGCGCCGTCCAGCAGCCGCCCGAGCATGTCGGTGACGGCCTGCATCTCCTGGTAGTTCCGGACGTAACCGGCATAGAATCCGGCGCCGCACAGCACCACCAGCAGTGTCTCGATCAACGCATGGGCATCGACCGCGGCAGCAAACTCTCCCCGCTTGATCGCATCGTTGACGACCCGGGTCAAGAATTCCCGGCAAATCAGCACCGCGTCGTTTTCAGATTGGCTCAATTCCGGGTGGCGCTGGGATTCCAGAATCGAGCTGATCAGAAACGCCGACGCGGAGGGATGCTCGGAATTCACCGAAACCGCCGCCGAGATGAAGCCGGTGAGCCGCGCCATCAGCGTTGTCTCCCGATCTGCCTGTGCAATACCGGCGCCGAATAGCAGCTCGGCGGTTTGGCTCAGTACTTCCCGGTACAGCACCCGCTTGCTGGAGAAGTAGTGGTTGATCGCCGGCCGGGTGAGATCGGCGCGCACCGCGATGGCCTGGAAAGTAGCGCCCTCGTAGCCGCGTTCGCTGAACACAACTCGCCCGGCGCGCAAGATTCTCTTGCGCGTCTCGTCGGCCTTTGCGGCGGGTGGGCGGCCCGGCCGGCGCCTCGCCGTTGACGGCACCGTTAAAGTGTGCCACCCGCACGATGCGGCATTAAGGCGTTTGGCGGAATGTTGCCAAACTTTCCCGCTTGGTAGTCCTCCAGAGCTTGGACCAATTCCGCGCGCGAGTTCATCACAAATGGCCCGTAGTGGAAAACCGGCTCGCGAATGGGCTGTCCACCAAGCAACAGCACGTCCATTGCCGAGGTCGATGACGATTGTTGAGTCGCCTCGGCGGTCACGGTGATCCGGTCGCCGGGCCCCAGCACAGCTAACTGACCCTGGTGGATCGGATGACCGACCGGACCGACCGTACCGCTCCCGGCCAACACGTACACCAACGCGTTGAAATCGCGCCGCCACGGAAGGTTGAGCCTGGCCCCGTTTTGGATCGTGGCGTGCGCCAGCGTGATCGGCGTGTGGGTGACGCCGGGTCCGCGGTCGCCGTCGATCTCTCCGGCAATGATGCGGACCAACGCTCCACCGTCGTCGGAGGCCAGCAGCTTGGCGTCGTTGCCTTCGATGGCCTGGTACCTGGGCTGGGTGAACTTGTCTTTCTTCGGCAGATTCACCCAGAGCTGGATGCCGTGGAACACACCGCCGCTTTCGACGAGTTCGGCGGGCGGGGTCTCGATGTGCAAAATGCCCGAGCCGGCCGTCATCCACTGCGTCGCACCGTCCGTGATCAGGCCGCCACCGCCGTGGGAATCCTGATGCGCGAACTTGCCGTCGATCATGTAGGTGACGGTTTCGAAGCCGCGGTGTGGGTGCCAATCCGTACCACGGGGCTCGCCCGGCTCGTAGTCCACCTCGCCCATCTGGTCCATGTGCACAAACGGGTCCAGGGCGGCGGCGCCGACGCCGGCGAATGCCCGGACGACGGGGAACCCCTCACCCTCGTATCCACGCGGGCCCGTCGTGATCGACCGGACCGGGCGTTCCGTGTCCTGCGGATTGGCCGCGCTGACCCGGGGCAATGTCAATGTATCTGCGGTGATGGCGGGCATATCAATCTCCTTCATTTCGAACTACCCGTATAACCGGACCAGAGTCCGTTTATTCCTGAGTGGAAGCCACCGGGGTCCCGGGTCAGACTCGTACGGTGACCGAGCCGACGGACGACGAAACTCAGCCCGCGGTCGCCCCGCCCGCCGCCGCCGGCGGACGCTTCGGGGCATCCATCAGACGCTCGGGCTACCTGCGCAAATGGTTTCTACTGGGCATCACGATCGGCGTGATCTCGGGCCTGGGCGCAGTTGTGTTTTACCTGGTCCTCAAATACGCCGGCGAGTTCCTGCTGGGCTATCTGGCGGACTACCGCATTCCGACCCCGGTGGGCGACGGTGGCAGCCACGGGTCGGTCGGCTTCACGCGTCCGTGGGCGATTCCGTTGGTGACGACGGCCGGCGCCCTGCTGTCGGCGATGCTGGTGGCCAAGCTCGCACCTGAGGCCACCGGGCATGGCACCGACGAAGCCATCGAGGCGGTGCATACCGATCCGCGCGCGATCCGCTTCCGCGCGGTGCTGGTGAAGATGGTCGCCAGCGCATTGACCATCGGATCGGGCGGTTCGGGTGGCCGCGAGGGCCCGACGGCACAGATTTCGGCGGGCTTCTGCTCGCTGCTCACCCGGCGCCTCGGCCTGTCCGACGAGGACGGCCGGGTGGCGGTGGCGTTGGGCATCGGCGCGGGTATCGGCGCGATCTTCGCCGCGCCCCTGGGCGGGGCGGTGCTGGCCGCATCGATCACCTACCGCGACGATTTCGACTATCGCTGTCTGCTGCCCGGGTTCATCACCTCGGGAACGGCGTATGCGGTGCTGGGCGCGTTCTTGGGCTTCAACCCGTTGTTCGGCTACATCGACGCCGAGTACCGCTTCGAAAAGGCCTGGCCGCTGTTGTGGTTCGTGGTGATCGGGCTGGTCGCGGCGGCAGTCGGCTACCTGTATGCCTGGATCTTTCACGCCGCCGTCCGGCTCACCCGCCGACTTCCGGGCGGGCCGGTGCTGAAGCCGGCGGTGGGCGGACTGCTGGTCGGGCTGTTGGGCCTGCTGATCCCCGAGATTCTCAGCAGCGGCTACGGCTGGGCCCAGCTGGCCGCCGATCGCGGATCGCTGATGGGAATCCCGCTGTGGATCGTCATCGTCCTGCCGCTGGCCAAGATCGTCGCGACCTCGCTCTCGATCGGCACCGGAGGCTCCGGTGGCCTGTTCGGCCCCGGAATCGTGATCGGCGCCTTCGTCGGCGCCGCCATTTGGCGGCTGGGCGAGTTATCCGGAGTGCCCGGCATACCCGAAGGGCCGGGCATCTTCGTCGTGGTCGGCATGATGGCCTGTTTCGGCAGCGTCGCGCGCGCACCGCTGGCCGTCATGATCATGGTCGCGGAGATGACCGGCTCGTTCTCGGTGGTTCCCGGCGCCATCATCGCGGTGGGGATCGCGTCGTTGCTGATGTCGCGCACCAACGTCACCATCTACGAAGCACAGCGGCTTAACCGGGAGACCGCCGAGGCCGAACGCGCGCGCGAAACCGCCCCCGAATAGTTACTTGGACTTGCCGCGCGCGGTGTTCGCGGCGCTCTTTTCCGTCGTCTTGCCGCCGTGGCTCAACTTGCCGCCTGTGCTCTCGAGATGCGCGCGCACGAACCATTGGAACTTCTCCAGCGGCCCGGCCTGGCCGATCAACAGGTCCTGCGTCACGGGGTCGAGTTCGTCCGTCTCGTCGATGGCCGCGCGGAGATCTTCGATCACGCCGTTGTAGACCAAGTCCAGCGCGGCTAGGTGTGCCGGCACGGTGTCGCGGCCGACCGAATAGTCATCCCAGGACCGGTCCCTGATGATCGCACCGGGTGTGCCCTCGGGCGAAGCGCCAAGCGCCGCAATACGTTCGGCGACGTCGTCGGCGAACGCGCGCACCACCTCTACCTGAGGGTCGATCATCTCGTGTACACCAATAAAGCTGGGCCCCACCACATTCCAGTGAATGTGCTTGAGCGTCAGATGAAGATCGTTGTAAGTGCTCAACTGCTTCTGCAGCAACTCGGTCAGCCGCAACGCCTGCTTGTCGGTCAACCCCGGAATAGTGAATTGAGTCATCGCTTCCTTCCTCACATATCGCGTGCGAAGACGGGTACCCGAAGGCTCAGCTCGAAAACACCGGCTGGTCAGAGCGAGTGGATCTGCTGCACCGGCAGTCGCGCCCCACGGCGCGGCTCGTAGGCCAATCCGCTGGCGTAGAGCACGCAGATCACCCGGTGGCGGTGCGGTCGCATCGGTTCGAGCATCTCGAGCATCGCCTCGTCATCGACGGGGTGGCCCAGCAGCGTCCAGCCGATCATCTTCGGGATGTGATAGTCGCCGATCGAGACGGCGTCGGCGTCACCGAATGCCCGCTGCGCGGTCTCGGCGGCCGTCCACTCCCCAACTCCTGGTAGCGACGTCAGCGCCTTGCGCACCTGCTCCGCCGGCCGTGACGACAGGCGTTCCAGCGAGGCGGCGCGGCGGGCGCAAGTCACCACGGCCTGGGCCCGCCGTGGATCGACATTGGCGCGATGGAATTCCCACGATGGGATGGTTCGCCAGACCTCGGCCGACGGCGGCACGCGCATGCCGGCCGGTGCCGGGCCCGGCGCCGGCGTGCCGTACTTGGTCACCAGCACCCGCCAGGACCGGAACGCGTCGGCGCCGGGGACCCGCTGCTCGATGATCGCCGGGATCAGGGCTTCCAGCACCTGCCCGGTGCGGCCCAGGCGCAGGTGCGGTACGCGCCGGTGCGCGGCGGCCACCGTCGGGTGCGTCGGCACGAAGTCCGAGGCGTCGTCGTCGGCTCCGATCAGCGCGGGCAGCCGCTCCATGAATTCCTGGGCGCCGCTGCCCCATGCTTCGCAGTACGCCGCGTCGGCAGCCGCGCGGGTGATGCGCGCCGTGACGGGTCCGCTGGGCAGCAGGCTAGTTCGCCAGATGGTGCCGTCACCCGGGAGGCGAAAGCATGGGTCCCGGGGTCCGCGGCGAAGCGGCGCCAGGGTGTGCCCGAAGCTGACCGCCCCGGGGAACGTGACCCTGCGCGCGCTCTTCACCGACAACCCCGGATTTCCGCTCTGATTGACCGTCCACTACCTGCCAAGACACTATTGCGATGTGATGACGCCGTTCGACGCTCCCAATGCCGAACTGGCCTGGATGTTCCTCCAGAGTCTGAGCGAGGACGGCGACCTCGACGAGGGTTTCGCGTTGCTCAGCGACGACTTCAGCTATTGGAGCCTGTTCACCCGCGAGTCCTACGACAAACAAGCCCTGCGGCGCGCGACCGACCGGCGCAAACAGTCCATCGAGCTCACCATCGATTTGCTCCGCTGCATCAACGAGGGCGACACGGTGGTCGTGGAGGCGCACGCCACCGGCACCAACTCCGGCGGCGAACAGTACGACACCCCGTTCGTGTGCATCTTCGAGACGCTGGACGGATTGATCGTCTCGATGCGCGAATACAGCGACACTCGCGCCCGCGCCACACTGCTCGGCGAGTGATCCGGGCGCCGGGGTCTATTCGGCGCTGACGCTGATGTCGGCCTTATCGGGGTAAAACGCGACGTGCCCGGCGATCTCGGCCACCGCGGGGTACGGCTGCTCGTAGGTCCAGATCACGTCCTCGACGGTGTCACCGGCCGAGGTGGTCACGGCGTAGTAGCTGGCATCGCCTTTGAACGGGCAGTAGGTGACGGTTTCGGTCCGAGTCAGCCGGTCCTGGGCCACGTCGTCCAGCGGAATGTATTGCACCGCAGGGATGGTGGCTTCGCGCAATTCGAGTGCCGCCGTACTGTCCGCGACGAGCTCGCCGTTGACGCGAACCTGCACCCTCCCCTCGGTCGGCGTGATGGTGATCGGGTGCCCGGCATTCGGCTCCAAGACCTGTTTGTGAGTCATGGTTATTCCTCCTCAGATGTACGGGTGCAACACCGGCCGGGTCTCAAGACTTCCCGACCTTGTTCACCGGGACCGGCCCGAATGCGTAGCGATGGTATTGCGCCATTGTGCGTAGTGCCGGCACCGCCGCCATCGCCCTGCCTACCCGGCGCACGCACGGTGAAACCAGGCCGAAAGTGTCGCTGTCGAAGACTGATTGCCATAGCAGTAGGCGCACCCCGGGAACGGCGTCGACGATGTCGCTCGGCCCGTCGATGCCCCAGTGCAGCTTCGAGCCGGAGAGACGGACGACGGGCGTACAGCGTCGCCAGCGTCGTCTGCGGCGGTCCGTTCAGATCCACGCGTATCCGGTCCATTCCGACCGAGCTAATCCGGTTGCGCGGCCGTTCGAGGGGTGCGCATCGCGGCCCAGAACCGGGCGGCCTCGCGGATCGATTCCTCGACCGGGCGTGGTTGCCAGCCCAGTTCCCGCCTCGCCTTGCTGCTGTCCACGGGTGCTTCGGCGCGCATCATCCGCACCGACGCGAGGCTGAGTTGGGCATCCGTGCCACTGAGCTTGGCCTTGAGGGTTCCCGCAGCGGCCAGGGCGTAGAGCATCGGGACTGAGATCGCGCGTTGCGGCGGCGGGACGCCGGCCTCGTCGGCCGCGATCCGGATCGAATCGTTCAACGCCATCATCTTTTCGGAGACCAGGTACCGCTCACCGACGCGGCCGTGCTCGGCGGCCAGGATCATGGCCCGGGCGGCATCGTCGACACCGACGACCTCGAGCTCAATGCCGTTCATCAGGAACGGCAGCTTGCCGAATACCGCACCGGCGATGAAGGCACCGTGCGGGGTGCCGCCCCAGTCGCCATCGCCGTACGTCGTGGACACGCACATCGCGACGGCAGGCAGCCCCGCGTCCGCGACGTAGCGCATGACCAGGTTTTCGGCTTGGACCCGGGATTGCACGTAGGGCGTCAGCCCGGCCGACGCGATCACATCGTCTTCGGTCGCCACGTGACCATGCCGTCGGCCGACCGTCGCGTAGGTGCTGGTGAAGATGAACTTGCGCAAGGGTTGATTGACGGCGACATCGAGAACGTTGCGCAGGCCCTCCACGTTGGTACGAAACAGCGGCGCCGTGTCACGCAGCCACGCGCGGGTGTCGACGACGCAGTAGTACACGTCGTCGACACCGTCCATCGCTGCGCGCACCGCATCGGTGTCGAAGACGTCGCCATGGAATCGGGTGAGCTCGAGGTCGTCGATGGAGCGGGTATTCGCGCCCTCGCGCACCATCGCCCGCACTTCATAGTTTTCTTGGTTTTCATGGGCACCCTCGGCGACGAGCTGGCGGGTCACATGCGAGCCCAGAAAACCGTTGGCGCCGATGACAAGTTTGGGTTTGGCGCTCACCGAGCGCCGCCGTACTGCTCCATGAACCGTGCGGCGTCCTCGTCAAGGGTGCCCAGTTCCTGCGCCTTGTGGCACCACTTCATCGAGGCCTGCACGAAGCGCAGCGGGTTATAGATGTCTTCCTGCTGACGCCACAGGCCGTCGCCGGCGTAGGTGATGATCGAGATGTTCGTCGCGCCGATGACGGTGCCGTCACCGGGATCCTTCATCGGATTGTCGAGTTCCATGATGACGCGCCCGGTGGGCTCGTCGATCACCGACCACAGCGACGGAAACGCGACCATGTGGCTGCCCGGAAAGCTCCCCATCGTCCGACCGATCCACTCGCGGACCTCGTCGCGGCCGTGCATGGTGCCGGCCGCGTGTTCGATGTACAACACGTCGGGCGTGTAGTGCTGGACCCAGGCGTCCCAGTCCTGCGATTGCGCCGCCGCATCGACGGTCGCTTCGAATTTCTCGAAGGCGGCGGCGAGTTCGCTACGGGAGAATTGCGGGCTGCTCACGCCAAAACTAGAACACGTTCTACCGCGCTTTGTCGAGAGCTTCGCCTCGCCGGTGCACCCCGGTCCGAAACATCAGCATAATCGGAAGGAGACTGCGACCATTCGGTCCGAGCGAAACGAGGCAATGACATGACCAACACGCAAAGGGCGATCCTCGCCGGCGGCTGCTTCTGGGGCGTGCAGGACCTGATCCGCAAGCAGCCGGGTGTGATCTCGAGCCGTGTCGGTTACAGCGGTGGTGACGTCCCCAACGCGACGTACCGCAACCACGGCACACACGCCGAGGCGGTCGAGATCGTCTACGACCCCACTGTCACGGACTACCGCGCCTTGCTCGAGTTCTTCTTCCAGATCCACGATCCGACCACCAAGGACCGGCAGGGCAACGACCGCGGCACCAGCTACCGATCGGCGATCTTCTACGTCGACGACGAGCAGAAGCAAATCGCGCTGGACACCATCGCCGACGTCGAGGCCTCGGGGCTATGGCCCGGCAAAGTCGTGACCGAAGTCAGTCCCGCCGGAGACTTCTGGGAGGCCGAGCCCGAGCACCAGGACTACCTGGAGCGCTTCCCCAGCGGGTACACGTGCCACTTCATCCGTCCCGGCTGGAAGCTGCCCCGGCGCGCGTCGGCCAGTCAATAGCGGGACTTAGCGCCGCCGCATCACAACCCGGCCGCCGTCCTTCGGGATGAACGCGACCCCGCGGCAGTGCCAGTGCTCGTCGGGGGCATCGGTCGTCTCAATGGTGAAGTGGCGCAGCACCGTTCGGAGCACCACATCCATCTCCATGTTGGCGAACGCCGCACCGACGCAGCGGCGCGTCCCGCCACCGAACGGAATCCAGGACAGCGCCGACGGTTTGGTGCCGATGAACCGCTGCGGGTCGAAGCGCGCGGGATCGGGGAACACGTCGGGGTTGTCGTGTAGCTGCGCGATGCCGACCAGCAGCGAATAACCGCGCGGAATCACCCACTCGCCGAGTTGATATGTCTCCGGGTAGATGTGACGACCGGCGAAATCGATGACGGTTCTTGCCCGTTGGACTTCCAGAATCGTCGCCTGGCGTAGCTCGTTGCCGCCACTGTCGGCCTCTTCGACGAGCGCCGCCAGCAGCTGCGGGTGCCGGCTGATCCGTTCGAAGGCCCACGCCAGCGTGGACGCGGTGGTTTCGTGGCCCGCGGCCAGCAGCGCGAGCAGCTCGTCACCAATGTCCTTGTGCGACATGGTAGATCCGTCTTCGTAGCTACTGCGCAGCAGCAGCGCGAGCACGTCGTTGCGGTCGGCGAAGTTCGGGTCCGCCCGCTCGGCGGCGATCAACTTCTCGATGACGTTGTCGTACTGATCTCGCCACACGTCCAGCCGGTACCACGGGCTGAACCGCCCATAGTTGCGCTTCGGCTTGGGTAGCGCCGCCAGACGCGAGCCGAGGGTGACCCATGGCGGGATGAGCCGGCGCAGCTCGTCGAGTTCGGCACCGTCGGCGCCGAATACCGCGCGCAGGATCGCGTTCAGCGTGATCCGCATCATCGCAGACAGCGTCGCGAACGTCGTGCCCTCCGGCCAGTCGGCGGTCTCGCGCAGCGTCTCTTCTTCGATGATGCTCTCGTAGTTCTTCATGCTCTTGCCGTGAAACGGCGGCGCCAATAGCCGTCGCCGGCGGCGGTGTTCGTCACCCTCCAGCGCGAAGACCGAACCGTATCCGAACAGCCTGCCCAGATTCGGCTGGATATTGCCGAGTTCGTCTGGGCTGCTGGTGAAGATCTGCTTCGCCAGCTGCGGGTCACTGACCGCGATGACGCGCCCCCACATCGGGAGCTTCAGCGCGAAGACGCTGCCATGGCGGCGCGACAGTCGCCGCATCATCGAGCGCCTGGACATCGCAAAGCCAAAGCCCTGCACTATCTTCGGGACTCGCACTGCCGGGGGTAACCGGACTGCGGAGACCGGCGATGCGACGGTGACTACTTCGCTCATGGCGTCATTGCTCCCTACATCTGCCCCCGCGCCAGGGGTTGGTACCGCGATGTACCACAGACCTTTCCGGGTACGGTACTCTGTAGTACCGAACCTGACAAGGGCGGATGAACCGAGAGGGCCGTCGACGATGCCATCAGCGACAACAGCGGTAGCCGCGGTTGACGTCGTGGCTGGGCAAGATCCTTTTCGGCTGCGGCTGCTCGACGGCCTGGCCACCTCGATAGGCGAGCGCGGCTACCGCGCCAGCACCGTCGCCGATGTGGTGCGCCACGCGCGCACGTCCAAGCGCACGTTTTACGACCAATTCGCCAGCAAGGAAGAGTGCTTCCTCGAATTACTGGCCGCGGACATCGAACAGCTCGGCGCGAGCATCGCCGCCGCCGTCGATCCCGACGACGACTGGCACCAGCAGATCCGTCAGGCCGTCGAGGCCTACGTCGCGTATATCGAAGCTCGACCGGCCATCACCTTGAGCTGGATTCGGGAGCTCCCCTCGCTGGGGGCGGTCGGGCGACCGGTCCAGCGCCGCGGAATACAGCTGCTGTCCGACCTACTGATCGACCTCAGCGCCAGCGCCGGGTTCCGGCGTGCCGACCTGCCGCCGTTGACCGCGCCGCTGGCGGTGATCCTGCTCGGCGGGCTCCGGGAATTGACCGCACTCGCCGTCGAAGACTCTCAGTCCGTCCGCGAGATCGTCGAGCCCGCCGTGGATGCGTGCATCGCGCTGCTCGGGCCGCGCTCCTAGCGCGATCGTGCGTCTAGGCTCGTCGAAGACCACCCCTACCCACGCAAGGACTGTGATGCGGCTATCCACCCGAAACCAGCTCAAAGGCGTCATCACCGCGGTCGACCTCGGCACCGTGATGGCCGTCGTCAAGATCAAGCTCGACGGTGGCGATCAGGTGGTCACGTCCTCGGTCACCAGGGACGCGGCGCTCGATCTCGGCCTGACGGTCGGTCAGCCGGCGACGGTGTTCATCAAATCCACCGAAGTCACCATCGGGGTCGAGTAGCGCCACGACATGACGTCGACCATGCGCGCCGAGCGCTTTTACGCTGATACCAAAACGGTTGTCCTGGAAGATGTTCCGATCCCTGAGCCGGGCCCGGGTGAAGTTTTGGTCAAGGTGGCGTTCTGCGGGATCTGCCATTCGGACCTAAGCCTGATCAACGGAACCTTCCCCGCTCAGGTGCCGGTGGTGACCCAGGGCCACGAAGCCTCGGGCACGATCGCGAAACTGGGTCCAGACGTGACGGACTGGGCCGAGGGCGATCGGGTGGTGGTCGCCGCCGGCCGGCCGTGCCAGGCCTGCGCGAACTGCCGCCGCGGCGACACGGCCAACTGCCTTCGGATTCAATTGATGGCCTTCGCCTACGACGGCGCCTGGGCCGAATACACCGTGGCCCAGGCGGCCGGGCTGACCCGGGTGCCGGACAACGTCTCGCTGGAGCAGGCCGCAATCCTGGCCGATGCGGTGTCGACCCCGTACGGGGCAGTGGTGCGAACGGGCAAGGTGGCGGTCGGCGAAGCGGTCGGCGTCTGGGGAGTCGGAGGCGTCGGGACCCACATCGTGCAGCTCGCGAGATTGATCGGTGCGGTACCGGTGATCGCCCTCGACATCAATCCGGCCGTTCTGCAACGTGCCGTCGAACTCGGCGCGGACTATGCCTTCGACTCACGCGACGACGACCTGAGCGACAAGATCGCCGAGGTCAACGGCGGACGCAAACTGGATGTGGCCTTCGACGCCGTCGGACTGAAGGTGACCTTCGAGCAGGCTCTGGCCTGTCTGCGACCCGGCGGCCGACTGGTGGGTGTCGGAATGAGCGTGGAGTCACCGAGCATCGGGCCCACGGCCATGTTCGCATTGGCCCACAAGCAGGTGCTCGGTCACCTCGGCTACCAGAACGTCGACATCGAGACCTTGGCGAAACTGGTTTCGCTTGGGCGCCTTGATCTTTCGCGTTCGATCAGTAAGGTCGTACCGCTCGAAGACGTCGGGTCAGGGATCGAGATGCTGGAGCACGCGGACGGCAGCCCGATCCGGATCTTGGTCAAGCCGTAAGGAACGTTCGCAGTCGATCAAGCACCAGCTCGGGTCGCTGCGCGACGATCCAGTGCCCGACGCCGTCGACCAGCTCCAACTCGAAATCGCTTATGCGGTCGGCGTATCCGTCCAATAGCCGCGGAGTGATCACCGGGTCGGCGGTGCCGCTGAGCCAGCGAACCGGCACGTCGACGCGAAGGTCGTCGTACTCCCCGCCCAGCCAGCTGCGCATCTCCGTGGTCTGGAAGCTGCGATACCACCGCGAACCGGCTTCCGCGTGTCCGGGCTGGCGCATGCATTCGCTGTACAGCCGGACGCTTTCGTCAGGCAGCGAGAAGCCGCCGCCGACCCACGAACCCAGTATTCGGAGAAACCGCGAGTTGGGGTCGCTGATCACCCGTGGCCCGATGACCGGCAGCAACATCGGAACCTGATACCAGAACCGCCAGAGGTCGCGAACCGTGGCGAGATCGAACTTCGCCCACGGCGCCACGGTGTTCAGCCCGAAAAAGCCGGACACCTTCTCGGGATGGCGCAGCATCAAGATGAATGCGGCGGGCCCGCCCCAGTCGTGGGCGACAAGTTTCACCCTGTCGATGCCCAAGTGGTCCAGCACGCCGGCGAGATCCTCGGCCAGCTCAGCCTTCAGGTACCGCGACCGGGGCGCCGAACTCCATCCGGCACCACGCAGGTCGGGGCACAACACGCGGTAGCCGTCGGCGGCCAGCGGACCGATCAGCTCGTGCCACTCCCACCAGTTCTCCGGGAAGCCGTGCACCAGCATGACGGCCGGTCCGTCGGGCGGGCCGGCGTCCGCGACATGGATGGTGACGCCGTCGCCGAGCTCTACGTACCGGTGTTCGACACCGTCCAACGCGGGCATTGTGACCATGCTTTGAAAAGTAGCCGTCTCTGCGCGCGCGCGACAGGCCGACCTTCGCGGGCCCGGTTAGTCGTTGGCGCGCTCCGCTTGGCGTTTCTCCTTTTCGGCGTGAGCCAGTTCCTCCAGCCGGTTCGCCTCGGCCCGCTTGCCGGCGGCCTCACTGCGCTTTTCCCGGGCGCCGTCGAGCTTTGATTCGGCAACCTTCGACGCGGCCTTCTCGGCGGCCCGAGTTCTCGTCTGAACGTGGCGTCTTGCCGATTCGGCCGCCTCTTTGCGATCGGCAGCAACCCGATCGGCTTGTCGCTTGGCCGCGGCGCTCTGCTCGTGGGCGGAATCGATTGCTTCACGCTTGCGGTCCTGTGCAGCTTCGCGCGCTTGCTTGATCTCTTGCTCGGTCGCGGCCTGGGCTTGCTGACGATCCTCGATTGCACTGTCACGCGCGGTTTTCAGCTTGTTGTCCGCTTGTTCTAGCCGCGCCGCCGCCTTCGCCTCGAGTGTTGCGGCCCGTCCCAGCGTTTCGGTGCGCTCGACGAGCGCCGCGCCGCGTTCGGCGAGCTTTGCGTCCCCGAGCGCATTGCCGACAGCAGCGTCAAGCGTGCCCAGCGACCGCTCATACATCAGTCGTGCCGGAGCTTCCGTCCCGATCCGCGTGATAACCCGATCCTCGATCAGCTGCAACGGGTACCGCGCAAGCTGGTATTGAAATCGCAAGACTGCGAACGGGACGTCGGATATTTTCATGTACCACTCCTGTGTCTGGTCGAACCGTTAAGGAAGATCGGCTTCATTTGTCAAGTCGGCGGCATCACGGCGAAGTCGCTCCGCTGCCAGTTGTTCCGTAGCGGCTACCTGTGCCGAACTTTGATGTTCGGCAGCGGCATCGGTGACTTCCTTTGCTGCATCCTGCATTTCATCGCGCTCCTCGGCTTTGGCCTGTTGCACCTGGCGCTGGGCGTCGATTTCGGCCTGAGCCTGTTTTGCCGCAGCGCTCTGCTGAGCGGCCTTGTCGGCGGCGCGCTTGCGGGCCGCCTGTTGGGCTTCGATCGAATCCTCGACGAGAGCTGCCTGTGCGTCGGCCATGAGGCGCTCATGGGTGCCTTCGACTTTCGTTTCCGCTTCTTCAGCCCGCGCCTGTCGGGCCTCAGACTCGGCTACGGCCTCAATCGCGTCAGCTTGCTTGCGCTGGTGCGCTTGGATCTGGTCGAGTTGCCCTTCAGCGGTCAGCGAATCGTTGCCGGTAAAGGCGCCGACGACCTCTTTTGCCTTGCCCTTCACCGAATCGATCAGGCCTTTACGCGCCTGGCCGGACTTGTCTTGCTCAGCCATAGAAAATCTCCTTCGGCCCGGAATGCGGGTTCATGGGTGCGAAATCCAGCGTTTCCACGGTCACGAGCGATATGACCCAGCCCCCGAAAATGGGTGGCCGCCGAGCCGTGGTGTTTTACCGGGTTCCCAATTGCCGCCGACCGAACCGGACGACTTGAGCTAGACCAGGAACCGCTCGACGTAGGGTGCGAACCGTTCGCGCACGGCGTCCTCCTGCAGCCCGAACATTTCAAACGATATTTCGACTCTTCCCAATCGGCCGCGCTGGTGGCCCGCCAGATAATCAGCGACTGCTTTACCCGCTTCGTCGGTGAACGGTTCGCCGGCCAAGGCGTAGACCCGCTCGGCAACGCCGAGTTCGTCGGCCATGAAGTCGTCGAAACGGATGTCGACCGAACGCTGCGGACCTATCGCATCGCGGTCGCGGACGAGTGCGGTGAGCATCCGATCCAGCCGGTCGATCCAGGATTTGGCGATCTGTTCCACCGGCACCGGCGAGCGGTGCATGCGCGCGGAGTAGGTGATCATGGCGATCATCGACAGTGCCACCGGCACCGGGTCCCGGTGGGTGAACACGACGATGCTGTCGGGGAACACTCGATCCAGCACCCGCACCTGCTCGAGATGCTGGGGTGACTTGAGCAGCCAGCGCTGGCCCCCGCGCAGGAACTGCATCGCCTTGAGTTGGGTGGCGAGATATTGATAGTGGGGTGTCTGGTCGTGCGCCCGGTAGTAGTCACGCCACCGCGGCACCTCGGCGAGCGTCTCGAACAGCATCGTCGAAATGTCGTTGGCCAAAAGCTGGATCTCTTCGTGCACGTGATCGGTGGTCATCTCGTGCATCAGCGGGAAATGCGGCATCACCATGTTGATCACGCCGACCGCGACGTCCATCCGCGTTCGGCGCGGATCCGGTTGGATGCCAACCTCATTCGAGAGCGGGAACGGCTCGTTGCTTTCCCAATACGGCATAGTGCGGAAGGTCGGCGGCGCGGCCAGCAGGTTATGCAGATGCGTGGTGCCGGTGCGGGGCAACCCGGCAATCACCACCGGGGAGCGCAGTTCGATGTCGTTGACTTCGGGATGCCGACGCAATAGGTCGCTCAGCAGCAGCCGGTTCTTGAGCAGCTGCAACAGTTGCCCGTAGAAGTTCACCACCCCGGCGTCGTGCAGCCCGTCTATCTCGCGCAGCGCCGCGAGATAGACGTCGAGCCGCTCCCGGTAGGTGTCCGGCCCGAAATCGTGTAGGCCGGTGTCGGCGCTGGCCTGCGCGTGCAGCGCGTCGGCATCCAACGGGCACTGGGGAGCCATCATGGCCATCATGTCGAGGATCTGCTGACCCTCGGCGCTGAATTGGGGCAGGGGCAGGTCTTCGAGACGAACTGAGTGAATGGTCACGGCGACTTATGTTACTCTGAGTTTCGTAATGGTAGTGGATTTTGGCCGACCCCGTGACCCCCGCATCGACGGCGCGGTGCTCCGCGCCACCGTCGAACTGCTCGCGGAGACGGGTTATCCCGGGCTGTTGGTCTCCGCGATCGCCGAACGCGCCGGCACCAGCAAGCCCTCGATCTACCGCCGGTGGCCGAGCAAGGCGCACCTGGTGCACGAGGCGGTTTTCCCGATCGGCGCGGCGACGGCGATCCCCGATACCGGATCGCTGTCCGAAGATCTGCGCGAGATGGTCCGTCGCTCAATGGATTTCCTGACGACACCGGCCGCACGCGCTGCATTGCCCGGGCTGGTCGGCGAGATGGCAGCCGACCCGACCCTGCATTCCAAACTGTTGGAGCGGTTCGCCGGCATTATCGGCGGCGGTCTCGCCGAGTGCCTGGCGCGGGCCGCGACCAGGGGCGAGGTCTCCCCCGACGTCACCGCCACCGAACTCACCGAGGCCATCGCCGGCATCACGCTGATCGGCCTGCTCACCCGCCCGGACGAACTCGATGACACCTGGGTCGACCGCACCACCACGTTGCTCCTGAAAGGAATCAGCGCATGACGCACGAATCGACGACCGCGTGGAAAGAGCTGCTCGCCACCGTCGGCGACCTCGACGCCTCCTTCCTGGAAGGCGACCGCGCGGTCACCGACGACCGCCACATTGCCGATGGCTACCGCATGCTGGCCACCACGCTCGGCGTGGCCTTTGACACCTACCTGTTCGCCGAGCCCGGTCGACCCCAGTTCGTCGCGGTCAACACGCCGTTTCGTCGCGATCGCCGGTGGGGCGGCGACAACACCGATGCGTACTACTTCATCTGTCCGGTCGATGCGCAACGTCGCTACCGCATCAGCGGCAACAGGGGCGACAGCGTGTACTTCTCGGTGACCGCGTACAACGAGCCCTCGCCGGGCGCGTGGTCGGACCGCATCGTCGCGATCGTCCGCGACACCGATCTCGACATCGACGCCGACGGCAACTTCTCCTTCGAATTTCCCGCGACACCCGATGCGGCCGTGCTGATGACCCGCGACTATCAAGCAAACCCGCTGACCGGGCGCCCGATTGCCTGGAACATCGAGGCGCTCGAGGACCCCGATCCGATCCGGCATGGCGACGCCGAGACCGCGGCCAGCCTGCGGGCCGCCGCGGCGTGGCTGCGCATGATGTTTGCCATCGTCCCGTTGGCGGTGGGATCGCGGGTCGATGATGAGCACGGGCTCGGGCATGAAACTGCCCACGCCGCAAATCAATTCGCCGATCCCTATCAAGTTCCCGACGCCAACTTCGGCTGGTCGGCGCGCGACGCGTGCTACTCGTACGGCAGTTTCGTGCTCGACGACGACGAGGCGCTGGTCATCACGCACCGGCCGCCGTCGTGCCGGTTCTGGAACCTGGTGGTGTGGAACCAGTTCATGGCCAGCTACGGCGCCAAGGACGCCCGTTCGTCGCTGAACAATCACAGCGCCGTACCCAACAGCGACGGCTCCGTCACGGTCGTCTTGTCCCGCGAGCTAACCGGGCACCCGAATTCACTGACGACGCTCGGCTATCCGCGCGGCAACCTCGCGTTCCGCTGGTTCCTCACCGACGCGGTGCCGCAGCGCGCTCAGGTCGAGCTGGTCAAGGTTTCGGACGCGCCGACCGCGGTGAGCTAAGCCGCCGCTACGTTTCGCGGACCAGCTCGATCGCCCGGCCCAGCGTCGCCAGCTTGGCATCGATGTTGTCGCCGGCCGGATAGAGCCGCACGGTGTTGACACCGGCGTCGCGCCATACCGCCAGCCGTGCGCGCACCATCTGCTCGGTCCCGATCAGCGTGGTGCCCAGCACCATGTCGTCGGTCACCAGCTGCGCGGCGCCGTCGCGGTCACCTGCCTGCCAGAGCTCGCGCACCGCGGCGGCGACGTCGGCCCAGCCCTGCCGGCTGTAGGCCTGGTTGTAGAAGTTCGTGCTCGACGACCCCATGCCGCCGAGGCTGAAGGCGAGCTCCTTTTTGCGATTGGCGACCACGGCGCTCAGTTCGTCCTCGTCGGCCGCGAACGCGACCTCGGCGCCCTGACAGATGTCGAGGTCCGCGCGGGTGCGGCCGGCGGCCGCGAGACCGGCGTCGAGGTGGGCGAAGTACGCCTCGCCGGCCCCCTCGGGAACGAAGCTGGTGCCCAGCCAGCCGTCGGCGACCTGTCCGGTCAGCCGCAGCATCGCCGGTGACAGCGTGGCCAGGTAGATCGGAATGGCATGCTCGGGCGCGTTCGACACCCTCATCGGCACTGCCTCGCCGGGACGAGGGATCTCAAATTCCTTGCCGGAGTAGGAGATCTTGCCTCCGCCGAACACCTGCCGCACGATGTCGACGGTTTCGGCGATGCGGGCCAGCGGGCGGCGGAACGAAACGCCGTGCAGGCCCTCGATCACCTGGGGACCAGAGGCGCCCAGGCCCAGCAAGAATCGCCCATTCGACAGGTTGGACAGCGTGATCGCGGTCTGTGCGACCAGCACCGGCGATCGAGTGCCGACCTGCAGGATGCCGGAGCCGAGCAGCATCTTCTCGGTACGCGCCGCGAGGTAGCCCAGCGCCGATGGTGCATCCGCGCCCCACGCCTCGGCGACCCAACAGACATCCAGACCCAGCTTTTCCGCCTCGACGGCCAGCGTCACCACCTTGGCGGCTTCGTCGCTGCCGCCGGACAGCTCGACCGTCGTCGCGGTGCGCATCAGCGCACTCCGTGTTCGGCCAGCCTCTTGATGGCCGCTAGGGTCTTGCTGATCGCCGTCTCGAACTCGCGCATCCGCACGAATACGATCTTTTCTTCTTTGTCCGGCATCGAGTCGATCGCCACCGACAACCCCGAGCGTCCCGGCCCCATCTGCATCCAATAGCTCAGGGCGGTGCCGCCGTCCCGGGGTGTCAGCCGGAACCGCCAGATCGACGAGGGGTAATCGGTATCGCCGACTGCCCAGGCGAATTCCCGCTGCTGGTCGTAGGCGACGATGTGCGAGGTGGTGCTCCACTCCCCGAACGCGTCGTGCTGGCTGTACCCGACGAAGCGGGCACCCACCTTGGGCCGATCGGCACCGGAGGCCCACTCCACGGATTGCAACTCGTTGCTGAACGTGGGCATCAGCTTGATGTCCGAGATCAGGTTCCAGACGCGGGCCGGATCGGCGTCAATCCACGTCGTCGCTTCCACCGTCGGTTTGTCCGCGTAACGTGCACCGGTCCATTCCACGCAACCCATTGTCCCCCACCCGGGGCGGACTCAGGCCGCGACGGGTTCCCGGTCGGCCGGCTTGCCGGCCGTGATCTTCGGCAGCAACGAGGACAGTTTGCCCGGGTCCGGGAAGGTCAGCTTGACGATCTTGCGCACCACGGTGCCGAACTGCTGCGGGAGCGGGCCCTTGTTGTAGGGGATCCCGTAGCGCTCGCAAATCTCCTGCACCTCGTCCGCGATGTCCGAATAGCGTCGGGCCGGCATGTCCGGGAACAGGTGGTGCTCGATCTGGTGCGACAGGTTGCCGGACAGCAGATGGAAGATCCTGCCCCCGGTGAGATTGGCCGAACCCAGCACCTGGCGGAAGTACCACTGGCCGCGGGACTCGTCCTTGGTTTCCTCGATGGTGAATTCCTGGGTGCCGTCCGGGAAGTGACCGCAGAAGATGATCATGTACGACCACACGTTGCGCATCAGGTTGGCCGTCATGTTGCCCGTGAAGACGAACGGCGCGAACGGGCCGGCCAGCAGCGGGAAGGCGACGTAGTCCTTGAGCGTCTGGCGCTTCGTCTTCTTCCAGATCGCCTTCAGCGTGTCCAGTTTTTCCCACACCCGGATCTCACCGGAGCGGATCTTCTCGGTCTCCAGTTCGTGCAGCGCGACGCCGTATTGGAACAGCACCATCAGCAGGAACGCGTACAGCGGGTTGCCGATGAAGTACGGGCTCCACTTCTGGTCTTCGCTCATCCGGATGATGCCGTAGCCGATGTCGCGGTCCATCCCGACGATGTTGGTGTGGGTGTGGTGCATGTAGTTGTGCGAGTGCCGCCATTGGTCGGCCGGGCAGGCGGTGTCCCATTCGAAGGAGCGCCCGGAGATGTTCGGGTCGCGCATCCAGTCGTACTGGCCGTGCATGATGTTGTGGCCGATCTCCATGTTGTCCAGGATTTTCGCGACGCCCAGCATCGCGGTGCCCAGTAGCCAGGCCGGCGGCAGGTACAGCAGAACGCGTCCGCCGACTTCCAGCGCCCGCTGGGCCTTGATGACGCGGCGGATGTAGTCGGCGTCTACTTCGCCGAGGTCTGCCATCACGCGATCTCTGATGGCGTCGAGTTCACGGCCGAACGTGTCGGCCTGCTCGGGGGTAAGGGCGGTCTTGTCGTGTGACATGGCTCCTCCTCCTAAAGATTGGTGGGACTGTGTTGTTGGGCTTGTGTCGGTGGCGAAGACCCGTGCGCCCGGCTGCGCCGAGCTTGCGATCGCCGCTAAAGCGCGAGGTCGACGTCCCCGACGGGGACGGATACGCAGATCTGGATGTCTTCGTCCGGGGCGGTGGAGACCGCGCCGGTGGTCAGGCTGCGCACGGTGCCGGAAACCTTCCGACGCGTGCACGTGTGACAGATGCCCATCCGGCATCCGCTCTCCGGGGTCAGCCCGGCGGATTCGGCCTGCTCGAGCAGCGAGCGGCCGTCGTCGACGACGTCAACGTCGCTGTCAGCGAACGTTATTCGGCCACCCGACGGGTTCGCCGGCGCCGTGATCACCGGTGGCACGAAGCTCTCCGTGTACACGTTGTCACAGTGCTCGCCGACGGATTCGACCAAAGCGGTTGGGCCGCACACGAATACCGCGTCCGGCGAGGGCATTGCCGCATTGAGGTGCTCGACACCGAAGCGTCCGACGAGGTCGCCCGAACCCGAACGGGTGAACCCGTGTAGCACCCGCACACCGGGCATCGCGCTCAGCTCGTCGCGGTAACAGGCCTCCGCGGGCGTGCGGGCGTAGTGGACGAACGCGATTTCCGCCCCCTGGTTTTGCAAATGGCCCTCGGCGACCAGGGTGCGCACCATCGCCATGACGGGCGTGATGCCGCTGCCGCCGGAGACCAGCAGGATCCGCCGGGGACGTTGCGCCGGCAGGACGAAGTCGCCGCCGACACCGGTCAGCCCGACCACCATGCCGCTGCGGGCCTGCTCGTACAGGTGGTTCGAGACCAGGCCGTCCTCGTGGTGGCCGATGGTCAGCTCGAGGGTCAAGGCGCCTTCGGCATTGGCCGGTGAATAGCAGCGGGTGTGCCGGCGGCCGTCGATGTCGAGCGCGAGGTTGACGTACTGACCGGCCTTGACGGCATGGGTGGACGTGAAGCTCCCGTTCGGAGCGAGGGTGAGGGTGACGCTGCGCGGCGTGGTACGGCGCACGTCGACGACCTTGGCGCGGGCTTCGCCCTGTGTCCAGGTGGGATCTACCAGCTCGGTGTAGCGGTCCACGCCGTGCGGGCCGGTGAGCAGGTCAACCAGATCGGAACCGAGGATTCGGTCCCGGAAAGTCTTAGCGAAGCTGCGACGCGAGGTCTGACTTCTTTCAGTGAACATATGTACACCGTCCTCTCCGACGCCGCAGCTAGTCAAGGGTTTGTGCAGCTCTGTGGTAGGCTTCACATAGTGAACGGTCGTACTCCTAGCTCACGGCCGCACCGGTCTAGTCGCGAGCGCTCACGGGAAAGTCCGTCGCGCGAAGAGCGCAAGGAAGCGACCCGGCGCGCCATCATCGCTGCGGCACTCAAGCTGCTGCAGGATCGCAGTTTTTCTGCCCTGAGCCTGCGCGAGGTGACCCGCGAGGTCGGGATCGTGCCCGCGGCGTTCTATCGGCACTTCGAGTCGATGGAGGCCCTCGGTCTGGTGCTCATCGACGAGTCGTTTCGCAGCTTGCGCGACACTCTGCGCGATGCGCGCGCCGGCAAGCTCGACCCGAACCGGGTGATCGAGTCGTCCGTCGAAATCCTGATCGCCAGCGTTGCCGATCGGCGCGAGCACTGGCGTCTGATCGCCCGCGAGCGCAACAGCGGGCTGAGCGTGTTGCGCTACGCGATCCGCACCGAGATCCGGCTGATCACCTCCGAGCTCGCCACCGACCTGGCGCGCTTCCCGGGGCTCAACGCCTGGAGCACCGAGGATCTCAACGTGCTGGCGACCCTGTTCGTCAACTCGATGATCGTGATCGCCGAGGCGATCGAAGACGCCCAGTCCGCCGAAGCGCTGGAAGACATCCGGCGTATCGCCGTCAAGCAGCTGCGCATGATCGCGATCGGTATCGCCGGCTGGCGCAGCAACCCTTAACGCGGATCCCGCCACATCGCCCATAGCGGTGGGCCGCCGTTGGGCAGCGCGATCTCCTGGGTGACCGTGAAGCCGAAGCGCAAGTAGTAAGGCACATTTTCGGGCTTACTCGACTCGAGATACGCCGGAGCATGCTCGGCGTCGCAGCGGTCCAGCCGCGACCGCATCAACACCTGACCGTAGCCCTGGCCGCGGACCGACGGGTCACTGCCGATCGCGGCCAGATACCAGTGCGGCTCCTCGGGATGCTCGCGCTTCATCGTCTCCTGGATGCCCCGCGCCATCCCGGTCCGCAGCCCGAACACCCGCAGGAAGGCCGGCGTCATCGCGAACTGGGCCCAGCGCGATTCCTGCCATTGATTCGGCGGATCCCACAGGGCAGCCGCACCGATGCCGGATTCGTCGTGGGCCACCTCGACCCCGCCGAGAGGCAGATGATGGTGCCGGGTCATGGCGGCGAACATCCGGGTCAGATTCGTGGTCCGCGTCATGCTGTCGGGAAATATCCAGGCCATCACCGGGTCGTCGAAAAAGGCCCGGGTCAAAGTCGCCGATAGCTCGTGCACGTCGGCTTTGCGTGCCGGACGTGCCCGGGGAGGAGCCATGCCGCCCAGGCTAGTGGGTGCCCCGCGGAATGAACACGGAAATTCCCCGGGCGTGACGGTGCGGGCCGTGGGTACCCTGGCCCGATGACCGGACTCTCGCGACGGACATTCGGGCGCATCGCGACAGGGGCGGGCGTGCTCGGCGCCGGCGGATTGGCCGGCGCTTGCGCCGGCGACCACCGCGGCACCCCCGCCGCTACCCCGCTTCCGGTAGCAAAGGGTGTGGGAATCACCTTGTCGCACGAACAATTTCGCACCGATCAGCTGGTGGCGCAGGCTCAGGCAGCCGAAAAGGCCGGCTTTCAATATGTCTGGGCCAGCGACCACATCCAGCCGTGGCAGGACAACGAGGGCCACTCGATGTTCCCGTGGCTGACCCTGGCCCTGGTGGGCAACAGCACCAGCCGAATCTCCTTCGGCACCGGGGTCACCTGTCCGACCTACCGTTATCACCCTGCGACGGTGGCGCAGGCGTTTGCCTCGCTGGCGATCCTGAGCCCGGGCCGGGTATTTCTGGGGTTAGGCACCGGCGAGCGACTCAACGAACAGGCCACCACCAACACATTCGGCAAATACGCGGAACGCCACGACCGGTTGATCGAGGCGATTGAGCTTATCCGTCAGCTGTGGGGCGGTCAGCGAATATCTTTCGCGGGCAAGTATTTTCAGACCAACTCGCTGAAGCTCTATGACACGCCGCCGACACCGCCACCCATCTACGTCGCCGCCAGTGGTCCCAAAAGCGCAAGGCTGGCAGGACAATACGGGGACGGATGGATCACCCAATCCCGCGATCTCACGAACCCCAAACTGCTGGCCGCGCTCAGTGCCGGCGCCCACGCCGCGGGGCGTGATCCCGCGAGTCTGGGCAAGCGGGCCGAGCTCTTCGCCGTCGTCGGCGACAGCGAGGAGGCCGCCCGCACGGCGGCCCTGTGGCGCTTTACCGCCGGGGCCGTCGATCAACCCAATCCCGTCGAGATTCAGCGCGCCGCCGAGTCGAACCCGATCGAGAAGGTGGTCGCCAATTGGACGGTCGGCACTGATGCCGCCACACACATCACCGCCGTGCAATGGGTTATCGACGGCGGCGCCGTCCCGTTTTTGCATTTCCCGCAGGGCGACCCCATCGCGGCCATCAACTTCTACCGCGACTACGTCCTACCCAAGCTGCACTAAACAGTCTCCGCTCCGCTACCCGTCGCGGGCCGCGCATACGATGACATAACTCCTTCAGGGTTTATCTAAGATGCCGGCGCGACGATGCGCCGGGGAACGGTTGGCCACGGTGTGGGACTTCGAAACGGACCCGGAATACCAGGCGAAGCTGGACTGGGTGGAAAAATTCATGGTCGAGGAGCTGGAACCGCTCGATCTGGTCGCCCTCGATCCCTACGACAAGCAGAACGCCGAGATGATGGCCATCCTGCGGCCGCTGCAGCAGCAGGTGAAGGACCAAGGTCTATGGGCCGCGCATCTGGGGCCCGAACTCGGCGGCCAAGGCTACGGCCAGGTCAAGCTCGCGCTGCTCAACGAGATCCTCGGGCGTTCCCGCTGGGCCCCGTCGGTGTTCGGCTGCCAGGCGCCCGACTCCGGAAATGCCGAGATACTCGCGCTGTTCGGTACCGACGAGCAGAAGGCCCGCTATCTGCAGCCGCTGCTCGACGGCGAGATCACCTCGTGCTACTCGATGACCGAACCGCAGGGCGGCTCCGATCCCGGCATGTTCGTGACGTCGGCGACCCAGGACGGTGCTGGAAATGGGGACTGGGTCATCAACGGGGAGAAGTGGTTTTCCAGCAACGCCAAGCACGCATCGTTCTTCATCGTGATGGCGGTGACCAAACCCGACGCCCGCACGTACGACAAGATGTCGCTGTTCATCGTCCCGGGCGAGACCCCGGGCATCGAGATCATCCGCAACGTCGCGGTCGGAGGCGAGTCGGGCAAGCACGGCTCGCACGGCTACGTGCGTTACAACGACGTCCGCGTGCCCGCCGATCACGTGCTAGGCGGTGAAGGCTCGGCCTTCATGATCGCGCAGACCCGCCTCGGCGGCGGCCGCATCCATCACGCCATGCGCACAATTGCGCTGGCGCGCAAGGCTTTCGACATGATGTGCGAGCGGGCGGTGTCACGCCAGACCCGGCACGGCAAACTGGCCGACTTCCAGATGACCCAGGAGAAGATCGCCGACAGCTGGATTCAGATCGAGCAGTTCCGGCTGCTGGTGCTGCGCACCGCGTGGCTGATCGACAAGCATCACGACTACCAGAAGGTGCGCCGCGATATCGCGGCCGTGAAAGTCGCGATGCCCCAGGTGCTGCACGACGTCGCGCAGCGCGCCCTGCACTTGCACGGCGCGTTAGGGGTTTCCGACGAGATGCCGTTCGTCAAGATGCTTGTCGCCGCCGAGTCGCTGGGCATCGCCGACGGCGCCACCGAACTGCACAAGATGACGGTGGCCCGCCGCACGCTGCGCGAATACCAGCCTGTGACAACGCCCTTCCCGTCGGCGCACATACCCACCCGGCGGGCCGAAGCCCAAGCCCGGCTAGCGGAACGACTGGAGCACTCGGTCGCCGAGTTCTAACCGCCGAGCAGATGCATCAGGAAATGTAGCGGATGATGCTCTCGGCGACACAGGCCGGTTTCGGCGATCCGTCCACCTCGATGGTCGTCGACATCGTCCCCTGCACGGTGCCGTTGCCCAGGTCCTCGACGCCGACCAGCGACGTCGTCGCACGTACCTTGGAGCCCACCGGTACCGGCGACGGGAAGCGAACCTTGTTCAGCCCGTAGTTGATTGCCAGCTTGATGCCCTTGACGGTGTACATGTCGTGTTGCAGCCGAGGCAGCAACGACAGAGTCATGAAGCCATGAGCGATGGTCTTGCCGAATGGACCGTCCTTCGCCCGTTCCGGGTCGACGTGGATCCATTGGTGGTCGCCGGTCGCGTCGGCGAAAAGGTTGACCTCTTCCTGAGTGATGGTCACCCAGTCGCTTTGCCCGATCGTCTCGCCCGTGGCGGCGGCCAAGTCGGAGACTGACTCGAAGGTACGCATGCTTTCTCCTCTGCTCGCGGGTAAGCATAGAACTCGTGAGGCTGCTGCCGATTGCCGATACCCCTGTCCCGGCGCGCGGCAAAGAGTTACCCCAGTGCGCCGATCGCCGCCTGTAGTTTGGCGGCGGCCTGGTCCGCGACGTCCTGCAAAGCCCCCGACTCGCCTGTCACTTTGACCATGAGTTGGGGATCCATCGCCTCGACCAAAACGGCATCGCCTTCGCGAGCGGGGTCGGACCGCACCACCACGTTGCACGGCAGTAACTGGCCGATCTGGCGGTGGATGCCCAGCGCGCGATGCGCCAGCGCCGGGTTGCAGGCACCCAGGATGATGTAGTTCTCCATATCCTCCCCGAGCTTCTGCTGCAGCGTGGCTTTCACGTCGATTGTGGTCAGTACGCCGAAACCCTGTGCGGCCAGCGCCTTTGTCGTCCGGTCCACCGCGTCCTCGAACGAGGTGTGCAGCGTGGTCCTCAATCCTGACGTCATTTGTTCCTCCTCTTTTCGGCCTTGAACTACCAAAAGTTCGCCGCGCTCCGGGCTAGGCCGCGGTGCGTGGTCGTTGCAGCTGAGTGAACTGCGCAGTCGCGACCAGAGTGGCCACCGCGTCGAACAATGCGACCGTGGTCTGCGCATCGGGCAGTGCAGTCAGGACCGGCCCGAAAAATGCGCGTCCGCCGATGCGCAGAATCGGACTGCCGCCGACCTCCCCGAGCGCGTCTTGTCCTCCCTGGTGCCCGTCCCGTACAGCTTCGTCCAGCGATGAATCGGAGACAATCGCAGGGGTTATGTCGCGCACGGCCGCCGCGTTCAAGACGTGCGCGACGAGGGAGTCGGTGATGGGTTCGGAGTGGTCGAAATATCGCTCACCAAAGGCGAAGTACGCGGCGATCCATCCGGCATCGTTCTGTTCGCGGGCGATGGCCACCATCAACCTGCCAACCTGTCGTGAGTCGCGCATCCGGGCCTGCTGGGCGGGCGGCAGTTCGCGTCCTTCATTGAGAACCGCCAGATTCATCAGTTGCCAATCGACAGCCAACCCGAGGTTCGCGGCGGCGGCGCGTAGCCAACGTGCGGTATTCCACGAGAAGGGACACACCGGGTCCAGCCACAGTGTCACCTTCGGTTTAGCTCGGTCACTTTGAACCGCTGACATTTGCTGCTTCCTTCCGTCGCAGCCGGGCGATCACGCCAGGCTTAGGAATAGCTTCTCCAGTTCATCGATCGACAGGGGTGGCTGATCCCCTGACCGCGTGATGCAGTCACGCAGGCCGGAGGCGATGATTTTGAAACCCGCGCGATCCAGCGCCTTTGACACCGCAGCCAGCTGGGTGACGACGTCCTTACAGCTGCGTCCCTGCTCGATCATCGAGATGACTCCCCCGAGCTGACCGTGCGCCCGGCGCAACCGAGTGAGGACAACTTCGATGTCGCCGGCGTCATGCCTTGCGACATCCGCTGCGCGCGGTCCGCTCTTGCCATCTTCGATTGCCATGGCTCCTTTATACCATACCCGGTAGGGTATATGCTGACGGACAGCGCTCGACCCGCACCGCATTTGGAATGCGTCGACGCGGGCAGATCATCGCTTGTCCATAAGGACGAGCACCGGCGAAGGGAATCTCGAGGTGTTGACGTTCGTGAAACGTACGTGGGTGCCGCTCGTCGTCGTGGTGGCGATTACCCTCGGAGGCCAAGCCGTCATGCGGCTGCGGGGCGTGTTCGGCTCCGACGAGATCTTTTCCGCAACCGGCGCGGCCGCCGAGCCGCTCGAAGCTTCGCACGTGAAGCGGGTCACTTACGAGGTCTACGGGGCCGCAGACTCGGCAGGAAGCGTGAGCTACCTGGATAAGAATGACCAGCCGGTACAGGCGAACTTTACCGGCCTGCCCTGGACCCTTTCGGTCGCAACGACAGTGCCGGCCGTGATCGCCAGCGTTGTAGCGCAGGGCAATAGCGACAACATCGGGTGCCGTATCACCGTCAACGGCCAGGTGACGAACGAACACGTTTCAATCGGGCGCCACGCCCAAACTTCCTGTCTGGTGAAAGCCGCATGAACGCTGACAACGCCTCCCAAGGCGAGATCCGCCCGAGATTCCCACGATTCGTCCGCAGGTTGGCGGTGCCGATCCTGGTGGCGTGGCTGCTGCTGACCGTCGCCCTCAATGTGCTTGTGCCGCCGATCGAATCAGTCGCGCGGACCCACGCGGTGACGATGTCGCCACAAGACGCGCCGGCAATGATCGCCGCCAAACACATCGGCAAGACTTTTCACGAGTCGGACTCCGACAGCATCGCGATGATCGTCCTCGAGAGCGATCACCCGCTCGGAGATGAGGCGCACCGCTACTTCGACGGCCTCGTGCGAAGATTAAACACCGACTCCAAACACGTGCAGCATGTGCAGAACCTCTGGGGGGACGCGTTAACCGCCGCCGGCGTCCAGAGCCGAGACGGTAAAGCTGCTTACGTCCAACTCAATTTGGCCGGAGACCAGGGCAGCACCCAGGGAAACAAGTCCGTCAAAGCGGTCCGGGAGATCGTTGACGGGTCCGGACCGCCCAACGGCCTGAGGGTATACGTCACGGGCGCCGCGCCCCTGACCACAGACATGAACGAAGCCGCCGACAAGAGCATGTTCAAGATGATGGGCGTGACAGGGGTGGTCATCATGATCATGCTGTTCATCGCCTACCGTTCCATCAGCACGGTGCTTCTAGTTCTCGTCATGGTCGGCTTCGAAATGGGAACGGCCCGAGGACTGGTGGCGCTCCTCGGGAACAACGGTTTGTTGGGATTTTCCACATTCGTCGTTGCCATGTTGTCGTCCTTGGCGATCGCGGCAGGAACCGATTACGCGATCTTTCTCATCGGTCGGTACCAGGAGGCGCGCCTAGCCGGTCAGGATCGAGAGACCGCCTATTACAAGATGTTTCGCGGGACATTCCATATCATTCTGGGCTCGGGGCTGACCATCGCCGGGGCCACCTTCTGCCTCCACTTGGCACGACTGTCGTACTTCAAGGCGCTGGGCATTCCGTCCGCATTGGGGCTGCTCGTTGTCGTGGCCGGTGCGCTCACCGCCGCGCCGGCCGTGGTCACCGTAGCCAGCCGATTCGGCCTACTCGACGCGAAACGGGCTGTCAAAGTCCGGCGATGGCGGCGCATCGGCACCGCTGCGGTGCGTTGGCCCGGTCCGGTGTTCGCGGTCTCACTAGCCATCGCCATCGTCGGCATCCTCATCATGCCGAGCATGAAGATCAGCTACAACGATCGCTTCTACGTACCGAGCAACCTACCGTCGAATGTCGGATATGCCGCTGCGGAGCGGCATTTCAGCGCCGCGACAATGAATCCCGATATCCTGATGATCGAGAGCGATCACGACATGCGCAATAGCGGTGACATGATCATCCTCGACAGGGTCGCCAAAGATGTCTTCCGAGCGCCGGGAATCGCCATGGTGCAAAGCATCACGCGTCCATTGGGCGGGCCGATCGAGCACACGTCCATACCGTTCCAGATCAGCGCTCAATCGATCCCGATCCAGCAGAACCTCCAATTCATGAAGGACCGGACGGCCGACATGCTCAAGATGAGCGACGACCTTGGCGCCATGATCGGCTCGATGCAGCGAATGCAGGGCCTGCTAGGACAAATGAGCGGCGCGACCCGTCACATGGTCGGCGATATGCACGCCATGCAGGCCACGCTGGACGGGATGCGAGACCATCTAGCGGATTTCGATGACTTCGCCAGGCCGCTCCGCGGCTATCTATATTGGGAGCCACACTGTTTCAACATCCCGGTGTGCTGGGCCTCCAGGTCGGTATTCGAGGCGATCGACGGTGTGGACAAATTCAGCGAGAACATGAGCACGCTGATCAGCGACCTGAACAATGTCGATGCCACATTGCCTCAGATGCTCGCTGAGTTCCCGCCGATCATCGCCATCGCCCAGTCGATGCAGGACACCCTGCTAACGATGCACAGCAGCTTCTCGGGTCTGGTCGCGCAAATGGCACAGATGACAGACACGGCGGGCGCGATGGGCCAGGCCTTCGACGCCTCCAGAAGCGGGGACTACTTCTACCTTCCTCCGGAAGCGTTCCAAAATGCGGACTTTCAGCGGGGTTTGAAGCTATTCCTTTCACCGGACGGCAAGGCTGCGCGCTTTGTCATCATTCACGACACGGATCCTGCGACTCCGGCAGGCATCTCCGCGGTCAAGCCGGAACTGGCGGCTGCGCAGCAAGCCGTGAAGGGCACGGCCCTGACCGACGCCAAGTTCTACCTCGCCGGCACTGCGGCGATATACCGCGACATCCAGGCAGGATCTCAATACGACCTGCTCATCGTCGGAATCGCCGCTCTGACACTCATTTTCGCCGTTATGGTGCTCATCACCCGGGCGTTGGTGGCGTCCCTGGTGATCGTCGGTACGGTTCTACTCTCACTCGGCGCCGCCTTCGGGCTGTCGGTGCTGGTGTGGCAACATATCTTGGGCTTGGACCTGAACTGGATCGCACCGGTGTTCGGGTTGATCATTCTGCTGGCTGTCGGTTCCGACTACAACTTGTTGCTGGTGTCACGGTTTCAGGAGGAGTTCGGCGCCGGGCTGAAAACCGGCATCATCCGTTCGATAGGGGAGACGGGTGGTGTCGTGACGGTTGCGGGGCTCGTTTTCGCCTTCACCATGATGTCCATGGCCGCCAGCGATCTCCGCTCGATCGGTCAGGCCGGCACCACAATTGGACTCGGCCTGCTCTTCGACACTCTCGTCGTGCGCTCCTTGATGACACCGTCGATCGCAGCGCTGCTCGGGCGCTGGTTCTGGTGGCCGATCCGCGTGCGCCCGCGGCCGGCCGGCCAACTGCTCCGGCCATCCGGACCGCGTCGACTCGTTCGTTCGCCTCTTCCCGGTGAGGGTGTCTCGACGCCAGCCACCAAGCTCCAGACAGCGGGATGAAGGCCGGCGGCCGACAGACCACGAAGAACGCCCACAATGGGTTGGTGAGGCTGCTGTTGATTGCCGATACCCATGTCCCGGTGCGCGCCCGCGATCTGCCCGCGCGGGTGTGGGAGGAAGTCGAGCGGGCCGACGTCGTCATCCATGCCGGCGACTGGATCGCGCTCGAGTTGCTCGACGAGCTGGAGTCCAGGGCCGCGCGGCTGATCGGATGCTGGGGCAACAACGACGGCCCGGAGTTGCGGGCGCGACTGCCGGAGCGTGCGGACGTGACGTTGGCGGGCGTGCGCTTCACGGTCGTGCACGAAACCGGCGCCTCATCCGGCCGCGAAGCCCGGATGTCGCGGCTGTATCCGGACAGCGAGGTGCTGGTTTTCGGACACAGCCACATTCCGTGGGATAGCACCACCAAGACCGGGCTGCGCCTGCTCAACCCGGGCTCGCCCACCGACCGCCGCCGTCAGCCGTTCCGCAGCTACATGACGACCAGCGTCGATGACGGCACCGTGACGGACGTCATGCTGCACCACCTGGACAAGTAGCCCAGATATAAGCCCTACATAGCTGGCACACATATATAGCTCGTAAACAGAGCTGTATATGCAAGCGCTGGGATCACGCACCGACCTGGTCACCGACGTGTTCGGCGTCGTCGGCCGATTCCGCCGCCAGCTACGCAGGTCTGCCGGCCGGGGACTCGACTCCGCGCGGTTCACCGAGTCACAGTCAGAGCTGCTCTGGCTGGTCGGCCGGCGGCCGGGAATCTCGGTCCGTGCCGCGGCAGGCGACCTTGGGCTGGTGCCCAACACCGCCTCGACGCTGGTCTCCAAGCTGGTGGCCAACGGCTCACTGATCCGAACCGTCGACGATACGGACCGACGCGCCTGCCAGCTTCGGCTCGCCGAGACCACCCAGCAGATCATCGACGCATCGCGAGCGGCCCGGCGCGCGCTGCTGTCCGAGGTGTTGGGCGAACTCGATCACGACCAAATCAATTCTCTGACAAAGGGGTTGGAGGTTCTCGACACGGTGGCCCGCAGATTACAGGAGAGACGACCATGACGAAATTACTACCGATGGCAATCGACTGCCGGCACCTGACCTTCCACTACGGCCGGTTTACCGCCGTCGACGACTTGACGTTGCAGGTGCGGCCCGGCGAAACGATGGGCCTGCTCGGACCCAACGGCGCGGGAAAGACGACGCTGGTGCGGATGCTCACCACGCTGACCCCGGTGCAGCGCGGTGAACTGCGCATCTTCGGGCTGGACTCCCGCCGCCAGACCATCGACATTCGTAGCAATATCGGCTATGTGCCGCAACAACTTTCGATCGAGCCCGCACTGACCGGCCGGCAGAACGTGGAATGGTTCGTCCGGCTGTACGGCGTGCCGCGCGCCGAGCGTGCCGACCGTGTCGAGCAGGCGCTGGTTGCCATGGCGCTGCTCGACGTGGCCGACCGGCTGGCGGGGACCTATTCGGGCGGCATGGTGCGTCGCCTGGAAGTGGCGCAGGCGCTGGTCAATCGCCCCTCACTGCTGGTGCTCGACGAGCCGACGGTCGGTCTGGACCCGATCGCCCGCGACGGCGTGTGGACTCAGGTCCAGCGCATGCAGGCCCAGTTCGGCATGACCGTGCTGCTGACCACGCACTACATGGAGGAAGCCGACGCCTTGTGCGATCGCGTCGCGCTGATGCATCGCGGCGTCCTACGCGCCGTCGGCACTCCCACCGAGTTGAAGTCCAAGGTCTGCCCCGGCGCCACGCTCGAGGACGTATTCCGCCACTACGCCTCTTCGGACCTGCGCGGCGACCCGTCGCCCGAATCATCGACATCCGATTTCCGCGAGATCCGGTCCAGTAGAAAGGTTGCCAGCCGTGCGAGTTGATCACGCCAGCGAAATGCCGGCAGCCACCCTGGTGCGCGCACCGCGCGGTTGGCAACGGGTCAGCGCAACGTTCGGCCGCATGGGGGCGTTCGCGATCGTCGAATTGCAGAAGCTGCGGCATGACCGCACCGAACTTGTCACCCGAATGGTGCAACCGGCGTTGTGGCTGCTGATCTTCGGAACGACATTCAGCAAGTTGCACGTGATCAACACCGGATCGGTGTCCTATCTGGCTTTCCTGGCACCGGGCATCATCGCCCAGTCGGCGCTGTTCATCTCGATTTTCTATGGCATACAGATCATTTGGGATCGAGACGCCGGCGTGCTGGCCAAGCTGATGGTGACGCCGGCGCCGGCGTCGGCACTGATCACCGGCAAGGCGTTCGCGGCCGGGGTGCGCTCGGTCGCCCAGGTCGTCGGCGTGCTGGCGCTCGCTTATCTGATGCGGGTCGGCCTGACCGTCAACCCGCTGCGAATCCTGGCGGCGATGAGCGTCGTCATGCTCGGCGCCGCGTTCTTCGCTTGCCTGTCGATGACATTGGCCGGGCTGGTTCGCAGCCGAGATCGTCTGATGGGCATCGGGCAGGCCATCACGATGCCGTTGTTCTTCGCGTCCAACGCGCTGTACCCGGTCGACGTCATGCCCTCGTGGCTGCGTGTGCTGAGCACCGTCAACCCGCTGAGCTACGAGGTCGACGCCCTGCGGGCGCTGTTGATCGGCACCCCGCTGCACCCGCTGGGCATAGTCGTGTTGATCATGGCGGCCGTGCTCGGAATTGCCACGGCCTCAACGCTTTTGCGTCGCCTAGTGGCGTGACGCCGTTCGCCATCGACTGCCGACCGCGACATCGACGTAAGCGTGACGACACGCCGCGCGTGGGCGCGCTGGTGTCGATCTCGCGGTGACCTGCCGGTGGCGCGACGTCGCGTGCGGTTCCGCAAGCCAACCGTGACCTGAACGAGACGATTCCTGGCCGACTCTCAATCGTTAGCCAACCGCGATCTGCCACCCCGGCCGCGACAAACGAATTAGACCCTCCCACTGTGTTTCACTCCCGGAGAACAGATTCCACCGCGCAACGCGGCAGATGAAAGTTGGGATGGGTAAGAGCTATGACATTCGTTGAGAAGTTGCGTGGCGCTGCGACAACCATGCCGCGCCGGCTGGCTATCGCGGTTGTAGGCGCTGCCCTGTTGTCCGGTCTGGTCGCTGTTGTTGGCGGCTCGGCGACTGCGGGGGCGTTCTCGAAGCCGGGTCTTCCAGTGGAGACCCTGCAGATTCCATCACCGTCGATGGGTCGCAACATCAAGGTTCAATTCCAGGGCGGCGGACCGCACGCCGTGTACCTGCTCGATGGCCTGCGCGCGCAGGACGACTACAACGGCTGGGACATCAATACCCCGGCGTTCGAGGAGTTCTACCAGTCCGGCCTGTCGGTGGTCATGCCCGTCGGCGGCCAGTCCAGCTTCTACAGCAACTGGTACCAGCCGTCGTCAAGCAACGGCCAGACCTACACCTACAAATGGGAGACCTTCCTGACTCAGGAGATGCCTCTCTGGTTGCAGGCCAACAAGCAGGTAGATCCGCTCGGCAACGCCGCGGTGGGCCTGTCGATGTCGGGCGGCTCCTCGCTGATCCTGGCCGCCTACTACCCGCAGCAGTTCCCGTACGCCGCGTCGCTGTCGGGCTTCCTCAACCCGTCCGATGGCTGGTGGCCGACGCTGATCGGCTTGGCGATGAGCGACTCGGGCGGTTACAGCGCCAACAGCATGTGGGGTCCGTCCAGCGACCCGGCGTGGAAGCGCAACGACCCGATGCTGCAGATTCCGCGGCTGGTCGCCAACAACACCCGCGTCTGGGTGTACTGCGGTAACGGCACACCGAGCGACCTCGGCGGCGACAACATGCCGGCGAAGTTCCTCGAGGGCCTCACGTTGCGCACCAACGAGCAGTTCCAGAACACCTATCTGGCCTCGGGCGGACGCAACGGGGTGTTCAACTTCCCCGCCAATGGGACGCACTCGTGGCCGTACTGGAACCAGCAGCTGATGGCCATGAAGCCCGACATCCTGCAGGTGCTGAACACAGGCAGCGCTCCCGCCGCCTGACCCACCCAAAACCACCATCGGCAGTGGCGCCCGGTCGGCGCCGCTGCCGATGCTGGTTGGTTGCCCCGGACTAATCTAGGGCGGCGCGCCGGTCCATGTGGAAGTAGGTGATGCCGGTTGTCATCGCGCACACGCCGGAGGCCACCACCAGCATCCAGGTGCCATTGACCACCAGGCTGATGCAGCCACCGACCGCGGCGCCCAGCATGAAACTCGCGAGCAGCAGGAAGTACCCGAGCCAGTCCGCCGCAGTTCCGCCGGCGAGGTGCCGTTCGATGCCCTGGCCCATCTTGACCAGGGTGCCGGTCACATAGCTCAACGGCACCGACACCTCGCCGTTCTTGACGAACGACGTGTTCAACGCGCCGACGCCGAAAACGACCAGCATGATCGGCGCGAAATCGAGCATGTTCTCCTGCCACCCCTCGTCGACCACGTCGAGCGCGGTGGCGGCGATCAGGCTGAAGGTGGTCAGCACGGTCGGTCCGTGCGGGTGCGCCGACCAGAACCGGCGACGGCACGCCGACGCGACCACCACGCCGGTGACGAAGCACAGCATCAGCACCCCCGCCGATATCGACAGCAGCACGTCATGCCGGAAGTACCCCAGCACCGCGCGCTGGGCATTCCCGGTCATGAAGGTGACAAAGTAGCCCTCGGAGTGGGTAAATGCGGTCGCCCCCAGGACACCGGCCAACCCGGCCAGCACCCACGACAATCGAGCCTCGCTGTCGAAAACCTCACTTGCCACACGGGACATGCTTTCAAATCCCCGTCGCCGACGCAGCGGCCTGCTAGACGGCGGTGAGCCGGGCGATGGACCGCAGCGGGATCGGCAACCACCCCGGCCGGTGCCGCGCCTCGTAGCCGGCCTCGTACACGGCCTTGTCGAGTTCGTAGGCGGCCAGCAGCTGCGCGGAGTCCCGGGGATCGGCATCCGACGCGGCCGCGTATCCGTCGCAGAACGCGCTGCGATTGCGCTCGACCCATTCCCGGGCGCGGGCAGCCAGCTGCTTGTCGCCCCCGTGGTCGACCAGCGGCCCGTAGGCGGCGTACTCGAACGACCGCAACACGCCGGCCACGTCGCGCAGCGGTGAATCCGGGGCCCGTCGTTCGTCCAGCGGCTGGCCCGGCTCCCCCTCGAAGTCGATCAGCACCCAGCTCTCCGGGGTGCGCAGCACCTGGCCCAGATGCAGATCGCCGTGTACCCGCTGAACGGTGATCGTCTCGCCGACCAGCTTGCCGAAGCGCTGTTCGATCGAGGCCACGTGCTCCTCGAGTTCGGGGACCAGCGCCGCGGTCGAGGCCAGCCGCGCCAGCACGTTGTCCACCGGGAAGGTGGCTTGCGCCGTTCCGAGGGATTCGGCCAGCGTGGCGTGCACCGACGCGACGGCCTCCCCGAGCCGGTAGGACTCACCGGCGAAGTCGCCGCCGACCTCGTAGGCGTACAGGTCGCCCTCGGCGAACAGGTCGCGAACGCTGGCCGTGGCCATCGCCCAGCCTTCGGCGGCGTTGGACTCGAACTCGGTGACCATGCCCAACGGGCACGCCGTGTCCTCGGCGCCGTCGGCACCGGCGATCTCGTAGGTGCCCAGCAGCCGGGCCACATTGGGGTTGCCGGCCCTGCCCAGCACCCGGTTCAACTCGATGTCCGGGTTGATACCGCTACTGACCCGCCGGAAGACCTTGAAGATGGCGGATCGATCGAAGATCACGCTGGTGTTGGACTGCTCGGCATCGGCGACCCGCGGCATCGCGTCCAGCGGAAGCGTGACACCCGGCTCCTTGCGGAACACCACCTGGGTGCCGGAGGAGTCGCGGGCGGCAGCCGTGTCGATCAGCGACAACAGAAACTTGGGCGCCTCGGTTTCGTACAGCGCGTCGTAGCCGGTCTGGTCATCGGCCGAGCCGATGGTGGCAACCGTGTTGAACTCGGTGAACGGCTCGACGTCCCAGCCCACCAACACCTGATAGCGCTCCGGGGGCCCGCTGGTGTAGGTGGCGTCGACGAGCACCAGGTCGAGGCCGTCACGCAGCGGGACGACGACCGCGGGTTCGGCGCTGGACAGCTCACGGTTGCGGCCGGCATACCAACGTTGCTGTGGCAGCCATTCGCTCCAAGGCAGCTTGGCTGACTGGGTCATGGGCGCCACTCCTCCTCGTCGGTTCGCACTGCATCGTCGTGGGCGCGGGTCATGACTTCTCCTCCGATGCGCACAGCTGGAACCAGTAGAACCCATGTCCCGGCAGTGTCAGCAAATAGGGCAGGTGACCGATACGGGGGAACTCCACCTGCCCGGTGAGCTCGATCGGCGTGTGACCGCTCCAATGTTGCAGGTTCAACTCCAGAGGCTGGGGAAACCGCGACAGGTTGTTCACGCACAGCACAATGTCGCCGTCGTCCGGTGCCTGGCGCAGGAACGCCAGCACCGACGGGTTCGACCCGCCGAGTTCCTCGAAGCTGCCGATGGCGAAGGCGTCGTGCCGACGGCGCACTGCCAGCATCGTGCGGGTGAAGTTGAGCAGCGACGTCGAGGTGTCGCGCTGAGCTTCCACATTGACCGCCTGATAGCCGTAGACCGAATCCTGACTGGGCGGCAAATACAGCCGGCCGGGGTTGGCGTTGGAGAAGCCGGCGTTGCGGTCCGGGGTCCACTGCATCGGGGTGCGCACCCCGTCGCGGTCACCCAGCCAGATGACATCGCCCATCCCGATCTCGTCGCCGTAGTACAGCACCGGCGAACCGGGCAGCGACAGCAGCAGCGCGGTGAACAGCTCGATCTGGTTGCGGTCGTTGTCCAGCAGTGGTGCCAGCCGGCGCCGGATCCCGACGTTGGCCTTCATCCGCGGGTCCTTGGCGTACTCGGAGTACATGTAGTCGCGTTCTTCGTCGGTGACCATTTCCAGCGTCAGCTCGTCATGGTTACGCAGGAAGATCCCCCACTGCGCCATGTCCGGGATCTCGGGTGTCTGGGCGAGGATCTCCGAGATCGGGAACCGCGATTCGCGCCGGACCGCCATGAAGATCCGCGGCATCAGCGGAAAGTGGAACGCCATATGGCATTCGTCGCCGCCGGTGCTGGCGTCGCCGAAGTACTCGACGACGTCGGCAGGCCACTGATTGGCTTCTGCCAGCAACACCCGACCGGGGAACTCGTCGTCGACGACCTTGCGGACCCGCCGCAGGAACGCGTGCGTCTCGGGCAGGTTCTCGCAGTTGGTGCCCTCGCGCTCGAACAGGTAGGGCACCGCGTCCAGCCGGAACCCGTCGATCCCGAGATCGAGCCAGAAGCGCAGCACGTCGATCATCGCTTCCTGCACGGCCGGGTTGTCGTAGTTCAGGTCCGGCTGATGCGAGAAGAACCGGTGCCAGTAGAACTGTTTGCGCACCGGGTCGAACGTCCAGTTCGATTCCTCGGTGTCGATGAAGATGATGCGGGCATCGGTGTACTTCTCGCTGGTGTCGCTCCACACGTAGAAGTCGCCGTACGGCCCGTCGGGGTCGTGCCGCGACTCCTGAAACCACGGGTGCGACTCGGATGTGTGGTTCATCACCAAATCGGTGATCACCCGGATGCCCCGCTGGTGAGCGGCGTCGATCAGCGCGACGAAATCCTCGACTGTGCCGAACTCGGGCAGCACCTTGTAGAAGTCGCGGATGTCGTAACCGCCGTCCCGCAGCGGCGAGTCGTAGAAGGGCGGCAGCCAGATGCAGTCGATGCCGAGCCACTGCAGGTAGTCCAGGCGCTGCAGCAGCCCGCGCAGGTCACCGGACCCGTCCGCGTTGCCGTCCAGGAACGCCCGGACCAGCACCTCGTAGAAGACCGCGTGTTTGAACCACGTCGGATCGGCCGGCAGTGAGGCGGCGATCTCAAAGTCCTCCGCGTTGGGGTGCTCGACTACACCCCCTTCGACGTGACTACCTTCCGCGGGATCGTGCTCGGAACCCTTTTGCGAGGCGTCGGTTGCGTCGTTCATCAATTCCACGATGCCACGTGTACCCGAGGCGGGCCTGTCGGAATCACCCAGCTAATTTGCCGTGACTGCAACCGAATTGGCCGCCGGCCAGCACGTACGCGGGTCGGGATCAGGCCGGCGGCCCGTCTCCCAATGTCACGGGCGCGCTGCGGTCGCCGCCTTGAGCAGAGCGCCAGTGCAGCGTGATGACGTCCCCGGGATGGTGCGGGACGAGCACATCCGTCATCGCCGTGGGGCCGTTGATCGGGACGTTGTCGACGGCGGTGATGATGTCGCCGGGCGCGATTCCACTGCCCGCGGCGGGACCGCCGTCGACCAGGCGCTGAACTCCCGCGCCATTGCCACCGTTCTCGGCAACGCCCAGGCCGAGGAAGGCCGTGGGGCCGATGTGCACGGTGTTGGAACCGGCGCCGGACCGGATCTGACCCGCCACGCCCATCGCGCGACCGATCGGAATGGCGAAACCCTGACCGCCCGACATCTTGTAGCTGTCGGTGGCGGCCGTGTCCACCCCGACCACCTGCCCGGCGTTGTTGACCAGCGGCCCACCCGAGTCGCCGGGCTTGATCGCGGTGTCGGCCTGGATCAACCCGCCCAGGCTTTCGTTGGCACCGGTGAGGGTGTCGGTGGCCGAGACGCTCTGGTTGAGGGCGACGACTCGGCCCGGCACCACGCTGGGCGCCCCGCCCTGGCCATGGGTGTTGCCGAGCGCCACGACCGGCTCCCCGATCGCGACGCCGCCACCGATAACGGCGGCAGGCAGGCCGCCCGCGCCCCGCAGCTGCAGCACCGCGATGTCGGCGCTGCGGGAGTACCCGATCACGTCGACGGCGTAGGTCTGACCATTGCCGACGTCGAACGCGCTGATGTCGGTGGCCGCCGAGATCACGTGGTTGTTGGTCAGCACCACGCCGGCGGGATCGATCACGATGCCGGTTCCGGCCCCTATCGCGTTGTTGTAGCCGAACCGGGTGCTGATGTCGACGACCTGCGGTCCGACTTGCGCCGCGATCGCGGCGGGGTCCAGCGGGAAGATGGGCGCGTCGCGGAACCGGTCCTGTGCCAGGGTTGACGGCGATGCAGCTGCCGGGACCGTCGTCAGGCCCAGGCCCAGTCCGACCACAGCCAGCACGCTGACCAACCATGACCACCAGACTGAGCGGGGGTGCCCTTTGCTCATCCCGTACCTCCCTGCATCGGGGTGCGAACCAGAAGCGGCCCAGCCTCTACGTCTGGACCGCACAAATTTGTGTACCTCACCGTAATGCAGGTAGCTAGTTCAGGCCGCACGGACGCTGACCAGCTATTGCACCCCTAAGCTGGCACGGTGGGCGAATTCGACCCCAAGGTCAGGTTCACGCGGTCACCGGTGGCGCGACTGGCAACCAGCTCGGCCGACGGAAGACCGCACCTGGTGCCGGTGGTTTTCGCGGTCTGCGAGACCTCTACGGCGGACTCCCCCGACCACCACGACATGGTGTACACCGCCATCGACGCGAAACCGAAAAGCACGCAGCGGCTGCGTCGGCTGGCGAACATCGCCGACAACGCACGGGTCAGCCTGCTCGTCGACCACTACGCCGACGATTGGACACAGTTGTGGTGGGTCCGGGTCGACGGTGACGCGTCCATTCATTCCGACGGCGCGGCGATGCACACCGGCTACCGACTTTTGCGCGCGAAATACCCTCAGTACCAATCGGTTTCGCTGAACGGCCCGGTCATCGCAATAGCCGTGCGCCGCTGGTCGAGCTGGCACGCCTGACCACGCACGCCGCGGGCCGCAATTGGCAGACCCGTGGCCTTGTGTTGGGCGACCGTTGGGAGAAAGGTTGCCTCATACGTTCTGTGAGCTAGGACACACCGTGCCCGACCGAGCGAAGTGGAGGAAGGTCATGGCGGACAAGGCGAACGCTTCGGCGGGCACAGGAGCCGCTCCCACCGCGAACCGTCCTGGCGATGTGCGCAACATCGTCCTGGTGGGGCCCTCGGGTGGCGGCAAGACGACCCTGGTTGAGGCTCTGCTCGTCGCGGGCGGCGTGCTGACCAGGGCGGGCTCGGTGACCGACGGCAGCACCATCTGCGACTACGACGACGCGGAAATCCGCCAGCAACGGTCGGTCGGCGTTGCGGTCGCCTCCCTCGTGCACGGTGGCATCAAGATCAACCTGGTCGACACGCCCGGATACGCCGACTTCGTCGGTGAGCTGCGCGCCGGATTGCGCGCCGCGGATTGTGCGCTGTTCGTGATCGCCGCCAACGAGGGTGTCGACGAGCCGACCAAGTCACTCTGGGCAGAGTGCAACCAGGTCGGCATGCCCCGCGCCGTGGTGATCACCAAACTCGACCACGCCCGCGCAAGCTACCTCGACGCCCTGCAAGCTGCCCAAGACGCGTTCGGCGACAAGGTTTTACCGCTCTATCTGCCGACCTCTCCAACCAACTGCGCCGGTCTGATCGGTCTGCTGTCGAGGCAGCGCTACCGGTATTCCGGTGGCACGCGCAGCATCGAGCCGCCGGATCCCTCGGATGCCGACCGGATCGAAGACGCGCGCGGCACGCTGATCGAGGGAATCATCGAGGAATCCGAGGACGAGTCCTTGATGGACCGTTATCTCGGCGGTGAAATGATCGACGAGGCCGTGCTGATCGAAGACCTGGAGCACGCCGTCGCCCGGGGATCGTTCTTCCCGGTCATCCCGGTCTGCAGCGGCACCGGGGTCGGCACCCGCGAATTACTCGAGGTCGCCACCCGCGGTTTCCCGTCGCCGATGGAACATCGGATACCGGAGGTGTTTACGCCACATGGCGCTGCGCATGCCGGGCTGGCTTGCGATGCCGAAGCGCCGCTGTTGGCCGAGGTGGTGAAGACGACGTCGGACCCCTACGTCGGCAGGGTAAGCCTGGTCCGGGTGTTCTCCGGGACCATCAGGCCCGACACGACGGTGCATGTGTCGGGCCATTTTTCGTCCTTCTTCGGCGGTCCCGACGGGACCAACGGCAATAGCAATACCCACCCCGACCACGACGAAGACGAACGCATCGGGGTGCTGTCCTTCCCACTCGGCAAGCAGCAACGGCCCGCACCCGAGGTGGTGGCCGGCGACATCTGCGCGATAGGCAAACTCAGCCGTGCCGAAACCGGCGACACCCTCTCCGACAAGTCCGAGCCGCTGGTGTTGAAACCGTGGGCCATGCCGGAACCGCTGCTGCCGATTGCCATTGCGGCGCATACCAAGACCGACGAGGACAAACTGTCGGTCGGGTTGGGCCGGTTGGCCGCCGAGGACCCGACCCTGCGGATCGAGCAGAATCAGCAAACGCACCAGATCGTGTTGTGGTGCATGGGCGAGGCCCATGCCGGCGTCGTCCTCGAGGCCCTGGCCAACCGGTACGGCGTCACGGTAGACACGGTGCAATTGCGTATCCCGTTGCGGGAAACCTTCAGCGGCAAGGCAAAAGGCCACGGTCGCCACGTCAAGCAGTCGGGTGGGCATGGCCAGTACGCGGTCTGCGACATCGAGGTGGAGCCGTTGCCGGAGGGCTCCGGATTCGAGTTCGTCGACAAGGTCGTCGGCGGAGCGGTACCGCGGCAATTCATCCCGAGCGTGGAGAAGGGTGTCCGCACACAGATGGAGAAGGGTGTGCACGCCGGTTATCCGGTGGTCGACATCCGGGTCACCCTGCTAGACGGGAAGGCCCACAGCGTGGACTCGTCGGACTTCGCGTTCCAGATGGCGGGTTCCCTGGCATTGCGCGAGGCCGCCGCGGCGACGAAAGTGGCCCTGCTCGAGCCGCTCGACGAGATTTCGGTGCTGGTGCCCGACGATTTCGTGGGCGCGGTGATGGGTGACTTGTCGGGTCGGCGCGGCCGCGTGCTCGGCACCGATACCGCGGGCCAGGAACGCACGGTGGTGCGGGCCGAGGTGCCTCAGGTCGAGCTGACCCGGTATGCGATCGATTTGCGTTCGCTGGCGCACGGGGCCGCGTCCTTCACCCGTTCGTTTGTCCGCTACGAACCGATGCCGGAGTCGGCCGCGACGCGGCTGAAGGCTACTGTCTGAAAGCACCTGACAATAAGCCAGATTGGGAGCCCCGGACTCGAGTATGTCGACAATTAATGGACTGCCTGCCCATATCCTGCTCAATCATTTCGTGGTCGTCCTGGGTCCGCTGACCGCGATTCTGGCGATCCTGTGTGTGGTGTGGCCCGCGGCGCGGCGCCGGCTGATCTGGCTGGTTCTGCTACTGGCGGTGGGCACGCTCGTGCTGACCCCGTTGACGACCAGCTCGGGCGTCTGGTTGTCGGCTCGCGTCGGTGCGCCGACGCCGGCGCTCACCACCCACGAGCAACTCGGCTCAACCCTGATCTACATCGTGGCGGCGCTGGCGGCGACGGTCACGGTATTGGCCGTCCTGCACGTTCGTGAGGCGCGCGGTGTGGACCTGAAGCTCACACTGCACGCCGTGGCCGGGGTACTGGTGGTCATCGCGGCCGTGGCCACGCTGGTGCAGACCTATCGCGTCGGCGATTCGGGCGCCCGGGCCGCCTGGGGAAACGTGACCTCGTCAACCCAGTGAGGTTGCCGCACAGCCCTTCTCACGCGGCTGGGCCGAACTGCTGGGCGACGGCGCGGCGGTCCAGCGAGCCCTTGGCGGTGTGCGGCAGCTCGCGGGTCGCCAGGAAGGTGGCGGGCACCTCGTAGGGCGCCAGCCGCTCGCGGCAGAATTCCGTGAGCTCCTCGGGGCTCGGCGGAGTCGCGCCTCGGCCGACGATCACCGCGGCCACCGTCTCGCCGTACATCTTGTCCGGCAGACCGAACACAGCCACCTCCAGCACGTCGGGGTGGCTGGCCAGCACGCCCTCGATTCGCTCCGGAGAAATCTTCTCACCGCCACGGTTGATGAGTTCCTTGATTCGCCCGCGGATGCTCAGATCGCCCTCGGTCGACAGCGACCCCAGATCACCGGTGCGCAGCCAGCCGTCGGTGAAGTTGGCGGCGGTGATCGCCGGATCGCCGAGGTAGCCGCGCACCACGGTCGGGCCGTGCAGCCAGACCTCGCCGACGGCTTCGGCAGGAAGGGACTGCCCGTCGGACCCGACGATGCGGATCTGCGGACTGGTCGAGCGCCCGACGAGACCTGTTATCTCGGCGGGGTTTTCGTTTTGGTCGACTCCGGTGGTGGTGACCTGATGGGTGGCCTCGGTCATCCCGAATGCACACACCACGGTTGCGCCGAACGTATCCTGCAGCGCCTGGGCCGTTTCGGTGGTGAGCGGAGCACTGCAGCTTCGGATGAAGCGCAACGCGGCGCGCCCGTTGTCCGGCTGCTCAGGCTTGTTGCGCTCCAACAGGATCTGGTGAATCGTCGGAACCGCGGTGTACCAGGTGGCCCCGACCGCGTTGATGTCGTCCCAGAAGGTGTGCGCGGAGAATTTCCCGCGGGCCGGCAACAGCACGGTCCCGCCGGATGCCAGCGTGGACAGCAAAGCGGCGACCAGGCCGTGGCCGTGGTAAAGCGGCATCACCGCGACCGTCGCGTCCGTCGGGCCCAGCCGGTAGGCGGCGATGATGGCCCGCACCGAGCTCTCGAGGTTTCCGTCAGTCCACGGGACCATTTTCGGCATGCCCGTGGTCCCGCCGGTGAACATGATCATCGCGTCCTCGCGCTGCAGCCCCTCGGGCGTCGACACGTCTGGATCCGGAGCCGTCGCCGCGTCCAGCTGGACTGCCGGAGCGCTCCCGTCACGGTTGACGGTCACCGCGATCGGCCACCACCGCAACCCCGATTCCGACTTGTCGCCGGGCTCCTCGCCGTCGGTGAGCACCACCCGCGCGCCCGCCGCCTCGCTTCGGACCCGCTGGTCGCGGAGGGGCAAGGCCGGGTCCAGGGGAACCGCAATCAGCCCCGCACGCGACGCCGCCAGCAAGCCAACGACGAATTCGGCATTGCTGCCGGAGCGCAGCGCGATCCGGTCCCCCGGCCGCAGGCCGCCGCCCTTCAGTCGGCCGGCCAGGTCGTCAACCAGCCGGATCAGATCCCCGTAGTTCACCGATAGCCGATCCGCGGTGACGACGAGCGCCGGCGAGTCCGGCTGTCGAGCGGCCGCCACCGCGACCAGATCGGCGATGCGCGGGGATTCGTCGGTCGATTCCGCCGCCGGGGTGATCAAGTCAGACATCGCCGTGCTCCTTCCGCTTTCTCGAATGTGTAGCAGCACCTGATTGCACGATGCAGAGAAACCCCCGTCTGCGTCCAATACTCTTCTGCTCAGGATCGATAATCGGCGACTATTGACGCTAGACCACCGGTCGATAAGCGCCGTGAATCGCTGCATAGTGGCTTGGTCTTGGACACCGGCCGGGCACCCGGACCACAGTATGGGCAACGGCACAGACACACGAGGAGTCGGGACATGACCGCACCTTCCGCAACATCTGCCGAGTCGGCGGCGGGGTCGGAGAACGCTCCGCTGACCGACGGCTTCCACCTCGTCGTCGATGCGCTGGCGGCCAACGACATCGACACCATCTACGGGATCGTCGGCATCCCGATCACCGACCTCGCCCGGGTCGCGCAGGCGTCCGGCATGCGGTACATCGGTTTCCGGCAGGAGACTTCCGCCGGCAATGCCGCCGCTGCCGCAGGGTTTCTCACCCGCCGACCCGGCGTGTGCCTGACGACATCCGGACCCGGATTTCTCAACGGGCTGCCCGCACTGGCCAACGCCACCACGAACTGCTTCCCGATGATCCAGATCTCCGGATCCAGCAATCGAGCGCTGGTCGATTTACAGCGCGGCGATTACCAGGACCTGGATCAGCTCAACGCCGCGCGGCCGTTCGTGAAGGCGGCCTACCGCGTCGACCGGGTCGAGGACATCGGACGCGCCGTCGCACGCGCGATCCGCACCGCTGCTTCCGGCCGGCCGGGCGGCGTTTACCTCGACATCCCGGGAGTGGTGCTGGGCCAGGCCATGGATGCCGCGGCCGGAGCCGAGAGCGTCTGGCGGGTCGTCGATCCCGCCCCCCGCCAGCTGCCGGCACCAGAGGCGGTCGATCGTGCGCTGGACGTGCTCACCCGGGCACGCCGGCCACTGATCGTTCTCGGCAAGGGCGCCGCGTATGCCCAGGCCGACGCCGTGATTCGGGATTTCGTCGAATCCACCGGAATTCCGTTCCTGCCGATGTCGATGGCCAAGGGATTGCTGCCGGACTCGCATCGGCAGTCCGCAGCTGCCGCCCGGTCACTGGCCATCGCCCGGGCCGATGTGGTGCTGCTGGTCGGCGCTCGGCTGAATTGGCTACTCGGCCACGGCGAATCACCGCAATGGTCCGCGGACGCCAAGTTCGTGCAGGTCGATATCGCGGCGTCGGAGTTCGACAGCAACCAGCCGATCGCCGCGCCGCTGGCCGGCGACATAGGGTCGGTGATCTCCGCGCTACGTGATGGCCTGGCCGTTCGTCCTATCACCGTGCCCACGGACTGGACAGACGAGCTGGCCGATCGCAGAGCGCGCAACGACGCCAAGATGAGCAAGCGCCTCGCCGAAAATCCGTACCCAATGCGCTTTTACAACGCACTGGGCGCCATTCAGTCAGTGCTGCAAGCGAATCCAGATGTCTACGTGGTCAACGAAGGAGCTAATGCGCTGGACCTGGCCCGCAACGTCATCGACATGGAACTGCCGCGGCACCGCCTCGACACCGGAACCTGGGGCGTGATGGGGATCGGCATGGGCTTCGCGATCGCCGCCGCCGTCGAGATGGGCCGACCGGTCGTCGCCATTGAGGGCGACAGCGCATTCGGGTTCAGCGGCATGGAGATCGAGACCATCTGCCGTTACCGACTGCCGGTGACGGTCGTCATCCTCAACAACGGCGGCGTCTACCGCGGCGACGAGAAGCCCACCGGCGGCAGCCCGGCCCCCACCGTACTCAACGCCGGGGCACGGCATGATCTGCTCGCAGAAGCTTTCGGCGGCAAGGGATATCACGTCGACACCCCCGCAGAACTGGAGTCGGCGCTGACCGAGGCACTCGCGGCGAACGGGCCGTCGATCATCGACTGCGCACTCGACCCGGCGGCCGGGGTGGAGAGCGGACATCTGGCCAGTCTGAATCCGACCAGCGCGGCCACCCGGGAGTCCGCGGTCAGCGCCGGTGCGTGACTCCCAGCAGTTGGGCATTGAAGAATTCGTCGAGTGAAAGCGCTTGCGCGGACGCGACGAGCGCGCGAGCAACCGGCGATCCGGGGCCGGCGGCGTTGGTGGCCAGTGCGATCTCGGCTTTCACGACCGGATCCACCATTTCGACGGCACGGATCTCTGCGCCCAGCTGCGACGTCCACAGCCAGGTGTGCGGAACGATGCATGCCCAGTTGCCTGCGGCGACCTGCGCGAGTAGCGAAGCTACAGAGTCGGTCTCGACCTGAGGGGTGACCGCGATGCCGTGGCGCTCGAAGGCTTCGTCGATGATTTGGCGGTCTCGCATGTCAGCGGTGAGCAATGCCAGCGGCAACTGCGCGGCATCCGGCCACCGCAACGTCGATGCGCCGGACGGCAACATGTCGGCCGCCGACAGCAGCACGTAACGCTCCGCATACAGCGGTACCAGGTCCACATCGTGGGCCTCATCGGGTGACGCGTGCACGATCGCGGCATCTAACTCGAATTCGCGCAAGCGCCGGTACAGTTCCGTGGCCGCTAACCGGGAGTGGATTTGCACCTTGGCCAACGGATGTGCCGAACAGAAGGCCGACAGCACCAGCGATGCCGTTGTCGATGCCGTCGGCACGGTGCCCAGCCGAAGTGTTCCGGTGATCCCCGACCGCACGGCGTGCACCTCGGCCTTGAACGCATCATGCTCGGCCAGAATCCGCTTGGCCCACACGACTAGTCGCTCGCCTTCGGGGGTGAGGCCCTCGAAGCTGTGTCCGCGGTTGATCAGCGTGACGTTGAGCTCGCGTTCCAGCTTGGCGATCGCCGCGGACAACGCCGGCTGCGACACGTAACACTTTTCGGCGGCCCGGGCGAAGTGGCGCTCCTGGGCTACCGCGACGAAGTACTCCAGTTGACGGAAGAGCACCCGCACCTCCTCGCTGTCCGGGCACTGGTTCCGCTGAGGTTAACGCCTCGCTAGCCCGCCAGCCAATGCAGCGTCTCCGACACGTCGTTGACCGCAACACCGATGGCTCGGCATTCGTCGACTCCGCGTTCGTAGACACCCGACATCGCATCGGACACGAGCACAATGCGGAAGTCGCGCTCAGAGGCCTCGTAGATCGACGCCCTGGGACAGTTCGGGAAGTTGCAACCCGCGAAGACCACTGTATCGCTGCCGCTTTCACGCAACCGTCGCTCGAGGGTGGTGCCGTAGAAGGCACCCCATCTCGGCTTGTACATCACGTGCTCGGCGGTCCCCACTTGCTGCCAGTCGCCACTCAACAGCAATTCATGGTCCAGCTCAACGGCTTTGGGCAACAGCTCCGCGGCGATCTGCGAACCGCAGCTGCCCGGCAACGCAATTCGCGCTCCCCGTTCGACGGATTGCCGCCGAACCAGATCGACGTTCGACCCATCCGCCCGGTAAAGCCGCACCGCATGGACGATCGGCAACCCGCGCTCCCGGAAGGCTCTCGCCAGCTTGGCAATTGCCGGTATTAGCGCGCCGGTGCCCGAAACCGGCATCGGGGCGTCTCCAAGATCGAGGAAGTCGCGCTGCATATCGATCAACACCAACGCCGCCGAGCCCGCGTGTGGACGAATGTAGTGATCCGCTGGCGCCATGCCCGCCCCCTCGCCGCAGGTCGCCCGTGCCGGGATCGAACCCAACCGGTGATCGGATCGTTATCGTGGAGACGGGCGGGAGTGTCATTGTTTGCTAAAAGCCGTAATAGTCAGACAGCCAGTAGAATATCGTCGTGCTGATCGCACCATGTCGGAGGGTGGACGCCATGCGTCGTGGGGTTCGTTATCTATTTGTTATGGTCGCGATCACGGGCCTGGGCGTGGTGGGATCCGGCTCCCGCGCCCTCGCCTCGGTCCCGCTACCCGAACCAGTCCCCGCAGTTGCCTCGATTTTGCCGGCCGATGGCGCGGTGGTAGGGGTTGCGCACCCGGTCATCGTGAGATTCAGCGCGCCGGTGTTAGACCGTGCCGCGGTCGAACGGTCCATCCACGTCGCCTCGCCGAGCAACATCGCCGGACACTTCGAGTGGCCCGAGAACAATGTCGTCCAATGGGTTCCGAACCAGTACTGGCCTGCGCACAGCCACGTTTCGGTGGGCGTGCAAGAGCTGACGACGGGCTTCGACACCGGCGACGCGTTCCTCGGTGTAGCCAGCATCTCCGGCCACACCTTCACGGTCACCAGGGACGGGGAACTACTGCGCACGATGCCCGCCTCGATGGGCAAGCCCAGCCGGCCGACGCCGGTCGGCAACTTCACCGCCCTCGAGAAGCAGCGCAGCGTGGTCATGGACTCGCGGACGATCGGTATCCCGCTGAGCTCCCCCGAGGGATACAAGATCACCGCTCAGTACGCGGTCCGCGTCACCTGGAGCGGCGTGTACGTGCACTCGGCGCCGTGGTCGGTCGACTCCCAGGGCCACTCCAACGTCAGCCACGGCTGCATCAACCTGAGCCCGGACAACGCCGCCTGGTACTTCAACAACGTCAACGTCGGCGACCCTATCCAGGTCGTCGCGTAGCAGCGGCCCCGGGTAAACCGGCACCAGCAAATCTCTGACGCGGCCGTGACGCCGCGCGGGCACGCACCCCGGCACGCGTGTGGGGACGGTCACACTCGACCGGTGGAAGACTCGTAGCGGGCCGGTGGTTTGCGCTAGAGGGCGGTGCGAACGAGAGGGCGGACATGACTACCGATGCGAAACGCGGGAACGGCACCGTTACCGGTCCGCAGGGCACGGCGCGAGAACAAGTCGCCGAGCGCATCCTCCGGTTGGAGACGACCGACGAGCAGTACCGAAACGCCACGCCGGATCTCGCGTTGCAGGCGGCGGCGCGCCAGCCGGGCCTTCGCCTGCCGCAGATCCTGGAGTTGTTCGCCGAGGGCTACGCGGACCGCCCTGCCCTGGGATGGCGGGCGCGCGAGTTGACGACCGATCCGGCGACCGGGCGCACCACCCCCCGGCTGCTGCACCGATTCGACACCATCAGCTACCGCGATCTGTGGGCCAACGTGCGAGCGGTCGCCTCGGCGTGGCGCCACGACGGGGCCACCTCGGTGACGCCGGGTGACGTTGTCGCCACCCTCGGTTTCGCCAGCCCGGAGTATCTGACGCTCGATCTGGTGACCGGCTACCTCGGTCTGGTGGCGGTGCCTCTGCAACACAACGCCACGGCGTCGCGGTTACAGCCGATCGTCGCCGAAATCGAACCGCAAATACTGGCCACCGGGGCGGGGTATCTCGACCTTGCCGTCGACGCGGTGCTCGGTAGTTCGTCGTTGCGGCGCCTGGTCGTCTTCGACTACCAGCCGCAGATCGACGACCAGCGGGAGAACCTGCAGCGCGCACAGGACAAGCTGGCAGACGCCGGCATGCCGGTGACCATCGAGACCTTCGATGAATTGGTCGAGCGCGGCCGCGCGTTGCCACCCGAGCCGATGTACACCGGCGAGACCGATGAGCGGCTGGCGATGATCATGTACACGTCGGGAAGCACCGGGCTGCCCAAAGGCGCCATGTACACCGAACGCATGGTGTTGAAGCTGTGGACCAACGAGCTCTATCCAGACTTCGCGGACATACCGGTGTTCAATGTCAACTTCATGCCGCTCAACCACGTGGGCGGCCGGATACCGCTGTCGTCGGCGTTCCAAGCGGGAGGCACCAGCTACTTCGTACCGGAGAGCGACCTGTCCACGTTGTTCGACGACTGGAATCTGGTGCGCCCCACCGAGATGGGCATGGTGCCTCGGGTGGTCGAGATGTTGTACCAGCGCTACCAAAGCGCGGTGGAACGGCTGATCGGTGCGGGCGCCGCACCCGAGGCCGCCGATGCGCAGGCGAAAGCCGAACTGCGCGAACAGGTTCTGGGCGGACGAGTGATCACCAGCTTCTCCACCACCGCACCGCTGGCCGCTGAGATGAAGGACTTCATCGAGTCCTGTTTGGACGTGCATGTGCTCGACGGCTACGGCCTGACCGAGGTGGGGATGGTGTTCAAGGACGGTGTGGTCACCCGGCCGCCGGTACTCGACTACAAACTGATCGACGTTCCCGAATTGGGTTACTTCCACACCGATAAGCCCCATCCGCGCGGCGAGCTGCTGATCAAATCGCTGACCGCATTCGGCGGATACTTCAAACGGCCCGACGTGACGGCGAATGCGTTCGACCCCGACGGCTACTACCGCACCGGCGACGTGATGGCCGAGGTTGGCCCGGACCGTCTTGTCTATGTCGACCGGCGCAACAATGTACTGAAGCTGGCGCAAGGTGAATTCGTCGCGGTGGCGCGCCTGGAAGCTGTTTTCAGCGGCGCCGCCCTGGTTCGGCAGATCTTCGTTTACGGCAACAGCGAACGGCCTTACCTGTTGGGCGTCGTGGTCCCGACTGCCGACGCCCAGGAACGGTTCGCCGGCGACCCCGACGGCCTCAAGACCGCATTGAGCGAATCCCTGCGCCGCACCGCCAAACTCGCCGAGCTGCAGTCCTATGAAGTACCCGCGGACTTTCTGGTCGAGACCGAGCCGTTCAGTGAAGACAACGGCCTGCTGTCGGGGGTCGGAAAGCTGCTGCGACCCAAGCTCAAGGAGCGCTACGGCGAGCGGCTCGAGGAGCTCTACGCCGAACTCGCGGCCACCCGGACGGCCGAACTGCGCGCCCTGCGCGAGGGTGCGGCCGACCGGCCGGTGATAGAAACCCTGACGCGCGCCGCCGAGGCGTTACTGGGCTTGGCCGGCGGCCCGCCGGGACCGGATGCCCAGTTCCTGGAGCTGGGCGGCGACTCGCTGTCCGCGCTGACCTTCTCCAACCTGCTGCAGGACATCTTCGACGTGGAAGTTCCGGTCGGCCAGATCATCAGCCCGGCATCCGACCTATGCCAGCTCGCGGAATACGTTGAATCCGAGCGTGAATCCGGCTCCAAGCGGCCCACGTTCTCGACCGTGCACGGGCGCGGCGTCACCGAAGTCCGCGCGTCCGAGCTCACCCTGGACAAGTTCATCGACGCCGAGACCCTGGCCGCAGCTGCGAAGCTGCCGCGCTCGACCGGCGCACCCCACACGGTGCTACTCACCGGCGCCAACGGCTACCTCGGCCGCTTCCTGACCCTGGAATGGCTCGAGCGGCTGGCCGAACGCGGCGGGAAACTGATCACCATCATCCGGGGCACGGACACCGCAGCTGCCACCAGGCGACTGGAAGCGGTCTACGACAGCGGGGATCCGCAGTTGTCGGAGCGGTTCCAGACCTTGGCCGCCGACCACCTCGAGGTCATCGTCGGCGACATCGGTGAGCCGAATCTTGGTCTGGATCAAGCGACTTGGGAACGTCTCGCGCAGACCGTGGACATGATCGTCCACCCGGCCGCGCTGGTCAACCATGTCCTGCCCTACGACCAGTTGTTCGGCCCCAACGTGGTGGGCACCGCCGAATTGATCCGCCTGGCGATCACTGCTCGAATCACACCGATCACCTACCTCTCGACCGTATCGGTGGCCATGTCGGTCGATCCCGCCAAATTCCTCGAGGACGGCGATATCCGCACCGTCAGCCCGGTGCGGCCCCTCGACGACAGCTACGCCAACGGATACGGCAACAGCAAGTGGGGCGGTGAGGTTCTGCTCCGCGAGGCACATGACCTGTGCGGCCTGCCGGTCGCGGTCTTCCGGTCCGACCTGATCCTTGCGCACAGCCAGTACGCGGGACAGCTGAATGTGCCGGATATGTTCACCCGGTTGATATTCAGTCTGCTGGTGACCGGCATCGCACCATTCTCCTTCTACCAGACCGACACCCAGGGGCACCGGGCCGTCGCACACTTCGACGGCCTGCCCGCCGACTTCGTGGCGGAAGCGGTCACCACGCTCGGTGAGCAGACAGCAACGGCCACTGAGGATTCCGATAGTTATCGGTCCTTCGACGTGATGAACCCGCACGACGACGGCATCTCGCTGGATGTATTCGTGGACTGGTTGACCGCCGCCGGTCACGACATCCGGCGCATCGACGACTACGACGAATGGCTGCAACGATTCGAGACCGCTATTCGGGCGCTGCCCGACAAGCAGCGCCAGCTTTCCGTGCTGCCGCTGCTGGACGCCTACCGCAAGCCCGAGCAGCCGCTGCGCGGCGCGCCGGCGCCGACGGATGTGTTCCGGACAGCAGTACGGGCAGCCAAAATTGGTGCGGACAAGGATATTCCGCACTTGTCGGCACAGCTGATCGAGAAGTACGTCGCCGATCTGCGGCTGCTCGGTCTGGTCGGCTAGCCCGAAAGGCTAACTGTGCAAACCGTTCTTGACCGCGGCGGCTTGCTTGCGGCCGACGTCGATGGCGATCCCCGGATCGATCGGGTCGCTCGGCGCGCTGTCGAATTCGAGGTTGACGAGCGCCCTGCCTTCGGTGAACAACAACACCGCGATCGCCTGCGAATTATCCGACGACGTGCCCGAGATCATCGCGCCGTTGGAGCCGACATCGACGGGCTGCCAGGTGCCGGCGACCTTCTTCGCGTAGTTCGTTTTGGTGTTCTCCAGGCCGGCCGCTGCCATCGAGGGATCGGGGACGACCAAGATGGTGTCCCCGATTCGCCGGCTGTTGTCGGCATTGACGAACAGTTGCGAGACACCGGTGGTGTTGTTGAAGTTCAGCACCGGCGGCTCCGGCGCGGTGAAGTCTCCACCGAGATCACCGGGCTGGATCAGCAATGAGCTGTAATCCGGGGGAGGTCCAGACGAGGTCGCTGCCGAAGTCGCAGCGCTCGGGGACGGCGACGTCGAAGTCTTGCCGCTGTGACCGCAGCCGGCGATCGCGATGCCGAGCACAATGGTGGTGACCGCCCAACCGGTGACAGCCATCCGAGCGGGTCCCATGGGCGTTCCTTTCTAGGACGAGGTCAGCGCATATGAACATACGCGCACGCATCAAAGGACAGGCGCAGGTTCGCGCCCGTCCTGGCCGACGGCCGGGGTGGAAAGCATCGATTCACGCATTGAGGAGATCGAGATGACGGCTTCAGTGGCACGCGCCGTACGGTTCGACCGTTACGGGGGACGTGACGTGCTGTACGTGACAGATATCGACATGCCGACGCCCGCCCGGGGTGAGGTCGTGGTCGAGGTCCGTGCCGCCGGCATCAATCCTGGTGAGGCCGCCATCCGGTCGGGAGCGATGCACGACGTGTTCCCCGCTACGTTTCCCTCCGGGGAAGGCAGCGATCTCGCCGGTGTGGTCACGGCCACCGGCGCCGGGGTCACCGAGTTCGCGGTCGGCGACGAGGTGCTGGGGTTCAGCTTCCAGCGATCTAGTCATGCCACCCACACCGCCGTCCCGGTAGACCAGTTGATCCGTAAGCCCGCTCAATTGAGTTGGGAGGCAGCCGGTTCGCTCTATGTCGTCGGCGCGACGGCCTACGCGGCCGTCCGCGCGGTCGCGCCGCAGCCGGGCGAGACCGTCGCCGTGTCGGCGGCTGCCGGCGGGGTCGGCAGTCTTGTCGTCCAGCTGCTGGTCCTGCGCAAGGCACGAGTGCTCGGCATCGCCGGAGAGGGCAACGCCGAATGGCTGCGGGCACACGGCGTCATCCCGATCAGCTACGGCGACGGGTTGGCCGAGCGGCTGCGCGAGGCGGCGCCGGACGGAATCCAGGCGTTCATCGACCTGTTCGGCCCGGACTACGTCCAGCTCGCCGTGGATCTCGGGGTGGCACCGCAGCGCATCGACACGATCATCTCCTTTCAGAAGGCCGGCGAGGTCGGCGCCAAAACCGAAGGCAGCACCGACGCGTCCACCCCGGAAGTGCTGACCGAAATCGCCGACCTGATCGTCAGCGGCGCCCTCGATTTCGACATTGCCGCGACCTTTCCGCTGGAGCAGGTGGCCGATGCGTTCGAGGAACTCGAACGCCGGCACACGCACGGCAAAATTGTTCTGCTGCCCAACGGTTCGCCGTAGCGGTCAGGTGACGCCGACCTCGACGATCTTGACGACCACAAAGACGACGGCCAGCACCAGATAACCGCGCAGGATCAGCAGTCCGGCCCGGCGGATGGGCGATATGGCCGGGCGGGTAAGCGCGGCCATATCGGGGGTCTGCCAGTCCAGCCGGTCCTGTCGGCGCTGAGCCCGCCGCTGCGCACGAGGGGCCGACGGGATGTGCTGCGCCTCGCGATCGCCACCGTGGCGCCGACCGGCGATGATTGCCACTGCGCCCCCGACGACGCCGAGCGCCGCACCGGCCGCAAGCCCGTCCTCGAGGCCGGCGGCGGAAAGGTCCGGGAAGAACGTGGCCGCCGTCAAGGCCAGCGACAGCAGCACCAGTGACCACACGATCGCCCAGGCAATGACGTTCTGCCGCACCGTGTTCACCCAGGGTCCCAGCACCGCCCGGTCATTGCAGAGCAAGACCAGGAACACCGTCGCCGACGGCAACAGGATTCCGGCCAGCGCCTGCACGCCCTGGGTGACCAGCCCGAGGATGTGATCGGGGCTGAACGCCACCGCGGCCGACGCTACGAGCAGTAGCGCATAACCGCCGTAAAACCACGGCGCCTCGCTGATCTTCCAGTGCAAAGAGTGCCGCTTGCCCATTGCGTCACCGATGGCGTAGATGGTGGCCAGCCCGATTGCGTTGGCCCCGATCAGCGAACCGTCGAGCAGGATGATCGCGAACAGCACGCCCACCGGGTGGCGCAGGCCGCTGGCGACCGCACCGGCATCGGTGAAGCTGCCGGCGTCTCCGGTGAGACCGAAGGCGGTCACCGCCATCAGCACCGTCGCCCCGACGATGACCACGACGATGCCGATGATCAAATCTGCTCGTGCGTAAGGAATCCAGCGTGCGGTGATGCGCTTGTCCACCACGTTGGACTGCTGAAAGAACAGCTGCCATGGCGCCACCGTGGTACCGACGATCGCGATGATCAACAGCAGGACTTCTGCGTTCAGTCCACCCGGGAACTGTGGGATCAGCCCGCCGACAGCTCTATTCGGGTTTGGATGCACCAGCAGCAACATCGGGATCATCACGACATTCACCGCGATCAGCAAGAACATCAGCGCTTCCCACCGCCGGAACGAGCCCCCGGCCACCACGGCGAACAGCAGTACCGCGGCGGCAGGGATCGCAACGATCTTCGGACAGCCCAGGAATCCCAACGCCAGCGCTACACCGATGAATTCGGTGACGATGGTCAGCGCGTTCAGCACCAGCAGATCGCCGATACTGAAGGCGCCCCAGAACTTTCCGAAACGCTCGAAGATCAGCCGTGCGTGCCCGACCCGGGCGACCGCACCCAAGCGCAGCACCATCTCCTGGTTCACGTATAGCACCGGAATCAGCAAGGCCAGCGTCCACAACAGGTTCATCCCGTAGTCCTGACCGGCTTGGGCGTATGTCGCGACGCCGCCGGCGTCGTTGTCGCCCACCATGACAATCAATCCGGGACCGGTGATGACCATCAGCGTGCGCAACCGCCGCCACCGGCCGCTGAACGCACCGGCGCCGTCGCGCGCGATACGGCCGAACGCTCCGACGATGTCGCCGGTGTGCGCGGAATCCAGCGCGGGCCCGCCGTGCGGCGGGCTGGTGATCAACGCCATGGGTTTCTCGCTCTCCAGGTTCGGGCTACACAGATTGAGTGCTCAACGCACCCCAGCAGGGCGCAACGAATCAGCGGTGGTTGCCTGCACTGCCGGATGACTCGCCGCCCGGCGCGGCCGTGAGCACGGCGATCGGCATCCGCGACAGATACAGGTTCGCCCGCTCGTCGGGTGTCGGGATGTGCATGGCGCACAACCTGTTTGTCAGGAGCCGACCCGCACGCAGCATCGACCGACCGCGCAAGCTCTTAAGGCCGCGAATACGATGTACAACAACAAAAGTCATGATCTTCCCCCTGTTGGAAGCCCGATCGATTCGTCGGTGCGCCAAGGGCAGCCCGGCATTCGCCGGTACCCGCTCGCCGTCAATACGGTTGCGGGACAGCAAAAACCAAGCTGTATCAGCGGAAAGAAACGCCGGAACCGGATCGGATCAAGATGGATTTCGGATGGGAACTATCGCCGGGACTCATCTGGCCCTCACCTCCTCACGGCCGTGACACACGGGGGTGTCGCTACTTCCACACGCGGGAGGGGAACGAATGCCCGGACATGAGCCGAGCGGCCGCACCCCTCTCGTCGGAGCTTCGGCACTGCACGGCGTATCTGGACGATGTCCAGAAGCCACTTGGGCTCAACCCTTGTGTCCGGGAAGAGCTGTCCTGACCCGGGGCGTCTCTCGACGTTCGGGGTCAGTGGCCTGTGTCCGTGCAGACGCCTCACCTACCGAGGTGCTTGCTCGTCCATGCTGGCACCGCGACCTACCGTTCGTCAAACGACTTAGCGATCTCTTTACGCTGGGCGTGGCCCCCGTCACATTTACTGATCGCCGGTCATGGGCTGGGCGAATTCCGCCAGGGCATACCCTCGATGGCATGGCCACAACGTTGCAAGATCCTCGCGTCGAGACCGTGCTCGACCGGATGTACACCGAGACGAAGAACCAGATGTCGCTGTTGCGGGAGCGGCACGGTCAGTTCGATAGGCCGATGACCACCGCGGAGCGCGCCGAGGCGATGAGCGAGTTCTACATTCCGGTGACCCCGGAAGCCGGCCGGCTGCTGTACGCGCTGGTGCGGGCCACCCGCCCAACCACGGTTGTCGAATTCGGAATGTCGTTCGGTATCTCGGCGATTCATCTTGCGGCAGCGGTACGCGACAACGGCGTCGGGCGCGTGGTGACCACGGAGCTCAGCAAGACCAAGATTGCCGCCGCGAAGAAGACGTTCGCCGAGACCGGTTTGGACGACGTGATCACCATCCTCGAAGGAGATGCGCTGACCACGTTGGAGGACCAGAAGGGAGCGGTCGAATTCGTCTTGCTCGACGGTTGGAAGGACCTCTATCTTCCGGTGATCAAGCTGCTCGAACCTCGGCTTACCACAGGCGCTTTGGTCGTCGCCGACAATGCCAGCGCGCCCGACATGGCGCCGTACCTCGATCGCGTGCGCGATCCAGCGAACGGCTACACCAGCTTCAATTTCCTGGTCCGGGAGCGCGACAGCATGGAAGTCAGCTGCCGCACCGACGACTAAGCGCTTAGCGCAGCGACTCTTCGAGCCACGGCGTCAGCCACTTGACCCCTTCCGGGGTGAGGTGGACGCCGTCACTGCGCACCTTGATGCCGTCGACCTTGACGGTGTACACACCGTCGGGGCAAAGCTTTTTGTTCAGATCCAGGATCTGCACATTCGGATGCTGGGCAACGTTTTTGCGCAGCATGGCGTTCCATTGGTTGACCCGATCCGGCTGGTCCTCCGGATATAAACGGCCATCCGGCTTTTCACCGCCCCGGCTGTAGGGCACGGTGGCGACGACCACTCGAACCCCGCTGGCGCTCACGATGTTCAAGGCACGCTCCAGTTCGGCGTTGAGATACGCGTCGAACGTCGGATCACCGATATGCGTCCACTGTCCTTCGTTGACCCGGTCCACCGTCTCCCAGCGGCCGATGATCAGCAGCGCGACATCCGGTTGGTCTTGCGCGATCTGCGTTGCCCATCTGCCCGGCCACGTGTCGCATTCGGCCCGCTGATCCAGGGTTTGGCCGAGGTAGCGGTACGGTGTGCCGCGGACCAGGCTGCAGCCGATGACGGTGTGGTCGAGGAAGGCGTATCCGGGCGTCGGCGGAAGATAATGCATCCAGGTCCACCCGATCGAATCGCCGAACACCGAAACGGTGAACGGCCGGTTGGGGTTTCGCGGCCCGACGGGGCGGCTCCCACCCGGTTGCGCCGGGGACACCGCGGCGACCGCCGCAACATTGGGCGGCAAGCCGGGCTCACGCAACCCCGGGCCCACCGGAACCACCAGCAACGTGATCGCGGCCGCGGTGGCTACGGTCGCCGCGGCCAGCGGCAGCAACGCGACCCGCGCGGGCCGCCAGCGGCGGATGGGCTGTTCGATCAGCCACCACGATGCGCCGGCCACTACCACCGTCAGCCCGCAGCGTGCAGCGAACAGCGGGAATCCGGTCCACCCGGTGCGTTCTCCGTTGAGCGCCATAAAAATTGGCCAATGCCACAGATAGACACCGTAGGAAATGGTCCCCAGCCACACCAGCGGCGGCGCGGCCAGAATGCGGGCGATCAACCCGCGTTGCTCCAGCGCCACCGGGGCGACCACCAAGACGGCGGCAATGGCTACCCCGATCAGCAAGCCGTGCCGGAAATCGCCGACATTGCCGGTCGCATAGTGAGCCGCCGCTGCCAGGCCGGCCACGCCGACCACCGGCAGCACGCGGGCAACCCGTCGCCCCCACCGGCTCCGGATCATGCACCAGCCACGGTTCAGCGACGGCCAATCCCGCACCAGCAGAGCCGCTGCCGCCGAGCCGACCAGCAACGCCTGGGCGCGGGTATCGGTGCCGAAGTAGATCCGGTCGCGCGTGGTGTCGGAGACGAAGACGATGGCGGCCGCCGCGGAAGCCAGCGCCCCGAGCGTGGCAATCACGAAGGTGGCGAACCGCACCCCGCCGACGGTGGCCTTCATAAAGTAGCGCTTGGCCCGCGCCGCCAGCAGCAGGGTCACCACGATCAGCAGAACCGGCCAGACGAAGTAGTACTGCTCCTCGACGCCGAGCGACCAGGCATGCTGCAGCGGCGACGACGCGCCCTGCGTGAAGTAGTCGGCCTTTTGCGCGACGAAGCGCCAGTTCGCCACCCACAGGAACGCCGCGATCGCGTCGTCGCGTAACCCGGTGAGCGCTCGGGCCGGGAGAAGTTCGCGGGCCGCGCCGACAGCGAGAACCATCAGCACCAACGCCGGCAATAGCCGGCGGGCGCGGCGAATCCAGAAACCGGTCAGGTCGATCCGTCCGGTGCGCCCGAGCTCGTCGAGCAAGAGCGAGGTGATCAGGAATCCGCTGAGCACGAAGAAGACGTCGACGCCGAGGAACCCACCGCTCATGCCCGGAATGCCGCCGTGGTCGGCGAGTACCAAGGCAACGGCTACCGCGCGAAGTCCGTCCAGTGCGGGAATGCCGCTACGCCGCTCGGGCTGATCCCAAATCGCCAGCCGGCCGAACCGGCGCACCGGTGCCACCCATCGGCGCCGCCCATCAGAAGGAGCCGGCGCGGGATCCGTCCCGCCCGGCTCAGACCTCGCCTTGAGCGCGCTCTGACCACCCAGCCGCCCGGCGCCGTAGTTGCTGCCGATACTTCGTCGCCCCTCCTCTTGACCTCAGCAAGCTTAGAGGCGGCCCCGTCCGATCCCGCGAAGACACGCGATGGCTTTCGGCGGGTAATGCCTTCCTATTTCGACCCAAAGTGTCAAGCCTTGTCGGGTGCGTAGCCCAACGTGCTCTTGACCTCCAGATACTCGTGGAAGCCGAACTCACTCCACTCTCGGCCGTTGCCACTGCGCTTGTAGCCGCCGAAGGGCGCGTTCATGTCGAAGGCATGGTTGATCGTCACCCAGCCGGCCCGGATCTTGCGGGCAACCTCGCGGGCCTTTTCGAGGTCGGCTCCCGAAACGAACCCGGCCAGGCCGTATTCGGTGTCGTTGGCGATTTCGACGGCATGGTCGATGTCGTCGTAGCCGAGGATGCACAAAACCGGCCCGAAGATCTCCTCACGCGCGATCGTCATGTCGTTGGTGACGTTCGCGAAAACGGTGGGCTTGACGTAGTAGCCCTTGTCCAGGCCCGCCGGCCGGCCCGGGCCTCCGGTAACCAGGGTCGCGCCCTCGTCGACGCCCTGCCGGATCAGCCGCTGGACCTTGTCGAACTGCGTCTTCGACGCCACCGGCCCGATAGTCGTCCCTGCGTCAGGATGACCCACCGTGACCTTCTCGGCTGCCTCCCGCGCGACGGAGATTGCCTCGGCCATACGGGAATTCGGGACCAGCATGCGCGTCGGCGCGTTACAGCTCTGGCCTGAGTTCGGCATCATGTTGGCCACGCCGGCGCTGACGCCCTGGGCGAAGCCGCTGTCGTCGAGCACGATGTTGGGACTCTTGCCACCCAGCTCTTGGGTCACTCGTTTCACGGTCGGGGCAGCAAGCTTGGCGACCTCGATGCCGGCGCGGGTGGATCCGGTGAACGACACCATGTCGATGCCGGGGTGGCTGGCCAGGGCCACGCCCACGCCCGCGCCGTCGCCGTTGACCAGGTTGAACACCCCCGCCGGCACGCCTGCGGCATCCAGGATTTCGGCGAAGATGTGGGGCGAATACGGTGCCACCTCAGAAGGTTTCAGGATGACGGTGCAGCCGGTCGCCAGCGCCGGGTAGACCTTGACCGCGACCTGGTTGATCGGCCAGTTCCAGGGCGTGATCAACCCGCAGACCCCAATGGGCTCCCTGGCGATCAAGCTCGCGCCCTTTTGCTCCTCGAACGGAAAATTCTTCAGCGCGTCGATAGCCGTGGTCAGGTGGCCGATCCCGAGGAACACCTGCGGCCCCGCGGCCAGCGAGGGCGGCGCCCCGATTTCCTCGGTGACCGCGTCGGCGAGGTCGCCAGCGCGCTTCTGGTATTCGGCGAGGATGGCCTGCAACAGGTCCAGGCGCTGTTCGCGGGTGCTTTGCGACCAGCCGGCGAAAGCTCGCCGGGCAGCCTTGACCGCCACGTCGACATCGGCCGCGGATCCCAGCGAGATCTTCCCGGAAACCTGCTCGGTTGCCGGGTTTTCCACCTCAAAGGCGTTCGGTCGCAACGGGTCGACCCACTGTCCGTCGATGTAGAACTTCAGGTATTCGCGCATCGGATCGATCCCTTCCTACGGGGTGGCCTTACTGGGTTCCTTCGGCGTACCAGGTACGGAATCGGTCGTACTTCGGCATCTCCTCGGAATTGGCCTTCGGGTCGATGCACACGTGCACTACGCCGACTTTGCCGCTGGCATAGGCACGAGCGATCGCCGGGCCGATCTCCTCTTCCTTCTCGACGTACTCGCCGTGGCAACCGAAACCCTCGCCGACCTTGTCCATCCGGACGTCTTTGCTCCAGTGCACGCCGGGCTGCGGCGACGGCTGGTCGAACGTGCGTTTGTACACGCCGACTTCCAGCCCCCACTGGTGGTCGACCCCCACAACGCACACCAGTGGCAGGTTCTGCCGCGCAGCGGTTTCCAACTCGGCTATGTGGAAGAGGAACGCCGAGTCACTGGTCAGGAGCATCACCGGGCGCCTACCGCCCTCGGCGACCGAGGCGCCAACGGCATACGGCAGACCCGTGCCGAGGTGACCGAAGTTCTGGTTCCAGATGACGTCGCGCGGCTTGGTCTGCGAGTAGGTCCAACCGAAGATCACGGTCGCGCCGCCGTCGCGCACCATGATGCCGTCCTCGAGTTCGTTGAATGCCTTGGTGGCCTCGACGACGTAGCGCGCCGGGTGGATCGGAGAGCGTCCGGACGGTGCCGATTCCGCCACGTCCGCAAGCTCTTTCGCATTCTTTTCGATCAGGACATCCAGTGCGGGTGCGGGTTTGCGCGGAGAGCCCTTGAGCGCCTCGACCAGCTGCGGCACGACGCCGCGCAGATCGCCCACCAGCGCCACGTCTACGGGGCGGTTGACGCCGATGGCGGTCGGGTCCTGCTCCACGTACACCCATTTGCGGTTGGCATCGTTGTCGGCCCAATGCTGGGTCCGGCCGTAGTGCATCGGTTCACCGAGTTCGGTACCCAGTGCGACGCACAAGTCGGAGTCTTCGACTGCCTCGTTGGCGGCCGGGGAGAACAAGTAAGGGAACGTCCGCTCCTGCAGCCCCGGGATGAACGAGGTGCCGCCCGAGGTCTGGATCACCGGGCAGGCCATCAGCTCGGCCAGCTCCTTGACCTCTTGCTGGGTACGGGAGGTGTGCACGCCGTGGCCGACCAACAGGATCGGGCTTCGCGCCGCCCGAATCAACTTCACCGCTTCTGTCACCTCACGCTCACCCGCGGTCTGGTTGACGAGCCGGTACCGGTTGGGCGGCAGCGGATCCGGCACATCGAGCGCCTCGAGGATGACGTGCGACGGGAACTCGACGTAGGACGGGCCGGGAGTGCCCGACATGGCACGGCGGATCGCCTCGCGAATGATCTCGTCGGTCTGGTCGGCGTATTCTATCGAGCTGCTGTACTTGACTGAAGGCGCGAAAAGCCCTTCCTGCTGTACGAATTGGATGCGGCCGCGACGCACCCGGCGCTCGGTGACGCGGGCTCGCTGACCGCCGAGGAAGATCACCGGCGAGTTCTCCACCAGGGCGCACATCATCGCCCCGGCGATGTTGGCCACACCCGGGCCGAGCGTGCCGATGCACAGGCCCGGTTTACCCGTCATCCGCGACGCCGCCTCGGCCATGAATCCCGCACTCAGCTCATGATGCGGCGCCACCACCGACCAGCCGCGCGCGTCGGCTTCGGTGAACATATGCACGAAGTTCGGATCCGGAATGCCGAACAGCGTGTTGACACCTTCGGCTTCGAACAGGTCGAGAATGCGCTTGTAGACGGGCACGCCCATGGTGGAGACTCCTTAGTGATCGCTACCTGTGAGCGGCACGTATGCCCCAATGTCATTGGCGTTATTCACGATTCGTCCTGCCTTCCCAGCTTGTCGAGTATCTCCGCGGTGTGGGCGCCGAGCTCTGGCGCCGGCCCCGCAACGCGACCCGGCGTCTGCGAGAACCAGGTCGGTACGCCGGGGAAGCGCACCGGTCCGTGTGGGGTGTCCACCGTCTCGAACATGCCGACGGCGTTGAGATGCGGATCGTCGAAGAGCGCGCCGGGGGTGTTCAGCGGCGCGGCCGGTATCTCGAGTCGACGCAGGAGTGTCAGCCACTCCGCGGTGGATCGTTCTTTCATCGTCTCGGCCACCAACCCGTAGACGGTGTCGATCTCGCGGGCGCGCTGTTCCAACGTCGAATACATTTCGTTGGCCCATGGTGGCTGGACGGCTTTCATGAAAGCGTTCCAGTGCTTGTCGTTGTAGATCAACGCGGCGATGTAGCCGTCGCTGGTGCGATACGGGCGGCGGTTGGGTGCCACGGTGCGGGGGTACACCGCGGGGCCCAGGGGCGGGTCGAACATCGCTCCATTGGCGTGCTCGACGAGCATGAACGAGGCCATGGTTTCGAACATGGCGACCTCGACTTCCTGGCCCTCTCCGGTGCGCTCGCGATGGAACAGCGCCATCGTCGTCGCGTACAGCGCGGTCAGGCCGGCAATCTTGTCGGCCATGATGGTGCCGACGTAATCGGCCTCGCCCGTCAACTGCTGCTGCACCGCCGGCAGGCCGCACTCGGCCTGGATCGTGTCGTCGTAGGCGGGGCGGTCGTGATCGGGCCCGCGGTGGCCGTATCCGTAGCAGTTGGTGTAGATCACCGCGGGATTGATCGCGGCGACGTCGTCGTAGCCGAAGCCGAGCTTGGCGATCGCTTTGGCCCGCATCGAGTGGATGAAGACGTCCGCGGTCTCCGCCAGCCCGCGCAGCGCGCGCGCACCGGCGTCGGTCTGCAGGTCCAGCACGATGCTGCGCTTGCCCCGGTTGACGTTGACGAAGACCCCGCTCATTCCCGGTGCCGGGCCGACCGAGATATACCGGGTGTTATCACCTTGGGGCGGTTCGACTTTGATGACGTCCGCGCCCATGTCGGCCATGATCTGCGTGCAATAGGGCCCCATCACCATCGCGGTGAGGTCGATCACCCGCACTCCGGCCATCGGGCCCGTGCCTCTAGCCATGGAGTGCGTCCCGATCGTTTGAGCGCTGGGCCAGCCCGAAGCTGTAACGGATGTGCTGGTCATGCCCGTCGGGCAGGACTGGAAAGATCAACGGTGCCTCGATGTTTCGGATTGCATCGAGATGAGTGCCGACGTCCTCGACCGTCCACGACGGCCGGCACACCCCCGGGCTTTCGGCGGTGACCGCCCGGGCCACCCGGCCCGCCAGCGCGATGAACAACTCCCCACTCACCGAACAGGATTCGTGTGCCAGCCAGCCCACGACGGGCGCAACGAGATCCGGGCCCATCGGCGGATAGGCCGCCGTGTCGATGCCGGAAGCCATCCTGGTCACCGCGGCCGGCACGATCACGTTGCAGGTCACGCCGTCCGCGGCGCCTTCGAGCGCCGCGACATGGGACAGCCCGATCACGCCGGCCTTGGCGGCCGCGTAATTGGCCACATTGTGGTTCCCATACAAGCCGCCGATCGACGACGTGAGCACGATACGCCCGTAGGCCGCCTCACACATCACCGGAAATGCTTGTCGCACAACGTTGAACGCGCCGCGCAAGTGCACGTCGAGCACGGCGTCGAAGTCTTCGTAGCTCATCTCCTTGAGGGAGCCGCGGCGCACGTTGCCGGCGTTGTGAATCAGAATGTCGATGCGGCCGTACCGGTCGAGTGCCGTCTGGATGATCGCGCCGGCACCGTCTCGGGTCGCGACCGACGCGGTAGCGGCGACGGCCTCCCCGCCGGCCGCCGTGATCGCGTCGACGACCTGCTCCGCCGGGCCCGCGTCGGCCCCGTCACCGGCCAAGGTGCCACCGTGGTCGTTGACGACGACCTTCGCGCCGCGCTCGGCGAGCAGTCGCGCGTACGCGCAACCCAACCCGCGGCCCGCGCCGGTCACGACGGCAACCCGGTCGTCAAACCTCTTTGCGACCGTCATGCGTCCAAAACCAGACCATCCAGGTCCCCTTTGTCGCGCCAGACGCGTAACAAGTCCTCGAAAGCGTAGAAGCCCGGTCCATATGGTTCACCCAGATGTGACCGGATGCCCTCCCCTTCCGCGGCTCCGCCACCGCCGCCTTCGTTGTTGTAATACCCTGGCGTGCACTGCGCGTCGAACGCCGAGTTGTCGATGGCGGTTTCCCGGATCGTGGCACACCACTCGTGCTGAGCGTTGTCGCTGGGCTCCACGGTGGTCGCGCCGCGGGCCAGCGCCTCGGCGATGATGTAGGCGATGTGCTCGCCCTGCAGCTCGTAGTTGGCGGCGATGTTGGCGGAGATGCCAACCTGGGTGAAGCCGGTGTAGAACTGGTTCGGGAACCCGCGGCTGCTCATGCCGTGCAACGTCTTGTAGCCGTCGCGCCAGTGGTCGAACAGCGACAGTCCGTCGCGTCCCTCGATCGTTTCGATCGAGTAGCGCCGGCTGATCTCGGTGGTGATCTCGAACCCGCTGGCATAGATGAGGCAGTCCAGCTGGTACTCGATGCCGTTGGCGACCAGGCCCTTCTCGGTGGCCCGTTCGACGCCCTTGCTCGACGACACGTCGACCAGCGTCACGTTCGGCCTATTGAAGCTGGCCAGATAATCGTCGTTGGAACACGGCCGCTTGCAAAGGAATCGGTAATAGGGCTTGAGCGTTTCGGCGGTCGCCCCGTCCTCGATCAGGGTGTCGATACGGCGCCGCAGCCGCTCCATGATCTTGTAATCCTCTTCTTCCCGGATCGCCGCGAACTGCTCGGGTGTGATGGATGCGGGATCGTCCAGGGCGAGCACCCGGGCCGCGGTGTTGCGCCCGAGCTCGGTCCAGAAGTCGCACACCAGATCCGGCTGGCCCAGGGCCATGCCTTCGAACGTCCACGCGTGAAAGTTGCGCTGCCGCTCACGCTGCCAGCCCGGCTGCAGCGTTTTGACCCACTCCGGATCGGTCGGGGTGTTGTTGCGCTCGTCCACGGTGGACGGGGTGCGCTGGAACACGTACAGATGCTTGGCGAAACGTGCCAGGAAGGGCACGATCTGGATGCCGGTGGCGCCGGTACCGACCACCCCGACGCGCTTGTCGGCGAGCTTGTCCAGTCCTCCGGCAGCGTCGCCGCCGGTGTAGTCGTAGTCCCATCGCGACGAATGAAAGCTGTGTCCACCGAACGCTTTGAGGTCGGGGATACCGGGCAGCTTCGGCCGGTGAAAGGGGCCCGACGCCAGCACCACGAACCGGGCGCGAATGTCGTCGTCGCGATTGGTGGTGATCCGCCAGCGTTTGATCTGCTCCTCCCAGCGCAAGTCGTGCACGTGTGTAGAGAAGACCGCCGAATCGTAGAGGCCGAAGTGTTTGCCGATGTTGCGGCAGTGCTGGTAAATCTCGGCGCCGTCGGCGAACTTCTTCGAAGGCATGAAATCGAGCTCTTCGAGAAGCGGTATGTAGCAGTAGGATTCGTTGTCGCATTGGATGCCGGGATAGCGATTCCAGTACCACACGCCGCCGAAGTCGCCGCCGAGCTCGATGATCCGCACATCCTCGACGCCCGCCTTCTTCAGGTAGGCCCCCGACAGCAGGCCCGCAAAACCACCACCGAGAACCGCGACGTCGAGGTCCTCCACGATCGGGGCGCGGGGTGTCACCGGCGTATAGGGATCGGTTTCGTAGTAGCCGGCGAAGTCGTCTTCTAGTTCGATGTACTGTCTGGAGCCTTCTTTTCGCAACCGCTTTTCGCGCTCCTGCCGATACTTCTCCCGCAGCGCGTCGATGTCGAAGTCGTCGGGCGTCTGCGTGGGTCCGCAGCTGTCTTGGTACCTCGTCATGCGGGCGGCCGCTCCCGATCTGAAAGCGCCCGGGGCTCACCGGTGCCCATGTACTTCGACAATTGGTAGTGCAGGTTGACGGTGCTGCGTTCGCGGTACGGGTTGGGCTTGGTGCCCGGAAAGCCGAGCGACTTCATGCCCTGCTGCACGGCGGCCATGTTGGAGAAGTCCTGCGGCAAAACCGATCGCCACCTGGGGTCGCCGACCGGCGTGTGCTCCCACTCCGTCTGTGGCTCTTCGCCTTTCGGGTACAGCTCGAACACCGACACCTCGAAAATGCATTTGTCGGGGTTGTAGCTGGGGTGCGGGCGGGCGCCGTAGCAGAGCGCGCTGGTCAGCCCCTGTCCGATCTGGAAGTTGGGAAAGATCTGCCACGCGGTGCCGGCCTGCCCCAGGATGTCGGCGGGAATCGTCGGCCAGATTACGCCGCGCGCTTCGTCATCGCGGCGCGCCGACGCGAGCCAATGCTCGAGGACCTTGTCGGCCGGTGTGCCCTCGGGCAATTCGTCGACCAGCCGCTTGGCGGCGTTCACCAGCGTTTGCGTGGTGGTGGCGTTGGTCTCCTCCATTGTGTACACCTGCATCTCGGCGGTCGACACCCGCGGATCGGCCCCGATGCCCAGGCGGATTTTCGACTTGGTGGCCTCCATGTCCTTTGGCGCGTCGTAGCCGATGTGGCTGTGCCTGCCTTGAGCTTTCGCCCAACCCTTGAATTCGCCGAATTGGTTGAACTCGGGATGCGTGGTGTAGACGTGATAGGTCTCGTTGAAGGCCTCGAGCGCCACCTTCCAGTTGCAATCGAAGGACAGCCACTTGCGCCATTTGAACCGCATGTTCTCCAGGCCGAACGGGTCGAGGATCTTGGCGGCGGGGAAGAGGAAATCGGCGAGCGGCTCGCAGTCGGGGTCCATGTTGATCCACAACCAGCCGCCCCACGTGTCGACCCGCACCGGGTGCAGGTGAGTGTTATCGGGTGTGAGCGTTTCCTGCCAGTCCGCTTGCTCGCGGATATGAGTGCAAGTCCCGTCCAAACCGTATGTCCAGCCGTGGAATCCGCAGACGAAGGATTTGCGCGCGCGGCCACGGGAATTCTTGGCGCCCTCGGGCGTGTCGATCAGCCGGCGGCCACGGTGCATGCAGACGTTGTGGTGGGCCCGAAATGCGTTCGATTCGCCTGCGCCGGTGCGCACCACGACGATCGAGTCGTCGAGGATGTCGTAGGTCAGGTAGCTGCCCACCTCGGGCAGTTCTTCGACGCGGCCGACCTGCTGCCAGACTTTTCGCCACAGCTTGTCGCGCTCGGCGCGGGCATAGTCCTCGGAGATGTAAGCCTCGACGCCGATCGTCATCGGTTTCGAGAGTTCCTCGGCCTCCGAGGCTGCCCCAGCGACGTTCACGTCCTTGGCCAGGTCGGTCATCACATCCTCCTAATCGCTGCGCGGAAGGATTCGTCCTTGAGAAACAACGAGGTGTTGTCCGCGTCGAGGTGGCTCCATTTCAGGTTGAGTCCACCATCGACGAGCAGCGTCTGACCGGTGATGTAGTTCGACAAGTCAGAGAGCAGGAACAGGATCGCGCCGGCCTGCTCCTCGGGCCGCCCGCGCCGGCCCATCGCGATGGCCCGCCGATCGCGGTCGGGATCCTCGTCGACATAGGTGCGCGAGGCCGCGGTCTCGGTGACACCCGGCGCTACGGCGTTCACCCGGACTCCGGCTTCCGCCAGCTCGAGCGCCATGGTGCGGGTCATCGCCGTGATCGCGGCCTTGGCGGTTCCGTAGGCGATGTGAAACGGCGCGGTGTTCATCCCGCTGATCGAGGAGATCGACACGATCGACCCGGCCTGCTGCCGCGCGATGAGCTCGGCCGCAACGGCCCGGCTCATGAAGAACGCCGTCTCCAAGTTGTCGGTGAAGATCTTGCGCCAGTCGTCACGGGTCACCCGGGTCGACGGCATCCACGTCGACGGTCCGGCGCCACCGGCGACATTGACCAGTCCGTACAGCTCGCCGTCGGCACGCCCCGCCTGCTCGATCACCGTGGCGATGCCCTCGTCGGTCGACGCGTCGGCGGCAACGGGGATCACCGCCAGCCCCTGTTGAGCGAGCGGGACGACATGCTCGTCGAGGTTTTCCTTCGAGCGGCTCACCGCGATCACGGTGGCTCCAGCCCGGGCGGTCATCGCCGTAACCGTGGTGCCGATGCCACCGCCGCCGGCGCCGGAAACCACCACGATGCGCCCGTCGAGTCTGAGCGAGTCCTCCATCGCCTGCTTCCGTCTGCCGCGGGCAACATCGGCCCGCACTGCGATGTATTACTTCCTTTGTCCGGACAAACAATCTGGTTCTGCCGGTTGGAGAACACTATTCCCATCGTGAGACACCCCTGTCAAGATCGTCAAAAATGCCCCGGAAGCTATTGTCTGGACTAGACGAGCTTTGATAACGTCCGGGCCAACCGGCACTCCCTCCGGCTGAGAAGGACCTCGGCGAGACATGTCCCTTTCAAGGACCATCGCGGCACGGCCATCCCGGTATGCGGTCGTGAACTCCGGAACTCACCCAGCCGAAGTAACGGAGGGCTGGCAACTCGCACGGGTTACCTCGCCGAGTCGGTTGTTCGGCGCCAACGGTCTGCGCACCGGCCCGGACGGGCGCATTTACATCGCGCAGGTGACCGGGAGCCAGATCAGTGCGCTGGATCCGCGGACCGGAGAGGTCGGGCCCATCAGCGCCAAGGGGGGCGAGATCATTGCGCCCGACGACGTCGCGTTCGACGCGAGTGGCAATCTTTTCGCGACCGAGGTCATGGACGGCCGGGTCAGCATGCTCGACACCGCCGGTCGAACCCGGGTGCTGCGCGACGATGTCCCGTCTGCCAACGGCATCACCTTTCATCGGGGCCGGTTATTCATCGGTGAATGCCGTGCGGGTGGGCGCTTACTGGAGTTCGACCTCGGCGGCGGTCCGCCGCGGGTGCTGCTGGAGAACGTGCCGTCCCCGAACGCCATGGAGGTCGGCCCGGACGGTCTGCTCTATTTCCCGGTGATGGGCGCCAACGAAATCTGGCGCATCGATCCCGATGGCGGCGAACCGGATTGTGTCGCACGCGATCTCGGCGTGCCCGACTCGGTCAAGTTCGACGCGCAGGGCTATATCGTGTCGACCCAGGTGGCCAGCGGGCAGGTGTTACGCATCGACCCGCGCACCGGCGAGCAGCAGCTGCTCGCCCAACTCGCTCCGGGCCTGGACAACTGTACCTTCGTCGGTGACCGGGTGTTGGTCTCCAACTTCACCGGTCAGGTCACCGAGATATCGCCGGACGGCTCAACACGAACCGTGCTACCCGGAGGGCTCAACTGGCCGCTGGATCTGGCGGTCGGTCACGACGGACAGCTGTACGTCGCCGACGGAACCTACTTCTATATCGCGCTGCCCGACGGCTCGTTGCAAACCGTGGGTATGTTGTTCAGCCCGGGCTATCCCGGCTTCCTGCGCGGCCTCGCCCCCAGCGGGCCCGGCGAGTTCGTCGTGACGACCTCGGGCGGCCAGGTCACTCGGTATCGGCCGGCCAGCAGCGAGAATGAGGTGCTGGCTGAGGGTTTCGACCAGCTCTACGGCGTGGACGTCAACGCCGGTGGCGTGGTCTTCGCCGAATTGGGCACCGGGCGGGTGCTGTCGTGGCGGGCCGGCCGCGTCGAGGTGCTGGCGACCGACCTGCGTGAACCGGTCGGTGTCGCGACCGACCCGGACGGGGCCTGCCTGGTCGCGGAGGCCGGCGCCGGCCGGGTGATCAGGGTGAATGGATCCGGGATCGACACCGTTGTCACCGACTTGCAACGGCCGCAAGGTATTTCGGTGCGCAACGGGGTGCTCTATATCGTCGACGCCGGCGCGAAGGAACTGATCGCGTACAACCTGAACACCGGAGTCCGGCAGCGCATCGCCTCCGGGCTGCCGGTGGGACCACCACCGGGTGTGGCGCCCAAGCCGTTGAAGGGGATGCCGCCGTTTTCCGGGCCGCAGGGACCCTTCGCCGGGGTCACCGCCGCCGCCGACGGGACGCTGTACGTTTCGGCCGATGGTGAGGGCAGCGTCCTGGCATTGCGTCCGCCGCGGGACACCGAATGATGCCCCAGGCTATCGCCGGCGACCACCGCTATCTGCAGATCGCCCGCACGCTACGTAAAGAGATCGTCGACGGGGTCTATCCGGTGGGCTCTCAGCTACCGACCGAACACCAACTGTGCGAGCGGTTCGCGGTCAGCCGTTACACCGTTCGCGAAGCGCTGCGCCGGCTGCGCGAGGACAACCTGGTCGCGTCACGACCCCGCGCGGGCACCCGGGTGGTTCCCCGACCGGCCTCGAGTTCCTATGCGCAGGATGCGATGTCGATAGATGGCCTGCTGGAGTTTGCGGCCGGTGCGCAGCTGACGATCGAGTCCAACTCGATGGTGACGATCGACGACGAGCTCGCCGCGCGGACCGGGCTGGAGGCAGGCACCCAATGGCTGTCCGTACGGGGTTACCGGCAGGCCGGTGGCGCGACGGTCCCGTTGTGCCGGACGGAGTACTACATAAGCCGCACTTTCGCCGCGGTCGGCAGGCTGCTGCAGCGGCACACCGGCCCGGTTTTTCCGTTGATCGAGGACCTGTTCGGCGTGAGCATCGCCGTACTACGCCAAGAGATCGCCGCGGTCCTGCTCTCCCCCGAAATCGCCGACGGCCTCGGCGTTGAGCCGGGGACGGCGGCGCTGCAGATGCAGCGAACCTACAAAACATCCGACGGCGAGGTCGCTCAGGTGACGATCAATACGCACCTGTCGTCGAGCTTCCGATACGCGATGACCATGCACCGCGTGAACGGTTAGGCCGGTGAACGGCAGGGCCCCTGACCACACCGCACGCGCGGCGGAGGCATACCGGCGCGGCCTGTGGGCGCCCACCACCCTGGCCGATTCGCTGCGCACGGCCGCGAAATCCACGCCCCAACGAACAATTTTGGTAGACAACGATATTCGGCTGGATTGCGCAACAATGTACTCCCAAGCCAGCGGACTGGCGGCCGCCCTGTGCTCGCGCATGCCGACCGGCAGTGTCGTGTCGTTCATGCTGCCCAACTGGCACGAGGCCGCCGTCATCTATCTGGCTGCGACGCTGGCCGGGATGGTGGTGAATCCGATCCTGCCATCCCTGCGTGACCACGATCTGCATTTCATCCTCGGCGACGTCGAAGCCAAGATGGTCTTCGTGCCGCAGCAATTCGGCGGTCATGACTACGCGGCAATGCTCGAAAGGGTGACCGCCGCGATGAGCCCCGCCCCCGAAGTCGTGGTGCTGCGTGGCGAAGCCGGCTCAACGAAGTCGTATTCGGCCCTGCTCGACGATCAGCCGGACGCCGCCGAGCTGCCCACCCTCGATCCGGACGCCGCTCGGATGGTCCTCTACACATCCGGCACCACAGGCCGTCCGAAAGGTGTTTTGCACAGCCATAATTCGATAAATGCGCTGATACTCCAGATTCGCGACCATTGGAACATCGATCCGGGTGACACGTTCCTGGTCCCTTCCCCCGTCGCCCACATCGGCGGCTCGATCTACGCATTCGAATGTCCGCTGCTGTTGGGCACCACCGCGGTCCTGATGGACCGATGGGATCCGGTGGGCGCCGTGGCGCTGATGAGCGGCGAGCGGTGTACCCACATGGCCGGTGCGACACCGTTTCTCCAGCAGCTACTGTCCGCCGCCGAGAGCGCCCACACCCGCCTGCCCGACTTGAAGGTGTTCATCTGCGGCGGCGCCTCCGTCTCACCTTCGCTGATCCGACGTGCCGCGGACTACTTCGACCGAGCGGTGGTCACCCGGGTGTACGGCTGCACGGAAGTGCCCGTGGCGACCGTCGGCGCGCCTTCGCATGAGGAGACCGATCGCGCCGCGGACACCGACGGCAGGCGTGGTATCGCCGAGATCAAACTCGTCGCGCACGAAACCGCCCCGGCCGGTGACGGCGAAATCTGCGTGCGCGGTCCGCAGATGTTGTTGGGTTATCGCCACCCCGAAGACAATGTCGACTCTTTCGACACCGCAGGGTTTTTCCGCACCGGTGATCTCGGTCGCTGGGTCGACGATCAGTATCTCGTGGTGACCGGGCGGGCGAAGGACGTCATCATCCGCAATGGCGAGAACATCTCAGCCAAGGAAGTCGAGGATCTGCTCGCCGAACATCCCGGCATCGCCGAAATCGCCGTCGTCGGACTGCCCGACGAGCGCACCGGAGAGCGAGCCTGTGCGGTGATCGTGCCCGCGGGAACGCCAACCCCGGACGTCGCCGGCCTGCTCGCGTTGCTGCAACGTAAGGGCATCGCGAAATTCAAGGCGCCAGAGGAGGTAGTCATCTGGGATGCACTGCCGAAGAACGACGCCGGAAAGATACTCAAACATCAAATCCGAGCGGCACTGATACAGGATGGGTGAGATGCAGGTCGCAATCGTCACGGGAGCAAGCAGCGGCATCGGCTTAGGTTGCGCGACAAGACTCGCCGAGATGGGCATGGCGGTCGTCGGTACCGGCCGCGACGCGGATCGGCTCACCGAGCTGGAAAAGGCCGTCAACGATCCCGATCGCGTCGCGACACTCGCCGTCGATCTGACCCACGACGACGCCCCGCGACGCATCGTGGACCTGGCCGTCGCGCGGTGGGGCCACATCGACTTCCTGGTCAACAACGCCGGCGTGGGCAGCCCCAAGCCATTACACGAAACCGACGACGAGACCCTGGACTACTTCTTGGATTTGATGCTGCGCGCCCCGTTTCGGCTGGCCCGTGACGTGCTGCCGCAGATGGGTCCCGGCTCGGCGATCATCAACATCACGTCGACCTTCGCGGTCGTCGGCGGGCTGCGTGGCGGCGCCTACTCCGCGGCCAAGGGCGGGCTGACGGCGTTGACCACCCACATCGCCTGCCAATACGGCGCATCCGGCATCCGCTGCAATGCCGTCGCGCCCGGGGTGACGGTTACGCCGATGGTCGAGAAACGCTTGGAGGATGCGCGATTTCGGAAAATGAACGCCGAGATGACGCCGCATCAGCGGTTGGGCAGCATTGACGACATCGCCGGCACCGTGGCGTTCCTGTGCTCGCCGAGTGGAAGTTTCATCAACGGCCAAACGATCGTCGTCGACGGCGGGTGGAGCTCGACGAAGTATCTCTCGGAGTTCGCGTTGGAGTCGGAATGGATTGCGCGGTAACGGGCCGCAGACCACCATCAATCATCAATGAGGATGCGATGGAGTGTCGTGCCGCGGTGATTCGCGGGGTGAGCAGGGCCTGGGAGATCGACGAGATCGTTCTTGATCAGCCCCGCGCCAGTGAAGTCTTGGTGCGTACGGCCGTTGCCGGAGACTGCCGCTCCGATGACCGTCTGAGCTGGTCAGCCGCCACTACCGGCTTGACGGGATCAACGAAGCCTTCGTCGGCTTGCGGCAAGGCCGCGACATCCGCGGAATCATCGATTTCGCGGCCTTCTCACCAATCCCGGTATCGCGTGACTGTCAAGCGGATTCGAAGTGGCTTCGGATCCCTGCCAACATGGCGATGTGGGCCTTGACCCCCTCGCGCCTGGTGATCGGGGCCAGGAGCCGGGGCGCCGAGATCCGGATCCGCTCGGTGACCCGGGTGCCGACCACCGGCTCCCCGATCGGCTCGAAGCTCACCGTCCCGCGCAGGCGCACTCCGGGGGACTGATCTGCCTCGGTCAGCACGTAGCCGGCCCGTCGGACATGCAGGCAAGCCTGGTAAGTGATCTTCATAGTGAAGGGCCCCAACGGAATTCGATCCACCACCCGGTATTTGTGCCGGTAGCCGTCGGCGGTTTCGTTGCGGGACAACGATTCCACCGACACGATCAGCGGGTGTACGAGTTTGATGTTGTCCAGATCGACGTAGAAGTCGCGCACCGCTTCCGGCGGCGCGGGCACGTCTTCGGACAGCGCGTGTTCGGAGTGGGCGGTCCACAAGCTCATAACAAGACAACCTAGCCGGGCGCCAACGCCGGGCCTACCGTGGATTGGTCAGCGTCGAGCGAGCGGAGACGACATGGGCGGCGCGACTGGAGTCGGCACCGGCATCGTTGAGCAGTACCTGAAATGCCTGACCGACCACGATTGGGATGGCCTGGCCGCCACCGTCGCCGACGAAGGCCTGACGCGGGAGGGCCCGTTCTGCGACGTGATCGAGGGCAAAGCGCACTACCTCGCCTACCTGCGCAAGATCCTCACGACCCTGGCGGGGCACCGGCTCGAGGTCCGGCGGGTCTCGCACGTGACCGATCGGGTGTCCTACGTCGAGCTGATTGAGTCGTTTGAGATCGACGGCATGGCGGTGTCCTGGCCGGAATGTATCCTCTTCGAGCAGGGCGACGGCGGGCTGATCTCTCACGTCAGCGTGTTTTTCAAACAGCGCCGGGCCGACCAGGCTTAACGGCGGCCAAGGGACTATTCCCTCACCCGCAAAATTGACCTAACGTGTCATGGGTGGAGTCACACGGAACGCCGGAATTAGTGCCCGTCGAAACATTGCACTCGGGCGACCCGATCACCGATTGCGGCCAGCGGTACATAGTTCTCGAATCGAAATCCCTAAGCGATAGCTGCGTGGTGCTCGAGCTCGAGTCCAGAGTGGACCACCAGCTGCAGGTGATCGAGAAATCGTTCCCGGCTGGATATCACGTCGGCAGGGCCGATCACCGAATTTTATAGTCGAATTCAGGCGTCGGAAAATAATGCGCGAGTAGCCGCTGGACGGCTACCGCGCATTTGCGTTATTCGGGTGCTGAATTTTCGATTCGGGTCGACTTGGTCTGCGCGCGGTGGCCGCTGGTCGTTGGGATCGTTCGGATCGGGTTCGCCAAACCATCGCGACGGCTCATTCCGGCCGTAGGCGTCATGCCGGTCCCATCGCTCATGCGGTGGGTCTGCGGGTATCCCGGCGGCGAATGCTCCCCGTTCTCCTGGCGGCCCAGCGCCGTCATGTCCAGGAAGCTCCAGGTGGTGCCCGTCGCCTTCACCAGCTCGTACTCGGCTTGCCACTGCTGGGCCGACACGATCGGGGGTGTGTTGATTGTGTTGTCCGCCTTTCGATTTCGTGTGAGTCGAGGTCAGCTTCGGTTCAGCCGGGACAAGCCCGACGTGGTAAGCCGGCACGCGCCGTGCCGCCCGGGCTCGGCGCCGGCGATCGCCACTACCGACGTGCGCAGCTGCTGGGGTGGTCGGCGCGGGTCCGGTCGATTCGACAAAGGTGCCGACGTCGACACCCTGGCGCTCGGCGTACGCGGCCTCGGCGTCCAGGTCGGTGACCGCGTCATCCGCGGCAGCACCGAGGCGAAGGTGATCCCCCGGCCGGCCCGGTCCGACTCCCCCGCCGCGTAGCTGCCGATGAACCTCACGGTCGCCTTGGCGTCGGCGTAGCCACCGGACAGTGGCGACCCGTTGACCGCGGCGCCGCTGGACATCAGGATTACCGAGCTGCCGGCCGGCAAGGGCGCTGCAGCGCGCGGCGCGTCCGGTGAAACGCTTGCGCGACATCCACATTCCAGTTGTGGCACCGCCGCGCCGATGACGGCGTCCTATGGGCCCATTCGATACACGTCATCACTGTCGGTGCCGGCGGCGTCGCCGCCATTACCGTTTTCCTCGACCCGGCTTCGTTCGCGACGTTTGATCCGGCGTCCAGCCGGTAAACTGCCAGAGGGACGCGATTGCTCCCGCTGGTAACCCAGCGATTCTTCACCCACCAAAGCCGTTGGTGTCATCGCTTGGCCGGCCATCGGCGCACATGTGGACAGGCCCCAGCACCCCAGGATTATTAGCGCGATAGACGTATTTGAAGGATGACTGAATGAAGATTCCGGGTGTATCCAGCGTGGTCGCTGGTGTCACCGGCGGAGCGGCACAGCTAGTGAAGGCAGGCGTGTCCACTGCGGCCGGCGCTGCGGGCACGGTGCAGCTCCTGGCGAGCCCGGTCGTCGAACTGGCCGGCCCTGTGGTGCAGTCGATGGCCGACTCCACCAGCCGCGCACTCGGGGTCAACACCTCCTCCAACGGTCCCCCCGACCTCATCACCCCTCCGGTGCGCTGGCAGAGCGGTCGGCGGGTGCATCTGGACCTGGATCCGTTGCTGCCATTCTCACGTTGGTACGAGTACTCGGCGGTCGTCGAGGAGCCGGTGCGCCGGATTTCCGGAGTGGCCGAGGCCCATGTCGAGGGCTCCTTGGGCCGGTTGGTCGTCGAGCTCTCCGATGACGCCGCAGACTACGACGCGGTCGTGAACGAGGTGCGGTCCACGGTCGCGTCCATCGCCGCCGACCTGGCTTCCACGAAGTCGGATGTGCCGATTTCCGCCCCGTTCGCCGACCCGGGCAACCCGCTGGCGATTCTGGTGCCGCTCACCGCGGCGGCCATGGATATCGTCGCGATGACCGCCGCGGTCACCGGCTGGGTGGCCCGCCTGCCCGCCGCACCGCAAACCACCCGAGCGGCCGCGGCTCTGATCAACCATCAGCCCCGCATGGTGGCGATCCTGGAGTCACGACTGGGCCGGGTGGGCACCGACGTCGTGCTCGCTGCCACGACGGCCGCGGCCCACGGCCTGACCCAATCGTTCGGCACACCGCTGCTCGATATGACGCAGCGGACCCTGCAGATCACCGAGGCAACCGCGCACCGCCGGGTGTGGCGAGAGCGCGAGCCGCATCTGGCCTCACCCGACCGACCGCAGGCACCGGTGGTCCCCGTCATCTCCTCGGCCGGCGCCAACGCGCAGGTACCACGGCACAGCTGGGCCGCCGCGGCGGCGGGCGAAGCCTCGCACGTCGTGGTCGGCGGGGCCATCGACGCGGCGATGGACACCGAGAAGGGCTCCATGGCCGGCCCGGTGGAGGCCTATGTCGAATCGGCGGCCAATGGCTCGTTGATCGCCGCGGCGAGTGCGCTGGTGGCCGGCGGCGGTACCGAAGACGCGGCGGCCGCGATCGAGGCCGGGGTACCCCGCGCCGCGCACATGGGCCGCCAGGCATTCGCCTCGACGCTGGGTCGCGGGCTCGCCAACGGTGGCCAACTGGTCCTCGACCCGGGCGCGTTGCGCCGGCTGGACCGGGTGAAAGTGGTCGTCATCGACGGCGCGGCGCTGCGCGGTGATCACCGCGCCGTCCTGCAATCGATCGGGGATGCACCCGGCTGGGACGACGACCGGGTTTACGAGGTCGCCGATGCGCTGCTGCATGGTGAGGAGGCGCCGGAACCCGATCCCGACGAGTTGCCCGCCACCGGTGCGCATCTGAGATGGGTTCCGGTACAAGGCCCGTCGGCCACCCCCGCGCAGGGACTGGAAAGTGCCGACCTGGTGGTCGACGGCGAATGTGTCGGCAGGGTCGAAGTCGGTTGGGAAGTCGACCCGTACGCGATCCCGTTGCTGCAGACCGCGAACCGGACCGGAGCCCGGGTGGTCTTGCGGCACGTGGCCGGCACCGAGGATCTGACCGCCAGCGTCGCCGCGACACATCCGCCCGGCACACCGCTGCTGAGTGTGGTGCGCGAGCTGAGAGTCGATCGCGGACCGGTGTTACTGATCACCGCCGTGCACCGTGACTTCGCGTCGACGGATACCCTGGCCGCGTTGGCGATCGCCGATGTTGGTGTGGCACTTGATGATCCACGTGCAGCTACACCGTGGACCGCGGACATCATCACCGGCACCGACCTCGCCGACGCGGTTCGCATCCTGTCCGCGATTCCGGTGGCCCGCTCGGCCAGTGAATCGGCGATACACCTTGCCCAGGGCGGTACCACGCTGGCCGGGCTGCTGCTGGTCACCGGCCGCGACCAAGAGCGACCCAGCAACCCGGTGAGCTTCCGCCGCTGGCTCAACCCGGTCAATGCCGCGGCGCTGACCGCGCTGGTGGCCGGAACATTCTCGGCCAGCAGGGTGCTGCGCCTGCCCGACCCCACCCCGCAGCCGCTGACCGCCTGGCACGCGCTGGACCCGGCAATCGTGTACTCGCGGCTGGCCGGCGGTTCGCGACCGTTGGCCGTGGAAACCCTGACCCCGTCCTGGCGCCGCCGCCTCGACGACCTGTCCTACAGCCCGCCGTTCGCGGGGCTGCGCGCACCGCTGCATAACCTGGCGCGGCTCGCTGCGGCGACCCGGGTCGAGCTCTCCGACCCGTTGACCCCGATTCTGGCCGTCGGGGCGGCCGCGTCGGCCATCGTCGGCAGCAACATCGACGCGCTGCTGGTCGGCGGCGTCATGACGGCCAACGCGATAACCGGTGGGGCACAACGGTTGCGGGCAGAGGCGGCGGCTGCCGAGTTATTCGCCGAACAGGATCAGCTGGTGCGCCGCGTCGTGGTGCCGGCGGTGGCCACCACCCGGCGCCGCCTCGAGGCGGCGCAGAACGCCACCCGCACGGCGACGGTGTCCGCCAAGTCACTGCGCCCCGGCGATGTGATCGACTTGGCCGCACCGGAAGTGGTTCCGGCCGACGCGCGCCTGTTGGTGGCCGAAGACCTCGAGGTCGACGAATCGCTACTCACCGGCGAGTCGCTGCCGGTGGACAAGCAGGTCGAGCCGGTCGCCGTCAACGATGCCGAGCGGGCGAGCATGCTGTTCGAAGGCAGCACGATCGTTGCGGGTCACGCGCGCGCGATCGTCGTCGCCACCGGCGTCAATACCGCTGCGCACCGCGCGATTTCGGCGGTCGCCAACGTCGAGACGGCAGCAGGTGTCCAGGCCCGGCTGCGCGAACTCACCAGCAAGGTGTTGCCGCTGACCTTGACCGGCGGTGCCGCGGTGACCGCGCTGGCGTTGCTGCGGCGCGCGCCGCTGCGTCAGGCCGTCGCCGACGGCGTCGCGATCGCGGTGGCCGCCGTGCCGGAGGGTCTCCCGCTGGTGGCCACGCTGTCTCAGCTGGCCGCCGCCCAGCGCCTGACGTCGCACGGGGTGCTGGTCCGCTCGCCGCGCACCATCGAAGCCCTGGGCCGGGTCGACACCGTGTGTTTCGACAAGACCGGCACTCTCACCGAGAACCGGCTGCGCGTGCTGTGCGCGATGCCACACGATGCCCGGCCCAGCGATCCATTCCCGGAAGCCGAGGATCCGCGCTCGGCCGCGGTACTGCGGGCCGCCGCCTGGGCCTCCCCGCAGCCCCAGGACGGACAGGGCCACGCGCATGCCACCGACGAAGCGATCATCACCGCGGCGGGTTTCCTTCTCACCAAAAACAATTCGGGGTGGCGGCTGCTTGCCGAGGTGCCGTTCGAGTCCAGCCGTGGCTATGCCGCCGCGATCGGCACCCTGAGCGCGGACGCGGACAAGCCGATGCTGATGCTCAAGGGCGCGCCCGAGGTGGTACTGCCCCGTTGCCGGTTCGCCGACCCGGAAGCCGACCGTGCGCACGCGGAATCGGTGGTTCGCAGCCTCGCCGAGCGAGGCTTGCGGGTGTTGGCGGTGGCTCGGCGCCCATGGCCCAACGGGACCACTCACGACGAGGACACCGATGTCGACGCCGTCGACACTCACGCGCAGGACCTCGAGTTGCTGGGCTACGTCGGTCTGGCCGACACCGCACGGGCATCGTCGCGCCCGCTGATCGAGGCGCTGGAGGCCGCGGGCCGCGAGGTGGTGCTGATCACCGGCGACCACCCGATCACCGCCCGGGCGATCGCCCGGCAACTGGGACTGCCGGCGGATGCGCGGGTCATCACCGGCGCCGACCTTGCCGGCCTCGACGAGGACGCCGCGGCCAAGATCGTTTCCAACGTCCAGGTGTTCGCCCGCGTCAGCCCGGAGCAGAAGGTGCAGATCGTGGCCGCGCTGCAACGCTGCGGCCGGGTGACGGCGATGGTCGGCGACGGCGCCAACGACGCCGCCGCCATCCGGATGGCAGACGTGGGCATCGGCGTGAGCGGCCGTGGTTCGTCGGCCGCCCGAAGCGCCGCCGACATCGTCCTGACCGACCGCGACCTCAGCGTGCTGCTCGACGCGCTGGTCGAGGGCCGCAGCATGTGGGCCGGCGTCCGTGACGCCGTGACGATCCTGGTCGGCGGCAATGTGGGTGAGGTGTTGTTCACCATCATCGGGACCGCGTTCGGCCAAGGACGCGCCCCGGTGGGAACCCGTCAACTGTTACTGGTCAACCTGCTCACCGACATGTTCCCCGCGCTCGCGGTTGCGGTCACGTCGCAGTACGTCGAACTCGACGAAGCCGAGTACGCAACCGAGGAACAGGCCGAAAAGGCCCGCGCCGCACACCGTCTCGCGGTGCTGACCGGGCCCACGCCGTCCCTCGACGCCCCGCTGATGCGCCAGATCGTCACCCGTGGTGTCGTCACCGCCGCGGGTGCGACGGCGGCCTGGGGCATCGGGCGATACACGCCGGGCAGCGAACGCCGCACGTCGACAATGGGCTTGACGGCGTTGGTGACGACGCAGCTCGCCCAGACATTGCTGACGCGCCAACACAGTCCGCTCGTCGTGGCGACCGCGCTGGGCAGCGCGGGCGTGTTGGTCGGCATCGTTCAAACCCCGGTCATCAGCCAGTTCTTCGGCTGCACACCGCTGGGGCCGGTCGCCTGGTCGGGCGTGATGGGTGCCACGGCCGGTGCCACCGCGATCTCGTGGTTGGCACCCAATTGGCTGAACAAGACCATCGGTGTCATCCAGCCCGACGGCGAGTCCGAGGACGAGCCGGGCGCCTAAGTCGCGAGTTCCTTGCGGATGACCTTGCCGGCGGGATTACGTGGAATGCTGTCGACGACGTGGATGTCCCGGGGCTGCTCGAAACGAGAAACCTTGTCCTTCAAGTACTCCCGTAGCCCTTCCACGTCGATCTCGCGCCGCGTACGGGCAACGACGAACGCAGCCAGTCGGCGTCCGAACCGTTCGTCGGCAACCCCGACGACCGCGTTCTCGGCGACGTCGGGATGCTCGGCGAGTGCGTTTTCCAGCGCCCTGGGGTATACGTTCTCGCCGCCCGACACGATCATGTCGTCCTCGCGGCCGACAATGTAGAGCCGACCCGAGTTGTCCAGATAGCCCATATCGCCGGTACTGGTCATCTGGTCGATGACGGTCTTGGCGCCACCGCCGATGTAGCCTTTGGTCGTCAGTTCACCGCCCACGAAGATGCGGCCGGTAACCCGCGGCCCCACGGCCCTGCCGGTTTTGTCGAAGATGCGAACCGGGCAGCCCGCGACGGGCCGGCCTACCGTGTCCGGGGCGTGTCGCAGCTCGAGAGGCGTTGCCAGGGAACCGATTCCGACCTCGGTGGACCCGTATCCGTTGTAGAGAATGTCACCGTAGGAGTCCATGAACCGACGCGCGAGGCTCGGGTCCAGCCGATCGCCACTGGATATCACGACGTTCAGCGCCAAAGGATTTCGCGCCCGTACCCGTTGTGGCAAGTCCATGATGCGCGCCAGCATGATCGGAACCACGCTGAGCGCGTCGGCGCACTGCAGCGATGCCTGGGCAAGGGTTGCCTCGGCATCGAAGCGCCGATGCGTCAGGACCGTGCCGCCCAAGCTGACGGCGAGCATCAGCATTCCCAGGCCTAGGCCGTGAAACATCGGTACCGCCACCGCGATTCGCGACCCGACCCGCAGCCCGGTGCGCTCGAGAATCGTCATGCCGACGCCCACTCCCGAACTCAGTCGGGGCATCCGCGGGACCCCCTTGGGCACACCGGTGGTACCCGAGGTCAGCAGTATGAGCCGGCCGGACTCGACGACGCGGGGTCGCGGCGCGCCCGGCTGGATCTGCACGATTGCCGGATCGATCGCGCGGACCGACGGCCCGGCATCGCGGAGCTGCTGGGTGAATTCGCTGTCGCAGAAGGTGGTTCTGACTTGGTGCGAACTCAACGCGTCCGCGAGAGCCGTGGTGCGAAACTCCGTGCTCACCAGCACCACGTCCGCTCCCACCAGGGCGGCGGCGAACACCGCGGCCGCGAAGTCACGGCCGTTGCGGCACATGATCCCCACCGCCTCGCCCGGGCCGGCGCCCTCGTGGATGAGCTCGCGGGCGAGCGCCTCGGTCTTGGCTTGCAGCTCGCGGTAGCTCAGCGCGCCGTCGTCATCGATGATCGCCGTGCGCTCCGGCCAGCGAGCCGCGGCGACGGCCAGCAGCGTGGAAAGGTTCGTGCCGCCGCGATATACCTCGCGGATCAACCGCAGCACCGCGATCGGGGTGGGCACAGTCAGCAGCCGGGACGACACCAACGCCCGGGCCGTGGTGGCCACCACACCGTCGGTCATCGCCGGCCCGTTCCGGAATCGGCGAAGAACCGGCGATGCCACAACCGGGCCGCCCACTCCGCCGGACCGGCCAGCAGCACCGAGGCCAGCTCGGCCGGAAACACCCAGGGCGGCTCGTTGCTGCGCGGGCGTTCGATGATCGCCTTGGCGATGGCGTCGGCAGCCTCGCCAGGCGACAGACCGGGAAGGCGGCCCAGAATCGGTGTCGGCGCGATCATCCGGGTTCGGACCAGCGCGAAGTAAACCGACGTCACGTCCACGCCGTCGGCGTGCAGTTCCGGCGCCACGCTGCGCAGCCACCTGTCGAAGGCGCCCTTGGACGCCTGGTAGGCACCCCATTGCGGACCGGGCACCACACGCACCCCGACACTCGACACGTTCACGATGTGGCCGCCGCCGATTTCCCGCATGGCGGGCAGCAGGCCCAGCAGCAACCAGATGGGCCCCAGGTAATTGATGTCGATGGTGCGCTGGAAATCGTGCGGTCGGTCGTACTGGTGATGCAACGACCGGCGCAGCGATTTGCCGGCGTTGCTGACCACGATGTCGAGCGGCCCGTGGTTCTCGGTGATCTGCTTGGTCAGCACGTGGACGGCAGCTTCGTCGCTCAGATCCGTGGGGTAGGCGACCGCGTGCCCGCCGCCGGCGTTGATGGCCGCGGCAAGGTCGTCGAGCCGTTCCGCGGATCGGGCGACCACCAGCACCGTTGCCCCGGCGGCGGCCAGCCTGCGGGCAGTCGCTTCACCGATGCCGTACGACGCGCCGGTGACCAGCACCGTCTTGCCCGAGACGGCGCCGCGCAGCTTGTCGGGGTCCGCTACCCGCGCCGGGTTGGCCAATCGGTCTGTCGCCGTCTTCAAGGCCTGGGCTATCAAGTTCACCTTCACACCGCATTCGCCGAGGTGGCGTGCCGAGTCTTGGTGCAGCGCTGCTCTCCCAACGCTATGCGACTCGTAACCTACAGCTACCAGACCGCACGTACAGCCCGAACCCCCGGCTCCGGTTAAACGGCAATTTGCCCGAATCAGACGCGGTGTGAGTTCACGATTCCCGGCGGTCGGAGTCGGATGCGACTTCTTCTGCCGCCCCCGAGGTTTCGTCGCAGGGGTCCTGGTGCCAGGCACCGAACGGGTCCGGGTAGCCGCTCCACTCCCGCGGTTCCGCCAGCTCCGCGTCGGTGAGTAGCGCACCGTGCAGGGCGTCGAGGATGTCGGGCGGCTCCGCGCCGCAGGTCAGCACCGTCATCGCGGTGTGCCGGTCACCGAACCGGTATTCCCATTGCAGCTCGGCGAACAGTCGCCGTTCCGCGTCGACGTTCGCCGCCTCCCGCGCGGTCATCGCGGCGAGCCACTTCCCCGCACCGGCGACCCGCAAACCACCGCCGGCCGACTCCAGCCACATGACCTGGTCGGGCCGGCTGGCCAGCCATAGCCGCCCCCGGGTGCGCACCACACCGGTCAGCAGCAGATCCACCGCGGTGTGCAAGCGCTCGGGATGGAAGGGGCGGCGGGCATTGAACTCGACGATGCGCACCATCCCCTCGGCGCCCAGCGGCGGGCGGCCGGCCAGTAGCCAACCGTGCGGATGATCGCTGCGGCCGCGTCGGGAGTCGTCGTCCAGGTTCGCCAGCGCCATGTCGACTCGGTCAAGTCCCACGGTGATCCTCGCCCGCGGAGCAAGCCGGCGCAGCACCGCCAGGGTCACGGGTTCCGGGCGGGTCAGCACCAGGAGGTCGGCGAACTCGGCCTGGCCGACAACGACCTGGGCCATGGTGCGCCCATCCGGCAGCACGGCGTCGCCGAGCGCCCGGGTGAGCCAGCTCTGGGAGTCGATGCACGTCACCACCCCGTCGATCGCCACGTCCAGGGCGGCCGGGCCGTCGAGGTAGCCGGGACCGACGCGGACCCGGACGTGGTCGATCGCGACGCAGATGGGTTCGGGTTCCAGCCACTGGGCCAGATGCACGACGATGCGCTCGACCCCGTCGCGGCGCGCCAGTTTGCGCAGCAGCACCAGCAAGTCGTTGCGAACGGTGCAGGACACGCACCCGTGTGCCAGCTCCAAAGCGTCCTCGACAGTGGTCAATTCGCCACGGTGCAACATGCTCGTTGTCCGCCGCACCACGTGACCGTCGAACCGATGCTCCACGACCACGGTGCCGGGCCGGCGCAGGAAAGCACCCGTTACCGCGTCGGTGTCACCCTGACCCGCTACCAGCATCACCGGGGTCCGCATCCCAACTCCTTATTGCAAACGATTTTCAATAACGCCTCCGCCACGGTACAGTGCCGGGCAGACCCTGTCGAAAATGATTTTCAACAACCGAGTGCCGTAGAGAGGAGGGGTCATGCCCATGCACTGTCAGGTGACCGGCCGCACAGTGGGTTTCGGCAATTCGGTATCGCACTCACATCGCCGAACCCGACGCCGGTGGTCGCCCAATATTCAGACCAAGACGTATTACCTGCCATCGGAGGGCCGTCGTATCACGTTGCGGGTGAGCGCCAAGGGGATCAAGGTCGTGGATCGCGACGGCATCGAGGCCGTCGTTGCGCGGCTGCGCCGGGAAGGTCAGCACATCTGATGGCGCGCAACGAGATTCGACCCATCGTGAAGCTGCGCTCCACCGCCGGCACCGGCTACACCTACATCACCCGCAAGAACCGGCGCAACGACCCCGACCGGCTCACGCTGAGGAAGTACGACCCGGTGGTCCGCCGCCACGTCGAATTCCGGGAAGAACGCTGAATGGCCAAAAAATCCAAGATCGTCAAGAACGAGAAGCGCCGCGCGATCGTCGCACGCTACGCGGAACGCCGCGCCCAGCTCAAGGAGATCATCCGATCGCCGGCAAGCACTGCCGAACAGCGGCTCGCCGCCCAGCAGGTGCTTGCCCGCCAGCCTCGCGACGCCAGTGCGGTGCGCATACGCAACCGCGACTCGGTCGACGGTCGTCCACGTGGGCACCTGCGGAAATTCGGGTTGTCGAGGGTTCGGGTGCGCGAGCTGGCGCATCAGGGGCAGCTGCCCGGCATACGCAAGGCGAGTTGGTAGATGGCCGGCAAATCGAAACAGAAGAGCCGGCCCGCGCCGCCGTCGGAGAAAAAGAAGAATCTGCTGGCCAGTCTTGGCGTCAAATACGTCGACTACAAAGACATCCCGACGCTGCGGATGTTCCTCTCCGAGCGCGGCAGGATCCGATCCCGCCGCGTCACGGGCCTGACGGTGCAGCAGCAACGGCAGGTGGCGATCGCGATCAGGAATGCTCGCGAGATGGCGCTGTTGCCCTACATCAGCGCCCGCTAGTCCCGGATGAATCCCTTGTTGCGCATCAGCACGTCCGCAAGGAAGCCGTCGTGCGGGATCTCGGGTGCCCCGTAAAACGTCGGGTGGTTGCCGCGGTAGACATTGTTGACCGTCGGTTCGACGATCAAGCCGTCGACCAGATCGTCGTCGCCGGTAATCACGTTGATCACCAACGAATTTCGCAGCGGCGCCAGGCCGGCGGCCCGCGACCACGGCGACACCCACACGCAAGGGAACGGTAGTTCGATGTTGAGCTTGTCGACATCGGGCTCTGCCAGCAGATGCACGGCCGGCCGCAGGGCGGCATAACCGTCACCCAACGCGGCGACGACCCGATCGGCGCCGAGTACCGGGATAGTGCCCGCGGCCTTGGTCGCCAGATAGTCGGCCAGCGCCTGCGCCTTGGCGACGGGCTGGGTGGGCAGAATCGCCCGCTCGTCCTCGGTGGGCAACGGATCGATCGTCGCCAACCGCCCGGCGATCGCCGCGGCCAACGGGGCCGGGTCGCCCTCATAGAGCACCGCGGTGGTGTTGACGCATGCCATGCCACCCAGGTTGGCGATCGAGTCGACGATCAGGTCGAGGTAGTCGTGCCAATCGCGGTCGGCGGTGATCAGGATCTTGGCCCGGCCCGGGCCGTTCACCATCACCGTCGGATCGGCGGCGTATTTGTCCACCACGTCCTGGCCGCCGTACACCATGGCGAGATCGGCCGAGCGGATGATCTCGTCGGCGCCCCCATGATCGGTGGGCAGAAATACCACGTCCTCGGACCGAAATCCGGCCTGGCGCAATGCGCTGACCAGTCGATGGCCGGTAAAGGGTTCGCGTCGTGATGGGCGCACCGCGACGCGATAGCCCAGGGCCAGGGCTTGGGGCCACAGGCCGTGCACGCCCGGGCCGTTGCCCGCCGCGTGGACGGCGAACACCTCGCCGCGCCGGGTCCAGACCGCACTGCCGGTACGGGTTCGCTCCTCGCGCCAGTCGCGGGCCGCGCCGATCGGCTGGGCCGGGCGCACCGCATCGGACGCGTGGGCGACGGCCTCGGCCACATTGCGGGCCCCGGTGCGGGTGACCACGATCGGCACTCCCGAAATCCGGCTGGCCAGTTCGACATACGCGTCGAAGTCCAGGCCGCCGATGACGGCGCCGGCAAAGATTTCGGCGGCGGCGGCCAACGCCTGTTCTCGCTCCGCGACCGGTAACGGTGCGACCTTGCGCTGCGCGCTGATGGTGCGCGACACATACAGCGGCGGCACCAAACTCAACTCGGCGACCGGCACTCCGGCCGTGCTGGTGATTACCTCGCGGTTGCGGGTCCGGTACTCGCCGCTGGGGCCGAGCGCATCGAGCAGTACCAAATTAGCTGTGGTACTTGATGTTTCGCTGGACACCTCAGTACACGCCCTCGATGACGGCCTCGCCCTCGAAGGTGGCGACCGGCCGTACCGCGCTGACTGAATCGCTGAGTTGCGCGGTGGGCCCGGGCATCCGGATTGCCATGTCGCGCTCCAGGTTGTTCGGCAGAAACATGCCCTTGCTGATGTGGTTCATCACCACCTGGCCGAGCTGCCCGTAGGGCACCTGTTCTCCGGTCTCGGGATCGATCACCCGGAACACCACGTAAGGCGTCCGCGGGTCGAAAATGAATGCGTCGCCGTCGATTCGGGTGACCGCCTGCGAGAGAATCATGGTGCTGCCGAAGGCCATCGTGATCGTCGTATCGGGGAAGATGTCGCGCAACAGGTCCAGCGTGTCGGCATCCACGTGCGCACCGCTGAGCAAGAGGTAGCGAATCTTGGCGTTCACCAAGTCCACCAGATCGTCATTACGGGCAATCGCCTCGAGTAACGGCGGGGTGGCGTGCAGGTTCGCGACGTTCTGCGTCCGTAGAACGTGTACCGCCTGTTCGAGGACGTGGTCGACATAGGCCGCCACTTCCCCGATCGCATTGCGCGCGGCGATCTTCTTCACCCACCGCGGGTCAAGGTCGATCGCATGGAACGCCGCACCCAGCCGCTCGGAGACCAGCCGCGAGAAATAGCTCACCCCGTGCGGCCCGCTCGGCATCAGACACAGAAAGCCCTGGCCTCGCACGAAGCCGCCGGTGGCGAAATCCTCGGTCTGCCACTCGATGACCTGCGCAACCCAATCCGGCAGTTGCGCAGTACGTTTCGGGGCCCCGGTGGTGCCACCGGATTCGAAAATCTGCGGCACCGGTGCCGGTGAGCCGTATCCCCGTGGGATCAGGTCTTCGACCGGGACATTGCGCAGCTCGCTCAGCAAATTCGGAAACAACCGCAGATCGGTGAAGGTCTTGACATCGGTCAACGGGTCGAAGTCCAGCGTCTTGGCGGCCCGTAGCCAAAAAGCCGAGCCGGTGTCCTCGCCGAAGTGCCAGGCGATCGCCGCCCGAAGGAACGCCTCGGGGTCTTCGACCGGTGCCGATCTCGGGACGTCCAACAACGAAAAGTCGATATCGGCCATGCCATCGATCCTGTCGCATGCCGCTCTGGCCCGCCACGCAGGCTCCGGTTTCACCGGGCATACAGCGATTGAACGTTAGCCCATGCCGTGACGAATTCTCGGTTATCGCAAGGGTTTCACTTGCCCGCGCCCCGCAGCCAGGCCGTGATCGCCTCGTTGAAGGCGGGATAGATGTCGTGATAGGTGCCGTCGCGTTCGGCGAACCGGAAATTCTTGACGCGCTCCACCACGATCTCCTCGGCCTGGGGCTGCGACTCCAACAGCGCCATCGTCTCGGCGACATACTCGTCCAGTGGCATCGCCCTCGGGTCGAATCCACGCTCGCCCCCCTGCAGCGCGGTTTGCACGTGGGGCGGGATGACTTCGATCACCTGGATCGCGGTGTCACGGAGTTGGAAGCGCAGCGACTGGGTGTAAGAGTGCAGGGCGGCCTTGGAAGCGCAATAGGTCGGGGTGAGCGCGCTGGGCATGAATGCCAGGCCGGACGTCACGTTGAGGATCGCCGCGCGGGGCTTGCGCAACAACGCCGGCAGCAATGCCGAGATGAGCCGGATCGGGCCCAGCAGGTTGATGGCGATGCTCTGCTCCGCCAGGCCGACGTTGCTGGCGACGAGGTCTTCGACGCGCTGGGTACCGGCGTTGTTGACCACGACGTTGAGCTCCGGATAGCGGTCCGTCAGCTCGACGGCGAACCGTCTGACGTCGGCCGCGTCGGATTGATCCAGCGGCAGACAGGCGATGCCGGGGTTGGCCTCGACGACGGCCTGCAACAGCTCACGGCGACGGCCGGCAATCACCACCTGGTTGCCGAGCCGGTGCAACGACTCCGCCAAACCGCGGCCGATTCCGGTGCCGCCACCGGTGACCAGCACGGTATTGCCCGTCATTTGCATCGCTACGCTCCTCCCGCTCGGACCGACGTAGCGTAATGCCCCGATACGCCTCGACGTAACCACCCGTTTCCACCCGAGCCGCCGACACGCACTCAGGAATCGGCGACGGGCTTCGCTGCCCGCCGTCGACGCGCGGATGCCAGATCAGGTAAAACTGCACGTCACCCGGCTCGCGGGGAGCGTCGAGAGCCCGGAGACGACTCGAGTCGACAAATTGCGCACCAGCCGAGCCGGAACGGTCAGGACCCTCCTACGAAGCCGTCCGGCGATTCGACCAGACGACGCCGCCCCCCGCCGACCGCGAGAAAATCGCCCACGGCAATGCCGAACGGCTAATGCGGATCAGCTAGGCCGCGCGGTTGTGGAGCCGGCGCGGGTCAACACCGGCCCGGCGCCATGCCGACGCCGCCCACGGCGTGTAGAGGAACCAGAGCGGCAACCGATTGAACACCGGGTTCAACGCCCGCACGATGGCCGCGAAGCGCTGAAATCGCTTCTCCTTCTTGGCATCCCACTCCATCTGGCATACGTCGCGCATCTGCGGCGGCATGGTTCCGACCAGCACTAGACGGGTGTAGGCGTTCAACGGCGCGGACAAGATCTTCCAGATTCCCTTGGGGATCCAGCGCGGCCCCGGGATCCCCTTTCGGATGTAGCCGGTGCCATACAGGACGGTCTTGTGCGGCACGAACCGCTCGAGCATGTCGTCCCAATAGGTGACGAAGTCGGCATAGGTGTCGGGCTGGCCGCGTCCGCTGACCCCGTAGAGGCTGTACCAGACCTTGCCTTCGTCGAAGATCTGTTCCTTCTCCGCATCCGACAGCCGCCGGATGAACATGTCGGTGTTGTAGATGACCTGGTCGACGAAAGTGGCGTGCGCCCAATAGAACAACTCCGGATTCAGCGCGTGATACCGCGAGCCGTCGCTGATGGTGCCCTTGATCGGCTTGTGGAAGTCGCGCACCTTGCGACCCCACTCGTGCGGGTCGTCGGAGTAGACGGTCTTCATCAACGGCGGGGCGGTTCGCTTGGCCCGGCCCAACGTGTCGCTGAAGATCACCGAGTGATCGAGTACTCCCTGGGCGAGCTGCTCGATGCAGTTCTCGACTCCGGCGACGCGCTGGAATCCGAAGAATTGTGTGCGGTGATCGCCGTAGAACTTCCAGATCAGCGAATCGGGTCCCAGCCGCAGCGCGGCCTCGTCGTCAACCGGCTCGTCAAGCGGTCCCTCAACCAAGACAGGGACCGCCTCCCGAACGCCGGCATCGAAACGGGCGCCGGCCGTCGGGCCGGCCAACTGGTCATTCTGGGCGGTCATGCCCACCTCCCCCGCGGCACCACATACTCGTCGTGAAGCACTGACACAAAAGTGTATCTTTGTTCCAAGTTAACATTCGTGCGCCGAGATTGCCGTTGGGGGTCGTGATCCGTGCAGAGCCTTGACGCCGATCTTGACGAGGTCGCCGATATCGACCGCACCATCCTGGACACTGCACGAGCGGTCTTCGAGACCTACGGCGTGCGTCGAGCAAACGTCGAAGACGTCGCCGCCCGGGCCGGGGTCAGCCGCAGCACCATCTACCGGCGCTTCCCCACGAAGGATGACCTGGTGGAACGGGTGGTGCGCCGCGAGGCCGAGCTCTTCTTCTCGACGTTGGATCGGGCCACCGCCGGCTGTAATCCGCAGGAAGCGGTGATCGAGGCGTTCACGCTCGGAGTGCGCCTGGTTCAGGACTCGCCGCTGTACTCCCGCATCGTCGAGAGCGAACCCGAGCTGTTCGGGCTGTTCTCCCGGTCCCATGTCTTCCCGATCGGCCAATTCGCCGATGGGATCGCCCACACCCTGCGCCGGTGCGGGGCCGACATTGCCGAGGCCGACCTGGCCAACATCGCCGACGTGTTGCTGCGGGTAGCGCTGGGCATCATCGTTTTCCCCACCGACCGGCTCGACGTCTCGGACCACGCCGCCGTCCGCGAGTACGCCGCCCGCTACCTGGTCCCGATCATCGGCCGCTAGCGGGGCGTGTGGCCTGCCGGTGACCTGGATTAGCCTGGAGCCGTGGCGCCGGTTCCGCGGACCCGGTACGCCAGCTGCGGCGAAATCGACATCGCCTATCAGGTCTTCGGCGATGGCCCGATCGACTTGCTGGTGCTGCCCGGTCCACTCATTCCGATCGACTGTGTCGACAGCGAGCCGTCGATGTACCGCTTTCACCGTCGGCTGGCGTCCTTCTGCCGGGTGATCCGGTTCGACCAACGCGGGATCGGCCTGTCGTCGCGGCTACCTTCGCTGGACATGATCGGGCCGAGGTCCTGGGCCCAGGACGCGATCGCTGTAATGGACGCGGTCGGGTGCGAGCGCGCGACGGTATTCGCGCCCGGTTTCACGTCTTTGGCCGGCCTGGTGCTCGCCGCCGATTTCCCCGAGCGAGTGAACAATCTGGTGATCTTCAACGGTGCGGCAAGGACGCTTCGGGGTCCCGACTACCCGATCGGCAGCGACGAGACCGCCGCGGAACCGTACACGACGGTCGGCGTCGAACCGGATGCCGTCGAGCAGGGCTTCGACATGCTCGGGATCATCGCTCCGTCCGTCGCCGGCGACGACGCGTTCCGCGCGTGGTGGGACCACGCGGGCAACCGAGCCGCGTCACCCAGCATGGCTCGCCTGTTCATCACGACCATCCGGCACTCCGACGTGCGCGACGCACTGCCCCGCGTCAGCGCACCGACGTTGATCCTGCACCGAGACAATCCGGAGTTCAGCCCGATCGGGCACGCCCATTACCTTGCCGAGCACATCGCCGGCTCGCGCCTCGTCGAACTTCCGGGCGAAGACGCACTGTACTGGGTGGGTGACACCGCGCCGATGGTCGACGAGATCGAAGAATTCATCACCGGAGTGCGCGGCGGGTCGGATGCGGAGCGGTTGCTGACCACGATCCTGTTCACCGACATTGTCAGCTCGACCGAGCGGGCCGCCCTGCTCGGCGACGACCGCTGGCGCGATCTGCTCGACAATCACGACACCATCGTGCGTCACGAGCTGCTGCGGTTCTCGGGCCGCGAAGTCAACACGGCCGGAGACGGATTCGTCGCGACGTTCAGCAGCCCGAGCGCGGCGATCGCGTGCGCGGACGCCATCGTCGACGCGGTCCGCGTGCTGGGAATCGAGGTACGGGCCGGAATCCACGCGGGTGAAGTGGAGGTGCGCGGCGGCGCCGTGAAAGACATCGCCGGGATGGCCGTGCACATCGGCGCCCGGGTCGCCGCGCTGGCCGGCCCCAGCGAGGTTTTGGTGTCGTCCACGCTGCGCGACATCGTCACCGGCTCGCGGCACAGGTTCGCGGACCGCGGTGAGAGCGCACTCAAAGGCGTGCCGGGCCAGTGGCGGTTGTACGCCCTGGTGAGCGAGCACGCGGTCGTCAAGCGTTGACGAAAGGCCACCTGCTCGGCGGGTCGAGACGCCCGACGGCCACGCGTAGGCTGCATTGGGGACCGTCAACGCCGCGGCTCCCGGATTTCGGTGTACGGCTTGGTATTTGATCGAAGGAGTACGGATGACCGACGTGCACGTCTCGCTTCCTCCCGCGTTGCGGCGAGCACTGGACCTGCTTACCGATCCGCCGGCGAATCCGGACGCGAGCAACGGCTATCTCGATCTGCTCGGAGTCGAACCAGCGGACGTCCCGAAGAACACCGGCCCGATCCAGGCCGCGTGGGCATCGCCGATCGGCTCGATGCTTTACGACCACGCCCAGGCTTTCTCGCGCCGGCTGATCGCGGCGTTACAACATCCCGCCGACTGGCTGGACATACCGCCGGGCGGGACGGTGCTGGACGTGGGTTCGGGTCCGGGCACCGTCACCGCGTCGCTGGCGCGCGCAGCGGGCAAGGACGGACTGGCCTTGGGCGTGGACATTTCCGAGGCGATGCTGACCCGCGCCGTGCGCAACGAGGCGGGCCCGCATGTCGGCTTCATAAGGGCTGACGCACAACGACTTCCGCTGCGCGACAACACCGTCGACGCGGCGGTTTCGATGGCGGTGCTGCAATTGGTTCCGAATCCGGCGGCCGCGCTCGCCGAAATAGCACGGGTGCTGCGGCCCGGCGGCCGGCTGGCCGTCATGGTTCCGACCGCGGGGCGTGCCGCGCGGCTTTGGCAGCTGGTGCCGAACATCGGGGCGCATCTGTTCGGCGAAGACGAAATCGGCGACATCCTGGAAGACCACGGCTTCGTCAGCGTGCGCGTCAAGAGCATCGGCACGTTCCAGTGGGTTCGTGCCAAAAACGGTTGACGCTCAGTCGTGTTTGAAAGCCGGGTGACCGCGGGTGAGCAGCGGCAACAATGACTCGGGTGGCGCGATTCGGAAAAACGCCGAAGCGATCCGGTTGACGCGACCGGGGACGACGACGGCCTTGCCGGCGGCGAGCCCGTCGATCCCGGCCAGCGCGACCTTGTCGGCGGGAATCCACATGATCCGCGGCAGGGCCGCTTCGGCTTCTTCCTTGTCGAAGCCCGCGGCTTCACCGAAGCCGGTGTCCACCGGCCCCGGGCACAGCGCGGTCGCCGTCACGCCGGTGCCACGCAGTTCACCGCGCAGGCTGTGGGTGTAGGACAACACGAACGCCTTGGCGGCGCCATACGCCGCCTGGCCCGGCAGCGGCCCGAATCCGGCCACCGACGAAACATTCAGCACGGCGCCTCGACCGCGCTCGACCATGCCGGGCAGAAATCTGCTGCATAGATCGACAACGGCGGCCACATCAACCTCGACGAGGTTAACCTCTTGCTCGGGAACCGATTTCGCGACGAGTCCTAGTGTCGACAATCCCGCGTTATTGATCAGGATGTCCGGCGTCAGGCCCAGGCCGGCGATCCGGTCCGGCAGACCCGCCCGCGCGGATCGATCGGACAGATCGGCGGGCACCGGGTGCGCGTTCGGCCCCAGGCGTTCGGCGAGGTCGTCAAGGCGGTCGGCGCTGCGGGCCACCAACACGACCTGATAACCGCGCCGCGCCAGTATGCCGGCGAACTGTTCGCCGATGCCCGAGGATGCGCCCGTGACGAGGGCGGCGCGATCGCTTCCTTGTGGTGGGAGGGGCATAGCGAGCTATTACTCGTAGCGCTGGGCGAGCGTCGCGAGCTTGTCCATCGACTCGCGCAGCATCTCGGCCGTCGTCGAACGCGCCTTGACCAGCCGGGTCGCGTCGGTCAGCATCGTGAAGTCGTAGGTGTGGGTAACCGTCGTCAGCGTCGAGTTGATCTCGTTGAGCTCCCAGCGCCACAGGTGGCCGGGCGGCCGCTTTCCGGGCTCCGCTGGCTGCCAGGCGATCTTGGTGCCTTCGATGAATTCCACGACGTGGTTCTCCCGCACGGCACCGTTGGTCAGCGTCATCTTGAACACATCGCCGACCCCGTGGATGCGCTGCCCGGGAGCCGACGAGGCGAGGTTGTTGTTGCCGTCCCAGCTGGGCTGGCTGGACGGCTCGGCGATCAGTTCGAAGATGCGCTCGGCGCTGGCCGAGATGACGCGCGTGGCGCTGACAATGCCTTCGGGATCCGTGTCGGACATATGCCAATCCAAACACGTCGCGCACGCCGATGGGGGCCGGCATCGCACCGGCCCCCAAAGCGGTACCTCAGTGCGCGCCGACCAACTGGGCCGGGCCCGACAGCGCAGCCTTGGCCTGACGGGTGTAGTCGTCCGCGAGGACCTCGGTCTCTCCGTCCCGGATGCCGTCGACGATTTGGCGCGCGACGTCGCGCGGGTCGTTCTTCGGTACCTCGAGTTCCGAAATCATGTCGGTGTCGGTGTAGCCCAGGTGCACCGACGTGACCAGGGTGCCCTGCTTCTCCAGCTCGGCTCGCAGCGAGTTGGTCAGCGACCAGATGGCGGCCTTGGAGTCTCCGTAGCCTCCGAAGCCACTCACCCACGCCACTGCCGAGCTGATGTCGACCAGCGCCCCGCCCCCATTTTCGGCCAGCACCGGCGCGAACGCCTGAGCCACCCGAAGCGCACCGAAGTAGTTGGTCTCGAACACCTCTCGAACCTCATCGATGTCACTGGTGAGCAGCTGTGTCGCGCCGATGACACCGGCGTTATTGACCACGATGTCGGCATCCGCAGCCGTAATAGCCAGTGCCGCAAGTGAATCTGCGTTCGTAACGTCGAGCGCGACACTCACGACGCGTGGGTCGTCGCTGGGCTTGGGCGTCCGCGCCGTGGCGTAAACCTTGGCCGCGCCCCTGCTCAGAAACTCGTCCACGGTGGCCTTGCCCAGTCCGCGCTGCCCGCCGGTGACTACGACCGTCGATCCCTTGATATTGACCATTGATCCGTACTCCTTGACTGAGGTTAACTGTCTTTGTCTCTGTCAAGTTAGATGCACCCATTGACATAGTCAAGTATAATTTGGATATGTCTGAATGGTCTGCGTCACAGCGGCACGAACTCGCCCCGGCACCCGGTGGTCTGGGACTGGTCCATGATTTCCTCAACACGGTCGCCGTCCACGACGACCGGCCCGATCTGCTGTCCGACGCCACGCTCGCGCGGCACTGGTTGGCGGCCGCCGTGCGAGCCTGGTCGGAGCTGCGCGGCGCGCCCACCGATCCGCCGACCATGACCGAGGCGGACCTGCCGAAGCTTCGCGCCCTGCGCGACACGATCTCGCAGCTGGTGCGCGGCGAGGCGGCGACTGGTCCAGGCGCGTCCATGGTCTCCGCGTCGTTCGCGTTGTCCGCGTCCGGCGAGGTCCGGCTGGAACCGGCCGGCAGCGGCTGGCGCTGGCTGGCCGCGGCGCTCTGGGGCGAGATCATGCTGAGCCAGCAGGCCGGCACCTGGCGACGACTGAAGCAATGCCACAACCACCCGTGCGAATCGACCTTTTACGACCGTTCGAAGAACAACAGCGGCGTGTGGTGCAACGTGAAGACGTGCGGCAACGTCGCCAACCTGCGGGCCTCGCGGGCGCGGCGGCGCGAACGTGAGCGCGCCGCGGGCGACGCCCGACTCAGCCCAGCGCCGGGAGCAGGTGCAGCAGGACGCGCGCCGAGCTGACCGCAACCTCTTCGGCGAAGAGGTTGAAGTCGACACCGGAATCGACGCCGGCCAGATCGGACAGCGCGCGGATCACCAACCAGGGGATGGCGAAGGCTTCGCACACCTGCGCCAGCGCGCCGCCCTCCATTTCGATCGCCAGGGCAGCGAAATCGTCGTGCAACCGGTTGCGGGTGGACTCGCAGTGCAGGTACTGATCGCCGGTCAAGACGGTGCCGTAGGCGATCCGCGGCGCCGGGCCGGTACCACCGGCCGCCGGCGGCAGCGGCGCAACGGCGAATCCCTCGAGACGACGCTTGACGCGAATGATGAGTTCGGGTTCCGCCGGGTAACCGAAACGTTCGGTCGGGTTGATGAACGGGACGTGCCCCGGCTGGTAGGGCGCCAGCCGCTCGTCTTCGATGACCCCGAAATCGTGCTGCACCACCCGCTCGGCGATGACGATGTCACCGATGTGCAGCCGCGGATCCAGCCCGCCCGCCACCCCGGTGAAAACAATTGTGTGGCAATGGAATCGCTCTGCCAGCAGGGTTGCTACCAGTCCGGTGTTGACCTTGCCCATGCCGGCCGCCGCCAGCACCACCCGGTGCGCGTCGAGTTCACCGGTATCGAAGGTGATCTGCGCGATCTGTTCGCGCTGAGCTCCCGATAGAGCGCTGCGCAGGTAGGCCCACTCTGGCGGGATCGCACAGATGACGCCGATAGTCACCGCAATCCGCTTACGCGCAACTCGAACTCCAATCGCCGGCGACCGGCTCCGGCACCGCCGGCGATTGTATCGACCCGGTCAGGAGATCAGCAGCGCTCCGCACCCCTGGGCATGACGCGCGAGTCAACTCCCTGCTCGCGTGACCTGCTCCTACGCACGAGATTCAGCGCATCACAAGCGCGCGCTTTGATCGGGGCCACTACGTCGAGGTTGGTAGAACTCTGGTTGATCAAGGTCTGCAGTGTATGCACAGTCTCGACCCCTCCTCCGCCGGCCTAGTCAGCCGACATGTCAAATTTCACCCCAGCTGTTTTACAAGTGTGGAGCAACTGGGTAAACGCCGCGATAATGCGGTTTGTGGCTTAGCGCACACTTGCGGCCTGTCGTGACCTGTTCGCGACGCATCTGTGAGCCGCGTGTACCGCCCGGACCAGCACTGATCCGGTCAAACTACCGAGATGTCGCAATCCGGAAGCCGCGGTGGCCCGGGGACACAAGGTTAGCTTCATGCTGACGAAAATGCTGCTGCCACAAGGGAAATCCGCCAGGCCCGACGTTGGGCAAGTCCAGTGTGCCACATGCGGGGCGGGCGCGTTGCCCCGGACCGTTAGGTTGCCTATATGTCTGACGGGCTGCTCCGCGTTGACTACCCACGGCTCGAATCGGTCTACGGGCCGCTGGACGAATCAATCCGCCGACTCGTCGATCTCAGCATGAGGACCGAAGCCGACGCCGCGACATCTGCAGCGGCAAAGGACAAATCAACAGTGCCGCAAACGAATTCAACAACGCTGCGCGGCCGGGAACCTCGCCCTACCGCTGGTGCTGCATCACGAATCGGACGGACTGGTGTGGTCAGAGTTCACGCTCGGCGGGGCATACGAAGGCCCGCCGGAGCACGTTCACGGCGGGGTATCTGCCCTGATCCTGGACCACGTGCTGGGTGCAACGGCCCGCAAAGTGGATCGGTCCACCTACGGCGGCACCCTTGCGTTACCGGCGTCGCACCGGGCTCAACCGCCCTTGCACGTGGAGCGCGCGTGGAGCGCACCGAAGGCGTCAAGACCTCCTCCGGCGGCCATATCGCCGACGGGGACGGCGTCACCGTGGAAGCCGAGGGATTTTTATCAGCCCAAAGCCGTGACCGTCATGTCGTCATCGCGGCCCGCTCGACATCGAGTAGCTGCTCACCGCGCCGTTCCTCGTCGTAGGCCTTGCGGCCGCCCCGCAGACCGAACAGGCGTTTGGAGAGCAGCAGGTAGATCACCGCGAGGATGTTGATGCTGAACGTGACCACGCGTGTCATCGTGATGCCTTTGGTCAGGTCGTGGATCTCCAATGGCAAGAAGACCGAGGTGGCTATCACCGCGAAGTATTCGCCCCATCGTTTCAGCAACCACAGTCCGACCGCCTCGAGCGTCTCGACCAGCGCGTAACCGGTCAGCATCAGGGTCAGCAGCGCCAACGTGGAAGGTCGGGCGGCAAGCGCCTTTTCCAGCTCGTGCACGACGGTCATCTGGTCGACCTTGAACCCGGCCGCCCGGAAGATCGGCAGGTCACGATCGAGGGTGGCCTGGATGGCTCCCCGCGCGCCGCGGAACTCCCATACCGCGTACGCCGCGAGTACGATCACCACCGCCCGGAACAGGCGTTCGACCGCGAGCGCACGAATGATGATGGCTTGCCGTAAAGCCTTGCCGCGCATAATCATCGGAGCTTCGTCGGCGTGGCCTCGACCATGCGGTTCACCGACGATGTATTCCCCGCAGCGCAGACACCGCCACACTTCGCCCAGTCCGGTTGTGCCGCTGAGCCGGTCAGCAAGGACCTGTTCATCGGGCGCGTAGGTGACATGGCCTGTCAGCGCGCAGGTGACCAACTCCCACCGATTGACGCCGCGATCTTTGCGCATGGCCGATCATTCAACGCGGGCAGCAAACGACGCAAGAGGGCGCGCGCACCCAACTCAGAACCTCGGCCCGCTGCGCGGCCGCCGCGGTACCGGACTGGCCGTCCCCAGCAGGGCGGCGAACTCGCCGACAGGGATCTCGTCGATGTGTTCGACGGCAGCGATCAGGTCGGCACGCAGGGCCTCGTCGCAGAAGGGTTCGGCGAGCCAGTGAAATTTGTCCACCACCCGGTCCCACGGCATCGGACGGGTCGGTGACCCCTCGTAATCGCTTTCCTCACGGTCGAATTCGCTCCCGTCGCGGGTAACGACATGCACCCGCGTCGCGGTGCGCTGCGGATAGTCGGCCGTCAGGTCGGCCGCGACGACGACATCGACCCGCGCCAGCAGCTCCTGGACATCGCTGCGCAGCACACGTTCGGTCTCCAGCTGTTCGGGACCCACTCCGCCGTCGAGCAGTGCGACTGCGCTGAGGTATTTGAGGTTGTAGTCGGCCTGCTCCTTGGTCTGCGGATGATCTTTGCTGCCATACGCTCCCCCGCCTGCGATGTCGTACGCGGTCTGAAAGACCTCGATGGTCACCCGCGCGATGTCGTCGCCGCGCAGATTGCACTCGGCCCGAATCGCCAGGAGCGCGTCGATGATGGCTTGCCCGTGGATCAGCGCGCAGTACTGCTTGAGGTAGGTCTGCTCGACCGACGTGAGTCTGCGCTCAGCGGTGTTGAAATCGATTGGCTGATCGAAGAGTTGCACCAGCCCGTTCGGGCCCTCGAACAACGACTTGGGCCCGGTGATCCCGCGGCCGGCCAATATCGTGGTGTACACCGCGCGCATGCCGGTAATGGCCGGTGAGATGCCTTTCCAGTTCGACACCGGTTCGGCGTGCACCGCGGCAAGCGACACGTTGTCGGCCGCGGCCGCGGCAATGGCGTGCGCGGTGCGTTCCGCGTCCAGCCCGAGCAACTTCGCCGATCCGGCCGCGACCGACATCGCCAACTGCAGTGCATGGTTGAGGCCACGTGCCATGACGGGAACTTGTGCGCTGAAACGACATTGGACCTCGTAGGCTACCGCGAGAGCGAGCAGGAAATCGGCGCCACTGGCGTGGACGTGCTCGGCGACGGCCAGGATCGCGCCGAAGTTGTCGGCCGGGTGACAGAGGCCGCCCACGGTCAGATAGGTGTCGAGCAGATCGGGATAACGCACCAGCACCGCATTGAAGAAGGCGGCCTGATCCACCGAGGCCCGGCCCCCGCCGACGAGGGTCGCCGAGGCGACGCCGCTGAACTGGCCGGTGTGCTCCCGGATCGTCGCAATGAGTTCGCCGTCGAGTGAACCGACCGCGCAGGCGATGCTGTCGAGCACGTTGCGTTTGAGCAATGCCCGGGGGTGCGCGCTCAGATCTGACGGCGTGGCATCGACCACGAATCCGGCTATATCGTCCACAACATAGTGATGTGCCACCGCTTTTCGCCCTTCCGTCGCCTACGCAGCCAGCCTAGGCCCGACGGCGACGCGGGCCGCTGTGCTCCTCGAGGTCCACCACCGGTGGATGCTGCTGGGCTGCGCTGATTGCCGTGGTTTCCGCGGTGAGCTTGGTCCCGATGACCTGGATCTGGCGCGCGCTGAGCGGAGACAGCGGATGCACTGCGAGCATCAGGGCAACTTGGCCGCGATGGTCGAAAACCGGTGCGGCGATGGTCACGACGGGCTGTTTGCGGCGACCGGGGTTGTCGTCGGACAGAAAGCCGATCGTGGTGAACTCGACGAGTAGCTGGTCCAGAATGTGGCGTACCGGAGTCGGCATCTCGCTGCTGTCCAACGTGCCTACCGCCTGGACGGCCTGGGCCAGTGCGGGCGTGGTCCAGTCGACGTCGAAACCACGCTCGCGGGTGTGCGCCAAGACGTGTTCCAGGCGCTGCATGCGATCGGGGTTGTCGCGCGCGCCGCGACGGATCCACGCGCGTTGCTCCACCTCGGTATCCCAGGCGGCCAGCGCGACGCCGAAGGGCGGCGCGTAGGGGATGCGATCGCCCGGTATTCCCGCGGGCTGGGTGGCGGGATCGCCCTCAAAGGCCGTGACTACCAACGAATCACCGAACCGCTCGACCACCGAGCCGGCGTAGCCGACCTCACGGGAAAGTCGCAGGGCCGCGGAGCGAGCGGCGTGTGTCAGCGGCCGGGCGTTGTCCATCCGCGCCGCCACCACCGCCAGCGCGGGCCCCAGGGAGAACGTCTTGGCGATGGGGTCCCGGGTCGCCCAGCCCCGATCACACAGCGTCTTCAGGATGGCGTGCACTGTCGCTTGGGTGAGTCCGAGCTCACGCACGATGTCGGAGAACCGCAGTCGCGTCTTCCCGGACCGGGCCAACAGCTCGATGACATCGAGCACCCGGGCCGTCGGCGCCGACACAGACCCGCGAATGGCTTGACTCCTTTACGACGAGATTCCTACAGTTGTACCGAACATTCGACATTTTAACTCGATTATTCGAGAAAATGAGGCAGATGCTTTGCGCGCGGTGGTATTGAGAGACGGTCAGCTAACGGTCCGCGAGACAGCAGACCCCGCGCCCGGACCGGGTGAGCTGTTGCTGCGCACGCTGAGCACCGCGATCTGCGCCTCGGACGTGCATTTCATGGATCACCCGGAACTCGCGATCGACGATCCGACCGGACGCTCGCTGTACGACACCGACCGCGACATCGTGCTCGGTCACGAATTCGTCGGCGAGGTGATCGACCACGGACCCGGCTGCACCGATCGGTTCACGATCGGAACCCGTGTCACGGCGATGCCGATACGCCTTTTAGCCGGCGGCGCCGGCGGCACGCGGATCATCGGCCAGCACCCCGACGCGCCGGGGAGTTTCGGTGAACTGCTCGTGGTTTCGGAACTCGCGGCCAAGCCGGTCGCCGCCGGCGTCTCGTGCGACGCCGCGGCGCTCACCGACGCGTTCGCGGTTGGCGAATTCTACGTTCGTTCGGCGCGCGTCCAACCGGGTGAGGTCGCCATCGTCATCGGCGCGGGGGCGGTTGGCCTGTCTGCGGTCGCCGCCCTGGCCGGTCGGGGCATCGAGCCAATAGTTGTGGCGGACTACAAGATCGAACGACGTGAGCTGGCCCGCGACCGCTTCGGCGCGCACGTCCTGGTCGATCCCGCCGAGAAGTCACCGTTCGACACGTTCCGACAGGTGCGCGCCGAACGTGGACTGCCTGGGCCCGCCGTCGTCTTCGAATGTGTGGGCGCCGCCGGGCTGATCCAGAACATCGTCGAGTCCGCCGAAATGGCCACCCGGATCTACTGCGCGGGCGGCTGGTACACCGGCGATACGCTGGACATCACCACCGCGACTCGGCAAGGCGTCACAATCCAATTCGGCGGTGGCCCACACCCCCAGGACTGGTACGGAACGCTGGACGCCATCGCGGCAGGACGGCTGGACCCACTACCCAGCGTCGGCAGTGTCATCGGCCTCGACGACGTCCCCGCAGCGCTTGAACTCGCGCGCAAATCAGCTGGACCGCCCCGAATCATTGTGCACCCCAACGGAGATATCGGATGAGTGAGCGAGAAGACCGCCAGGACATCGCGGACGTGCTGGTGCGCTACGCCACCGGAATCGACCGCCGCGACTGGCCGTTGTTTCGCACCGTGTTCACCGACGACTGCGAACTCGACTACGGCGAGATCGGGACTTGGCATGGCGTGGACGAGGTCACCGACTTTATGGACAAGACGCACGCCATGGCGGGACACACCCTGCACCGCTTGACCAACCAGGCCATCACCGTCGACGGCGACAAGGCATCGGCCCGTACCTACATCGATGCGGTAATCATGTTCGGCGACAATCAATCCGGCGTCAACGCGTGGGGCTTCTACGACGACGACGTGGTGCGGACCGCCGATGGCTGGCGCATTGCGCGACGCCGCTTCACCCAGGTGCGCATCACGGCGTTCGGCCCGTAACTACAGCAGGGGTAGTCAATGACTTTCGCAACCAAGTACGGACCGTGGGCTCTAGTCGCCGGCGCCTCCGACGGCGTGGGTGCCGCGTTCGCCGCGGGCCTCGCCGAACGCGGCGTCAACGTTGTGCTGCTGTCCCGCCGGCAGGCCGTCCTCGATCAGGTTGCCGCTGATATCGAATCGCGAACTTCTGCTCAAACACGAACTATCGCTATTGATCTCGCCCAACCAGATGCGGCAAGCGCAATCGCCGATGCCACCAGCGACTTAGAGATCGGGTTCCTCGTGTACTGCGCCGGCGCTGACCCGAATTACCGTCATTTCCTTGATAATTCGATTGAAGCCGCCGAGGCGATGGTGCAACGCAACTGCATGGTGCCGATGCAGCTATGCCACCACTTCGCCCCTGGGATGGTCGAGCGAGGCAGCGGCGGGATCGTCATCTTCTCCTCAGGCGCCGCATTGGCCGGCAGTCCCAACATGGTCGCCTACAGCGCATCCAAGGCATTCGACATGGTCTTCGCCGAAGCACTCTGGGCCGAACTGCACGGCAAGGGCGTCGATGTGCTCGGTCTCATGCTCGGCAAGACCAACACGCCCGCATTGCGGAAACTCGAATACAGCCGTGGCCAGATAAGTTCGCCCGACGAAGTTCCCGCGGGCGCAAGCTCGGTGGACGAGGTCATCGCCGAGGCGTTCGAGAACCTGACCAATGGGCCGACCTGGATGGCGGGCGACATGATGCGTGCCGGCGCGCAAATGATCGCGTCGCTCACGCGCAAGCAGGCAGTCGAACTGTTCACCCAAGCCGCGGTCGCGGCAATGGGCCCGGACCGCTAGCGGCTCGGCGGTTGATCGGCACGGCGACGTCGACGACTCGCCGGGCGTCGGGTGCCCGCCGCGGACTCCAGCAATGCGCCGTAGTGGACGTCGACGTTCCAGGGCTGCGTCACCCACGTGCCACCGACTCCTCCAGACGCTATCCCCAACCCGACCGCGTCACAGCAAGAGCGCTAGATCGGTTTGCCATAATCTGAAGTTAGCTGAACCTAACTTTCGATATTGGGTGCTATAGCCAGCAAATATGGGCCTGCAGCCGGCGCCGCTTGGGGTGCTCGCAACGTTGCTGACCAAGGGCCCAGCGGGTATGTTTGGCGGGCAGGTCAAACCACGGCCGCGAGCCATTTAGCCATTCATGATCGACAGAGTGAAGGATGACGATGCTCGCCACTGACAGGGCCATCGCGGCGGTTCCGACGGTGTCACGGTCGCCGCGGCGAACGCTCAGCCGTTCGGCGTTGATCACCGCAACATTCATTGCTCCCGCCGTCGTGATCCGGGTCATGGGCCTGCATCCCGACCCCGTTGCCGCCCTGCTGATCTTCGGTGCCGCGGTCGTGTCGGCCAGCTTCCTGCTGGCGTGGGCCGCCGAAGCCGCGCAGATCGACGTCTCCGGCGGACTGGCGATCGCGGTGCTCGCCCTGGTTGCGGTGCTGCCCGAATACGCCGTTGACCTCTACTACGCATACGTCTCGGGCCATAACCTCGACTACACGCAATACGCGGCGGCCAACATGACCGGATCCAACCGGCTGTTGATGGGCCTGGGCTGGCCGGTCGTGGTGCTGGTCAGCATCATGGCGGCACGCAAGGTCGGCGCCAGGAAAACCACCGGTTTGACGCTGGAGCCCGCCAATCGCGTCGAACTCGGCTTCCTGCTGATCGCCGGAGTGGTCGCGTTCGCGATACCGGCCAGCGGCCAAATCCACTTCGCGCTTGGGTTGGCGTTGCTGGCCTGGTTCGGTTTCTACCTGTACAAAGTCAGCCACGGCGACGTCGAAGAGCCCGACCTGGTCGGTACCGCCGCGGCCCTCGGCGAGCTGCCCGACCGGAGCCGCCGGGTCGTCGTCGTCAGCCTGTTTCTGGTGTCCGGGGCAGTGATCCTGCTGTGCGCCAAGCCCTTTGCCGACAACCTGGTTTCGGCCGGCACCGAGCTCGGCATCGACCGGTTCCTGCTGGTGCAGTGGCTCGCGCCGTTGGCCTCCGAGGCACCCGAGTTCATCATCGCGACCATCTTCGCCACTCGCGGCAAGGGCACCGCGGCCATCGCCACGCTGATCTCGTCCAAGGTCAACCAGTGGACGCTGCTGATCGGATCGCTGCCGGTGGCCCATCTGCTGGGTGGGGGCGGCTTTTCCCTGGAACTCGACGCCCGCCAGATCGAGGAGGTCTTGCTCACGGCCACCCAAACATTGATGGGTGTCGCGGTGATCCTGGCGCTGCGCTTCAACCGTGCTGCCGCCTGGACGCTGCTGGGATTGTTCGTCGTTCAGTTCCCGCTCACCTCGACCCAGGGACGGCTCGTCCTGTGCGGTATCTACGCCGTGATCGCCGTCGGTGGGCTGATCGTGAACCGCCGTCACCTGGTTAGCACGCTCCGGGCGCCGTTCGTCGGGACAGCCGTCCGGCACACCGGTCATCCGCACCAGTCTGGGGAGCACACGCTCACGGCGTAGTGCGCGGCAACTGCTCAAGAGTCTGCGTATACGGTCCAGGTATGAATCGAGTCTCGGTGATCACCGGCGGCGCCGGTGGCATGGGTCTGGCCACGGCGAGGATCGTCGGGCGCGACCATGCCGTGGTGCTCTGCGATGTCAGACAGGACCGGCTGGACAACGCAGCCGCAACGCTGAAAGACCTCGGGATTTTGGCGACGGTCGTCAATTGCGACGTCACCGACCGGGGTGCGGTGGCCGACCTGTTCGCCACCGCAACCAACCTCGGGACCCTCGCCTCGGTCATCCACACCGCGGGGGTGAGTCCGAGCATGGGCGGCGCCGACTACGTCATGCGGACCAATGCCGTCGGCACGGTCAACGTCAACGAGGTGTTCTACGCGACAGCCGGCGAGGGCTCCGTGATCGTCAACGTGGCGTCGATGGCGGCCCACCTGGTGCCCGCGGAATTTGTTCCGACAGCGCAATTTCCACTCGCGCTCAGCGACGGCGACGCCTTCTGGGACGCGATGATGGCGGCGTGCAACCCCATTCCCGAGGATGCGCGATCCGGTTTCGCCTACGCCGTGAGTAAGAGCTTCGTGAAGTGGTACAGCGAGTCGCAAGCCGAGCGATTCAACGCGCGCGGGTTGCGGATCGTCTCGCTGTCTCCTGGGTCCGTCGACACGGAGATGGGCCGGCTCGAGGAGCAGGCCGGCGCCGGGGCGATGGTTGCCGACTTCGCCGTCCCACGCTGGGGCAAGGCGGAGGAGATGGCCGAGCTACTCGCCTTCTGCGCCAGCGCCAAAGCCGGCTACCTCACCGGCACTGACATCCTCAACGACGGCGGAGTAGTCGCCTCGATGAGGGAGCGAGCAAGGGTGGCCGCAGCCCACTAAACCAGGTAGTACAGGTCTGTGTGCGGCGCAATTTCGGGTGCCGAGGTGAACGGTTCCTTGAGGTTCAAGTCGGCTAGCTTGTTGTGGGCATAGCGCACCGCCTTGAGGGTCGCCGAGAAATCCTCGTCCTCTTCGGGGAAGACATGCTCTGCGGTGAACCAACTTTGGAATCCGACGTTGTTGAGTACCGTGAGCGTGTCGGAACGCACTCCGGCGAGCAGGATGGTCACGCCGCGCGCGGTCTCTTCGCGCAGGAAGTGCTCGATGCGCTCGATGCACACGACGTCCGGGTGCCGCACCCGTTTGAGCCGCAACACCACGAACTTGATGTCGTCATCGGCGATCCGCTTGCCGATCTCGGCCAGGTAGCGATCCAATTCTGGCGCGGCGCCGAAGAACAGCTCGCCTTCCAAGTCGTAGATGACCACCAACGGATCAGCGGCATCTCCCAGAATACGTTCGCGCACAACGCGTTCAGGCGTGACAACGAGCTCTCGGGCCTTCAGCTTCGCGGCACGGGGCACGAATAGCAGGATCGACAGGATCACGCCCAGCAGCACCGATTTGTCGAGATCGATCGCCACGCCGGTGAATGCGGTAACGATCACCAATCCCGCGTCGTAGCGGGATGCTTTGACGGTGTAGATCATTCGCTTGAAGTCGACCAGCCGCACGGCGGTGACCAGCAGCAGACCCGCCAATGCCGGTTGCGGAACGTACCGCAGCAGCGGTGCGAACAAGAGCAACGCCGCGGCAACCGTTGCGGCCGAAACGATCCCGGAAAATCGGGTTTTGGCCCCGGCCTGGAAGTTGATCGCTGACCGCGACAGCGAGCCAGAGCCCGGCAGGCTTTGAAAGAAGCCGCCGGCGAGGTTGGCCAGTCCTTCGGCCATGATCTGCCGGTTGTAGTCGATCTTCTGCTGCGTCTGGTAGGCAATGGCTTTGGCGATCGACAACGCCTCGATGATGCCCACGAAGGCAATCGCCAGCGCGCCGGTGGACAGGTGCGGCAGGAATTCGGTGTGGACTTCGGGGACATGCGCGCTGGGCAGGCTGCGCGGGATCTTGGCGGCCACGGAGACCGCGGTATGGCCGCCGGCCCCCGGGATCGACCACCCCGCGACGTAAGCGATCACGGAGGTGATGATCAGCACCGCAAGCATGTCGATCTGCGGCCAACCGTACCGCTGCACCAGCCTGCGCAAGACGACCGCGAGAACCACTGCCGCCGTGCTCAATATCACCGCACGGTAATTGACGTGATCGCCGTGCGACAGGGTGAGCCATACCCGGTGCAGGACCTGCATGTGCCCATTGCCCTTGTCGCGCACGCCCAGGGCGTTGCCCAGCTGTCCGACGGCCAGCAGAAATGCGGCGGCCGCCATGAAACCGATGATGACCGACTCGGAAATGTAGCGGGTCAGATTGCCGAGCTTGAACAGGCTGATGATGATCTGAAACACGCCCACCAGGACGGCCAGCAGGAACAGGCCTTCGAACAGTTGGGTGCTGTTTTCCGCATCGATGAAGGCCAGGGCCGTGAAAACCAGCAGCGATATGGCGCTGGTCGGTCCGTTGATCAAATGCGAGGACGACCCGAAAATTGAGGCGACGATCGTGACGACGATCGCCGAGTACACGCCGAACCGGGGGTCGACCCCGGCGATCAGCGCGTACGCCATCGCCTGAGGAAACGAGATGGCGGCGACGGTCAGGCCGGCAATGACATCATGCCGACCTTTCACCGAGTCGTAGTTCAGCGCGAAGGCCACCTTGTTCACGTCTTTCCGCTAGGTCCCCGACGCCGCACCGGGCGGCGCGGAGATCGTGTCGAGGATTCCGTTGGTGCCGAAGAACTGCTCGCGCGCGTCGCTCCAGTCCTTGGCGATCTCGCCGATCGGGAAGAGCGCGAGCGGCGGCAGCCGGTCGGCGTGTTTGGCGAGAATGTCCGACTTGAACGGCCGGTAACCGAATTGTGCGGCTTGCTCTTGTCCCGCGTCGGTGAACAAGTACTCGAGATACGCCTTGGCGTAGGTCGCGGTCTTGGGCTCGGTGACGTTGGCGTCGACCCAGGCCACCGCCGGCTCGGCCAGGATGCTGACCGCCGGGTAGACGAGCTGGAGTTCGTCCTTGTTGGCGGCGACCTCGCGCAGCGCCTCGTTCTCCCAGCTCAGCTGCACGTCGCCGACCTTGGCCAGGGTGAAGCTGTCGCCCGCACTGCGGGCGCCGGCGTCGGACACCGCCACGTGTTGCAACAGCGACTTCACGTAGGCGCTCGCCTGAGCCGGGCTGCCGCCGCGAGTGGTGACCGAACCCCAGGCCGCCAAAACGCTCAGTTGGCCGTTGCCGGAGCTGCGCGGGTTCGGGGTTACCACCGACACTCCTGGATTGACCAAATCGGGCCAGTCGTGGATGCCTTTGGGATTGCCCTTCCGGACGACGAAGACGATGGTCGACGTGTAGGGCACCGAATTGTTCGGCAGCCGCTGGCGCCATTCCGGCGCGATCAGCCCCCGCTTGCTGAGCGTCTGGACGTCGCTGATCAACGCCAACGACACCACATTGGCCTTCTGACTGCCGTCGAGCACGCTCCTGAGCTGGCGACCCGAACCGCCGTGCGACTCTTTGATATCCAGGGTGACGCCGGTCTGCGCCCGGTATTTCGCGATGAACGCCTTGTCGACTGCCGCATACAGCTCGCGGGTGGGGTCGTAGGAGACGTTCAGGATCTGATTGGACCCGGCATGCGGGACGTTCTTGACCACCAGGGCGGTCGCCGCGAACACGATCGCTACCACGCCGAGGACGTTGAGCCAGGGAATACGCCAGCGAGTACGGGCGTGCTCGGGCGGAGGCGTTTCCACCATCGGCAGACGTCCTCTCAAAAAACAATCTCCAGACGATGCGCCTGGCACCCGGCATTTTCAGCGATGTTAACCAAAAGGCCACGTCATGACAGCGTTGAGAATCAGTCTGACGCTAAATGAACGCCTCGCTCGTATGCTGAGCAGATGCCGCAGCGGGCGTTGCGTGACCGCCTGATCGACCTCGAAGTGCCGGGCGAGGATGTGGCGCGCGGCCAGGCACTGCGCAAGACCGTCCCGCGTCGCTCGCTCGCGCAGCTGACTCCCTCATCGCGATCCGCGACGGAGATTCTCGTCGCCCAAAATGCCGGGCGGCTAACCGAACTCGTTCCGTTGCGGTTCGCCCGAATGCTCGTCGACCCGTTCGCCTTCTACCGCGGTTCCGCCGCGGTGATGGCCGCCGACCTTGCCGCGAGCCCGACGAGCGGAATCGAAATCATGTGCTGCGGCGACGCACACATCTCGAATTTCGGCCTGTACGCCGCCCCGCACCGCTCGATCGTGTTCGACCTGAACGATTTCGACGAGGCCGCGGTGGCGCCGGCCGAGTGGGACGTCAAGCGCCTGATCACCAGCGCGATCATCGGGGGCCGCCATGCCGGATACCCGGCCAAGGCGATCGCCCGCTGTGTCGAGCAGGCGGTCGTGGGATATGAAACCAGTCTGACGGCGATGCTCGAGGAAATGGACGTGCTGGAGCGTTACTACCTGCGGGTGGAACCCGAGCACTACACCGGGACGGTCTCCAAGGGCCTGCAAGCGGTGATCCAGAAGACGATATCCCGGGCGCGTAGCCGAACCTCGGCGCGAGTCTTCAAGCAGATCACCGAGACTGGGCCCGACGGCACACCGCGCCTGCGGGAAGCACCCCCGGTTCTGCAGCACGTCGACAAGGACGTCGAAGCCCTCTTGGTGGAGTCGATCCAGGAGTATCTGACCGCGGTCCCGGCCGACATCGCGCTGCTGCTGTCCCACTTCCGGGTCACCGATGTCGCGCTGCGGGTGGTCGGCGTCGGCAGCGTCGGTACCCGTTGTTACCTGGTCATCCTGGTGGGACCCAACGACACACCGTTGATCCTGCAGATCAAAGAGGCCACCCGGTCGGTGCTCGACGAATTTGGCGGGTGGCGCCAGCCCGACAGCCTGACCGCGGCAATCGAGGCCAACGGCCACGGAGTACGCGTCACCGACGGCCAGCAGATCCTGCAGGCCATGTCGGATGTGTTCCTCGGATCGACGCGCAAGGACGGCCGCGACTACTACGTCCGTCAGTTCCACGACATGAAGGGCACCATCGAAACCGAAGGCATGAAGCCTTCCACCTTCTCCGACTACGTCAGTGCCTGCGCGGTGCTGTTGGCACGGGCGCACGCCCAGAGTGCCAATGCCTCGATACTGCGCGGGTACGTCGGTACCAGCAACGCGGTGCACGACGCGGTCGCCGAGTGGTCGTACGCGTACGCCGACAAGTCCCTCGACGACTTTCATCAGCTCCGCGCGGCGGCCGCGGCCGGCGAGATCGAAATCGCCCAGGACCCCGCGCGATAGCGTCTCACTTATTGCCGAAAGTCGACCACGAGTTGTAGGTCGTCGACGCAGGTTTCGACGACAGCGGTAAGCGCCAAGTCCGTTCGGGCGGCGCCGCCGGAATCCAGCGCGGCAACGCAATCGCGGGCCGCGGCGAGGCGGGCGTCCGCTGCGGCGGGATCCCTCTCGCTGAGGGCAACTGCGGCCGCGAGTTCGCCGATCGCGTCGCGCACCGGTTGGGGAAGCGAGCCGCTGACGCCGTAGGCCGTCGTCACGGCACGGGCCAGGTACAGCAGCGAGCCGGCGAGCAGGGCCAGCTGCGCGGCCTGCTGATCCGCGCCGTGGACGGTGCCGCGTGCGGCCCACCGGCGCGGCGCGATCGACGCGAGATGACGAGCGTGGATGCGGGCCTTGTCGAGTACCTCCAGCCGCTCATGCAGCCGATCGACGGCGACGTACTGCCAGCGCGACGGGATCATCACATCACCGCCGACCCGGCCTGCGGTCTCGGCGAGCAGGTCGTGCAGGGCGCCGACGACGCCGACCCGGGCGCTGTGCAGCGCCGTGTGCGGGTTGGGCGGCAACAACAGGATGCTCAACACCAGCGCCACGCCGCCACCAATCAGAGCTTCCTGGAGGCGTTGAAAAACGCTGTCGGCCCCGACCGAGAGCGCCATGACCAGGATTGCCGAACCGGCGGTCTGATTGGCGAAGGTCAAGTCCCGTGCGACGATCCCCTGCCCGAACAGCACCGCGACGCACAACGCGGCAAACACCGCGGCGGCCATGGCAATCCACTCGGTGCCGAACAGTTGCTGCACGGTGGAACCCAGGCAGATCCCCAGTGCCACACCGGCAATGTTCTGGACCGCCCGCTGCGCTTGAAACACGTTGCTCGCCGACACGCACACCGCCGCGGCGATCGGTGCGAAGAACGGATCCGGGTGGCCCAGCACGTCATGGGCGATGTACCACGCCACGCCTGCGGCCACCGACGCCTCGGCGATCGCCCACAACACATCACGCAGACGTTGCACAGCGGCCCGGCCGCTGTCCATTGTCCTGGCAAACAAAGCAGTCGTCACGACTGCCAACCCCACCACAAGCCGCGAGTTCTCGAAAGACGCATGTCACGGCGAAGCCGCGTGGCGATCCCTACGGGGCTGACCCGCCGGTGAATTGGTCCGCGGGGTAATCGATCTCGGCGTCGGCCAGCCTGCGCCCCGCGGCGGGCGCCACTCCGGTGTGGTGCAGCCAGTCTCGGGGCCGCAGCCGCCAGGTCCGGCGCGCGTATTCCAGTTCGGTGTAGGGCCACTGGGTGACGATCCGGCCCGTGGGTGACCGGAAGTAGCTGTCGCACTGGGTCCAGATGGTGCGCTCCAAGTCGGCGGAAAGCCCTTCGTTGTACCGTTTTTCCGCCTCGGGTCGCACATCGAGATAGCCGCCTCGACGCGCCAGCCTGGTGACCGCGCTGGTCACCAGCCGCGCGCCGGCTTCCAGGATGTAGACGATCGAGTTGCCGCCCTGGTTGGTGTTGGGGCCGTACAGCATGAAAAAGTTCGGGAATCCGCCGACGGCCACACCCAGATACGCGCTGGGATCGTCGCCCCAGCGCTCGTGCAGGTGCTGCCCGCCACACCCGATGACGTCGATACCCGACAGGTAGCGCGACGTCTCGAATCCGGTGGCCAGCACGATCGCGTCGACGGTGACGGCCTCGCCCGTGGCGGTCACGACCGACGTCTCGGTGATCCGGTTGATCGGGTCGGTGACGAGTGAGACGTTGTCTTGCTGCAACGCCCGGTAGTAGTCGTCGCCGAGCAGCACCCGCTTACAGCGAAACGGATAGTCCGGCGTCAGGGCGCGGCGAAGTCCCGCGTCGGCCACGGTGCGCTCCAAAAACGACATCGCGACCTGAGTGCGCGCGGTGACCACCGGGTCGTCGGCGAAGGTCGCGGTGTTGTCGTGCTGGAACTTCCAGATCTGCCAGCGGGTCCGGGGCACAGCCAGAGGGTTGCGTCGGAATCGAGCCAATTCGGTTGCGCTGTAAGGGCGGTCCTCTTTGGGAACCATCCACGGGGGGGTGCGCTGAAAAACCGTCACCTGCGCGCCGGCTTTCGCCAATTCGGGAACAAGCTGAATCCCACTGGCGCCCGTGCCGATCACCGCGACCTTCTTGCCCGCCAGTCCGATGTCGTGATTCCACTGTGCGGTGTGCATGACGGAGCCGCCGAAATCGCTCAAGCCCGCAATATCGGGTAGTTTCAGCGATCCGAACAGGCCGACCGCGCAGACCACCACGTCGACGCTCAGCGTGCTGGTACCCCCGGGGCGTTCTGTCGCACAGTCCCAGCTCCAGGTATCGGCGTTCCACGTAACGGAGCGCACCCTGGTCCGCAGCTGCAGATGCCGGCGCAGGTCGAAGTCGTCGGCCACGGACTCCAGGTAGGCAAGAATCTCGGGCTGCCGAGCGTAGGTCCGGCTCCAGGATTTGTTGGGCGCGAACGAAAACGAGTACAGGTGACTTTGGATATCGCAGGCGGCCCCGGGATAGGTGTTGCGCCGCCAGGTGCCTCCGACGCCGTCGTCGGCCTCGAGGATCACCAGGTCGTCGATGCCGGCCCGGCGCAGGGCCACCGCCGCGCCCAGTCCGCCGAATCCAGCGCCGATGATCGCCACCCTGGGTGAGCGTCGGCGCCGCGTCGCCGCCCGGGCTCGCCCGAGCAGGTACTTCACGGCCCGGCGCCGCGAATGTCGAGGCCCGCCAAATCTCCCTGCGCCCGCCACGCCTCCAAGATGTCGGCGTATTCGGTGGGAGCACCGAAGAAGAAACTGCCCTGTCGCGTCTTGGCGTCCGCCTTACCCTCGCGGTTGTAGTAACCGGGGGTGCACGTCTTGGCGCGCTCTGCGGTCGCGGTCGAGCGCGCGACCACCGTTTCGACCCAGGCGGCTTCGGCGGCCGGTGACGCCTCGATCTCGGTCGCGCCGTGTTCTAGTGCCCACGCGATGATCCAGGCCGCGTGGCTGGCTTGCACGTCAAGCAGATACGGGAAGTTCACCGTCAATCCCGCCTGGGAGATGCTCTCGATGAAGCAGTTCGGAAAACCGTTGGCGCACAAGCCCTGGAATGTGCGAACGCCGTCACGCCAGCGCTCGGTCAGACTCACGCCGTCGCGACCGATCAGTTCGAACCCGGTGCGACGGCTGTAGTCGGTGCCCACCTCGAAACCCGTTGCGAAGATGAGGCAGTCGAGCTCGTAGACCACACCGTCGACGACGACACCGGACTCGGTGATCCGCTCCACCCCGCGACCGCGGGTGTCGACCAGCGTCACGTTGTCGCGGTTGAAGGTTTGCAGGTATTCGTCGTGAAAGCAGGGGCGCTTGCAGAAGTAGCCGTACCAGGGCTTGAGCGCCTCGGCGGTGGCGCGGTCGGCGACGACCTCGTCGACTCGGGCCCGGATCTCCTCCATCTTGGCGAAGTCCGCGATCTCGATGTCGCGGCCGCGCTGCTCCGGATCCACCGCGGTGTCGCCGTCATGACGCATCACCGGGAGCTTGCGGGTGATGCTCGTCCAGGCATCGGCGACGAGGTCCTCGGGCGCCTGCCCGCCGGCGGTCAAGATCTGAAAGTTCTGGATGCGCCGGCGTTGCCAGCCCGGCTGTAATGCGTTGACCCACTGTGGATCCGTGGCGGCATTGGCACGGACGTCGACGGACGATGGCGTGCGTTGGAAGACGTAGAGCTGGCCCGCGGCGGCGCCCAGATGCGGCACGCATTGGACCGCGGTCGCGCCGGTGCCGATGATGCCGACACGGATGCCGGCTAGGTTCTCCAGCTTCTGGCCGGTGTAGCCGTAGTCCCAACGGCCGGTGTGGAACGTGTGACCTCGAAAGGACCCGAGGCCTGCGATGCCGGGCAGTTTGGGCTTGGCTTGGTACCCGTTTGCCATCGAGACGAATTTGGCCCGCATCTCGTCACCCCGGTCGGTGCGGATGATCCAACGGGAATCCGTTGGATCCCAACGGATCTCCTGGACGTCGGTGCGCAGGCACGCGTCACGGTACAGGTCGTACCGCTCCGCGATGCGCTGGCAGTGCGCAAAGATCTCTGCGCCCTTGGAGTATTTCTCCACGGGGATGTAGCCGAGTTCCTCCAGCAGCGGGATGTACACATAGGACTCGACATCGCAGGCGATCCCCGGGTATCGGTTCCAATACCAGGTGCCACCCACGTCGGCCGCCCGGTCGATCAGCCGCACGCTTTGCACACCGAGCTGGCGTAGCCGCACACCGGTCAGTAGCCCGCCGAAGCCGGCGCCCACGATCGCCACGTCGACCTCGTCGGTGCGCGGCTCGCGGACGAATTCCTGGTCGACCCAGGGATCTTCGGCGAAGCGGGCGAAATCACCGGCGACTTCCACATACTGGTCGATCCCGTCGGGCCGTAGTCGCCGCGCGCGCTCTTCGGCGTACTTCTGCCGCAGCGCATCGACATCGAACGCGCACCCAACAGTCTCGGTCAAGTCCCGACTCCGCTCTCGTGAGCCGACTCTATAATCAATCGCTTGATCGTATCAAGGAGTCGCCGGCTGCTCGTCGAACAAGGCGCCTCTGACCAGCACCTTCGCCGAACTCAGCGCGGCGTGATAGTCCTGCGGCGGCAGCGTGGCCGCCAACTCCGTCAGGCCGTAAACCAGCGCATAGACGGCCGCGACAACGGCCTGCGGATCCGGATGAGCACCGAGCTCGCCGCGCTGGCGTGCATTCTCGATGACACCCTCGATGATCTCGCGGAACGCGTCGAAACCGGGGTTCCTCGGTCGCGTGCGATCCTTCCGTCGACCCGGCGCCGCAACGGTCTCCGCCCGGATCGCGAATTCGAACGCGGCCAAGTCCGGGTATTCCCGCATCAATTGGCCGCATTCGTCGAGTACCGCTTCGATCCGGTCCACGACGTCGCCGGGGCGTTGCGCCGCCAGTCGCAGCCGGGGCATTGCCGTGTCGGTTCTGGCCGCGATGGTCGCGTTGATCAGTGCGGACTTGTTCGGAAAATAGTTGTACAGGCTGGCGCTGGTCACGTTGGCCATGCGGGCGATTTCACGGATCGTCGCCTTCGCATAGCCGACCTCGGCCACACACTTCATCGTGGCGACGATGATGCGCCTTCGGGTCTCTTCGCCGCTGGCGCCAACGGGGCGACCCAGCTGTGTCCCCGCTCGCATAGTTGCCCACCCTTCGGCCGCGGGCGCAGTTCATCGTCGAATATATTCGACCAAACCTAGTTATCCCGGAGGTGCGCGGTGAGAGAGTGGCCGTGAACCTCGCGCTGGGGGAATTCTCGCGCGTCATCGACCTGGCCGGCGTGTTCGTCAATGCTGTCCTGGGTGGCGTGGTGGCTCGCGAATTCCGAATGGACCCTGTGGGATTCGTTGCGCTCGCGATTTTATCGGGCCTTGGCGGCGGCGTGATCCGCGATACCCTGTTGCAGCACGGGCCGCCGTTGGCGTTGACGGACACGCTTTACGTGGTGGTTGCCCTGGTGGGAGCGACGGTGGCGTTCTTGATTCCGCTGCGCGCCCGGCTGTGGTCGCTGACCTATCCGGTGGTCGATGCGCTGGCGTTGGGCACCTGGGCGGTGGCTGGCACGGAGAAGACGTTGGGAGTCGGATTGAGTTGGCTCCCAGCGATTTTGCTCGGTACGGTCAGCGCCGTCGGTGGCGGGGCACTGCGTGACCTGGCGGTACACCGCACTCCGGCGATCTTCGGCGGCAACACTCTCTACGCGACGTGCGCGGTGGCGGCCAGCGGCACCGTGGTTCTGCTCTCCCGTTACGGTCTGGCACCGCGGGGCGAGCTGGCGGGAATCGTGGTCGGTTCGGGTCTGTGTCTGCTGGCCAGGTGGCGCGGCTGGCGGCTCGGTGAGAGCTCGCCCGCGGACTACTACCTGACGCGGCGAAAGCGGACGTGGCGCATTCGGACCAGGACGCGAGCACGCCGCCCCGAAGACCCGTGACTCAGCTGGGGCGCCCGGCGGGGGCAGACAGCGAAGAGACCCGCCGACGGATCATCACCGCCGCGATGCGCTGCGTGGCCGAAGTCGGCTACTCGCAAGCGACCATCCGCGAGATCGCCCGGGCCGCCGACATGACCAGTGGCAGCCTGTACCACTACTTTCCGAACAAGTCAGCACTGCTCGCAGCGACCGGTGAGGAGATCGAGGCGATCCTCCTACCGCGGCTGCGTGCGGCCGCCGCACAGCACGACGACGTCGTCGGCCGACTCGACGCGGTGCTGGACGAGTCGACGCGGCTGGTCCGTGACTACCCGTACCTGACCGGGTTCTTGCGGGCACTGCGTGCCGCGAGCACTGCCCGACTGCGCCCACCCGTCCCGAAATCCCCTGGGTCCAAGGCCTTGCACGACGTCGTCTTCGCGATCGTCGACGATGCCCGGCAGCGTGGTGCGCTATCCGCCGAGACCGACACCCGCTCGACGGTCGAAGCGATCTGTGCGCTCACCCGGGGGCTCTCCGAGCAGGCGGACAGCCTGGCGCCGGCGACCTACGACGCCGCGCTGAGCTCAGCCAAGGACCTCATTCGGGGGACTCTTTTCACGCAGCGCGTCACCGAGCGTCCATAGCGCCACCCCGATCAGCACGAGGTCCTTCAGCAGGAATTGACCGGGCAGCGCCGACAGCACGGGCAGGCCGGCGGCGCGGGTGGAGACCACACCGGGAGTCGTGAACAGAAAACTCAGCGTCCCCAGGAACAACACCACCGCCAGGGCGCTTCCGGCGGCCGACACCCGTGGCCAGACCGGGCGCACCGCAATGAGAACGGCGGCAACGATTTCCATCGTCCCCAGCGCGCGGGCAACGGTCGTGACGCTGAATACGTCGTGCACCCAACTCATCAGCGGGTTGTGTTCGATCAGCACGCGCGATTCCATCTTCACGTACTTGCCGAACCCGATCCAGGCCAAAACGACGACCAGACCGTAACGACTGACCAGGTGACCCAGGCGGGTCAGCGATTCCGAGGTGCGGCGGGCGGTCATCCACGAAGTCCTTCGATGGGCGGGGCTGATTCCGAAGGAACCACGATCCACGCCGTGATCGCGTTCACATCTGCGATCGCTGGAGCCCGACCACGATGAGCTCCAATCCGAAGGCGAACTCCTCGGCGAGGGAAACGAGAAGATCGTCGGCAACGGCGGCCGTAGCGGAAAAGCGAGACTGGGCTCGGGCACGGTCGCGTGGGACGCCGGCGACCCGATCTGACCTACGTCGCGGCGTAGCGGTCCCGCAGCCCGGCCAGCGTCGCCTCGATGCCGGACGCGTTGGCCTTCGCGAACCCCATCCGCTCGTAGTACTTCAGCTTCTTCTTCAACGCACCCGCGTCGCGGTAGTCGAACGTCTCGGTAACCCGGGTCAGGGTGGGCGACAGGGCCTCGAATTTCCAGCGCCAGCGATGACCCAGCGGATGGCGCCATTCGATCAATTCGTGCGGCTTCAGCTCGGTCACGGTGCTGGTAATGCGGTACGGCACGCCCAGCATCTTCATGCTCGTGCAGAACTTCGACCCGACCGCCAGTGCCTCCGGCACTTTGATGTTGCCTTGGACGGTGCCCGATCCGTCCAGCTCAGAATGACGTCGGGGGTCGGCAGCCAGCTCGTAGAGCTCCGCGGCCGGCGCGGCGACGTCAACCGAACGGCTGACCTGATGGGGACCCGCGTCGACGATGACGACAGTCATGATGTCTCCTTCCATCTACCCGGCAGCGTAGACCCGCTCAATCTTGCGGCTCCGGAATATTGGGATCCCACACGGGCGAGGGCACGAAGCGCGCCGGCCAAAACCCGGATTTGGTCAGCCGCGCGACCTCTTCGCGCAGCACGATTCCGATCTTCGTCGCGAACTCGCGCGGCAGTTCCAGCGCCGCGGTCGCACCCACCCCGAGCTGATGGTTGATCTCGGGCTCGCAGATCGGCGCGCTGCGCAACCGCCCGGCTTCGACGTCGGCGCCACACGCCGCCGGCGGCAGCACCGTGTACCCCAGTCCCGCCTCGACCAGATGCTTGGCGACTTCCAGCGAATCCGTCGAAAAGCGGGCCGTGATAGCGACTTTCATGCGCAGCGCGGTGTTTTCCAAGGTGTTGCGAATTCCCGTCTGCCCGCTGGGCATGACGAGCGGCAATGCGGCCAGGACCGTGAAGGGGACCGGGCTCGCGGGCGAGAGATCCGATGCGGGACCGCCGACGAGCACGAGGTCTTCGACGACGAGGTTGCGGTAGAAGAGCCGGTCGTCGGATACCGGATTGATCACCGCAAGGTCGATCGCACCTTTGAGCATGCGCTGCACGAGGTCGTCGGTTTCGGCGACGGCGACGTGGAAGTGCACGTTCGGGAATGCCGCGCCGAGGCTGGCCAACAGCGGCGCGGCCAGAACACCGGCGGCGGTAGGCACCATGCCGAACAGCAGCCCGCGCTCGATGCGCGCCAGCGGTGATCCCGCGTACCGGACCGCGAGCTCCAGCTGACGTAGCGGCGCGGCCGTCGACGAACGCAAGCGCTCGCCCTCTTCGGTCAGATGCACGCCGCGGCGAGTCCGCTGAAACAGCGTGATGCCCAGGTCTTCCTCCAGCAGTCGGATCTGGCGGCTCAGCGCGGGCTGAGCGATGCCCAGCACGGTGGCCGCACGCGAGATCGAGCCTTCCTCCGCGATCCGCAGAAAGTACTTGAGCCGGTGGGTATCCATCGCATCAGATCTACCAGCTATACAAAACCGGCATGACTGGTTTCCCGAATTGGTATTACCTGACGCCCCCTATCCGGTCATATCGTCGGCCATGGGGGCATCGCGCCGCCATGCGATGCCGTGCGGGTCTGGCTGCCCAATCGCGTCAAGCATCTGGACGGAGGTCGGCTTTTATGCAAAACGAGACACTGCAAGACGAACAGAACTGGGTGCAATTGCTGGGATTGGACCGGCTGCCGGAGCACATCATCGGCAAGCGGGTGACCGAGCTGATGGACCTGTCCGGCAAGAAGGCCTTCGTGACCGGTGCCGGAGGCGACGGCCTGGGCCAGGCGATCGCGAACCGGCTGGCCGGCTGCGGCGCCGACGTGGCGCTGATCGGCCGGACCTTCGAGAAGGTGGAGCGCCGCGCCAAGGAGGTCGAGCAGCGCTGGGGTGTGCGGGCCGTCCCCGTCAAGGCCGACATGTCCGATTGGGACGAGGTGCACGGCGCGGTCGCGCAAGCGCACGACGAACTCGGCGGCCTGGACATCATGGTGAACAATCCGGTGATGGTCGCCGCCGGCCCTTTTGAGAACCAGACCAAAGAGGAAATCGACTACACCGTGCTGGGCAGCCTCACGATGATGATGTACGGCGCCCACGCCGCCTTGCAGTACCTGCTACCGCAGGGCTCGGGAAAGATCATCAACATCGGATCGGTGGGCGGACGCATTCAACAACGCGGCCTGGTCGTCTACAACTCGTGCAAGGCCGGTGTCATCGGGTTCACGCGCAACCTCGCCCACGAGGTCGCGCTGCGGGGGGTCAATGTCCTGGGCGTGGCTCCGGGCATCATGATCAAACCCGAGATGCGCCAGTACCTGCTCGATCCGCAGGACGACAAGCAGCGCGCCGGTCGCGGCGCCATCCACGAGGCGATTACCAACCAGGTCCAGCTGGGGCGCGCCTCGCTGCCCGAGGAAGCCGCCAACATGGTCGCCTTCCTGGCGTCCGAGGCCGCCGACTACATGTGCGGTCAGACGATCGATGTCGCCGGCGGCCAGTGGATGGGTTGACCATGGCAGCAACGACTTTCGGAGAGACCCGGCCGTGCTGACGATCACCGAGGTCACCGATGAAGCCAGGGCGCAGACCCGGCTGGCCGACTTTGGCGGGGATTCCTACGCCGAAGGGCTCGAGATCCTGCTCCACGCGCTGCGGGACGAGGCGCGCCTCAACGACCGCGGCAGCGCGTTCCTGCACCAACGCATCGTCGGCTACCTGTCGCAACGCCTGCAGGTCGAGGATTGGTATCGCCGGCACCCTGAGATCGACGACGTTGCGATTACCGCGCCGTTGATCGGCTTGGGACTGCCGCGCACCGGGTCCACCGCACTCTCGATGCTGCTGGCTCAGGATCCCGACGTGCGTTATCTGCGGCGATGGGAGTCGTCGCAACCGTGTCCCCCGCCTGCCACGGTGCAGGGCGTGGATCCACGCATCCCGGCCGACAAGGGTGAGATGGTCGGCACCCGCCATCACGTCCCCGGCGACACGCATGGGCCGATGGAGTGCCACGAACTGATGGCGTTGGATTTCAAGTCGCACATCTTTCAGTCTTTCGCGGAAATCCCCTCGTATTCAACGTGGTTGGTCAATCAGGCCGACCTCATCTCGGCCCTGCGGTATCAGCGCCGGGTGATGAAGCTGCTGGCCTGGGGTGAGCCGCCGCGTCCGTGGCGGCTGAAATGCCCGTCGCACGTGTTGTGGCTCGACGCCCTGGATGCGGTGTTTCCCGACGCGCGGTTCGTGATGACGCACCGCGATCCGACCGATGTCATCCTGTCCGTCGCCGATCTGTATGCCGACATCATCGGGACATTCAGCTCCGAGATCGACCGTCCTTACATCGGACGGCTTAATGTCGAGCATTGGTCGCTCGGCATGGAGCGGGCGCTGCGGTTCCGTGCCGGCGGCGCCGAGGATCGGTTCTACGACATCGACTTTCGCGCCATGCAGGACGATCCGATCGGAGAGGTCACCGCTCTGTACGCGTGGTTGGGCGCCCCGGTGGGCGCGCAGTTCGAAGCACAGATGCAAAGCTGGTGGACGCACGCTGCCGCAGATCGCGAGCCGAGTTCGCACGCCGACCCGCAGGAATTCGGCATTGACCTCGACGAGGTGCGGCCTCGCTTCGCCTGCTACGTGGACAGCGCGCGCCGCTGGACTGCGCACTGAAAAGCACACGGACAAAGGATATTCGATGGCTGTTGATCTGACCGGGGGTATCGATCCGGCGCGCGAATACATGCTCGCGCAGCGACCGCAGGACCCGGCGATGCGTGACTCGGTGAGCTTCTGGGTTGTCGACAACCAGGGCGATATTGGTTTGCCGCGCATCGGAATCGAAGCGGTGGGGGCAAACTGGGAGTCGCACGACGTACAGGTCAACGTCGCCTTCCCCGACGGCCGGGTCTATCGGCTGCGTACCAACGAGCCATCACTGCCCGCCGCGGGACCCGACGGGCGGCCCAGCGTGTTGGGCGCCGGCGGGCTGGCGTTCCGCTGTATCGAGCCGTTCCGGAAATGGACGATGTCTTATGACGGCCCGGCGGTGCGCACGTCGTCGTCCGATTTGGTGGAAGGCAAGAAGGCCGGCCCGGGCGTCGACGTCAAATTCCACGTCGAGGCGACGATGACCGTACCGCCGTGGGTGCAAGGGGCGCTGCAACCCGACGCCGACACACAGCTCAAGACAACTGCCGTGGGCGACATCATGGGCGGCCCGCGCTACGAGCAGTTATTCACCGCCACAGGCGAATTCCGGGCTGACGGCAAACAACACAAGTTCACCGGCAGCGGGCTGCGCATCCGTCGTACCGGGGTTCGCAAGCTCGCCGGATTCTGGGGACACTCCTGGCAGTCCGCGGTGTTCGCCAGTGGTCGGGCTTTCGGCTACATCGCATACCCGCCGCGGCCCGACGGCGAACCCACCTTCAACGAGGGGTTCGTCTTCACCGGCGATGGCGGCCTGATCGCGGCCCGGGTGGTGCAAGCCCCGTGGTTGACCCGGCTGCAACCACTCGGCGAGGATGTTTCGCTGGTGCTCGAGACCGTCGACGGCATCGTCGAGATCGCCGGGCAGACAGTCTTGTCCACGCACGACATCCACCACGACGACGACATGTATTCGATGAACGCCCTCAAGCAGGAGATGCCTAGCTTCCCCGCCCTGCAGCAGGCCGGCGTGCGCTATACGTGGGACGGCGAACAGGCCTACGGAATGCTGGAACGGTCCAACCCGCTCGACAAGATCACTCGTGACTAGGAAGGGCCCATGAGCCAATTACTCCCAGGCAAGGTGGCATTGGTGACCGGCGCCGCTCGCGGACAAGGCCGGGCGCACGCCGTGCGGCTGGCCGCCGAAGGCGCCGACGTGATCGCGGTGGACATCGCCGGCCCGTTGCCGTCCAGCGTTCCCTACGATTCGCCGACGCCCGACGACCTGGCGGAGACGGCACGACTGGTGAGCGCGAGTGGACGAAAGGTCGTCACCGCGGCGGTCGACACTCGCGACCTCGACAAGCTCAGGGCGGCGGTCGACGAGGCCGTCGGCGAGCTGGGCCGGCTCGACGTCATCGTCGCCAACGCCGGAATCTGCAGCCCGGCCGCGTGGGATCAGATCAGCGCGCAGGCGTTCCGGGACACCATAGACACCAACGTGATTGGTACCTGGAACACCGTGATGGCCGGTGCGCACCACATCATCGACGGCGGTCGCGGCGGCTCCATCATTCTGATCGGATCGGCCGCCGGCATCAAGATGCAGGCGTTCATGATCCATTACACGGCCAGCAAACACGCGATCGTCGGGATGGCCCGCGCGTTCGCCGCCGAACTCGGCCGGTACAACATCCGGGTCAACAGCCTGAACCCGGGTGCGGTCTCCACTCCGATGGGCACCGGCCGGATGCGTGAGGCACTGCAGTCGGCCGCCGACGACTATCCGCACCTGCGCGGCCTGCACAAACCGCTGCTGCCCGAAGGCATCGCGCAGCCCGAAGACATCTCCGACGCCGTCGCGTGGCTGGCCTCCGACCAATCCAGATTGGTTACGGCAACCCAGGTTTCGGTCGACATCGGCGTCGGATACGTGTGAGCTGCGGCTGATGCGCGGACTGAAGGACAAGGCGTTCCTGGTGGCCGGGGGCGCCACGGGGATCGGCGCGGCCACCGCCAAACGCCTTGCCGAAGAGGGGGCCCGGGTCGCGATCGGCGATATCAACATCGCCGGCGCCACTGCCGCCGCCCAACAAATCAACGAGTCCGGCGGCCGTGCCATTGCGATCGAATTCGACCTTGCCGATGAGCGGTCCGTGCAGGATCTCGTCGACCGGACCATCGGCGAGTTCGGTGGTATTCACGGTCTGCACAACGTCGGTGCCGATCTCTCGGAGGGCAACCTCGGCCGCGATACCACGATCCTCGATACCGGCTTGGACGTCTGGCAGCGCACACTCGACGTCAACCTGCTGGGCTACGTCCGAACCATCCAAGCGGTTCTCCCTCATTTGCTGGAGGCGGGCGGTGGCAGCATCGTGAACACGTCCTCGGGGGCCGCGCTGGGCAGCGACCCGCAACATGTCGCCTACGGCGCCTCCAAGGCCGCCGTCAACCACCTGACCCGGCACGTCGCCGTCAACTGGGGCAAACACAACATCAGGAGCAACGGTGTGATGCCCGGTCTGGTGATGGGCGAGACCCAGGAGCGGCAGAACGACCTTCAACTGCAGCAGGCCTTTCTGATGTTCGGCAAGACCACGCGACTGGGCAAACCCGACGACCTCGCCGCGGTCACCACTTTCCTGCTCTCCGAGGACGCGGAGTGGATCACCGGTCAGGTGTGGTACATCGGCGGCGGATCGCATCTCCGGCAATGATGTTCGACAAGCCATCGTCGACATGATCACCAGCTAAACTCACCGCGATCGTCTGCAGCCCTTAGGCGCAATGTGGTTTAAAGCGCAACGCACGATCGCCGCGCTACCCGTCGTGACCGTACTGTCCAGGGCACGGTGGCATCCCAAGCCGTCTATTGGGACGTCACGGCCGACCAGCGGAACTACTACGGCATCGATCCGAGCGCCGTTCCCGAGGCACCGCCGGAGGGCCGGGTGATGCTGTTGTTGTCACGGCCGTCAACCCGGGCGCCCCGCCACCGACCCCACGCCGCCGAGCAGGCAGAATCGTCGGGACATCTGGCGATGACACGGCCTTGACGAAGATACCCCCTAGGGGTGTATAACGGAGCCGTGGTACGAGTACCCCTGGGGGGTATTAGGAAGGAGCGTCATGACCACGAGTGCGGTCAGCAACCTGGAGCTGGACATCACCGGGATGACGTGTGCCTCCTGCGCGGCGCGGCTGGAAAAGGCGCTGAACAAGCTCGACGGCGTGACGGCGACGGTGAATTTCGCCTTGGAAAGGGCGTCGGTCACCGTCCCGGCGGGGTACGACCCGCAGTCGCTGGTCGCCGAGGTCGAAAAGGCCGGCTACACCGCCGTTTTGCCGCAACGCCGGGAGGAACCCGCGGCGACCGCCGATGACGTCGAGCTGGCCTCGCTGCGCAGTCGGCTGATCACCTCGATCGTGCTCGCCACCCCGGTGATCGCCATGGCGATGATCCCCGCGCTCCAGTTCCGCAACTGGCAGTGGGCATCGCTGGCCCTGGCCGCACCGGTAGTCGTGTGGGCGGGCCAGCCATTTCATGCCGCCGCCTGGGCCAACCTCAAGCACCGCGCCGCCACGATGGACACGCTGGTGTCGATCGGAACCCTCTCGGCGTTCTTGTGGTCGCTGTATGCGCTGTTCTTCGGGACGGCGGGCCAGCACCATCTACACCACGGCTTCTCGCTGACCTTAGCCACTGCGCCCGGTGACGGCGCGGGCAACATCTACCTCGAAGTGGCCGCCGGTGTGACTCTGTTCGTCCTGGCCGGCCGCTACTTCGAGAAGCGCTCCAAGCGCCGCGCCGGCACCGCCTTGCGCGCCCTGATGGAACTCGGCGCCAAGGACGTCGCGGTGCTGGGCCGCGACCTGCTGGGCGGCGAGACCCGCATCCCGATCGAGGCCCTCAAGGTCGGCGAGGAGTTCGTCGTGCGTCCCGGCGAGAAGATCGCGACCGACGGGATCGTCATCGCGGGCTCGTCAGCCGTGGACGCCTCGATGCTCACCGGTGAGTCCGTCCCGATCGAGGTCGGCGAGGGCGACATCGTCACCGGCGCCACCGTCAACGCCGGCGGGCGTCTCGTCGTGCGCGCCACCCGGGTCGGCGGCGACACCCAGCTGGCACAGATGGGCAAGCTCGTGGAAGCGGCTCAATCCGGCAAGGCGAAGGTCCAGCGGCTCGCGGACCGCGTCTCGGGAGTCTTCGTTCCAATCGTCATCGCCATCGCCGTGGCCACCCTCGGGGGTTGGCTGGCCGCCGGATTCCCGATCGCCGCGGCCTTCACGGCGGCGGTCGCGGTGCTCATCATCGCCTGCCCGTGCGCACTGGGGCTGGCGACTCCGACCGCGCTGTTGGTCGGCACGGGTCGCGCGGCCCAACTCGGTGTGCTGATCAAGGGACCCGAGGTGCTGGAGTCCACCCGCAAGATCGACACGATCGTGCTCGACAAGACCGGCACCCTGACCACCGGCAAGATGACGCTCGTCGAGGTCGTCACCGCGCCGGACACCGACCGGGCGACGCTGCTGCGCTACGCCGGCGCGCTGGAGGACGCCTCCGAGCACCCGATCGCCCAGGCGATCGCCAAGTCCGCCACCGCGGAACTCGGTTCCCTGCCGTCGCCCGAGAGCTTCGGAGAAGTGGAAGGCAAAGGCGTGCAAGGCACCGTCGACGGCCATGCCGTGGTCGTCGGGCGCGAAAGCCTGCTGGCCGATTGGTCCCAGCACCTTGACCCAACGCTTTCGGCAGCCAAGGTTCGCGCCGAGAGCGAAGGCAAGACCGCCGTCGCCGTGGGCTGGGACGGCAGCGCCCGCGGCGTGCTGGTGATCGCCGACACCGTCAAGCCCACCAGCGCCGAGGCCGTCCGGGAATTCAAGCGGCTTGGGTTGACGCCGGTGCTGCTGACCGGAGACAACGAGGTCGTGGCGGACCGCATCGCCGGAGAGCTCAGGATTGCGCACGTCATCGCCGAGGTCATGCCCGCCGACAAGGTCGCCGTGGTCGAGCGTTTGCAGTCCGACGGCAAGATCGTCGCGATGGTTGGCGACGGGGTCAACGACGCCGCCGCTCTGGCCACCGCCGATCTAGGCATCGCGATGGGCACGGGCACGGACGTGGCGATCGAGGCCGCCGACCTGACGCTCGTCCGCGGCGACCTGCGCGCCGCCGTGGACGCGATCCGACTCTCCCGCAAGGCGCTGGCCACGATCAAGATGAATCTGTTCTGGGCGTTCGGCTACAACGTCGCCGCGATCCCGCTGGCCGCGCTCGGCCTGCTGAACCCGATGCTCGCGGGCGCCGCGATGGCCTTCTCCAGCGTCTTTGTGGTCGGCAATAGCCTGCGGCTGCGGTCCTTCGCGAGCTCGATCCATTCCGGCGATATGGGATAGTTGGTCTGGCCTACCGGGTTCCATAGCTTTTAAGGTCTCGACGTTTGCCCCAATTCCTTGGACAACTGTCCTTGCTGCACGGCTGGTTGCCGCTCGCGGCGCAAGCACTCGCACTGCTCTTGGCGCTGATCGTGATCGACTGGCGCCGGCGGGGCTGGTTGAAGCGTGCGCTGCCGGTGGCGCTGATCGCCGCGGCCGCGCTGACCGCGCTGGCCTATTGGTACATCGTCTCGATCGGGGTGGCCGGTGACCCGGCACCGACGACGCTGTGGCTGTGGATTGGGATGAGCGGGTTGACCGCCGCCGTGCTGGTGCTGGGGTGGCAAGGCGCCCGCTGGTGGCGTCGCGGGCTCGCGGTCCTTTCGGTCCCGCTGTGCGTGTTGTGCGCGTCCATGGCCCTCAACCTGTGGGTCGGCTATTTCCCCACCGTGCTCGCCGCCTGGAATCAGCTGACGTCCAAGCCGTTGCCCGATCAGATCGACCGGCTGCAGGTCACCGCGATGCAGGTCGCCGGGACAAAGCCGGACAAGGGCGTCGTGGTGCCGGTCAATATCGACTCCGGCGCATCCCACTTTCCGCACCGCCAGGAACTCGTCTACCTGCCCCCGGCGTGGTTCAACACCAACCCGCCGCCCCGGCTGCCGACGGTCATGATGATCGGCTCGGCGTTCAATCTCCCTTCCGACTGGCTAGGGCCCGGCGGCGCCTTCACCGCCATCGACGGCTTCGCGGCGCGCCATCACGGGTTCGCCCCGGTCTTCGTGTTCGTCGATCCGACCGGCTCGTTCGACAACGACACCGAGTGCGTCAACGGGACCCGCGGTAACGCCGCCGACCACCTGACCAAAGACATAGTGCCGTTCATGGTCTCGAACTTCGGGGTCAGCGCCGAGCGCGCGAATTGGGGCGTCGCGGGCTGGTCGATGGGCGGTACCTGCGCCGTCACCCTCAGCGTCATGCATCCGGAGCTGTTCAGCGCGTTCGTGGACATCGCCGGCGATTTCCGGCCCAACATCGGGACTAAGGACCAGACGATCGCGGAGTTGTTCGGCGGCAACACCACCGCCTGGGCCGACTTCGACCCGCTGACGGTGATGACCCGACATGGCCGCTATACCGGGCTGACGGGATGGTTCGACATCCCCGCGCCGCCCGGTGCCCACAACGTCGCGCAAGCGGCCAACCCCACCCTCGGCAGTACCACGGCGGCCAACCCGGAGGGCCAGGACGCCGCGGCCAACGCGCTGTGCACGATCGCCGGCGCCAACGGGATCAGCTGCGCGGTGGTGACCCAGCCGGGCAAACACGACTGGCCGTTCGCCGCCCAGGCATTCGACGCGGCATTGCCATGGCTCGCGTCCACGCTCGGCACCCCCGACGTCGAGCCGGTGCAATTGCCGCAACGTGGTAGCGGCGAACCACACTGATCCGATAGCGGGTCGTGACGCCATCGTGACCTCCGCAGCTCCACGCCATTTTCGCCAGAGAATTCACAGCCGACCCTCCCGTAACGTCACCGACATATTCGGGCTGGCAGTGGTACGGTTCGCTGCTGTGGCTGCGAAGTTTGGCAAGGTCGGCAACCCGGACGCGGGGCCGCCTTACGCCCCCCGCACCGCAAACTCGTTGCCCGGTCGTTCGAGCGGTGGTGCGTCATGGAAGAGATGAAGCGCCGTCGATTCCTCGGGTCGCTCGCCGCCGCCACGGTTGCCGCGGTGGGGACGGCGCGCCTGATCGTCGACCCGCAACCGCGAACGTTTGCCCAAGTGCCTCTCGACTCGGCCGCGACCTCCGGCCCCGTTGCCCCGTCGCCGGTCGGTCTGTTGCCGCCCCCGCCCCTGAGTGCCCGGATCCCGCTACCGGGCGGCGGTGCCCTGATGAAGATTCCCGGAGACGGCGACCTGCTCGCGCTGACCCTCGACGACGGGGTCAACAGCGACGTGGTGCGTGCCTACACGCAGCTCGCCAAGGACACCGGTGCGCGGATGACGTTTTTCGTCAACGGCATCTATGACTCCTGGGCCGAGAATCTGGATCTGTTGCGGCCACTGGTCGAGTCCGGGCAGATTCAGCTCGGCAACCACACCTGGTCGCACCCGGATCTGACGACGGTGTCGCAAAGCAAGGTCGAAGAGGAACTCAAGCGCAATGACGACTTTCTGAAGAAGACCTTCGGCGTCGGCGCGAAACCGTACTACCGGCCGCCCTATGGAAAACGCAACGGCGCCGTCGACGTGGTGGCCAACGAACTCGGCTACACCGTCCCGACTCTATGGTCGGGATCGTTGTCGGACTCGACGCTGATTACCGAGGAATACATCCTCAAAATGATCGACGAGTACTTCACCCCGCAAAACATTGTGATCGGTCATCTGAATCACCTGCCCGTCACGCACGTCTATCCGCAACTCATCGACACCATCCGCGAGCGGAATCTCCGAACCGTCACGCTCAATGACGTGTTCCTCAGAACTCCTTAACGACAACGCGATTGGCCGCAACATGCCCGATCCGGATCGGCTTGGCGGGCTCGGCTGGACACGTCGCACCGGCGGCCGTCTGTCGCGCGCGGAGCGGCGCCGTCTCCTGCTCGTGACCGCGGTGGGGCAATGGACGAACGCCGTCGGACGCATCAAGCTCGCACTCGGCCGGATTCCGGAGGAGGCCACGCGCGTCGACCTGCACGCAACACCCGGAATCACGGTTGACGCCGACGGCGCGATGGGGTGCTATCTGCAATGGGGAGCGATGGTCGACGGCGTTAGGCTGCGCATCTGGGACATCGCTCCCGGTAACGTAGCCGAGACGTTACGACGTTACCCGCGAGGCGATTTCAAACGCGATCTGGTGAGCATCATCCGTGCGGAGGCGGGGGCGGTACCGGCAGGACGCATGGGCCTGCTCGTTCGTTGTGGATTGCCGCTGGCCGTGCGGCTGGCGCCGTTCGACTCCTGATATTCAGGCAAACTCACTATTTGCCGCTTGCTCGGCGTCGGATTTGATCGTGTTAAGCGTCGCACACATGATGTGGGCGACAAACGGACGGACCAGCCACCAATACCGCCGGAACCGCCTGCGCGAATCCAGATCGGTTGTCACAGTCCGGCATTGGTAGCTGAGCAGCGTGTGGCTCGCGCCGTAGGGCACGACCGAAAAGTTGGCGGCGATCTTTCCCCAGCCAGGTTCGGCAAAGGCGGCGAATTCCGCCGGCGCCACGTCACGCCACTCGATCACCGGCTGCCAAAACTTCCCCACCGCACCGAAGGCGATTTCCCGGTCCGGTTGCTCACCGAGCAGTAGCCAGCCCGGCAAGCCGACGCCCTCGGCGACAACCAGTCGGGGCGGCGGCGGGGCGACCTTCCCGCGTAGTCGCGACGGCAAGACGCGCAGCCACATGGACGCCGCCAGCAGCGGCGTGCGCACCGAAAGGAAATCCAGGGACTTGGCCGCCTGTAACGTAGTCGCCGGGTCGGCCGCTACCACTGCATGCTCGACGATCATGGCGTCGAATGTCGGAGCGGCCGATTCGATGCGCATACGTTCTGCACCAATTGTTGACATGGTGCGATTCTCGATCGGAATGCCGCACAGCCCTAGGGTCACAAGTCCTCTAGCCCGAAGGCCGCATGTAAGTATCCGACGAAGCCGCGGATCCGAGAAACCAGTAAGCGACCGCGGCGGCGAAAATCCGGACATACCAATACTTTTGATCAGCCCGTCGGGTCGTGCAACATCCCGTCGATCAGCCGATGCAGTACTTGGCGGGTCTCGCGGCGGGCACGCTTCGGATCTTCGGAGGTGGCGATCAACATCGCCGCCTCGTCGAGCGCCCCGATCAGCACATGCGCCAACGGTCGCACCGGTTGCCGCGCCAGCTGACCGGCCTTGATCGCCTCGGTGAGCATTTGCTCCGTCATGCCCAGGCTGTACCGCTGGGCGACGTCGCGGAAGGCCGCCCAGCCCAGCACGCTCGGCGCGTCCAGCAGAATCAGCTGCCGCACCTCTGGGTCACCGGAGACCTCGAGCCAGGCGTCGACGGCGGCGCGGAGGATGTCTGCCGGTGTTGTCCCTCCCGACGTGGCCACAATCGTGGCCATCCGGGCCATCACATCTTGCTCCACCACCTCTACGACCTCGCTGAATAGCGTTGCTTTGTCGGCGAACTGGTGATACATCGCCCCGCGGGTAACGCCTGCGGTCGCGGCGATCTCGGGCGTTCCCACCTCGGCGTAGCCCCGCTCGCCCCACAGCCGGCGCGCAGCCGAGATCAGCGCGTCGCGGGTAGCCGCGGAGCGCTCCTCCTGGGTCCGCCTCTTGCTTTCCATACAACCTGTTGGTAACTTACGAACAGACAGCCTGTTTGTAAATGACCACCTCTGAGTAGGAGTTATCGATGTCGACGATCGACATTAGCGCCGGAACCATCCATTACGAAGCGACCGGACCCGAGAACGGCAGACCCGTCGTATTCGTGCACGGCTACATGATGAGCGGGCAACTGTGGCGCCAAGTCAGCGAGCGACTCGCCGAGCGCGGCCTGCGGTGCATCGCCCCCACCTGGCCGCTTGGCGCGCACCCACAGCCGTTGCGCCCCGGCACCGATCGCACCATCACCGGCGTCGCCGGCATCGTCGCCGAGACGCTTGCCGCCCTGGACCTCGACGACGTCGTACTGGTGGGCAACGACACCGGCGGCGTTGTCACCCAACTCGTCGCGGTGCATCATCCCGAGCGACTCGGTGCCCTGGTGTTGACGAGCTGCGATGCGTTCGAACACTTTCCGCCACCGATACTCAAGCCGGTGATCCTGGCGGCCAAGTCGAAGACGACGTTTCGGGCCGTAACGCAGGCCATGCGAGTGCCGACGGCACGCAAGCGCGCGTTTGACGGCCTGGCGCATCGCAACATCGACGACCTCGCCGAGGCCTGGGTACAACCGGGGCTCACTGATCCGGCCATAGCCGAAGATCTGCGTCAGCTCACCCTCTCGCTGCGCACCGAGGTGACCACAAACGTCGCGGCCCGGCTGCCGGAGTTCGACAAACCGGCGCTCATCGCATGGTCCGGCGACGACGCGTTCTTCGAACTCGCCGACGGCGAGCGACTGGCCGCGACCATTCCGAACGCCCGCCTCGAAGTCATCGACGGCGCGCGGACGTTCTCGATGGTGGACCGGCCGGATGTGCTTGCCGACCTGTTGTCCGCAATCGCGGTGCGCGCCTAGCGGGCGTTCTTCTCCAGGTGGTGTCATGGCAGCTGCGCCGGACGTATAGCGTTTCGGCCATGTCAGACGTGACAGAAGCTCTCAAAGACCGACGAATCCTGGTGACCGGCGCAGCGACGGGAATCGGTGCGGCCGCCGTCGCAGTTCTGACCGCGGCGGGGGCCAAAGTCGCCGCCACCTATCACCGGAGTCCGCCACCGGATGGCCTCGCGGCCAACTGGATACAGTGCGATGTGCGTGACGCCGATGCCGTCTCGGCGATGGTCCAGCAGTCCGCCGAGCAGCTTGGCGGACTCGATGTCCTGGTGAACGCCGCGGGGCTGTGGCAAGCCGGGATACCGGGCTATATCGGCGCCGACGACATTTCGTTCCTGTTGGACACCAACGTCAAGGCCACCATCCTGACCAATCAGGCTGCGTATGCGGTGATGAAGGACCAGGATCCCAAGGGCGGCCGGATCATCAACTTCGGATCCTCCGAAGCCATTATGGGCAGCCCGATTTCGGCTGTTTATGCCGCGACCAAGGGAGCGGTGCAGGCGTGGACCCGATCGGCCGCTAAGGCCTGGGCGTCCGACAACGTGACCGTCAACGCCCTCGCGCCGGCGGTGCAGACGCCGGGTGCTGACCGGCTGCGGGATTTCCTTGGGCCGGAGGCCGCCGCGCTGATCGACCAGCAGATGAAGATGATGATTCCGCTCGGCGGCACGTTGGGAGACCCGGCGCGCGATGTCGGACCCATGCTGGTCTTCCTGGCCGGCCCGGGATCGGGCTTCATCACCGGGCAACTGCTGGCCGTGGACGGCGGCCTGATGATGGTGGGCGGGTAGCGAGCCACGCGCTCATGCCCGCGGCCGGGTGTGGCGGCAGCGCGTGAATTACTCGCGCCAATCGACCGCTAAGCTAAGACGGACCGTCTCGTCTCGCAAGGATGAAGGTGAATCTCGATGACTGACGACACCATGCAGGCTTTCTTACGCCGCCGCCTGTCGGATTCGAACGTCGCCGTGAAACATCATGATTTGCAATGGAGTTGGAGCCAGCACCTGGCGCAGGCCACCGCGCGAGCGGCGGCCTTGATCGGCGGCGCCGATCCGCGACGGCCGATGCACGTCGGCGCTCTGCTGGGCAACACCCCCGAGATGCTCAACCAGATGGCGGCGGCGGGCCTGGGCGGCTATGTGTTGTGCGGTCTGAACAACACCCGGCGCGGCGAGGCGCTGGCCGCCGACATCCGGCGGGCTGACTGCCAGTTCGTCGTAACCGATGCCGAGCACCGGCCGCTGTTGGACGAATTGGACCTCGCAGGGACGCAGATCCTCGACACCTCGACACCGCAGTGGGCTGAATTCATCGGCGGCGCCGGCGAACTCGTTCCGCACCGTGAAGTCACCCCGACCGACGCATTCATGATGATCTTCACCTCTGGAACGAGCGGAAATCCCAAGGCAGTTCAGGTCTCCCACCTGATGGCGATGTTCGCCGGCACCAACCTGGTCCAGCGCTTCACCCTCTCCGAGCAAGACACCTGTTACGTGTCCATGCCGCTGTTTCACTCCAACGCCGTCGTCGCCGGATGGGCGCCTGCGGTGTGCTCCGGGGCCGCGATCGTGCCGGCGAAGTTCTCGGCGACCAACTTTCTCGAGGACGTCCGCCGCCACGGCGCGACGTACATGAACTACGTCGGCAAGCCGCTCGCCTACATCCTGGCCACCCCCGAACGCGACGACGACGCGGACAACCCGTTGCGGGTGGCGTTCGGCAACGAGGCCAACGACAAGGACATCGAAGAATTCGGGCGCCGGTTCCGGGTCCGGGTCGAGGACGGCTTCGGCTCGACGGAGAACGCGGTCATCGTGGTCCGCGAAGAGGGCACTCCGAAGGGCTCGATCGGCAGAGGCATCGACGGGATCGCGATCTACAACAGCGACACCGTCACCGAGTGTGCCGTGGCCCGCTTCGATGCCACCGGCGCGCTCGCCAACGCCGACGAGGCGGTGGGTGAGCTGGTCAACACCGCGGGATCGGGTTTCTTCACCGGCTACTACAACGACCCCGCCGCGAATGCCGAACGTATGCGCCACGGCATGTACTGGTCCGGGGACCTCGCCTATCGCGACGCCGACGGTTGGATCTACCTCGCCGGGCGCACCGCGGACTGGATGCGGGTGGACGGTGAGAACATGGCCGCCGCACCTATCGAACGAATCCTGCTCCGCCACAATGTGATCAACCGCGTTGCGGTCTACGCCGTGCCGGACGGCCATGTCGGCGATCAGGTGATGGCCGCCATGGTGCTGAACGAGGGCCAGACCCTGGATCCCGATGAATTCGAAGCCTTCCTGAGCGAGCAACCCGACCTGTCCCCCAAGGCGCGACCGCGTTACGTGCGGATCGCCAGCGAGCTGCCCAGCACCGCCACGCACAAGGTTCTCAAACGTCAGTTGATCGCGCAGGCAACGGCGATCGGCGAGGACGAAACCCTCTGGGTGCGCGAACCACGGGGCACGGCCTACCGCGATGCGGCTAGTTCTTGGGTGCCCGACGGCGGATCTGCCCCTTCGCCCGTGTAACCCGTTTGACGGGATCTCGGCTGGTGCCGCTGGCGATCTCGTCCCGCAGTTGCGCGATGTTGGCGATCTCCGCGTACAACCCGCGGATCGCGTAGTCCAGCACGGCAAACGAGAAGCGCTGGTCCGGATCGTCGGTGATGCCGAGTTCCCGGGAACGCTGCCGCGACCACAGCGCCTCGTCCAGCCGGGCCCGGGTGGCGTCGAGATGCCGATCCAGCGTGTCGACGACGAGTTCGGGATCCTCGCCCCGCGCGAGCCAGGTCCGCAGGATGACGGGGTGCTTGATGACGACCTGATCGTCACCCGGGAAGTGTTGGACCCACCGGCGAAGCGCGTCGAGCCCGGCATCCGTGGTCTCGTACAGCGTGATCGCACGCTTGCCGGATTGAGCGGGGATTTCGCTGACCATCCCCCCCTCCAGCAGGCGGTTCAGTTCGCGTCGCACATGGCTGACCGACGGTGACCAGTAGAAGTGACCCACCGTCAGCTCGGCGCGCATCTTGATCTCGCCCGCAGTCAGTTGTTCATCGTTGGCGGCGAGCACACCCAGCACCAGGTAAGCCGTCACCGGTAGGCCGTTGGTGGTGCGCCGGGGACTCACCGTTTTCTACTTTTGACCGGTGAAGTAGGGCAGTGTCACGTCCGGTCCAACGGCCTGGAACTGCACCTGCACCCGCATGCCGATCGCCAGTTTCTCGGGCGCCACACCGACGATGTTGGTGAGCATCTGGTAGCCCTCGTCCAGCGTGATGATCGCCGGTGCGTAGGGCGGTTCGAACTCCGGCGTCACGGGGCGGTAAACCACTGTCCAGCTGTAGATTTCGCCGAACCCGGCACTCTTCGCCCACTGCAATTCAGCCGACAGGCATTGGCGACAGTGCTCGGTCGGCGGGAAGTTGGCCTGACCACACGCATCGCAGCGCTGATACCGCAACTCCTCTGATCGGCATCCCTGCCAAAACGGCACGCTGGCGTGACTGCTCGCGTGTGGCAGCGGACCGGTCTGCGGTTGCAACGACTCGGTCACCGTGGCTCATCTCCGACGATCAGCACCGTGGTGAACAAGGCTCCCGCGCCTCCGTTGCTGCAGAATGCGATATGCGCGTCGGGAACCTGAAGCGCACCCGCCGCACCGCGCAATTGCTGGACGGCCCGAACCGCGCGTTGCATCATTTGCGGATTAGCACCGGCGTGGCTGAAGGACATGGTTCCTCCATCGGTGGTGATCGGATGACTGCCGGCTATGGCGATATGGCCGTCGGCGACGAAGGGGCCGCCTTCGCCTTCGCCGCAGAAGCCGAAAGCCTCGAGCTGGCGGATGATTTCGAACGAGAACGGATCGTAGAGTTCGAGCACGTCAATGTCGTCGGGCCGAATTCCCGCGTGGCGGAACGCACATTCGGCCGCGCGTCTTCCGACGACGCCATTGACGTGGTCACCGCGCCGCCCGGAGAGGTCCCAGGCCGGTGGGTGCTGATACGAGGGGCCGTGAAAGTCCGCCCCGCTGCCCAGCACAAAAATCGGCCGACTGGCCGGGTCGACCTTATCGATGTTCGCCACCACCAGTGCGCAGCCGCCTTCGGAAGTGGTGGCGCAGTCGAGCAGGTGGAACGGGTCGGAGATCGGTCGGGACGCGGTGATGTCGTCCGGGGTGAACGGACCACGTTGGTAGTAAACGGCTTCGGGGTTCTGCGAGCCGTTGTTCCGGATGGTCGCCGCCACGATGGACAGCTGTTCGCGCGTGGTGCCGTATACGTGCATGTGCCTTCGGGCGATCAACGCGAACTCGGCAGTGGTGAACATTCCCCACGGCGCGACGAATTCGTTCTCGGGCCTGGTCCACGGCGCCGTGGCCTCGTGATCGCGGTATTCGCCGGCCTGGGCGGCGACCAGTACCACGACATCGGCCATGCCGTGCTCGATGGCGGTGACCGCCTCGGTGATCATGCCGACCCCGAAGGCCAGGCCCTGCCAGGCGGGGCCGATCCGCAGGTCGTAGATCAACGAGGTCGAATGTGGGCTCGCGCTGATGCCGTCGACGTCGTCGAGCGTGAGGCCGGCATCGTCGAGCGCGCCCAGAATCGCTTTGATCGCCAGTCCGCGTGACGTTTCGCCGTCCAGGCGTCGCCCTTGTCGAGTGTTGTGCACCCCGACGATAGCCGCGGTCCGCTTCGTCGCGCTCACCCCTGCGGCTCTTCAGTTTTCATCCGCTACCACCCCTAAATAGGTGCCTAGTACCTCGCATTGCCGTCCATCCCGAACGACAGTGCCGATCATCGTTGTCCGCACATCGACGGGCGACGTGCCGGCAACAGTCCCACGTTCTACGACGTCGATTCGCACGTCCACCGGTCGCGCGGTTTGCGGGTCGGTGATCTCCACGATCATGGCTACCGCACGTTCTCCGTCGTCCCACTCGACGCCGGTGATCCGGTGCCGCGCAGTCAGTTCCATCACGACCGTGTCCTGACGCACCAGGAACCGCACCGGCGCGCACAGCTCCCCGGGGCGCGGCGGCACGCACAACGTGACGGCCACGTCACAAGCCCGCCGGGCGGGCGCTGGTTGCGCCCTGCACGCGTAACTCCGCCAGCTCTTCCCGGCTGCTCCCCAGGATCCCGCTCAGCACCTCGCCGGTGTGCTGCCCGTACAGCGGTGAGCCGCGGCGGATCCAGCGTCTCGGCTTGCCGACAAAGGTGAATGGCATTCCGGTGCACAGGAACGAACCCGCGACGGGGTGATCGACCGTCTCCCAGAACCCGCGCGCGACCAGCTGCGGGTCGCTCAGCAGCGCGGCCGCCTCGGTCACGCGCGCGGCGGGTATCCGCGCCGCGCGCAACGTGCGGACCACGTCGGCCACCGGGCGAGGCGCGGTCCAATCCGCGATCAGCTTGTCGAGTTCGTCGGCGCGCTCCCGCCAACCGGCCTCATCGACTCCGAGATCGCGGTGGCCGACGAGCGCGGCCAGGCTTTCGCGCGCGGCGTCGGTCAGCGCGGCGAGCGCGACCCACTCGTCGTCGCCCTGGCAGCGGTACAGACCCTGCGGAGTCGCGCCGGGACCCCGATTTCCCTGCCGGCGCATCTGAATTCCGTTGCATGAGTACTCGAGCAGCATTTCGGCGGCCACATTGAGCGCCGACTCCACCATCGTGGATTCGACGTGCATGCCGGTCCCGTCCCGGTCGCGGATGACCAGCGCCGCAATAGCCGCGAAGGCGGAGTGCAAGCCCGCCATCGGATCGCATACACCACGCGGAATCACCGGTGGCCCGTCGGCATGTCCGGTCATCCATGCCATCCCGGTCGCCTGCTCCATCGTTTGGGCGAAGCCGACGCGGTCGCGCCACGGGCCGTCGAGACCGAACGCCGGCATCCGGACCATGACGGCGCGAGGGTTGGCCGCGCGCACGGCGTCCCATTGCAGCCCGAAGTTCTCCATCACCCGCGGCGAGAAATTTTCGATGACCAGATCGCTTGCGGCAATGAGCTTCAGCGCGAGCGCCCGGCCGGCGTCGGTGCTCAGTTCGACACTGACGCCACGTTTGTTGTTGTTGCTGCACAAGAAGACCGGACCCCACTCCCACCACTGGTCCCAGTCGGGCGGGCGGCCCGCGGAGAACCGCATACCGTCGGGGCGGCGAACCCCCTCGAGCTTGATCACGTCGGCGCCCAGGGCACCGAGGAATTGCGTCGCGACCGGCCCGGCCCAGAACGCGGTGAAATCGGTGATCCGGATGTCGGACAACGGAAGTGCGTCCGGGTCGGCACAGCTCGGCCGGTCGGGCCGTGCTGGCCAGTGCACGCGGCCGTTGTCGGCACCCAGCAGCGGGGGCAGTCCGGGCGACCGCGTCGTGATGGTGTCGCTGCGATACGGCACTCGCGGCTGCAGCACCCCGATCTCGGATTCGACGAACACGCCGCGCTGTACGAAGTGGTCAACGGTCGGCAGTGTGGCGGGCGTACCGATCGGCGCCACCGGGATGCGAAATGCCACCGCGAGGTCGACGATCTCTTGCGTGGTCCGGGTCCGGGTCCACCGTGTCACCATGTCGAGGAACTCGACGCGGCGTTCGACGCGACCGACGAACGACGCCAGCTCGGCGTCGTCGACCAGATCGGCACGATCGATCATGATCAGGAAGTCTTGGAACTGCTGGGCGGTGATCGTGCAGAAGCCGACCATGCCATCGGCCGTGGGAACGATCGACGGCAGCTCCAGACTGCGTTGGTGCAGAAGGGAATCCGCGCCCAAGACACTGGCTGACATGGCCGAGAGCCCACCCATCGCGATCGCCATCGCCTCGTAGGTCGAGACGTCGATGACCTCTCCGCGGCCGCCCCGGGCAGCGTGCCGGGCCGCGGCGGCCGCGACCGGGGCGGCGAACGAACCTGCCAACCACTCCCCGAGTTGGCCGCCAGCCTGCACCGGTTCGTCGCCCGGCCAGCCCCGACCGGAGATCGAGCCGCACATCGCCTGCAGGATGAACTCGTTGGCGACCCGATGGTCGTCGACGTAGGGCCCTGTCATTCCGAATGGTGTCACGGTGACGACCACCGCCGACGGGCCGGTGTGCGCCGTGATGTCATCGAGCTTCCAGCCGTCGGTCAAATCGGTCAGCACGATGTCGGCGCCGGCCAGTAGCGCGGTGATTTCCGCGTGGTCTCGACGGACCACCGATTTTTTGCCTGCTGCCAGGTAACCGAACAAGGCCCCGGGCGAGCCGCCGGCTGAACGCTTGCGCAATGAATCACCTTGCGGGGATTCGATCTTCACTACATCGGCGCCCGCGTCGGCGAACATCTTGGCGCAGTAAGAGACCGCGATTCCGTTGGAGAGCTCCAGCACACGCCAGTCGGGGAATGGTGCCTGAGGCGCCACGCTCAATTGCCCAGCGTGGTGGCGCGGCCGGCGATTCCGGCGACCTCGGCCGTCACCGGCACGCTCGCCGAGGCCTGCGCCTGCAGGGCGAACTGCGTCATCCGCGTCCACGCGTCACGATCACGTTGGCTGGCTTGGCGGCCGACGTGGGTGACCACGTCCACATCCGTCGCCTGTGCTCTCAAGTGGCCGGCCCGGGCGTGTTCCTTCGGTATGTACCGGAATGGGTCGAAAGAGTAAGCGGCCATGGCATTTTCGTGAGTGATCTTGTTGATGACCGCATCATCGAGGTGGCCCATCGTCGCCACGATATCCTCGGGCGCAAACGGCCAGTTGCTGTCGGAATGCGGAAAGTCAGACTCCCAGCACAGCATGTCCTCATTGAACCAGTCCATGTTGTGCACACCGACTTTGTCGCTGATGAAGCAGGTGTACAAGTGTCGTTTGAACACGTCGCTGGGCCCCTGGTAGCCGGGCGGAAAGGTCGCGAGCGTCCAGCCCGAGTGACGGTTGTAGACATGCTCGGCCCGCCACAGGAAATACGGTATCCAACCGACATCGCCCTCGGTGAGGGAGAACTTCAGTTGCGGGAAATCGGTCCAGAACTCGGCCCAAATCAGCTCGGTGAAAGTGAACATGCTCATCATCGAGGATGCCGTCATCTGCACACTGGGGGGCGCGTCCGTCGAGACCTGCGGGGATCGCGATGCGGACCCGACATGCGTGCACAACACCGTTTTGTTCTCGCAGACGGCCTCGAACAACGGATACCAGTATTTGGTATGAATGCTGGGCATCTGCAACGCTTCTGGATTCTCCGAGAACGTTACCGCGTGACATCCCTTGTCCGCCAGGCGCTTGACCTCCTTGGCCGCTTCGGCGACATCGAAAAGGGGCAGGATTCCGCAGGGGATGAACCGACCCGGATATGCGGCACACCATTCGTCGACGTGCCAGTCGTTATAGGCCTTGATCATCACCAGGTTGACGCCACGATCGGGACCCTGGTTGAGGACCTGGCCGGAGAACCCGGTGAAATTCGGGAAGTTCAAACCCGCCAGCTGGCCACCGGCGTTCATGTCGCGGACCCGCTCATCGACGTTGAAACAGCCCGGCCGCATCTCGTCGTAGCGGGAGGCGTCGATGTTGTACATCTCGCGGGGCTTGCCCGCGACGGCGTTCAGGCCCATGTTCCGCCCACGAATCTCGCCGTAGTACCACTGCTGGACACCGTCGGGCTCGAGGACGACCCGCGGCGCGAGTTCTTGGTACTTCGCCGGAACGTGCGCGTCGAACATGTCCGCCGGCTCGGCGATGTGATCATCCACGCTGATCAGGATCAGATCGTCTTTATTCATGCCACGCTCCTCGAATACAGTGACTAGTAGACAATGATTTCGGTCAGAGAGTCAATGGCCGTCGTTGCTGCTTCTGGCGAGCTAAAGCCGATACCGCAGCACACAACCGCGGCTGTTGGCCCCGACGTGTAGTGACTATTAGTCCGTGCTAACACGCCGTGGGCCGGGCTTTGAGAATGCGGGATCGCCACTCGCATCGTCGCCGCGTGCCACCATGAATCATGGCTGGGCCCGAGGTGCACACGAACAAGGTGGTGCGGCCCACCAATGCTGACGTGGCGCGTTTGGCCAGCGTGTCGACCGCGACGGTCAGTTATGTCTTGAACAATGCGGCGGGGCGCCGAATCTCGGCGCAAACCCGGGAGGCCGTGCACCGCGCCGCTGAGTTATTGGGCTATCGCCCCAACCTGGCCGCGCGCAATCTCGCCCGGGGCAAGAGCGGCGTGGTGCTGTACGTGGTGCCGCATGTGGCGGTGGGCGAGATGCCGATGATCGCCGGCAGCCGGATGACCACCGAACTCGCGCGGCTGGGTCTGCTTCAAGTGCAGATCTACGAGACCGACGACGATCAACACGTCGTCGATGCCATCGAGAACCTCGACCCGATCGCTGTCACCAGCCTGTTTCCGCTCAGCGCGGCCGCCTCGAACTCGGTGAGGGCCGCAGGCATACCGAACATCGAGATCGGGACGCTGCCCGCACTCGGAGATCCGCACCTCGCCATCGGTGAGATGCGGGTCGAACATCTCGTCTCGCGCGGCCACCGCCAGATCGCCTTCGCCTATACCGGAATTCAGAGATGGCGCACCCTGGGCGAGTACTGGTTCGAGGGCGTCGCGCGCGCGGCCAAGTCGCGCGGCCTGCCACGGCTGGCCGTCGCAGAGGTGACCGTCGACAGCGCCGCGGACGTGGTGAGCGGGTGGGTTCGCGGCGGCGTGACGGCCGTATGTGCGCAAAGCGACGAGATCGCCTGCCTCGTCTTGCACGGTATTCACGAGGCCGGGCTGCGTTGCCCGCGCGATCTTGCCGTCATCGGTGTCGACGCCAGCCCGATGGGTGTGGTGAGCAGCCCGCCGCTGACCACCGTGCAATTCGTTTCGCGCGCCGTCGCCGATATCGCTCTCGCTGCTCTGCTTGACCGGTTGGGCTACCCCGCCCCGCCATCGGGTGGGTCGACTGAGATCGCCCATCTGATCGTGCGCTCGTCGACGTAGACAGCTGCGGGGTGGCGGTGCAGAGATAACCCACTGGCATACTCCCGACTGAGCAAGACGGCCGGACAGGAGCAATTCGATGGACATTGTCGACGCCCAGGTGCACGCCAACATGCTCGGCACCGAGGTCACGCTGGCGATCATGGATGCCCTGGGCATTGCGGGCGTGCTGTTCGACGAGTTCGACAGGTTTACCGCGGAGGGGTTGCTGCCCGGCTATCGTGTGGCCAACGGCGCCTTTCGCTGCGTGGGGCCGAATGCCGAGGCCGCGGCCATCAGTCATCCCGAGCGATTCGCCTTCCTGATGCGGGTGGCTCCCACAGACCCGGGCATCGAATCCTGGATTGAGACGCTGACCGCCGCGCCCGGGTTCAAGGCCCTGCGCACCACGATGTTCACCCCGGCCGAAGCTGCGGTGTTCGAGCAGGGCGGGCATGATCGGCTGTTCAAAACCGCACGGGCCCACGGCTTGCCGGTATTCGTCACCTGTCCTGGACGAGTCCCGCACCTGGTGCAGTACGTGCAGCGCTTTCCCGACGTTCAGTTCGTCATCGATCATTGCGGCGCTGCGTTTGATGCGCCGCCCGGGCAAGCCGGCATCGACGACGCGGTGGCGATGGCGAGCTATTCCAACGTGGCCTACAAATGGGCGCACGCGGCATCGTTTCTGTCGACCGAGCCCTACCCGTTTCCCGACCTCGAACCGAAGCTGCGCCGCGCGATTGATGCCTTCGGACCCCAGCGCGTGATGTGGGCCAGCGACTACACCATGACCCGGAAACGCGCCACGTGGGCCGAGACTCTGTTCAGCATCCGTGACTCTACCGCGCTGTCGGAGGACGAGAAGGCCTGGATTCTCGGCGGAACAGCTCGACAGATTCTGAAATGGCCAGCGCCGCAAGATAGCTCGTAGTCGCGTCAGGATATCGCGATCGCCGCCAGGCCCTGGCGCACCCGGTCAGGCAGCGATCCGCCGTCGCTGAGCCAGTCGTCCAGGGCGATGCGGACGGCCGCCATCGCCAGCGCACCGATCAGACGAGGCCTGGGATCGTCGTGAGTCAGTCCGGGCATGCGTGGTGCGACCAGCTCGGCGATGGCCGATTCGTAGCGCACATAGATGTGTAGGTTCCAAGCCTCCAGCGTCTCCGAAGACCTTGTCAGCATGCCCAATTCACGCACGTGGCCCTCGATCTCGGCGAATCCGAGGGCGAGATCGCCGAAAGCCGCGACGACGGCCGCGGCGGCGGTCAGGTGGTCCGGTTGGGCGGCCAGTGCGCTGGTGATGCGGTTCAGCCAATGGACATTCATCCCCTCGGCGACGGCGTCTTCCTTAGAGTTGAAGTAGCGAAAGAAAGTTGCCCGGCTGATGTCGGCGGCATCGGCGATGCGGTCCACGGTGGCCCCGGCCAAGCCGTGCTCCCCCACCAGTTGCGCGGCAGCCGCAGCGATGCGCTGTCGGGTCACCGCCCGTCGGCGCTCGGCGGGCGAACTGATGCTAGACAAGGCGTGAGACATAGTCTAATCATAAGACTATGACTCAAAGTCCGGCGGAGACACTGGCAGCGTGGCAGTTCTTCCAGCAGATGATCGCCGACGTCACCAAGATCGTGGCCGAGGACGCCGAATCGGAGCGCGAGCTGCTCGAAGGGCTGCGGGTGATCGCCCGGGTGTCGTCGCTGTGCTCGCAAATGGCCGTCGAGGCCGACACCGCCCGGCCCGCCTTCTTCGATATGTGCTCGGACACCAGGATGATCGGCGGACCCAACCCCGACGGCAGCTACTTCCTGGCGATGATCCGCGGCGATCGGCGCTATCGGATCACCGGCACCCGCGGCACGACGGCCTACCTCGGATTCCAGATCCTGGCCGGCACCGGCCTGACTCCGCGGCGAATGTCCAACTATGTCGGCGACACCAACCTGGATCTGAACTCCGGTGAATTCGCGTTGGTGCTTTCGGCCGACGAGCCTGCCGATCTGGCCGGCGCGCAATGGGTGCAAATGCCCGAGGACGCGTCGTCGGTCGTCGTCCGCGAGTACATCGGCGAGCGCGACTCCGAGGAACCGGCCACCATGCGGATCGAGGCGCTCGACCCCGACCCGGTGACCGCGCTGACCGACGAAGAACTGGCCGAGCAGTTCACCGCGATGGCGTGGTCGCTGATGAAGCTCACCACGCTGCACCGCACCATCAAGCCGGAGCTGCTGCAGAACCCGAACACGCTGCTGACCGCGGAGGCCGCGGATCTGGGTGCGGCCGACACCACGCCGGACAACCTCTACATGATGGGCACCTATCGCCTCGAGCCCGGCCAGGCGCTGGTGCTCGACATCGAGCCACCCGACACCCGGTACTGGAACGTAACCCTGGAAAGCATCTGGCACGAGTGTCTCGAGCCGCGGCGCCGGCATAGTTCGGTGACCAATCGCGCCGTACAGCCGGATGCCGACGGGCGGGTGCGTATCGCTATCTCCGCACAGGACTTCGGGTTTGGGCATTGGCTCGACACCGGCGGCCGGCATCGCGGGTTTGTGATCGTGCGCTGGCTGGACAATCCCAGCCCGCCCGACGTCAAGGTCTCGGTGCGCGACAGCGGGGCGCGGGCGTGACGCTGCGGGAGCGTTTCAAGCCCGAAAGCCTCATCGCCGCCGCGTGCGAGGAGGCCGGCAGCGACGACTTCGGCGCTGACGGTTGGCAACCGGGACTGGAACGCGTCGCCGATGGGCTGGTCAACGATGCGCGGCTCTCGGTGATCGGAGTGGAGGTCGCCCATCTCGACTTGATGCGTTCCCTCAAGAACCGACTCGGCGTGATCGCCTGGCGCAAGCAACATCCCGAGATCGCGGACGAGCCGATCACCGCGCCGATCTTCATCGTCGGCCAGCCTCGCACCGGGACCACAATCCTGCACGACCTGCTCGCCCAGGATCCCGAGTTGCGCGCGCCGTTGACCTGGGAGGTCGACGAGCCCTGTCCCGTACCGCAACCCGAGACCTACCAAAGCGATCCGCGAATCGCGCAGGCGCAGGCCAGCATCGAGATGTCCGAGCAGATCGTTCCCGGCTTCCTGGCCTTTCATCCGATGGGCGCGCTACTCGCACAGGAGTGTGTTCGCATCACGGGCAGCGAGTTCACCAGCATGATCTACACGGTGCAGTACCGGCTGCCGAGTTACTATCGCTGGCTGCTCTACGAGGCGGACCACACCGGCGCCTACCGCTATCACCGAATCTTCCTGCAGCACCTTCAATCCGGTGTTCCCGGCCAGTGGCTGCTGAAGTCGCCGGCGCATCTGTGGCAGCTCGACAAGCTCCTAGCCGAATACCCCGATGCGTTGATCGTGCAGACGCACCGCGATCCTCTCAACGTGATCTCGTCGATCGCCGCGCTCACGCACCACCTGCGGCGGATGGGCAGCGACGAATCGGACATCGCCGAGTGTGCGGCCCAGTCGTACGAGGAGATCACCGTCGGCCTCGACCGCGGAATGGCATTGCGTGACAGCGGCGTTGTCCCCGACGGTCGCGTGATCGACGTCCAATTCACCGATTTCGTGAAGGACCCCTGGAGCACGATCGGCGACATCTATCAGAAGCTGGGCCGCGAGCTGCTACCCGAGGCCGAGCAGAAGATGCGCGACTTCCTGGCCGCCCATCCCGGCGACGGTGGCCACGGCCGCTACACCTGGGCGGACACCGGGCTGGACGCCGGCGAAGTGCGTGAGCGGGTGCGTGCCTACCAGGAGCGCTACGACGTCCCGACCGAACAGGTGAAGTGATTTGTCACGTCGAGCGTGCGGCTGGCCGCACACTCACGGTCGAGCGTGCGGCAGGCCGCGCAGTCGTGGCCGTGCGTGCCCGTCGGCCGACCTACTCCGGGGCGGGCTCGTAGCGCAGCATCGTGACCTCGTGCTCGGGATAGTCGAAGAACACCGGCCGCACCCGCATCCCGACGCTGAGATCCGCCGGATCGACGTTGACCATCTCGGTGGAAAACCTTGGCCCCTCATCCCATTCAACGATCGCCAGCAGCTGCGGCACGGCATCCGCGAAGTGCGGGCTGATGGGACGGTACGCGACGGTGAAGGAATACAACGTGCCCATGCCGGATATCTCACGCCATTCCAGGTCGTCGGCCAGGGTGCGCGGCGCGCGTACCCGCGGATAGAACACGTACGCGTCTGACGACGGCGAGTACTGAATAACGATGCGATGCTGGGCCAGCGCATCCCAAAACGGTGCGGTGGTAGGCGTTTTGACCGGCATCGGGCGTTCGAATGTCACCATGGGTCCCTAGTCTCCCTGCAGGATGAGCGTCGTCTGCTCGGAAAGAATTCCGCCATTGCCGGACACGAAGGCACGATTGCAGTCGGCGACCTGCGCCGCCCCGGCGCGGCCCATGATCTGACGGGTGGCGTCGCAGACATGGTGCATGCCGCCCGCCAAGCCCGCCTGACCGAAGCCGAGCTGACCGCCGGCGGTGTTGAGCGGAAAGTCGCCGCGGAAAGTCAGGTCGTGGTTGGCGACGAACTCCATCCCGGTGCCCTTCTCGCAGAAGCCGGCGTCTTCCAGCGACAACAGGACGGTGATCGTGTAGCAGTCGTAGATCGACACCATGTCCATCTGGTCGCGGGTCAGATCGGTCATGGCGAATGCGGTGTCGGCGGCCGCCGCGATCGGCGTGTGCAGCAGATCCTCGGCATAGGTCGGGGTCTTGAACGGCACGTGCTCGCCAAAGCCCTTGATCCACACCGGGCGATTGCGCCCCCGTCGGGCGAGGTCTGCGTTGGCGACGACCACAGCGGCGCCTCCGACACAGGGCATGACGATCTCCAGCATGTGCAGCGGGTCGGCGATCACCGGGCTGGCCAGCACGTCCTCGACGGTGAGCGGCTTGTCCTTCCAGATCGCGTCGTCGGTGTGATTGGCATTGGTGCGCGTATCGACGACGATCTTGGCCATCGCCCGTTCGTCGTATCCATAGATCGCCGCGTAGCGTTGTGCCACCTGGCCATACGGCCCGTTCTGGCCGAGGTTTCCGTAGGGGATCTCGAATTCGGCTTGCGGAGAGCCATACTGGTTGCTCGACGATCCGAAGAACATCGCGTCGATAATCGGCCTGGGTTTCTTTTTGGACATCGGCGTGATGTAACGGGCCGGAAGTGCGCACAATACGGCGTCGCAGATGCCCAGCTCGACAGCAGCCGCCGCCCGCCAGACCATGGCCGCGGCGCTGGCTCCGCCAAGGTCCACGTGCTCGGCGAATCGTGCTCCCACGCCGAGGTATTCGGCGATCGTGGAGGGGACGAAGATCTCCGACTCGGCGAGGTGGGACGCGACAATGCCATTGACCACCTCAGCCGGCAATCCCGCATCGGCGAGTGCGGCCGCGGAGAGGTCTGCCCACTGTTCGAGGACGAACGGAGCGGGTGAAGCCTTGTTCAGCCGCTCCGGTGGCAGCTCGACGTATCCGACGATCGCGGCCTCTCCACGTAATCCCATGGCGTGTCCTTATTTTCGGGGTTTACTTGCGCGGCAGGCCGAGAATCATCTGCGCGATGATGTTCAGCTGGATCTCCATCGTTCCGCCGCCGATCAGCTCGGCCGGCAGGTGTAAATAGGGCTCAACAACCGCGGGTTCGGAATCGGTGACCATGACCGTCTGTCCGGTCAGGCGCAACGTCTCCTCGAACGTGCGCCGCAGTAACACGTTCATCGCGACCTTGGCAATGCTCGACGCCGGACCGGATGCTTGGCCATCGAGCAGACGAATGGTTTCCCGCACGCCGAGCGCTCGGATGGCGTTGGTGTAGGCGTCGAGCTCACCCAGCGCCCGCTCGGCGTCGTCACGCTCGGGGCCGGGTTCGGTCGCCAGCTGACGCAGGGCGACAGCCCGGTCGAACTTCACGTATCCGCTGATGGCGGAACGCTCTTCAGCCATGGTGGCGATCGCGAGACTCCAGCCGTCAGTCGGACCGCCGAGCAGCATGTCGTCGGGGACGAACGCGTCGTTGAGGAAGACCTCGTTGAAATGCGCCTGGCCGGTCGCCGTCTTGATCGGCTGCACCTCGACCCCGGGCGATCGCATATCGAGGATGAAATACCCGATGCCGCGGTGCTTGCTGGCTTCGGGGTCGGTGCGCGCCAGCAGCGCACCGAGGTCGGCGTACTGTGCCAACGACGTCCAGATCTTGTGGCCGTTGATCCGCCAGCCGCCGTCGACCTTGGTCGCTCGGGTGGTCAGCGACGCGAGGTCGGAGCCCGCACCCGGTTCACTGAACAGCTGGCACCACAGGATGTCGCCACGTTGTGTCGCCGGAATCAGGCTCTCCTGCAGCTCTTTTGGCGCGGCCGCCAACACCGAAGGCAGGATCCACTCGGCGATGTTCAACGATGGCCGAACCAGTCCGGGTCGCTTGGCGAACTCCTCGTCGATGATGAGCTGTTTGAGGGGACCCGCATCGACGCCCCACGGCGCCGGCCAGTGCGGCGCCATGAGGCCGGCGTCGGCGATCAAGGTGCGCTGCGGCCCGGTGGCCTGGTCCTCGTAGTCGCCGTGCGGTGCGGGTGTGTCATTGCGCAACTGCTCGGCGGCATCGAGTGTTTCGGCGACCCAGGCCCGGAACTCCGACTCCGCGTCACCCAGATTGACCGACATGTCGCGCTGCTGGGCACAACCCAGCTGCCCCAGCAGTCGGGCCCAGCGACTGGCCGGACCGATCGACCCCGCCAGGCTGATGGCCCGCCGCCAATACAGGTGCACGTCATGTTCCCAGGTGAAACCGATGGCACCGAGCATCGTCAGGGCGTCGAGCACCAGGTCCGGCACCGGCGAAACCGCGATCGTCGCCGCCCCGGCCGCGGCGAGCCGGTGCTGGTCGGTCGACTCATCCGCGGCTCGTACGGCGTCCCAGGCCGCCGCGGTGGCCAACTCGCTGTTGACCAACAGCATCGCCGCGCTGTGCTGTAGAGCCTGGAAGGTACCGATCACCTTGCCGAACTGCTCGCGGGTGCGCAGGTGCGCGGTGACGACATCGACGCACCACTGGGTGATACCGGCAGTCGTGCTGGCCACCAGGCCCACGACCGCGCATGCCGCGCGGTCTTCGTCGATTCCGGTCAGAACGTCGGACTCGGCCGCGCGATACCCGTCGAGCCGCAGCACCCCGACATCCAGGACGAGGTCGGTGCCGGGCACGGATTCGACTGTCGCAGCAGGCTGCCCGGTGTCGACCGGCATCCAGATAACCTCGTCATCGCCGGTGCGGGCGCCGACCAGGATCACGCGTGCCGCACATGCGCCCGCGGTGACCTTCGAACTCCCGGTGACCCGCCATCCCTGACCGTCGGCGCGAGCCTGGAAATCTGCGTCGCCGGGCAGGACGATCGCGGCGGGTGCGCCCGAAACGAGATCGCAGATCAGCGATTCAGCGGCCGGCGTCGGATCGGCAAGAAGCGCGACGGCGCCAGTTGCGACGGTGGGCAGCAGCGGGCCGGGCAGCAGCGCCTTACCCGCCGACTCGAGCACGCACGCCGCATCGATCAGCTGTCCACCCTGGCCTCCGCGATCCTCCGGCAGATGGACTGCGTGAAAGCCATTGGCGACCAGCGCATCCCACCAGTCGGGGAGCTTGCCGGCTGCCAGGGCGTCGAAGTTGTCGCGCGTCGTGGCGATCGGGGCGTGCCGGGCGGCGAATTGCCCGACGGCTTCGCTCAGATCCTGCTGCTCGGGTGTCAGTCCCAGGGTCATGACCGCGGCCGCGCACTGGCGAACATGGGCTTCGGCCGCACCGGCTGATATCCTCTCGTCTTACAAGACGAACCGTCTCGTCTTGTGGAAGATTACCGGGGCGGGTCGAGATCTGTAAACCCGGGGCCCGGCGGCCGGCGGCGAGGACGGCGAGGGACCTGAGAGACGAGGATCACCAGATGCCAACCGATCTCACTCAGGCGAATACGCCAAGGCGCCGCAGCGAGAAGTCCCGCACGGCCATCGTGACCGCCACGCGTGAGCTGCTTCTCGAGCGTGGATTCGACGGGCTGACCATCGAGGCGGTTGCCGCACGCGCGGGTGTGGGCAAACAGACGATCTATCGCTGGTGGCCCAGCCGCCCGGCTCTGGTCGCCGACGTGATGCTCGAAGACGCCGACAAGATCCTCGCTTCGGTCGACCACACCGACGATCTGGCCGCCGACCTGGTGGGCTGGGTACGCAAACTGACCGCGACGCTGACAACGGACCGCGGGTCGGCCATGCTGCGGACGCTGACCGTCGCCTGCATGGAGCATGAGGAGACCGCGCTCAAATTGCGGGCGGGATTCAGTTTGCCGCTGCACGACAGCGTCCGCACCAGGCTCCTGGCCGACGGCATCGATGCGGACACCGCCGAGTCGGCGGCCGATGCCATTGTCGGCGGCGTGGTATATCCCATCCTCTCCGACGCGCGGCGGTATTCACGTCGGCGGGCCGAATTGACCACGCAAATCATCGTCGAGGCGTTGCAGCGCAAACGCTGAACACACCGATTGTGTGATTGGGTCCGGGACCGAAATGTGCTGCCCGGATCCGCGGAAAATAGTTAGATTAGCGAGGCATCTGGCGGAGCTGCCGCGAAATTGACGGCCCCGCAAAACGTTGCGCACCTGCGCCTTGTGGATTTTGAAAGCGGCTGGGCTACAGCATCATCAATACGGATTGCCGGCATCACGAATTCGGATTGGACCTCGATCCGGTCGGATGTAAAGATCCGATCAGTACTTCGACCGGTCGACAATCCAGGAGCCCACCGATGGATCTGTCTATTGCGCGAGCGTGGAACTCGCACACAGCCACACCGAACCGACCGAGCAACTGCATCGGTGACTATCCAGATAACGAAGGTGGTAGTCGCACGACCACCTTAAAACGGGCACAAGCGAATTAGGCTCCGGATTATGACGAACCGGCCGAGTCCGTGGGGGAATGAGCGAGGCAGATTCTCGCATCACCTGGACATACGCGGTGACGCTCTCGGCCGCAGACGTGCGCGGCGGCTTTGCCACCGCTTCGCGCGCGTCGGCGTCGACACTTCGCCGGACCGACTCAGAGCGATGCTGGCCGGCGCACCCTGCGCGGCCAGTGAAGAAGTCAGCGTCCGATTCGCGTTGATCGCGGCCGAAATCGACCGTGAAAACCGCAGCGCAAAGTACCGGCAGATGAGGCGCGAGGGCGCGCGGTCGCTGTTGATCGCGGGCATGACTCTGCTCGCCTTGAACTTCCTGCTCTGCGCCGCCTACGCGCTGTTGAACCTGGCCCAACAGTCGTCGCCCTATTAGAGGACTCGGCGCCTGTTGTTCGTTGAGACGCTGCCGAAGCAGTACGGCGGGTTAATGATCGAGTTTCATCCCACGGCGTCGAGCTGGTGGTCCGCATGGATATACCCGAATGTCACTGGTATAGCAGTGATTAACTGACCAGACCACGCGTATTGACGTGTCTGTGTTGCCAACTCCGCGGGCTGACGCACGACGACTTTGTAGCGCAGATGACAGTCGTGTGCGCAATGTCCGTGCTTACATCTATTGTCCTGGAACGATTTACGCAATCTATCGAAACTTCTGCCACATTCCGGCGACCCACCTGTGATCGAGAGTTAATGCACCGGTTACTATCGGTATCGGTTCGGTAACACGCGAAATCTATTGTTAGCAAATAACATTGGTCGTCACGCCAATTCACGCAATCTGAAACATCCTCGCAGACAACGGCGTTTAGGCGCGCGAGCGTGCTAACTAGATGGAGAGTCAGCAGTGGAATTTTCGGTGTTGCCGCCGGAGATCAATTCAGCACGGATGTATGCGGCCGCGGGCAGAGATCGAGGTCAACCGGGTGCTGATGTCGGTGTTATTGGTTGCCAACGTTTTTTGACAGAGCGATTCACGATCACGGCCCCAGATGCAACACACCGACATGTGGGCTCAGGATCCCGCGGCAACGTACGGCTATGCGGGAGGCGCCGCGGTCAATCGGTCCGCTGCTAACACGAGCCGCGCGAGCGTCCAATCGGTGCTCTCGGCCGCGCTCAACCTACGCAATTCGAAACGGAGAACGACATTGAGTACCCACACAGACGCTTTGGACGGCACAGCCGCACCTACAGCGCCGACCATCACAGGGAACCGCTGGCTTCAGCTTGGTCTTGGCCTTGTTTGCATGATGGCGATATCGAGTCCGCAGTATGTGTGGACGCTGATGACCAAGCCGCTTGGCGCCAAGCTCGGCATTGGCTTGCCCGAATTGCAGGTTACCTTCTCGATTCTCGTGGTGTTGCAGGCCTTCTTCTCACCACTTCAGGGCGCGCTGATCGACCGCTTCAAGCCACGCCTGCTGATCTCAGTCGGCACGCTGATGGCCGGCGCGAGCTGGGTGCTGGCTTCCTACGCGCATAGCGTGCCGATGCTGTATCTCACCTATGGCGGTGTCGGTGGTCTCGGCACGGGCATTGTCTATGTCGGCGTCGTCGGACTGATGGTCCGGTGGTTTCCCGATCGACGCGGTTTCGCCGCCGGTGTGGTAGCCGCCGGCTACGGGATGGGCGCGATTCTCACCACCTTTCCGATTGCCTCATCGCTGGCCGCGCGCGGTGTGGAGTCGACGTTGTGGCTCTTCGGTATCGTCTTCGCCGCGGTCGGCTTCATTGCCGCGCAGGGGTTGCGCATGCCCCCGGTGGATTTGGGGCTGAGCGTGTCGAGCGCCCAAACGCCTATCACTTCGCGTGATTATCGACCGTCCGACATGCTCAAGCGGCCGCTCTTCTGGTTGATGTTCCTGATGATGACAATGATGGCCACCTCAGGCCTGATGGTGACGTCGCAGATGGCGACCTTCGCGACCGACTTCGGTGTGAGCAAGGTCTTGGTGTTCGGGCTCGCGGCCCTGCCGCTGGCCTTAACGATCGACCGCTTCACGAATGGCCTGACGCGGCCATTGTTCGGTTGGGTGTCGGATCGAGTAGGCCGTGAGAACACCATGGCGTTTGCCTTTGCGCTGGAGGCCGTTGCCATGACGCTGTGGTTGCTCACGCGAGACAACGCCGTGCTGTTCGTGCTCCTTTCAGGTGTGGTGTTCTTCGGTTGGGGCGAGATTTTCTCGCTGTTCCCGTCCACCTTGACCGATACCTTCGGCACCCGTTACGCCACGGCGAACTACGGCTGGCTCTACATCTCGTTTGGGATTGGTTCGATCTTCGGCGGTCCGCTCGCCGCGCTGCTGCATCAGCAAGCCAGGAGCTGGATTCCGGTATTCGGGTGTGCGATTGGGCTGGATGTGGCAACCGCAGCGCTGGCCGTGTTCGTGTTGAAGCCGGCGCGCGGACGCTTCATCGGCGCCGAGCGCTGAGAAAGCTTCGGTTCGGCACCCCATCGCGCTTGCGCGGACTTGTGCACCCGCACCTGTAGGCCGCTCTTGGCACCAGAGGCGATAGACCTTCTGGTAGTCGCCTTCTCGAAGGACTCGGACCTCCGGCACATCACCAAAGTGCGGACCCACCAACCTGTCGGCCCGACGACCACGTCGCGACGACGGCAGCCATGGGCTCGGCGCGCACCGCGACCAGGTCGGCAGGCTGGCCCGGCGCCAGCGCCCCGGTGTCGCAGCTCGAGGATGCGACAACCCGGCGCGGATGCGTGGTGAGCATAGCCACCGCGGAGTCGATAGACGCCACCCGCGCGTCACTGATGGCCACCGCGGCCCGGACCAGTGACCCGCTGTGGTAGTCGGAAGTGAGCACATCCACCACACCGGCTTCGACCGCGTCGCGGGCGGACAGATTCCTCAAGTGCGAGGAACCTCGCCATGCGTTAGGTGCGCCCATCACGACCGTGAGTCCGTTATGGCGGGCTGCGGCAGCGGCATCAAGGGTCAGCGGGAACTCGCAGATGCTGGCACGCATCGCGGCCGCCTCGGTGACGGCGCTTTCGCTGTCCGGATCGTGCGTGGCGAAGACGGTGTCGTGTGCGGCGGCGAACCGGGCGATCTGCCGGCGGCGCAACGGGGTTCCGGTCGCATGCCGGTGCAGTGTCGCCAGCCAGCGATTGAGCTCGTCGTCATCGATGCGCAGCCGAGTGCCCATCGCCTGACGCCAGGCCCGTTCGGTTTGGTATTGCCCCTGACCGGGGGTGTGATCCATCACCGACAGCAGCCCGATCCGCCGGCCATGCCGGCGCAGCAATTCGGCTGTGCCATCGACGGATTCTGGGTCGCTGACATCGACCCGAAGATGGACGGCCATTGGCACCGCCAGCTCACCGGCTACGCGGTGCAGGGTTTTCAGCACGGCGTGCGCGCGACGATAGCCGTCGGCCGTGTCGGGCCCTTCCCCCACCGAGATACACAGGTAGGGACGAACGACGCCGTGGGCGACGGCGTCCGTGGCGAAGTCCTGCAATGCGGCCTCGAGCGGAATCAGCGTCCCCGGCCGGGGAGATTCGAACCGCGGCAACGAATCCGCGTGCAGGTCGGTGAACGCCGGCCAGAGCTGCAATGGTCGCAAGTCGACTCGCGTCGCGTGCGGTGATGGCTCGGTACCGATGGCGCTGATGCGGCCGTCTTCGATCGTGACCCACCGTGACGCAAAGACTTCGTCGTTGTCCGCGTGTTCCGGGGACCCGGTGATCACCCGGGCGGCATGCAGGCTAATCACCATGTGGGGCAAACGGATTGGCGCAGCGATTGGGATGTCGCTGCCCTGCGCAACGCATCGTCGAGGTGATCCAGATCCGCCGCTGGCGCCACCAGCTCGGCGAAGGGGTAGCGGTCATGGTGAGCGGCCAGGAAATCGATGGCCGCCCGAAGATGCAGGGGGCGGTAGTTATGCACACCGGTGATTGTCATGAGATTGCGAACCAGATACTCGGGGTCGATCGATATGGGCTTACTGGCGGCCACGGACCCCGCGAGAACGGCCCGGCCGCCGACATCCAGACTGGCGATGCACACTTCGACTGCCGTCGGGCTGCCCGACAATTCCAGCGCCACGTCGACCGGGGGCACGTCCTCGCCGTCACCGACAACGAGGTCGGCACCGAAGCTATATGCCGTTTCCTGTCGGGCCGGGTCGGGATCGCACACGGCCACCCAAGCACCGAGCGCATCGGCCATCGCGGCCGCGGTGACTCCCAACATGCCCGCGCCGGTGATGAGGATTCGCGTGGGATCCCGGTGTCGATCGAGTTCGGCGGCGTCGAGCACGGCCGCGACCGTCGCGGTGGCGCACGACGCGGGTGCCGCGACCGTGTCCGGCACGCTGTCGGGTACCTCGACAATCGTGGTGCCCGGCAACAAAACGCAGTGACTGGCGAAGCCGCCGTTGAGCGGCCAGGAGCTGTCGAGCGCCTCGTGACCGTACTTCTTCAAATGCAGACATTTCTGTTCCAGGCCCCACACACAATTGCGGCATCGTCCGCAGGACGCCGTAATGGACCACACGACCCGGTCGCCGATGGCCACCTCGGCGTCGGTCGAATACCGCGGACGCGCGCCCGAACCGATGGCCACCACATGGCCGACCTGTTCGTGGCCGAGGATGCCCGGGTGCGGGGCGTCCCTGCGTCCATGCACGGTGTGCAGGTCACTTCCACAGATGGTGGCCAGATCGATCGCGACCAGCACCCGGCCGGGACCGGGGTCGGTCGCCGCACTGGTCGTCACCACGGTGATTGGCCGTCCGACCCCGTCCCAACGCGCATACCGTGCGGCGACGGCGCTGTTGACTGCCGTCATGCCGACACCGGCTGAGAACCCGTCGGGGCGATGAGGTTGCCCGCGCGCCGTTTCCGCCCAGCGGCATCGGTGTCTAAGGGGTCCAAGGCGTCCAGCTTGGTCCCCTTGGGCTCGGCGAGCAGCATCGTCGCGACGATGCCGAGTACAAAGCACGCACCGGCGATCAGCACCGTCGGCCGCAGGCCGAGGTGGGCGAGGGCGACCGGGGTGATCAGGGCGCCGAGGAAGGCGCCAACCTTGGCCGTGCCAGCCGAAATCCCGTGTGCCGTACTGCGGATCGAGGTTGGGTAGGATTCCGCGGCCAGCAGCATTGTCGTGTAGTTGGGTCCTACGGCGATGCCGAACAGCGACAATCCGAAGACCACGGCAAACGGCGTCACCGTCGACGTCAGGCCCGGTATCGCGGCGATCAGCACCATCGACAACGCCGAGAGACTGAATCCGGAGATCTGCAGCGGTTTACGGCCGATACGGTCCAGCAGGGCCAGGCCCACGAGTGCGGCCACCAGGCTGAAACACACCACCAGTGCGGCGTTGATCGCGATGTTCATCACGATGCTGGTATGGGGCGCAATGCTATTGATCAGCAGCGGCTGGCTCACCGAGTTCCCGTACACGGCGACGTTGAAGAACAACCAGCTTCCGGCGGTGCCCAGCAGCGTGAGCTGAAATGACCGGGAGCGCAGCGCTTTCCACAGGGTCACCGATTCAGGCGCCCGGTCGGTATCGGCCGCCTCCACCACGCGGCCGGAGAAAACGCTGAGATCGCGCGCCGCTTGCTCGGCATCGCCGGTGGACGCGAGGGTCCATCGCGGGGATTCCGGCATGTGCCGGCGGTTCCACAGCACCAGCAACGACGGGATTGCCCCGAGGCCGAGGATCAGCCGCCAGGCCGGCCCCGGCGGTGTGCCCAGACCGACGATGATCAGCGCGACGACATAGGCGGCGACCTGTCCGAAGACGTAGAACAGGAAGGTCAATCCCACCAGCCGACCACGATTTCGCCGGTTGGCGTACTCGGTCATGATCACCCCGGAGGCCGGGTAGTCGCCGCCGATGCCGATGCCGAGGACGACGCGGGCGATGAGCAAGCTGATGAAGTTCGGGGCGAAGGCCGAGGCGAGCGCACCGACGATCATCAGCACCGCCTCCAGCCCGTACACCCGCCGGCGGCCCAACAGGTCACCGAGGCGCCCGAACAGGAATGCGCCCACCGCGACCGCCAGCAGGGTCGAGCTGGTCAACGCCCCGACCTGGCCGGCCGACAGATGAAACTCGGGTTTGACCAACAAGATCACCGTGCCGATGACGTTGAGGTCGTAGGAGTCGGTGAAGAATCCCATGCCGGCGGTCACGGCGGCTTTCAGGTGAAACCGGCTGACCGGGGCATCGTCGAGCCGCTCGCGCACTCCGGCGGTGTTCGGCGTGGTCATCGCGACACCGCCCGGTCATGAGTGTCGATGCAGGCGACCAGGTCGGCGACCGAGTCCAGCACGTGGGTGTGCGGCACGGTGGCGAAGTCGGCGTCACTGTGTGCCCCGGTCCGGACGCCGGCAACGATCGCCGCACCGGCCCGGGTACCTGCCGTCAGGTCGCTCGTGGTGTCGCCGGCGACGGCGATCTGGCCGACGGCGTCGGTGCCGGTGCGTAGCAAAGCCGTGAGGACCATGTCCGGGTACGGACGTCCGCGGCCAGCGTCGGCGGGTGACAACGCTAGTGTGATCAGCTCGCCCCACCCCAGGGCGGCGATGATGTGGTCGCGAGTGGTCGGGGCAAAGCCCGTGGTGAGCACGACGGCGCAGCCCGATCCGCGGAGCTTTTCGATGGTCTCCGCGGCGTGCGGAATCGGTGCCACGCGGTTGCTCTCGATGGCGTCGAGGTAGGCCGCTTCGAACGCACTGTTTGCCGCTTCGGCGCGGTGCGGATCGCCATCGAAGATCGACCGGAATACCTCGATCTTCGACTGTCCCATCGTCTTGTGGACGTAGCGGATGGCCGCCCGATAATCGGTGCTGCCGGTGGATACTCCCGACGCCGACAGGGACGCGTCGAACGCATCCGCGACGGCGCCGTCGTCGAGCACTGTGGTGCCCGCCATGTCCAGGCAGGCCAATCTGATCATGTCCGTCTCCTCGGGTACCGGCGTTGCTGAAACGGTCTGGCCGAGCCCTGGCGCGACGGCTTCGCGAAGGTGTACGAAAGGTGAACGTTGACAGCCGATCTCATCGCGGTTGTCCGAACAACTCTGCGATCGTCGGTCTCCGGCAAACCGGGAGATTCCGGGCGGCGTTAGGCTGCGCTGTGGTGCACGACCCGAAGTACCGTTCGATCGCCCGAATCCTGGAAGAAGAGATTCGCGGCTTCGACGACGGGCAACGGGTTCCGAGCGAGAACGAGGTCGCCCAACGGTTCACCGTCGCCCGCTCGACCGCGCGCGCGGCGCTGCAATACCTCACCGCGCGCAACGTGATACGCCGGGTGCGCGGCGCCGGCAGTTTCGCCAGTCACCGCATCGACTATCCGATCGATGCGGAACGCGCCCCCTCGTGGAGCGCCACGGTGCGTGCGGCCGGCGCGTCTCCCCGAAGCGTGGTGCGCTCGTGTACCCAGCGGCTGGCATCCGCGGAGATAGCCGCCAAACTGCAACTGCTCCCCTCGGATCCGTGCCATCGCCTGGTGCGGCTGTCCTTCGTCAACGATTTGCCCGCCGCGTGGGGAATCGAATGGGTGCCTGCCGCATTGGTTCCCGACCTCACGTTGGCGATGCGGGCCAATGACTCGCTGCACGAGGTCCTCACGAATGCGGGGCTGTTCCCGCGGCGGTCATGGGTACACGCCAGCTCCGACATATTCGAAGGTGAAGTCGCCGACCAACTTGACGCGCCGCAGTCCAGCCTGGGTTGGTACATCGAAAGTCTCAACGTCGACGAAGCCACCTTGCGGCCGGTGTCCATCACGCAGCGGTGGCTGCGCGCCGACACCGTTCGCGTCACCTTCGACAGCGCCGTCAGCAGCCGGCTCAGTCGCTAGCCAACTCGTCTTGCCCGATCAGCTCGCCGATACCGGTCGCGCCCCGTTAGGACGAGCGTCATCGCAAAGATCAGTCCGGTGCTTATCACCGCGATGCCGAGCCGTCGGCTTCGCCGTTGCATGTCGCGCAAGGCCGCGAACAGCATGTTCAGACGCTACCGCCGCCCACGGTCGGTTGACCAGGCCCTGCCGCCGTGCCGCGGGCATTGCTGCGCCCGGTTGCGGCTCGAAGTCGGGATGGAGTTCGCCTCCCCCGGCGCGGCTGCGGCGTCACGGTGAGAACCTGCCGGTCGGCGTGTACTCGTGCGAAAAGTCCGCTGCGCCTTGTGGATCGGTGCGCGTTCCGCGGCGATGTCCATCGATCCCGCCCTAGCTGCGCGGTCAGTACGCATGCGGTAGTCAAGGGCCTAGGTCCGCGGGCCGGTGAGCGTGGAGAGCAATCGCAGCCGCTCCTCGGCGGTGCTGCCGGGTGCGGCGTAATAGGTAACGAGTACCTGCCTGGTTTCGGGAAGCACGAAGGTGCGGTAGCGCAACTCAAGCAAGCCGACCTGGGGGTGGTCGAACACGGCTGGCCCGGTGGTCTTCTGCTTGACGTCCTGGCGAGCCCACAGGGTCCGAAACCGTTGGCTGGCAATGCTGAGCTCGCCGATCAACGACTGCAGTTCTGGATCATTGGAGTTTTCTTCGGCGATGTTGAAGCGCAGCGAAGAAACCAGAATGGCAGTGACCTCTTCCCAATTACGCACCCAGGCGTTCAGTTCGGGTTCCAGGAATACCGACCGCATGTGGTTGATGCCCGGGGCAAAGAACGGCGTCAGCGCGCACGCCATCGCGTTGGCGGCCAGGATGGTCATCTGCCGGTTCTGTATGTACGCGGGGGTCTGGTGCCAATTGTCGATCAGCGTCTGCAATCCGGGATCGAATTTTTCAGCCGACGCCGCGCCGCGCCGTCGCCGACGGGGCGCGGGGCGAGCCAGATTACGCATGTAGTGGGTCGCATCGTCATTGAGCTGTAGCGCACTGGCCAAGCCTTCGAGCACCTGGTCGGATGGTTGGCGCTCCCGACCTTGCTCGAGTCTCAGGTAGTACTCGGAGCTGATTCCCGCGAGCATCGCGACTTCCTCGCGGCGCAAGCCTGACACCCGCCGGCGTTCGCCCTCGACGAGTCCGACATCGGCGGGCTTCAGCAAATCGCGGCGGGTCCGAAGAAACGTCGCCAACGACTGCGGATCGGGCATACGCCCGACGATAGCTCCAGCTCGGCCGTGGTGGGTAACCCCGTTGCTACCAGGATGGGTACGCGACTTGATTTGGGAGGCAACACGTTCCGGTCACCGCAAGATCCACTAGGAACCGACCTGTGTATCACCTTGGTGCGCAGCACCGGACTTACTGGGCCACAGCGCCATTCGATCGATGAGTTTGTCCCGCAGCACGAGCGTGTGAAACAAGACGGCGCACATGTGGGCGGTGAATGCCGCGAAGAGCAGGAAGGCGAAAACTCCGTGGCACTCTCGTAGCACCGCATACAGATCGAGGTTGCGCGGTGCGATACCGGGTAACCGGACCGGCCCCACCAGGGTCAGCGAAAGTCCGGCGGCCGACAGCGTGGCCCATCCGATCACGGGCTGGACCAGAAGCAAGGCATAGAGCGCGTATTCCGACCAAGTCGCGATGCGCCGCTCGGCGCGGCTCATCGTGGCCAAAAACGCTGGCGGCCGGTGGGTGAGCCGATTCGCCAGCCGCACCACGGCGAAAATCAGGATTAACACACCCATTGGCCGGTGGATGGCCAACAGCAGCGGGTAATAGCTCAGCGAAGCGATCATGGTCACGCCAATGAGCAGTTGCACGACGACCATCGGCGCCATCGTCCAGTGCAGGATCCGGGAAAGGATCGTGAAACGCGCTGATGTGCCCGCTGTTTCGACCTTCGCGTCGGTCATGAGAGCACCCGGCGGACGTTGACCTCGCTGGGCGACTTGGGTTCCTCGGCACGGCGGGTGAACGAGCGCGCGTACACGGCTGACCGTGCAGCCAGCAACGGGTCGTCGGACACGGTGATGCCGTCGGGTAGCACGGTCGGGTCGAAGTTGATGTCGCGTGCATTGCCGGCTTCCTCGGTCTGTACCGCGGTGATGGTGATGGTGCCGGCGTCAATCGACCGCCGCGATTGCGGCCAAGGTTTGGTGGCGTCATTGGTCGGATCGCCCGGTTCACCGATCGCGAGAAGGAGCTTCCACGTGAGCGGCCGCTGCGCTACCGCACGGATCAGGTCGTCGAATAAGTAGTCCTTGCCGACCGAGGCCGGTGGGAGTGGCGGGCCGCCGGCTTGCTCCGGAACCACCGACCAGCGCACCGGGACAGTCGCCCCGGCGCCGTTGGTGAAGTAAAAGGCATTCAGACCGTGAAACGTGCTGTCCGCGAACCCCGCGCTCGGCGGCGACTGCTTGATGATTTTCATGGCCGCGACTGTCTCGGGGTGCCGATCTAGAAACGCGGCCATCTGCTGGGGATCGGGCTTGCCCGTCGCGGCAACGGGTTTGGACGCCAGCAACCGCTCGTAAAAGCCTTGCGGAGTGCGATCGGTGAACACCGGAAAATTGACCATCGCGGTGCGCCACTGCTGCCCGTTGGCCAGCTGGAACAACAATCCCAGGCCACGGACCGTATCGGGCTTGTCGCTCTGTTCCGGCAGACCACCGCCCAGCGAAAATCGGCCGACCAACCCAACGTTTCCCGGTTGGAAGACCGCCGCCCGGCAGATAGCCGCGGCCGCCCCCGTACTCGCGAACGATCCCGTCGCGCTCAGCCCTTTGGCGTGATTTCGCCGAAACCCGTCATGGCGGCCGAAGACGTGTTCGAACCGATCTGCGAAGCGCGGCGGGGTCAGCGCGTCGGGGCGCAGCCACCCGCCCGCGTAGGCAAACCCACCGATGTCGACGGCGGCCACACCGGCCACCGCGCCCATCCCGAGCAGTGCGCCGCGCCGGGTCAGTGCGCCGAAGCGACTGGGCTGTGTTTCGGCGGGCCGGTCCTCCGGCTCGCGATCGCGATCAGCGGGCTCCATGGCCCACCGTCCTTTCCGTACTGCCGCGCAGCGTGGAACTAAGTCGCTGAAGGCAATTCATCCATGGGCTGTTGGGGTGCGCAACTCATAGGGGCTACCGATGCACACAATGCGGACTACGACGCCGAGTCGGAATAGGTTCAATGATCAAGGAGGCGGCGTCTTCCAGGCCCTCGTATTGGCAATGCGCCATCGGTAACTCCCTAGTAGGCGTTGACCTCCTGATGCGGCGTGTTCGCGGTGACGCCGTAGGTCTCGCCGCCCTGATCGGTGCAGACCAGTACTTGATGGCCCGGAAACCATCGCGGCGCTGACCAATTCGATGCGGTTGGCCCTGCGGGTGACGCCGCGAACAAGGAGGCGCTGCCAGTCGCGCGGGGCCGACCCGATGCGTCTTGATGCTGGCGGGGATAACACCGATGGGCCACGGTGCTCTGCACGGGGGCCCCACAAAAAGCGTCATACCGGGGTGCGGAGTCGCGTTACGCTCGGTAGCGGATCACGGTCGGCTAATCGACCACTCCAGAACGCGTTACCGATAAAGGAGTCCGAGCTGATGGCGAACCACCAACCAGAGCAACCACAGATAGCTGATGAGCATCCGGGTGGGGCGCTATTGCGGCAGGCGGATCGGCTTCAGTCAGCATTGGATGATTACCGATATCAGGAGACCACATTCTTCAGCGGCTCAGACGAAACCAAGACCGTCAGCGTGACAGTGGATGGGAGCAAGAAGCTGGCTGACGTGTACATCGAAGCGGGCTTGCTGAGGCTGGGCAGCGAAACGGTGGAGCAGCGGCTCAACGAGGCGTTGCGGAATGCAAACGCCGCGGCGACCAGCGCCCTCGCCACCGAGCGGGAGAAGCTTTTGGAGACACTGGGTTTGAACGCCGAGGTTATAGAACGACTTGATTCGGTAATAAAAGATCTACAGTCGGGCTTAGTCCAATCAGACTGACATGCTGCAGGCTTGCGCCGCGGGTGCACGGGAACGCCGCTGCGGCTGGGGCCTTCCCTCGAGCCGTCGCACCATCCTGGCGGCGGCGAACAGTGTTGGACGGCGCCGGCGGTAACTCCCCTACGGTCTAGTACTGCAGCCGTAGATTGCGGCTGACGGTTCTGGGCATGTCTGCGCTGGTCAGAGCGGTGACCGCGCATCGTTTGATGGTTGTGAAGCCAATCGAATTGGCTGCGGTCACCACGGTTCACCGCGTAGGCCCCGATCGGTGGTCGACAGAGTACTCGATGATGATCGACCGGATCGCGCCGAGCTTCGCCCACTACGAACCGTGCGGCATGCCGGCGCGCTCATCCCCTGGGGCTGGCCTCGGGCCCGCGGGCCTGACCACGTTCGCGGTCAACGAGTTTCGCCGACTCTTCGATGCGCTCTTGTTCGACACCAACCACGAGCGCCGAAGACACAATATCCCGACCTACGGCTCCAGTATTAAGTCTTCGTGGCGTGCGTCTTTACTAAGCCCAAAAATTAGTGCACAGGACACCAAACACCCGGTGTTAGCGTAAGAGGCACGTCGAACTAGGCGGGTAACGCGAGGAGTAGGTAAGCCACGATCAGCTCCCCGTCTGTGCCCTCAAAGTATCGGCGCCGCAAGGCTTCAATGCGGAATCTGTAGATCAGCCGGACTGACGAGGCGCAGGAGCGCCACACCCGGTGGTCACGGCTACAGAACTCGACATCAGACGGTTGATCCGAGCAGTTGGGAATAATTCATGGCAAATTTGGTGGTTTCACCCGAATACCTCACGACCCTGTCAAAACAAGTGAGTGAATGGAGCAACAGCGACGTCGGATCGGCCGTCGCCGCAGTCCCCGGGGATTGGACAACCGAAGGGATAGTGGGTCTCGCGACCGGGGGTGCAGCCGCAATTGCCGTCGGCGGCATGGCCGCTTACAAGTACTCCGACTTTGCCGCGAAGAAATTCACTGTCAAGGGAACGTCCTTCACCGGCGAGGAAGTCGTTCTAATCGCGAGTTTAGCCGCGACTGGCTACTCTATTTACAGCGACCTCGCAAGTGGCAACTATTGGGCCGCAGCCTTGGATACGCTTTCTCTCGTCCCCCAGGGCATAAACCTTGCCATGACACACTCTGGCTTAAACGATCTCATCAAGACGCTCGGGACCACGACGGTCATACTTCAGAGAACTGGCACTTGCCTGCAGGGTCTTAACTTCACCGTCGGGCTTGCCAACGACGTCGGGGAGGACTTTACCGACGGGGCCGAGCAGTTCAATAATGGCAGCGCTGCGGTGCGACAACTCATGCCGACATCCGAATGGACTGGTATCGCGTCGGATAGCTATGCCGAGACCGTTGTGCAACTACAAACGCTTATGGGCGACATGGCAAGAGTGGACGCCCAAATGGCGGATGTCTTTCGAGCGGAGATGGACCAGCTCATCATTACGCGGAATCTCATCGCCACCGCGAGGAAGCTGATCGAGGTAGCCATACCTATTGCCATAGCACTTGATTTCATCCCTGAAATCGGCCCCGAGATATCGGAGGCCTTCCAGGTCTCGGTAGCGGCCATCGCGCTTTCCACAGCCGTTGGCGCTATAGCCAGTCAGATGCTTTTTTCCGCGGACAACGGTGCGCAGGTGGACACGCAGAAGGCGGAATACGAGGCGGTACAAAAGCGAGCGGACGCGCTATATGCGAAGCTTCAGCCCGCTCCGCCGGCCACCAGCCCCTCAGCCGGCGTGCAGCCATCGCCCACCGGCACGGGCGGCGCGTCGGGCAGCTCCGTGAACAGAGACGCTGCCCAGAGCAGTGCGGGGCGCCGGTCCACGTCGGGCAGCGGATCGCGCGACTCGGCGGACGCGGGTGAGGTGCCGGCCGCGTCGGGTGGCCGGCGCGACTACCCGGTGGGTGGCGGCGCTCCGGCCGGCGTCATCGGGGGCATGCCCACGGTGGCCAGCGGGCAGAGCGGTTCAGGCCAAACTGTTTCCAGCGGCGGCAAGGCGGCGCGTCACTCGGCGTCGGTCAAGCCGGATACGGGGGCGGCCGCCGACAAGGCGGGCGCCGCCGAGGCCGATGCAGGCCCGTACGCACAAGCCGCCGCGGGCGGGGCAATAGCCGAACGTGCGCCTGTCGACACCGAAACATCCGCACGCAAAGAGACGCGAGAGGGTAGCACCCTTGACCGGACTAGCGAGTCAAAACCGTAGCGCGCGAACGCCGTTGCGGTTACGAAGCGCCGAACCTTCAGGAGGATACAAATGGCTTACCTTGATTACTTTCCCCACCACGTGACGCTCTGGTATTCCCATGGCCCGGTCTGCGGTTGGACCAATGTCGCGGCGGCGAGGGCGGAGAGCGCCCGCGCCGGCGCGGGCGGAGCGATCGCGCACGCCGCGACGGCCCTCGCCGCGACGCTGCAAGCAGCCAGCGCGGCTTACGCGACCACCGACGAAGAGCAGCGGGACATCCTGGGCGAACAGATGCAGTTGTGATTTCCCGACGGCGCTGGGGATGCGGCCCCAGAACATGCTCTTGAATTCCACCGAATAAGCCGCGGTGAGGCCGACCGCCACCAGCCTGTCTGGTGGCGCGGGTCCCGTTGTTGGAAAGGCTCATCGACTGGATCAATCGCCGGGAAGCGCTTCACTATTTACGGTACGGGGCGTAGCGTAATGGGCGGCCGAGGCCGGGCGTTCCCCGGTCTCGTGTCCACCAGCTTCGGCCAGCCAGCCCATGGCGACCCCGGAAGACTCGGAGGAAACTCGTGTTCGACCTCAAAATCACCGGTGGCACTGTCGTCGACGGAACGGGTGCCGAGCGTTACCAGGCCGACATCGCCATCAAAGACGGCAAGATCGTCGACGTGGTGCGCCGCGGTGCCAGCGATCCCGCGATGGGCGGTGAAGCGGCCGAAACCATCGACGCGACAGGGCATGTGGTGGCCCCCGGTTTCGTCGATATCCACACCCACTACGACGGGCAGGTCAGCTGGGACAGCCTGCTGGAGCCGTCCAGCGGCCACGGTGTCACGACGCTCGTGACCGGCAACTGCGGCGTCGGCTTCGCCCCGGTGCGTCCGGGTAGTGAGCAGTGGTTGATCGAGTTGATGGAGGGTGTAGAGGACATCCCCGGCACCGCGCTGACCGAGGGCATCACCTGGGACTGGGAGACCTATCCGGAGTACCTCGACGCGATCGGCAAGCAGAACTACGCGGTCGACGTGGGTAGCCAGGTGGCGCACGGGGCCATTCGCGCCTACGCGATGGGCGAGCGGGGCGCCCGCAATGAGCCGGCCACGCCCGAGGACATCGCGGCGATGGGCCGCCTGGTCACCGAAGCGATCGAAGCCGGGGCGCTCGGCTTTTCGACGTCGCGCACGATGGGACACCGCGCGATGGACGGCGAGCCGGTGCCCGGCACGTTTGCCGCCGAGGACGAACTGTTCGGTCTCGGCCGGGCCATGGCGGCCGGGGGACAGGCGGTGTTCGAGCTGGCCCCGCAGGGATCCGCGGGCGAGGACATCGTCGCCCCGAAAAAGGAACTGGACTGGATGCGCCGGTTGAGCGGCGAGATCGACCGGCCGGTGTCGTTCGCGCTGATCCAGGTGGACGCCGATCCGAAATTGTGGCGCGAAATGATGGACCTCTCCGCGGACGCGCACGCCGAGGGCGCCCGACTGTACCCCCAGATCGCGGCGCGCCCGTTCGGCATGATGTTCGGATTCCAGGGCCACCACGGCTTCAGCCACCGGCCCACCTATCGCCGGCTGAAGGCCGAGTGCGGCCGCGAGGAACTCGGGCAGCGGCTGGCCGACCCCGCGGTGAAGGCCGCCATCCTGTCCGAAGACGACCTGCCCGCCGACCCGACCCTGTTGTTCGACGGCATGTTCGCGATGGTGCAACACTCCCTGAAACGGCTGTACGCTCTCGGCAACCCGCCGGACTACGAGCCCACCCCGGACCGCACCGTGGCCGCCATCGCCCAAGCCCGCGGCGAAGACCCGTTGTCCACGCTGTATGACCTGATGCTCGAACAGAACGCGACCGCGATGCTGATGCTGCCGCTGTTCAACTACTCCGACGGCAACCACGATGCGATCCGCGAGATGATGCTGCACCCGGCCGGCGTGCTGGGCCTGTCCGACGGCGGCGCGCACTGCGGAATGATCTGCGACGCTTCCTATCCCACGTTCCTGCTCACACACTGGGCGCGCGACCGGCACCGCGGCGAGAAGCTGTCGCTGGAACACGTGATCCGCAAGCAATCGCATGACACCGCCCACCTGTTCGGCCTCACCGACCGCGGCACCATCGAACGCGGCAAGAAAGCCGACCTCAACGTCATCGACATGAACGCGCTGACGCTGCACCCGGCCGCAATGGCCTGGGACCTGCCCGCCGGTGGCAACCGGATTCTGCAGGGGGCCAGCGGATACGCGGCGACCATCGTCAGCGGAACCGTGACCCGCCGCAAAGACGTCGACACCGGAGCACGGCCCGGGCGCTTGGTGCGCGGAGCACGCTAGGGCCCGCACACATGAAGGCAGCCGCGGGCAACCCGACGCGCAGCCGCGACGAGGACGCCATCGGCACCCCGCTGCCGGGCCCGACTTTGGTGCCGGCCGAGCGCTACTACTCAGCGGCGTTCGCGGCGCTGGAGATCGAGCGGATGTGGCCCAAGGTCTGGCAGCTGGCCTGCATGATCGACCACGTCGCGCAGCCGGGCGACTACTTCGAATACCGCTGCGGCCCATACGGGGTGCTGATCGTCCGCGGTGACGACGGCGTGCTGCGCGCATTCCAGAATGCCTGTCGCCATCGCGGCAACTCGCTGTGCACCGGCTCGGGTTCGGGATTGCGCGAGCTCAAATGCGGCTATCACGGTTGGGCCTGGGATCTGGCCGGCGTGCTCAAGCGGGTTCCCAATCGCAAAGGCTTCGGCGCGCTGCACATGTCCGACTTTCCGTTGCTGGCGGCCAAGGTGGAAAGCTGGCAAGGACTGGTCTTCGTCAACCTCGACGTCGACGCGATGCCGCTGATCGAGTACCTGGAGGCGGTCCCCCATGATATCGCCTGGTGTCAGCTCGAGGACTTCCGCTGCTACGCGACGCTCACGGTCGAGGTCGCGGCGAACTGGAAGACGATCGCCGACGGGTACAGCGAGACCTACCACATCCAGACCCTGCATCCGGAATTGCTGCGTTGCGTCGACGACATCCACGCGCCACAACAGATTTGGGGCCATACCGGCAAATCTGACCAGCCCTACGGCGTTCCGAGCCCGCGCTTCGAGGGCGCGCTGAGCGACGAAGAGGTCTGGGACGCTTACGTTTACACCCAGGGTGCGCTGATGGGGGCCGCCGAGGGCACCCCTTTCCCTGCCGACGAACGCCGACCCGGACAGACGGTCCAGGATCTGATCGCGGCACGCACCCGAGATTTCGCGGCCAGCCGGGGAGTCGACCTGGAGTGGGCCGACACCGACCGGGTCACCCGGCTGCACCAGTACAACGTGTTCCCGAACATGAGCTTTTTGGCCAACGCCGACCACTTGACGATCCTGTCCTCGCGTCCCGGCCCGGATCCCGATCACGGCGAGCTGGTCATGTTCCTGATGACGCGGATGGCGCCGGGCGCACCGCGCACCAAACCGACGGACGTGCGGATGTCCGCCGGGGAAGCCGAACCCGGCGTTGTGCTCACTCAAGACATTCAGGTGCTGCCGGGGTTGCAACGCGGCATGCACCAACCCGGGTTCACTCACCTGGTCCTCTCCGGCGAGGAGCGCCGGGTGATCAACATGCACCGCAATCTCGAGCGCTATCTCGACCTGCCGGCATCCGACCGGATGCGCGGCGGCATACCGGAACCCGGCGAATTCACGCGGCCAATTTAATCTGCGTCAGGTGCCCGAAATGGCCCCAACGGGTTTAGACTTCCCGCTTGTGACGACCGCGTCGAATCCCCGTGGTGACGAATCAGGACAGCTGCCACACCGATTGCATATGCGATATCAGGTCGTCGGCGAGCGGCGCGCGCGGCGCATGTGCCGATCATTCGCGGACGTGGGCGTCGACACCGGGCCGGTTCGCCTCCAGCAAATGCTTGCGGGCATGCCGGTTTCCGAAGAGGAAGTGACCGATGTCAATTTCGCGCTGATCGCGACGCAGCTGAAGCGCGACGAGCGCAACGCGAAACGCAAACAACTCCAGCGCCAGGGCACCCGCTCACTGATGTTTGCCGGAATGATCCTGCTCGTGCTCAACTTCCTGTTCTGCCTCGCCTACGTCATGCTCAATCTGACGGATCAGGCCCCGCTCTGAGCTTTCGGAGCGATCAGCGCGGCGCGACCACTGCGCTGCCGGTGTGCGCGTAAGTCAGCGCCACTGAAAGGGCCGGGGCACGGTGATTGTCCGCTCCGCAGGCTGATACCAACCCTGGGAGGCGTGCTGATCGGTGTGTAGGTAGCACTGCACGCTTGCTTGACAGCTGCCCGGTGTGAAGGTCAACAACCTGCTGATGGGCAGCGTGGTCAGCGGCATGTGGTGACGGCTCAGCGAGGCGACGTTGAGGAACCACGTTCCCCAGCGTCGTTCGATGTGGGTCTTGCCGCCGTAGTTGTCGTCGGGGTGAGTATGCGTGTGTCCGGCGATCCACACCGCCACGCGGCCAGGGTGTTCGGCGAGGAAGCTCTCGAATAGCGCGGAGTCTGGCCGGCTATCGACCCAGTAGAGATAGGACGCTCCGTTCGGCGTGCCTGCTGCGAAGGGCCGGTGGTAATGCTCGTGCCATTGCCCGTCGGCCCCCTTGCGAACCCCTTCCCATTCACCCGAAGCGACGGTCGTGTTCTTGAGGACGTAGTGATGCACCGAGACGACGTTGAGATCGGGGTGTCGCAACACCATGTCCCGCCACCATTGGTAGGTCTCACCGCTGACCACGCCGCCGGGATTTCCGCCCAGCGTCCCGCGGCCGATCCGCTGGGTCGGCTCGTTACGGTCGCTCATCATCAGGAAGAGCAGATTGCCTACCTGAAACGAGTACCGCTCCCAGGACCCCGTGATCGGAAAGCGACGCGCTTGCGGATCGACGCCGGAGGTCTCGGTGTGCTCGCCCAGCGGATCGATCCATTTGCGCCACCACCAACCCTCGGGCTCGTCCAGGCCGCTGCGGTCGTGATTGCCGCACACGCTGTAGATGTCCTCGCGGCGGTGCCCGCGCAGCGCGCCAAACTGTCGGGAGACTTCCCGTCCCTCGTTGTCATCGGGCAGGCTGTGGTGGGCACCCGACATGTCTCCGACGTCGAGGGCCAGATCCCACTCGAACGGTGGCCCACCAGCCGAGCCGCCGCGCTCGGAGTGAATGATGGCTTCCGCCAAGCTGTCACGGCCGTAGTGCTTATCGGTGCCCACGTGCGCATCACCGAACGCCCACAGCCGAAACGGTGTCCGCCCCCCGTTCTCGTCAGGCGTCATGGTCGCCCAGCAGACCCCACCGCCGCCGGACCTGCAGGTCCGCGAAGCTGAAAACGGCATCGACGACGATGCCGAGCACGAGGATCACGGTCATGATGGCGATCGCCGAAGGCATGTCAGTCAGATTCTGCGCGTTCTCCAGCAGCACGCCGATCGAGGAAGTGTTGGCGACCAAGACGACGAGCTCACCGGCCATCAAGCTGCGCCACGCGAAAGCCCAGCCCTGCTTCAGTCCGACGACGAACATCGGCAGGGCGCCCGGCACTATCACGTGTCGGTATAAGGCGATTGATCGCAGCTGCAGTGTTGTCGCCGCCCGCAGTAGCAGCGGCGAGATGTGATCGACACCGGAGATCACTCCGATCGCGACGGACGGAGCGGCGCCGATAACGATGACGAACAGGATCGCCGAGGTGTTCAAGCCGAAGAAGATGATGGCGAACGGAAACCACGCGATCGCGGGCATCGTCTGCAGGCCGGTGATCAGGGGACCGACGGCGGTGCGCAGCAGTCGGTTTCGGGCGATGAGCGCCCCGGCCATGGAACCGATCAGGGCAGCGAGGGCGAAGCCGACCACCGCGCGGCCCATCGTCGTTGCGACAGCCTGCCACAGCAGCACGCCGCGCAGCTGATGCCACAAGTTTTCGGCAACTGCGGCGGGGCCGGGTAATACGAACGAAGGCTTCCACCCGCTGAGGACGATCAGCTCCCAGACGGCAAGAACCACGGCAATTGCCAATAGTTTCGGCCCAAGAGCGGCCGCGAACCGGTGCATAAGTCCGCCGTGAGCCGGTCCGGCGTCGCCCGGCTCCGCGGCCCGGACGACATCGCCCAGATCGGCTGTCATTGAGCACTTCCGCTTCGATTGAGTCGCTCGGTGATGTGTGCCGCAAGTTGCGCCACCGCCACGGTATTGATGTCGCGCGGGCGGGGCAGCGCCACGGTGAATTCCTCGAGGACCGTTGCAGGCCGTTCACTCAACAGGACAACACGATCGGCGAGGCGCACCGCCTCGCGCACGTTATGCGTGACAAAGAGTACTGTCAGGTTGCGGTCCAACACAATTCGCTCCAACTCGCCTTGCAGTCGGTCGCGGGTCAGGGCATCCAGGGCGGCGAACGGCTCGTCCATGAGCAGCACGTCGGCGTCTTGTGCGAGGGCGCGCGCCAGCGCTACCCGCTGCTGCATACCGCCGGACAATTGGTGCGGCCGTTTGTCGGCGAAGTCCGCCAGCCCAACGGTGTCCAATATCTCGCGGGCACGCTCACGCCGTTGCCGGCGCGGCCCCACCCGCGTTCGCAGGGCCAACTCCACGTTGGCCGCGGCCGTCAGCCACGGGAACAGTGCGGGCGCTTGGAACATCATCGCGATACGGTGCGCGTCGGTGTCCACCGATCCACCCGAGGGTTTGTCGAGCCCGGCGACCAGCGATAACAATGTGCTCTTGCCGCAGCCGGAAACACCGACGACACAGACGAACTCCCCAGCCCGTACGCTCAGGGACAGTGGCCCCAGCGCAGCGATGTACCCCCGACCTTTTCCGTAGCGCTTGATTACCCGCTCCAGCTGCACTGCGAGGGCTGGCTGCGACGAATCTGGTCCGGCTGCAAATTGATTCGGCACGTCTCTACCCAGAATCATTGCGCCATTCACGCCGCTACCGCCGGCTTACCCGCCGCCGCAAGCTCGCGATTGAGCGGACCGAAATCAAAAATGCCGTCGAGGTTGAGGGGCTGCAACAAGCCCACGGCGACACCCTTACGAATCTGGTCGTTCAGAGACTGCACGCCCGGGTCGTTGGTGAACGTCGTCTCCTGGAACGATGCGCTCAACACCTCGGGTGCAAGCCCGTTACCCAAGGCCTTGGTCAGGGTGGCGTTGGCCGCTCGGGCCGCCGCATCGGGATTGCCATGGATCGCGTCATTGGCCTCGATCTGGCCGCGCACCAGGCCCGCGACGGCATCGGGATGCGCGGACAGAAATTCTTGCCGGACAACCAAAATGGTGATGGTGTTGGGGTCCGACCAGAGGCGCACTCCGCCGGCGTTGACCAACTGCACATCGTAGGGGGCAGACTCGAGGGCACCGTCGATCTGATTGCTGATGAACTGTTGGATGATTGCCGACTCGGGGGCCGTCGGTTTGATCGCGACGTCCCCGCCGCCTTGCGGGTTTGTTTTCAAGCCGTTCTTCAGCAGCCACTCGCGCAGGCTGACATCCTGGGCGCCGCCGAGCGCGGGATCGGCGACGGTCTTGCCGCGCAGGTCCGCCGCGGAGTTGATGCCGGGCTTGACGACCATTGAGGTCCCACCCGCGGCGGAGCCGGAGACGATCTTGATCGCGGTGCCGTTGGACTTCTGCCAGGCGTTGAACGCAGGGTTCGGGCCGATGTAAGCGGCATCGAGTTGGCCCGACAGCAACGCGGTGGTTTCCGCGGTCCCTTGGCTGAACGGCTGCGGCTCGAACTTGACCCCCGGCCCGAGGCTCCTGGCGAACGCGCCGTTGTCGATGCCAACGAGCGCGGACGCGTGGGTGATTCGGGTCAAGTACCCCACCCGCACGGTGACACCGGACGACGTGGGCGTCGGGGCATTGCTGGAGCACCCGACCAGGACCGCGGCTGTGGTTAGCGCGGAAATCATTGCCGCATAGGCAACTTTTGAGTGAGACACGGGTTCTCCAGAGGATGAGGGGTTGGAACGGTCCAGACGACCGGATTGGTCAAGCGGCGACAAACGAACTCGGACAGGCCGCTGAGGTCATGCGGCCGAAATCAACGTGCCGACGCCGTGTCAGGACCGGTTGGCCCATCATCTTTCCCATCAGCGCGGCTCCGTTCGGGGCCGAGCTATGAAGAGCGGACTGGTCCACACTTGATGACCGTCACTTTGCCTGGCGCGCAGATAGATCGCGCTGTGTTCCGGTGGTAGACCCACCGTCAGCGTCCCGGTCACGCTACTAGGCAGTCTCGATGGATCGGCGATGCGCTCAGCCCGGATTCGCAGGTTGAGACCGCCCGCGCTCTGTTCCTGCCAGGACTGTGCGATGAGATCCGCACCGGTGACGGTCATCGTCGTTCGATGATCGTCTTCAATGACTGTGGCATCGATATGCAATCGTGCCCGCGCGACGTCGCCAAGGCGCATGATCACACCGATGTCGGCACCGTAGGTGACGGTACGCCAGCTGACCGTTTGGCCGGTCGTCTCGATGATCTGCTCGGGATGTGTTGCGGCCCAGGGTGTCACCGCATCGACGCTGGCGCCACTGACGCTGAGTTCGCCCGCCCACGTCGCCCAGCGGTAGCGGTCCCGGTGCCGGGCGCCGCCCCAGCGAATCCGCACCAGCGAGTCCGACAACCCGGTCTCGGCGTTCATGTCGCGCCGCCAGAGTAACCCCTGGGTGTCGTAGATAAGCAGATCTTCCCAGCCGGCGCCACCGTAGATCGCGTAGTTGACGTCGAGTTCGTCAGCGGCGGTGAGGATCTCATCGCCCATCCAATTATCGCCGCTACGCAGCAGCGCGACCGCGCGGGTGCCCGTGGTCGCCCAGGTCCGCCGCGAGCGAAGTGCCCGACCGACGTGTTCGGCGGTCAGATCCGGGGCGAGCACGCCGGTCAGGCCACCGTGGCCACCGAAAATGTTGGCTCCCGGAACGCCGCCGCCCGGCCGGCCGCGATGTTCGTCGCTGGCGGCGCTGGCACCGACCTTGAGCCCGCGAGCAAGCGCATCCTCGAGGAACCACGGGCTGCTGCCCCAGCTGGAATGCACCTCGATCAAACGCTCCAATTCGGGATGATGCCAATCCAGCACGGCGCGCCGGCCGCCAACGTGCGGGATCAGCAGATAGGAGTCTGGATCTTTTTCGTACGCGGCATACAGCTGTGTGATAGGCCAGGTTTGCGGAGTCGGCGCGGTGGCGGTCATGCCTTGGCGCCACTCCAAACTCCTTGCGACCGTGGTGTCCTCGCCGAGAAACACCACATTGTGATCACCGCCCACGCCGGCGTTTCCGCACCATTCCACACCGGGGAAGCAGACGAACTGGCCGTCTTGGGACGCCGCGCGGCAGGAGGCGACAACTTCCGACCAGGCGTCGTCGGTGATCTGAAAGTCGTTGGCGGTGTAGCCGAGGACGTCGAGGGCGCCGATATCACGACCGTACCGGAGGTTCCAGTCCGTGCTTTGTGTTCCGACCGTGTCGTTGGAATGCACATGGAGATCGCAGAAATAGGCCCGCGGCGCGGGCAGATCCCCGACGACATCGATCTCGGCGATCGCCGGCCCGAATGTCGCGGTGCCGATCTGCGCGCTTACCCGAATAGAGCCCGAATGCGCCGGCACGCTCACCACGGCGTGAGCCCAACCGCTCGCCGGTGTCTGTGCGGTGGCGAGGTTCGGACCGTCGACGGCGGCATGATCCTCCGCGCGCACAATTGCGGGCACGTCACGGCAGGCGTTACCCCAGCGGTCCTGCAGGTGGGCGTGCAACTGCACCGTTGTCGTGCTCGGGCCGACCACACGTGGGCCCTGCACCACCAGGTTCGCCGGCGGCCCCGCAATGATGGCGATTTTCGCCACGGCGGCGTGCGCCATGCGGGACGTGCCGAGCGGATCGACGAACAGATGCACCTCGAAGTCGTCCTCGACAAAAGTCTGCACCCGGGTGCCGGGCCCGCCGTAACGCCGGTCACCGAGTCGGATCTCGATGACATCGCCGGGGCGCAGGTAGCCGTCCACCACGTGAATTAACAATGACTTCTGGAACGGCCGCTCGCCCCCCTTCACGTCGTAGCGGAGAGTGAGGCGTTGGGCGGTGGCGACGCCTTCTTGCGACGCTCCGCCGATCAGCGATCGTTTGACCAGTGTTGCGGTCGCGAAATCACGACCGGCGGGCTCGGTGGTTTGTAAATCCCAGTCCGAGTAGTAGCGGAAGCACAACTTCAGCCATCCGCTGTCGGCTATGCCGGATCGCCCGACCGTGTAGGTGAAGCTGAGTTCCTCGACGGCGCCGGCCGTGGCCGTCGGCGTCTGACACGTCAACGATCCGAGGAAGGGCAGCGCCTCGAATTCCGCGTTGACACGCTTGCGTACCTGCACGGACGAGCAGTCATTGGTGCGCAACCCGGCTTGGGCACGCAGGGTCGCGACGGGGGCAACGGCCGCGGCCGGCCGTTCGTCGTGCCAGGCGCCTGCAGGCATGCGCCAATTCTCGGGTTCTCGCACTTAGACGTCCAGCGCATAGATATGATTCGATAAATCACTGAGAGTGATCAATAGTGAATCTCCAACAACTCCGCTACGTGCTGGCCGTCGCCGAAACGCGCAGTTTCACTCGCGCGGCGGCCAGCCTCTATGTCGTCCAATCCGCGTTGAGTCAGCAGGTGCGCAAACTCGAGGACGAATTGGGCGTCCAGATCTTCAACCGCACCACGCGGACGGTGTCGCTTACGCACGCGGGTGACGCCTTGATGCCGTTGTTCCGGCAGGTCATCGCCGGGGTCGACCAGATCACCGTCGACGCGCAAGCGTTGCGCGGCGCGGTGACCGGCCGGCTCACCGTCGGGATGATGGAGATTCCTTCGGAGAGCCTGGATGTCGCCGCGCTCATGGCGACCTTCCACACGCGTTACCCGGATGTCACGGTGACGCTGCGCAGCGGGGGTAGCGACCTTCTCGTCCAAGCAACGCGTGATCGCAAACTCGACGTGGCGATCGTGGGCTCCAACGTCGCGCGGTCGGGCGACCGACTTTCGTTCGAGCACTTATTCGCCGAGTCGCTCGTCGCCGTGCTACCGATCCAGAACGGGCTTGCCGCCAGTCCGGCCGTCGCCCTGAGCGATTTGGCCGAGTTTCCGTTCATCGACTTCCCGCCGGGGTACGGCTTGCGCCACGAGACCGACCGCGGATTCGCCGGCGTCCAGCGTCGCGTCGCCTTCGAAGTCACCCGCGTCGACGAGGTCATTCATTTCGTGTGCGAGGGCCTGGGTGTGGCACTGCTACCCGAATCGGTGGCGCGCAACCGCGCCGAAGCCAATCCCGAGCTCGTACTGCGCCCCGTGCGGGGAGCGTTGTTGCAACGGGAAGTTCACCTCGTCGCGCCACACGCCGAGCTGCGCTCCGCCGCGACACACGCCTTCATCCGCTGCGTACACGAACACATCGCCCAACGGGCGCACTCCACGGCCTAGTTGGTCCGGGATCACTCACCAACACGAAACTGCATGAGAACAACCATGTTTGGCAATCACCAACCGGCCCTGCGAAAGCGCACGATGTCGTGCCATCGATTTCCGCTCGCTTCGACGAAGTCGAAATCCTCGGGCTCGGCGAGATCGCGCAATTCCCGGACGCTCATCCGGTCCGGGTCGGGGAACGCCTCAGCGAAGACGAGTTGGCCCCCCGGCTTCAGCACCTGCCCCAGCGAACGGATGCATGCTGGTTTGTCGGGGACCTCGCCGATCACCGCCGCGAGGAAGGCGACGTCGAAAGTGTCTTCGGGGTAGGGAAACCCGTCACTTGCCTCGCCTGACGTAAACCCGACATCGTGGAAACCGGCCAGCTCGAGTCGTCGCCGCGCCTTGTCCAGCATCTCGGGCTGAAGGTCGAATAAGTCGAGTCGCCCGTAGGTGAGCCGGCGAGCGATCTGCACGCTGTAGAAGCCCGGGCCAGGCCCGACTTCCAGCACGTGTTCAGATCCGGTGAGGCCTACGCTGTCGATCTTGCGCGCCGGATTCGACAACACCCGGCGAACCGGGTTGTTCAGCAGGAACGCCGCCTGATGCGGGTAAGGCGCGGCGCCTTTGTGGCGCCTCTTGTGCAGCAGGGCATCCATCCAGGTCGTCGACATTGTGTCTCCTAACTCATCGTCTGAGTTAGGGTAGCCTAAGTAAACCGGGTTGCGCTAGGGCTGCTCAGGAGCAGCCTGGCCCGGCATCGAGTGGCCCACCGCCACCGCACCACGGATCACGACCGTTCCACCCGTCGCGTGATGCTGCCGCTGCCAGTCGCTAATCGCCTGGTGCGCAGCGTGATCCAAATAGCTGGTCAGCAGATGGACGGTGACCGTAGTGCGCTCCGGGACGGACGCCAACACGCGGGTAAGCCTGGGCAGGGCAAGGAACGTGCACGCTCCCTCGACGACTACCCGCCATTCGTCGCCCGCCGGCGACGCCTCGATCTTGGTCCGGATCACCCGCCATCCGGTCAGCGCGATAGCCAGGGCGAATCCGATCATCACGCCGTGCAGCAGATTCATGAAAACGACGGCGACGACGGTCACCAGATAGACGGTCAAATCGCCCGTCTTCATGGCGGTTTCGATGTGCGCCGGCTGCAGCAACTGCATTCCGATGACAATCAGCAGACCGGCGAGAGCCGCGGCCGGGATCTGCTCCACCAATTCCGCGAACGGAATCGCGAACAGCAGGATCCAGAAGCCGTGCATGATCGTCGAGGCGCGGGTTTTCGCACCCGCGTGGACGTTCGCCGCGCTGCGCACGATGACACCGGCGATGGGAAGGCCACCGATCGCCCCGGACACGATGTTCGAGACGCCCTGTCCGATCAACTCGCGATTGAAGTCTGTGCGCGGTCCGTGGTGCATTCTGTCGATCGACACCGCCGTCAGCAGGCTCTGCACGCTGGTGATGAGCGTTACCGTGATGATGCCGACAACGACGGCACCCCAATTTCCTTGTGGAATGGTGGGCAGTTGCAGCGCTTCCAGCACCGACCCGTCCAGCTCAATCCTGGATACGTGGAACGGAAAGACCAGCGAGACAACCGTCACCACCACGATCGCGATCAGCGGGCCGGGAACGGCGGCCACCTTGGCGGGAGCCCATCGCCAGGCGATCATGATGCCGATCACAAGCAGGCCCAGCAGGACTCCGGGCCGATGTGCGTTCACAATTTGCTGAGGCAGCTCAATGACGTTGCGCCAGGCCGTGCTTTTGGACTCCCCACCCAGCAATACATGCGCCTGCTGAAGTGCGATGGTGATGCCGATCCCGGCCAGCATCGCGTGCACGACGACGGGCGAGATCGCCAGGGCGGCCCGCGCAACCCGGCTGAACCCCAACAAAACCTGCATGACACCGGCGCAGGCGGTAATGAAACACGCTATTCCCCAGCCGAATTCACCGATCAGATCGGCTACCACGACAGTCAGGCCGGCTGCGGGACCACTCACCTGCAGCGGCGAACCCCCGATGGCTCCACCCACGATTCCGCCGACGATCGCGGCGATCAGACCGGCAAGCACTGGCGCGTCGGAAGCGATCGCGATCCCCAGCGACAGCGGAAGCGCGACTAAGAAGACGACAAGCGACGAGGACAGGTCGTGCCGGAAAACCGGGCGCAGCCGCTCCCGCAGTGACCTGGATCGATCCCCGACAGTTCGCCCTTCGGGCTGTTCGATGAGTTGCACCGGTACCTCCCTCGTTGGGTTCATCTGGGAGACGTACGGAGTATCGCCCCGCCCAGCGATAGCTAACGTCGACGTAACAAGCTGGTACACAGACGATTACGCGATTTCACCAACTCCGTTGTTCGGCTGGGATCGCCTGGCTTCTGTTCGAAGGTATGTGCGCCACCAGCGCGGGTCAACCGGACAAGCCGGGCGCATATGGAATGCAAATTTTTTGGTCACACCGTTACGAATTCGCAATGGGCGGTGACATAAGTCTCTATTGGCACTAAATCGTTTGGCTTGCTGGATATTTCACATTGTTTGGTTCAGGCAGGGCCGCGACCGTCACCCGCGAGCTTCAGGAGAAGTCGTGATCCGCCCAGCGGACTGCCGTGCAGAGACGCTTTCCCGCCATGCAATTCGGCCTGTTGGGCGACCAGTGCCAAGCCCAGCCCGGAACCCGATCGCGATGCCGTCGACCCGCGGGAGAAGCGTTCGAATACCGCGGTGCGTTCCTCTTCGGGCACGCCGGTGCCGTTGTCGTCGACCGCGATTTCCACACCTTCGCCAGAGCTGCTCACGGTGAGTTGAATCTTGGAAGCACCTCCGTGTTTGACTGCGTTGGCGATGGCATTGTCGATCACCAGCCGCAGGCCCGTGGGCAATCCCACCATCAATACGGTGGGCGACGGTACCAGCGACACCTCCACATCGGGGTAACTGCGAGGGGCGTCGTGCGCGGCGCGATCCAGGAGTTCGGTGATGTCAAACGGGACGAAGTCGTCGACGGTGGTCAGCTCGCCCTGCGCCAGTCTCTCCAGCGCGGTGAGCGTTGCTTCGATGCGGCTCTGAGTGCGGATAACGTCGCCGATGACCTCCTCGCGCTGCTCGGCGGCCAGCTCCAAAGTAGACAGCACCTCCAGGTTGGTGCGCATGGCAGTCAGCGGGGTGCGTAGCTCGTGCGAGGCAACAGCGGCGAAGTCGCGGGCCGACTCGAGGGCGGCCCTGGTGCGTTGCTGCTCGTTGCCGATGCGGTCCAACATCTGTTCGACCGCTTCGGCTATCTCGACGGCCTCACGCACGCCGCGCACCTGCACCTCGTCGGGACTGGATTGGGCATTGATGGCACGCGCTTGCCGGGCCAGCAGCACGAAGGGATTGACCATGATCAGCGAGATCACCCAGCCGACCACGATCGTGCCGCCGATGACGCCGGCGCAGATCAACAACACCCGCAGGTGCAGTTCGTTGATCCGGTGTTGAGCCTCGGCCAGCGGTGCGGCGAGCGCAATCGAAACCGGGCCCGCGGTAAAGGTGCGGACGCGGTATTGCACGCCGTTGATGGTGGTGTTCGCATACCCGTTCGCGAGTTTGGGCAGCACGATGTTGCTGGGCACCGACACCGTCAACTCCCCGATGCGTGCGGTGCGTACCAGGTTGCCGTCCGGCGTCGGCCGATCGGGAATGCTCTGGTGCGGGCTGTTGAGCAATGTGTTGATGTCGCCCAGGCTGCTAACGGAATCCAGTCGCCGGTCGAGCTGGCTGTATTGATCGTTGGTGACGCCCACCCACACCCACACGCCCAGCGTGAAGACCAGGGCGATCACTCCCAATTGGGCAACGATGACGATCGTGCGCAAAGACAACACACGCATCGGCAGTCGAATTTTTCTCAACGCGAGAATGTTGGGCTCCCTTACTGAGCTACTGCTGCTTCGCGACCATCATGGCTCATTTACCGTCTACCGGATCGCTCCACCGCATGACGCCGAAGGCGTGTTGAGATCGCAGATCTGAAGTAGTTTGTGGTGCAACAGCTTTCGACTCACGCGAGAGTCAACTCGCTGGGCAGGCCGCCGCCGCACGCGGCCTGTGCGAGTAGTTCGCCGAGTAATGGCCCGAACTTCATCAGGTTGCTGCCGACGAATGCGACCGCTGAGCCCCGGCGCACCGCCATCCACCCATCCCCTCCCGCGTCGAGCCACGGAGCGCGCACCGAGACGCAGTCCACCTGGCCCACCGGCGATAGCGACGGGAAGAGCGCGCGCACGCCGGCGGGCTCCGGTATCTGCTGACCAAACGCCCAGCGGCCGGTGCTGCCGAGAGGTAGTCCGTACCCCTCGGGCGCCGACAGGCAGGCCGCACCGGTGGCGTCCGCGCCCTGGTAGGTGAAGCGGGTATGGGGGACGAATTCGACATCGAGCGGGCCGAACAGTTCCGGTGTCTGGGCTCCCACGCAGACCAGGACTTGGTCGCCCCGCAGCACGGTGCCATCCGCCAGACGGACCGAGCCGTCGTCGGCGAGCGAAACGACCCGGCCACGCCGTATCTCCACCCGGGCCGCCAAGGCGGCCAGCGCACGGCGGATACGCAGGCTGCCACCGAGGGGATCGAAGATCCCGGCCTCCCACGGAGCGGCGACGAAGGGGATCCGCATCTCGATCTCGTCGCGGTCAAGCCAGGAGAACTCGGCGCCGGCCGCCGTCATCGCCGCCGCGGTCTCCTCCGCGGGAGCCGCCGCGATGAACCCCTCGGAACCGAGCAGCCGCCCGACGTCAAACTCGGTCTCCCAGCGCTGCCAGCCGGCGCGGGCCTGGATCGCGAGCCCGCACAGCGCCGAACGCTGATGTGCGATGCGAAAGATGCGCGCCAGACCCGCGGACTGTTCGGCGAACGGCTCGCCGCGTTCGTACACGACCACTTGCTGTCCGCGCCGTGACAACTCGTAGGCGGCGGCAAGCCCGCATATTCCCGCGCCAACCACGATGATCACGTAAATACCTCCACGACAAAGGAATTCGGCTCGGACATCAATGGACCACTTCTCGATGACCGGCGTCCAGTCGCCGGGTCCAGCCCCGCGAGTCCAGGTGCTCCAGCAACGGAATCGCCACCCGTCGCGTGGTGCCGAGGGCTTGGCGCGCCTGGCTCGTGGTGAACGGCTGATCGAGCCGGGCCAACTCGCGCATCGCCAGGGCGGGTGCGGTGGGCAACAGCACCACGCCGTCGCGCAGCCGCAACACCCGCCCGGCGCGCTCTGCCGCGGCCAGTTCGCGGGCGGACAGCCGCAGCGCCGATAAGTCGTCAGCTTCCGGTGCATGGAACGGGTCGGCCCGCAGCCGCGCTTCCAACTCGCCTACCGCGGCTTCGGCGCGGCCAAGGTCATCGCCGGCGCCGGCCGCCCGAAGGTGGCCGCCGCGCTGCTCGAGTCCCGCGTCGCGGGTCACGGCGTCGAGCAGCGACTCGTCCGGCAACGCCAGCAGGTCACCCGCAGCGCCGCGAGATAGACCTTCTGCCAACGGGTCTCGTGCGTGCAGCTCCTCGACCGCGGTCCGCAGGCGCTCCCGCCAGGCGTCGTACGTCGCGCCGTGCACCCACCAGCCGTCGAGCACCCGCACCTCCGCGGGGATCGCGTTCGGTGACGGCAGCAGCCCCAGCCGGCGAAGATGGCTCTCGCGCACCACACCGCGACGGGCCACCTCGGCGCCGACGTCGCCGGCGGCCTCCATTCCACTCAGGGCTGCGGCGCGGCGGGTTCCATCACCGCGTCGCCGCAGCACCGGGGGATCGGCATCGAGCACCACAGCACCGCCGAGCACCCGCTGGCCGCCGGGGTCACGCAGCACCAATCGGTCGCCGAGGACGAGCGGCAGCCGCCGGTCAAGCGTGAGCCGGCCATGGTCGTCGTCGAATGGTCGCAGCCGCGCGGGCACGGCCGCGGTGCCGACATGCACGACAAGCTGGGGCGAAGCCTCGGTCAACGGGCCACCGGTGGTACGGCGGATGTCGAGCGTGCCGGTGCTCGGCCACGCATCGGGGGTGACCAGCGTGTGCCCGCGGTGGACGGCATCGCGCGAGACGCCGCGCAGGTTGAGCGCCACCCGGGCCACCGGTCCCAGCGCGGGATAGGACTCGCCCCGGCTTTGCAGACCGCGGATCACCACCGACCGCAGCTGATCCGCGCCGAGCAGGTCCAGCCGGTCGCCGCGAGCCACCGTGCCGGCCGCGAGCGTCCCGGTCACGACGGTGCCCGCGCCGGTGATCGTGAAGGAGCGATCGACCCACAGCCGCACCCGGGCGGTGGTCTCGGGTGCGGGCAGTTGCTCGAGAACGCGATCGAGGGTGGCCCGCAGCTCGGTCAGGCCCGTCCCGGCCACCGTCGACACGATGACGCCCGGCGCGTCCCGCAGCCCGGTACCGGCCAGCTCATCGCGTGCCTCGGACAGCGCATCCGCGGCACGGTCCGGCGCGCGGTCGGCGCGGGTGATCGCGATCAGACCGTGCCGGATTCCCAGCGCCGCGAGCGCGTCGCGGTGGTCGCTGGACTGTGCCTGCCACCCCTCGTCCGCGGCGACGACGAAGCAAATCACCGGCGCCGGGCCGAGGCCGGCCAGGGTGTTGGCCAGGAAGCGCTGGTGTCCGGGCACGTCGACGAACGCCACCTCGCGGCCCGACGGCAATGTGGTCCACGCGAACCCGAGGTCGATGGTCAGGCCGCGGCGGCGTTCCTCCGCCCACCGGTCGGGCTCCATGCCGGTGAGGGAGCGGATAAGAGTGCTCTTGCCGTGGTCGACGTGGCCGGCGGTGGCGACGACGTGTGTGCTCAGTGGTCCGCCTCGGGCGGCTCCGCCAGCGCGGCGCGTACCGCCGCCAGCAAGCGATCGTCGTCGGACTCGGGGATGCAGCGCAGGTCCAGCAGGCAGGCACCGTCGTGTACCCGCGGCAGCACGGCGGGCTCACCCGCGCGAAGGGCGGCCGCCGCGGGCTCGGGAAGGCGGACCGCCCACCCGGGCAACGGGACGCCCGGGGCTCCACCGCCACCGACCCGGCCGTCGTGTTCGACGACGGCCGCGCCAACCGCGTCGGCGAGACGTACTGCCCGCGCCCGCAGCCGTTCGGGATCGGCGTGCAGGGCCTCGGTCACCGGTGAGGTGCCCGCCCGGACCGTCGCCTCGAGCGCGGCGAGAGTGAGCTTGTCGGCGCGAACCGCACGCGCCAGCGGATGCCGTGCCATCCGCGTGACCACCTGCGTGCGACCGAACACGATGCCCGCCTGCGGGCCGCCGAGTAGTTTGTCGCCGCTGGCGGTCACCACGTCGGCACCCTCGGCCAGCGTGGTGGCGGCGTCGGGCTCGTCGGGCAGCAGCGAGTCGGGAGCAAGCAGCCCGCTGCCGAGGTCGACGACCAGGGGCACCCCCTTCTCGGTCGTCAGCGCCCGCAGCTCGGACACCGCGACGGCGGAGGTGAATCCTTCCACCCGGAAGTTGCTCTGATGCACCTTCAGCACGCATCCGGTCTGCGGCCCGATCGCGTCGGCATAGTCCTTCAAATGGGTGCGGTTGGTCGTTCCGACCTCGCGCAGGCGGGCACCGGTGGAGGCGATCAGGTCGGGCAGCCGGAAGCCGGCACCGATCTCGATCAGCTCCCCGCGGCTCACCACGACTTCACCACCCGACGCCAGCGCGGTCGTCGCCAACACCAGCGCGGCGGCGCCGTTGTTGACCACCAACGCGTCCTCGGCCGCGGGACAGGCCTCCAGCAATGCCTGGCGAAGGGCCACCGCGCGCTTCGACCGGGCGCCGGTGGCGAGGTCGAGCTCCACGTCGACGTAGCCGCTCGCGGAAACCAGTGCGTCGACCGCGCTCGCGGCCAACGGCGCACGCCCCAGGTTGGTGTGCACGACGACACCGGTGGCGTTGAGCACGGGGCGCAACCGTGTGTTCCGGTGCGTGGCCAGGGCCGTCAGCACCGCGTCCTGCACCTGTTCCGGCGGCAGTTCGCCGCGGCGGGCCCGGTCCTGGATTTCGCGCACCAAGGCTCCGACCGCGTGCTCGCCCAGCCGGCTCCGTGCCTGCCGCACCGCCGGCAGCGAGAGCAACTGATCCGTGCGCGGAATCAGGCGGCGCGGGTCGACCTGTGTCACTTGCCTCCTCGCCCTCCTCGGTCCGCGACTGGCGGAGGCGGACGGGAATCGAACCCGCCAGACCGAGATACTCGATCTCACCGGTTTTGAAGACCGGGGGGACCACCAGGAACCCAAACGCCTCCATGCACAAACTAGCGTGGTCAGCGCCAATGGTCGTTGTGTCCACTTCCGAGCGACCACTGTGACTACGTTCGCCGTGGTCGCCGCGAGGCGGATCCGGCGTGAGCCCGCGGGCTGCTCGTACGCTCGTGGCATGACCCAGACGCAGACTCGGCTGACTGGCTACGCGCACGGTGGTGGCTGTGCCTGCAAGATCCCGCCCGGCGAGCTCGAACAGGCGGTCCGCGGCCTGACCGGACAGACGAACGGGAACGTTCTGGTCGGCCTCGACGACGGCGACGACGCGGCCGCGGTGTTGGTCGGCGATATCGCGGTGCTCTCCACGGCGGACTTCTTCACGCCCGTCGTCGACGACGCCTACGACTGGGGCCGGATCGCGGCGGCCAACGCGCTTTCCGATGTCTACGCGATGGGCGGACGCCCGGTGGTCGCGATCAACCTGGTGGGCTGGCCGCGCGATGTTTTGCCCCTCGAGCTGATGACCGAGGTGCTGCGCGGTGGATTGGCGGTGGCAGCGGGGGCGGGCTGCCCGGTGATCGGGGGCCACTCCATCGACGACCCGGAGCCGAAGTACGGCATGGCGGTGACCGGCGTGGCGGACCCGGACCGATTGCTGCGCAACGATGCCGCCCAACCGGGTCTGCCGCTGACCCTGACCAAGCCGCTCGGTGTCGGGCTGCTCAACAATCGACACAAACAGACCGGTGAGGTCTTCGCGGAAGCGATCGCGACGATGACCCGGCTCAACCGCGACGCCGCCGAGGCCGCGGTGACCGGCGGTGTGCGCGCGGCCACCGACGTGACCGGCTTCGGGTTGCTCGGGCACCTGTACAAGATGTGCCGGGCCTCGAAGGTGGGGGCCGTCATTGACCGTGCCGCGGTTCCGGTGATCGGTGCGGCACGCCAGGCGCTGCGCGACGGGTTCGTCTCCGGCGGGACCCGGCGCAACCTCGATTGGGTCCGACCGCATCTGCGTCCCGGGGCCGGCGTGACCGAGGATGACCTGCTGCTGCTCGCCGACGCGCAAACCTCGGGCGGCCTGCTCGTCGTCGGCGAGCTACCCGGTCACCCGGTGATCGGCCACACCGTCGCGGGCGCGGGCATCGAGGTTCGCTAGCCGGCGGTCGTTATCGAGTCGTCCGTGATTCCCGCGGCGCGGCGTGCGGCCAGCCGGCGTTTCTGCGGCTCCATCGTGTAGCGAGGATCGCGGGCCGATTCCTTGCCCGCCTCGAAGAAACCGAACCGCAGCATTGCCGACGCCGTCAGCAGCGCCAAGCCGGACAGCGCGGCGACATCGCGGCGGTGCCCGCCGAGTAACGCGCCCAAACCGCCTGCGGCGGCGAGCCGTTCGCTCCAGGACAGTAACCGGCCAGGCGTGCCGTGGTGCAGCGGCTCCCTGGTCACCGGGTCCATCCGGTGCTCGGTGAACCTGGCCCAAATCAGGTCGCTGACCGCGCCGACGATGGCCAGCCTGCGAGCGGGGCCGGCCTCGGCGACCGGGGTGGTGATCATCGCCAATCCCGATGCGGCCAGGCTCGCCGAGCTGGCAAACACGAACGGCAGGTCTCGATACGCGGCGTTCCACGTCGGGGTCGCGGTGTCGGTGAGCAGCACCGCGGTGTAGACGGCCAGCGGCGGTGAAAGCACCGCCGCGCCCAAGCCGGCCGGTGCCTCCACGGCGCGCAGCACAGGCCGCAACGGGCCCAACGGGATTCGCTCGCCGGTCATCCGATCGATCTCGCAGATCGCGGCGACTCCGATGCCGGCACTGAACAGGCTCAGAATCCACGAACCAACGCTCATCGGCGAGGTCAGCTTGATCGTCCGCAGCATGTTGACGAACCGCTCGGGCCGGCCCAGGTCCTTCACCAGCGCGACCGCGCCCAGCGACACCGCGACCAGAGCAGACAACCTTGTGTTGCGGCGCAATGTTTTTCGACCGGTGAGCTGGGCGCCGGCCGCCAGCAGACCGGACCCACCGGCGACGCCACCCAGGAACAGGTACGCCGCGACCTCGTGTCCCCACGGCGGGGGCTTGACCACCGGGCGCCCGTAATACGAGGTGAACTCGGCGTCGGGGACCATCGGCATCTCGCGGGAACCATCGGAGCCACTGCCGCCGCCCCGACGCCCCGCACGCCTTCCCTTCCGGCGCCTGCCGCCCTTGGGTTCCGGTGGGCGGAAGCTGTCGAATTCCGAGGTGCTCATCGGCTCCCCCAGAACGCCAGTACGGCCGCCCCGACCATTCCGGCCGCGGCCATGCCGGCGCGCTTGAACATGGTCGGCAGGTCGGCCGTGCACACCCGCGGATCGGGTGGCAGACCGTAGACCTCAGGTTCGTCGAGCAACAGGAAGATCGACCCCGTGCCGCCGACGCCGTCGTGCTCGTTGGCGCCGTAAAGCCTTGCCTCCGTGCGCCCCTCGGCGTGCAGCTGGGCGACACGCCGGTGCGCCCGGTCCACCAGCTCGTCGTGGTTGCCGAATTTGATCGACGTGGTCGGGCAGGTCTGGGCGCAAGCGGGTACCTGGTCTTCGACCAGGCGGTCGTAGCACAGGGTGCACTTCTGGGCGACGCCGGTGACGTAGTCATGAGCCAGCTGATCCGACTGTCGCGCCGGCGTGGCATACGTGCCGTCGCTGCGGCGCTCGACCACGCCGAACGGGCATCCCGCCACGCACGTGCCGCAGCCGTTACACACGTCGTGCTGCACCACCACGGTGCCGAACTCGGTGCGAAACAGCGCTCCCGTCGGGCAGACGTCGAGACAGCCGGCGTGCGTGCAGTGCTTGCACACGTCTGACGACATCAGCCAACGAAACTCCGGGGTGTCGGGCGGCTTGGTGTCGGTGTTGTCTTGGGTGCCAGGGAAAGCCGGCATACCCAAACCGATCAACGCACGGCCGGATTCGCGGGCCTCGTCGATGCGGTCCCGGCTCTGCTCGATGAACGCCACGTGCCGCCACGTGCTGGCGCCCAGCGCACCGGTGTTGTCGTAGGACGAACCCAGCAGTTCGAGGTCGCCGTCGCGCGGGTTGCGATTCCACTCCTTGCACGCGACTTCGCAGGCCTTGCAACCGATGCAGATCGAGGTATCGGTGAAAAAACCCTTGCGCGGCTTGGCATCTCCCCAACCGGCGTCTGCGGCGGGGTCAGTCGGTCCGGTCAGCTGCCCCATCGGCGCCCCTCCAGTTCTGCCCGTGCTCCGGGTCGATGACCTCCCAGACGGCTTCGGTGACTCGTACATTGTCCGTCTCGACCGTGGCGCCCGCGCGCGACTGGTACTCGGCGATCAGCCGCAGCAGGTCGGCACCCTGCGGACGGCGGCCCGGTTGGATGTCGCAGGAGCCGGCTTTGGACTCCTGGATCTGCACGTTCGGGTCCAGCGTCACACCCAGGAGGTCGTTGGCGGCGTCCCCACTCACCACCGCGTCGCTGCCCACACCCCAGTGGTAGGGCAGCCCGATCTGGTGCACCGTGTGGTCGCCGATCCGCAGCGGCGTCATCCGTTCGGTGACCAGCACCCGGGCCTCGATCGCCGAGCGCGGTGAGATGAGGGTGGCCCATCCGTAGGGCTCGAGCCCGCGTTCGGCGGCCAACTCCGGGGAGACCTCGCAGAACATCTCCGGTTGTAACTCGGAGAGGTAGGGCAGCCACCGGCTCATGCCGCCGGCAGTGTGGTGCTCGGTGAGGCGGTAGGTGGTGAACACGTACGGGTACACGTCGGCGCCGGGCTCACCAGCACTCGGCGCACTCAGATTGTCCTTGCGCGGGAAAATGATTCGCGAAGGGTTCTGCTGTTGCGGGTACAGCGCGTTGGCGACCGGCGACTCCTGCGGCTCGTAGTGCGTGGGCAGCGGCCCGTCGACCACACCCTTGGGGGCGAACAGCCAACCCTTGCCGTCGGCCTGCATGATGAACGCGTCGTCACCGGCCAGCGCGGCCGGGCCGCCGAGGCCGGGGTCGGGGCGGCTGCCCGGCGCCCGGTCGACCACGAAGTCCGGCACGTCATGGCCGACCCACCGCTGCTGCTGGGTGTCCCACCATATGTAGCGCTTGCGCTCACTCCACGGGTTGCCGTCCGGGTCGGCCGACGCACGGTTGTACAGAATCCGGCGGTCGGCCGGCCAGGCCCATCCCCACTCCGACTGACTCGGCGAAGGACCGCCGTGCGGCACCCGGCGGGCGGCCTGATTGACGCCGTTCGCGTACACCCCGGCGTAGATCCAGCAGCCAGCCGCGGTCGAACCGTCGGCGCGCAGCTCGGTGAACGACGACACCGGCCGCCCCGCATCAGGACCGGCGAGGTGGCGGCCGTTGTATTCGGCCAGCACCGCCTCGCCATCGATGTCGCCGTGCTCATCGGTCGGGTAATCCCACGTCAGGTCGAGTAGCGGCCGGTCGCGTTCGTCGGTCGAACCCGCCAACCGCTCCCTGATCCGCTTGCCCAGCTCGTAGAAGAACTCGCATTCGCTTTGGCACTGGCCGGGCGGCTCGAGTGCCTTGTGCCGCCACTGGATCAGCCGCTGGGTCTGGGTGAAGGTTCCCGCCTTCTCCACGTGCGTGGCCGCCGGGAAGAAGAACACCTCGGTCTCGATCTTCTCGGTCTCCAGCTCCCCGGACGCGATCTCCGGACCGTCCTTCCACCAAGTGGCCGACTCGATCAGATTGAGGTCGCGCACCACAAGCCATTTCAGGTGCGCCATGCCGAGTCGCTGCATCCGGCCATGCGCCGACCCGACCGCGGGATTCTGGCCCAGCAGGAAGTAGCCCTCCACCTCGTCGTCGAGCATGCCCATCACGGTCTGGTAGGTCCCGTGCGGCCCGGACAGCCTCGGCAGGTAGTCGTAGGCCCAGTCGTTGTCCTCTCGCGCGGCGTCACCCCACCACGCCTTGAGCAGGCTGACCATATAGGTATCGGCGTTGGCCCAGAAGCCTTTCTGCTCCTTGGACCCGACCGCGTCGAGGTAATCGGCGAGAGTGTCGTGCGTACCCGCCTTGGGCATCGGCAGATAACCGGGCAGCAGATTGAACAGCGTGGGGATGTCGGTGGAGCCCTGGATGCTGGCGTGGCCGCGCAACGCCATGATGCCGCTGCCGGGGCGTCCGACGTTACCCATCAGCAGTTGCAAAATTGTTGCGGTGCGGATGAATTGGGCGCCAAGGGTGTGTTGTGTCCATCCGACGGCGTACGCGAAACAGGTGGTGCGCTCACGCCCGGAGTTCTCGACGATGGAACGGGCCAGGTAGTCGAAATCCGCGAGACTGATGCCGCAGAGGTCGCGCACCATCTCCGGTGTGTAACGCGCGTAATGCCGCTTGAGGATCTGGAATACCGTCCGCGGATGCTGCAGGGTCTCGTCGCGCAGCACCTCAGCGTGTGGCAATGGTGCACCGCCGCTGCCTAATTCGTCGCCGACTCCGGACTCAGGGTGGTCGTCCGCCTGTTGGGCGTATGCCCAGGTGGACTGGTCGTACTGGCCGGTTTCGGGATCGAAACCGGAGAAGAGACCGCCGAGTTCTTCGGCGTCCCTGAAGTTTTCGTTGATCAGCGTGGCAGCGTTGGTGTACGCGACGACGTACTCCTTGAACCACAGGTCGTTGCTGATGACGTGGTTGATCAGCGCGCCGAGCAGCACCACATCCGAGCCCGCCCTGATCGGGATGTGCTTGTCCGACACGGCCGAGGTACGGGTGAAGCGCGGATCGACGTGGATCAGCCGCGCCCCACGGGCTTTGGCCTCCTCAACCCACTGGAATCCCACCGGATGACACTCGGCCATGTTGGAGCCCTGGATGATGATGCAATCCGCGTTGGCCATGTCTTGCAGTGATTGGGTGGCGCCGCCGCGCCCGAAGGAGGCTCCCAGACCGGGAACCGTGGAGGAGTGTCAAATACGAGCTTGGTTCTCGATCTGGATGGCGCCCGCGGCGGTGAACAGCTTCTTGATGAGGTAGTTCTCTTCGTTGTCCAGCGTCGCACCGCCGAGCGCGGCGATCCCCATGGTGCGGCGCAGCAGGTTGCCCTTCTTGTCGATGTCCTGCCAGGTGTGGCGACGGGACTCGAGGAAACGGTCGGCCACCATGTCGATCGCGGTGTTCAGGTCAAGGCGCTGCCATTCGGTTGCCCGCGGGGCGCGATAGAGCACCTCGAGCTGCCGGCCGGGCGAGTTGACCAGCTGCTCGCTCGCCGACCCCTTGGGGCACAGCCGCCCGCGTGAGATCGGCGAGTCGGGGTCGCCTTCGATCTGGACGACCCTCTCGTCCTTGACGAACACCCGCTGGCCGCAGCCGACCGCGCAGTACGGGCACACGCTTTGCACGACCCGGTCGGCAGTCGTGGTGCGCGAAGTGATGGCACGGGTCTGCTTGGAGGTCACCGCCGGCCCGCGGCCGAAGGCGTCTCCGGATCGCAGCTGACGGATAACGGGCCATTCGAGCAGAATCTTCGGCGAGGGCAGCTTCGGAGCCATGGCTTGAACATTAGTGCGCCGCGCGTCGTAGGCAGCGGTTATGTGACCGATGCCGCGTATATCCGGTCGATATTCGATCCCAGTTTCGCGTCGAATTCGGCATCGGTCTGCTGGGCCGTCAGCCCCTCGGTCAGGGCGCGCGAGAAGCTGGCGATCAGGCCATGATTGCGGTCCAGGATTGCGCAACTCTCGTCCAGGCTGTACCCGCCGGATAACGCGACCACCCGCAACACCCGCGGATGACCGATCAGCGGCGTGTAGAGGTTTTCTTCGTCCGGCAAGGTCAGCTTGAGCATGACCTGCCGGTCGCCGGGCAGTTGATCGAGCCTGGCGCTGATCGCCGACACCAGCAGACCGTCCGCCTTGGCTTTGTCGGGGCTCTTGATGCTGACCTCCGGCTCGATGATCGGCATCAGTCCGGCCGCGGCGATTTTGTCCGCGTAGTCGAATTGCTGGTCGACGACGGCCTTGATGCCCGCGCCGTCGGGTTCTTGGATGAACGAACGCATCTTGGTACCGAAAATGCCCTTGTCGACGGCGCGCTGCAACAAGGCGTCGAGCTTGGTCATCGGCTTCATCAGCTGGACGCCGTGTTCGACGTCGGCCAGCCCCTGGTCGACCTTCACGAACGGCACGATGTGCTTTTGCTTCCACAAAAACGCCGCGGAATCCTCGCCGTTGATGGCGCGGTCCATGGTCTGCTCGAACAGGATGGTCGCGATCAACTTGTCGCCGGTGAAGCTCGGGCTCGTTATCAGCCGCGCGCGCATCTGGTGGATAAGGTCGAACATCTGCTCGTCGCCGTCGTATGCGTCCTGCTCAATCCCATAGAGCTGCAAGGCTTTTGGAGTGCTTCCGCCGCTTTGATCCAGCGCGGCGATAAAGCCGTGGCCCGTCGCCATGACGTCGCGTTGTTCTTCGTTCACTGCGTTCCCTCCGTCGTCGCTCGAGCTGGGCGCGCGGGCCCGATGCCGGGAACCTGCGACCCCCGGGTCCCAGCATGGCGCACCGCTCGCCACACCCGATAGGCCCCCCGATTGACGACTTCGTCAGAACCTATTGACTGAGGTTATCGGCATATGTGACGATTTCGTCAGAATCAGTTCAGCCATCCGGATCAAAGGCTCGGCAGGGCAGCTAGGAGATCCCCAATGAGCAAGGGGCCCAAGGGTCCGGCTACCTACTGGCAAAACATCTACAGCCGCGCCGCCGTGCTCGACCCCTACCCGCACTATCGGCGACTGCGCGACGCCGGCCCGGTGGTCCGACTGCCCAGGCACCGGGTCTTTGCACTGCCGCGCTACGCCGAGTGCAAAGCCACGCTGCGCAACGACGGAGAATTCGTCTCCGGACGCGGTGTCGCACTCAACCCGCTCAGTAACCGACTCTCTCGCGGCACCACCCTCAATAGTGACGGCGCAGAACACGATCAACGCCGGAAACTGCTTGCCCACCGGCTGCTGCCCAGAGCGCTGCGCTCCGTCCATGAAGCCATCGAAAAGCAGGCCGATACCGTCGTCGACGCCGCCGTGCGACGCGGCACCGTCGACGCCGTCGCCGATCTGGCGACCGCCCTGCCGCTGGCCATCGTCCCCGATCTCGTCGGCTGGCCGCGCGATCAACGTAAGCATCTGATCGGATGGGGCGGCGCCACGTTCGACATCCTCGGCCCGCTCAATTGGCAAGCCGTCAAAGCGACCCCGCGCAGCCTGCAGATGCTGCTGTTCACCCGTCGTCTGGTGCGGCAACGGACCGTCCTGGACGGAAGCATGGCGCACGAACTGCTCTGCGCCGTCGACGCCGGCAAGCTCACCCACGACGATTGCTCAGCACTGATGATCGATTACATCGCCCCATCCCTGGACACGACGATCAGTGCCATCTCCAACGCCCTGTATCTGCTGGGGACACACCCCGAACAATGGCGCGTACTCAAAGAAGACCCCGGGTTGATCCCCAATGCCGTCAACGAAGTTATCCGCTACGAATCGCCGCTGCGCGCGTTCGCCCGCCAGGTACGCCGCGACACCGAGATCGCCGGCACGCCGATACCCGCCGGGTCGCGGGTTCTGGTCATGTACGCCTCGGCCAACCGCGACGAAAACGAGTGGGACAAACCCGATATCTTCGACATCCGCCGCGACGCCGGTCGCCACATCGGTTTCGGCCACGGGACCCACGCCTGCGCCGGTCAGGGACTCTCCCGGATGGAAACCGCTGCCATTTTGCGTGCGCTGCTGGAACGGGTGGACCGTATCGAAGTTGTCGGGCGACCCGTCTGGGCGGTGAACAACATCATCCGCCGACATCGATACCTTCCGCTCACGCTGATACCGGCCTGACGACCGTCGGATCGATACCTTCACCGGGTAGCGGTCGCGGACCGCGTCGCGACTCGTGGCGATGCGTGGGCCAACGGTTTGCCATCCCAACGGTGAGTGAGTACTCTCTCACCATGTCCGACTCGGGACGCGATCGATTGCTGGCTGAAGCGCTGAGGCTTTTCGCGGCCAAGGGCTACGCGGCGACCTCGGTGGCCGACATCCAGCGAGCGTCGGGCCTCGCCCCGGGTTCGGGCGCGTTGTACAAGCACTTCGCTTCCAAGCGCGAATTGCTGGAGGCAGCGGTTACCCACCGGATCGATAGCATCGTGGCCGCACGCGAGCAGTTCGACGCCGGGCAACCGGACAGCGTCGAGCAGGCCGTGCGTACCGCCGGGCAACTGATCTGGAGCAACCTGAACCAGAGCGAGGATTTGCTCAAGGTCATGCTGCGCGAACCCGAAGAGCTCGGTGACCTCGACGAGAAGACGTGGCAGGTCATCACCGACAACGCCTATCAGCGGTTCGCCGACGAGCTGACCGCGTCCAATCGCTCCGGCCGCACCAGCATTCCCGATCCCGAGGCCGCCGCGGCGGTGGCGATCGCTTCCCTGTCCTACGCGGCGACGCTGCAGGCGCTGTCCGGGCGGTTACCGGGCAACGTCGACGAGGGCCGTTACTTCGAGGCCTGGGTCAGCCAGGCCGTGAGCGTCCTCGCCCAGCACACCAACCCCAGAAAATCCTAAAAACCCATTACAGGAGCGAAACCATGACTTTTTCCCTGCAACTGAGCGACGACGTCATCGAGGTGCGCGATTGGGTGCACCAGTTCGCGGCGGAGACCATCCGCCCCGCCGCGGCCGAATGGGATGAACGAGAAGAAACCCCATGGCCGGTGATCCAGGAGGCCGCGAAGGTGGGCCTGTACTCCCCCGACTTCTTCGCCCAGCAGGCCGCCGAGCCGACGGGCCTCGGCTTTCTCACCGCATTCGAGGAGATGTTCTGGGGTGACGCCGGCATAGCGCTGTCCATCATGGGGACCGGGCTGGCCGCAGCGGCGTTGGCGGGCAACGGGACTCCCGAGCAGCTGGGCCGCTGGCTGCCGGAAATGTTCGGGACGCCCGGCGACCCCAAGCTGGGCGCGTTCTGTTCCTCGGAGCCCGACGCGGGTTCTGACGTCGGCGCCATCCGCACCCGGGCCCGCTACGACGAGGCGACACGTGAGTGGGTTCTCAACGGCACCAAGACCTGGGCAACCAACGGCGGCATCGCCAATGTGCACATCATCGTGGCGTCGGTCTATCCCGAACTGGGCACCCGTGGCCAGGTCTCGTTCGTCATCCCGCCCGACACCAAGGGTCTGGCACAGGGGCAGAAATTCAAGAAACACGGGATACGCGCTTCACACACCGCCGAGGTGGTCCTCGACAATGTCCGGCTGCCCGAGGACTGCATTCTCGGCGGCCGGGAGAAGTTCGAAGCCCGGATCGCCCGAGTCAAATCCGGCACCTCCGCGGGTGGCCAGGCGGCCATGAAGACCTTCGAGCGGACTCGGCCCACCGTCGGTGCGATGGCCGTTGGCGTGGCACGCGCCGCTTACGAGTACGCGCTCGAATATGCCTGCCAGCGCGAGCAATTCGGCCGCAAGATCGGTGAGTTCCAGGCAGTGGCGTTCAAGCTGGCCGACATGAAGAGCCGGGTCGACGCCGCTCGTCTGCTGGTGTGGCGCGCCGGCTGGATGGCCCGCAACGACAAAAGCTTCGACTCCGCCGAGGGCTCGATGGCCAAGCTGGTGGCGAGCGAGGCCGCGGTCTATGTCACCGACGAGGCCATCCAGATCCTCGGCGGCAACGGCTACACCCGCGACTACCCCGTCGAGCGCATGCACCGCGACGCGAAGATCTTCACGATCTTCGAGGGCACCAGCGAGATCCAGCGCCTGGTGATATCTCGGGCCCTGACCGGCTTACCCATCCGTTAGGTTTGACGCCATGAAGCGTGCGGTCGTCGCGACAATCCTCTTCGTTGGCTGGTGCGTCGGAATGCCGGTGGCCACCGCGGATAACCCGGCCTGCACGGCGTCGGTGTGCGCGTTCTTGTCGCCGTCACGCAACATCAGCTGCGAGGTCAACTACAAGCGCGACCCCGGCATATCCGACGAGGCCTATTGCCAGACCAACGAGCCGCCGCAATCCGCGCACCTGTCCGCCGGCGGAGTCGTCACCAGCTGCAAGGGTGTCTCCTGCGTGGGCAACGCCGGAGAAGGCACACCCGTCCTTGGTTACGACCAGACCGTCGGCATCGGTCCCTTCAGCTGCACATCGAAGCCCGACGGCGTGACCTGCACCGTGTCCTCGGGTAACGGGTTCACGATCTCCAATGCCGGGATTACCTCCATCGGATAGCGTTGCGCGCCAAGCGAACCGGCGCTAATCGCGGTCGTGGTGGCAGACGGCCTCCAGCTTGATGCCGAAGGGGTCGTACCAAAACGTGGCGTAGTAATGGCCGGGGTACTGCGGGAAGTGCTGCGGCGGGTGAATGACGCTGCCCCCGGCCGAGACGACGTGGTCGTGCACGGCGTGCACCGCGGATCGGCCCCGCACCATGAACGCCAGGTGTTGCAGGCCGCCGCGCTGCGCGGAGTACTCACCGGGCTCGGCCGGATAGAAGAACAGGAAGGTGCCGGGCTTATTGCCGGCAGGCTGGTAGGAAAACTCCTCCTCGGTGTGGAAGTACGACTCGAAACCCAACAGGGGCATCAACGCGTCGTAATAGCGCTTTGCCGCCAGGAGATCGGGCACATTGACGCCCAGGTGACCCAGCATGTGTTGTCCCTTCGCTTTCCGTCCACTTCCCGCACAAAACCGTACTGGCCTGAACACCGTGCCTCGCCTGCTACGTAGCCTTTCCAGAAGGTGATTGCGTCGGAAGGGCCACGTCATGCCCCGTGCGGTCTCGACCAGAGTCGGGCTTTATTTCGGGTTGCTGCAACTCGTCTTCGGGCTGACGTGGGTGGGCTACGTCATCTATCTGCCGCAACTCGCGGCACAAGCAGGCATCAGCACCGGCGTGGTCGGCTGGCTTCTGGTGTGCGATCAAATCATCTTCGCGGTCTGCGACTGGGCGACCGGCGTCGCCGTCGACCGGGTGGCGCGGGTGGTCGGCCAGGTGGGGAAGGCCGTCGCGGCGGTGACGGCGGTATCGACACTCGCGTTCCTGTTCCTGCCGTTGATATCACGTTCTGGCGCTTATGTATTGGTCGCGCTGATCGTCGTGTGGGCGGTTACCTCCTCCGCCCTGCGGGCGCCGCCACTCGCGCTGCTCGGCCGCTACACGCCCGTCGGTCGGCAACCATGGGTCTCCGCACTGTTCGTCGTCGGAAGCGGCATGGCCACCGCGTCGACACCTTTTCTTGCCGGACGGATCACGGCGTACGACCCACGGATCTTCTTTGGCGCATCGGCTGTTTCCGTCCTCGCGGTGACCTTGGCGATCGTGTGGGCCGAGAAGACGCTCACCCGGGCCGCCCCGCCCGAGAAAAGGGCACCCACCGAAATCCGGATGAGCATCTTCCTGGTATTCCTCGCGGCAGTTCTATTGGCGCAAATGGGATTCCAGGTGCACTCGTCGGTCAACTCGCAGCGACTCTTCGCCAAATACGCTGATCCGAGCGCGCTTCCGGCGCTGTTGTCGCTGTTCTGGATCGGATTCGCGCTGTTGACGCCGCTGGCGTCATTGCTGGCGATGCGGCTCGGGGGCGTCGTCGCAATGGCATTGGGGGCGGTGGTCGCCGCCGGATCGGCCGCGGCCGCGGCATGGGCCACCGACGTGGTCTCGCTCGGCATTGCCCAATTCGTCTGCGGCGCCGCCTGGGGCACTGTGATGGTGAGCGCGGTTGCCGCGGCCTTCTCGATCGGGCGTCACGGCCGCGAGGGCACCGCGGTCGGCGCCGTGTTCTCGGTGACCGCGGTGGCGACGATGGCACGAATCGCCCTGGTGACCGCGCACGGCGATCGGGTTCCGGTGGTGGCCTCCACCCTGCCCTGGCTCCCGACCGTGTCATGGCTGGCGGCGGGATTGCTCCTTATCGGCGTGCCCACTCTTCGGCGAGCAGCTGATAGGAACGCACTCGGTCCTGGTGGTCGTGGGTAATCGTGGTCACGATCAGTTCGTCGGCCTCGGTGGCGTCGCGCAGTCGCTCCAGCTGGTCGGCGACTTGGACCGCGGAGCCCACGAACTGGGTTTCGACCCGATCCGCGACCAGGTCGCGATCGGCATCGGTCCAGCTGTGCGCGCGCGCTTCGTCGGGAGTCGGAAACGCAATGGCGCCTTCGCCGGTCCGGATGCTGCGCACCCAGAGCCCGTAACCCGCAGCCAACTCACGGGCGGTGGCCTCGTCGTCGGCGACGACGACATCGGCCGACACCGCAACATAGGGCCGGTCGAGTTCGGCGGAGGGCCGAAACGCGGCGCGGTACCCGTCCACTGCCTCGAGGACCGTGGCCGGGGAGACGTGGTAATTACCCGCGAACCGCAGGCCCCTGCGCCCGGCGACGACCGCGCTCTCCCCACCGCTGCTGCCCAGAATCCAGACCTGCAGATCGGCTCCACCTCCCGGCACGACGTGTGCCGCTTGACCGTCGGCGGAATAGGTGTCGGCGATCAGTGCGAGGACATCCTCGACCTGCTCGGTGTAATTCTGCGACTCCGCGCCCGGCAGTTGCAGCAGCGCTTTATGCAACGCGAAGCGCGGCGACTTCAACAGCGGGATGAAGTCGAACGCCGCCGGTATGCGCAACCCATTGGGCGTGTATCCGTCGATCAACGTCCGTGATGTCGCCGCCGGGGTCGCCGGCTCCCGGGGCTTCCCGCCGGAGCGCCCCAAGCCGAGGTCAAATCGCCCGGGATGCAACGCATCCAGCAGGCCGAACTCCTCCACCGTGGCCAATGCGGTGCGATGTCCCATCTGCACCGCGCCCGAACCGAGCCGGATCGTCGTGGTTTCGGCCGCGGTCAGAGCGAGCAGCACCGCCGGCGCGGTACCGGCGACTCCGGGATTGAGATGGTGTTCGGCAAACCAGTACCGCGTGTAGCCGAGACTCTCGGCTCGCCGGGCGAGATCGATGCTGTTGCGCAAAGCCTGCGTCGCGGTCGAGCCCGAGGAGATCGGCACCAGATCGAGCACCCCTAACCGAGTCATCGTTGCGCGCAACGCTTCACGATGCCACCCCAGTCGAGGCGTCTGGGGTGCTGGAGTGCCGCGGGGTCGGTAGCGGCGCGAGGCCCAGGTGGTCGCGCAGCGTGGTGCCGGTGTATTCCGCGCGGAAGACTCCGCGCTCCTGAAGCAGCGGCACGACCTTATCGACGAAGGGATCGAGCCCGCCGGGCGTGATGTGTGGAACCAGGATGAATCCGTCGCTGGCGTCGGCCTGCACGAAATCGTTGATCGTGGCGGCGACGGTCTGCGGCGATCCGATGAAGGACTGGCGCCCGGTGACCTCGACGATCAGTTCGCGGGTGGTCAGGTTCTCCGCCTCGGCCTTGGCGCGCCACTCGTTGGCGATCGCGATCGAGTCGCGGAACATGCGCACGCTGGCCCGGCCGCGCGAGATGCTGTTCTCCCCGACGACCGGGTCCACGCTGGGCAGCGGCCCATCGGGGTCGTGGTCGGACAGGTCCCGATTCCACAGCTGCTCGAGAAACTTGATCGCAGTTTGCGGAGACACCTGCGCCAGCCGCACCTCATAGGCGATGTCGGCGGCCTCCGCGTCGGTATCGCCGATCACGAAGGTCGCCGCCGGCAGGATCAGCAGCTCGTCGCGGCGGCGCCCGTAGCGGGGCAGGCGGCCCTTGACGTCCTCGTAGAACGCTTGGCCGGCCCCCAGGGTGCTGTGCCTGGAAAATATCGCGTCAGCGGCCGCGGCCGCGAAGTCGCGTCCCTCGTCGGAATCGCCGGCCTGGAAGATCACCGGCCGGCCCTGCGGGCTTCGCGGCACATTGAACCGGCCGTGAATGCCGAAATGGGCGTCGTTGTGGCTGAATGTGCCCGCGCCCGGATCCGACAAGAAGACGCCGCTCGCCTTGTCCGCCACGATCTCGTCGCCGCGCCACGAGTCGAAAAGCTCCTGTGTCGTCTGCAGGAACGTCTTTGCCCGCTCGTAGCGCTGGTCCTCCGCCAGGAACCCACCCCGCCGAAAGTTCTCGCCGGTGAACGCATCCCACGAGGTGACGACGTTCCAGGCGGCACGACCACCGGAAAGGTGATCCAGCGAAGCGAATTGCCGTGCGACTTCGTAGGGTTCGTTGAAGGTCGAGTTGATCGTGCCGGTGAGGCCGATGTGGTCGGTGACCGCAGCGAGTGCGGCCAGGACGGTGAAGGTGTCGGGGCGGCCGACGACATCGAGGTCGTAGATCTGACCGCCTTGCTCCCGCAGCCGCAGCCCCTCGGCCAGGAACAAGAAGTCGAACTTGCCGCGCTCGGCCGCCTGGGCAAACTGTGCGAACGAACCGAACTCGATGTGGCTGCCAGCCGCCGGGTCGCTCCAGACGGTGGTGTTGTTGACGCCGGGGAAGTGCGCCGCTAGGTGAATTTGCTTGATCGGCTTACTCATTGGAACCCTCGATATCTATGCGTTAGCGATGGCGTAACGGTTGGCGGGGCGGGGCAGTCCGAGCAGCCCGCGCAACGTGTCCGCCTCGTAGGCGGTGCGGAACAGTCCCCGGCGACGCAACTCGGCCACCAGTGCCTCGGTGATCTGAGTGAGGTCGTGCGGAATGGTCGCGGGCCGCAGGCGGAAACCCGACAGGCCGGCCGCGTGCCACTCCTGTAGCACGTCGGCGAGCTGCGTCGGCGTACCGACGAAAATGTGTGCATCGCTGCGGTATTCGTACCCAAGAACATCGTCGAGCCGACGGCGCCGCGACTCTGCCGCCTGGGCGGTGTCATCCAAAAACACCACCAAATCACCGAAGAGGTGCAAGGTTTCGTGGCCGCGCCCGACGGCTTGGCGAAGTGTCCCGATCTCGATGGCGGCATCGCTAGCCCGCGTCGCGTCGTGCGGAGTGACGAATCCGACGTCGGCCGCCTCGGCGATGAGCTGGTAGGACACACCGCCGTGGCCCAATGCCGCGACGATCGGCTGGCCCTGCGGCGGGCGAGGCGTAATCGAGGGTCCCTTGACGGAGAACCAACGCCCCTCGAAATCGATGTAATGCAACTTGTGTCGGTCGATGAACCGTCCGGTGCGGGCGTCACGGATCTCAGCGTCGTCCTCCCAGCTGTCCCAAAGACGACGCAGGACTTCAGCGTAATCCGCGGCCTCTGCGAAATAGTCGGCTATCTGCCGCTGGCTCTCCTGGTCGTTGATGGTGTCCGCGGACAGACTCGGCAACTCGCGACGCCCGAAATGAGCTGCCGCATCGGCTCGCGCCGAGATCTGGAGCCGAACACCCGCTCGACCCGTACTGACGTAATCGAGCGTGGCGATCGACTTCGACAGGTGAAACGGCTCGGTGTGCGTGACATTCGCCGTAGGTATGAAGCCAATACCCTTGGTGCGCGGAGCAATTCGGGCTGCGATGAGCACCGCATCCAACCGGCCGCGAACGCGGTCGGTTCGATCGTCAGGAGTGAAAGGGTTGTCCGACTGCACCGTCAGCGAATCCTCGATCGTGACGAAGTCCAACGACCCCCGTTCGGCTTCACCGACCAGGTCTGCCCAGTAGCGCGCATCGAACAACTCGTCCGGGCGAGCGTCCGCCTCGCGCCACGCGGCGGGGTGCCAGCCGGCGCCGTCCAGTGCCACGGCGAGGTACAACGGGTTCGACGAATCAGGCATCGAATCTGCCTCCCTAACAAAAGAGCGGTGCGTCGGCGGCAAACGCCACCGAATAGGTCTAACGCGAAGAGTCGCCGGTGGATTCCGGGCCGGCCGCCGCACACGAGCGAGGTGGCGGCGGCTGAGGACACGCGCCCTGCCATGGAGACGGTGTCGATTTCATGGTGTCTCCCGCCGTGGCGCTCAAGCCGTTCGACGTCAAAGTCTAGCTGCGCTAATCGGATTGCGCCGGGGCGTGCCACCAGTGCCGAGGCGTCTTACCGCCCGATGCGCGGCGGGGCTTTTGAAATCATGTCGATTGCAAATCCGCCTTGGCCAACAGCGGTCGTACCCCTTCGGCGAACCAGTAAGCCTCTTCCAGGTGCGGATATCCCGACAAGATGAACTCGTCGAAACCCACCGAGTGGTACTCGGAGATGAGGTTGGCCACTTCCTGGTGACTGCCCACCAGGGCGGTCCCGGCCCCACCGCGCACCAGACCCACTCCGGCCCAGAGGTTCGGGTAGATCTCCAGCTTGTCGACCTGCCCGCCGTGCAGCGCGGTCATCCGACGTTGTCCCTCGGATTCCGAACTGCTGTGCAGCGCAGTGGCTTTGCTGATTTGCTCGTCGGTGAGCTCGGCGAGCATGTCGTTGGCGACCGCCCAGGCCGCGGCCGAGGTGTCACGGCTGATGGTGTGCAGCCGAATACCGAATCGCACCTTCCTGCCACGCGCGGCCGCTTCGGCCCGCACCTTCTCGATCTTGGCGGCTGCCGCCTGTGGCGGCTCACCCCAGGTCAGGTAGACGTCGGCGTACTCGGCCGCGATCGGCAGCGCCGGCCCCGAGGAGCCGCCGAAGTAGATTTCTGGCAACGGATTCGGCGGCGCCGAGACCCGGGCGTCTTCGACCGTGTAGTACTTGCCGGTGAAATTCACCGACTCCTGGGTCCACGCCGATGTGACGATTTGCAGAAACTCGGCGGTGCGGCCGTAGCGCTCGTCGTGACCGAGAAAATCTCCGAAGCGACGCTGCTCGGCATCGTCGCTGCCACTGACCACATTCAGTAGCACCCTGCCTTCGGAAAAGCGTTGCAAAGTCGCGGTCTGCTGTGCGGCCAGGGTCGGTGGAACCAGACCGGGACGAAACGCGACCAGAAACTTCAGCTTTTCGGTCTCGGCCAGCAACGCGGCCGAGGTCAGCCACGCGTCTTCACACCAGGTCCCGGTCGGCGTCAGCACGCCCTCAAAGCCCAGCCGGTCGGCGGCGCGAGCCACTTCGGCCAGGTAACGGCGGGTTGGTGCGCGATACCCGGTCGGGATGTCGCGGTTCGACGATGCGTGCGACCCGCCGACGATCGAGCGGCTGTCGCCGGTCGTGGGCAGAAACCAGAAAAATCTCGGAGCCATCTGCGCCGACGGTAGGTTCTCGGCGGGCGGCATGCAAGTTCCGTTCCGCGCGGATTTAACTAGCGCGGCGGCGCCCAGCACGGAGTACTTTGCCCTGGCGTGCCACGCGAACTACACCTATTGGCCTTCGGGAACACTCGATCGGCCGGACCGTGGCGTCATCCCGATATCGACAACACCCCCGCCGGTGTTCGGCGACGGCTGATCGATCGGGCCCAGACTGCCGAAGCGGGTTGCCTGGACGCGTTGTTCTTTGCCGACGGGCTGAATTACGGGCCGCCGGCGACGTGGGCCTATAAGACGACGGAAGATTTCGAGCCCCTCACCACGACGGCGGCACTGTCGTCGGTGACCGAGGCGATCGGGCTGGTGGTCACCGGCTCGGCAACCCTGGTCCCCCCGTTCCAGCTGGCGCGCCAGTTGCTGTCACTAGATCACCTCAGCGGGGGCCGGGCCGGCTGGAACTTGGTCACCAGTTTTGCGCACGCGGCCGCCGAAAATTTCAGCGACCGTGGCGTTGTCGACCACGACGAGCGTTATCAGATCGCCGAAGAAGCCCTCTCTATCGTTCAGAAGTTGTGGGACGGCTGGGCTGACGACACAATCGTCGAGGACCGCGCGGCCGGGATCTTCAATGATGTCACCAAGATTCGGTCCGCTGATCACCATGGCCGCTATTTCGACGTGCGTGGGCCGATCGGCTCGGCGCGGTCGCCGCAAGGCCAGCCGGTGCTCTTCCAGGCCGGCTCGTCACCGACAGGCCGGCGTTTCGCCGCCCGACATGCCGAGGTGATCTTCACCGGTCAGGGCACCCAGGCCCGAGCGCAGGAGTTCTACCGGCAGATCCACGACGAGGCGCGCCGCCAAGCGCGTCGTATTCCGCCGCTGATCACCCCGTCACTGCGGTTCATCGTTGGGTCGACCGACCAGGAGGTCGAGCGCCTGGAACGTAGTGCGTACGAGTACTTCAGTCCCGAATACCAGGCCGGCTGGCTGCTGGAGGTCGACGTCGATGTAACCGGCGCAGACCTCGACGGACCGGTCCCCGATACGGCTTTCCCTGATAGCACTCAGACTCACCAGACCGCGTTGGCCGGGTATCGCGCGCTGGCCACTGAAGGGCGCCCCACGGTGCGAGAGTTCTTGTACCGCACGGTAAACGGCTGGGGAGCAAGTGTCTCCGGCACCCCCGAGCAGATCGCCGACGAAATCGGAGAATGGTTCGCATCACACGCTTGCGATGGCTTCGTGATCGGCGACTCGGGATTGCCGGGTCAGCTCGATGACTTCGTCGGTCAAGTGGTGCCGCTACTGCGAAAGCGGGGCCTGTTCCGCCACGAATACACCGGCGCGACATTGCGAACCCACCTGGGTCTGCAGCCGCCACCCAATCGGTATGAGGTGTGATGACCGTTGTCGCAACGTATCTGAGAGCGCCGACGGCGGACACCGGCGAGCTGCGCGCTAAGTTCGGCCCACTCTTCCAGCGCGTCGCCGAGGGCAACGTGGAACGCGAGCGCTCCCGCGTCTTTCCACACGAGCAGGTCCGCTGGCTCAATGACGCCGGGTTGGGCACGCTGCGAATTCCCGAAGAGTACGGCGGGCAGGGGGCCTCGCTCGAGCAGACCTTCGCGCTGCTGGCCGACCTCGGTGAAGCCGACGCCAACGTGTCACACATCTGGCGTAACCATCTGGCGTTCGTCGAGGACCGCCTGAACGCGCCGGTGTCAGATGCCAACGACAGATGGATCAAACGGTTTCAGGCGGGGGCGTTCGTCGGCGGGGGCTGGACCGAAGCCAACAATGGCACGCTGGCCAACATCGCCACCACCATTTCTGCCGAAGACGACCACTGGGTGGTCTCGGGGGCAAAGTTCTATGCCACCGGAAGCCTGTACGCCGATTGGCTCGACGTGATCGGCCGCGGCGACGATGGTGGACTGTGGACGGCGCTGGTGCGCGCGGATGCCAAAGGTGTGACCCTCGTCGATGATTGGAAGGGCTTCGGGCAACGCACTACCGCCAGTGGTTCGGCCCGCTACGACCGGGTGCACGCCGAGCGCGCCGACGTCTTTCCGGTCGCCGACCGATTCAGCTATCAGCCGCACTTCTACCAATTCGCGATGCTGGCAGTGCTGACCGGGATTACCCGGGCGGCGTTACGGGACGGCGGCACCGCGCTGAAGCGGCGCGGCCGCAACTATCCGCAGGGGCTGGCCGAAACACCGTCCGAAGATCCGCAGCTGCTGCAGGTCATCGGGCAGGTCTCCGCCGATGCGTTCGCCGCACAGGCAGCGCTGGAAAAGGCGGCCCGCAGTTTGGACCATGTCGTGGCCGGCAAGCTCGACGGCACGCTCGATGCCCGGAACGGCCGGCAGCGGCTGATCGATGCCGACGTCGCGGTCACCCAATCGCAGTTGGTGATCATCGCGGCCGCATTGCAAGCCACCACCACCGTCTTCGACGCGCTGGGCGCATCCGGGGTCTCCGAAGACTTGTCCTTGGACCGGCATTGGCGCAATGCCCGGACCCTGGCGTCCCACAACCCGCGGGTGTACAAGGCGCGGATCGTCGGCGACTGGCTGATCAACGGCAAAGACCCGCTGCCCGACCTCACGAAGCTCGGCCGCGGCGGGCAGGGCAACTAGCCGCCTGGGCTGACCCTGAGCGCACCAGACATGATGGCCGTATGACCACCGAGATCCGGGTTCTCGACAGCGAGGACGACCTCCTCGCCGCGGCCAACGTGTTTCGCGCGGCGATGGTCGGTTTCCCGCCCATGTCGGATCTGCCGCCCGGGCAGATCACCAAACTGCTCGAACCCGGCCGCACCATCGGAGCATTCGTCAAGGACCAACTCGTTGGCACCGCGGACGCCGCGACAAGCACATTGACCCTGCCCGGTGGAGCCGTCGTGAGCCACGCCGCGGTGACGCACATCGGCGTGCTGCCGTCGTTCACCCGAAAAGGTATCGCCACCGCCCTGGTGGGTCACCAACTGCACGACGTCGCGGCCCGCGGTGAAGTGGTCGCCTCGTTGCGAGCGTCGGAGGCCACGATCTATGAGCGCTACGGCTACGGCGTGGCGAGTTCGGCGCAGAGTGTGGAGATTGCGACCGCGCGGGCCGCGTTTCGGCCCGGTGTCGGGTCCGGTGGTCCGGTGCGACTGGCCGGCGCCGGCGAGGCCTGGGAAATACTGCCCCGCATCTATGACGCCAACCGTCCGTCCCGGCCGGGAACCATCGACCGTCCCGGGGTGTGGTGGGAGGGTGTTCGACTTCGCACCGAAGCATCGTCGGGCGCTTGGTATGTCGCGGTGCACGGTGAGCCCGGTGCCGAGTCGGGTTTCGCGCGCTACCGCCCCATCGACACCGATAGATGGTTCGTCAGCGACCACCGCACCATCGTGGTCGAGGACTTCTTCGCGCCGACCACCGACGCCTATCTCGGGCTGCTGCGTTTCCTGGTTGGACTGGACCTCATTGACCGAGTGACGTTTTGGATGCTGCCCCTTGACGATCCGTTGCCCTCGCTGCTTGTCGATCGCCGGTCGGTCAAAGTCACCGCCGTGCATGACGAAACCTGGCTGCGCGTCGTCGACGCCGAGCGCGCGCTGACAGCGCGGTCATATGCCGGGGACGGCGCGATCACTGTCGCCGTCAATGATCCACTGCTGCCGAAGAATTCGGCCAGCTTCGCGATCAGCGCAGGAGGAGCCGAACCGACGACGCGGGCCGCCGACCTGCACGTCGGGATCGAGGGGCTGGGTGCCGTGCTGCTGGGCGGCACCAGCTGGCGCAGTCTCGCCGTGGCCGGGCTGGTCCGGGCCGACGACCCGGCGGCGCTGGCGGCGGCCGATCAGCTTTTCGCGGTGCCCGCAGCACCCCACGCCGGAACGTTCTTCTAGTTAGAGATCAAGCTCCGCGCACCGCACCCGAAACTGCTTGTGGTGCTTCGGATTGCGGGTAATGGCCCACGCCATCGAGTTCCGTCACCTCGGCGCGCGGTAGCACCTCTGCAGCCGCCTGGAGAACATGTCGCCCCGACACCGGATCATCGAGTCCCCAAACCAGCCGCAGCGGACCACTCCAGTCGGCCAGCGCCTTCTCCCATCGACGGTGGTGCTCAGCACGTTCAGCGTTATAACGGATGAGCAGATGTGCGATCTTGTGGCCATCGTCTCGCGAAACGCCGTACCAGAGTTCGTCCAGCTCGGCATCGGTGAGCCGGGACCCGCGGACCGCGTCCAGCCCGGAGCGCAGGCGGCCGGCACTGACCCGGCCGGCAATCAGCTTTCCGATCACCGGCAGAATCAAGAGCTTCTGCAGGCGCGTCGGCCGGTAGGCGCTGTAGACGATCCCGGAATTCAACATGACGAGGCTGGAGATGCTGAATCCGAGCGTGCCGGCCAAAACACGATCGAGAAGCTCCTGGGCGACGATGCCGCCGTAGTCATGGGCGACCAGGCGGACCGAGTCCAGCTGCAGATGTGCCGCCAAATCCTCCACAATATCGGCTGATTCGGCGACCGAGTACTCATAGGGGTTTGGTTTGTCGGAGGCGCCATAGCCCAGAAAGTCCAGTGTGACCACATCGTGGTCATCAGCAAGGTCGGTAGCGACTTCGGCGTAGTCGTAGGACCAGGTGGGAAATCCGTGCAGCAGGAGTACCGTCGGCCCGTGCCCGCGGCGCCGGTAAGCGATGCGGTGACCCCGGCGGCTGATCAACGTCTCGCATTGCTCGATCCATTCACGCGCCCGCGGTATATCCATGGAGCCATTGTCCGCTATCAGACGCAGCCTTCCGGCGTGACTTGGGAGATGATGCATGCGTGACGGTCAAGAAGACGAACGACGTGCTACGGGTCGGCAGCAGGTTCGAGCCGACATTCCAAGCCGAGCTGGCTGCGCGCTACGACATCCCCGAACTCCCCGACGGTCCGCTGCGTGCCGAGTTCCTGGCCGAGCGCGGGGCTGAATTTCGCGTGGTGGTGACGTCGGGCCTGGCGGGCGTTGATGCCGATACCATTGCGGCCCTGCCCAATCTGGAGGCGATTGTGAACAACGGGGCGGGAGTGGACTCGATCGATCTGGAGGCGGCCAAGCGCCGGGGTATCGGCGTGAGCAACACTCCAGATGTGCTGTCGGACACGGTTGCCGACACGGCACTGGGGCTGATCCTGATGACGCTGCGACGCTTCGGCGCGGCCGACCGCTACGTCCGCGCGGGCCGGTGGGCGTCCGAGGGCGCGTTCCCGTATGCCCGGGATGTCAGTGGCCTTCAGGTGGGCATCGTGGGTTTAGGACGAATCGGTTCGGCCATCGCGACGCGACTCCTCGGATTCGATTGCGCCATCGCCTATCACAACCGCCACCGGATCGACGGGTCACCATACCGGTACGCGGAATCGCCCGTGGAGTTGGCGGAGTCGGTCGACGTGCTGGTGGTCGCCACCACCGGTGACCGCCAGACTCGCCACCTGGTCGACCGGACCGTCCTCGAGGCACTGGGCCCCGAGGGCTATCTGATCAACATCGCCCGCGGCAGTGTCGTCGACCAGGACGCACTGGTGGAACTGGTGGCCGGCGGCGGGCTGGCCGGAGCGGGGCTGGACGTGTTCGTCGACGAGCCCAACGTGCCTGCCGCACTGTTCAATCTGGACAATGTGGTGCTGTTCCCGCACATCGGCAGCGCCACGGCCCGGACCCGCCGGGCGATGGCACTCCTGACGATCCGCAACCTCGAAAGTTACCTGGCCAGCGGTGAACTGGTCACCCCCGTATTGCGCCCGCGTAGCTGACGTCGGCGGTCAGTCGGGCACTTGACCGGACACAAGCTGCGCCAGCCTTCAAAGCCTTTGAGCTCGACATCGCTCGGTGTGCAGGACTCGATATCAGCTCGGCCGTCGGCCGCGTCGCGCACCGATTCACTGATGCGGATCTCGCCGCCACCGGCTTGCGGGTGCCCGCGTTAGCCGAGCATGACGGGCGCGCCGCGAGACGGTCGATGGACGGCCGGTCAGCGCTGCGCGGCGGACCTCTGCGTCGCCAGAGCCACGGCGGCCACCACCAGGTCGGGTTGGCGGATCTGGATGAAGTGATCGCTGCCTGTCGCGACGATATGCGGCGTTTGCGGCCGCAGCGCGGCAAGATCCGCGGCGGCCTCCCGCCACGCCTGCTCCAACCTCGCGCCCTGCTCGACCGGCACCGTCGGAGGAATCACAAAGGGCTCGGTCCTCGTCAGCACCACGGTGGGGATCGGCGGGAACGCCGGGGCCGCGCCGACCTGCGCGACACTCTGTTCGATATCGACCACCTCGAACGCGGACGAATCGGCGAACTGCGGCAGCGGTTCGTCCAACGCCTGCCGGTATGCGGGCCAGTCGGCTCCCAGCAGGCTGGGGATCTCAACACCGAAGGCGTCGACGAAGACCACCGCGCACACCTGGTCGGGGTAGGTCTGGGCGTACAGGCGGGCGAAGAGCCCACCCAGCGAGTGCCCGACGAGAAGGTAGGGGCCGCGAAGTTGCGCCGCGGCAAGTAGCGCGTGTAGGTCGCCGACGGCGTCCTGCGCGGTGCGTGGCATCACGACCGGTGAACTGCGGTCGCTGAGAGTGGGCGGGTCGGTATTGCGCAACGTGCCGGGCCGGTCGTAGGCGCAAACGCGATGCGAGCCGGACAACGCAGGTAGCACGCCGGGACCTACCGCCGGGGCAGTGGTATCCGACTGGTTCCACGGATCCGACGAGTTATGGTAACCAGACTCCAAAATGACTGTCGGACTGCCCTTTCCGCGGCATTCGAGGTAGAGGTGGCGTCCGTGGCCGATCTCGATCGGCCCGTGAAAATCGCCCGAAGAACCCGATCCCCGCGCTGGATCGCCGGGTGAGCAGCTCACCAGCGCGAGCACCAACGCGGTGGTCGACAGGAAGACTTTGCGAACGGCGGCCATCGCGCCATTGTGCGGGCACGCGCGGCGGCTGCGCCGCACTGGCTGCGACGTTGCGCGAACGTGTTGGCCTATCTTGGCCGTCGACCGGTTCCGTAGGGTCGGCTCAACAACGGGAGGTTGACCAGCTTGGCTACCAGATGCGGCGCCGTGCTCTGGGTGGTGGCAGCCCTCGGGTACCTCGCGCTCGAAGCGATCACCGCCGCGGGTTTCGGGTCCGCTTACAGCTACACGCGTAACTACATCAGCGATCTCGGGGTGGACGCCGACTCCCCGCAGTCTTATTTGATCCACATCGCGTTCTATCTGCAGGGTGCTCTGTTCTTTCTTGGCGCAGTGTTCATCGTGCGCATTCCCGATAGCCCCCGGGCCCAAATCTTTTTGGGCTTAATCGCCACGAATGCGATCGGCAACCTCGTGATCGGAACCGTGCACAGCGGCGACGCGCATCGCGCCGGCGCCGCGCTGGCAATTGTCGGAGGCACCACCGCGATTCTGGCGGGCGCCGCGGTCATCCCCACGGTCGGCGACCGGCGGTGCTACCGTCACATCTCCGAACTCCTCGCGGCCGTTGGCCTGCTGAGTCTGCTGATGTTGCTGGTTAACTCGGTCACGTCCAATGACAATCTGCTGCCGAGCGGGGCGTGGGAGCGCGGCAGCGTGTACTCGATCATCGTGTGGCAGCTGCTGACCGGCGTCTGCGTGATTAGCTGCGCTGCTGCACCATCCGATGCTCGACGGCGCCCAAGATCGCGTCGCTGAGTTTGCCCAATGCGGCCAGCAGGACGATTGCCAGCAGCATCACGTCGGTGCGGCCGGTGTTTTGGCTGTCGAGGAGGAGAAAGCCCAGACCCTTCGACGAGGCGATCAGCTCGGCTGCGACGACGAACAGCCACGCGTTGGCCAGTCCTAATCGGAGCCCATTCACCAATTCGGGTGCCGCGGCGGGCAACATCACCGTCGTCAACAGCGAGACGCCGCGCCGGCCGTAGGCCCGTCCGACTTCCAACAGCTGCGGGTCGACGTGCGACAGCGCCGACGCCGTCGTCGTGTAGACGGGGAAAAACGCACCGATGGCAACCATCAGAATCTTCGGCGTCTCGTCAATGCCGAACCATAGGAGCAGCAACGGCACCCACGCCAAGGAAGGCACAGTCCGAAAGGCTGCGACGGTCGGCCCCAGCAATCGGCGCACTTCCACCGATAGCCCGATGAGTGAACCAAGCGTCAGCCCCGCGACGGTGCCGGCCAGGTAGCCGACCAGAACTCGAGAACCGCTGGCCTGCAGGTGAGTCCACAGTTCACCGCGCCGGAGCAGGTCGCCCAGCGCGGACACCACATCGGCCGGAGGTGGAAGCTGGCTGGGCGAGAAGTACCCCGTGCCGGCGGTGGCAAGCTGCCAGATCCCCAGCAGCAGCACCGGCACAATCAAGCCCACGAGGAGGCGCGGCAACTTCGCCAGCCGCCCGGACCGGGACGTCAGTGAGCTTGCTGAATGTACTTCGGCTCGATCAGCGTGCTCAGTGCGTTGCGGCCGGCGTCGTCGGATTTGATATCGGAGTCGGCGACCGCGATCGGCTCCACTCGAGTCAGCACCGCCCGCTGCGCGTCCCCCGGCACCGGATCGATGTCCACCAGTGTCCGGCTCAGTTCCTCCTGCGCCACGCTCAGCGCTATGTTCGCCTGCGAGGCCAGCAATGCTGCCAGTTGATCTGGGTGCGCCTTCGCCCACTTCCGGGCCTCCTCATAGCTGTCGACCACCGCCTGGACGGCCTCCGGGTGGGCGGCGATGTAATCCTCCCGAACGTTCAAGAAGCCGTAAGAATTGAAACTCGGATTGCGGTAGATGAAACGGGAGCCTGATTGCTGGATCGTCTCCGCGATGAAAGGGTCCAGCCCGGACCATGCGTCGACGTTTCCGCGTTCCAGGGCGGTCTTGCCGTCGGCATGCTGCAAATTGACGATCTCGATGTCGCTTGGCGAAAGCCCGGCTGTGGCAAGCGATTGCAACAGGAAGAAGTACGGATCGGTGCCCTTGGTGACGGCGACCTTCTTGCCCTTCAGGTCGGCCACCGAGTTGATCGGCGAGTCCTTGGCGACAAGCAATGCCGTCCACTCCCCTCCGGCGTAGAGGTCGACAGCCTTGATCGGCGATCCGTTGGCCCGGGCGACCAATGCGGCGGAACCGGCGGTAGATCCGACGTCCAACGCCTTGGACCGCAGGCCCTCGTTGGCCTTGTTACTTCCCGCCGATAGCACCCACGTCACGTTGTAGCCGCGATTCTCCAGCAGGTGCTGGTCGCGCACCACCAGACTCAACGGACTGTAGTAGGCGTAATCCAGATGGATATCCTTTGACGCCGTGTTCCCGGCGTTCGAGCCACAGCCGGCTACGGCGATGATACTCGCGATAGCCGAAATCGCGGTCAGATAGCGACCTTTCACCATGCTTTTGCCTCACTGCTACGTCGGGGTACCCCGAGTTCGTCCAACAACTGACCTCGTAACGCGGCGATACGCGGATCACCGCGGTCGCGTGGTTTGGCGATGGCGACTTCGTGGGTCGCAGCAATACGGGCGCCGCCGGTCGCTGCACCGGTTTCGAAGGCACGCAGGATCAACACCCGGTCGGCGAGGATCGCGGCCTCGTCCACGTCATGCGTCACTAAAACCGTTGTGGTGCCTGCCTCTTGCTGCACGGCATCGAGCAAGTCCTGCATCCGCAGTCGGGTCAGTGCATCGAGGGCAGCGAGCGGTTCGTCGAGCAACAGAACGCGGGGACGGCGCGCCAGGGCACGCGCGAGGCCCGCGCGCTGCGCCATACCGCCAGACACTTGCCGCGGATAGTGCTCACCGAAATCTCGCAGCCCGACGACGTCGAGCCAATGCTGCACTACACCAGTGCCTTTCGCCCGCGCCGTGCCGGGTGGCAGGCCATACTCCACGTTTGCGGCCAAAGACCGCCAGGGCAATAGCCGGGGCTCCTGGAAAACCACCGCGCAGCGTGGGTCGATTCCGTGGACGGCTTCGCCGTCGATCTCGATCCGCCCACCGGTCGGACTGTCCAGGCCGGCGATGAGCCGCAACAGTGTCGACTTGCCGCTGCCCGACGACCCGAGCAACGCGACCACCTCACCCGGCTCGATTTCGATGTCGACCTCGTGTAACACGGTATGCGTTCCGAACGTGCGGTCGACGCCACGAAGAGACACCCCGGCCGGCGCCGGATTGGTCGACATCACCCGCGCAGCCTAGGAATCTCGGTGGCAGACCGCCAGGTTTGCGTCGAGCATGATTCAAACCCGGCCCGGTCGGGCAGACTCCGGACTGACAACGGCCGTTGTACCGAGATTCGGAATAAGTGCTGGAGCGGCGTCGGCTGTGAACGGGGTGCAGCGCTATTTTTCGCAGCGCTCTTCGAAACACGACGATGTGGCCGCGCTCTTCGAGACACAACGCTGTGGCCGATATCACCACCACACATAACCGCGTGCAGAGATCGGGAGGACATCAGTGTGCAGGTCGAATGTGGCAGTGCCGCGCCGGGAGCGACCGACGCCGGTGAAACCGCATGGACATGACGAACGCGGTGAACCTGATGGCTCACGACTGCTATTCGCCGCGGTGTTGGCCGTCCTGCTGGCTACCGGTTGGGCCGCCAACCACTTCGCCGGGTTGATCCCCGCGATCTATGATCGCCAGCACCTCGGCAGGAGCATGCTCGACGCGATCTTCGCGATCTACGCGGTGGGACTGCTGCCCGGCCTGCTCATCGGCGGTCGCTTGTCGGACGTGCTGGGACGCCAGCCGGTGGCCTGGGCGGGGTCGACCACCGCGCTGGCGGGCACGGTCGCAATGTTGCTGTCGCAGCATTCCGCCGTGTTGTTGGGCGGCCGTTTGGTGGTCGGGGCCGGTGTCGGGCTGGTCGTAAGCTCGTGCACCGCGTGGGCTTCGGACATGAAGGGGCCGGCAGGCGCGGCGGTCGCCGGGGCGGTCCTGACGGCGGGTTTCGCGGTCGGCCCGTTCGCATCCGGCGTGATCGCGTCGGTGGGACATGCCGGTTTATGGGAGTCGTTCGGAATCGCCGCCGTGCTCGTCGCGCTGGCGACCGTCGTCGCGGTGGTGGCGGCCCAGCGCGCGGCCGCGACCGCCCCGGTAGCCGTGGCCAGCGGCGAACAGCCGGCACCGGCGCGACGGGACATCGCGCGGGCGTTGAGTTGGGCGCTGCCACTGTCGCCGTTTGTGTATTCCTCGGCAACTCTCGCCTTCGTGACAATCCCCACCCATGTGCACACCGGGCTCGCGGCCCCGATGGCCGCAGGGACCGCCGCGCTCATTGCCAACGGCGTCAGCGGCATTACCCAACTGATCGCCCGCGCGCGTCGGTGGGGCCCGCACGCCGGCACGTTCGGAGCCGTACTGGCCGCGCTCGGCTACGCGGTGACCGCTGCGGCGCCATCGACAATGCCGCTGGGCGTCGGATTGTCACTGCTGGTGGTTCTTGGCTGCGCGTCGGGCCTGCTGCTCCGTGAGGGCTTGATTGATCTGGAAGCCACTGCGCCGCAACGCCTACGCGGTGCCCTGACCGGAACGTTTTACACGGTGAGTTACTTCGGTTTCGGATTGCCAATGCTGTTGAGCTCCCTCGGGTCCGGCAACGCCGCGGCGATGGTCCTTGCGGTGATGGCGGCGCTGGCGTTGACGGCCGCCGCAGCCCGGGCAATCCGGTTGCGACGAGTTAGCCACCGCCAGAGCGCATTCGGCACTAGGTGATCGCCCGCGAGCTACAGCGCCAGTGCTTGGCGCAGCACCGCGATCTTCTCTGCCCCCTCACGCTTGGAGATCGCCGCATCCTGGATCAGCATCGAGCCGTGGAAAGTCCCTGGGAATAAATGTAATTCGACACTCACGCCTGCGGCAAGCATGGCCAACGCGTAGGCGACACCTTCGTCGCGAAGTGGATCGAAGTGCATCACCGAGACGTACGCGGGCGGCAGACCCGCCAACTCGGTGGCACGAGCCGGCGCCGCGTAGATCGGTACGTCAGCGGTGCCGGCGCGACCGGAACCCAGGTAACAGTCCCAGCTGACGATTGCTCGGGGACGACTCCAAAGTGGGGTATCGATGAAGTCCGTCATGCTCGCCGTGATGAGTCGACCGTCGAGCTCGGGCACGGACAGAAACTGGAAAGCGATCTGCGTTGAAGGCGTGCTCCGTCTCGAGATCGCCGGCGATGAACCCTCCCCCGTGCACGTTGTATACCGCGGCCGGGGCGTTGCGCTGTTCGGGCCGGTAAATCCGGATGCGTACCGCAGGATCAGCGTCGCGGCCGGGGATTTGACGATCCTCGATCTGCACTCCAGTGATGTCCGGCGGCGGAAACTGGGCGATCATCTCGGACATCGCCGCCCGGACGGCCAACGGCGCCTTTTATCCCGCTGTCCGCTCAACGATTGCGCAGGGCGGTGAAGAATTTGTCCCGCAACAGTCGTTCGAATATCGGCGGCAGTCCGTGGAACGGTCGGCCGTATTCGTGTGCGGCCTTATCCATCAAGTCGATGCCGGTGATCGTCCAACCGCGTTCGGCCAGCCAATCTTTGGTGTTCGCGCGCGGGTCGTCATACCACAGGTCGGCGACCGGGTGCTGTGCCGAGAGTTGGCTGATCGCCGCCATTTCCTCGGCGAATTCCCGCAGCTCCCCGGGCACCGGCCCCAATTCCGCGGCTATCTGGCTGCCCTCCGCCGACAGTTCGTGCAGCTTGTCAAACAGTGCGTCCTGGGCGGCGCCAGGAAGGTAAGGCAGCAAGCCTTCGAGCGCCCACGCCGTCGGTTGTTCGGGGTCGAATCCCGCCGCGGTCAGGGCCCCCGCCCAATCGTCGCGCAGGTCGACGGCGACGGTGACACGTCGCGCCCGAGGCACAGCGCCCCGGTCTTCCAGAACCTGCTGCTTGAACTCCAGCACCCGCCGCTGGTCGACTTCGAAAACGACGTAATCGGCCGGCCATGCCAACCGGTACGCACGGGAATCCAGGCCGGCCGCCAAGATGACCGCCTGACGTGTCCCGGATTGCCCGGCCTGCGTGAAGAAGTCGTCGAAGAACCGCGTACGGACCCCTACCCACTGGGCGTTGAACGCCGCCGCGCTGTCCATGTCGGTGTTCGCCACCGCGGCACTGAGATTCGGCTCACCGGCGGCGGCGACAAAGCCGGCGGCGTAATCGTCATTCGCCAGGGGAGGATCCAGAGCGGCATCGAGGGCACGCCCGGCACAGACACCCAACGCGGTCAGCCCGACACTCGACACGATGTCCCAGGTGTCGCCGGCTGATCGGGACATTGCACCCTCCCATACGAACTCGCCCGCCACCGTTTGTTCGGGCAACTAACGAAAACTGTACACGCGAACTCGAGGTGACTTACGGTGGCGAGAACCGAGTATCAGCCGCCGATGACCTTGCGATAGGCGCGCGGTCCCTGGTAATCGTTAACAGCGAAATGCCAGGTGGCTTGGTTGTCCCAAATCACGAAATCACCAGGCTTCCAACCGAATCCGACGGCATAGTTGGGTGAAGATGCATGCGCCAGCAGGAATGGCAGCAATGCCTGGCCTTCGGCCGGTTCGATGCCCGTGAGGCGGATCGCCGAAGAGCTGAGGAACAGACCCTTGCGACCGGTGTGGCGGTGCGTGCGCACCACCGGGTGCTCGACTGTCTCGGTCACCGGGAGCCGGTGGTAGGTGCCGTCGCCCGGGTAGGCGCTGTACTCGGCGCTCACCGAGTCCAGCAGTTGTCTGAATGGCTCGGAAAGCGCATCGTACGCCGCCTGGAGATCGGCCCACAGTGTACGGCCGCCGATTTCGGGCACGACCTGATAAGTCAACGACTCGATGTTGAACGGTGGGTTACGCCAGGTGCCGCCCACGTGCCAGCTCGACGCGGCGCCCGCCTTTTCCAGGTCGAAGACGTAGACCAGCCGGTTGTTCTGGTCGCGGTGCAGCCACAGCGGATGGTCAAACGGCTCGTCGAAGATCCGCACCGCTTCGACGTGTGCGTCGGGGGACAAGTTCTGGTTGCGGAACACGAGGACCTTGTACCGCCAGAAGTCATTCCGCAGTGCCTCGGCAGTCGCCTCGTCGACGCCGTTAGCAAGGTCGACGCCGACGATTTCAGCCCCCAGAAGCGGGCTGGCCGGTGCGACCCGATACGGGGCGGTTTGGGTTACCGTCATTTCCATCCCCTCCGCACGAACTGCGTGGATCCTTCCAGAGTTCCCGCGCGGTACCCGAAAAGGAATGGTTTGAATCCGGCTGCGCCGATGCGATTTTCACCGGCCTGGTCTCGCACACTCGAACTGGCGCTTGGCGTTTGCCGCTACCTGCTTGCGATGCGCGGCAGCGCGGTCGAGCCGACTGCCCCGCTTGCCGCGGCCACCCGGTTAGATGGACTCAGCCACAGCCCGGCGTCCAACAGGAGAGCACCATGCCATTAGCGACAGATGAAAAGCTACTGCGACTCAGCGATGAGATACTGGCGACATTCACTCAAATCTTCGGTGAGCATCCCGGGATCCGTCCGGCACACGGCAAAGGCGTCCTGCTGAATGGAACGTTTGCGCCTGCGGCCGCCGCGGCCGACCTGTCCATCGCCCAACATTTCCAGCAGGCCTCGACGCCCGTCCTGGTGCGTTTCTCCGACTCGACCGGACTCCCGGACATTCCGGACACCGATCCGAACACTCTCCCCAAAGGAATCGCGGTCCGATTCGTCCTGGGCGAACACCTGCACACCGACGTCATCGCCCATTCCGTCGATGGCTTCCCGGCACGCACTGGCGACGAATTCCTGGAATTCTTGCGGGCGCTGGCTACCAGTGACCCGGCTAACCTGGCCGGGTCGCCGCTGGAAGCCTTCCTCGGTTCGCACCCCGCGGCGTTGCGTTTCGTGCAGGCGCCCAAGCCCTTCCCGGCCAGCTTCGCACAGGAGGCGTACTTCGGCGTGAGCGCGCTCAAATTCGTCAATGCCGCGGGAGAGCGCAGATTCGGCCGCTACCACGTGATCCCGGAGGCGGGAACCGAATACCTCGATGAGTCCGTCGTGCCGTCCAAGGATGCTAACTATTTATTCAGCGAAATCCGCGAGCGCATCGCGGCCGCTCCGGTGCGCTTCACACTGGCGGTGCAGCTCGCCGAAGACGGTGATGCCGTCGACGACGCCACCGTCAGTTGGCCGTCGGACCGGGAGGTCAGGAAGCTCGGCATTCTCGAGCTGACTAGCCCCGCCATCGACGACGCCGCGCAGCAGAAACACATCATCTTTGACCCGATCCCCCGGCTGCCGGGAATCGAACCGTCCGACGATCCGCTGCTCGAGCTGCGCGCCGCGCTCTACCTGATCAGCGGGCGCAGGCGCCGGGCCGCGTAGCCGCCGGGCACTCATCCGCGACCGGCCGGGAATGAGGCAGGCAGTAACTTCGTTCGTGTAGACCGAAGCTTCCCGGTGACCGTCACTGGTGCGCCGCTGCTTCCTGCGGAAAAGTGATGGAGACGCTGCGTGACGACAACCGACCGAGCCCTCGATGTGTTGGACTTTGTTGCCGTCCACCAGACCGATCTCCTCGTAGCGCCTCAACTCGAGGGACTTGCCGTCGAGTACAGCGCCCGCTACGGCGGCGACTCCACACGAAAGCACGGCGAGCTACTCGCCTATCCGGCCGAAGAATTCGAACCCCCGGGCGGCGTACTCACCGTGGCGCTGTGCGACGGGGCGCCCGTCGCGGGCGGCGCGTTTCGTCGCTATGACTCGACGACGGCAGAGCTCAAACGCATCTGGACCGCATCGGCCTATCGGCGGCGCGGTTATGGCAAGCGCGTGGTCGCCGAGCTGGAGCGAATCGCGTTGCAGCGCGGGTACACTCGCGTCTACCTGACGACGGGGTGGCGGCAGCCCGAGGCGGTGGCCCTCTACCGATCGATGGGGTACACCCCGCTTTACGATCAATCGCTGCGCTCGGCGGAAATTGGCCGACATCCGTTCGAAAAGTCGCTGCTTGGTGAGGATTTCGGATGAAGTTCCTGCTGATAACGCTGATTACACATGTTCCCGATCCCGTTTCGGGTGCGAAGAAAAGCACGGCCGATCGGTTGCGCGAGGTCCTCGACAAGGCAGTGCTCGCCGAGGAACTGGGTTTCGACGGGTTCGCGGTGGGCGAGCGGCACGAGGATCCGTTCATCTCATCCTCCCCGCCGGTAGTGCTGAGCAACATCGCGGCGCGCACCTCGAAAATCGCTCTGTTCACCGGGGTTACGACGTTGAGCCTGCTCGATCCGGTCCGCGCCTTCGAGGACTACTCGACGCTGGACAACCTGTCGGACGGGCGGCTCGAGCTGATCATCGGCAAAGGCAACGGTGCCGCGCAGGCCGAGTTGTTCCACGTGACCGCCGAAGACCAGTGGGACCGCAACCGCGAGGGATACGAGTTGTTCCGGTTGCTGTGGGAGGGCGACAATGTGACCTGGTCCGGGCGATTCCGGCCGCCGCTCGTCAACGCCAAGGCACTCCCCCGGCCACTGCAGAGCAGGATTCGGGTCTGGCATGGCAGCGCGACGAGTAAGGACTCAGTCGACCTCGCGGCCCGGCACGGCGATCCGATTTTCTCCGCCAACGTCGTCAACCCCATCGAGCCGTATGCGGAGCTGGTTCGTCACTACCGGCGGCGCTGGGAGTTCTACGGCCACCGCCCCGGGGACGCCCTGGTGGGTGCGGGGACCGCCGGCTTTTACGTCACCCGGAAGTCGCAGGACGCCGTAGCCACCTATCGGCCGATGTTCGAGGCGCGCCTGGCGTTCGCGCGCCGCGCCGGGATGCCGGTGGTGTTCGAGTCGATCGACGATTTCGTCGAGCGCAGCTCGGCGTTGGTGGGCAGCCCCGAGCAGGTGATCGACAAGGTGGGTCGCTATCACGAGCAGCTCGGTCACGAGGTGATGCATCTGTCCGCCGATGCGGACGGTGTGACGCCTGCCCAACAGCGTCGCAGCCTCGAATTGTTTCAGTCCGAGGTCGCCCCCATCCTGCGCGCACGCATTCCGAGTCGCCCGCTCAGCGCGCAGTCGGGTCGCAATGATGTTGTGTCCGTTCGACAGAGTGAGTAAGTAAGCGAGGATCATGACTACTAGCGCAGATACCACCGTAGGAACGTTCGAGGCAGCGTGGAACAAATGGCACTCTGAGCGTGAACGCTCTTACGCTGATCCATTCGGCTGGGTCAGCCTCACCGGCTTGTACTGGATCACCGAAGAATTCGATGCCGTCGCCGACCTTCCGGGACGATGGCGCGCCGACCGTGAGGCGGTGTACATCCAGGGAATCGACGGAACCGACCGGCTCGAACCAGTCGAGGGCGCACGGGGATTGCTGGTGCAGTCCGGTGACCGCCGCATCGAGGTGATCCGCCGAACAGGGTCGGTCGCGTTACGCGTGCACGATCCGAAGTCGCCGCACCTTAAGGCGTACAACGGTATTCCCGCGTATCCACCGAGCGAACGGTGGCGGGTGGTCGGCAATTTCACACCGTATGAGGAGCCGAGGATCGTCACCACGGGCGCTGTCGTAGAAGGACTCGAACATCACCTGCGCGCCGTCGGCGTCATCGACTTCGTACTGGCGGGCACCGCGTCTGCGCTGGTCGCATTCGGAGACACCTCGAGCGGGTTGCGCGTGCTATTCACCGACGCGACAAGCGGAGTGACGACATACCCTGGCGCCAGGGTGCTTTCGATCGACGCGCCGGACGCCGACGGAACGGTGACGCTCGACTTCAACCGAGCATCCAACCTGCCGTGCGCATTCACCGACTACGCGACCTGCCCGGTAGCTCCCGCCGAGAACAGGCTTGCCGTTGCCGTGGAGGCCGGCGAGAAGAATCCGCGATGAGCCGGGCCCCACGGTAGCGACCCCAGCCATCTGAGTATAGTTGACTATATTCAGTGGGCTCGACGGACGATGCGGTCTCGTCGATCGGTGGGTGGGCTCAATGTGAGGCGGACCAGTGACGGCGACGCAGTTATCCGCGACACGCTCGGCGATGACCGTACTGCTGGGGTCCGCCGCGGCATTTCTTGCCAGCCTGGACCTGTTCATCGTGAATATCGCCTTCCCGGACATCCGCAGAGCCTTCGGTAGCGCCGATCTCGGGGCGATGTCGTGGATTCTCAACGGCTACACCCTGGTTTTCGCGGCATTCATGGCCCCGGCCGGTCGGCTCGGAGACAGATACGGGCATCGCCGCGTATTCCTCTGGGGCTTGGCCGTGTTCACGCTGGGATCGGCCGCGTGCGGGCTGTCTGGATCATTCGTTATGTTGGTGGCGTTCCGCGTCGTGCAGGCGTTCGGCGCCGCGATGCTCATGCCGAGCTCGCTGGCGCTGCTGCTGGCCGCCGTTCCCGCATCGCATCGCGCCGTTGCGGTCAGCACCTGGTCGGCGGTGGGCGCCGTGGCCGCCGCCCTCGGGCCGCCGGTCGGCGGGATGCTGGTCGAGTTGTCCTGGCGGTGGATCTTTTTCGTCAATGTCCCGCTGGGATTGCTAGCCCTTGCCGCTGGCCCCTGGGTGCTGGCCAAAACCATCCCGACCGGTGCCGGGATTCCCGATCTGTTCGGTGCGCTGTGCCTGGTGCTGGGTGTGGGCGCCTTGGTGTGGGCCCTGATCGAACTGCCCGAGGCTTCCAGTGGCGCGAAGGTCGTGGTCGCCACCGTGAGTGCCGGATGTGCGATGGCGGTGGCGGTATGGCGTTCGTTGCGCCATCCATCGCCGGCCCTGGATCTCGCCGCGGTGCGGGTGCTGCCGATGTGGTCAAGTTGCCTCGCCCTGCTGCTGTTTGCCGCGGCGTTCGGTGCGATGCTGCTGAGCAGCGTCATGCTGCTGACCGCCGTGTGGGGCAAAGCGCCCGACGTCGCCGGGCTGTGCCTGTCGCCGGGTCCCGTTGTCGTAGTCATCGTCTCGCTCACGCTGGCCGGTCGACTGATCGGCAGGATCGGCGTCGGCGCTGTCGCCGCGACCGGGGCCACCCTCTACGTGGTCGGGATCGTGATCTGGCTGTGCCGGGTGGGTCCACACCCCGACTACGTCGCCGATTTCCTTCCCGGCCAGCTGTTCACCGGAGCCGGAGTGGGGCTGGTGTTTCCCAGCCTTTCCGCGGTTACCGGCCTGGCGCTACCCGCACACCGGTGGGGTGCCGGATCGGCGCTGATCAATACCGCCCGCCAATTGGGCACCGTGCTGGGCACCGCGGTGTTGACGATGATCTACCAACCGGGTATCGACCTGAGCACTATCCGGCGAGGTTGGGGATTCATCGCCGCGGCCGCGGGTGCCGCGGCATTTATCGGTGCGGCACTGGCACTTTGGCGAATGACCACAACCGAGAAGCCGCCGCGCGATGACGAGATCCCGAGCGAACGGGTTTGCGCGACTTGATGTTCCCGAATTTCACTTCCAGGCGAACACCGGCTGTTCCAGCTCGTCGACCGGATCGTGGCGGCCCTCCAGGCACAGCCAGCGCAGTTGCAACAGCACGGCACCCGTCGGCGCGTGGATGAGATCGTTCCCCAACGGAATCTGGACGACCGGATGCGGGCTCTCCGGAATGGAGATGAAGCGCGGCGAATCGTCGCGCTGCAACTGGTGTAACCCCACCCGGTAGACGGCCACCACCTCGTCGGGTGCCGGACGGGGATCGAGCTTGCCGCCGCCCCAGATCACTACCGGCGTGATGACGTACCCCGACCGGGTCGGGTAGTCGTCGAGCATCCCCAACACCATCGCGCCAGGCAGCCTGATACCCACCTCTTCGTCCAGCTCCCGCAGCGCGGCGTCGACAGGGGTCTCACCCGGGTCGAGGCGACCGCCCGGCAGCGCCCACTGCGCAGCATGTGATGAGAGACGGGATGCCCTGCGGCACAGAAGGAAAGCGGCACCTCCCGAAACGTCGACCATACGCCCGTCGAGACCGGCTTCCATCGGCCGCCCGGCAATCCAGTCATCCACCGGCGCTGGATCCACCCTGTCCTCACCGACCTTCGAGTCGACCACTACCACCGCGACTGCGGCATGCCGCTTCGTCGGGTCGATCACGGTGCGACGATCGTGACTCGCCAGATTTACCCGGAACTGTTCCCGCAGCGTCTCGTCATAGGTGATCGTCACCGCTCGACCATAGGCCGCGACTCGGCGCATACGTCTATCGGGCTTTTCGACGGTGTAGCGAGTTGACGGCGCGTCTGGCATCGTCGGTCGAGACGGACGAAGGACTAGCGGACAGGAAGGCTGGGAGTCGCAATGGCTGACATCACCATGCTGATCCTCGCCGACCACGAGTGGTTCCGCGAACAATTTGCCAAGCTGGACGATCTGCAGGCGCAGGCACCGGCCAACCGGGCCGCACTCGAGCGGGTTTGGCGTCCACTCGCCGACAAGCTTGATGTGCACGCCTACATCGAGGAGAAGATCTTCTACCCGCAACTGCTCCGGCGCGGCGCCGACAATCCCGAGGGCGAGACGCTCGATGCGATCGGCGATCACAACGACATTCGCGACGGAGTACGCGACGCCGGCGCCGCCGGGGTCGGTTCCGAGTCGTGGTGGGCGGCGGTGGGCCGCACCCGGCTGGCGAATGACGACCACATGGGCGAAGAGGAGCGCGAAGGGCTGGCGGACTTCCGTCACCACGCCCCGATCGGTCTTCGGGAAGCTCTCGGTCGGCAGTACAGCGAATTCATGGCCGAGCATCCCACCACCAGGGGACTTCAAATCGTCGATCGCGACCCCGAGGAGTACGTCGAGAGCATTGAAAACCCGTCGAAGCCCACGGATTACTCGCTTCGCATCGGCAGCCTGAAAGGCAAGTGAGGAGTCGAGCTCAGTTCTGCCTGCCGGCCAGCTCGGCGACGAAACGATCGATGAACCCGTCCAGTGGTCCGCTGCCGGCGGGCCGGATGACGAATTTCGTCAATCCCGCATCCACGTAGGCGTCGAGTTGGCGCTGCAGCTGATCCCAGCCCGCGGCTATCAGGTCGCCGGGATCGATATCTGGACGACGACGGCGAGCCGCAGCGACCAGCTCTGCCGGCAATTCGCCGTCCGCGACAGCCAGCGAGATACCAAAATGATCCGGCTCGATCTGTCGGCCGGCGTCTTGCGCGGCCCGCTCGATCGCCTCACGCCCGGCTCGCGCCTCATCCGGGGTAAGGAAGCTACCCAACCAGCCATCCGCCAACGCACCGATACGCCGATACGCCGCCGGGGCCGAGCCGCCCAGCCAAATGTCCAGCGGGGGAGACGGTTTCGGCGTGATCACCGCTCCGCTGACGGTGAAGTAGCGGCCACGATAGCTGGCCGCTTGGTCGGTCAACGCCAGGCGCAGCACCCGCAGCGATTCGTCGAACACCGCTGCCCGCTCGCCGTCGGGCACCGCGAACAGCTCGCGTTCTGCCGGAATCGCCGAGCGTAACCCGAAGGCCGGCAGGACCCGCTTCGGTGCGAGGGCCGCCAGCGATGCCAGTTGTTTGGCCACCAGCACCGGATGGCGCCCGGGCAGCACCGCCACCGACGTGCCCACCTTCAGGCGGGTTGTTCGGGCGAGCGCATAGGCCATGCCGACCATCGGATCCACCGTGGGGGCGTACACCAGCTCGGAGAACCACAGCGAGTCCACCCCGCTGCGCTCCAGGTGGTCGACAATGTCGGCCAGGCGATCGGGAGCGCTGTCCGCGCCCAGCCCGACTCCTATGCGAATCTTCATCCGCGTCTCCCTTCGTGCTTCGCCCACATGCGTACCGCAACATGGCGGCACCGCCGTTTGTGCCCGCGTCGCGCTCGGCTGGCCCGACAATGGGGAAGATGAGCGACGTCCTGGAGATCACCCAGCTGGTGAACCTCTACGGGCTGGCGGTCGATTCCCAGCGATGGCAACTGTTCGGCCGGATCTTCGCCGCGGATGTGGCCGCCGACGGCAACCCGCTCTGGGACGGCACCGGTTGGTACGACGACGCGTTGGTGCGTACCCCGGTGGCTGGCGGATCACTCACCGGGTATGCCGCATCACCCGGTGGACCGGCAACCCGTTCGGCAACGAGACGACTGCCGGCGTGAAGTTCGACCTGGCTACCACGGTGCTGCGACGCGAAGCCGACACCGGACGCGTCGGAATTTTGACTGCCGTAACCGAATGGCCGGCCCGCTAAGCGGTGGCGAACTTCTCGGCCAGTTCCAGGGCCTCCTGCTGGATCCGTTCGAACTGGGCACCCATCGCTTCGGATAATGCCGTCGCCCCCGACAGCGGCCGCACCATGACCATGAACTCGTCGATCAGTCCGTCCTCGTCGAAATGCAGGAAGTCACAACCGGTGATCTTCACGCCGGGCGCCCCCGAGATCCCGGTCTCGAAGACGAGCGCGTGGTCGCGTCCGTCGTTGCCGGCGATCTCACGGACGTAACGGAAGTCCTCGAAAATCCGGAGTACGCCACGCAGGATCGCCGCGGTGATCGGCTTGCCGACATACGGCTTGAACGCCACCGGGCTAGTGAACACCACGGCGTCGGCCAGCATTGCCTGGATGGCTGCCTCGTCGCGGTCCTCGACCGCCTTCCGGAAGGGGTGCATCAGATCATGGTGCCGGATCGGTGAGGTAGTGCGCGAGCACCGGTCGCATCCACTCGATGAGACGCGCATCGTCCATGCCGGCCAGCGACGGGATGCCCAAGAAGTAACGGGCCACCGCGAGGCCGAGCAGTTGCGATCCGACCAAAGCGGCTCGCTCGGGCGCGCGATCGGGGACGACCGCGGCCAGCGCCGGGGCTACCTGGTCGACGAACACGGCAAGCAGCGCATCCGCGGCAGTCCGGTTGGTCGCGGCCGAGCGCAGTAGCGGCAGCAAGGGCCCCTGCGGTCCCCACACGCCGATGAACATCGGCAGCAGCACATCGGCAATGCGGTCGGCGGCAATGCCGGAGAGATCGGGAAACTGGACATCGAATCGAGAGGCCGCGGCGAAAAGCTCTGCCTTGCTGCCGAAGTAGTGCATCACGAGCGCCGGGTCGACGCCGACTTCCGACGCCACCGAACGGATAGTGGTGCGTTCGAAGCCGTTGGTCCCGAATTGCGAACGCGCGGCGGCCAGAATCGTCGATCGCGTGGCCTCTCCATCACGGGTTTTCACGGGCATGCGGCCAGTATATTTCAACAACTGTTGACATAGCCTGCGGCCCAGCCTAGCGTTTGAGTTCAACAGTTGTTGAACTCAACAGGGGGTGCGGCCATGACCGTGACAGCCATCCAGATCGGACTCGATCCCGACGTGATCGATTTCTCCTCGCCCGACTTCGCGCAATTTCCTGGCCTATCGAAGGAAAAACTGCGGACCGCCAACGACGACAATGTCGCTGCGCTGCGGTCCGCGGGCTACGAGGTCGACAACTGCCTGATCGATTTCGGCGATACGGGTGCCGACAAGGCCCGCCAGTCGCTGGAGGCCAAGCGATACGACGCGGTACTCATCGGTGCCGGCGTGCGCCTAGTGGCGACAAACACGCTGCTGTTCGAGTCGATCGTCAACGCCGCGCACACCACACAGCCCGGCTGCCGCTTCGTGTTCAATCGCGACGCCGTGGCAACCCCCGACGACATCCGTCGCTGGTACCCGCACCCGGAGGCGGTGGCACGATGACGACCCACCATGTCGACGTCCTCGTGGTCGGCGCCGGGCCGACGGGGCTGACCGCCGCCGGCGACCTGGCCCGCGTAGGCCGCTCGGTCGCCGTGCTGGAGCGCTGGCCCGCGATCAATCCGTCCAGCCGCGCCTTTGCCACCATGGCCCGCACGCTGGAGGTCCTCGACGCCCGGGGGGCCGCCGAGGACCTGCTGGCGCGTTCACATCAGGCACCGGGAGTCACGATTTTCGGCGGTGCGCGCATCGACCTCACTCACCTCGACTCGCCGTATCAATTCGCGATGATCACCCCGCAGACCAACGTCGATCGGGCGCTGGGCGATTACGCCGTCCGCCACGGCGCCGACATCCGGCGTGGTGTCGAGGTCATCGGCCTCGACCAGGACGCCGACGGTGTGACCGTGACCATCCGACCGCACGGCAACGATGCGGGTAGTCACACCCGTTGGCGGGCAAAGTATTTGATCGGTGCCGACGGGGCGCATAGCACGGTTCGCGCATTGGTGGGTGCAAACTTCCCCGGCCGGACGATCCTGTCGTCGATCGTGCTAGCCGATGTCAAACTCGCGCACGGGCCTTCGGACGCCGGCCTGACGTTGCACAGCACTCGCAACGAGTTCGCGTTCCTTGTCCCCTACGATCGACACGACGCCGACGGCTCGTGGTATCGCACGATGGTCTGGGACCGCAACAATCAGCTGCCCGACACCGAACCCGTCGATCGGGACGAGATCGCTGGCGTCTTCGGGCGGGCAATGGACGCCGACCCGGGCCTGATCGAGGTGGGCTGGAAGTCCCGGTTCCATTGCGACGAACGCCAAGTCGCGCAATACCGGCACGGTCGCGTGTTTCTGGCCGGGGACGCCGCACACGTCCACTCCCCGATGGGTGGTCAGGGCATGAACACCGGCATCCAGGATGCGGCGAACCTCGCGTGGAAGATCGACGCGGTGCTCGCCGGCGCCGACGACGCCGTGCTCGACACCTACCACGACGAACGTCATCCGATCGGCAAGCGGGTGCTGGTGCAATCCGGTCTGATGGCCCGTGGCATCACACTTCGGCCGCCGGTAGCGCGTCGGCTACGAAACCTATTGGCGCCCAAGATACTTAGCATTCCGCGCGTGCGTGACGCGATTGCCGGGAGTTTCGCCGGGACAACGTTGCGGTATGCCCGCAGCCGAGGGGAGAGCCGCGTGGTGGGTACCCGCGCGACGCAAATTCCGTTGCGGCATGGGCGGATCACCGAGCTGCAACGCCTGCCTGGTTTCGTTTTCGTCCGTGAGCGGGGGGCGCCCGTCGTCGACGCGGCCTGGCTTCCCCAAGCGGTGCGGACCGACGACGGCCCCGCGGTGTTGGTACGTCCCGACGGCTACATCGCCTGGGCGGGCGATTCGGCCGACCGGTCCGCGTGGACCGGGGCGCTTGCGCGGTGGCAGGGCCGAACCCGAGTCGATTGGGTCAGCTATGCGCGGAGGTAATCCCATCGACTCCCACGAGTTCCGCCAGCTGCTCGGCCGAAAAGCGTCCCGGGCCGAGACCGCTGCGCACCGTCGAGCGTGCGGCGCGGGCCAATGCGGTGTTCAGCGGCGCCTCGATGCCACACCGATGAGCGATCCGCACGATCTCACCGTTGAGAAAGTCGGTTTCCACGTTGCCGGTCTGGCGACTCAACGATTGCCAGGTGGAATTGTTCGGTCCGGTATCCGATCCGGGCACCGGTCGAATCGTGGGTCCGTCCGCCCGGGTGGCCGTCGAAACCTCGAATGAGATGAATTCGATTCCCGCTCGCCGCAACACATCTTCACCTTCACGGCGCAGCGCGGCCACCACGTCGCCCGCATCGGCCGCGCCGGCGGTCAGGGCACCGACCGCGTTGCCCAGATTGCTCAGCAACTTGTTGTACTTCCACGGGGCGACGTCATCGGGGGTACGCACCCGAACCCCGGCCGCAGTCCACGCCTGCGCAAGCCCCGCCAACAGGTCGGCATCGTCCTGGGTGCGCAGCGCCGCCGGCCACCGCGAGATGTGGAACTGCCCGACCACCGGCCACGCCCGCACGACAACCTCGCCCGGTTCGAGGTGCACGGCCGGCAACCAGACGCAGATCCCGAATACTCGGCGGAAATAGCGCAGCGCCTTCTCTTCTGCGGCAACGCCGTTGAGTGCGGTCATCGCCGGCAGCTGCTCACCCGCGGTTCCGACGACACCGTCGGGGCCATGGACGGGTTGGTCCACCCATTCCTGCAGGGCCGCGTCGAGTTGTTGGGTCTTGGTCGCGAAAACCAGAACGTCGCGATCGGTCAACTCAAAATCGTCGGCCCGCGACGCGGTCGTGACCGCGGTGCGGAAAGTACCGTCGGGCGTTTTCAGCGTTAAGCCCTCGGCCGCCAAGACCTCGGCATGCCGCCCGCGGGCGATCAACACCGTCGGGATGCCGGCGCGGGCCAGCACCCCGCCCACGGTGCCGCCGATAGCGCCGGCGCCGATGATCACGTATCGATGGTCGTCTCCCACAGACAATGCGCCCACCTTCCCTCGGCTTGGAAGCTTCTCCTGCGCGAGGTTACGGATGCTCCCTGGGAAGCACGTGGGTGCACGAAAGCGACTTTGCGATGCAGCTATGTAGTCGTTTGACTACAATGTAGTGTAGACATATGACTACACACACCGCAAGCCCCGGCCCGGTGCAGAAATCTGTTCCGACTGGCCGCGACGAGGTGACCGCCGCGATCCTGGACAGCGCCGCGGAGATGTTCGCCGAACGCGGGCCGGCGGCAGCGTCCATTCGCGATATCGCGGCTACGGCCCACGTCAACCACGGCCTGGTGTTTCGCCATTTCGGGACGAAGGAGCAGCTCGTCGCCGCCGTACTCGATCACTTGGCCGCCAAGCTGGCCATGTTGACCGACGGCGAGGCGTCCGCGGACGAGATCGAGGCGGCCACTTCCCGTCATTTGCGGGTGATCGCGCGGGCGCTGCTCGACGGGTTTCCGGCGGGCAAACTGCAGTCCAGTTTCCCCGCCGCCGCCAGGCTGCTCGACGGCATCCGGCCCGAGCACGAGACCGAAGAGAGCGCCCGGCTGGGAGCGGCGAATGCGATCGCCCTGCTGCTGGGCTGGCAACTGTTCGAACCATTCGTGCGCTCGGCGACCGGACTCGACGATGTGCCTCGGGAGAAGCTGCGTGAATCGATGTTCGCCGAGATGGCCAGGCTTGCCGAACCGCATTGATCTGCGGCGGGCGGTCTCGAAGTTCGCAAGTGGCCGATCCTCGATAGTCTGGTTGGGCGTCGAAGCCCCGAGGAGGCGCTGATGTCCCACACCGTTTGGGCGAGCTGAATGAACCAGCCGACGCCAGCCGTGATCGATCGTCTGGCCCAACTGCCGTTGCCGCCCGGCCCGCGGGTGCCCCGCATCGTGCACACCGCGCTGTTCCCGTACCGCCACCGCGTTACTCCGTTGATGCGCAAGCGCTACGGCGACATCATCACGGTTTCGGTGCTGGGCCGGCCCGCTGTCCTGCTGTGCAGTCCTGAACTCAATCGGCGCGTGTTCTTCGGCGAGTCGACGACGTTCCACGCCGGCGAAGGACGGCTCCCGGGAATACGCCGCGTGATGGGCGACCACTCCGTGGTGACCACTGATGAGGCTGCCCATCAACGGCTTCGCAAACTGCTGATGCCGCCCTTCCATGGCCCGGCGTTGCGCGGGTACCGCGACATGATGAGCGAACTCGCCACCGAAGAAGTGGCCCAGTGGCCGATCGACACCGCATTCGCGGCTCAGCCGCGGATGAACGCGGTCACGCTGGAGATGATTTTGCGGGTGGTCCTGGGTGTCAGCGAGGGGCCCCGGTTCGAGGAGATCCGTCGTACATTCTCCGGGCTCGTCTCCGCCCCCGCGGTGGTGTACCTAGCCGAATTAGTCACGCCGCTACAGAGTTTCGGGCCCTGGAAACGATTCAGTCAACTGCTGGCGCGCATCGACGAGTTGCTCTACGCCGAGATCCGAGAGCGTCGCGGTGCGTCAGACACCGGCACTCGCGGCGACGTGTTATCTCAGCTGATCGCCGCGCCGGTCGAACAGGACCACCTCTCCGATGTAGAGCTGCGCGACCAGATGGTCACCCTGTTGCTGGCCGGCCACGAGACCACCGCCACCACGCTGGCCTGGACGCTGCATGAGCTGGCGCATGATCCCGTGTTGCAGGACAAGGCCGCCGCGGCCGCCGACACCGACGACGACAAATACCTCGACGCCGTTTTGAAGGAGTCGATGCGGATGCATCCGGTGTTCTACGCCGTCGCGAGAGTTCTCACCGAGGACGTCGAACTGGGCGGCTACCGTATCCCCGCCGGCTACACCGTGTTTCCGGGCATCGGCCCGATACAATCCGATTCCGGTCAGCACGCCGATCCTGAAATCTTCCGGCCTGAACGGTTTTTCGACGGATCTGCCACGGCGTCGAACTGGCTGCCATTCGGCGCCGGCGTCCGCCGCTGCCTCGGCACAGGATTCGCGATGATGGAAGCGACCATCATCCTTCGGGAGATCCTGCGTACCCACCGCCTGGCGCCGGGCCGCCCCCGTCCGGAGAAGCCCCGTGCGCGCCAGGTCGTCTACGCGCCCTCCCATGGCGCACGCATCATCGCCCACCGACGCACTGGATAACTCGGTCAGAGCAGGGAGCGGACCATCGCTCCGCCGTCGTCGGCGGCTTGGATGGTCGCGTTGTTGTTCTGCCGGAAGTCGATGAAGGCTGTCCGGTCCGTCGACGTGTTCAGCAGTTCACTGAAGGTTCCCAGGACGGGAACCAGCCCCTGGGGCGCCGACACGTCCGCGGTGTAGTTGATGAAGGCTTCCTGCTGAAAGTTGTTGCCGGACAACGTCTCCGTCGTCGGTGTGGTCAAGGTCTTCACGTTGATGAAGCCTGCCGACGGTGTGGCGGTCAGCTGGTTGACGTCGGCCTGCAGCATAGCCGCGAGGTCGGTTCCGCCAGCGGGTTTGACGGCGACTTGCAACTGCGCGCTGGAGTCGGCATTGGACAGTGCCACCCAGTTGGCGCCGTGGTCGGTGGCTGTCCAGCCCGGCGCCGGGGTGATCGAGACGCCCGGCACGATGTCGACCGAGCCGGCCGAGGCGAGCGCGCGTGGCGGCCGGTTGACGTTGGCGATCAGGACGATCGCGATGGCCGCGCCACCAGCGATGGCGATCAACTGCAGTCGGTGCCCGAACCGGGCTCCGGTTGTCGACCAAGTGGTCATGGTCTTACTCCAGACGTTCAGTGGGCTAGCGATTACTTTGCCCATCGGCTTCCAGAGTCGCCCGACGTGGAAAGACTTGTCCAAGACGGAGTTGCGATGGCTCGATACATTCCGTTTATCAATGCTCGCCAGCGGCAAGCGCCAGCGTTACCCGGTCCGGTCGTCGAGCACCGGTTCATCCCTGGTGGGGTCCGGTCGCGCGCAGCGAAATGACAGGGATGGTGCGGTTCGTCTTGCGTTCGTATTCAGCGAAGCCGGGATACCGCTTGGCTTGCTCGGCGTACTTCTCGTCGCGATCGGCGCCCTTGAGTTCGTCGGCGTGCACGTTCAAGTGCTCGTCGCCGACTTCGATACTCGCGTCGGGGTTGCTGATGAGATTCCAATACCACGCAGGGTTGCGGTCGGCACCAGCTGCCGAGGCGAAGACCAAGTAGCGGTCGCCGTCGGCGAGGTACATCATCGGGCTTACCCGTTCCTCACCGCTGCGAGCGCCGGTGCTGTGTAACAACAGAACCGGTGCACCCTCGAACTGCCCACCGATCCGGCCATGGTTGGCCCGGAATTCCTCGATATTGCGGCGGTTGAATTCGTCATCGGTCATGAGGCCTCCTCGGCAGGTTCGGGTACGCATCGGACAGCCGATATCACCAGGCGTCGACGCGCCGAATCGGTTGTGGCCGAATTCGTTACCCGAGCGGCGGGTCTAGGCAGCCGCCGCCGGGTTCGCCGATACGGGCGTCACCTCGGAGTGAACGTGGCCGCAGGTATCGCAGCGCACCTCGTACTCGAGCCTGTCGCCGCCGATTTCCAGGAACCGGTACTCAGCAAATGCCGCGCATCGCGGGCACCGTGCACGACCCTGCTCAATTGCCGCCATCTCAGGCCCCCTACTCGAACTGTGCGGTGAAGATACCCGCTCGACGCCTGGTCAAACCACCGATTTCCAAGTTCAGTACGGGCGGTATGCCTGACGCGACAAATCGAATCCGTGCTGCGTGTTCGTGTTCGTGTTCCGGCATTGAATGGCCGCCGGTGTATTGGTGCACGACATCGGGCCGACAGTGTGGTGTTGCGGAGGTCAAGCAGCGGGCCGTCACCGAAAGCGCTGTCGATGTGGCAGGCGAACTGACCCGGTTGGCCTCCCGTGACGACCAACGCATTGCCCCAATTCAGCGGGCAGTCCCCGGCGGTCCGGTACTTGCGCGGCTATCATCGCATCGCGTCGATTCGGCCGGCGATCGCCGTTGACGGACTACGATTTTCGCATCCGACCGGTTGCTTCGCTAGAGCCGGCGCCGCAAGCAAAGGAGCTATCGGCATGACCGACACCGCCACCCCGTTGGCCGGGAGGGTCGCCTACGTGACGGGAGCGGCCCGAGGACAGGGCCGCTCGCACTGCATCCGGTTGGCCCGGGCCGGCGCCGACATCGTCGCGATCGACGCGTGCGCGCCGGTTGCCGCGCACAACGGCTATCCCCCGGCATCACCCGAAGACCTCGCCGAGACGATCAGCCTGGTCGAGGGCGAGGGACGCAAGATCGTCGCCGACGAGGTCGACGTCCGTGACCTGCCCGGCCAGCAGCGGGTGGTGGCGAACGCGATCGAGCAGTTCGGCCGGCTCGACATCGTGGTGGCCAATGCCGGCGTGCTGAATTGGGGTCGGGTGTGGGAGATTTCGGCTCAGCAGTGGCAGGAGACCCTTGATACGAACCTGACCGGGCTGTGGAACACCATCAAATCCGCGGTGCCGCCGATGATCGCCGCCGGCAATGGCGGGTCGATCATCAACATCAGCTCCGCGGCGGGGATCAAAGCCGTTCCGGGCTGCGGCCATTACTGCGCCACCAAATTCGGGGTGGTCGGCCTCACCAACTCGTTGGCGGTCGAGCTCGGCGAGTTCGGCATTCGCGTCAATTCCGTGCACCCGTACGGCACCGACACCCCGATGGGCAACGACCTGTCGATGTACCAGGTCTTTCAAGACCACCCGCATTACATCCACAGCTTCTCACCGGGAGCGCTGCCCACCGATTCGTTGGCCGCCCCAGACCTGATTTCCGATATCGTGGTGTGGCTGGCCAGCGATGCGTCCTCGTTGGTCACCGCGGCTCAAATCCCTGCCGACAAGGGCTATCTCAAGATCTAGGCGGGGACGTGCGCTGGAAGTCGATGCTGTCATTGGCCTGCCTGCTGTTGGCGGTGGGGTGTTCGGCGGACCCCGACGCGACGGCGCATGATTCCGACAACGGCGGGCATGTCACGATCGACGAGGGTGACATTTTCGACATCGACTTGGCCGACGACTACGCCAAGTCGAACTGCCAATGGCACGACGAGGAGAAGCACGACTTCGCGATCCTCAAATATCTGGGCTCTCGCTATCAACCCAATCAGCCGCCTCCCGGCGCCGCCAGCGGTGGCACCTTTACAAGCAGATACCAAGCCGTAGCTGCGGGCACCGTGCATGTGACACTCGTGCAGGAGGACAACGCCAATCACATCGCGAGGCGATATTCACTGGATGTGACTGTGCGGTAATCGATTTGGCCGACGTTAGCGATTCAGTATCGGCCTGAGGTCATCGAGGCGGTCGAACAGGTGCCAGATGTATCCCGACGATCCGTCTTCGCGATGCGGATGCAGATCCGCGAGTTCCGGGTCGTTGCAATAGCTGTCAAAGGCCTTCCGGGATTCCCACTCCACGAGGATCAGCACCTGACGCGGCTCGATGGCGCCGATGACCGCATGCTGGAAACTCCCGAGTGCAACGACGCGGCCGCCGCGCTTGGCCACCTCGGCGGGTGAACGTCGGGAGTAGGTGCGGTACTCGTCGGCATCGGCGATGTCGAACAGGTTCAGGGCATACACGGTCATGGCTATCGAAGTTAGCCGCCGCGGTACTGGTGCTGCTCAGCCCCACCAGAAGGCGGTGGCGATGATCCCGTAGAGGACGACGAGGGTGGCTCCTTCGAGCCACGTCGATTCGCCGTCGAATGAAATGAATGCGGCGAGCACCACCGCGAGCAGCAGCGCCACCACCAACATCGGGCTGAAGACCAGCGTCAGCCCGGCCGTCCCGGTGGCCTGCGAGATGAGCACCAGCGCCGGCCCCAGCACCAGCGAGATCTGCAGTGGCGAATTGAGGACGACGGAGAATGCGTACGCGGACTGTCCCTTCGCGGCGAGCTGGATGCCGACGAAGTTCTCCACCGCGTTGCCGGCGATCGCCACCACGACCAGGCCCGCGAACACCTCGGAGATATTGAGCGCGTGCATGGCCGGTTGCAGCGCATCGACGAACCACTCCGACACGAAGGCGGCGAGGACACCGGCGGCGGCGAGCATGCCGACTGCGAGCCAGACCGGCCAGCGCGGCTGCTCGTGGAACCCGGCCGACTGGGCGTCGTCGTCGTCCCGGCGCAGCGAGGCCGGCAAGGACAGGGCGAACAGGCCGAGCAGCAGCACCGAAACGATGATCGAAAGTGCGTCCTCGTGCTTGGCGGCCGGGGTGTGGATCCAGTAGGCCACCGAGGGGATCGACATCGCCGTGACCGACAGCAGCATCAGCACCGTCACGGTGCGGGCGCGGTTCGACCCGAGTTGCTGGGGCCCGTGACGTAGTCCGCCGGCTAGGAACGCGAGCCCCAGCACCAGCAGGAGGTTCGCCAGGATCGACCCGACCAACGCGGCGCGGACCACGTCAACCAGGCCGTGCCGGAGGCTGAACAGGCAGATGAAAAGCTCGGGGAGGTTACCGAGCGCTGACTGGAGCACGCCGGTGGCGCCGGCTCCGAAGCGGTCGCCGAGCTGGTCCACGCTGTGGCCGACCACCGCCGCGAGAACGCCGACCGCCGCAGCGGCGATGAGGAACGTCAGCACCGAGTTCCAGCCACCGAAATGAGCGAACCCGGCGACCAGCACCAAAATCACCGAGAGCAGCAACAAGATGCGATCGGACCGGACCAGGACGGGCTTGGCGGCGACCGGCATGGATCGACCTTATGCGAGCCGACCTGAGAGGCGCGACATGGCAATACCCGTCCAGCGGGCCGACGTCGGCGCGTTAGTGTGCGTAGGTCGGCCTCCGTGAACAGGCCGGTAGAAAAGTTGGACACTTCATGACCGCAGCAGCGGAAACGTCGGCGCTCGAATCGCGGGTCGGCCACTACTACCAGATCGACGACACTTACCAGGTCGGCCGCGAGAAGTTGCGCGAGTTCGCCCGCGCCGTGCAGGACTATCACCCCGCGCACTGGAATGTCGGCGCCGCCGCTGAGCTGGGATATTCAGATCTGGTGGCGCCGCTGACGTTCACGTCGGCCCCGGCTATGGCAGCCAACCGGCATCTGTTCGAATCGGTGGTCATCGGTTACGAGATGTACTTGCAGACCGAAGAGGTCTTTGAGCAGCACCGCCCCATCGTGGCCGGCGACGAACTGCACATCGACGTGGAACTGTCGTCGGTACGCAGGTTCGCCGGCAGAGACTTGATCACCGTGACCAACACATTCACCGACACTGCCGGCGAGCGGGTACACACCCTGCACACCACCGTCGTCGGCGTCACCGCCGAGGATGTAGATCCGTCGATCAGGGCGACCGCGCAGAAAGTGATGATGCACGACGTGAACCTCGCCGGAATCGACTACTCCGATGCGGACTACCAGAAGGCGGTGCGCCCGGCGGACGAGGTTCGGATCTCCGACGGAGGCGCGACCCGGACCCCGGGGACACCGTCCTTCGATGACGTGCAGGTCGGCGATGAGTTACCGGTGCACCACGCCCGACTCTCCCGCGGCGACCTGGTGAACTACTCCGGGGTGGCCTGCGACGCCAATCCGCTTCATTGGGACGAGAACCTCGCCAAAATGGCGGGGCAGCCCGATGTGATCGCCCACGGAATGCTCACCATGGGTTTGGGTGCCGGATTCGCCTCCGCATGGGCGGGCGACCCCGGTGCGATTACCCGCTTCGCGGTCCGGCTGTCCCAGCCCGTGATCGTGTCGGCCGCCGAAGGTGCAGACATCGAGTACAGCGGCCGGATCAAGTCGCTGGACCCGGCAACCCGCGCCGGCGTCGTCCTCGTCGGCGCGAAGTCCGGTGGTCGAAAGATCTTCGGCCTGGCGACCTCGAACATCCGCTTCCGCTGACGCAGCGGGCCCACGCACGCCGACGGCGGAAAAGCCGCACCAGCAGTCCCTGTCACGTCAGGATCCGATCACTATGGGAGCGCGCCGCTTAGGCATCGAACTACCCCACGGAACGGCGTGTTGTCACCCCTTGAGCAGCCTGCAGAGTTCCAGCGCGCGCGCCATCGTCGCCGGCGCCTCTTCGACAGGCCGAACCATTGGCCCGAAGTCCCAGACCGCGATGTGAGTCGCACCCGCTTCGACGTACTCCCCGATCGTCTTGGCAACATCGGCGGGCGGACCGGTAAACACGCTCTTTTCTGCCATCGGGCGGGTCACCTTGGAGACAATGTCGTCGCACTCTTCCCGCGCCCACTGCGTGGGAATGGCCTTGAGCGCGTAGTGGAAACCCTTCGGCATGATCGGATCGATGCCTTCGTCAGCCCAGACATCGTGATGGAACCGGCCGAAGACTGCCGCCCAAGCCTTGACGAGTTTGTTGTCCAGCGCCTGGTCGATGATCGCTGGATCATCATGCAGAAACGTCGGGATCCACAAGCTGAATTCGAAGGCGTCGGGATCACGGCCGACTTCCTCGACCTTCTTCTTGACATCGACGACGATCTTGGCCAGGTCCTCCGGGGTGACGATCGCGCACGGCGATGACGCCGAGATCCCGTCGGCGTACTTGGCCGCCATCTCGATCAACTTGGGCCCACCGCCCATCGCCCACACCTTTGGTTTGTGCGGATGAATGCCGCCAATCCACGCGCCCTTGTAGTTCCAATGGTTGCCCTCAAAGTCGATCGGGCCTTCGGCGTTGAACAACTGGGGAAGCAGTCTTAGGTGGTCCTCGAGCCGGGCCAGCCCCTCCAACCGCTTGTACCCGTAGGGACGGCATTGCTTGAGCTCGCCGGCGCCGAGCATCAGCACCATCTTGCTCGTGGCATTGGCCAGCGTCAGGGTGCTCTGTGCGAGTTCCGCGGGGCCGCGTCGAACAGCGTCAGTGGTCCAGGAAAGCCCCAACGTGCCTTCGGTGGCAGCCATACCGAAAGCGGCCAGCAACAGCCCATCCGCGAAACTGTCACAATCGGGCGATAACTCGGCGAGCGGAGTAACGTCCGGCGTCCACAATGCGTTGGGCAACAAGTTGGTCAACTGATCGTAGGTCTGGAAATAGTCGACCGCGCCCGAGGCCTCCATGGCGCGAGCGATCTCACCCACCAGCTTGGGCGACTGACTCCGGTCGAAGTGCACAGGGACTGACGTGGTAACGGTCACCACCACGAGACTATTAAGCGGTCACTAAATATTCAATAGTCGCTAAGCAATTTTCAACCGAGCGGCCGAATCATCGCCGCCCGGATCCAGCGGGCGGCAGGGCGCCTCAACGCGGCGCCAGCCAGTCGTCCGTCCGGCGCGCCCAGTCGGTCAACGCGGCATCGAAATCGATGGCCCCGGAGCGCAAGATCCAGGTGAAACAGATGCCGGTTCCGACGTCGAGAAAGTGCTGCGCCTCGGCGCGTGCATCGACATCGGAGCGAATCGACCCATCCCGGACGCCATCCTCGATGATTGCGGCAAGGTTCGCGACGTAGCGGTCGAACCAGTCTTCGACCCAGGGCCTCAGACTGGCGATCGGACCAATCGTCTCGAAGCACAGCATCAGGAATGCGCGAAAGGTCTCGCGGTTCTCCAGCGCCTCCTCACGAAGGCGCTCTACCTGGGCGAGCACGCGTTCGCGCGCCGAGCCCGAAACCGCCCGTTCGGGGACGAATCGCGACTCGTAAGACCGTTGCAACGCCTCGAGCAGAGCTTCCTTCGAGCCGTAGCGGACGTTCACCATGCTGGCGCTGAATCCGGCGCGGCGGCTGATCGCGGAACTCGAGGTGCGCTCCCAGCCAAATTCAGCGATCAGTTCAATCGCTGCGGTCAGCAGCCGTCGGGCCGAATCCGCACTGCGCTCTTGTTGTGTTCGTCGCGACGTCGTCATCGTTGCTCATTCTGCCTCAGCAATACTTGACTTACTAAATCAATATTTAGTATGTTCTGATCTATCAAACGCTCGTTTTAGGGCAGGGAGTATGCGGTGTCAGATGTCAAACTCGGCGCAGCGGGCGTCTACTTCCCCCCGTTCTCGAATGTGGTGGAAGGCGCTCGTCGTTACGAGGCCGAAGGCCTCGACTTCATACTCCAGTGCGATCAGCTCAACCTCAGTATCCCGCGCTCCATCTGGACTCCGGATCTCGTGAAAGCTGCTGAGACCTTCGACGTTGACTGCTGGATGGACCCCTGGGTCTGCGTGAGTGCAGCCGCTTCCTGCACCGACCGGATCGAGTTCAGTGCAATCTCGGATGCGATGCGGCGCTCCCCTCCGAATCTGGCCCAGATGGCGCTCTCGATGGACCACGCCAGCAGCGGCCGGTTCACGCTTGTCCTGGGCGCCGGGGAACACAAGCAGTTCGGCCCCTACGGCCTAGTCCGTCGCAAGCCGTTCGCCCATCTCGAAGAGGCGACCAAGATCATCAAGCTGCTGATGGACGCGGAGGACACCGTCGATTACGACGGCCCGATCTGGTCGTTGAAGGACGCGGTGCTGCCGCTGGGCCCCTACGGCGACCGCCCGCCACCGATCATCATCGCGGGGGGTCCCGGCCGATCGATGGAAATCGCAGGTCGCTATGCGGATGGGTGGCTATCGTATTATCCCGCCGCCGGTGACGCCAGGTGGTTCGCCCAAGGGCGAGACACCGTCCGCAACTACGCAATTGAAGCTGGCCAAGACCCCGACGCCCTCGAGTTCTATGGCACCTTCCTCTGCCTGATCGGCGACACCGAGGACGAAGCGACCGCTCTCACGCACAACTTGGCACTGCGCTGGGACGCGGCGATCATGTGCCCAGGCGGTCGATCCTGGCAGCAGTGGAACCCGAACAACCCTCCGCACCCGTTGGGCGACGACTTCCATTACACGACCGACTTTGTTCCGATGGAATGGAGCCGCGAAGACGCGTTGAAAATTTGCGAGCAAGTTCCGCCGTCGGTGGTGCGTGACTCGAAGTTCACCGGCACGCCGGAGCAGATCGCCGACATGGTGGTGCCATACATCCGCGCGGGCATGACTCACGTGCTCATTGCCAACTACGGGCAGACCGTCACGACGGGTGACTTCGGCGATATCGTCGCCAACGCCGACCTCCTTAACCGGACGTTCAAGGCCTTGCGAGATCGGCTCGAATGAGCCTCACCGGCAAAGTCGTCATCGTCACGGCGGGGCGCGCCGGGATCGGCGAGGGCATCGCCCGGCGGTTCACAGATGCGGGCGCTCGCGTCGTGATCGTCGACGCCATCGATGCGCGGGAGCGTCAGCGCCGTTCGGCGCATAGTTGGTCAGCCGCGGTCGTCTTCACTCCGCCGGCGCCTCGTTCCACCTCGACCGTGTAGATAACGCCGGTGAACGGGTTGCCTCCCCCGCGTCGATACTCCGACGTGATAGGTGTACCGCGATCGATCCCGATATTGAGCTTTCCATTGCCCGACGGGGTGAACGGGGTGGTGCGTGCGATCCGCGCTCGCACCACTTCGGTGCCATCGAGACGCATCGACAGTCTGCCGGCTCGGCCAAAGCCACCACTGTCACAATCGAATTCAGCAATGATGCTGTGCGTTCCCGGCATCACGATCGCGGTACCGCTCCGAATCGTCGTCAGCTCCGGGCCGCCGAGAATGCAACTGTAGACGAGGTGTCCGGCGTCGACCCACAACGACCATCCGCCGAATCGGTCACCTTCGCTGACAATGACGCCGTCGACAGGACGGCCGCCGGCAGTGAAACAGGCAGCGATCCTGAACGACGTGTTCTCACCCCTGAGTGATCCGTGCTCATCGCCGGTCACCACTTCCCCGACGCGTGCGGCCGTCTGCTGCACGACGACGCCCACCGCGACTTCGGTGGCTGGGACCTCGAACCGTCGGCAATAGCCGATGGCTTGTGGGGTGAACAGGCTGGCCCAACAGTCGATGACGCCCGATACGACAGCGTCCGCACCTCTAACCCACAGGAAGCCGTCTTGCCGGCCTGCGAACGGTGCGGCCGCGGTGTCCTCGGCGGCGTTGGAACGCAGCGCAACGGGCACGTCTTGGCCGAGGGCGGTGTATGCCGTCCGAATTTCGGCCGCGACAGCGACTGGCATCGTCGTCGAACCGAACAATCCCCGGAGTCGATCCGAAGTCTGATGGTCGTCGAGACCCGCTGCGAGATAAGCATCGATCTGCGCACCGAGGCCACTTGCCTCGATCGCGTGGCGGTAAGCCTGCACTGACACGCAAAATCCGGGTTGAACAGGCAGCCCACGGCGGACGCGGCTGTGCAGACTGACGGCTTTGCCAGTTAGATCGGACTCGCGCGCGATAGGCCCACCAAGCCCGACGACCCATGCCATTCGTTCCTCGTTTCCAGCTTTTCGCTCGCGACACGCTCGCGTACGTGCCGCCCCGATTCCAAACATAACCAAACGTACGACCGGCACATCAGGAAGATGAAATCTGCACTCAAATCGTGATTATTCATGGATCGCAAGTCTGTGTCTCAATACGATTTCAACCGTACGGTCGGTGATGCATAAGCATAGCGCTGTTAGACGTGAGCGACGCGGTCAGCCTTCGACGATCCTGCAGAGCCGACGGTCACGACCGCAAGGTTATTGAGCGTTCGAAACTTGCCGCTCGCAACGCCCTAACCCAGAACCCCCAGCAGACGTTCGGTCCTCCCACGCAGTCCGACAAGCACGGAGTCGACATGCGGGCCGGGATGCAGAAGCCAGGAGTAACAGATGCCGATACCAGCATCGAAGAAGGACCGCGCCTCATCGCGAGCATCGATGTCTTTACGAATGGACCCGTCGTCCTGTCCGCGTTCGACGATATTCGTCAGGTCCTCGAGATAGCGGACGAACCACGCTTCGATCCACGAGCGGTGCTCGGCGGTTGGGCCGACCGCCTCAAACCACAGCATTAGAAATGCGCGGAGTGTTGCCGCGTCCGAGCGCACTTGCTCACGCAGAATCTCGACTCGGTCCAGTAGCTCCGCGAGTCCGTTGTCCCGCGGCGGGCCTCCGGCCTCAAAACGCTCTTCGTAGGTGAGCAGCAGCGCCCTCAACAGTCCATCCCGAGACCCGTACCGCGCATTTACCATCGTGCTGCTGTAGCCGGCACGCCGGGCGATGTCAGCGCTCGATGAACGCTCCCAACCTCGTTCGGCTATGAGCTCCACCGCCGCACGCATTAACTCGCGTGCTGAGACAGCTTTGCGTTCAGCATGTGTCCTGGACTGACGGCGCTCTTCCATGGTCACATCCCGAAGGATGGCATAACGTGGCCCAGTTGGCGCGAGGGTTATCGTGGCGGCATCGCGACCGGTGTCCATCGGCATGTCGTTGGCGAAGAGCAGTCTGAACCGTTGCGACATTACCGGCTTTCGCCATCAGTTCCGCGCGGAAGCAGTCGACGGCGCAGTGGCCCTGCGCGACCCGGCGACCAACAGCTCGCCAGTCGACACGAGCAGCGTTGGGCCTCAATTTCGTCGATGCGTGCGAGACTACCAACCGATCGTACGAATAATTCGTTCGATTATTGGATAAGTCAATCTCCGCATCAGCATGCTCCGCGTTTCTGAGGTTGTGCCGGAGCCTAACTGCACGCCCAGCCTTCCTGGCCCGCTGTCTCAATCGTTCGTATGATGCGGTGGTGCGGCTGGCCGGATACCGCGTTACCCAAGGAGCCCCATGGGACCCAGGCTCGACCTGCTCAGCAAGATCGTCCAAGTCGGCGGGCATGTCCTGTGCGAACGCATCACCTCTCCGGTCGCGACCGGACGCGCAGACGTCCCGCGAGACGGCACGGCGGTCTCCGTCGAGTGGCTCACCGCCGTGTTGTGCCGACAACATCCAGGGACGCGAGTACTGGGCTTTACGGCGACCCCTGACAGTTCGGGAACGTCCAGCCGCGTTCGCCTACGTATCAGGTACAACCATGACGGCGTGGACGCCGGACTCCCCGAATGGATATTCGTCAAAGCCAGCAAGACACTTGCGCAACGCATAATCATTGGTGGCTCGGGCGCGCTAGCCGGCGAAACGCGTTTCTTCATGGATCTGTTGCCCCGACTGAACGTTGAAGCACCAGTTGGGTACTGGGCTGCATACAACGAAGCCTCGTGGCGATCCGTCGTCCTGCTCGAAGACATCGCCTATTCGAAAGCAGCACAATTCATCGAGCCGGTCACGTCCCTGACCCGCGGACAAGTCGAGGACATCGTCGGCCTGATGGCCGCCTACCACGGGACCTTTTGGAACAGCCCGGATCTTCGCGCCATGAAGACGCCGCGGGACTTCCTCCGCAGGCTGTCGACGTTTGTCAACATGCGTGCCCGCGCCGCCGTCGGGCATCAACGCGCCCAAGACGTCATCCCCTCCTCTCTGCACGGTCAGACCGACCGGATATGGCAGGGGACGGTTCGGTGCTTGGACATCGCCACCGATAACTTGCCGCCCACACTGCTGCACGGTGACAGCCATGCTGGCCAGACTTACCTCACCGGTGACGGGCGGATGGGTCTCACAGATTGGCAAACCTGTATGCGCGGCGGATGGGCATTCGATTTCACCTACTTCGTCACCACGGCTTGTGAGCCGCAGGATCGCAGGGACTGGGAAAAAGACCTGCTGAGGTTCTACCTCGACCGCCTAGCTCAGGAGGGTGTCGTCGAAGTCCCGCGCTTTGAGGAAGCCTGGCGCAGTTACCGACAGATGGTGTTCTATCCGCTGACAGCATGGACATTCACTATCGGCCGTGCGGCATATCAGCCGCGGATGCAGCCCGATAGCACCTGCCGCGCTCTCATCCACCGGCTGTCCACGGCGGTACAGGATCTCGATTCCTTCGCTGCGGTCGGCGTCTGAACACGCCGAACGGCCAGGCGCGCAAGGGCAGTTGGAGTCAGGGCCGCCGGGGCCGACGCTGCCATCTCTACTGATCGGCTGAATTCTTCTTGTGCCACGTGCCCGTCAAGGGAATCGAGGGCCAAGACCATCGCCGCGAAGACTCGGCACAGCCGCGGTTAAAGACAGAGATGATCCGCGCTTTGGTATGCACTACAGTCCGATTAGCGCGGACCAAGTCGGACTTCGAGAAGTATCAACCGTACGGTTGAGATTGGTGCTACGCTCTACTGGACCTCGAGAAAGGGACGCCGAAGATGTCTGATCTGCTATCAGAAGACCAAAGACAGGTCACCGAGGCGACCCGCGGTGTGATCACCGCGGCCTACACAGCCGCCAAAGCCTCAGACATGGCGAGAATCACCGAAATCCTGGATCCCGACGTCGTGTTGCACGAGGCAGCAAGCCTAGGCAATGGCGGTGTCCACCGGGGCATTCAAAACGTGCTGCAGGCAATGGCTTATGTTTTTGAAACCTTCGACATGGCCAAGTTGACCGTTGATGACATCGTCGTCGACCGTGAGCTGGCCGTGGGCCTGGTGAACCTGGTGTTTCGGGATCGCGAGGGGGGCTGCTCGGTTGCCGAGGTGTGGCGTGTGCACGATGGCCGCATCGTCGAGGTCCGCCCGTTCTACTGGGACACCGCCGCAATCATCGGCGCGGCAAGCTGACCCGCCACATCGAGGATCACCATGGCCCCTAGGCGTCTTGCGGGGAAGGTCGCCGTCATCACCGGTGGCGTCAGCGGAATCGGTCTCGCCGCATCCGAGCTCTTTGCGTCGGAAGGCGCCTCGGTCGTCGTCGCCGATGTCAATGACGCCGCGGGCGCAGCCCTCGAGCAAGGGTGGGGCGAAGCACTGGTTTATCACCACACCGATGTCACTGATGAGAATCAGATTGAATCCGCGATCAGTCGTGCCGTCAGCGAGTTCGGCCGGCTTGACATCATGGTCAACAATGCGGGCACCCGGGGCGACACTGCGTCGCTGACCGATTTGACCGTCGACGGGTTCGATTCGTCGTTGGCACTGCTTACTCGATCGGTCGTGATGGGACACAAGCACGCCGCACGCCAATTCATCACACAGCAATCCGGCGGATCGATCGTTCAGCACCGCCAGCGCGGCCGGTATGCAAGGTGGTTGGGGGCCGGCCGCATACTCGATCGCCAAAAGCGCCATCGTGGGCGTCGTCCAGGTGGCTGCGGCAGAACTCGCGCCACACAAGATTCGTTCGAATGCCATTGCGGCGGGACTCATTACCACCGCCGGTCTGCTGGCATATCTTGGTGCGCCCGCAGATCAGCTGTCGGAGTTCCGGCATTATCTGAACGAGCGCATCGGTTGGACACAGCCGCTGGGGCGGCTCGGCGTACCGGCCGACGTCGCCGAAGCCGCCTTGTGGCTGGGCAGCGACGCTTCCTCATGGGTCACGGGCGCGGTCATTCCGGTCGACGGTGGTTCGACCACCGTGTACACGGGTGCATTCGCTACCGAGGCCGCCAAGATTGGCGCGGAATTCCGCGACCACGCAGCGCGGGTCTTGGCTGGGCGTGGCGTTTAGCCCACCGCGTTCGCCGTGGCGTTGATGTTCAAATCGTCGCCGCCGGTTGAGGACTCAGGGTGGCGATGCGCAAAGACGCGTGTCAAGGTATCCGTTTATCAACCGATCGGCGGATCGCGGAACGAGCTCCGTGATCTGTCTAAAGTGTTTAGTTATCTGTACCGTTACGCGTTTTCGCGGCACAATAGTCGTCATGTTGACCATGGAATTCGTACGATCGTTCAACGCCGAGGTGGGCGAGGCGGTGCGATGAGCGATCTCGAGGTCTTGCGCCGCGGGAGTGTCGCCGTACTGAGATTGAATCGTCCGGAACGCCACAACGCATTCGGAGGCCGGCTCTTCGCTGATCTACTCGAGGCGGCCGAGGCGGCCGACCAGAACGACGAGGTCCGATCGCTCGTGACGACGGGTGCTGGCGATACGTATGGCGTGGGCGCCGATCTGTCGGAGTTGAAAGACCTCGCGGGTCGCGGCCCCATCGATCTTGGCGAACTCGGCGTCGACGGCATCGGCGGCGAGAAGGGGTTGCCCGCGCAGTCTGCCGCGCAAAAAAGTGTCGACCATCTCGGTATCGGCCGCTGGTCACTACGTTTTCGCGAACTCGGCCTGCCGACCGTAGCGGCGATCAACGGTGCGGCTGCCGGTGGCGCTATGGGGTTGGCATTGCTGCACGACGTCCGAATTGCGTCGACCACGGCGAAGTTCGCTACCGGCTGGATCCGCATCGGTCTGGGCCCCGAGATGGGCGTGAGTTGGCTGCTGCCTCGACTTCTCGGCGAGGCGCGGGCATTCGATCTGCTCACCCGGACCCAGCCCGTCGAGGCCGAAGAGGCTCTCGAACTTGGACTCGTCGAAGCGGTTGTCCAACCAAGGGATCTCATCGAAGCGGCGACCGCGCGTGCCGCGGCGTTCGCCACCTTACCAGCGGGTGCCTGCCGCGCGACGAAGCGGATCCTGCATTCTGCGTCAGAGTCGACCTTTGGCGACCAACTCGAGCGCGAATGGATGGCACAACGACTGTTGTTCTCCAGCAACGAGAGTCGGAAGTTATTGGTCGACGCACTCTCATCGGATGCACACCGCGCGGCGGTCGGGAATCCCTCGCACCCATCGCGAGCCACTGATGTCTGATGTCGCACTGGTCGAAGTAACCAATGGCGTCGCCGATGTCCGGCTCAATCGCCCGCACGTGATGAACGCCTTCAACGACGACATGTTCGAGGTGCCGGTCATCGCTGCTATCCATGGCGCAGCAGTGGGTGCGGGTTTGCAATTGGCGCTGGGAGCGGACTTGCGCTACGCGACCCCAACCGCGAAGTTCGCAGTGGGCGAAATCAATTGGGGACTCATCCCAGACATGGGTGGCACACAGCTATTGCCACCGCTTATCGGCCTTGATCATGCGCGAGACCTGATCTATTCGGGCAGGACGATCACGGGAGCCGTCGCGGCGCAGTTGGGCCTTGTCACCGCGCTGTTCGAGGATCCGCTCTCCGCCGCGCGTGATTGGGCACGCATGGTCGCATCGCGAAATCCGCACGCCATCCGCGACGCCAAGGCGCTGACCGCCCTGACGCAACCGGTGAGCGCGGAGGGATTGCTCGCTGAGCGCAAGGCCATGCGACAGACGATGGGCAGCGAAAACCAGATCGAGGCTGTCCGTGCGAACCTCGAAGGTCGTGGCCCCCGGTTCACTCAGTGACAAGGCCCGCACGTGTTAGCCGGTAGCCGGCCTGCTGTCGATCCCAGGTCGCGTCCGAATTCCCCGCCGCCCTCAGCACATGCTTCTGAACCCTCTGTGTAGGAGTCTTCGGTAACTGATCGATCAGTTGATAGAAGCGCGGAACCATGTGATAGGGCATGCGTTCGGTGAGGTACATCAACATCGCATGGAAATCGACGCCGACATCGGATGCGGCGACGACGAAGACCTTGACCTCGTCGTCGCCGCCGAACTCCGCGGGATATGCGACACAGGCCGCCTCGAGGACTCCGGGGAAGCTAGTGACCTCACGTTCGACCTCGTAGCTCGAGATGTTCTCACCTCGGCGACGTATCGCGTCCTTGTAACGGTCGACGAAGTAGCAGTACCCGTCGCTGTCAACGCGGACTGCGTCGCCAGTGTGCAGCCAGCCGTTACGCCACAACGCGGCCGATTCTTCCGGACGCTTGAAATACCCTTGAGACTGCAGCCACGGCCGGTGACAGCGGGTGGTCAACTCTCCGACCGCCCCGGGAGGAACAGGGTAGTCGTGCTCGTCAACGATGCGGATCTCGTATCCCGGGCGAACCCTGCCGCCACTCCCTGCCCGCCACGGCGTCCGAAGCGTGCTGCAGGCCACCAGGTTTGTCTCCGTCAGGCCGTACGCAGTCACCAACCCGTCCAGTCCAAATCGGTCCATGTAGTGCTGAGGGTCGTCAGGAAGCGGCGCACAAAACATGAATCGCAAGTAGTGGTCACGGTCGGCCCGAGTCGGCGGTTGCGAAGAGAGAAACTGTGACACCGTGCCGGGCGCGATGCTGAAGGTCGAGCCGAGTTCCTTTGCGGTGGACCAATATGAACTCATCGCCGGTGCCGACCTCACCACGATCGTGCCACCGACTCGCATCATCTGTAGAGCGGGCGCCATCCCCGAGAGATGGAACCAGGGCATGTCGCCCTGAAACACGTCGTCGGCTCCCAGGCCGCATTCGTCCACCAAGAAGTCGACGAAACTGCAAACGTAGGCATGGGTAGTGATCGAGGCCTTCGACGGGCCGGTGGTACCCGAGGTCATCAGGAGACAACAGGGATCCCACGGCTTGGGGGGTGACTCGAGTGGGTCGACTTCTTCTGAGCCCTCGCTCAATTCCGCCGGGGTCACCACAAGCTGCTGCGCCGCGTCGTCGAGCTGCGTGGCGACGTCCGCCAGCGCCACGATTGCCGTCGGGTCCACCAAGTCGCACGCTTCTGTGAGCAGCCGGCCCCGAAGGTTCGGATTCACCGCTACGAACATCGCCCCGAGCAGGGTCGCTCCCCACCATGCCCGCAGCCAGGTTTCGCCGTTGGGCAAGGGCATCATCACCCGATCCCGCGGACCTACTCCCCTGCTCGCCAGCACGTTCGCCGCGCGGGCCCCCTCCTGAAGCGCGCGCGCCCACGTCCACGTCTCGCCACTCTCCAACTGCACCAAGACACGATCCGGCCAGCGTGCGGCCCCGTCGCGAAGCAACTCGTAGGTCGTAGTCTCGTGACTGGTTTTCACCTGCCACGCTGGGGTTTTGGCATCCACCGCAGACGCGGTCACTGGACGATGACGGGTCAGTGTCTTTCGGCGCTGTCGACGACCCATGTCACCGCCTCCTGAATAACGGTGGCAACGGGTTGTTGGTCCGTTGAACGTATTTCGCCGCGCACCAAACCACGTCCGCCGGACTGTACGGGTGAGAGTGACTCGATCAGCAACCAGTGGTCGACTTTCGGGGCGCGATGGAACCACACGGAGTGCTGCGTAGTGGCGTAGCGCAACGTACGGTCACTGCCGGAGTGGCCGTGTTCGAGACAAAGCGGCTCGAAAAAGTAGATGTCACTGACGAAGAGCAAGGCAGCTTCGTGGACGCCGATGTCCGACGGTTGTTGAGAAACGGTTCGAAACCACAACTGGCGAACCAATCTTCCGTCCGTGCGGTCGTCGACGAATCGGATGTCGAAGTCTTCGTCGGTGACGGCACGAGATCGGTGTGGGGTGCCGGTCGGCGGCATCGAGTCGGGATGCACCGCTGTTGGCCAGGTACCGTGCGTCCAGCCGACGCGGGGTCTATGGAAGCCGACGGTGCCGACCGCGACGGTGAGGTCATCCTGCGTCACGCTGATGCGCCGTAGGGCCGACGAAGCTCCGTCGTGCACCGTCTCTACCTGATAGTCGACGGGACGGCCGCCATCCGCCGGTCGCAGGAACCGTACGTCGAGGCTGTTGGTGCGCACGGTCGACGTGAGGGTTGCGCGGGCGGCCGTGAGTAGCTGAGCCAACAGGGTACCGCCGTACATCCGACCACCTTTGGGGTCGCAGCGTCGACTTCGCCAGGTCGCATCGCCGATATGGTCGACGGCGAAGAGCTCGGCAACGCCGCCGTAGGCCGCCTCTTCTTCGGATGCCGATGCAACGCGCGGGTCCATCACTTGCACAGTCACTTTCGCTCAGGTGTGCGCCAGGGCCATCCACCATCGTGCGCGCTGGTCACGTCGCCCATTACCCATGCACCGTGAGATCGCGGTGCAGCAGTTGTGCTGCGTGTGCACCCGCTCCGAGCAGATCGTCTTGGAGCTGCAAAGCTCGTTTGTAGTACAGGTGTGGCACCGCCTCGGTGGTAAATCCCATGCCTCCATGCACCTGGATCGCCGTTTGGGCAGCCTGAATTGCTCCTCGGGCTGCCACGACGGCCGCGGCGATCGCTTGATCTGGTGCGGCGGGGTTGCGCTCCGACCAGCAGAGTGCGGCGGTCAGCACTTGGCTTCGTGACATCTCGAGGTTGGTGTAGGTGTCGGCCAACATGTGTTTGATGGCTTGGAAAGAGCCGATCGGGCGACCGAACTGCTGGCGTTTCTTCGCGTAGTCCACCGCGGCATCCAGTGCGCCGACGCCTACACCGACAAGATGGGCTGCCACCAGAACAGCGAATTGCCAACGCCAACATTCGATCTCGTCAGCACCGGCCACGGCGACACCGGTGGTGGGAATCGCGCCGCGTACGACGGCGCGAGGCAAGGTCGGATCGATGTGCGGCACGCTCGCCCAGGTGACGGCCTCGGAGTCCAAGACGTATGCACCACTGGAGCTGACGAATACGACTTGGTCCGTTCGACCGCCGTAACTAATACCGCGATCTTGGTCGAACGAACCCGTGATCGTCGTCGAACCGGAGAGTAGACCGGGCGTCACAGACCCCAGGAGGTCAGCCCACACCAGCAGTGGGGTGGGCGCCAGTGCGGCACCGCACACGAATGCCGACAGCACTGCTTCCACGGCACTCAACCCGCTACCTTGCGGCTCGGGATGGCGAACGCCAAGGATGCCGATATCGGCAAGAGCTTTGACACTTCCGCCTTGATCCGCATTGCTCGTGTGCCATTTCCCGGCGAACGTGTCGCACACCTCGGTAGTCACCGCCACCAGTTGGTGCTGAATGTCGTCGAGTTCCAGGTTCATCGGGGACTCCTGGGCAGGCCGAGTAATCGCTCGGCGATGATGTCGCGCTGTATTTGTGAAGTGCCACCTGCGATCTCAGATGCGAACATCCAAAGTCGTTGCCGTAAAGCCTCTTCGGCCCATTCGCGGTCCTTGCCGGGAAGCGCGGCCGTGGCGATGGGCGCCACGAGCGCTCCCAGCCGATTGGCCAGCGCGGAGAAACCCAGTTTGAATGTCGACACTTCGAACCGCGGCGCCGCACCGTAGGCAGAGGCGGACACGTTGCGGCGAAGCAATGCCCACGCAGACGCGAGTTCGGCTTTTAGCTGAGCGAGTTCGGTTGCAACGGTGTGATCGCCGGAGACCCGTTCTGCCAGTTGGTCGGCAAGTCGTACCGCCGCGACGAGATCACCCGTGAAAGCGAGCAAGCGCTCATGCGTAAGTGTCGCCATCGCGACCTGCCAACCACCGCCTTCTTCGCCCACTCGATGTGATACCGGGCACCGCACCTCGTCCAGGAACATCTCGCAAAAGTCTGCACCGCCATCGATGGTGTGAATGGGCCGTACATCGATCCCCGGCGTGTCCATCGGAACGGCAAGCCATGCCAGGCCTTGATGGCCAACGGAGTCGGGCTCAACACGCACGACCATCTCGCACCAGTCGGCAACGTGGGCGTTCGTGCTCCAGATCTTCTGCCCGCTGATGACGTAATCGTCACCGTCGCGTTCGGCGCGTGTTCTGATCGCGGCAAGATCTGATCCGGCACCGGGCTCACTGAACCCTTGGCACCAGACGCATTCTCCGCGGAGGATAGGGGGGACCAGCCGGGCCTGGATCTCGTCCGGCGCCATGGCGATCAACGTCGGCCCAGCATGCATCAACCCGACAAGGTTCATCCCGACCCCGGGGGCCCGCGCGCGTGCAGTTTCCTCCAGGAAGATCAGTTGTTCGGCGGCGCTACCACCTTGGCCGCCAAACTCCACTGGCCAGTCGATGCCGGCAAAGCCCGCGTCGAACAAACGGCGTTGCCAGTCGAGGTCGTATCTGCGCCGACCCTGACCGTCACCCTGGCTCGGGCGAGGAGGCAGATCGGGAACCGTGGCGGCAAGCCAGTCCCGCAGCCGAGCCCGCAACTCGCCTTGCTTTTCATCATCGTGAAGCTGCATGACGCTCCACCGCCGCTTCATGCGTGTTGGCTCGCATGATCCCTTTCTGTGCGCGTCACGCGCCGGTCGAATGGCATTGGGTTCCTATCGGTGCGACACCTGGTCCCGGTGGATTTTTGGCGTAACCGTCTTGTCCATTGATCCCGGAGATGCCGATTCCCTCAGGGCGGCGGACTACTCGATAAGTGTGATCGCTCGCTCGGGGCACGCTTCGGCACCGCGCTTCGCTTGGTCGATCAGATGCTCCGGAACTTGTCCGTCCGGCTGCTCCGCGTATCCGAAATCGTCGAGGGTGAACAGGTCGGGACCGAGCGCCGCGCATTGGCCATGCCCGGCACAGAGGGTCGAATCAACGAGTACTTTCATCGGGTAACTTCCCTCAGCGCCAACGCCATTGCGGTTCACGCTTTTCCAGGAATGCGGCGCGCGCCTCGCTGCTGTCCTCGAACGTCAAGAGCCGGTTCGTGTAGTCCTGCTCCGTGCGGTAGGCGTCCTTGAGCGGCAGGAACTCCACCCGATTCATCGACTCCTTGGCCAATCGCAGCGCTATCGGACTCTTCTCGGCGAGGCGCGCGGCGAGGTCGTGAGCCGTGTGCATCAGTTGGTCGGGTGGCACGACCGCGCGGATTGCACCGAGGCGATGGAGCTCGGCAGCTGGAACCTTTTCACCCAGGAAGAACATCTCACGGGCCTTATGCCTGCCGACCATCAGAGACAGCTGCGAACTGGCACCGAGCAGACCGACATTGATTTCCAAAGTGCCAAACGTCGCGTGGTCGGCGGCGACGATCATGTCGCAGCATGCGGCGAATGCCACCCCTCCGCCAATCGCGGGTCCGTTCACCGCAGCTATCACCGGGACGGCGCAGTCCGTGACAGCCCATTGAGCCTCGCGCGCGATGAGTCCGAGATCGACCGTCTCCGTTGGTGGCTCGTCCGCGCAACGGCTCCCGTAGCTGGTTAGGTCCGCACCGCCGATGAACGCGCGAGTCCCCGCACCGGTGAAGATCGCCACGCGCACGTCGCGACGATCGTTGAGCCCCCGGAAGGCGTCGCGAAGTGCTAGCAGAGTGGATCTGTCGAGCGCGTTTACCGGTGGCCGGTCGAGAGTGACCGTCGCGACGTAATCTGTCACCGTCACGCGGACCGAGCCGTCGGCTTCAGTCGGCGTCGCTGTCCGGGCCTCCATCAGAAGGTAACGATTCCGCGGATGTTCTTGCCGGCGTGCATGTCGCGATAGCCCTGGGCAACTTGGTCGAGGGTGTAGCGAGCGGTGATCAACTCGTCGAGCTTGAGTGTGCCCGACCGGTACAGCTCGAGTTGCCGGGGAATGTCTCGCGACGGATTGCACTGTCCGTACAGGGAGCCCTGGATTCTCTTCTGCGATAGTACGAGATCCATCAGCGGGATGTTGGCGGCCATTTCGGCGTAGTTGCCGATTCCGGTGATCACGCACGTCCCGGCTTTGCGAATGGTGGAATAGGCTTGCGTCACGTGGTCGGCGGTGGTGACGCCGACGGTCACGATGGCAGCATCTGCGCCTTGGCCATTGGTGACGCTGCGAGCAAATTCCCCCGCAGTTTCGATATCCGGGAATGTTTCGGTAGCGCCCAGCTTCTCGGCCAGTTCCCGCTTGAAGGGCACCGGATCCACAGCGATGACATGAGCGGCCCCGGCATGCGCGGCGCCCTGCACGGCGTTGATACCGATGCCCCCGATACCCATAACGATCACCGTGTCGTTGATCTGCACATTTGCGGAGTACACCGACGAGCCCCACCCGGTTCCCACGCCGCAGCCCAATAGGCAAAGCGGCTCCAAGGGCACTTCCTTGGGCATCTTGATGGCGCTGTTGACATCGATGGTGGTGTATTCGGAAAAGGTTGACAATCCAGCCATTTGGCCCACGGGCTGCCCGTCGAGGTGCAACCGGAAGCTGGTCGGGTCGTCGAATCGAGACCCCAGCAGCAGATTGGCTCCCAGGTCGCAGAGATTCTGCATCCCGGACGCGCACCAGCGACAATGCCCGCACGCGGGCAGGAATGAGAACACGACATGGTCGCCCTCGGCGAATCCCTTGACACCAGAACCGATATCGACCACAACGCCGGCACCCTCGTGGCCGCCGGCGAAGGGAAGGCTTGCCATTGGCATGTCACCGGTGGCCAAATGATCGTCAGAATGGCACAAGCCGGCCGACACCATCTTGACCGTGAGCTCACCGACTCCGGCCTCTTCGAGTTCTAGTTCCGCTACCTCATACTCGCCCGGTAACTGCCGGACGATCGCTGTACGGGTCTTCATCTCAACTCCTGTGTTGTGACGGTCGGCTCGGATGCCTAGTTGTCGTTACCCGTTGAATAGACCGGGTTGGGATAGAACTGGTCGAAGTGACGCCGAATGAATGCGTACCGAGTTTGTTCCTCGGTCCCAGTGAAAATCGGCTTGACGATGTACTTCTGGTTCTGCCAGATGTGAAAGTCATTGCGAATCTGCCAATGTTGCGCCGCCATCATCTGGCCGCTCCGCCCATGAGGCGTATCACCGTCGTCACCAGGCTCACGCGTTGCGGTGACAGTGCTGAAGAAGATTGCATTGTTGTCATCGACGGGTGTGAGAGTGGGGAGATGGATACATACGAAGTCATCGATCCGGAACCGGGCGACGCCGAGTGACGCACCCCAAAAGAAGTTGTCGACATAACCCAAAACGGGGCCGTCAGGCGTGAGCCAGGTCTTGTCCTTACCCCCTCCGAACATCAGCCGCATGACGTTTTCGGCATAGGGTCCGTCGACGTTGTAGTCGGAAAACTCCGCATCCAGGTAGGAGCCGTGAACGTACTTGAAGTGGTGTGGGTCGGCGCTATTCTCGAACGGGAACTGCGGTTTCGCCAGGTACGGTCCGTCGACCGTGGTGTCGATGGGGTAGTAGTTGGACTTGTCGCCGAACCACGGCAGCCCAGGCCACTCGTAGGTCGGCTCAGCTTGATCGTGGTCGTACCACATCACGATGATGTCGTCGATCTCGCGCACGTGCCGTTTGCGGATCTTTGCCTTGGTCGGCCTGCCGGGACGGTAAGGGATGTCCACGTTCCTGCCTTCGGTGTCCCACAGCCACCCGTGGAAGGGGCAAGAGATGGTCTCGCCGCACACCCCTCCACCGAACTCCGACGGAGAGGGCTTGCCGAGGTGAGCGCCCATGTGGGGGCAGTAGGCGTCGAGCACTGACAGGGCGCCCGATTCGGTCCGGAACGCGACGAGGTCCTCGTTGAACCACTTTGCTGGCTTGACTTCGCCGGGTTTGATCTCGTTGGAATAGCCGATCACGTACCAGCCAGTCGCAAAATCGGTGTAGGGCCAACCGTGCATCTGGACGGTCCCTACGCCGAGGCCCATCTCCAAACCGCTGCGTTCCGCGGTCCGCCTATCGAAGCTGGTCATCGTGGTCCTTCCGCCGTGAGCCTGGCGCCGCCTGTCTGGATGTTCCGCGCATAAAGCCGTTCAACATCCTCAACCTATCGGTTGATATTTCTCGGCTAGCTGGGCTATGCAATGCTAAATTGCTGTAATTTAGTTGTCAAACGTTCGGTCGAGATCTGTCTCGTTGTGATGGGAGGCCTAGCCGCCTCCGCCAATCGCGCATGCCCAGAAGCCGGATCGCTCCACTGACCATGCGGGCCTTCGTCGGCGTGTACGGATACCACTGCGGTTCCTTGCTCCCGATGGTGACGCGATCGGCGACGAAGGCTTGTGTCCTGCAGTACTTCTGCACTGAGTGCGCCCCGCCCAACCGCGCCCCCAAGCCCGATTCCTTCCAGCCACCAAATGGCAGCGGCGACTGAAACAGCGTCGCCAACGCGGCGTTGGCCGACACCCCACCGGTCTCGAGCCGTTTGGCGACGCGCACCGCTCGGTCGGGATCGGAGGTCCACACACTTCCGGAGAGCCCATAGGGCGAATCGTTGGCCAGCGAGATCGCCTCGTCCTCGGAGCGCACCTTCATCACCGGCAGCGTGGGTCCGAACGTCTCCTCTGTCATGCAGTCCATCGAGTGGTCGACATCGACGAGAACGGTGGGCAGGAAGTAGTTGCCCGGTGGGCGCCGCTCACCCCCGGTCAGAACGCGCGCCCCCCTGGCCACCGCGTCATTGACGTGGCGTTCCACGATGTCGACCTGCGCCGGGGTCACCAGCGCGCCAACGTCCTTGGTGAACGAATGGTCGGTGTCCACGCCGACCCTCAGGGCTGCGGTTTGCTCGGCAAGCTTGGTGACGAACTCGTCGTAGACCTTTTCGTGGACGTAGACACGTTCGATCGAGATGCAAGCCTGCCCGCAGTTGTAGAAGCCGCCCCAGACCGCCGCCGCGACAGCCCGATCCACCGGCGCATCGTCGAGGACGATCATTGCGTCCTTGCCGCCCAGTTCCAGGCCGCACGGAATGAGCCGCTCCGCAGCACGAATTGCGATCGCCCGCCCGGTTCGGGTCGATCCGGTGAATTGGATCATGTCGACCTGATCGACGACGGCCGCCCCGGTGGCACCCAGGCCGGTCGCGCACCCCAACACGGGCGGCGCGCCGATCTCCTCGCGCCAGCCGCGCACCACCTCGACCCAGGTCAACGGCGTCGCCTCAGAGGGCTTCGTCAACACGGCTGCTCCCGCGGCGAGTGCGAACGGCACGTCGAGCATCGGCATCCCCAACGGTGCATTCCAGGGAGTGATGACGCCGACTAACTGGTGCGGTCGAAAGTGCACCCGCAACCTCTTGGCCACGTTGGCCGGCCCGTAGGTGGAAACCTTCTGATCCGCCAACCACCTATCGAGGTTTTTGGTGATGTAGTTGATGATCTCGACCGCAATCGACGTCTCCATGGCGACGTCGCCCCACGACTTGCCGCTCTCAGCCTGATCGAGGTCCAGCAGTCGACGCTCGTTGTCCATGATCCAGTCCAGCCAGTCGAGCAGATGTCGAGCCCTGCCACGCGGGCCGATGGCCTCCCACTCCGGTTGAGCGGCACGAAGGCCTGCCGCCATGACCGCGACCTGCTCGGCCGCGTGCACGGGCACTGTCGCGATCACCCGGCCATTGGCGGGATTGTGTACCTCGAATCGTTCGTCCGTTATCAACGAATCAGCCGTAGCGGTCATGACACCTCCATCCGTCTCCACCTCAGATCCCTGAGGAGCTCTATCCGGCCGGCCAATCCCTAGGCTATACCAGCAAATCGGTCGACCGGATGACGACTACAGAACGCGGCGGTAAGGGCGTTAAAATGCACTGTAACTGCTGTATTGATCAGACATACGTGCTGGCGGGATTCGGTCTGGCGTCAGTTATTCAACCTATCGATTGAGCTGTCGCCGGGCTTCGAGCTGCCACCAGAGCCGAGCGCGACCCAGGCCGGTAGCCGATGAGGCCACCGCGACCCAACGTGCGGTCGACGGATTCCGGTCCGCCCGGCCTCCACTGCCCTCAGCCACGAGGACCTTATCAACCGATCGGTTGACATCGAGATGTGTCGGTCTTAGATTTCCCGCAACGCGGTCTTCCAGCGCGTCACCCTCAACGTGGGACGGAGCAGAATTGTTCATCGACCCATGAGAAGCTTCGCGCGCGAGAAGTACCGCGTGGTGCAATGGGCAACCGGCAACCAGGGGCGATTTTCGCTCGACATGCTTACTAATGGCTCGCATCCCCATCTCGACCTGATCGGCTGTTGGGTTCATTCCGCGTCGAAGGTCGGATTAGACGCCGGCGAGGCGGCCGGGCTCCACCGTGAGACCGGCGTCCTGGCCACCCACGACACCGACGCATTGATCGCGCTGCGCCCCGATGCCGTCATATATTCGGGGTTCTGGTCGGATGCCGATCTATTCTGCCGGCTGCTCGAATCGGGCATCAATGTCGTGACCCAGGTGGGTCCGGTTTACATGCGCATTGGCGGGCGTCGACGGGCACGGATCGAAAAAGCTTGCGCCCAAGGGGGATCCACCTTCTTTGCTGGTGGTATCAACACCGGCTTCTTCTCCGATCGCCTCGCCGCCAGCCTTACCAGCTTGAACGGCGAGGTCAGTCACATCGAAGTTGTCGAGTACTCCCCCGGTTCGCTGACCGGACTCAGCGAGTACATGATCTTCGATGCCATGGGCTTCGGATGGACGCGAGCGGACCTAGACCGCGAACAACCCAAGCTGTACTCGACTCTCAATGACAGTGCGATGTTCGCGGGTGGCGACTTCCTCGGTGCAGCTTTGGGTTTCGAGGTCGACGAACGCCATTCGGCTCATGAGTTCATCATGGCCGACCAGGATTATTCGTTCGCGGGACGCGCGATCGCGGAGGGCACCGTCGCGGGCGTGCGCACCACCTACACCATGCTCACCCGAGGAGTCGAACGCGTCCGCTACAGCCAAGCGTGGACCATCGATGGCCGCGTCAAAACGGAATGGCCGTATGCCGCGCACCCCAATGCCTTCTACCAAATCAGAGTGACGGGCACACCGTCGTACAACGTGTTCTGGGAGCCTGACGGCGACGGAATGTACGACGCCCTTTACTCCACGGCCGCAACGGTGGTGAATGCTGTGCCATTTGCGTGCGACGCTTCAGTCGGAGTGCATACCCAAATCGACCTGCCCATGCTCTCGTTCAGCGGAACTGTCCGGTGACACACCTTGACAGCGAACGTCCGCACGGCCAGCCACATGTTCTCGAGACCGGCTACGAATCAATGGGTTTCAGACACACTCGTCGTCGGACTGGATGACACAGGTCGCAAACAGTGACGGAGGCATCATGCGAAAGCGTGCTCAGGAATACCTCATCTGGATGGGGCTCATCGGCGCACTGGTGTATGCCCTTGCGTTTATCGTGCTGATGGGGATGGTTCCACCGATGTCCCCGAAGCTACCTCCCGCAGCAGTCGCCGCGATCTACTCTGAGCACAACAAGACGTTGTTGGTGGGCGCAATCATCATGATGGGTACCGCTGGGTTCTGGCTCCCGATTGCCGCCGTGATCTCCATGCAAATGCGGCGGCACGAGACCGGCTTTCCGATTTGGACACTGCTGCAGGCAATGGCAAGCACACTGGGCGCCCTTTTCTTCGCTCTCCCGGTGTTGTTCTGGTACGTCACCGGATTCACCGCTGAACGCAATCCGGAGATCACGGCGACATTCAATGAATTGTCCTGGCTGACCTTCCTGACTCCGATCGCGGCCTTCACCCTCCAACTGCTTCCGATGATCGTGATCGGATTCACCTCCGACGTGGACGGACGCTACACCGCCTTTCCGCGGTGGATGTCCTACCTCACGATCTGGATGATCGGGATGGGTGATATCCCCGTCCTGGCGATTCTCTTCAAGTCCGGTCCATTCGCCTGGAACGGCGTGGTGGGATTCTGGTGTCCAGCGCTCGGATATTCCGTCTGGATAACCGCTCTGGCACTGGTGCTGTTGCGCGCGATCCGGCATCAAGCGGACGAGCTCGGCGCACAGTCGCCGACAGTGGAGTCGACCGCGAGATGTTAGTCACGCGGATTCATCAGTCACCGTTTGCGTAGCAACCAGCGACATGTTCCGGGGGGGTGCAGCCGAAGTTGGAAATGAACCTCCATCTGAACACTTGCGACTTGGGTATGAGAAATCGGGCAAACAGATCTCGGAAACGTCGCGTGCGATGTCCGACGGTTCCGGATATAACCCTTTGCCTAGCAGGCAATCTGGGGCCGCCGAGACACGTCGATGGGGTGGGCGCGCGGCTCGACGACGCGATGCTGGGCACGCAACGCTCGACCCGCGTAGGTCAGCAGTAAGCAAACGTCCAACGGGGCAGCCCCTGATCGTCTCGATCTGCGCTCCTCGGTCGTGTCGCGCAGAGCAAGGGCTCGGCGACAGATCATGCGGGTGGGAGTTGCAGCGCGGCAACGGGTTACCGTTTTGGCATGACGCGATTAGGGTGCCGATCGGTCGGTCGAACATCGGCTCCTCCATTGCCCAACGTCCGAGTTGTTTATGGCATCATCCGTAGTAACGTCTCGGTCGTCGGCACTCTTGTCTCTCGCTTAATCGACTGGGCCGCCTGGGGATTGAGATGTCCGGCCGATGACTGCTGAGAGAAGAAGGAATGGGTGTGAATCCGACTTCCGTAACCGACCCGAACTGGCGAGTCGAAAGCACGTCCGAGGTTCATTCCTATCGCTTCGTCAACCTTCAGGATCACACGGCCTGGCGTGTGATCATTCACGGCGAAAACGGGTTCGGTGTCGAGATCTCGGGCCATGTCAGCTATGGTCGCGGATCGTTCTGCCAACATTTGGAACCCGGATCGTACTGGCTGACCTGGGATAACACCTTGTCCATGCTGACTCCACGCGTCGGCGAAGCCCCGCGACCGAAACTGGAGTCGCCAGTCTTTTCCGTGCCATTGGCGGGTCCGGCGGCGATCGAGCTCGCCGCTGTGGCGGGCTAGGGCGCACACGGGGCCGGCCAGGCCGCTCACGTCCACTGAACGGCTTACGTCACCGGCGCAGGTTATCTGCATCTCACAAAAGCGTGGTTCACAAGAGCGGCCGCAGTGGTATCGCCGACCATTCGGTCGACAGCACTCTGGCCGTAGCCGAAGCCGGTCCTCCTACGCCTGATTATGCGTTCGGAGTAGGTAGATGTGCACGTCATTGCTGTTAGCGCGCGAAGCCCGAGAGTGGCGAAACTTGGCAGCGGGATCTGGCTTGGGTATGGTGAGAATCACTAATTCAACCGATCGTCTGAACCTGGGCCGAATCATGGCCCGGGCTCGGAGTCATTCGCTTAAAGGTGGAATACGGTGCCAGTCCCAACACACGTTCCCGAGGACCTCGTCGTCGATTTCGACGTGCACGACCCTACGCTGGTGGCCACGCCCACTGCCTGGCAGGAACGGGCGGCCGAGCTCCGGCACAAGGCGCCCGTTGTGTACAGCCAGTCCAAAAAGGGCTACTGGGTCGTTACGCGGTACGACCTGGTCTGCGAAGTCCTCAGGGACGCTACGACTTTCTCCAGTTTCCCCAACGACCTTGCCAATGTCTCGCAAGGTCGGCTCATGCCTATCGAGCTTGACCCTCCCGAACACACTGTGATGCGTAAGGTGCTGCTCCCGCTGTTCACCCCGAAACGGCTTCAAGAGATCGAGCCCCGCGTGCGCGCGACGATCAACGATCTCATCGACCAGTTCTGTGAGAAAGGTGAGTGCGAATTCGTCGAGGCTTTCGCTCACGCGCTACCGACACGCGTGTTCCTAGAGCTCATGGGCTGGCCGCTCGAGGACGCTGAAATGTTTAGTGAGACAACCGACATCGCACTGCAAGGGCTGCCCGGCAAGTCCGCTGAAGAATCCCAGCAGGCGCAGGCCGAAGCGGCATTTAAGGTCTACGGTTACTTCGCGGACGTGATTGAGCGCGTCAAGCGCGGCGACTATGACATGGGCAGCCTCACCGCCCAGATCATCTTGGCGCCGATCGAGCAGCCGGACGGGAGTACCCGAGAGCTCACGGTCGCTGAACTCGGTCAGATGTTCTTCTTGCTGGCGATCGCCGGCCTCCATACCACTCAAGGCTCGCTGGCCTGGTCGATCATCAATCTCGCCAGCAATCCCGATCAACGAGCTGATCTCGTTGCCAACCCTGATCACATCCCCGCGGCAGTAGAGGAAATCCTTCGGTACGAGGCAGCTGCCAGCCTCGGCCGTCGCGCAACGCGCAACACCATGCTTGGTGACGTGCAAATCGCTGAAGGCGACCAGATTCTGCTGTTGCTCTCGTCGGCCAACCGGGACGCCGATCACTTCAGCAATGCCGGCGAGCTTCACATCGACCGCACCCCCAACCATCACGTCTCGTTCGGCATGGGCGTGCACCGCTGCCTCGGTTCACACCTGGCCCGGCAAGAACTACGACTGGCACTCGAGGAGCTGCACAAGCGCATCCCAGACTACGAGCTCGTGGATGGTGACCCGCCCCGCATGACTGGTACCCAAGTCCGCAGTTGCGCTTACCTGCCCATTCAATTCACGCCAACTCCCAGGCTGGGCTAACCACCGGCGACACCCGCCGCGACGATCGCACAGTTGGTCGTCATGTCTGTTTCGTGGGAGCACGCGGCATTTCGTGCAGGAGAATGCTCCCCTGGATTACCCACGCCTCCAACGACACGGTTGGTCCTTGTTGCTGTTCTGGTTTGTACCGCTGACCGCGACCCGGTCGACCCTCAGCGCGGTTGGGCTATGGCTACGTCGACTGTGCCTTGGTCGCGACATCGACCGCCCACCGGTAGTCCGGCTTGCCTGCCGGACTACGTTCAATGCGCTCGACGACGACGACGGCCTTGGGTAGCTTGTAGCGCGCAATCTTCTGGCTGGCCGCCTCGGTTATCTCCTGCGCGATGTGCGGGCGATCGGCGCGCAAAGTAACGATGGCCACAACCTCTGCGCCCCAACGCTCGCTGGGCCTCCCGCAGACCACGGCGTCGATCACGTCGGGGTGTGCACGCACCGCGTATTCGACTTCCTCGACGAAGATCTTCTCGCCTCCGCTGTTCACGGTGATTGAGTCACGGCCGAGCAATTCGATCGCGCCAGCAGCCGAAAGTCGAGCCCGATCGCCCGGCACACTCACGCGCACACCGTTGACCACCGGATAGGACTTTGCCGTTTTGGCTTCATCGCGCAGGTATCCCAGCGGGATTCGGCCAGCCGACGCCAGCCAGCCCGTGCCGTCGTGGCCAGGTTCGAGGAAATGTGTGAAATCCTCGGCCACCACTCGCGTGCGGGAGTCGGGGGTGAACTCGCGCTTGCTCTGTTGTGACGACGCTGACACCAACGAACTGCCCTGGATCCCAGTCTCGGAGGAGCCAATAGTCTCCAGCACGGACATATTCGGGGCTACGGCAATGAGTCGCGCCTTTGTCTCCGGCCTCAATGCCGCACCGCCACTGACGAGATAGCGCAATGACGACACGTCGCGGGGCTGGTGTTCGAGTTCTTCGACCAACGGGCCGGCGAATGCCTCTCCGACGATGGACATCTGCGTCACGCCGTGCCTCGCGACGGTGTCCCACGCATCGGCGGCCCGGAATGACTTCACGTCGTCGGGAAAGACGACCGTGGTGCCTCGACCAAGGGCTTGCATCGCGCCCCACTGCGACGCGCCATGAATCAGTGGTGCGCACAGCAAGCTTCGTCCTGAAGACCGTTGACGAGCTGCTACAACGGCGTCGTCGAGCGACGACCACTCCCGCGCGTTGCGCCGGTCGATCAGGCCCATGGTGGTAACCGCGACGTCTGCCTGCCGCCAGAGCACGGCCTTCGGCATTCCTGTGGTGCCGCCGGTGTACAGCACGTAGAGATCGTCTGCCGATGAGCCGGGGAGAGAAATCGGGTCCGTCGATGCGAGGGCGTCGTGATAGTCCAGCGCCCCGGGAAGCAATTCATGGCCTGAATCGTCGGCGACCTGGAGCAGAAGGGGCTGCAGATCAGTCATCGCCAGAGCGTCACGCAGGGTCGGCGCGAATTGTGCGTGGTACTGCAGGATTTGGGGACGCGCGTCGTTGAGAAGGTACGCAAGCTCCCCCGCAACGTATCGATAGTTCACGTTGAAAGGCGCGACCCTAGCGCGGTAGGCGCCGATCATCCCCTCGAGATATTCGGGACCGTTGTACAGATACTGCCCCATGAGCGACTGCCCAATTTCGTGACCAAGTAACTGATTACGCTCGAGATAGCATCCGAAGCCGCGGCCCGCCAGGAGCGACGCGAGGCGGCGAGATCGGTCAATGAACTGCTCGAAAGTCACCGTAACCCGGCGATGAATGATAGCCGGTCGCTCGGGTATGGCTTCTCCGATGGCTTCGACAAGAGAGCCGAGATTCAGCTCGACCGGAAGCACACCAGGTTGCTCGGGCATGACGAAGGTTCCTTTCATCAACGGGCACCGTGAATCGCCGGATCGGGACAGGTCCCGCCGCGGCCGCACCGCTTGCGCTTCGCCGTTGGCCTGACCCATCTTTCTCGCCTTGAGATCCACCTGCCGCCCGCCGGCGTCATAGCAGACATCGTATTCAACCGCTCGTATGATAACAGCCGCTGCCCCGTGGCACCTCGCGGCCCGCCCCCGAACTCCCATCATCCCGATATCGATGGATCATCCGTCCCCGTAAACTACTCCCGCCACACCGCAATCTCAGGAGGTAAATCCAGCCGTCCGCAGGACCATGTTGACCGATCGGTTGAAACCTGATCAAATCTGTGTGACGCGCATCCGGGCGCGAACCAGCCAGCCGCGTGTCGGCCAACAAGCAGCGTCCAACGATTGAACCCCCGGCTGATGCGTCGCCTCAATCGGGCGGGTTTGACCTACCCATACTGCGAAAGGGTTGTCGCTGTGGCCGGACCACTTAATGGGCTTCGCGTCGTTGAACTGGCGAGCATCGGCCCCGGCCCGCACGCCGCCATGATTTTGGGCGACCTCGGAGCCGATGTGGTGCGCATCGATCGGCCCCAGGCCAAACCGGCCAACGGGCGACCGGCTCGGGTCGACTACACCCTACGCAACCGGAGATCGGTGACCGCCGACCTGAAGGCTGACGAGGGTCGTGCGCTAGTACTCCGCCTCATCGCCAAGGCCGACGTGTTGATCGAGGGCCTCCGACCGGGTGTCACCGAGCGACTTGGTCTTGGACCCCGCGAGTGCGAAAACATCAACCCTGAACTAATTTATGCGCGAATGACTGGGTGGGGACAGACGGGACCTCGCGCACACCAGGCCGGACACGACATCAACTACATATCGCTGAATGGCGTATTGAACGCCATTGGACGTGCCGGTGAAAAGCCGCTGCCTCCGATGAACCTGGTCGGTGACTTCGGAGGTGGCTCGATGCTGCTTCTGGTGGGAATCCTTGCGGCACTTTGGGAGCGCCGAAACTCTGGCAGGGGTCAGACCGTGGACGCAGCGATGATCGATGGCTCCAGCTTGCTCGCCGAGATTATCTGGTCGATGAGAGCCAATCAGTTGTGGTCTGACGAACGCGGCACGAATCTGCTCGATACCGGAGCACCCTTCTACGACACCTACGTGTGCGCCGACGGCAGACACGTCGCCGTTGGAGCCATCGAACCCCAGTTCTACGCGTTGATGATCGACGGGTTGGGTTTGATGACCGAAAACCTGCCTGCTCAACATGATCGGACGAGGTGGCCGGAGCTTCGCGCCCGCATCGGTGCGGCCTTTGCGGCGCACGACAGAGACCATTGGGCCGCCGTCTTCGCCGACTGCGATGCCTGCGTGACACCGATTCTGTCGTTCGAGGAAGCCCCCGAGGAAACACACGTTGCCCAGCGCGGCACCCTCGTCAACATCGACGACGGTTGGCATGCCGCGCCTGCGCCGCGGTTTTCGCGAACCCCGTCCGCACCGATCGTCCCGCCTGGTGAGGCTGGAGCGGATACCGAATCTGTTCTGCGCGAATGGACTTGAGTCTGCGGGCGACAGCCGGGCTCGCAGAACACGAAACGCGTCGGCGCACAAAGGAGGGGTACCCGAGATGGGATTGTCGACAAAGTTCACCGAGGTCTTCGGTATTGAACACCCCGTCGTGCAGGGCGGAATGCAGTGGGTGGGTCGCGCCGAACTGGTCGCCGCGGTCGCCAATGCCGGCGCCCTGGGCTTTCTGACTGCATTGACCCAGCCCACCCCCGTCGAACTGGCCAACGAAATCGCCAAAACACGTGCGCTGACGGACAAGCCGTTCGACGTGAACCTCACAATCCTACCCACCATCAATCCCCCTCCCTATGACGAATATCGACAGACGATCGTCGACGCTGGAGTCAAGATCGTCGAGACGGCCGGTTCCAATCCCGGACCGCACCTCCCGATGCTCCACGACAACGGAGTCAAGGTTCTTCACAAGTGCACCTCGGTGCGGCACGCCGAGAAGGCGCAGAGCCTTGGCGCCGAGGGCATCAACATGGGATCGCGATTCATGTGCACAGTCGAATCGTTCATCCATCAGAACGTCAAGGAAGCTATCGTCAGCGGCACTGAGCTCGATACCGAGCTGATCTTCCGGCCGCTGCGCAACACCGCTCAGGTTGCCAGCAACGCAGTCTCCCGAGAGGTCGTGGAAATCCTGGACCGCGGAGGGCAATTCGTCGACGTCAAAGAACTGGTTGCCGGTGCTCGCGGCCGCACCGTCTACCGCGAAGGCGATCTCGACGCCGGAATCTGGTCGGTGGGGACGTCGATGGGGCTTATCAACGACATCCCCACGGTGGGGAACCTCGTCTCGCGGATCATTGCCGAAGCCGAAGATCTGATCAGGTATCGACTGCTCGCAACGATCAATGACTCACCGAATTCCACACCAAACCAACCAAAGTCAAACCTGAGCCCAACGACCAACCAATCGGAGGCGCCGTGCTCGCCGCGTACATAGATTCGTTCGAGCCCACCGATCCGGCAAAGGCAATCAGGGTTGGTGAGCGACCCGATCCCCCACCCCCGGACAACGATTGGGCAGTCGTCCATGTCCGCGCCAGCAGTGTCAACCGGCACGACGTCTTTACCGCAGCCGGTGGCGTCATTGGTGCGAAGTCGCTTCCGCGCATCCTGGGAATGGATGCTGCCGGTGTCGACGGGGATGGCCGCGAAGTACTGATCTACAACTTGATCAACTCACCCGATTGGTCCGGTGATCCGCTGGTCGACCCGGCACTGGACGGACTGTCCGAGGGCGTCGACGGTTGCTTCGCCGAGATGGTCCGCGTGCCGCGCAGAAATCTCATCGACAAACCCGCCGGGATGAGTTTCGAGGCAGCGGCCTGCCTGCCGACCGCATGGTTAACGGCATACCGGATGCTGTTCGTCACGGCCGACCTCCGACCGGGCGATCTGGTGCTGGTCCAGGGGGCCGCCGGCGGCGTGGCGGCGGCCCTGATCATGCTCGGAAAAGCTGCAGGCCTGCGGATGTGGGCGACCAGCCGCGAAGATGATCGCCGCATCCTTGCCTTGGACTACGGCGCCGAGCAGGTGTTCGCGACCGGCACGAGGTTGCCGGAGCGCGTCGACGCCGTCATGGATACGGTCGGCCAGCCGACGTGGGACCACTCGATTAAGAGCGTGCGAAGGGGCGGGACCATCGTGGTCGGCGGCGGGACGGCCGGCTACAAGGCGGAAACTGATCTCGCTCGCGTATTCGTCAACAATCTTCGAATTCTAGGATCCACGATGGGGACTCACCAAGAACTGGAGCGTCTCGTAAAGTTCGTCTCCGACAGTGGTTTACAACCACCCGTTTCGGATTCGGTGCCGTTGGCTGACGCGGTTGAGGCAATTCGTATCGTTCAGGAGGGCAGGGCCAAGGGAAAAGTGATTCTCGTCCCTTAGCGTTGGCGGCCACTGCGCACGGATGTGGGCAATCGAGGGATCAACCGGCGATCACCGGCGGCCGGGGTATCAGACACCCTGCCACACGGGGGCGCGCTTCTCGGCGAATGAACGTGGGCCCTCCTTGGCGTCCTGCGACTTGAAGACCTGCTTGATGAGAGGTAGCTGCATGGTCCACAGGTCGTCTTCGGTGAGCCCGCCTGCGGCCGCCTGCAGCACGGCCTTCGACGCCGCCAGTGCCAGCGGCGCGTTACGGGCAATGTTGTCAGCAAGTTTCAACGCTTCGGCGACGACTTCGCCGTCCGCGACGAGCTGGGTTACCAATCCTATTCGAGCGGCTTCCTCCGCTCCGATGGGTTGTGCGGAGAAGGCCATTCGTGCCGCCGCGCCATAGGGCATTCGGCGGGGCAGCCTGATCACACCACCGCCCGCTGCGAACAATCCCACCTGGGTCTCGGGAATCCCGAACCGCGATCGCTCGGAGGCTACGACGATGTCGCAGATAAGCGCCAATTCCAGGCCGCCCGCAAGGCAAAAGCCGTCCACCGCTGCGATCAGCGGCTTTCGGGCCCCTTCCCTGAGCAACATGTCCAGGCCCTTTGGCGTGCCTTGGGACGCGAACTCCTTCAGGTCCATGCCCGAGCAGAAACCCTTGCCCGAGCCCGTGATAACGCCCACCGACAGACCGGCATCGCTGTCTAGCGCCCGGATAGCGTCGATGAGGATCGTCGTCATCGCACTGTTGATGGCGTTGCGCGCATCGGGCCGATTGAGTGCAATGACCAGAACACGATCCCGGCGTTCGACGAGCACGGGAGGAGCTTCGATAGCGTTCATCGCGGCCCTAGCCTAGTGGCTGCATCGATCCGTATCGTCTCACCGTTGATGTAGCTATTCGTGAGCAGCTCCGTTGCTAGCGAGGCGAATTCAGCGGCCTGCCCCAAGCGGTCAGGGAAGACGACATCCTTGGTCAGGTTCTTCTTCATGTCCTCCGCCGCCTCGCCCTGCCCATAGATGGGGGTGTCGAAAAGACCGGGAGCAATGGTGTTAATTCGAATGCCCAGCGCAGCAAGATCTCTGGCGATCGGCAACGTCATACCGACGATACCGCCTTTGGAGGCCGAGTAGGCTGCCTGTCCGACTTGACCGTCGAATGCCGCTACCGAAGCGGTGTTTACGATTGCTCCACGTTCTCCATCTGCAAGCGGCTCCTGCTTGGCCATCTCGGCGGCGGCGAGACGTATGCAATTGAATGTGCCGAGCAGATTCACCCGGATCACGAATTCAAACCGCTTGAAATCGAACGGAACTCCTTTACGATCGACCGTTCGCATTGCCCTGCTGAGCCCCGCGCAGTTGACCAACGCGCGCAGCGGCGCCGCCTCGGTCGCGACCGCGACCGCAGCTTCGACGGCCTCCGTATCTGCGACATCTGCCGCACAGAAGGAGCCCGCCAACTCAGTGGCGAGCTCCTTACCCGCTTGCTCATTGCGGTCGAGAATGACCACGTGCGCACCAAGCTCAGCCAGCCGGCGCGCGGTCGCTTCGCCGAGTCCAGAGGCCCCACCGGTGACGATGGCCGAAGCCGTCTCAAGGTCTAACATTTATCCTCCATATCGACGCGGTAGCGGTGTTGCCTTGCTGGAAAGCACTGATCATGCCGGCCCCAGTTGCTCTGGCGAGTTTGTCTGTGCCGCAACGGGTGTGAAGGTCCATAGGCTGGACCCGCCTCATAACCGTCGGATCAACGTCCCGGTGCCGAGCCCTCCGCCGCAGCACATCGTCACGAGCGCCTGCTCGCCGTCTCCGTTGACTAGGCCGTGAACGGCCTTGGCGATGAGCGCAGCTCCGGTCGCTCCCAGCGGATGTCCCAGCGCGATCGCTCCACCGTTGGGATTGACCAGCGCCATGTCCGCCTTGGTTTCACGCTCCCATGCGAGGACCACTGACGCGAATGCCTCGTTGATCTCCACCAGGTTGATGTCATTCATCGTGATGTGGTTGCGCTCTAGGATTCGTCGTGTCGCGTCGATGGGTCCCGTCAGCATCAATACGGGATCCGTACCGACGATCACCGCATCCACGACCTCCGCGAGCGGCCGCACGCCTAGTTCCATGGCACGCTGCTCGGACATCATCAGCACCGCAGACGCACCATCGGAGATCTGCGACGACGTTGCGGCGGTGTGGACGCCGTCCTTGCGGCCCGTCGGCTTGAGCGTTGCCAGCTTTTCGAGCGTGGTCTCGCGAACGCCCTCGTCCCGAGTGATCGTGGCCGTTTCTTCGGTCGGCTCACCGTCGGCCCCCAGCACTGGAGCGGTGACGGCAACCAGTTGGCTCCCAAAGGCATTGGATTTCAGGGCCGCCGCGGCCCGATCTTGTGACTGCTTGCCGAATTCATCGGCGGCTTGCCGGGTGACTCCCCACTTCTCGGCCATCCGTTCGGCGCCTTCGAACTGACTGGTGTATTCATGATGGGCCCAGTAGCTCCTGTTGATTGGCTTGCCAACGTCGGGCTCCTTGGGAACCGTCGAACCCATTTTGATCTTGCTCATCACCTCGACACCACACGCGAGAACGACTTCTGCGGTGCCGGAGGCGATCGCGGAGTAGCCCAACGTCGTCGCCTGTTGCGACGAACCACATTGGGCATCGAGTGTTATCGCGGGCACCTGGATCGGGAGGCCCGCTGCGAGCCAGGCATTTCGGCCGACGTTGAGAGCCTGCATGCCCACCTGAGCGACACATCCCGTGAAGACCTGGTCGACGACCGCAGGATCTACGCCGGAACGCTCAAATATCGCCCGTTGCACGGCGCCCAGCAGGTCTATGGAATGGATTCCAGCGAAGCCGCCGTTGCGCTTCCCGAACGGGGTTCTAACTGCGTCGACTACTACTACCTTCACCATCAATCACCCCAAGGTCGAGAGTTTGAATTATAGTATGGAACCATACTGTATAGATTGGTTCAATGTCTAATCGCTTGCGCATCTGTCAACCGATTAGATGGCGATCCAGTGGGATCTAAAAGGGTTGTTAAACACCACAATCTCACGCACCTTGGTCTTCTTGGTCATACGTATTGACTCGATTTTCGTCCGATCGGTCGGTCAAGCTCGTGGCTAGACCGATCGCTCGATTAGCGCATGGCGCAGCGGCGGGAACCGTCGATCACCCGCCGCGCACAATCAAATCTCGCGCAATCGTGCGCACCTGAATCTCATCGGTGCCCCCGTAGATCTGGAGGACCTTTGCATCGCGACATAGTTGCTCGACGTGATTCTCCGCCATGTACCCGTTGCCGCCGAAGACCTGCACAGCCTCGAGACTGACTTCCATCGCCGCCTGAGCCGCGTACAGCTTCACCGCCGACGCTTCAGCAAGGGAGGGCTTGACGCCGGCGTCGGCCATGGACATGTACTGCAGCAGCAGGTTCTCGACGTTCAACCGAGCCACTTCCATCTTGGCCAGTTTCAACTGAATCAGCTGATAATCGCCGATCGGGTGACCAAATTGAACGCGCGTGCGCGCGTAATCTACCGAGAGCTCTTGGCACCGTTCGATGATTCCCAGCGCGGTCGCCGCAATACTCGCACGCTCCATCGCGAACGTGGCATTTGCGCCGGAGCTGCCCTTGTCCTTCTTCTCCGTCTTCTTTCCGCTGTCCGCCGGTCCCGCCAGTAGCCGATCCTCTGCGACGAAAACGTCCTCGAGCTGCAACTCGCCCGTGGGCGACGAGTGTTGACCCATCTTGCGCAGCGGTTTGCTCTGCGACAAGCCCGACATACCGCGGTCGAGAACGAAAGTCACAATCTGGCGTCTGCGTTGGTCGGCGTCTGTGCCGTCGTCAAGCTTGCAGATAAAGACCAGCGTGTCTGCGTAAGGCCCATTGCTGATGAACGTCTTACTACCGTTCAACAGCCATCCGCCCGCGATAGGCCGCGCGGTGGAACGCATTGCGCCATACGCGTCGGAGCCCGATTCCGGCTCGGTAATAGCCCAAGCACCAATCTTTTTGAGCGTCAGCAGATCTGGCACCCACCGTCGCTTCTGTTCGGGCGATCCAGCACGCAATATGGCTCCGGCGGTGAGGTCGATGCTGGTTCCCAGTGCCACCGCCAAGCCCGGACTACACCGCGCGAACTCGACGAGTGGAATCAGCTTCTCGGCCGCGTGTCGCGGGGGCCGCGGACCACCCGACATGGATGCCTCGAAACGTTCGAGCGCCGATTCGCCGACCCCGAATTCCTTGTAGAACTGCCGAAGGACGTCGTAGGGCGGGAGTCCCTCGAACTCCAGGGCCTCCCGTTGGGGCGCCACTACCGTCTCAACGAACCGGCGAACCGCTTGCCGGTACATAACCTGTTCTTCGCTCCAACGGAGCATCGCAGCCCTCCTTGTATTTTCGGCCGCGCCGTCCCCACTTGGTCGATCGCGTCCAGGAATGCCGTAGCGTAATAGTATGCGGGAAGATCATATGGCACCATACCATATGGGGTAGCACCAGTGATTGCTTCGCGATCGATTTCGATGCCCCACGTGTCACGCCCGGTCGACCACACGTTGTAGGTCCGGCCCGCCGGTGGCGCCTGCTCCGAAAAGCATTGCCACTCATGTCTGTTAGCTTCTGGTGGACCCGACCGTTACGTGCGGGAAAGCTGACCGGCTGATTCGGCAGTCTCCTAGCGCTGCGGAAGAATGCCCTCGTACAGATAGCTGATAATCATGTCGGTGACCAGTTCGGCGGACGCTTCGCTCTCCGCGAGATGCCAGCGGTGCAGCGAGGAGATCATCCCCATCAACTGGACCGCGAGGAGTTGGTCGTTCACCCGACGAAAAGCATTGGTGCGCACACCGCGTTTGATGATTGCGCGGAGGCCATCGGTAAACTCGGACTCCTTGGCTCGGACGATTTGAGCCTGTTCCTCGGTGAGCGCTGTCTCCAGCCAGGGGTGTTCCTGGAAGTAGACCGCAATGACGTCCGGAATCGCGCCGACCGTGCGCATAATCGCCTTCAGGTACGCGACGAGTTCTTCCTCCGGGGTCAGGTCTTTGGGTACATCCGCAATGTTTGCGTCGAGCCGTTCGTACGCTTCCTGATAGATGGCGTAGAGCATGTCGGACTTGGAGGGAAAGTAGTAGTAGAGCGTGCCCTTATTGAGGCCGACATGCTCGCCAATGTCGCTCATCGCCGATCCGTGGTAACCGCGCCGTCGGAACAAACGCGCGATCTCCAGCATCAGTGATGCCCGCCGCTTGGCGTTTGCTCGCTCCTCATTCGCCGCAGCTGGCACGCACCCATCTCCCATCACGGTCGCCGCGCTAGACGCGTGTTAGCAAGCACCCTCGGCATGGTGCGGTGTTTGACCGGCCACTCGAGCACATCTCCGCACTTTCTCAAAGCATTGTACGAGATAGAGCCTCCCTTATGTGGCCTCCGAGAGTGATCATCCTGACGTCCGACTGACTCCGACGAACCGCTCGTCCGGCCGGGGAGGGGCTGCCGGCCGGACGGAGGTCCAAGGCGCGGCCCGAAATGTAACGACAGCTAATATCAACCAATGGTATGGGGCCCGCTACGTATCCCAGGCCGCGCTGGCGTCCTGCCTCGCGGGTTTCTCATCTTAGCTGCTCATTGGCAGTATATTCGGCATGGCAAAGGATCGGACTTGACGGAAGGCAGGGGCAAGTCTCTAGAATTCACTGGCGTCAATTCATTCGATCGGTTGACCCAGCGTGGGCAGACCAAGCGCGTGCAGAACAATTAAGCCCAGGCACCGTCTCCTCAGCGTGAGCAGGAGCTCATCACCGACCGATCCCAGCCGACCGGTTTGTGAGGGTTACCCGTGACACTGCGAGACGAGTGGAGAGCCTGGCGCACGGTGCCATCGCGCCTCGAGTTTTGGGCGGAGAAGGACCCGGATCGGCCTTTCTTGCAGTGCGGGCAGGAGGTGGGTGACTCGACCTGGCTTAGCTACGGGGATGTCCACCTGAAGTCCGCCGCCCTGGCCGGGGCCTTGGCCGAGCTGGGCATCGCGAAGAACGACCGGGTAGCCATCGTGCTGCCCAATCGAACTGAGTACTTGCTCGCGTTCTTTGCGCTCGGCCAGCTGGGAGCGATCCACATCCCCGTCAACCCGTACCTCAAGGGCGACTTCTTGTTCCATCAACTCTCCGATTCGGGCGCCAAGGCCCTGATCGGTGACGCCCCCGCGCTGGACCACGTCAACGGGATGCTCGACCGCTTGCCCGGCCTGGGCATCCTCATATCGGTCGACGAGGGCTCTGCGTCGACCGGTTCGATGTTGTCCTTCCGGGATCTTCTCTCGGGAGAACGTCGCGCACCAGCAGTACCGATCAGCCAATCCGACCTTCTCGCAGTGATGTACACCTCGGGAACAACTGGAATGCCGAAGGGATGTTGCCTCAGTCACGGGTACTACACCGCCATGCTGTGGCCCTGGTATCAAAATGGTTGGCTGCGAGAGGGCGATCGCACTCTGACTGCGATGCCGCTCTTCCATATCGGAGGGCAGGGCATCGCCCTGATGCCGGTGCTGATGGCAGGCAATTCGATCGCCTACCTCGAGCACTTTAGTGCTAGCGGCTTCGTCCAGGCTGCACGAAAGACCAACGCTTCGGTGGTGTTTGGAGTCGGACCGATGGGCATGGCGGTCTTGGCAACGCCTGAGTCCGAAGCCGACCACAACCATTCGCTGCGGTTGGGAGTGTTCGTTCCGATGCCGCCGGACGCCCAGCGACAGCTGTCGACTCGCTTTGGAATCGAGGTCATCAGCGAAACCTACGGCCAAACCGAATGCCAACCCATAACTAGCTCACCGATTTCTCGCCCGGCCTCCAAGCTCGCCAGCATGGGCAAACCGGTCAGTGCCCTCGACGTCGAACTTCACGACGAGGACGGTAGTCGAGTACCCATGGGCAGCGTCGGAGAGATCGTCATCCGCCCGCGCGAGCGCGACGTGATGTTTCAGGGCTACTGGAACAACCCCAAGGCGACCGTAGAGGCATCCCGGGACTTGTGGCATCACACCGGCGACCTTGCACGGGCCGATGAGGACGGATACCTGTATTTCGTCGACCGCAAAAAGGACGCTATGCGTCGCAGAGGAGAAAACATCTCCTCTGCCGAGGTCGAGGCGGCGCTACTGCGCCATCCAAAGATCGCCGCTATCGCCGTGCATGCCGTCCCATCACCATTGGGGGAAGATGACGTCAAGGCGGTTATCGTGTGCGAAGCTGCTGCAACGTTCGAACCCGAAGAGCTCCACGAGTTTTTCCGATCGGCCCTTCCTTACTTCGCCGTTCCACGCTACGTCGATTTCGTCGAAGCACTTCCCGTAACGCCAACGGGCAGAGTCCAAAAGCACGTCCTTCGCGCCAAAGATAACTCGGCCGCATGGGATTTCGAACGCCTAGGCCTCGCTATCGACAAAGTTGACCGGCGGCGATGAGGCCCGCTCGATCAAGAGACGCCCAAATACACATGGCGCCATTCGTAAGTGCGCTAGACCCTGACGGCTGTCGCCCACGACTGGTCAGACGTCACGACTCCAGCATCGCCACAAGATTCGACTGCAGTCGCGTCAAGGTCTGAGCTAGCTGCTGCCGCTCCTCACGGCTGATTCCGCGCCGCAGTTGTTCCCTCAGCCGTCGATCTATCTCGTTGATGGCGTTGACATACTCGTTGCCTTTGTCGGTGAGGTGAATGAGCCACACTCGACGATCGGTGTCATGGGGCCGCCGTTGAATGGCGCCCAAGGTCTCCAAACGATCTACCCGGCTCCCCAGCGCGGCCTTGCCCCCGCCGAGACGTTCGGCGAGTTGTGTCTGAGTCGGGGGCTCACTCTCGGCAAGGTAAGCGAGCAGGCTGGCTTCCGGCAGGGTCAACCCAAGATCTCCAAGCGCGCGGTCATACGCCTTCCGAACCGCACGTGCCGTCGACATGATCGTTCCATCGACCCGTCGCCACGGCGGCGCATCGAGTTCGTGGTCCGATGCCGTCATACCTCGTCACCTCACTTGGTCAATGATTGCTATGCGAGCCGGCACCCGGCGCATCCCACTGGGGGATTGGCTTCCACGCCGTGCCATCCAATGCAAAGCCTCCACATGCCGTGTCCTATGCGCGTCGGCGCCCACCAGCGTCCTCACAGGAAGTGGCGATGCAGGAGCGATGCCGCGCGTACAAGTCCACTTTCGTATTGCTCCAAATCATATGGCACCACACGGCTCCTTGATGCGGACCATCGTCGTCGCCGAAGCCCACACCGCCAATGCTGATATCACACGCGAGGAGCAGTCGCTCGCACGCTCGCCACTGCTTTCAACCGTTAGTTTGACACGGCATATAATATGTCGGACACCCCGGAGAAGGAGGTTCGCATGCATTAGTAAAGAGGATATGAACTGGCCTTTTAATGCAACAAGGGCAATAGCACGGACGAACACTATTCGCGTCGCGACGGACTGTTAGACTCTCACGGGTGAGAATAGCCGACCGATCGACTGAGAACCCTCACGCGCACAGGTCCAACCCTGGGTCACACCAAGGCCGAGGCGGTCAGACAAACCTCCCCGAAGAGGAGGCCATGCTGGTCGCGACGGTCCAGTCCTTCGTCAACCGGGTGGTAAAACCGACGGTGCGTGAGGTCGAGCACGCCAATGCGTACCCGTCGGCGTGGATTGACCAGATGAAGCAGATCGGCATCTTCGGGCTGGCCATCCCCGAGTCCTACGGCGGGTCGCCGGTGTCGACGCCGTGCTATGTCGAGGTCACCCAGGAGCTGTCCCGCGGCTGGATGAGTCTGGCGGGCGCGATGGGCGGACACACCGTGGTCGCCAAGCTGATCTCGCTGTTCGGGACCGAAGAACAGAAGCAGAATTACCTCCCGCGTATGGCGACCGGCGAGGTTCGGGCGACGATGGCGCTGACCGAGCCCGGGGGTGGGTCGGATCTTCAGAACATGAAGACTGTCGCGGTGATCAGCGGTGAGGAGCTGGTCATCAATGGTTCGAAGACATGGATCAGCAACGCCAGACGCTCGGAGCTGATCGCACTGCTGTGCAAGACGGACCCGCACGCCGCACCCCGCCACAAGGGCATATCGGTAGCTTTGGTGGAGCACGGACCGGGCCTCACGGTTTCCCGAGACCTGCCCAAGCTGGGTTACAAAGGTGTGGAATCGTGCGAGCTGAGTTTCGACGACTATCGGGTGCCCGTAACGGCAATCCTGGGTGGAGAACCCGGCAAGGGTTTCGGTCAAATGATGAAAGGCCTTGAGACCGGGCGCATTCAGGTTGCTTCGCGGGCACTAGGGGTAGCCACAGCCGCCTTCGAGGACGCATTAACCTATGCCCAGGAGCGAGAAAGCTTCGGCCTGCCAATCTGGAAACACCAATCCGTAGGAAACTATCTTGCCGACATGGCGACGAAGCTGGCGGCTGCTCGGCAGTTAACCCGTTACGCGGCCGAACGCTACGACAGCGGCCAGCGAGCAGACATGGAGGCCGGCATGGCCAAGCTGTTTGCTTCCGAAGTCGCGATGGAGATCGCGCTCAACGCGGTGCGGATTCACGGCGGCTACGGCTACTCGACTGAGTTCGACGTGGAACGCTATTTCCGCGATGCGCCCCTGATGATTGTCGGGGAGGGAACGAACGAGATTCAGCGCAATGTCATTGCCCAACAACTGATCGCCCGCGGTGGAATCTAGACGATCTTGAAGGAAGAAATGGCGACGACGGCTGAGACGGTGGCATGCGCACCGGGCGCGCGCTGACCTACACCCGAAACTCACACCGAGTTCATCAGCTCATTCACCTTGGAAAGTCGCCGACCTTTTCTCGCGAAATGCACGCACACCTTCGCGAAAGTCCTGACTGTGTTGCAGCTTGGTTTGTCCCGCAGTTTCCCGTTCTATAGCCGCTGCTAGCTGGTCGAGCGTGGCGTCGTTTATCGCTCGTTTGGTTGCGGCGTAGGCCAGCGTAGGTCCACCGGCGAGTTTGCGGCATAGTCGACCGACCTCTTCATCGAACCGGGCACTGTCGACGACGTGGCTGACGAGACCCCATGCTTCCGCCGTCCTCGCGTGAATCTTTTCGGCAAGTAGGGCCATTCTCATTGCCTTTGCGCGGCCAATCGCTGCGGGAATGAGCGCGGTCGCGCCGCCGTCGGGCATCAGCCCAATGTTGGTGAACGCGAGTAAGAAGTACGCTGATTCCGCCACCACCGCCACGTCACACGCGAGCGCGATCGAGGCCCCGACACCAACGGCCGGGCCGTTGACTGCAGCGATGACAGGCTTCGCAAGTGTACGGATCGTTACCACAAGGCGGTTAGCAGCGGCAAGCACTTCGCCGGTTTCTCCCTTACCACCGATGTCGGCGCCGGCGCAGAAGGCACGGCCCGCTCCGGTGATCAGGATTGCCCTGACGCTGGCGTCGGCTGACGCGGCATCCAACGCCTCGTATGCCGCCCGGAGCATCTGTGCACCAGCCGAATTCAGAGATTTCGGTCTGTTCAGCGTTAGTCGCAGGATGGCGTCGTCCTGCGTGACCAAAAGATCAGAAGCAACGTCCATGGGTATCCCCAACCTTTCATCGAGAGAATTAGTCCGTCGCGCCCGGGAGTGACCTGGGCCCAACTGGGCGGGACGGAGCTGTGATTCGGCCGCGTCGAGGGCAACCAGCCCGACTCAAGTGCCGCGACTCTGACGACCCTTCAGCGCTTGCTTAAGCGGCTCAAACGGTCGTACGGTTTAGGGCCGATGTGAGTCTAAGTCGGCGAAGGACAGTGGGTCAACACATCCACGAAGCACGATCCCCCAGCCCCGCGGTCGGGGTCGGATGCATACCTGTCGGTGATCCACACAGGCAGGATTTTCCTCCGTTCAACTCGACGAGGATCGCCGATCCTCCTTGCTGACAGCCAGATTCAACATCTCGAAATCCCACGCCGTTGAGTTGTCCTTCTCACGGAGCTCGAACTTGGTAACTCGCCCAAGCGCGTTGACCGGAAGCTCGTCGATGAATTCCACGTATCGGGGGATCACGAAGTAGGGCAGATTTGCCACGAAAAATTCGTGCAGTTCGTCCGGCGTGAACGACGCCCCCGGCACCGTGACGATCCAGGCCTTCACGTCGTCTTCGCCAAGGACCGACGGCACTCCATGAGTGGCTACGGCCGCAATCTTGTGGTGTTCGACAATAGCCCTCTCCAGTTCCATCGACGAGATGTTCTCGCCACGGCGGCGCATGGAGTCGGAATTTCTGTCAACGAATGTCAACCGTCCGTCCGCACCGAGTCGGGCCCGATCGCCGGTGTGATGCCATAGATTTCGGCTACTCTGCACGGTCGCGGCGGCGTTATCCCAGTAGCCGTCGAAAATAACCATGGGCTCACGAGGACGCACGACAATCTCGCCGACTTCTCCGGTCGGAACCGGTACGTCGTTCTCGTCGACGAGGGCGACGTCCAAATAAGGCACGGGCTTTCCCAGAGACCCCGGAAGTTCGCCTTGCTCCGCCAACGGACTCATGGTGAGCGGATTGCACTCCGTCTGACCATAACCGTCACTGACGACCGTTGTGCCGAAGCGCCTTCCGAACTTCCTGCGATCCGATGGCGCCATGGGCGGAAAGATGGCAGCTCGCAGATCGTTGTCCCGGTCGGCGGGCCCCTCGGGTGTCGCCAGTATCGCCATCCCCATCGCGCCTACACCGAATGCCGTCGTTGCCTGGACCCGTCGGCATTCATCCAGAAAGCCACTCGCGCTGAATGTAGTCGTGACGGTGAGCTCAGCGCCGGCGAGAATTGCGGGCACCAATGCGAAACCCTGACCAGCGGTATGAAACAACGGCATCATCGACAGCATTCGGTCGTCGGTGCGGATCCAGTCGTTCTCGAACCAGCCCCAGGGAAAGTACGAGTAGTAGCCGTGGCTGATGACGCAACCCTTAGCGGGTCCGGTGGTCCCCGAGGTATAGAAGATCGCCGCGGTGTCGCGCGGAGCGATGTGCACCGCAGGGCAGCGCGAATCGGCGTCTCGGATGTCTGCGAACGGAATCGCACCGGTCGCGGCGCGTTCGCCGTCTTTGACGACGGCCACAGTAAATCGCAAGTCCGGCAGAGTATCTCGTCGCTTAGCTACCTCGGCAAGGCCGGACGAGTCGGCTATCAGCACGGAGCTGCCAGAGTCCACCAACTGGTGGCGCAAGAACTCACCTTTGAGATAGATGTTCAGCGGGACTTGAATGGCACCCAACTTCGCCACCGCCAGGATCGACAGGACATATTCCTCGCAGTTCGGCAAGAGGATCGCCACGCGGTCGCTCTTCGCAACACCCTGGGCGTCCAATGCCCCCGCGATGGCGTCCGTGATCTGGTCTACCTGGCCGAACGAAAGCCAATCGCCACCACACCGGAAAAGCCTTCTGTCCGGCGCTGATTGCGCCCAGTAGCGAAGCCGGTCCGACACGACCCGCCACTGTCGGATCTCGTTCAGCATGAACCCGTTAGCTTCTCCTCTAGTCGAGCTCGGTCGTCCGAAAAGACAGTTCGAGCTAGCCCGAACTGATTTCAACCGTACGGTTGAAACTTGTCCGAGTCAACGTGTAATTTTATCGCCAGGATGATTCCCCGAATCGATTTCCGGCCGCGGCGGCGGCCTCAGTTGATGTGTCCCGGACGTCGGACACGGATTAAGAAATGACCGGAGGGCAAACGAAATTGGGGTGCTACGAGGGTATTGACGAATCAACGGCGCAGGACTCCAACGCCACACCCGATCTGACTATCCCGCGCTGGGGTGAGACGCGTTGGCATTGCTGCTGGAGCCCGAAATCCGGTGCCGGCGTGTACATACACACTGGTCGCTTCCGCAAAGACTTGGAGATGTGGTGGGCCCACATTGCCGCGTTTCTACCGGATGGAGTGCTGGCCGTCGATCGTTTCTGGTTCCGCAATCGGTCGGCGGTGGGCGCCAAGTCGGAAGGCCTCGAGCTCAGGATGACCGCGGATGGTTGGCAGTCGACATTCGACGGAGTTGGCGAACTGTCCAGCACAGCCGCCTTGAGCCGCGCATCCCGCGGCTGTGCCGGTCCGTCGGTGCCTCTTGGCTGGGATATCAGGGCGACTGCCGCCGCGCCAATCTGGGACATCAATGCGATCTCAGACCATGGGCGCCAAGCGTCCTCGACCGATCACGTCCGTCAAGTTGCCGCGAATCACATCCAGCAGGCGGCCAGCACCGTCGGCAGCCTATGGGTCGACGGTGAAGAGCTGTCCCTCGAAGGCGTTGGTTTCAAGGACCACTCGAGTGGGTCGCGAAGTTTCTCGGCCTGGGCGGGTCACCGTTTCATGGTCGCGGTCATGCCGGACTGGATTGTTCATGCTTTCGCAGTACTGCACGACAGCCGAACAGCCGCGCAACCGATCGGAGTCGTCATGTCCAACGGAATCGTCAACCCCGTGACGCAATTTGACGTCCCAACGCTCACAGACGCAACGGGCAAACCGACTGAGCACACTCTCGTCGTCAGCGGGCCAGCGGGGCCGGTGAGCGCGCGCGTCGAGGTCGTCCATGCGTTGCCGATCAGCATCACCGAAGACAACGACAACTACAACGGCGTCGATTGGACCACTGCCACCGACCCGATCGTCATGGTCGAGGCGATCATTCGACTTACCGGGCCCGGCGGCATTTGCGGCTACGGTTTCCTCGAGCGAAGCGCACGACAATCGGCGCTTCCGCGTCCGGTCGGCGTGCTGGCGTGAACCCGCGGCAGCCCTCTGAGGCCGCGGCTCGTGCCGGTTGTCGGCATCACGGCCTGACATGCTCGTCCAGCGACGACGTGCTATGGACGCGTGTCAACACTGGCGAGCTGATGCCAGGGGTGATGAAGCCGTTGGCGTGGAGCTACTACGCCTACGGAGTGGAGATCGGGCTGCGGCGGGGTTTTCATCATCTGGGAATGATCGGTGCGGCTCAGTCCGTATTCCCGCTGGCGTCCGACCAACGCATCGTTGCATCATTCCACGGGCGCTTGACCGGTAACGTCAACGTTGCCCGGCAGATATTTAGTGCCCTGCCGGGAGTCACCGGCGACGACGTTGAACGCGACCTACTGGGTTCGGCGCGTGACGGCGTTACAGATCGGCACAGTTGGGGGCGACTTCCGGTCCTGCTTGTGAAACTGCCGCTGGCGATGGCGACGGGCCAGCGTCACGTGAAATCCCACCAGCACAGAATCAGGGCACGATGGCGTGATGCCGTGGACGGCGACCACCTGCGTCGGGGGTCCGACCCCCTTCGGGTGGCAAGCGAGGCAATCGAAGAATTTGTTTCGACACTTCGCCTTCAGATCTGGATGCGTGTGTTTGGCCAGGCGATTTCCGCTCAGCTTGCCAACATTGCACACCGCGTCGACCAGCCGCACGCCCTTGGCGCACTCTTGGCCGGACCGGCACAGACCGAGGAAGCACGAGTCGCTGACGACTTGTTCGGGGTCGCGACCGGCGCACTGACGATCGAGCAATTTCTGGCGGACCACGGCTATCAGGGGCCAAATTCGGGTGATCCATCGGCCCGGGTCTGGCGCGAAGACCGCCGTCCCATCGAACGACTGCTTGACGCATTGGCCGATGCCGAGCCGCCCGCAGAGCGCCGGGCGCGCGCGGTGGCCGAGCGGGAGCGAGCCGTAAGGAGCATCCTTGCTGCCTTGCCCGCACGCGACCGACCCCTGGCAAGCCTGGCGATCCGGCTGGCTCCGTTAGCTGCTCGCGGCATCGAGCTGACGAAGACGGCGATGCTCCAATCGGTTGACATTGGTCGGGCGGCGGCTCGCGACATTGGTGAGCGCATGGTGACGGCCGGCGTTGCCGACGATATTGACGATGTATTCCACCTTTACTGCGATGAGCTGACCGGCGCGACCGAGACCACTACCGTTGACATCGTCGCGGCACGCAAAGAGCTGCATGCGCGGCTGTTAGCCGAAGACTTCCCCGAGACCTGGCAGGGCCTACCAATAGTCAGTGCGACGCTTGAGCGACCGACCCTCGCCAGCGAATCAATCGTGCGAGGAGTCGGTGCAAGTCCCGGCGTGGTGCAGGGTCGCGTGCGCGTCGTGCGAGACGCGGCCGACGACGTGACGATAGCCGACGGCGACATTCTGGTATGCCCGACCACCGACCCAAGCTGGGTATCCTTGATGACGGTGTCTGCGGCTCTGGTCATAGACCTCGGTGCCACCGCATCCCACGGTGCCATCGTCGCCCGCGAACTCGGAGTGCCTTGCGTGATCGGCACTCGATCCGGTACGCGACAGTTGCGCGACGGTGACCTGGTGCGAGTTGACGGCTCCACAGGAATCGTCGAAGTGCTACAACGCCAACTAGCTACGTCGAATACCGATGGCAACCCGGCAAAGTGACGCTGACGGGCGCGATCTCTGTTTAGAGATCCGTGGCCCAGTACCTCTCGATACCATTCGGCTGAGCGCTGAGGAATTTCGGCGGCGGCATCATCGACAGCGGCCGCGGTGACCATCACTGTGAAATGTCATGGTAGCGGTCGTTATTCACGCGGGCGCCTTGTGCTACAGTCTCGAGCCTGCCCAGCGCGTGGCGCCAGGTGTCTGCGCTGTCGGTTTAGCTGTGTTGCAACATGATTGGCGTTCCGTCCCCGGGCACGGTCAACGTCCGGGCGGTTGTAGGTTCTCATCCAACGTGGCGGACGGCGAGGCTTCTAGCTGCTCCTTTGCGGATTCTCAACGAAATGGCGGCCGCATCTTTCTCATCTTCGTGGCAGATCCTAGTAAGCACGCGGTTACGCAGACCTTGAACTCGCCTACGCGGGCGGCGCTGGCCCTTTGACCTCAGGAATGGTGCGCGGTTATTGCGCGGTTTCTCGGGCGGCCTGTTTGATCACGTCGGCCACGACGTCTGGATTCGAGACGGTGACGGCATGCGACGAGTTCACCTCGGTGACGTGTGTCTGGGCGCGGTCGGCTTCGAACTTTTGCTCTTCCAAAGGAAGAGCAAAATCTTGCAGGGTCCTAATTTGCCAGCTGGGCTTACTCGTCCAGGCAGCGGCCGTCACCGTCTCGTTCAGCACTGCCACGTCCATGGGGCGCTGGGTGGCGACCATCAGGGCGGCCTCGCCTGCAGACACATCGGCGGCGACCTGGCTCCGGAACTTGTCGGTCTGGTAAAGGAGATAGGTGCCGCTAGTCCCGTCGGGCAGGGTGTAGTCGACCCCCTCGACGGACGTGAGAAAGGAGCTGCCGGGGAAGCGGCTGAGCAGTTGGCTTGCAGTCTCACCTGCCGCGGGCATGATTGCGGCCGCGTAGACAAGGGCCTTGACTTTGGGGTCCTCCGCGCCGGCTTGGGTAATGACGGCTCCGCCGTAAGAATGGGCCGCCAATATCAACGGGCCCTGGATCCGATCCATCAGGCTACGCAAGTGCGCAGCGTCGACGGCCACGCCGCGCAGAGGGTTGGCGAAGGCGACGACCGGGTAGCCGTCGCGCTGGAGTCGCTGGATCACTTCATTCCAGACTGACCCGTCTTCGAAGGCGCCGTGGACGAGCACAGTTGTGGGCGTGGGTGATTCGCGCGTCACTATGGTTTCCCTCTCAATGGGATAAGCACCTAAAACTTGACACCGGAATGACTAACGACCAGTTGAATCGCGGCACGGCGTCTTACCACGTGCTTCTTTGACGACCCGGCCATCGTGCTGCGACTCGGCAATTATGCTGCGGCAAAACTGGACTGACAATTCCAATCTGGATATCGTGTGGCCGTGGTGTCGAAGGAGGGTCGATCTAGCGCGGGGCTGACGGCTCGGGGCGCGGCGACCAAGGCCCGAATTGTGGCTGGAGCGGCGTCACTCGTCCAGGAGCATGGCGTGGCGGGGACAAGCCTGGACGCCGTAATGGCTGCAACCGGCACCAGTAGGTCGCAGATGTATCACTATTTCGAGAACAAAGACGCGCTCATCGGCGAAGTGATCAAGACCCAGTTCAGCCGAGTCATCGCCGCGCAGGAACCGTTGCTGCGCGAACTCGCCTCCTGGGAGGGGCTGCAGCGATGGTGTAATCACCTTGTGAGGATGGTCCGTGAGACGCAAGGCGTCGGCGGTTGTCCACTCGGCTCACTTGTGAGCGAGCTCGCCGACCGCTCAGAGTCGGCGCGGGAGGAACTCGCGCGGTCATTTGCCCAATGGCAGTCCTACCTGTCCACGGGCTTCACGACCATGCGCGACAACGGCGAACTCGCTGCAGAGGCCGACGTTGACGATCTCGCACTAACCATGATGACCGCGCTGCAAGGCGGACTACTCATGGCCCAGACCACACGCAGCGCCCGTCCGCTCGAACTCGCCCTCAACATGGCCCAAGGCCACATCGACGGATACCGGCGCAGCCGAGCGTGAGAATCACCTCGCTGATCGTTGCTCGCGACGAATCCGGCGAACGCCGAGCGCCGCAGTTCCTAATGGTTGGCCCCGATGCTGGAACCGCTGAGGTTCACTAGTACTCAGTTGTTCTGCCACGCAGAGGCATTGGACGCCTTTATTGACATGAGCAGGACGTGGGCGACGCGCACAGCCTCTACGGGTCTGTGGGCCGGATCCGGAATGAGTTGCCCAACTTGACACTTCGAACCTTGATCGGTGAATCGAGACTTAACCTCTCATGGCGGCGAGGATCTTGGTAGCGAGTCGGTCCAGGTAAGTGCCATCGATGTCGCCCCGGAGCACGATCAGTCGCCAATAAAGAGGACCGGCGAGAAAGTCCAGGCACAATCCGATGTCGGTGTCGGCGGGCAGTTCGCCGCGCTTTATCGCTCGATGGATGAGCTGAGCGGCCTTGATGCGCCGGGGATCTCGTACCCCCTCGAGGAGCGCGGAGGTCAAGTCAGGATTGCGCGACCCCTCAGCGAGAAGATCCGGAATAATTTTGCCGGCCAGCCGCTGTGTCACCGCCTCGCGACCACGGTTCAGGTATTCGCGAACGTCGCCGTGCAGTGTGCCGGTGTCCGGAACGTCGATAGCCCCGACGGCGACCTCCGAGATCAACGCGATGGTCATGTCGAGCTTGGACTTCCAGCGCCGATAGATCGCGGCCTTGCCCACGCCCGCGCGGCGCGCCACCGCGTCGATCGACAGCCGCCCGAAGCCGACGTCGGCTAACTCTTCGAAGAATGCGTTCCTGATGGCCTCGGTCACTTCGAGCTGAAGCGTGGGACCAGCCGGCACCCGGGCGGGAAGCGCGTTCTTCGGCATCGTCCAATCCTAACAAGACGGAACGGTTGCGTATCGCGGACTCCGACGCTAGCGTGGGTTGATACGGATCGGTTCCGTCTCGACACTGGAGTTTATGGTGAAGTTCTTGTTCGACAACGCGTCGTTCTCATTCGAGGCATTGCGCACGGCCGGTTTCGCTAATTACGGCGGAGCAGACCTGGGTGAGGTCGTGGCGACTGCGCAGGCCATTCCTGAAGGCGATGAGACAAGCTGGCATCGTGAGTGGAAGGCGGTCGCTGAGCGCGCCGAAGAACTGGGACGAAAGTCGTTGGCCGACGGTCACCGCGTCAGCGCCCGGGAAGCGTTATTGCGCGCGTCGAATTACTACCGCACCGCCGAGTTCTTCCTGCGCGATGACCCAGGCCGTGACCCGGAGGTGGCCCTGCTGTCCGGGCGGAGCAGCGACGCCTTCGTAACCGCTATGTCCCTGTTCGGGTTTGGCTTTGAGCGCGATGTGTCGATCCCTTATCAGGAGACCAGCCTTCCCGGCTACTTCTTTCTGGTGGATGACTCGGGTCGGCCTCGCCCAACGATCATTTACAACAGCGGCTTTGACTCCACATTAGAAGAGTCGTACTTCGCGATCGCCGCCGCCGCGTTGGCCCGCGGGTACAACGTGTTGGCCTTCGACGGGCCCGGTCAGGGAGCAGCACTGCGGGAACAGGGCCTGGTGTTCCGCCCGGACTGGGAAGCGGTGATCCGTCCGGTCATCGACTACGCCCTCACTCGCCCTGAGATTGCTGAGCACCAGATCACGTTGTTCGGATACAGCCTGGGAGGCTACCTGGTGGCACGCGCGGCGGCCTTCGACTCCCGTGTCGCGGCCCTGATCCTCAATGGCGGCATCTACGATTTTTATGCCGCGATCACCAACGCGATGCCGCCCTTCCTGTGTGAGTGGATCGAGCAGGGCAAAGACGACGTGGCGATGCCGGTGATTCAGCTTCTGATGGCCCTCGACACCCAAATACGCTGGGCCCTGCGCAACGGCATGTGGGCGATGGGCGTGGACTCCGTCCTCGACGTGCCGCGCGCCTTCAAGGACTACACGCTCGCCGGTGTCGCCGACCGAATCACCGCACCCACACTGGTTCTCGATGCCGACAACGACCAGTTCCTCAAAGGCGAACCACACCGGGCCGCACAATCCTTGACCACCGCTGAGACGACCCTGATCACCCTCAACGCGGTCCACGGCGCAGGTGAACACTGCCACATGGGCGCGATGTCGCGGCTGCATCAAGTCGTATTCGATTGGCTAGCCCAGGCCTTGTCATATCACCAGCAAGGGAACGAAACCCACGCGAAGACAGCCGATCTGGAGGTCTCCTGATGAGGATCAGCATCACCGTTCCCGCCGGCGAACGCGGCGCGTTCACCATCGGTCATCGCGAGCAACAAGCGACCCTCGCCGACTTGCCCACCGCCGCGAAAGCTCTGGTTGACGAACCCGTCACCGCCACGCTGGCCTGCCTCAACGCGAATGGCACCATCCACCAAAGTCCGGTCTGGGTCGATACCGACGGCGAGTACCTCCTGCTCAACACTGTGCGTGGCCGACTCAAAGACCGCAACCTACGGGCACGACCGCAAATGTCGCTGATGTTCACCGATCCGGCCGACCCGTATCGCTGGATGTCGATCCAAGGCCAAGTCGCCGGTGTCATTGACGAGGACGACCCCCAGGACGGACACGCGGCCACCGAATCCCTCAACGCGATGAGCGCCCAATACCTCGGGGAAGACACCTACCCGCTGCGCGATACGACCACCGAGGAAGTACGTGCCCTGTTCCGCGTCGAGCCAATCAACGTCGTGCTCTACAACCTCCCGCAGGACAACGAGAGCACCACTCGGTGAACGACTACAACGGTTTACGCGCGGTCGTGGTCGGCGGCTCGATCGGCGGCCTGACTGCCGCCCTGCTGCTACGCGACCTCGGATTCACCGTCGAGATCTACGAGAGATCAGCGCGCCCGCTCAGCGGTCGCGGCAGCGGAATCGTCCTACAACCTGATACGGCGCGCTGGTTCACCGAGCGCAGCAGCCACTCACTGACCGACCTGCGCACCTCGACTCGCTACGTGCAGTACCTCAACCGCGGCCGCGGCGTCGACCATCGAGAAAAACGACACCACGACTACACCGCCTGGGGAACGTTCTACCGAGCGTTGTTGGCCGACTTCGGTTCCCAGCACTACCACCTCGGTAAGCAGGCTTGCGGATTTAGCCAATCGGAACGAGCAGTCACAGTCCGATTCGACAGCGGCGGCAGCGTCACGGCCGACCTTGCGGTCTTCGCCGACGGCATCAGCTCGACGGCACGTCGCCAATTCGATCCTGACGCCGCGGTGCACTACTCCGGCTACGTCGGCTGGCGTGGCACCCACCCCTGGACAGCCCTGTCTGATTCGACCCGAGAAACGCTGGATGATGCGATCACGTTCGACGTTCCGCGCAATTCCCACGTCACCATGTATCCGATACCCGGCGAGGACGGTATCTCACCCAAACACCGGCTAATGAACTACGTCTGGTACCGCAACGTAGACAACGACCACCAACTCGCCGCGCTGCTGTTGGACACACACGGCAGATCGTCTCCGGTGTCGGTGCCCCCCGGGCTGGTCCAGCAACGCCACATCGACGAGCTTAAACACGCTGCAGCAGAGGAACTGTCACCGGGGGTCGCCGAAGTGATTGTCGCCACCAAACATCCTTATCTGCAAGTCGTCTCCGACGTCAGATCAAAGCGCATGGCCCAGGGACGTGTCGCACTGATCGGCGATGCAGCGGCCGCTGCACGCCCGCACGCAGCGGCGGGCACCGCGAAAGCCGCCGCCGACGCCTGGGCCCTGGCCAACGCCCTCGGCGATGCCGGCGGCGACGTGGCCGCCGCCTTGGAGAAGTGGGAACCGGCACAGCTCGACCTCAGCGCCTCCCTCACACGGCGGGCCATCGCCATGGGCCAACGCTTCCAAGTCAGCAACACCGCAACACCCGGCGACCCCAGCCTGCGGTTCGGCCTGTACGGACCAGGCCACTAGATACCTTCCCCATGAAAGAAAAACCATGACTGATAACGACCTGCCCAATTCGCCGTTGGCCGGCGAGCTAGTCGCCGAGCACTTCGACGGCTGGCCAGAGTGGCTCAAGACCGAATTCGACGAGCACGCGCACGACGGGCACGTCGGGTCGCGGCTACTCAGCCAGAACGCGAGAGTCCGGGTGTGGGAGGTCCGACTTGCGCCCGGACAACGCTGGCACGCCCACCGCCACGTGCTCGACTACTTCTGGACAGCCGTTACCGCCGGACGCAGCCGCCAACACACATTCGACGGGGCCACACGCGAGGTCACCTATCTCGCCGGCGAAACCAGGCACTTCCACTTCGGGCCTGGCGACTATCTGCTTCATGACATCGAGAACATCGGCGATTCCCACTTGGTCTTCACCACAGTGGAACATCTAGACAGCGCCAACACGCCGCTGCCCATCGACTCGATACCAGTTTGACAAGAGCAGCGGGGCGTTTCTGCTCGAAGTCGTTCCCCCCGCGCACGACTCTGCAATACACCGCCGCCGGACCAAACCGCTGGAACTCCTACAGCCTCCGGGAAAGGACGTGCATGAACCCGCTGCTCAGCCGACGCGTGGTACTCGCAAAGCGGCCGGAGGGACCAATTCAGCACCACGACTTCAAATTCGTGAGCACAACGATCACTGACGTTCCCGACGATCACGTCGTCTTGAAGGTCATCTACATTCAGATTGCTCCTGCCGCGCGAGCAGTGATGACGAGCACTACCGGGTTCGACCAAACTAACGTCGGTGACGGCATCCTATGCGCGGTCGTCGGTGACGTGGTCGTGACCTGCGCCGGAGGACCCGCACTAGGTTCGTCGGTGATGAGTTACGGTTTCTGGGAGGAGTACTCCGTCGTCCCAATGGCCCAAGCGCTACCGGTCGTCGCTGGCCATCCCCTCATCCACAATCTCGGTGTACTCGGGCTCAATGGCCTCACCGCGTACTACGGAATGATCCGCATCGGCGGGCCGCAACCAGGTGAGACCGTCGTGATCTCGGCAGCCGCTGGCGGTGTAGGTCACTTAGCCGGACAGATCGCTCACCATGCCGGTGCCCGCGTCGTAGGTATTACTGGTTCAGATGATAAGAATCGCAGGCTGGAAAACGAATTCAACTTCACCCACACGGTCAACCACCGCCACCCGAACTTTCACGAAGACCTCCGCGCAGCCTGCGGACCATCCGGTGTAGCCGTGTACTTCGACAACATCGCAGGAGATGTTCTCACTAGTATGTTGCCACTGATGAGACCACACGGTCGCATCGTATGTTGCGGCGCCACAGCACAATACGACCAGAAAGACGATAATCTCGTCCAACCCGGCCCCCGCGGCATCCCCCAGTACCTAATCAACAAGAGCCTTCGACTCGAGGGGTTTCTGACCGCCGACTACGCACACGAGTGGGCGCAGGGTCGCAACCAGCTCAGCGATTGGCTCACCGATGGCACAATCAGAAGCGCCACACAGACTTGGCATGGACTCGAGAGTGCTCCAGATGCCCTTCTGGCCGTACTCGCCGGCGAGAATTTCGGCCAAGCCGTCGTTCAGTTGCCACACTCAGGACCTTCAGGAATTACGCTGTAACCGAACGCATTCGGCATCGCTGCTACAGCCGTCGACACCTGAGGACGGCCAAGTCGCGGCCAAGACGTCACACGACTGGAGTACATTCCTCCGCCGCGCCGTTAGGTCCCGGGCACAAACATGACGTTGCGCAACGCGATGGCGCGAGATATCGACCCATTGGACTGGAAGTTTTGCACCCGCAACCGGACAAGCTTCATCGGCGCAGAACCTGCCCATCACCCCAGCAGCGTGAAACACGCTTGTCCTGCTGCCGTTGACTGCCCGTGACTCAACGACCCAAGCCGGCAGCGTCCCTGGGGCGGCATCGCGAGCCAAACGAGGCGGCCCTGGGCCTTGACAAACACGCGAACCTAGCTTTGCTATTCTCTGTTAAAGGTGTTGCAGGTGATGGTATTTAAACTCCAGCCACTCCGCGGCGGCATCTGTTTGTACTCCAGCGGTTGCCGGATTTCAGGCCCTGCTGCGGGGCCGGCTGGTCGAGTTGCCAGACCGGCGCGGAGGTTCTCGAGGTCGCGTAGCGCCAATCACTGGAACGCGTACGGCTATCGTGTGCCAACGTTCTGAATCGACAAAGCCGGCGCCCTTCTTCGCTGCGGGTGCCACTGCCGCAGCGCTTGTGGCTTCCGACTGATTCAGGCCGGCGCCAAGCGCACGATCGGAATAGGCCGCGTCGTGCGCTGCTGGTAGATGTCGTAACGGTTTGCGTAGTTATCATTTACGATCCGCCACAACCGATCGTAGTCGGACTGTCCGGGAAGTATTGCCTGTGCTATCACAGGGATTCGTTGTCTGCCGACGTTGATGTGTGCCACCGGATTCCTAATTAAATTGTGATACCAGCCAGGTGCGACCGGCGAGCCTGCCCAGGAAGCCACCACTAGAAAGTCCACGCCGTCGCGCGCATAGGTGAGGGCTACAGTGCGAGGAATTCCCGTTTTTGCACCCGATGTGTGCAATAGCAGACTGGGTGGCATGCCGGGCATGTGGTGCCCGAAGTGGCCGCGTGTCTTTTGGTAGAGGAGGTTATGCACCCAGACGATACGTGAAATCACAACTCGCTCAACGAATGTGAGATGGTCGACGCGCTTACTCATGCCTCCTAGTGTCCCATACCGAACCTGCCGAAGACGACCGCCAATGACAAGTCCGTTTTGCTTTACCCGGTTAGAGTTGGGTCGGTTTGACCTGTCGTTCACTATTTGTAATAACTGTGCTGCAGCACAACCCAGTTGGTGGCAAGGCATCCTTAAGCACCCGCGTACCGACCATCGCCGCCGCAGCGCCCATTGGATCAGGAGTTCATCTCGTCGACCGGCTGCCTAGCTTGGGCGGATTCTGACCAAATCCTCGCCAGCACCGGCAATTACGGCGACCGAATTAATGGTTCACGACACTAGCTGATCGGATAGACCACGCCGGTGAGCTGCTCGGAGACCGTCCACAACCGGCGCTGCACGTCCAGGTCGTGCGACTTGTCGCTGGATGCCACGACCTTGGGGTAGCCCTGCTGTTCGCCGAAGCCATCGGGGCCGAAGTACTGGCCGCCCAACACGCCTGGGTCGGTTGCGGCGCGCAGCGTGGGAAGCGCGCCCATGTCGGCTCCCTGGAAGAGCGGTTCGATCAGGGATGACGCACGCGCAATCAGCGGCGGCAGGTTGCGGGTCAGCTCGGTTCGGGAGCCGCCGGGGTGGGCGGCCGCGGCGATCGTCGTCCCATGCGGCGCGAGCCGTCGCTGCAGTTCGTAGGTGAACAGCAGGTTGGCGAGTTTGGACTGACCGTAGGCTCCGACCCGGCTGTAGCTGCGCTCCCACTGCAGGTCGTCGAAGTGAATGTCGGCGCGGATGCGGTGGCCGATGCTGCTGACCGTCACGATCCGGGAACCGGGAACCGGCAGCAGCCGGTCCAGCAGCAGGCCGGTCAACGCGAAGTGGCCCAGGTGGTTGGTGCCGAATTGCAGCTCGAAGCCGTCCTTGGTGGTCGACTTCGGCGTCCACATCACCCCGGCGTTGTTGATCAGCAGGTCGATGCGGTCGTGCGCGGACCGCAGCTGGTCTGCGGCGCCGCGGATGGCCTCCAGCGACGTCAGGTCGAGCTCCTGCAGCGCGACGTCGGCGTGTGGGCTTTGGGCGGTGATGCGTGCGGCCGCGTCCTTGCCCTTGTCGAGGTTGCGTACCGCCAGCACCACATGGGCGCCGCGTTCGGCGAGCGCGGCGGCGGTTTCGTAGCCCAGGCCGGTGTTGGCTCCGGTGATGACGGCGACCCGGCCGGACTGGTCGGGAATGTCCGAGGTGGTCCACTTGTCCATAAATACCTCAGCCTTTCCAAATTGAATGGGGCGATCCCTCCGGGTATGTATAACTACGCGGAACCGGATCACGAATTCGCTTAAGACACAGACAATTTCACTATAACATCGGCGGCAAACGGCTCTGAGGGCGCTCACCACGGCAAGCACTCACCAGCTGAATGATGTCGCGATGCGTAGCCACGCCGCCCATAGAAGACAGTTGTCTCCGAGCTGCTATGTCGTCGCACCAGGACTATCCCGATAAGCCTCGACGAGACGCAACCACACCTCACTGAGGGTGGGAAAGCACGGTACCGCATGCCACAACCGGTCAATCGTTAGCTGTCCGGCAACGGCGATGGTGGCCGAATGCAGTAACTCGGTGACTCCTGGGCCGACCATGGTCACACCGAGGATGTAACCCTGATCTAGGTCGACGAGCATGCGCGCCCACCCGACGTATCCATCGGCGAAGAGGTTAGCTCCCGGCACCGATTGACCCATATCCACGTCAACCGTGGTGAACCGATAACCGCCTTCGTGAGCCTGTGCCACAGTCAGTCCCACTGAGCCGGCTTCAGGATCGGTGAAAAATGCCTGAGGGACAGCGAGATTGTCAGCGGTTGCGACATGCTGACCCCAGGGTGCTGTATCTACCGCTTTGCCGTGGGCCCGGGCACCGAGTCCTGCAGCAGCAATGCGTGCCTGGTACATACCCTGGTGGGTCAACAGCGCTCTGTGGTTGGCATCTCCGAGTGCGTAGAGCCATTCACCGTCGACACCGCGCACGAGGCATGTGTCGTCGACATCGATCCAAACGCTTGGTTGGAGGCCCACGGTCTCCAATCCGATGTCGGCGGTGTTAGGTACTCGACCTGTGGCGCAAAGGATTTCGTCGACTTCGATCTCATCACCGTTGTCGAGCACCACCCGGACAGGACCGGCATCGTGGGACCGGTGCAGTGCGGCGACCGACACTCTGGTGCGGATGTCCACACCGGCCTCGGTGAGTCCCCGCGCGACGTACTCACCGACGAAGGGTTCCATGCGCGGGAGCAGGCTGGCACCGCGCGACAGCAGAGTAACCGCCGACCCCAGGCCCTGCCATGCGGTCGCCATCTCCGTAGCGACCCCACCGGAACCTACGATAGCTAGCCGACGCGGCACCGAACTGCTGTCAGTTGCCCTGCGGTTCGTCCACGGTTTCGCTTCAGCTACACCGGGCACATCGGGCACCATCGCACTGCTGCCGGTGCAGATCATCACGCCGTGTCGAGCGGTGAGCCCGAGCACCGCTCCGTCGAAGGTTGTGACCCCAACTCGGCAAGGTCCGTCGAGTCGACCGTGTCCGCGGAAGAGGTCGACCCCCATACCGGCAACCGCATCAGCCATGGGAGTGTCGTCCCAATTGGTCACATAGCGGTCGCGTCTAGCAAAAACTCCTGACGCTGAGACTGATCCGGTGACTGCCTCGCGTGAGCCCTCGACACGGCGGGCATCGGCCAATGCCAGCACCGGCCGCAACAATGCCTTGCTCGGGATGCACCCCCAGTGTCGGCATTCACCGCCGACAAGTTCACGCTCGATTAAGGCCACAGACAGACCCCCTGCTCGGACTCGGCCAGCTGCATTGATGCCAACCGGGCCCGCGCCTACGACGACGACATCGTAGATGCGATCCCGGTCGGTGGCTTCTGCCGCCTGGGCGGCTGCCGATGCGTTCATTGGTGTTATCTCCTGTGTCCACTGGGTGGGTTCGCTTCATGGTCGTGTGGTGTGGACGCGCCCTCGAAGGTTTACTGGCCATCGGCGGGATGCGCGCGGCGCAAACACCATCGGTAGGGAGTGCTGGGTTGGTGAGCGGGGTACCGGCGCGGAAACGTGCGCTCTTGCCGATGGCGCTGCGCGCCAGTCGATCTGGATGCCGCATGCCCTTCCCCGAGTCCGCTCTGCCGCCCTTGGGACTGTTCAGTCCGCGACGTGTGCGCGATAGGCATCCACATTCCACAGCTCGCCAAGGGCCGCGTCGAGCGTTATGGCGTCGGTCTGCAGCTCGATCAGCCAGCCCGCTCCGTAGGGATCTGAGTTCATAAGGCTTGGATTCGTCTCCAGATTGCCGTTGACAGCACTGACTTTCGCGGTGACGGGGGAGTAGAGATCGGACACGGACTTGGTGGACTCCACCTCGCCGAAGGACTCACCCGTCGTCACATCGGAGCCGACATCGGGCAGCTGGACAAATACGACATCGCCGAGCGCAGACTGCGCATAGTCAGTGATGCCAACCCGTACGGCGTCATTGCCGATGCGTTGCACCCACTCGTGCTCCTCGGTGTAGCTCAGCTCTGCTGGGAATGTGGTCATTACCCTCCTCGGCCCCGGCTGGTAACCCGGGGTTGAATTGATTTGAACGGCCGGGATCATTGCTCTTTGGGTCCACGCGGCTACATCGGATCGGATCGCTTTACAACCTTGGCGCTGCCGATGTGCGCATTCGATAGCGCGATCTAGAGTGCGAGTGATCGCTAAACCCGAGTTTGTGTCGATCCCTAAGTCGTCAGTCGCACAGGATGACTCACCCCCCTGAATTCGCAGACGGGTAATACGGGTAGTGCCTTGACCGATCCCCGGCGTCCCAGGCCTCACGAAGCCCGGGGGCAAAAGGGTCCCAGTCGGGGCGAAGTTCTCGCATCACGTCGCGAAGATCGCGGCGCAGGTCCTCGAACGACGGCCGGCCCCAAAACCAGTAGCCGTTATAGATTCTGTGGATCACCAAGCCGGGCTTCAGGACGAACGTGTGCGGGACCATGGGGTCGTGATGGGGGTCGGTGTACTCCTGGATCTGGAGGTCCTTTTGAATCTTACGTCCGGCGTCGGAAAGGAAAGTCCATTGCGCCCCAACGGATGCGCGGAACTCCGCGGTCTCCACGATGCTGTCTGTTGAAATCGTGACGATTGCCGTGTACGCCACCGCGATTTTGGAGAAGTTGGCTGACAACTCGAGGTGCTGCTGGTGGTCCTTGGGACAGAAGTGCCCGCGCGAGAGTAACAGGACCATCGGGTCAATTCTTTGCAGTTCACTCAGGCGTCGCCGGACTTTATTGTGATCGGTCAGCTCGTAGTCCGGGAACACCGCACCCGGAACAATGTCGTCTCGCACAGACGCGCTCCTTCGATCTATTCGACTAACAGGTGGGCCCAAGCTCGGCGCCATTACCGTTGCAGCGCTGCCTCAATTTCGCAGTTTCCCTGCATGTTTGGGTTCCTCGTGACTGATTTGGTGATCTTGGGGGCCGATTACGCCCGGCGGTCCGGCGACCTCCCAGTCTTTTAGGTTCGCTATGGGACCGAACAGATCAGCGGGCAGGTCAGGTGATAGCGGTTGGCCCGTTCGTACGCGGTGCGGCCAATCCCGAGTGGCCAGAGCGGGCTTGGCCAGGGCGATGACATCGGCAGTGCCGGAGTCGATGATCGTTGCTGCGTCGCGAGGGTCGTCGAGGTGGCCGTTGGCGATGATCGTTAGCCCGCTGTAGTGCTTGGCGAACTCCGCCAGCGACGTTTCAGTGCCCTCGAAAGCCGGTGCCAGGGCATGGTATTCGGTGGTATGGATGTAGTCGATACCGGTGGCGGCCAGCGCAGTGAATATCGTGGCTGCGTCATCCTCGCGGCCCGCCCACCGATAATGGTTGTCTGAAACTTTTCCCTGGGAAATTCGGATACCGACGGCGATGTCCGCGCCTACTGCAGCCGCCACATCACCACAGACTTCGGTGGCCAACCGAATTCGGTTGGCGACGTTCCCCCCGTAGCGGTCGGTGCGGGCGTTCATATAGTCGGTGAGAAATGCGTCTAGCAAGTATCCGTTGGCGCCGTGGATCTCAACACCGTCGAACCCCGCATCCCGTGCTAACCGCGCCGCGTTGACGAACGCGGCGCGGACCTGCCCGATCTGCTCAGCGGTCATCGCTTCGGGCATCTGGAACGGGCCCGACCCGCGGTACATAGCCAGTTGCTCGCCTTTGGGACGTACAGCCGAGGGCCCCCAAGTGGTGGAGGTGTACGAATTGCCTTGCGACTGGCTGCCCGCGTGCATTAGTTGGGCAAAGAACTTCGACCCGGAGGCGTGGACACCCTCGACTACGCGCCTCCACGCCACGGCGTGAGCGGAATTTGCGATGCCAGGCTGGAAGAAATAACCCTGGCTGGTCTGGTCATCGATATAAAGACCTTCGGTGAGCAACAAGGCAAATCCACCGTCGGCGAAAGCGCGGTAGTAGTGCCCAATCCGCTCGGTGGGAAGCCCGTCGGCTGTAGCGCTTACCCGTGTCATCGGCGCCAGGGCGATACGGTTCGTCATCTCAACATTCCCGATGGACGTCGAGCCGAAAAGAGAGTCGTGCCGCGTACACGGTCTGTCAGACATGGACCTTTTGCCTTCGTAGTCGAATTACGTTGGACCCGAATGGGTTACAGGGATCTTGTGTGGGTGTTCGGGAATACATCCAAGACCTGCCGCGCGCCCGGGAGTGGAATCGAGACCCCGACCACCCCCGTATCAGGATCGGGAAGCCTATGGCTGGGGCTGCTCTGCAACGTCCTTCCTGTTTGCTTTCGTTGTGCTGCAACGTTGACGGCGCGAACCGCGGCGCTGTTCGGCGCCACTCATCGCGTTTCCGAATGCTCGGTCAGATACCGGACGAAGCCGACGACGTCGTCGGCGACCAAGCGTCCAATGGCTCCGCTCGAGTACACGGCGAGGCGAACCTTTCCGTCAGGTGCCAGGATGAAGCCGGTCGATTGCAGATAGACCGGATCGTCGTTGACGTAAGCACCTGTCGCCGCGGCGACCTTTTCGGCGTCGACGCTATGGCCGATGGGAAAGCGCAACCTACGCTTGGCGACGAGCTCGGCAGACGTGTCCTCATCATCGACAGAAAACGCGACGACCTTGACGTTGAGTTCACTCAGTGCGTCAAGTGCACGCGAGAAGGCGGAGAGCTGGGCATTGCAGTATGGGCACCAGGACCCACGGTAGATCAAGATGACGCCGTACGAGCCGCCTAGGTCGCCGGGCAGAGACATCGTAGAGCCGCCGACGGCCTGAACGACGAGCGCGGGGAATGGCTGATCATAGTTGAGTCGCGACAACAGCGGCCTTCCAAAGAGTTTCGTTGACTATTGGGCATCATGCTGCGACAAAACTGGACTGACAATGCCAATTGGACTAGCGGCAGCCACGGCGTCAAGAGGACGTCGTCGTGTAAACGGCCACCCACCCGGGCGGTCCGCCACCAAACCCGCCGGCCGCCACGCCCCAGGTACCCCCAAGCCCCAGCCAGGTCGCCAGGGCGCGCCCACGTTAGGCACACCCGCAATCGCACGATCAGCGACCGCGGACGGGGCGCGGCGGCTCCATTTGCAATTCCGAATGCTCGGCCGCTGCCATCGTCGTTGAGGCGAAGCAGAAGAACCGACCCATTCGGGCGTCGTTGCGACACGATGAACGGGCTGTTTCATGGAGGACCTCCGCTATCCATGATTCGCCGTCTTGAGATGTGTGACTGCAGCCATCCCAGCTTGGGGATGGACCATCAATACCCCTAGCGCACAACATGTTCGCGAGTCCTGTACCTCGCAGCGCGGGGCGAGCCGTGTCAAACCAGCGCGTCGTTCAAGCTTAGTCCTGCTAACCGGATTCCGAACTTCATGGCGGATCCGCCACTTAGAACTGGAACCTGCCCAGCGCCGCCGCTGTAGGTTCTCAATGTGCGTGGCGGAAGACGGTCCGTCTACCTCATGCTTTGCAGAATTCTCATCAAAATGGCGGCCGCGTTTTTCTCATCTTCATGGCGGATCCTATAATGATGCGGTTGTGCATGTCTTTATCGGTCGTTCCGGCTCGCGCTCGCGCTCACGCCTCGCCGTATTTTTCTTACCCGACTCCGCGAGTACCTGTCGATGCCGTCAGACATGTTGCCCGGCAGTAGGTTTCATGCCAGGGTGATGCACTTCATTTTACCAGTGAAATGTCGACAACTGAACGACGCGTCGCCTCAACCAATCCTTGGTTTCATCAATGAACTTTCGGTTGCCTGTAGCCGTGCTGGGGATCCCGGTGGACCGAGGCTCGACAACGCCTTTGGCGACTTGGTTGTCTTCAGTCATCAGTGAGTCGATCGCGGTGCACAATGCGCGGTCGGCGGACGCAGTGTTCTTGCCAGAGGTCGGCGACTCCGATGGCGCAAGTGATCCTGCGCACGCGAACTCGCTGTCGTAGTACGCTATTGATGAAGCGCGATTGTCGCTACCACGAGAGCTGTCACTGCGAGGACCGTTGCCCCCAAGGCATATCCATGAAAACCTCAGCTGGCGGGGTATCGAATGCTGCGGCAGCATCCACGGCGGCGCAACACTTAAGTGTTCGCCCTGCTGCGGGTTCATCGTCCCGACTTAAATCCGTTCACAGGCATGCGCGTGCCGAGTTTGTGTAGCCGTGGTCGAAGATCCAGTTCATCGAGGTTGCCGAGTCACCCCGCTGTCGCAAAATTCGCACGCGCGCGGTCCATGGTTCGCTGACCCACATGCGGACCGGAGGCTGCTGGCGTATCGCGCAGGTGCAGAAGGCTTTTGGGACTCCCTCGCGGACTGAGACCGGTTCGATCGCCCAGACGGCCGCGACCAGTTACTGTTCATCAGGCGTGGCCGTTAGCCGTGTCCCCAAGGACCGACGCCGCCGGTCTTTTCGATGCGGATGTGGGTGACGAATCCGGGTGGGGCGCCCTCGGGGACGAAGTCCACATCGGGGCAGAGGGTATGGGCGAGTTCGTTGAGGAGCTCGGGCGCGCCGCCTTCGACGATCCGGGCGGTCCCGGTGATCGAGAGCCAGAGGGACGGCTGGCTGGAATTTCCGGGTGACACGATGGTTGCCGCGACGCGTGGATTGGTGCGGACGTTGCGAACCTTCTTGTTGTCCGAAAGGTGCGCAACGACGAGTTCGTCTCCGTCCGGCGTCGACTGCAGGGCGACCCAAACGAGGGTCGCATGGGGGCTGCCGTCGGGGTTCAAGGTGACGAGGGTGGCGTCGGCGCCCTTTCCGATGAGGTTCCGGGCGGACTCGTTAAGTTCCATGTCAGGACCCCCACGCATCGCGTGCGGGGTCGGGCGAGCCGAATCCGTTCGTCCAGGTTTCGAGATCGCCGACGGCGTCGATGGTGACCAGTGGATTCCAATACTCGCGATAGCGCCAGATCTTGCCCTTCTTGGTCTCAAAGAAGATCACGAAGCTCTGGTTGTAGGGTGCGCCGGTAGCCGGGGCGTGGCCCGTGACGGTAAATTCGACCACCGCGACGTTCGGCTCCTGCGCCGGGAACAGCCGGGCGGTATCGAGAGAGTCGACCACGACTCGCCCCACGGCGCTCATGTAGCCCAAGATCTCTGCCCTGCCCCGATAGACGGATTTGCGGCCCAGCGGAGCGAACGGAAAACTGAGTTCAGCGTCCTCGGCCCATAAATCGATCCACTCGTCCCAGCGTTTCTCGGCCAGCAGGGTCTGATAGGCGCCGACGAGCTTCAGGGTCGCGGCCCGTACGTCGTCGTCCGCCGACGGCCGGTCGAGTGCGTCCCAGTTCGCGGGCGCTTCGTCGAGGTCGATCTCGAGCGTCTCCACGAACCGCGCGGTCTGCATCTGGCTGCCGATGATGAGAATGATCACGACGAGGTCGCTGTCGCTGACTTGGCTGCGCGCCGCTGCCAGCACAGGCTCGGAAACCTTTGTGCGGTAATAGCAGTCGTCGACAAAGCGTAGGGTGGTCGCCTTGCGCGGGTCGAGCTGTGTCTGATCACCCGCCTCGATGGCGCTCAGTTCGGCGTCCGTCAGCCCCGTCGCGATGGCCTTGTGCCGGTGCTGCAGCCGTTCGTAGTCGCTGTCGCAGAGCGCGGCCACCCGCATCATGACCAGTTCTCGCAGTTGCGGATCCAGACCGGAGGCGGCGTAGGTACTGGCGAGCCGGAACTTCGCGGCGACGACCCGTGGGTCGGTGTTGACCAGTCCGCGCGCGAGGTTGGACGGCAGCAAGTCGAAGGCTGCCCGCTGGTCGCGTGTCATGGTGTTTTCGTCGATGAGGTTGATGCGCGCCATCTTTGCGTTCCTTGTCATGAAAGTAGTTTGTCGTCGAGCCAGTCACAGATGTCGCGCTGGGCGACTCCGAGCGAGTCCAGCTGGCAGTGGGCGCACCCGGGCGTTCCCGCGGGGTAGACCACGAGCGTCTTGTCGGGGTAGTCGATGTCGTCGTACACGGCCTGCGCGTGCGTCACCGGGGCGAGCACGTCACTGCCGCCGTGCAGGATGAGGACCGGCGCCGACACGTTTCCCATGACTGCCGGGCCGAGCCGGAACTTGCTGCCGTGCTCCAGGAGGGCGTCGAGTCCCCCGACGCCCAGGAACCTCTCGACCTGGCGGACCCTGCTGCCGGCGCGGCCGCTGTCGGTGTCGTCAATCAGGGAAGGGTCGAATCCGATTGCGGCGCCCCAGATCACGGTTGCCTTGAGGCGAGGTTCGAACGCGGCTGCCCGGGCGGCGTAATAACCGCCGAGGCTAGACCCGATCAAGGCGATGCGCTCCGGGTCCACGCCGGGCTGCGCTTGCAGGTAGTCCACGGCGGCGGCCGCGGCGGTCTCGAAGTCGTACCGGCCGAACACGCCCCGCTGCCGTGCGGCGCCCTGGCCGGGGCCGTTGAGCAACAGCACCCCGTAGTTGCGCTCAACGAGGGCGGAGCCGATCTTGAAATACTGCTCCTCTGCCCAGGCGTCGATGCCACCGAAATCGATCACGGTCGGGACCGGTTGAGCCGACACATTGTCCTTCAGGCACAGGTATCCCGGCAGTGTGGCGCCTTCGTAAGGCACCTCGACCGGCGCGAACGTCGGCTTCATACGGGCCGAGGCTTCGCGGAAACAGCGCACCGACTCGAGCAGCCCCGGCGGCACGTCCGTCTCACCGGCGATGTCGGCCATCTGCCCCGAGATCCGGTGATAGATGGTGGCTCTCAGGAAAAGGTCGCGGGCGGTGATGTCATGCCCTCCGGCCGCCGAGGCGTGCGCCGCCGCCTCGATGCGATCGGCCAGCTCCGAGAATCCCCGCTGCCATGCGGCGTCGTCGCCGACCGGCAGGCCGCGCGCCACCGCGTGCACTTCGCTGAAATCGGCGCCCCGGACGTAGCAGTACGAGAACAGCCGCAGCATCTGCGTCGACCATTCCAGATTGGTCGGGAAGTACTCGAAAGCTCCGAAGGGGGTCGTCTCCACGTGATCGTCCACCCCCCGAAGGCACAAATGAGACAGTGTCTTGTTGAGCTAGTATGGTGTCGACCATCCCAGCTGTCAAACGATCGGGAGTGACCGTGCGCGAAAAGATCCGCAGCGACCCGGAGCCGGCCGAGGGGCCGGCATCGTCGCCGACCGTTGCGCACCGTGTGGTCACGCTGCTGGGACTTGTCGGCCGTCACGAGGGCGGCATTGGCGTCCGCGACGCGGAGCGTGCCACCGGTATCGACCGCTCCGCGGTCAGCCGGATATTCCGTCAGCTCGAGAGCCTTGGGTGGGTAGAGCAGGTCGACGACCGCGGTACCTACGTAGTGGGGCGGGAAATGTTCTCGGTCGCAGCCGCAGTGCGACAACGTGATTCGCTCTGGCTCGCCGCCGAGCCCTTGCTGCGCGCACTCACCGATCGCTTCGACGAGACCACCTACTTGGCCGGTCGGCGCGACCACCGGGTGGTGTTCCAGGACAAGGTCGACTGCATCCAGCCGATCCGTTACGTGATCGAACTCAACAAGCCGTTTCCGTTGACGACCGGCGCCGCCGGCCGCGCGATCCTGTCCGCGCTGCCCCGCGAGGAGATCGACGAGGTGATCGCCGACGGCCTTTTCGCGTACACCCCGACGAGCATCACCGAACCGGACAAGTACCGGGTGCAGCTCGAACGAGACCGCCGCCTCGGGTACGCCTACTCTAAGAGCGGGTGGATCCAGCGCGGCGCTGGCGTCGCGTCGCCCTTCTTCGACGCATCCGGCGCCTGCACCGGAGCCATCACCTTGAGCGCCCCGATTGATCGGCTGACGCCAGCGGCGGTCCGGGACATCGGACCCGCCGTCTGCGACGCGGCCCAGCAGCTTTCACGCCGGCTCGGCTACAGCGGCGGCTCATGAGCACGCCACCCACGATCGCCACCGTCAGAGAGCTCGGCCGCAGGTACAGCAACTGGGGCCGGTGGGGCGAGAACGACGAGTTGGGCACCCTCAACTACGTCACGCCGCAACACGTCATCGCCGCCGCAAGATTGGTCCAGACCGGCAGGGTCGTGTCGATGACGCTGCCTATCGACGAGGCCGGACCACAGTCAGGCGGCGGCGCGCTCGGACGGTTCAACCCGATTCACTTAATGATTCGAGACGGGGCGGACGTGGCGGCGGGCACGATGACCCGCGATTTCTACGGCGGCCAAGACAGACACCTGCGCGGCACCGACGACGTCCTGATCATGCCGCTGCAGAGCGGAACACAGTGGGATGCCCTCGCGCACATCTTCTTCGAAGGCAAGATGTACAACGGCTACGACCCCGACCAGGTAAGCAGCAAGGGTGCGCTGAAGAACGACATCACCGGTGGGTGCGACCGGATGATCGGCCGCGGTGTGCTGCTCGACATCCCCGCCGCGCGCGGCGTGCCCTGGCTCGAGCCCGGTTACGCGATCACCTCTGCGGATCTAGAAGCCTGCGAACGCCGCCAAGGAGTGACCGTGCACCGCGGCGACTTCGTGCTGGTGCGCACCGGCCAGATGGCACAGGTGCGAAGCCGCGGTGCCTGGGCCGATTATGCGGGCGGCTCGGCGCCGGGGCTTGGCCTGGACGCGGTTCCGTGGGTGGGTGACCACGAAATCGCGGCCCTGGCCACCGACACGTGGGGAATGGAGGTGCGCCCGAACGAGACGCCCGACACCAACCAGCCGCTGCACATCATTTTCCTTGTCCACATGGGACTTTGGGTGGGGGAGATCTTCGATCTCGAATCCCTTGCGCTGGCCTGTGCCGAGGAGAGGCGCTGGGAGTTCCTGTTCTCGGGGCCGCCCCTGAGGATTACGCGCGCCGTAGGGTCCCCTCTGACTCCGGTGGCGGTGTTTTGAGCTCCCCGTCACCATAAGCCGACCCGGACAGCGATCGCCTGAGGTACGGCTCACGCTGGTCACGCCACCGTCGACCCCCACGCTACCGAATACGCCACCGCCTCATTGGAAATGCCAATACATCCAGATCAGAGGCCGATACAGGTCCCGGCCCTTGCCGGGTACCAACGGCCGACGGGTCACTGCCGACCTTCGCCAACCCGGACGCAGCGGCAATGCTCACCGCTGACTGGAAGCCAGCCAAGAACCGGTCCGCAAAACCGTGGGTAACTTGTAGGACCTCGAATTGAGCAAGCGAGTCGGCGCATGGCCCGCGTAGTGCGTATTGCGTCGAATAATTCCAACGCCGTCTCCTCGAGTATGTTTACCTGTCGTGAGATCTACGGAGTAGCCGGAGCCGCAAACCTCAGTTAATCGGCCCGAAATTCTTCGCGCAGAAGGATTGTCAACACTTCAGACCGCCGTGGGGAACACCTAACTTGCATTGCGCGCCACTGCATCAATCATGAGTCGGAGCTCCCCTTCGAGACTCTCCAGAGTGGAGCAGCCCGTCGTTCGCTCGATTTGCTCGATATTGTCCCTGATCGATTCCGGCGAGAGCTGCTTGTCGAAGTAGCCCTCGGTGACCTGGAGGAAGTATCGAGCCACCCGGCCTGCTCCGACGCTGTAGATGTGTCCGCTGACCTCTATGGAGTCATGGGCCAGATAGGCGACGAGCGGTGAGACCAGTGCGGGATCGAGGTTCAGTCGCGTCCCCAAGCTAGCGAACTCGTCGACCCCTTGCGCAGCGGAGCGACCAGCTTTGGCGCGCGCAGCATCCGCCTGGTGTGTCATGGGGGTTCTGGCCCATGGCGCAATCGCGTTCACTTTGATGTTGTGACGCGCACCCTCCAAAGCCAGCCCACGAGTGAATCCCCACAGTCCGGACTTCGCCACACCGTAATTGACATCGCCTGGACCGTCGACCATTCCAACCGTGGATATGGTGTTTATGATGCGCCCGAACTCGCTGTCCGTTTCGGCAAGACCTGGCCGACAGGTCAGATCGAGCCGGAATCTCGGCGCGGCCACACTTCGCGACCCGGCCCATTTGAGTTATTAATGGATGAGATTGATTATCGGCCAGCCATCGGCTGAATACACGCTGCTATCCATGTACTTCGCTGTCTCGAGAGGTGTCGCTGCAGCCGTACCAGCTTGGGGATAGACCACCACCATCCCTGGCGCACAACATATCTCGCGAATGCCGTAACTCGTATGCTCGGGCGAGTAGGGACGCACCAACGTGGCGTCCAAGCTTAGCTCTACTAACCGGTTTCCGAACTTCGTGGCGGATCCGCCACTTTCACGCCATGAAATTTGGAATTCCGCCACTTAAAACTGGAACCTACACCAGCCCTCTATCTATCGCGCCATGTTGGCGAAGCGCGACAGGTGCAGCTGGTGTGCGACGGTGACCGTCTTGGTCGGGCCGTTACGGTGCTTGGCCAGAATGAAATCGGCCTCTCCCCCACGGGGGTCGTCGCGCTCGAAGGCATCCGGCCGGTTCAGCAGGATCACCATGTCGGCGTCCTGCTCCAGCGATCCCGACTCACGAAGGTCCGACAGCATCGGCTTCTTGTCGGTGCGCTGCTCGGGACCACGGTTGAGCTGGCTGATCGCCACCACCGGAACCTCGATCTCCTTGGCCAACAACTTGAGTTGACGCGAGAATTCGGAAACCTCCAGCTGCCGCGACTCGACCTTTTTGCCCGACGACATCAGCTGCAGATAATCGACCACGACCAGACGCAGGTCGGCCTTCTGCTTGAGCCGGCGCGCCTTGGCCCGGATCTCCATCATGGTCAGGTTCGGTGAGTCGTCGATATACAGTGGCGCCTCGCTGATTTCGCTCATCCGCCGCGCCAGCCGGGTCCAGTCGTCGTCGTTCATCCGGCCCGAACGCATGTCGGCGAGCTTGATCTTCGCCTCGGCCGACAGCAACCGCATCACGATCTCGGACTTGCTCATTTCCAGCGAGAAGATGACGCTCGCCATGCGGTGCTTGATCGAGCACGACCGCATGAAATCCAGTCCCAGAGTCGATTTGCCCACTCCAGGTCGGGCCGCGACGATGATCATCTGTCCCGGGTGCAGCCCGTTGGTCACCTCGTCGAGTTCGGTGAAGCCGGTTGGCACACCGCGGGACATGCCGCCACTGGAGGCGATGGCGTCGATCTCGTCCATCGTCGGCTGCAGCAGATCCTCGAGCGGAACGAAGTCCTCCGACAACCGCCGGTCGGCGACGTCGTAGATCTCGGCCTGCGCGCGGTCGACGATCTCGGCAACGTCAGCACCCTCGGCGCCGGCGTAGCCGTACTGCACGACCCGCGTTCCCGCCTCCACAAGCCGGCGCAGCAGCGCCTTCTCGGCCACGATGCCCGCGTAGTAGCCCGCGTTGGCGGCGGTCGGGACCGTCGAGATCAGCGTGTGCAAATACGGCGCTCCGCCGATCCTGCGCAGCATCCCACGGCGGTCCAGCTCGGCGGCCACCGTCACGGCGTCGGCAGGCTCCCCCCGGCCGTACAGATCCAGGATCGCGTCGTAGACGTTCTGGTGCGCCGGGCGATAGAAGTCCCCGGGCCGCACGCGCTCCAGCACATCGGCGATGGCGTCCTTGCTCAGCAGCATCCCGCCCAGCACCGACTGCTCCGCGGCCAGATCCTGCGGTGGCTGACGGCTGAACTCCTCGCTGGGCGGCGAAGCGTCCATGCCGGCCGCTAGATCGTCAACGACCGCCACGGGCTCTCGCCTCCCTCTGCAACATGATGCGAACATACATTCGATAGCCGACACTTAACAACGTCGGTCGGGGCAGCGCCGCTCCAGACCCAAGCGCCGGCAAAGCCTCGCGCCTGGAAGACCGTAAGCGTTGCTGGCCAGCACGTGAAAGGGCCGCTGTTCATAAGGCTGTGCATCGTGTGTGCATATCCATCGACACCTGTGTTGAGTGGGGTGTGGAGAACCTGTGGATTAAAACGCGGCGCTGCGGCATCCCTGCTGATAAGGGTCGTACAAGACCGGTGCATCGGTGTGGAGAAGAATCTCTTCGGCGTGTCGTCGCAGGTTACTGCCCCGGGCGTGTTGGCTTTCAGCCATATTTTCGCTGAGTTACGAGGGGGTTAAGGGGCCCAGTCGGCGGCCTCACGCAAATAGTTCGCCAGCCCGATCCACGGCGTCCATCCACAGCGGAACCTCTCGGCACGCTGATGGCACGACAAAATCCGGCGGCCGCCGATTTACGGCAGCCGCCGGACGAGAACAAGCGGTGCTGAGTTAGCTGTCCGCGACGACGTTGAGCGCAACGTCGACATTGATCTCCGGGTGCAGATGCACCGAGACCGAATGGGTGCCGACCGCCTTGATATGCGTCTTGGGCAACCGGATAATGCGCTTGTCGAGATTCGGGCCGCCGGCCTTCTTGATTGCCGCGGCCACATCACCGGCGGTCACCGAGCCGAACAGCTTCCCGGAATCGGCCGCCGTCTTCACCGGCAGCGCCACCGGGCCGAGCGCCTCAATGGCCGTCTTGATCTCGTTGGCGTGCCCGAGATCGCGGACGGCCTTGGTGTCGCGGGCCCGTCGAATCTCGTCGGCCTGCTTCTGGGCGCCGCGTGAGGCGACGATCGCCAGGCCGCGCGGAAGGAGGAAGTTCCGGCCGTACCCGTCCTTGACCTCGACAGTCTCGCCGACGGCGCCGAGATGGTCGACGTCGGCCGTCAGAATCAGCTTCATCGTTTTCGTACTTTCGGTTGGGCGTCCGGCGACTATCGCGCCGACGAAGTGAAGGGCAGCAGGGCCACCTCGCGGGCGTTCTTCACCGCGATCGCAATGTCGCGCTGGTGCTGCACGCAGTTTCCGGTGACGCGCCGCGCCCGGATCTTGCCGCGCTCACTGATGTAGGTGCGCAGCAACGTGGTGTCCTTGTAGTCGATCGATTGGCCCTTCTTCGAGCAAAAGACGCATTTGCGTGTCTTGATCGGCTTTTCCGGAGCCGGGCGCCGTTTCGTGGACTTGGGCATGTGTTTCTTTCTTTCCGTTTGCTACTGGTCTTGTGTGGTGTGACGGCGTTTCACGTCAGAAGGGCGGTTCTTCGTCGCCGCCGGCGAAGGAGCCCGATGCCGGAGCACTCCCCCACGGATCGTCCGCCGGTGCGCTGCTCGCCTGCGCCGCGGGCGCCTGGCGAGATCCGCCGCCGCTGCCGAAGCCGCCGCCCCCGCCGCCACTGCGGCTTGCCTTGTTCACCTTGGCGGTGGCGTACCGCAGCGAGGGCCCGATCTCATCGACCTCGACCTCGAAAACGGTGCGCTTCTCACCTTCGCGGGTCTCGAACGAGCGCTGCTTGAGCCGTCCGGTGACGATCACCCGCGACCCGCGGGTCAGGCTTTCCGCGACGTTCTCGGCGGCTTCCCGCCAGATGTTGCACCGCAGGAACAGCGCCTCACCGTCTTTCCATTCCGAACTCTGGCGGTCAAAGATCCGGGGGGTCGACGCCACGGTGAAATTCGCGACGGCGGCACCCGACGGCGTGAACCGCAGTTCAGGGTCGGCAGTCAGGTTTCCGACAACGGTGATAGTGGTGTCACCAGCCACTGTTTCCTCCTGGGTCCATCCCGGCTCTCGCCTGGGGACGGTTAACGGTCATGAGCGTGTTTTCGCTGAGCCTACGCACACCCGCTGACGCCGGGGAGCGCGTGCGCTACCCGACTCAGTGCTTGTCGGTGCGCATCACCTTGGTGCGCAAGACCGACTCGTTGAGGCTCAGCTGACGGTCGAGCTCGGACACCGTGGCCGGTGCCGCCTTGAGGTCGACAACTACGTAGATGCCTTCGGCGTGCTTGGCGATCTCGTAGGCCAGCCGGCGCTTACCCCAGATGTCCACCTTGTCGACGGACCCGCCGTCTTTGCGGACAACGTTGAGGAACGTCTCCAAGGATGGAGCAACGGTGCGCTCGTCAAGTGTGGGGTCAAGAATGACCATGATTTCGTATGGACGCATGGAAACCTCACCACCTCCTCTGGTCTGTACGGCCACGGGCGTTCCGTGACAGGAGAGTCGCCTGCGTCGGCAACCGCCCCAGGGTACCGGACGAGCGGCTGACCAGAGAAATTCACGCAGACCGGGACGCGCTCAGTGCCGGACGATCCGTCCGGTCACGCTCAGGCGGTCAGCCGATCGTAGGCGTCCAGCACCTCGGCGATGGCGATCATCGGGCCGTACGGATCCTTCGCGTCGTCGTCCCATCGCCGCACCATGACCGCCTCTTCGGCGACGGGACTCGCACGGAAGTCGGCCACCTCTTCGTCGCTCATCCCGCCGCCCTGCACTTTGAGCGATGCGACCGACGCGAGGCTGAGATGAGCGTGGTACCCGGGGTCGGTGGCGACCAGGTAGCGCTTGGCCGGCACGTGGGCACCGATGATCCGGGCAGCACGCTCACCGAGGTACGCGTGCGCGAACTCGGCGCCGCACAGCTCGTGCGGAAGATCCGGCCATTGGGCAGCCACCTCGCTGGCCCGCCCGATGTCGTGCAATGTCGCTGCGACCAACAACTCGTCATCGGCGCCGGCCTGCTTGGCGTACCACCCGGTCTGTAGTGCATGCGCCCGCTGGTCCACCACCTCCCGGCCGTAGGGCAGGCCGGCCAGCCCAGCGATGAGCATGCCCAGCGATTCACGGGAGAGGGTCATGGCACCTCCTCTAGGTCCTGGCCGTCGTGCGAAGTGGCGAGATGATCTTCGGCGCGTGTCCCGCTCACCAGCACCGCATGCACGACCGGCCAGTGCCCGGGTGCGACGAGCGCCAGATCCGCCCGCAGGCCCGACAGTAGCCGGCCGCGGTCGGCCAGCCCTGCGGCATCCGCCGGACCCGACGTCACCAACGCGACGGCGGCGGCCAGACCGATCCGGGCATCGTCGGCAACGGCGAACGCCGCGGCCAGCAGGCTCGACGGCAGGTAATCCGAGGCGATTGAGGTCACCAGACCGCGCTCGATGAGCTCGCGGCCCGACGCGTTGCCGTTATGTGAGCTACCGCGCAGCACGTTCGGCGCGCCCATCACCACCGGCAGTCCATGGTCACGCGCCGCTTGCGCGGCGGCCAGCGTGGTCGGGAATTCGGCGACCGCACCGCCTCGGGCCACCAATTCGTCAACCTCGGCCCGCGACGTGGGGTCATGGCCGAGCAGCCGGATGCGCCCGGCCCGCGCCTGCTCGCCGAGCCAACCCATCGCCTCTTCGCGGATGCCGAGGCGCCCGCTGCGCTCGGCAATGAGGTGATCGACGTGGCGGATCGCTTCTTCGGGGGTCATCCCACGCGCGCCAATCATGTAGCGCTCGTAATAGGTACGTTCGGCGTACTGGCCCTGCCCGGGAGTGTGGTCCTCGTGCGAGACGAGCGGCATCCCTGCCCTCTTGGCGAGCCGTTCCTTAAGCGCCACAAGGCCTTCCGCGCAACGGACATCGAGCCGATACAGGATCCGGTGATCCACCAGGCCCTCGGTCCGCGCCTCGATGGCGTCACAGCACAGCTCGGCGCCTTCGACGGTACGCGGCGCGCGACGGCCCATGCTGTGTTCGAACCCGGCGCCGTGGAACACGGTTGTCACCCCAGCGGCCCGTAGCCTGCCCTCGAATGACAGCAGCGCGAACTCCATCGGTAGCTCCGCACCCGGCCGCGGCAACCGCTCGCTCTCCAGCCCGTCACTGTGCGTGTCCACCAAACCGGGAATGCACAGCAGGCCTTGACCGTCGACATCGGCCGACAGCCCGGGCGGGTGCGGTTCGACCGCCGCGATGACACCGTGGCGTACGGCCACCAACGCGTCGTTGATCACGCGGTCGGGCAGCACCGCGCAGACGTGGCCGAGCACGTAGTCCGCCGGCGGCGTCGCCAACGGCCAGTGCCGCACTGTCCGCTCGAACACCTCGATCGTCATGCCACTCCTTCGAAGATCTCGGTCGGCGCACCGTCTTTCACGATGCGGCCGTCGCGCATCAGCACAACCCGAGATGCCAACCGCCGCATGGCATCCAGATCGTGATAGACCCCGAGCACCGCGACGTTCCGTGTCGTCAGCGTCGCGATCAGTTCGAGCGACGCTTCCCGGTTGGCGGGGTCGAGCGCCGACACCGGCTCGTCGAGCAGGAGCAGCCGCGGCGGCCGGACCGTGCCGGCGGCCAGGTTCACCCGCTGACGCTCGCCGCCTGACAGCACCGAGCAGTCCACCTGCCACAGCACTTCGTCGAGGTTGAGCCGGCGCAGTGCGTCCGCGGCCGCCTCGCGCGCCTCGGCGCGGTCAACACCGCGGCGCCGGGCTCCGGCCGCCACGAACTCCAGCGGGCTGGTGCGCGGCGGAGCATTCAAAAACTGTGACACATAACCGAATTCGCGGCTCCTCACGCGTGCCATCGCCCGGTCCGACAGGTTGGTCAGCTCGATCTCTTCGTTCGCCGCGGTGCGCAGCAGCACCGAGCCTGAGTCCGGCAAATAGGTGCGATGGACACAACGAAGGAGCGAGGATTTACCCGCCCCGCTCGGTCCGGCCAGCGCGACATGCTCGCCGGCGTACACATCGAGGTCGACGCCACGCAGTGAGTGCACGACGCGCCCGTCGATCGTGTGCAGTGTGAAAGATTTGTGCAACGCCCGCACAGTGAGCACCGCCGGCACCACGATCACCTCCTTGTTGCGGCAACGAGCCGCTGTGTGTAGGGCTGATGCGGGTCACAGAACAGCTGATCGGTCAGGCCGCGCTCGATCACCCTGCCCAGCTGCATGACGACGGCGCGATCGGTCAGCGTCTCGATCACCGAGAAGTCATGGCTGACAACGACCGCCGCGACGTTGCGTTCGAACAGCAATCCGCGCAGCAGGTCGAGCACGCCCGCGGACACCGACGCGTCCAGCCCCGTGGTCGGCTCGTCCAGCAGCAACACCGGCGGTTCTGTCGCCAGCGCCTTGGCGATCTGCACGCGTTGCCGCATGCCGCCGGAGAACGTCCCCACCGGATCATCCATCCGGGATAACGGAACCTCTACTCGCTCAAGGAGTTCAGCGGCACGGCTGCGGATATCGTGGTAGCCGCGCCATCCCGCCGCGGTGAGCCGCTCGGCAATGTTGCCGCCGGCGCTGATTCGCAGGTCGAGGCCATCGGCGGGGTTCTGGTGTACCGCTGCCATTGCATCGACGCGCAGCCGCCGACGCATAGCGTCGGGCAACGACAGCAGGTCGGTAGCGCCATCGTCGACAGTCGCCAGGTGTACCGAACCCGTTGTCGCTCTTTCATTCCCGATGACACACGACAGCACGGTCGACTTACCCGACCCGGATTCTCCGATCACACCCAGCGCCTCGCCCGGTGCGACATCGAAGGACACATCCCACATCGCCACGACTGCGCCGGTGTTCGGGCTGATCGCGGTGCCGTGGTCGGGCCCGGTGCCCTCGACCGCATACACGCCGCCGGTGCCGTGCACCTTGCCGATCGAATCGACCCGCAGCATCCATTCGGGGCTGCCGGTCCGCGTCTCGCGCCTGGGCATCGGGCTTGGGTAGGTAGGCCGCCGGGCCGGCGTGCCGGCGCCGGCACGCCGCCGTGGGTCAGGCAGCAGATGCAGCGGCGCCCGCTCGCGATGCGCAGCGCGGTCGGTGTCACCGGCACGCACCCGGGCGCACCACTCGGTGTCACTGCACATGAAACCGCCTGCGGGCCCGGCCTCGACGAGGAACACGTCATCGCTGCCGCACAGTTTGCACACCGCACCACCCGAGTACTCCACCTCGAACGGCACGTCGTCGAATGTCATTGGGACCGCGTCGGTGTGCGGCGGAACCGCGTAGATCCGCTTCTCCCGCCCGGCGCCGAACAAGTTGATGTGCTCACAATGATGAAGCCGCGGCACGTCCCAGCGCGGAATCGGAGTGCTCGCCATGACGTAGCGCCCGGCGACCAGCACCGGATAGCCCGTGCTGCGGGTGATCATGCCGTTGCGAACGATGTCCTCGTACAACCCGACCCACATTGCTGCGTAATCGTTTTCGGCATGCATGCGGGCGCACTCGGTGACCGATTTCTGCACCTTGCGCAGCGGCTCGGGCACCGGCACCTGATACACCAGGATGTCGCCCGCCGACAGGGCTTCCTCCGGGATGCGATGGCGGGTCTGGACGACGGTCGACTCGCGGGTGTCGGCCGACTCCGCGCATCCGCTGGTGGCCGCGATCAGCCTACGCAAGTTGGTGGCGTTGACACCGGCGTCATCGCCCTGGTCGATGACCTTCACTGTGTCGCCGGCGCCGATCACCGCCAACGTCACCTGCAGGCCACCCGAGCCCCAACCGCGCGCCACCGGCATCTCCCGAGATCCGAATGGCACCTGGTAGCCCGGCACACACACCGCAGTCAGTGCGGCGCGTCGGATCTCTCGTTTGGCGCTTTCGTCCAGGATTCCCGGCGGCGTCTGCTGCTCGGCGATTTCGGCGAGCAACGCGGCGGTCGTGGTCATTCGCAGTCCCTTCCGGCGGGTTCAGGAACACGCACCGCGCAGGTGGTCCCGGCCGACTGCAGCGCCTGTTTGCGTTCCACCATGGAGCGGAATGTCACGTAGTGCGGGAGTTTGAGGTGCTCGAGGAATCCGGCGGAGTCCAGCCCGTCGGTAGTCATAAGCAGCAGCTGTTCCAGCGGGCCGGACCGGCCGAAGCGGCGGTTGGCGATGTCCAGGTTCGCCATCGCGATGGCCTTACGTTCGTTGTGCCCGAAGCACATTCCGTACCCGACGTCGAACCGGCTGCGATCCTCATCGGCACCGTCGAGATCCTCGATGGCCTCAGCCTCGGTGACCCGGAACTCACCGATCGTCACCGGCTCGCCGGTGTGCGGATGCTCGACCTCCAGCGGCAACCGCCCGTGCCGCACCTCGCCGAGGGTGATTTCGTGAATGTCACCGTCGGGGCCGAGGATCGACCGGTACCACAATCCCAACAGCGCGCCGGTATCCGCGCGGGCCATCGTCGCCAGCGCGGCCGACCGTGGCGCCGGGGGCCGCGGCGGAATCCGGCTGATGTCAAAGGGTTCCGGGTCGTCGACAGTGCGGTGATCGACGGCCAGACCGGCCTCGCGCAGCAGGTCGAGGAACCGACGCGGGCTGCGCTGCTGCGCGGTGGCCGGCGGCGTCGGGCCCACGTGCTCATCGGCCGGCGGCGCGGGAGCCGTGACCGGCTGGTCCAGCAGCCTGCGGGTGTAGTCGGTGGTGCGGCCCAGCAGCTGGGGGCCGTCCGGCTCGCGGAAGGCCGGCACGACGCGGCGCATGATCGTCATCCGGTTCGGGTCGATCGGCTCGCTGACCGCCAGGCGCGGCAACGTGGAGCGGTGCGCCCGCAGCAGGTGCGCGGCCTCCAGCAGGTCACCTTCGGCTTGGCGCAGCGCGGCCGCCGCGGCGGCCTCATCGAACAGACCGCCCTCGCCCATCACCCGGTCGACCGCGAGCCGGAAACGCGCGACGATCTGCTCGGTGCTCGCCCACGGGACCGGCGCGAAATCGCGTGCCCGGCGCACCAGATCCTCCGCGGCAAGAATGGCTTCCAGCCCGCCGCGCGCTCCTGCGTACCCCATCAGTTCTCCTCGTTGATCGTCGTGGTGCGCGGCAGGCCGACGACGCGCCCGTCGTCGGTCACCAGCAGGATGTCGATGCCGGCCGGGTAGGCCGCGACCACGTCGGCGCGCGCGGCGACGAATCCGGCGGGCACGCCCCGTGGCGCGACGGTCGTGGTACCACAAACACCCGGACCCGACAGCGTCCACCGGCGCGGACCGCCGTGCACATCGCGGACACCAAGCGCTACCAGTGCGGCGTCCTCCGGTGCCCGGGCCGAGCCGCGGGTGAAGCCGCGGACCTCGTCGTCGCTGACCGGTCTGAGCCCAACTACCAAGCGCGCCATCTCGGCCGGCCAGATGGGTGCCGCGGTTGCGGTGGCGATCGCATCGGCCCAACGGCCACCGGGGTTGTCCAGGACGCACACCCCGGTGGTCGAGTCGGCCAGAGCGACGATCGGGGTGACGGCCGGCGCCAGCACGCTCAGCAGTTCGGCGGGCAACGCCATCGGGGTTCCGGGCCGGGCCAGCGCCTCCAGCACCGCCCGGAAGACCTGCTGCGCATCGGCGGGGCGCAGCGCACTCACCCTCGACGCGATCACGCCAACTCCTCGAATTCGACGATGGTGGGGGCGAGTTCCGCCCACTCGCGGTCCTGCCGCTCGGCTTGACGGGCGGCGACCACGTGGCACAGCCGGTCTACTTCGGCGGCGCGCGGCCGACCCGCCTCGACCTCGGCGTCGAGCACGGCGGCAGACAGGACGGCGACCCGGTCGTCCCCGAGCCGCATCGCCCAGCCACGATGGCCCGCGAGTTCAACCTCGGCGCGACAGGCCAGCACGTCGCCCAGCAGAAACCTCTCGCCGGCAACGGGCTCACGAATCTGGGTCGACACCAAACCGACCTCCGGGGCGACCAGCACCCGCACGTCGGCGCCGTCGGCCAGGCAGGCATCGGCCAGCAAGCGCAGCTCCTCCGTCTCGGCGTGGGCCAGCAACCCGCAGCGCCGGGCGCGGTTCAAGGAATCACTCACCCTGTTCTCCCGACGTAGCGCCCCCGGCGGTGGAGTCTTCGAGTTCGACCACCACCCGCACCGCGTCGGCCCGGGTCCACGCGCTGCTACTCAGCAGCACACAACCGTTTTCGGCGTCACGACTAATGCTCTCGATCCGCCACACCGGGTCGCTAGCCTCGATGCCCAGGCACTGCAGCACACCGCGGGGCGGGATCTCCAAGCTCGCCCGACACCACGCCCGCACCGGCCGCAAACCGCCGAGCTGGCACAGCGCCATGTTCACCGACTCCACGCTCTGTAGCGCAATGTCCAGGTTCGGCACGGCCTCCATCGGGATCAGCTCCTGAGTGACCGATGCCAGCAGGTCGTCGATGAAGAAGTGCCGGACGATCCGGTACATCGGGGTGCCCGCCGGCCAGCCGAGCTGTTCCGACTCCTCGGCGGCAAGTGCGATCCGCTGCACCTCCTTGGTCTGCGAGCGCGGAGTGCCGCCGCTCGCGATCACCGTGGCGTGCCAGGACGGCGGCCTGGTCCGTGAGATCACGTAATCGATGCGCCGATTGACGAAGGTGCCTGCGCCCTGAATGCGGCGAACCAAGAGCCGGCGCTCCAATTCCTGCAGAGCCGAGCGGGCCGCGGCGCGGCCGACGCCGAACCGATTGGCGAGTTCGGGCTCGCTGGCCACCCGGGTGCCGGGCGCGCATGCGGCCAGCTCACCGGCCAGCTGATCGGCGATGTCCATATACCGCGCTGATGTCACGCCTCCACGCTGGTTGGCAAGGTTGTCCGGACAACCTCGCCATGGCCAACGTCGACGCCACTGCAGGTGAACATCCCGAACAGTTGTTTCCCACCGTTCAGCTCACCTCGTGGCGCAGCCACACCGCGAGCGCCTCCACCGCCAGCACGGTTATGAACACCATCAGCAAGATCGTTGTGACCAAACCGAATTCGAGTATTTGCGCGCCACTGAGCAGATCGAAGCCGATGCCACCGGCCCCCACGATGCCGAGCAGAGTAGCTGCCCGGATGTTCACATCGAGCTGGTAGAGCACGTGCCCGGCAAAACCCGGCGCGGCCTGCGGCAATGTTCCGGTGAAAAAGACCTGCCAGCGCCCGGCGCCGGTCGCGTGGATGGCCCGCTCCGGACCCGGATCGACTTCTTCCAGCGAGTCGGCGACGAGTTTGCCCAACAGCCCGATGCTGCCCACGCTCAGCGCCAGCGTGCCCGCCACCGCACCGAGTCCGGTAATCACCACAAATACCACTGCCAGCACCAACTCCGGGATGCCGCGGACCACCACCACCAAGATCCGGAACATCTGGGCAACAAGCGGATTCGGGGCTACATTGCGAGCGGCCAGGCAGCCGATGGGTAACGCCAGCACCGCGCCGATCAGCGTGGCACCCAGTGCGATCTTGATCGTCAGCCACAGGTCAGACCACAGCTGACCGAAGATGCCCGCGGTGTCGGGCGGCCAGAATAGTCCGGCATTCTTGGCGATCCCCCGCAATGAGTCCACGAAATGGATCGGGTCGAGGTCCGCGCCCCACGCCGATATCAACACCGCCAGCACGGTCAGCACTGAATAGCCGGCGCGCCGCAACCGCACAGCAGTCCACGGCGGGCGGATCTGACCCCCGGTGTGCAGCGGTGGGCTGTGCGTCGACTGCCCACCGACGTTGCGTAGCAAAGCCCGCCGAATCGACCCGGACATCAGTTCGACCAATACGCACAGCGCGAGAACCACGGCGGCCAAGGCCATCCCGCGCCGATAGTCCAGCTGCTTGAATGCGGTCGCGATCGCATAGCCCAGACCGTTGATGCCAACGAAACCGAGCAGCACCGAGATTCGCAGGTTGATGTCGATTCGGTGCAGTGCGGTCGCGACGAATGCCGGCATCACCTGTGGGAGCACGCCGGCGGTCAGCTCCTGCCCCGCGCCGGCGCCGCTCGCGCGAATCGCCGCGCGCGGTCCCTCGTCGATGTGCTCGATCGCGTCGGCGTAGAGCTTTGCGACCATGCCTGCCGAATGCAGGCCCATCGCCAGCACGCCGGTCATCGCGCCGAGTCCGAAGATCCGGAAGAATACGATGGCCATCACCACGTCGGGGACGGAACGAAGCATCACAATCAGAGTCCGGGCACCGAACCGAGCCCCGGTGCCGGGTGTGGTGTTGGCCGCCGCCAGGATCGCCAACGGAATGCTGATAATCACTGACAACACCGTTGCGGACACGACGATCGCCAGCGTCTGCCCAGACAGCCGCAGCAACTCCCCGACGGGCGGAAAGTCCAGCGGCAACATGCGCCCCGCGAAACCCACCGCATTGCGGCCGCCATCGACGAACGTCGCGGCATTGATCCGCAGATCGGCGACGGCCCAGCAACCCACCACTACCAGAGCGCCGATGACCAACCCGGCCGCGGCGCTCCCTACCCGCGGAGCCGCCAGTGTGCGCTGCGCGGGTGGGGCTGTTTCAGTGGTCACGCACGAGTCACGCAGGAGCGCCGGCGACTAATGAAGGGGCGCCATTCACGGTCGCGGCGTACAAGGTCATCGCGTCGTCGTGGTCGAGCCCCGCGACCGGCCGGTCGAGAACCACCTGCCCGGCCCGCAACCCAATCACCCGGTCGCCCCAGTTCAGTGCGAGCGCAACCTGATGCAGACTGCACAGGACCGTGAGCCGCTGCTCGGTGCTGATCTCCCGAATCAGCTGCATCACCTGGGCCGCCGATTCCGGGTCGAGCGAAGCGACCGGCTCGTCGGCGAGCAAGATCTCCGGACGCTGCATGAGCGCCCGGGCCACCCCGACCCGCTGCTGCTGGCCACCGGAGAGAGTGTCCGCACGTTGAAAAGCGCGGTCCAGCAAGCCAACCCGATCCAGGTGACCCAGCGCCTCGTGGCGCACGTTGCGCGGGTAGCTGAAAAGCCCGAGCCGGGGCCAGCGCAGCCGGCCCAGCGCGCCGGTGCACACATTCTCCAGGACGCTGAGGCTGCCAACGAGGTGGAAGTGCTGAAACACGAAGCCGACCCGGCGCCGCAGGCGGCGAAGATCACCGGTCGTCGCGCGGCCCACATCCGTGCCCAGCACGGTGACGGCGCCGGCGGTCGGCCGCTGCAGGCCGTCGACGTGGTGCAGCAGGGTGGATTTGCCCGAGCCGGACAGCCCTAGCAGGACGGCGATCTCGCCGGGTGCTACCGAAACCGAAATGTTGTCGAGTGCGCGGATCTCGGGACCGAAAAGCTTGGTCACGCCCTGGAATCGGACGGCCGCCTCACTGGTCATGACTGCCCCGCACACTGTTTGGCGTGCGTGGTGCGGCACACATTGCGGACGCTGTCGTAGAACGAGTTGTCAACCGCCGCATAGCCCCAACCGTTGGCTTCGCCGAGATGGGCGCACGCCGGGGTGCAGATGCCGTTGGCGTTCATGTAGTCGACATTGGCGTTCGGGAACGCGCCGATGATCTTTGCCTTCAGGTCGGGCGCGAGGTTATCGCTGATCCCGATCGGCGAGCCGGGGATCAGATCCGACTTCCACACCACGGTCAGCTGACCCGGCTTGAGCTGCCCCTTACCCGGCAGCGTCGTGTCGATCATGCTTTCCTGAGCGAAACCGGCGTCACACTGGCCGTTGAGCACTGAGAGTGCCGACGCGTCATGCCCACCGGAAATCACCTGGGTGACATCCTTGTTCGGGTCGATGCCCGCGTTGATCAACGCCGCCGACGGGTACAGAAAGCCCGACGTCGAGTTCGGGTCGACAAAGCAGATTTTCTTGCCCCTGAAGTCGGCGATGCTGTTGATGCCGGTACCGGGCCGGGTGATGCCGTAGGAGTGATAGCCGGGAGGGGTGCCCTTGGCGACCGTTTCCGCTGCGACGGGGGTGACCTTGACTCCGCTGTTCTGCGCGGTGATTAGCGAGAACGGGCCGTACTGGACGAAGTCGGCCTTGTCGGCGCGCTGAGCCTCGATGGCCGACGAGTAGCTGGTGGCGCTTTGGAACCGGATCGACTTACCGGTTGCCTTCTGCAGCAACGTGATTAGCGGCTGGTAGGCCTGTTGCATGCTCTGCGCGTTCTCCGATGGGATGGCGGCGAAGACCAGCTCGTTGGGGTTGCGGCCGCCGGACCCATTGCCGCCACTACCGGAGGTGGCACTGGCACCACACGCCGCCAGCAACACCGTCATCGCCACCGCCATCACCGCCATCACGGCCGAGCCGAACGGGCGTCGGGGGCGAGCTAACATCCGGATTCTCCTTTTCGCCAGCCGGCGGCAGCGCAGTTGCCCAGATGGTTCTGCGAGACGGTGCAGTCGAGGGGACGGGGTGGTTACCAGAGGGCGAACTTCGGCTGTGAAGTAGCGCCACTCGACCGCACGAGCGCCGATGCCGTGCCGTGCGAATTACTGCCGCGCCTGCAGATACTCGTGTGCTCTGGCTACCGTCGCCGCGTCGGCCTTGGCGAGGGAGCCGGAGTCGAACGGCGGCTGCGGGTCGTATTCGATCAGCAGCTGAGCGGCCTGAGCGGCCTCTCGGTCGACGAGAAGCTCGGTCAACCGCAACGCCATGTCGATGCCGCTGGACACCCCCGCTGCGGTGATGATGCGCTGGGGCAGGTGCTCGACGACGCGGTCGGGAACGTAGCGTGCGCCCAACTCGTTGAGCAGATCCGCGGCCCGCCAATGCGTGGTCGCGGTGAGCCCGTCGAGCAAACCCGCGGCGGCGAGCAACAGCGCACCCGTGCACACCGAGGTGGTGAAGGTCGTCGTCGGGTGTACGGCCTGCAACCAGGCGCGGATGCGCTCGTCGTGAATGAGCTTTCGGGTTCCGATGCCTCCGGGAACCACCACCACGTCGGGAGCGCTGATTTCGTCGAAGCTGGCGTCGCAGGCGACGCCGAGCATCCCGTTCTCGGTGCGCACCTCACCCCGGCGGTGCCCGACGAACGTCACGTCGATCGACGGAATACGTTGTAGCACTTCGTAGGGACCGACGGCGTCGAGGGCGGTGAAGCGGGGGAACAACGGGATGGCGACCAGGGTCATGGTTGTCCTTGAGCGCTCGCGAGCTCTGTGTCGAGCGGAGGCGGCGGTGCGCCCGCCCGTCGCGACCGGGCCGGACGCAGCCAGTCCGGGAGCCAGCCGGGCGGTGTATCGGGGGCACGGTCGAACGGCCCGCCGGCGGGATCGTCCACGCGCCCGTCCCAGCGCACCAGATCTTCGTCGGGCCGGTAGATCTGGCGGATCACCAGCGCGCACAGCGCGACGACGGCGATGTCGCGCAACAACACCGTCGTGGTGAAAAACTGCTCCGGCAGTGAACGATTCGGATTTCCGTACAGGTAGTACATCCGCGGCACCCACACCAGCGCGTCGATCGTCATCCACGCCAGCAGCACCCGTCGATGCGGCAAAGCCAGCACCGCCAATGGGACCAACCACAGCGAGAACTGCGGGCTCCACACCTTGTTGGTCAGCAGGAACGCGGCGACGACCAGAAACAGCAGTTGCGGCACCCGTGGCCGTTGCGGAGCGGTCAACGCGATGTAAGTGATTGCCGCACAACATGCTACGAATGACACCGCGGCCACGGCATTGAGCACTGTGGGTGGCTCCCAGAAGCCCAGCTTCGGGTCGAAACCGCGCCAGCCGGTGAACGATTTCACCACGTTGTACACCGAGTCCATGTCGTCGCCGCGCCGAGCGTTGAGCCGGAAAAACTCCGACCATCCGCGCGGATACTTCAGCAGCACCGGCAGATTGACCAACAGCCAGGTCACCGCCGCCGAGCCGGCGGTGCGTGCCAGCGCACGGTAGCGCCGGGTGCGGATGGCCAGCACCAGCATCGGGCCCAGGAACAGCAATGGATACATTTTGGCGGCGCCGCCCAACCCGATCAGCACACCCGCCAGCACCGGTTTACGCCGTGCCCACGCCAGCAGACCGGCCATCGCGAATCCCGTTGCCAGTGCATCGAAATTGGTGAATATCTGGAAGATCAGCAGCGGCGAGGCGGCCACCAGGGCCGCGTCCCAGATGCGGCGGCCGGACAGGCCCGCGGTCGCCCAGACGGTCGCCAGCCAGGCCAGCGCCAGCCCGAACGCGGCGATGTCGAAGAACACCACCACCTCGGCGATCACCGGCAATGGTGCCAGCTTGCTCACCGCGGTGTAGGTCTTGGCCAGCGCCATCGACGCATACTGATACACCCCGGTCAGCACCGGATACTCCATGTAGCGCACCGCGGGCTTACCGTCGTAACGGGTCTGCGGTGTACCGCTGGAATCGATTTCGGTCCAGCTCGACTTGTAGGGAAACAAGCCCTTGTTCAACAACTCGGCGCTGTACAACGGCACCGTATCCGAATAACACAACTCGTAGTAGGCGCGCTGGTTGTCCCAGTTTGCGACGCGCAGATCTCCGGCCCCCGTGCCGGTGCTCTGCAGGCACGCCGCCTTCGTCGACCAGCCCAGCGCCATGAAGACCAGCGCGATCAAAAACATCACCCGTACCGGTGTCATCAACCGGGCGCGGCCGATCAGCGCGTGCCGGCCCACCGGTCCGCCGATGGCGTCGGCCAGGGCGGCCCCCAAAGAGTCTGTGTGGCTGGGGCAATCGCGGTTATCGGCGCTACGCAGATCCTCCGCCAGCGGCCGCGGTGAAATGGTGGCGCTCTCCTGCTGAGCGCCGGTCACGGTGGCGGTTGCCCGAATGGCGGGCCGACCGGTGCCGGCTGCTGCGGTCCGAATTGCCCCGCGGGAGCCCCGGGCGGGGGTGGCGGTGCCGCGGTGATCGTCGTGGGCGGTCCGACCGGGATCGTGATGCCCGGTGCGACCTCGATCGTGGGCTGGATGACGGTCTCCGACGGCGGCGGGGGCGGCGGCGGAGCGGGTACACCCGCATAGCCACCGATCTCGGTCGGCTTGGGGAATGTCTCGTTGGCGGTACCCTTCAGCGCGCCATCCATCGTCGACTTCCAGATATCCGACGGCAGCCCCGAGCCGTAAACCTCTGCGCCCGAAGCGGTTACCAGCGGCACGTTGTCCTGGACGGTCCCCACCCACACCGCCGTCGACAACGAGGGGGTGTATCCGACCATCCACGCGTCCTTGTTGGCCTGGGTGTCGCCCAGCTGCACTGTGCCGGTCTTGGCCGCCGAAGCCCGGCCTCCCGATAGGGCGTGGCCCCGCGAATAGGACGCGATCGGCTGCATGGCCGCGGTGGTGTTGTCGGCCACGGCCTTGTCGATGCGTTGGTCGGCGCCCTTGTCCGAGTTTCCGGCGTCGAAAAGCACTTGGCCATCGGCATTGACCACTTTTTGTACCAGGTGCGGCGGGTGGTATACACCGGAAGCGGCCAACGTGGCATACGCTGAGGCCATATCTACCGGCCGAGTTTGATACTGGCCCAGCACAATTCCGTTGTTTGGCGGTCCGCCCTTGCCGTCCTCGGACAGCGTGTGCGCGACACCGGGGAAACTGTTGGCGATACCGGCCTGATGCGCGGCGTCGGCGACCGCCGCCGGTCCATTCTTGAGTTTGAGCATCAACCGGTAGTAGGCCGTGTTCAGCGACATCTTGAGCGCTTCGGCGATATTGCACGTGCCGCAGTTTTCGCCGTCGACGTTGGTGATCTTGATGCCGTCGACGGTAAGCGGCGAGCTGTCGACCTGGTAGCCCAACCCGATGCCCTGCTGGAGCGCGGCTACCAACGCGAACACCTTGAACGACGATCCGGTCTGCAGCCCGGCCTGGGCGAAGTCGAAGCCGTTGGCGTCCGCGCCGCCGTAGTACGCACGGATCGCGCCGTTGTGCGGGTCGATGGACACCACGGCCGAGCGCATGTCGGGGTCTTGCCCGTCAAGGTATTTCGACACGGCCTTCTCGGCGGACTGCTGGGCCTTCGGATCGATCGTGGTGGTCACCTGCAGGCCCTGAGTGTTCAGGGTCTGCTCGTCGATGTTGAACAGTTCCATCAGCTCTTTGGTGACCTGGCGTTCGATCAGGCCATTGGGGCCGGTGGTCTGGTTCTCCGCGCGAGCCTGATCGGGCGGGACGGTCTGGGGAAATTGCTGCGCCGCACGATCGCTCGCCGACAACGCCTTGGTTTCCACCATGCCGTCCAGCACCCAGTTCCAGCGGGCCTCGGCGCCCTTGGGATCCACGGCCGGGTCCAGCGAAGACGGCCGGCGGATCAGCGCCGCCAACAGGGCCCCCTCGGAGACGGTCAACTGGTCGGTGGGCTTGTCGAAGTAGGCCTTGGACGCCGCCGAAATGCCGTACGCGCCGCGGCCGAAGTAGATGATGTTCAGATAGGCCTGCAGCACTTCGTCTTTGGACCACTCCCCCGACATCTTGGTGGCGATGACGAGTTCCTTGGCCTTGCGCATCAGGCCGGCGAACCCGTGCTGCGCGGAGCCCACGAGCGCGTTCTTCACGTATTGCTGCGTGATCGTCGAGCCGCCCTGCAGATCGCCGTTGCCGAAGAGGTTGTTGCTCACGGCCCGCGCGAAGCCGCTGAAGTCGAACCCCGGATTCGAATAGAAGTTGCGGTCTTCGGCGGCGATAACGGCCTGGCGGACGTGCACCGGCACCTGGTTGATGTTGACATCGACCCGATTGCCTTCGGGCGGAACAATTTTCGCGATCTCCGAGCCGTCGCTGGCCAGGATGGTGGAGACCTGATTGGTGCGGATATTGCCCGGCTTGGGAATGTCTACGATGAAATACGCCATCGCGAACGTCACGATCGGCAACAGCACCAGGACTGCCGCGCTGAGGTAGGCCGCGCGCCGCACCCACCGCCAGTTGATCTGCTCGATCCAGCTCCAGTCCAGCCCCGACCCGGGAGCCCGGTGGCCTGGCCCTTCGGGGCCGCCGGGTCGTCGCGGTGGCGGCGGCGGGCCTTCCGGTGGGCGACCGGACAGCGGGCGGTCACGACGCGACGCGGGTGTCGACCGGCCGTCGAGGGCGGCCTTCACCTCCTCGAGCGCATCCCGGGGCGTTGTCGAAGTGCCGCCCAACGCGGCCTTGACTTCGTCGATCGGGTCGGACCGCCGCGGCGACCGGTCGTCGATCACCGGCGGGAGGATCGTCGTCTGCCGATCGTCAGGAGGAACCCGGCGACGGGTCCCGCCGTCGGAGCGGTGCGCCGGATGGCCGGAATCGTCCGTACGGTCCGCGTGGGGTTCCTTGCTCATACGCTCAGTCGCGGACCCGTTCGGGTCATCGGGCGACTGATCGTGGCGCCCTTCGTTATTCAATGGCCGTGCGGGCGCCGTTGCGTGCCGTCCGCGTGGACCGGGTCCCCTTAGGAGAAGGCGCCGGGCGTTCCGCGCCGAGCACATACGACTTGACTAGGTGATTCCAGCTGCAGGTCCGGCACACCTCGACGACGTGGACCGAAAATTCGTCGAACTTAGTCGCCAGCATGACCAGCTCTTCTGCCGTGCGGGCCGAACCCGATACCGCGCCCAAATGATCGCCGAACACCCACGACACCAGCGTGAGCTGTTCCTTACGGCAGATCGGGCACATCACCTGGCTGCTTTTGCCGTGAAACTTAGCGGCGCGCAGCAAATAGGGGTTTGCATCGCATACCTCGGACACGCCCGTGCGGCCGGAGTACACCTCGGCCAGCAGTGAGCGCCGCCGGAGCGCGTAATCCACCACCTGTCGCTGCAGTCGCACGTTGACCAGAGTACGTCGCCGCCGGCACCGCCGATACGCAACCGAGGCTGTCGGCACCGTCGTGCCGCGCTGACAACCCGCGGTGACAACTGCTGACTCCTACGATCATCCCCATGGCGAAATGTGTAATCCGGGCCTGATCACGGCCATTTTCCCGCCGTCGACGCACCGTTAACGCCGCCTTCGCACACTCGACCCAGCCGGGGCGCCCACATCGCCGGGTCATCAGATCTTGGTGCCTAAACACCATGCCAACACGCGGTAGTGTTGTGGCTAATATATCGAGACGATACTATTTCGCGAGGCGTCGGCCCGTCGTAACTAGCTATGCAAGGAGGTGACTCGATGCTGGAACTCGCCATCCTCGGCCTCCTGATCGAATCGCCGATGCATGGCTACGAGTTGCGCAAGCGGCTGACCGGCCTACTCGGTGCGTTCCGCGCGTTTTCGTACGGTTCGCTCTACCCAGCGCTGCGACGCATGCAGGCCGATGGGTTGATCGCCGAGAACGCCGCGCCGGCCGGTACCCCGGTCCGGCGGGCCCGTCGGGTCTACGAGCTGACCGAGAAGGGTCGCCAGCGTTTCGGTGAGCTGGTGGCCGACACCGGTCCGCACAACTACACCGACGACGGTTTCGGAGTACATCTGGCGTTCTTCAATCGCACTCCCGCGGAAGCGCGGATGCGGATTCTTGAGGGTCGCCGCCGTCAGGTCGAGGAACGCCGTGAAGGACTGCGTGACGCCATCGCGCGGGCCAGCAGCTCACTCGACCGTTACACGCGGCAGCTGCACCAACTCGGGCTCGAGTCCAGTGAGCGTGAAGTCAAGTGGCTCAACGAGCTCATCGCCGCGGAGCGGGCGGCGCCCGGACTCACCGAACAGATATAGACCCCCTGCACGACCCCGCCCGGACATCGAGACATAGGTAATTGAGGTAAGGAGAACGCCCTAATGAGTCAGCACAACGCGCCCGACGCGTCGACCGAGGTACGAGTCGCCATTGTCGGCGTCGGTAACTGCGCGTCCTCACTGGTTCAGGGCGTCCAGTATTACTACGACGCCGACGCGAACAGCACCGTGCCCGGCTTGATGCACGTCAAGTTCGGCCAGTACCACGTCCGCGACGTGAAGTTCGTCGCCGCGTTCGACGTGGACGCCAAGAAGGTCGGCTTCGACCTCTCGGAGGCGATCTTCGCGTCGGAGAACAACACGATCAAGATCGCCGACGTGCCGCCGACCAACGTGACCGTGCAGCGCGGCCCGACCCTCGACGGTATCGGCAAGTACTACGCCGAGACGATCGAGATCTCCGACACCGAGGCCGTCGACGTGGTCAAGGTGCTGCGCGAAGCCAAGGTCGACGTGATGGTGTCCTACCTGCCGGTGGGCTCCGAAGAGGCCGACAAGTTCTACGCGCAGTGCGCGATCGACGCCGGCGTGGCGTTTGTCAACGCCCTGCCGGTGTTCATCGCTTCCGACCCGGTGTGGGCCAAGAAGTTCACCGACGCCGGTGTGCCGATTGTCGGTGACGACATCAAGAGCCAGGTCGGTGCGACGATCACGCACCGCGTGATGGCCAAGCTGTTCGAGGACCGCGGCGTGCAGCTCGACCGCACCATGCAGCTCAACGTCGGCGGCAACATGGACTTCCTGAACATGCTCGAGCGCGAGCGGTTGGAGTCCAAGAAGATCTCGAAGACGCAAGCCGTGACGTCCAACGTCCAGCGCGAGTTCAAGACCAAGGACGTCCACATCGGCCCGTCCGACCACGTGGGCTGGCTCGATGACCGCAAGTGGGCCTACGTCCGCCTGGAGGGTCGCGCCTTCGGGGACGTGCCGCTGAACCTGGAGTACAAGCTCGAGGTGTGGGACTCGCCGAACTCGGCGGGTGTCATCATCGACGCGGTGCGGGCGGCCAAGATCGCCAAGGACCGCGGCATCGGCGGTCCGGTGATCCCGGCGTCGGCGTACCTGATGAAGAGCCCGCCCAAGCAGCTGCCCGACGACATCGCCCGTACCCAGCTCGAAGCGTTCATCATCGGGGGTTAAGTCGATCTAGCGCGCCGTTACGCGGCGCGCTGCGGAATCGAATGCACCGGGCAGTTCGAATTCACTCCTCGAGTGTGCGGTGACGGTGGCGGGTGTGCGCTGACGCTGACCTGGCCGCGCACGCGAATCCTGTTCGGCCGTCAGCTCGGCGTCGACGACTGCGGTCGAGGCGCTGATCGTCGAATTCGACGGGTGCATCCGGCTCGTCACGGCGCATCGTGATCCGAATGTCCACAACCCGGCCGGACACCACGGCTTCGAACGCGAGAACTCGACCTACCGCCACATGCTGGACGGCGAACCCGCCGCGCTGGACACCACATTGGTCATCACCAGGACATCGCGCGCCTGCTTCCGCCGGGATACGGCCTGGTGAGTACCGCGGAGCGCAGCGCCGCGTTGTGGGAGCGATTCCGCGGTATTCGCCGCCGCCATGTCCTCTAGTGTCGAAGATCGTGACCGAGATCTCCGAAGACGAACTGGACGGACTCTCCGAATTCTCGCTGCTGTCCGAGAACGCCGAGCAAGCCGGCGTCACAGGTCCGCTGCCCGACGTCGAGCGCATCGAGGCCGATACGCCGAACGGCCGAGTCAGCGCACTGCGCTGGGGCGGCACTCCGCCGCGGATCGTCTTTCTGCACGGCGGCGGACAGAACGCCCACACCTGGGACACCGTCATCGTCGGCCTCGGTGTGCCGGCCTTGGCGGTCGACCTTCCGGGCCACGGACATTCAGGCTGGCGGGAGGATGGCGACTACTCCCCGCGGAACAACGCCGACGCCGTGGCACCGGTGCTCCGCGACTTCGCACCCGATGCCGATCTCATCGTCGGCATGTCGTTGGGCGGGTTGACGGCGATCCGCATCGGCGCAATAGCCCCCGACCTGGTACGCGAACTCGTCCTGGTCGACGTCACCCCGTCGGCGTTGCACCGGTACGCCGAGCTGACCACCGAGCAACAGGGCACCGTCGCGCTGGTGCAGGGCGAACGTGAGTTCCCCAGCTTCCAGGCCATTCTGGACGCGACCGTCGCCGCGGCCCCGCACCGCGAAGTCAAGGCGCTGCGCCGCGGCGTCTTCCACAACTCGCGGCGGCTCGACAACGGCAACTGGGCGTGGCGCTACGACGCCATCCGCGCCGTCCCCAACTTCGGTGACTTGTGGGACGACGTCGACGCATTGACCGCACCCGTCACCCTGGTGCGCGGCGGCTCGTCGCCCTTCGTCACCGACGACGACGCGATCGAACTCACCAATCGCGCAACGCATTTCCGCCAGGTCCACGTCGTCGAGAATTCCGGACACTCCGTGCAAAGCGATCAGCCGCGCGCGCTGATCGAGCTGTTGAGCGGGGTCCTCGGCGCACGCTGAGAGTCGGCGGCTCCTACGGTGGCATACATGACTTCAGCCGACCATCCCGTTCGAATCGGCGTGCAAGTGCAGCCCCAGCACGCGCCCGAGTACCGCCACATCCGCGATGCCGTCCGCCGCTGCGAGGACATCGGAGTCGACATCGCGTTCACCTGGGATCACTTCTTCCCGCTTTACGGTGATCCCGACGGAGCGCACTTCGAATGCTGGACGGTTCTGGCGGCCTGGGCCGAGCAGACATCGCATATCGAGTTCGGCGCCCTGGTGACGTGCAATTCCTATCGAAACCCGGAGCTCCTCGCCGACATGGCCCGCACCGTCGACCATATTTCCGACGGCCGGCTGATCCTGGGAATCGGATCGGGTTGGAAAGAAAAGGACTACGACGAGTACGGCTACGAATTCGGCACCAAGGGCAGCCGCCTCGACGACTTGGCGGCCGCATTCCCCCGGATCACGTCGCGGCTGGCCAAGCTCAATCCCGCGCCGACCCGGGACATCCCGATACTGATCGGCGGCAAGGGTCCGCGCAAGACCCTGCGACTGGTCGCCGAATACGGCGACATCTGGCACGGCTTCACCACCGTCGACACCTACCCGGCCGCGGCAGCCGTGCTCGAGGAGCATTGCGCCGTCGTCGGCCGCGACCCGTCCACCATCGAGAGGTCAGCCGGCGTGGAAAACAACAGCGGCGAAGGCATCGATGGGTTGATCGCCAACGCCGAAGGCCTGACCGCATTGGGGGTGACGCTGCTGACGGTTGGCGTCAACGGCCCCGACTACGACCTTGGCGCGGCCGAGGCATTGTGCCGTTGGCGTGACAAGCGGTAAGCCATCAATTCGGGTTCGCCTTCAATTCATCTGCCAAACATCTTTTCGAGGGCGCGAAGTCATGAGAAACTTTCCTCCGCTGTTTGCTGGAGCGCGGTCGAAACAGACTTGAAAGAGGCTCATGCCGAAGAAATACGGGGTCAAGGAAAAGGACCAGGTTGTTAACCACATCCTGAACCTGGTGCTGACGGGGAAACTACGCAGCGGCGACCGGGTCGACCGCAACGAGATTGCGCTCGGCTTGGGAGTCAGCCGCGTCCCGATCCAAGAGGCCCTCATCCAGCTCGAGCACGACGGCATCGTGTCGACCCGCTATCACCGCGGCGCGTTCGTCGAGCGGTTCGACGAAGCCACCGTCCTCGAGCATCACGAACTTGACGGCTTACTCAACGGCATCGCCTCCGCGCGGGCCGCGACCAACCCGACGCCGCGGATCCGGGGGGAGCTCGATGCGCTGATGCGCGCGCTGCGCACCGCGAAAGACGCCCGGGCCTTCTCCGACATCACGGTGGAATACCGGCGCACCATCAACGACGAGTACGCGGGGCCGCGGTTGCACGCCACGATCCGTGCCTCGCAGAGCATCATCCCGCACGCGTTCTGGTTGAGCTACCAGAGCAATCGCGACGACCTGCTGCCCTACTACGAGGACGAAACGTCGGCGATCCAGCGACGTGACCCGGACGCCGCGCGGGCGGCGTGCGTCGGCCGTGCCTACCTGATGGCGCAGACCATGCTGGCCGAATTGTTCCGGCGCAGGGTTTTCGCCGCGCCCGACGATGCTCGCCAGGTTGTCGCCAGCCCGCTTCGCGTACTGACAGAGTCCGAGGCGGTCTGTGGCGAGCCGTCGATGGCGCTCTAAATAGGGCTCTCATCGCGCCGAGTCACCGCCCGCTCGATACGGTGGCGGTGATGAACTCGTGCGAAGGCCCGCGCGCGAAGCACGGCGCCAAGCTGTTCGGACTGGCCACGACAATCTTGATCGTGTGCGGCCTGGTGCTGGCCGGACCCGCGCTCGCCGATAGAAACCAATGCGCCCCGGGCGGATCCGAGAGCGCGACCTCCCTGCCGAAAGACCTGACCACCATCAGCGGGGTGGGCCAGGACGACGACCACACGACGGCAACCGTCGAGCCACTCAGCGCGGTGCACGTCGACACGCTGGGCCTGAGGTCACCGGGCGTTCTGACCGTCGGCACCCTCTCGGACGCCCCGCCATCCATCTGTGTTGACGCGACCGGTACCTTCAGCGGTTTCGACAATCAGCTGCTGACCGCCATGGCGAAAAAGCTGGGCCTGCAAGTACGTTTCGCCAGTACGGATTTCTCCGCGCTGCTCGCCGAAGTGGACTCCCGGCGCTTCGACGTCGGCTCGGCATCGGTGAAAGCCACCGACGCCCGGCGGCGCACCGTCGGGTTCACCAACGGCTACGACTTCGGTTACTACGCGTTGATCGTGCCGCCCGGGTCGCCGATCAAGAACTTCGGCGATCTCGCTGAGGGGCAACGCATCGGAGTCGTTCAGGGCACCGTCGAGGAGTCCTACGTCGTCGACGACCTGCACCTGCAGCCGGTGAAATATCCCGGCTTCGCCACCGTGTACGCCAACCTCAAGATGCGCCAGCTCGACGCCTGGGTGGCGCCGGCAGCGTTGGCGGCCAACGTGATGCATCCTGGCGATCCAGCGGTGGTCGTCGCGAATGCCTTCAGCCCCGGCGATTTCGTCGCCTACGCCGTTACGGACGACAACCCGCCGCTGATCGCTGCGCTGAACTCCGCGCTGGATGCCGTCATCGCTGACGGCACCTGGGCGACGCTGTACTCCGCGTGGGTCCCCCGACCGCTGCCGCCGGGCTGGAAACCCGGATCCAGAGCCGCCCCGACTCCACACCTACCGGACTTCGCCGCGATCGCGGCCGCCAACCACCACAAGTCGGTCGGCCCGGCCCCGCCCAAATCGACGCTCGCGCAACTGCGCGACCAGTTTCTGGACTGGGATCTCTACAAGCAGGCCATCCCCGCTCTGCTCGTGACGGGGCTGCCCAACACGCTGATCCTGGCCAACAGCGCCCTGGTCATCGGGCTGGTGCTGGGGATGGTTCTGGCAATGGCCGGCATGTCTCATTCACGCTGGCTGCGCTGGCCGGCGCGGATCTACACCGACATCTTCCGCGGTCTTCCTGAAGTGGTGATCATCCTGATCATCGGGATGGGCGTCGGACCCCTCGTGGGCGGCCTGACGAACAACAATCCCTTTCCCTTGGGCATCGCCGCGCTGGGTTTGATGGCCGCGGCCTACATCGGCGAGATCCTGCGTTCGGGAATCCAGAGCGTCGACCCCGGACAGCTGGAGGCCTCGCGCGCACTCGGATTCAGTTATCCGGCCGCGATGCGACTGGTGGTGGTGCCACAGGGCATACGGCGCGTGTTGCCCGCTCTGGTCAATCAGGCCATCGCCTTGTTGAAGGGCTCCGCGCTGGTGTACTTCCTTGGTCTGGTCGCCCAGCAACGAGAACTGTTCCAGGTCGGCCGCGACCTCAACGCCCAGACCGGCAACCTGTCTCCGTTGGTGGCCGCGGGTCTGTTCTACCTGCTATTGACTGTTCCATTAACGCATTTGGTGAACTACATCGACACCCGACTGCGCCGCGGCAGCCCCGCCGACGAATCGGACGACCCGGCCACGATGCTCACCTCCACCCTCGGGCAGGAGATGATATGACCATCGCCACCGCGGCGCGGGCGTCAGTCTCGTTGGAAGCCAGGGATATTCATAAGACTCTCGGCGGGACAAAGGTACTGCGCGGCGTCAGCTTCGAAGCCCCCGCGGGCACCACCGTGGCCGTCATCGGACCTTCTGGCTCAGGCAAGTCAACGCTGCTGCGCGCCCTGAATCGGCTCCACGAACCCGATACAGGCGACATTTTGCTGGACGGGCAGTCGGTGCTGGACGACGATCCCGACGCGCTCCGCCAACGGATCGGCATGGTGTTTCAGCATTACAACCTGTTCCCGCATCTGAGCATCCTCAAGAACGTCGCGCTGGGCCCACGCAAGTTGCGCGGCCTCTCCGCCGACGAGGCCCGAGACCTCGCGCTGACTCAGCTGGAGCGAGTTGGCCTGAAGCACAAGGCCGCTGCCCGTCCGGGCATGCTGTCCGGTGGCCAACAGCAACGGGTCGGGATCGCCCGCGCGCTGGCGATGGCGCCGCAGGTGATGTTTTTCGACGAGGCGACTTCCGCTCTGGACCCCGAAATGGTCAAGGGAGCTTTGCAGCTCATCGCCGATCTCGGCGCCGGCGGAATGACGATGATCGTGGTCACGCACGAGATGGATTTCGCCCGGTCGACGTCGGACACCGTCGTATTCATGGATCATGGCAAGGTCGTGGAATCCGGCCCACCAGAGCAGATATTCGAGGCCGCTAAGACCGAGCGCCTACAGCGATTCCTGTCCCAAGTGCTTTGACGGGCTAAAAATAGTCGCCGTAGCTACCTTGTACGCCCCCCATATCGGGTTAGACTGCCGACTTATGGCGGACAGCGAATCCACCGCGGCCGAGGTGACCGAGCTTGCGGAAGGCTTGCACCGCGCGCTGTCCAAACTGTTTTCGATACTGCGCCGCGGCGACCCCAGCGGTGTGGTGGCGGGCGAACTGACCTTGGCACAGCTATCGATCTTGGTCACTCTGCTCGATCAAGGCCCGATCCGGATGACGGACCTGGCGGCGCACGAACGGGTGCGGACCCCGACCACGACCGTCGCGATCCGGCGGCTGGAGAAGATCGGGCTGGTGAAGCGCTCTCGCGATCCGTCCGACCTGCGGGCGGTGCTCGTCGACATCACTCCGCGCGGGCGGGCCGTTCATGCCGAATCGCTCGCCAACCGCCACGCCGCCCTGGCCGCGATGCTCGGCCAACTCCCCGAAACGGACCTGAACCTGCTGACGAAAGCACTGGCGCCGCTGGAACGCCTGGCCCTGGGCGAACCGACGTTGGGCCCCGCGGGAGGAGAATCCCCCGCACGCAAGCGCGCGTGAAAGTACCTGTTTTCCAACGGCATTGGTACTGTCCGTAAACTGAGATCCATGCCAACCGCACTCATCACCGGTGCCGGCGGCGGTATCGGTTCCGCCATCGCGACAGCGCTGTCCCCCACGCATACGCTGCTGTTGGCCGGTCGGCCCTCCGACCGGCTCGACGCCGTCGCGGAGCGCCTCGGCGCCACCACCTTCCCACTGGACTTGACCGATATCGACGAGATCGAGGCCGCCTGCGAAATCGTGGACGAGCTCGATGTGCTGGTCCACAACGCGGGGTTGTCCGTCCCGGGCCGCGTCGCCGAGTCGCACGTCGACGAATGGCGCGCCACCTTCAACGTGAATGTCTTTGGGGCGGTGGCCCTTACGCTGGAGCTGTTACCGGCCCTGCGAAGCGCTCGCGGCCAGGTCGTGTTCATCAACTCCGGGGCGGGACGGACGGTTTCACCGGGCATGGCGTCCTATTCGGCCAGCAAATTCGCGTTGCGTGCGTTCGCCGACTCGCTGCGGGCCGACGAGCCGGGCCTGCGGGTCACCACGATATTTCCGGGCCGCACCGACACCGAGATGCAGCGCGAACTCGTCGCGGTCGAAGGCGGCGAGTACGACGCCGCCAACTTCTTGCGGCCCGATACCGTCGCCGCCGCCGTTGCCCAGGCGGTGGCGACGCCGCCCGACGGCCATGTCCACGAGGTGGTGCTGCGGCCGGGCCGGCGGTAGTCCCGCTCAGACGACCAGGTTGACCAACCGGCCGGCGACCACGATCACCTTGCGGGGAGTCGCTCCGGCCAGGAACGCCTGAACCTTTTCATCCCCCAGCGCGGCGGCTTTCAGCGTGTCGTCGTCGGCGTTGGCGGCCACCACCACCCGTCCCCGCACCTTGCCGTTGACCTGCACGGGGTACTCGACGGTGTCGTCGACAAGATAAGCGGGGTCGGCTTCCGGGAATGGACCGTGCGCCAATGAGGTGGTGTGTCCCAACCGCGACCACAGCTCCTCGGCCATATGCGGGGCCAGCGGGGCAAGCATCAGAACCAGCGGCTCGACCGCCGCCCGGGGCACCGCGTCGCGATGAGCCTTGGTGAGGTGGTTGGTGTACTCGATCAGCTTAGCCGCGGCGGTGTTATTCCGCAGGGCCGCATAGTCTTCCGCAACACCCTCCGCGGTGCGATGCAACGCGCGCAGAGTCTCGGTGTCCAACTGCTCGTGCCCATCGACGACCCGGGATTCGCCAGTGCTCTCGTCGACCACCAGCCGCCACACTCGCTGCAAAAAGCGGTGCGCGCCGATGACGTCCTTGGTCGCCCAGGGCCGCGAGGCCTCCAGCGGGCCCATCGACATTTCGTACACCCGCAGGGTGTCCGCACCGTAGTCGTCGCAGATCGTCTCGGGTGAGATCGAATTCTTCAGGCTCTTACCGATTTTGCCGAATTCCTGAAAGACCTCGATCTCGCCGTCGGGTCCCGGGTAGAAGAATCCGTTGTCCCGTTCGATCACCTGGTCGGCCGCCACATATGACCCGCGGGCATCGGTATAGGCGAACGCCTGAATGTAGCCCTGATTCACCAGCCTGCGGTACGGCTCCCGCGAACTCACGTGGCCCAGGTCGTAGAGGACCTTGTGCCAAAACCTCGCATACAGCAGGTGCAGTACCGCGTGCTCGGCTCCCCCGACGTAGAGGTCGACGCCACCGGGATCCTGCGGGCCGTGCTCGGCCGGCCGCGGGCCCATCCAGTACGCTTCGTTTTCCTTGGCGCAGAACCGTTCTGAGTTGTGCGGATCGGTGTAGCGCAGCTCATACCACGAGCTGCCGGCCCACTGCGGCATCACATTGGTGTCGCGGCTGTAGGGCTTCAAGCCGTCGCCCAGATCCAGCTCGACGTGCACCCAGTCGGTTGCCTTGCCCAGCGGCGGCGACGGCTCGCTGCCGGCGTCGTCGGGGTCGAACAGCACCGGCGAATAGTCCGGGATGTCGGGGAGTTCGACCGGAAGCGCAGCCTCGTTCAACGCATGTGGGCGGCCGTCGCTGTCGTAGACGATCGGGAACGGCTCGCCCCAATACCGCTGGCGCGCAAAAAGCCAGTCACGCAACTTGAATTCGACGCGCGCCCGGCCGCGGCCCTCAGACTCCAGGCGCGTGGTGATCGCTTCTTTGGCCACCGCCACATCCATGCCGTCGAGGTACCCGGAGTTCACCAGAACGCCGTCACCCGCATACGCCGACTTCGAAATGTCGCCACCAGCGATGACTTCCACGATTGGCAGCTGGAGCGCGTTGGCAAAATCCCAGTCTCGCTGGTCGTGGCCGGGCACCGCCATGATCGCCCCGGTGCCGTACCCGGCCAGCACGTAGTCGGCGATGAAGATCGGCACCGGCTTACCGTTGGCCGGATTGGTCGCGTAGCTACCCAGGAAGACGCCGGTCTTCTCCTTGCTCTCTTGACGCTCGAGGTCTGACTTCGCTCCGATCGCGCGCCGGTAGGCCGCGACGGCTTCCCCGGGTGTGGCGGCTCCGTACGTCCACCGGGAGTCGACGCCGTCGGGCCAGGCCGTGGCGACCAGATCGTCCACCAGGTCGTGCTCGGGAGCCAGCACCAGATAAGTGGCGCCGAACAGGGTGTCGGGGCGTGTCGTGAATACCTCGATATCGACGAGGTCGCCGCGCGTCGTGGTCGCCGAGAACAACGCCTCGGCACCGGTGGACCGGCCAATCCAGTTGCGCTGCATGGCCTTGATCTTGTCCGGCCAGTCCAGCAGGTCGAGGTCGTCGAGCAGCCGGTCAGAGTAGGCGGTGATGCGCATCATCCACTGCCGCAACCGTTTCCGGAATACCGGGAAGTTGCCGCGATCACTGCGCCCGTCGGAGGTCACCTCTTCGTTGGCCAGCACCGTGCCCAGTCCCGGGCACCAGTTCACCATCGAGTCCGCCCGGTATACCAATCGGCGGCTATCGATCACATCGGCGCGCTCCCCCGCCGACAACGTCGCCCAGTCCCGGCCATCGTCGAGATGGCGGGCACCGGAATCGAATTCGGCGATCAGCTCGGCGATTGGTCGGGCCTTGCCGGCCGCGGTGTCAAACCACGCGTTGTAGATCTGCAGGAAAATCCACTGCGTCCACTTGTAGAACTCGACATCGGTGGTCGAGAAGGTTCGCCGACTGTCGTGCCCGAGGCCCAGCCGGCCCAGCTGCCGACGGAAGTTGACGATGTTGGCCTCGGTCCTGGTGCGCGGATGGGTGCCGGTCTGCACCGCGTATTGCTCGGCGGGTAGCCCGAAAGCATCGAAACCTAAGGCGTGCAGGACATTACGGCCGATCATCCGAAAGTAACGGGCGTACACGTCGGTCGCGATGTAGCCCAGGGGATGTCCGACGTGCAGCCCGTCGCCCGACGGATACGGAAACATGTCCTGCACGAACAGCTTGGAGCCGGGCGCCTTCAAGACATCCGTGCCGTCCGTCGGCGCCAATGACCCGACCGGGTTGGGCACATGGAATGTGCCGAGCCTCGCCCAGTTGTCCTGCCAGATGCCCTCGATACGGCCGGCGAGCTCCGCGGTGTAGCGGTACGGCGGCGCGTCGGACTCGGTCTGGGCGCCCGCAGGGTCGCTCCGAGACGAGGCGGTCGGCGATTGGGTCACGTGAACAGCGTATAAGGACGGTCTTGACGGGGCCGCCGGCCACAGGTTGGTAAAGGTTGCGTTGCGCAGAGATCAGGGGTTCATCCCAGCTCTGTTTCGGCCCTGTCCAGTGCGTTTGACCTGTGGTTACAGTCAGCCTCTATACGTGCGGATGCTGGTGGACCAGCCATTCGGAAGGACCGACAGAGATGACTCAGATCGCCGCCCCGTGGCACATAATTGCCGGCGGTTTCACCGCCAGTGTGATCGGGTTCGCCCTATTTTCGGGTGCCACGGCTTCGGCCGATCCTCTGGTTCCGGTGCCACCGGGTCCTATCGTTCCGGTGCCGGCGCAGCAATACATCCCGGCTCCGAGCACGGCGAACAGCAATCGGTTCGTCCCCACGCCGCCGGCCGCGAATCCGTTCGCGCCGCCCAGCCTCGCTTCGGCACCCGCGGCGCCCAACAGCGCTGCGACCGCGCCGATGCCGCAGGCGGTTACTCCGGCAGCACCTGCTGCGGCGCCTAACGCCGCCGCGGTTGCACCGACGGCGACGCCGCAGACCGTTACTCCGGCGGCCTCCGGGACGCTGCGCGATTACTTCCAATCCAAGGGCGTCAAGCTGGAGCCGCAGAAGCCGCAGACCTTCAAGGCGCTCGACATCACGCTGCCGGTGCCCGCACGCTGGACTCAGGTGCCAGACCCCAATGTGCCCGATGCGTTCGCGGTGATCGCCGACCGGCAAGGCAGCAGCGTCTACACATCAAACGCGCAGGTAGTGGTGTACAAGCTGGTCGGTAACTTCGATCCCAAGGAAGCCATCTCGCACGGCTACGTCGACAGCCAGAAGCTGCTGGCCTGGCAGTCCACCAACGCCTCGATGGCCGATTTCGACGGTTTCCCATCGTCGGTGATCGAGGGCACCTACCGCGAAGGCGACATGACGCTGAACACCTCGCGCCGTCACATCCTCGCCATGTCCGGCCACGACACGTACCTGGTGTCGTTCTCGGTGACCACCGATCGTGCAGTGGCGGTCAGCGACGCTCCCGCTACCGACGCCATCATCAACGGGTTCCGGGTGGCCGTACCCGGGGCCCCCGCCCCGGCACCCGCTGCCCCTCCCGCCCCGTCACCGGCTGCCGCGCCCGTCGGGCTGCCGGCGCAGCCGCCGGCTACCGCTCCCGCCCCCGCCGCGGTTCCCGCACAGGCACCCGCTACCGCTCCCGCCGCGGTTCCCGCACAGGCACCCGCTACCGCTCCCGCCGCGGTTCCCGCACCGGCGGCCGCCGGCGCGCCGACCCGACTGCCCGCGCAGATGGCCGTGCCGAACCAGCTCCCCTCCCCGCAACCCGCACCCAACATATTCGCCCTCGTGCCGGGGCTGCCGCCGCTGCCGAACTTCAGTAACCTCGGGCGCTAATTCGGCACCGACACAAGCGCTGTGGAGCCCGGCGCGCGGATCCATAGCCGGGCTCGTATTGTGAGCCCATGTTGATCGCCGGGGTGGTGTGCGTGTTAGCGGCGGTGGCTTCCGCCGGGTTCGGAACGTGGTCACTCACTCACCACCACACCGTCGACGCCACCCAGGTCGCGCTGCGCGCCATGGCGCCCACACAGTTGGCGGCCGCGGTGATGCTGACCGCCGGCGGTGTAGTGGCACTGGCCGCATCCGCGCACACCGCCTTCGTGGTGCTGATCGTCTGCGTGGCCGGTGCCCTCGGCACGCTGGCCGCCGGCTCGTGGCAGAGCGCACGGTTCGCGCTGCTCCGGGAAGCCGCGGCACCCAGCTGCGCAGGCGACTGCGCCGCTTGCACGCGGTCCTGCCACTGAGGCAACCCCACCCACCCGCCGTCGTGCGATAGGCCGCCATGCTGAAGCGCTTCTCGACGATCCTCGATCCATTTTTGCTGGCGCTCGCCGGGACCGTGGCGCTCGCTGCCGTCCTGCCCGCCCACGGCGACGCCGCCGACGCCGCGTCGATCGCCGCGAAGTCCGCGATCGCGCTGCTGTTCTTCCTGTACGGCGCCCGATTGTCGCCACAGCAGGCCTGGCACGGCATCCGGCAATGGCGTTTACACCTGCTCGTGCTGGCCGCGACGTTCGTGCTGTTCCCGCTGCTCGGTCTTGCTGCTCGTGCGTTGGTGCCCTCTGTCCTGACGATCGACCTCTACAACGGCGTGCTGTTCCTGTGCCTTGTCCCGTCGACCGTGCAGTCCTCGATCGCATTTACTTCGATTGCGCGGGGCCATGTTTCGGCCGCCATCGTTAGTGCGTCGCTGTCGAACCTCCTCGGCATAGTGCTGACCCCCGTGCTGGTGGTGCTGCTGATGAACACCAGCGGCGCGGTGCGCGTGGACGGTAGTTCGATCCGCGACATCGTGCTGCAGCTTTTGCTGCCGTTCGCCGCCGGCCAGCTGGCGCGGCCATGGATCGCGGGTTTGGTCGGCCGCTATGCGGCCGTGCTCAAGGTCGTCGATCGAGGATCCATCCTGCTGGTTGTGTACACGGCGTTCTCGATGGGCGTGGTGGAAGGCATCTGGGCCAGTGTCGACGTGTCGAGATTGATCCTGGTCTCGTTGGTTGCGGCGGCGATGCTGGCCGTCGTCCTGGCCGTCACCACGGTGATCGGCCGACTGGCGCGGCTGGACCGCGGCGACGCGATTGTGCTGCTGTTCTGCGGGTCGAAGAAAAGCCTGGCGTCCGGACTGCCGATGGCGCTGGTGTTCTTCCCGGCCGCCACCGTGGGCCTGACCATGTTGCCGCTGATGCTCTTCCACCAGATCCAACTGGTGGTGTGCGCCGTGATCGCCAGCAGGCTCGCACGCGAGGCGGACGAAACGTCGGCGCAGTCGGCGCCGTCGGAGGTGGGGGAGCAGGCCTAGTTTCGGCTGACGTCGATCGGGTGGGTGGCCAGCAACGACAGCGGCAGCGGCTGCCGGCGCAGGACCTGTCCCCACAGGTCTTCCTTCGTCCCGACGAGAACGTCAGATGGCAACGCCGACAAAACAATCCAATCATCGCGCTCGATCTCGCCTTCGAGCTGACCGATGGTCCAGCCCGAATACCCCGCGTAGATTCGGACGCCTTCGATCAGCGGTGCAATCAGATCGGGCTCGGCGTCGAGGTCGACCATCACGATCCGCCCCGACACGTGTCGCAAGCCCGGCACACCCTGCGGATCGGCGCCGATCCGCAGCGCCGCCAGGCACAGGGCCGCGTCGCGCTTCACCGGCCCTCCGATGAACATCGTCTTCGGCTTGGCGGCGAGCTTGGCCCACTGCGGCAACACGTTGTAGACCGCGGTCTCGCTGGACCGGTTGAGCACCACGCCCAGCGTGCCGCCATCGTTGTGCTCGACGATGTAAATGACGCTGCGTCGAAACGTCGGTTCGAGAAGGTCGGTATTGGCCAGCAGCAAAGTACCCGCACGCACCCGCTGAGCAGCGGGTGCTATGTAGTCGTCGGGATCTTCAGGGTGCGGCATCAGTCCATCATCGCATTCCCGTAGCATCGCTCGGCACAAACAAACGCCGCCATCAAACATTTGTACTGTTATTACAGCGGCGTCGCGTGCGACGACCTTTGTCCAGCCCAAATCGTGGAAGTCGGTGCTGTGTTCCAAACCCGGATGCGATCGCGCGCACCCTTCGAACTCTGGCAGGCGGTGCACGCTCTGCCGGATCTACGGCGGGTTATTCAGCTGCGCATGGCGAGCCAGTTCGGTGATGGGCTCTTCCAGGCGACGGTGGCCGGCGCGCTGCTGTTCAATCCGGACCGGGCAGCCGACCCCTTGTCGATCGCGTTCGCATTCGCGGTGCTGTTCTTGCCCTATTCGCTGCTCGGACCGTTCGCCGGTGCGCTGATGGACCGCTGGGACCGGCGGTGGGTCCTGGTCGGCGCCAACCTGTGCCGCCTGGCGCTGATCCTGGTCATCGGCACGATTCTCGCGGTGCGCGCCGGCGAGATGCCGCTGCTGCTGGGGGCGTTGCTCTTTAACGGTTGTTCGCGATTCGTGGCCTCGGGACTGTCGGCGTCACTGCCCCACGTGGTGCCGCGCGAACAGGTGGTGACTATGAATGCGCTCGCCACCGCTTCCGGCGCCATCGCGGCCTTCTTTGGCGCCAACTTCATGCTGATACCCAGGTGGTTCGTCGGCGGTAGCGACCGGGGCGCGTCAGTCATCATCTTCATGGCGCTGATTCCCGTGTCGCTCGCGTTGCTGCTGTCCCTGCGGTTCGGCCCCCGCGTGCTGGGGCCCGACGACACCAAACGCGCGGTCCACGGATCGGTTATCTATGCGGTCATCACCGGGTGGCTGCACGGTGCGCGAACCGTGGTGTCCACGCCGACGGTCGCTGCCGCCCTGTCCGGGTTGGCTTCGCACCGAATGGTGGTGGGCATCAACTCGCTGGTGATCCTGCTGCTGGCGCATCACACGCACAACCCCGCGTTCGGCGGCCTGGGGATCGCGCTGGTGTTCTTCGCCGCCTCGGGGCTCGGGTCCTTCCTGGCCACCCTGCTGACCCCACCCGCGGTGCGCCGTTGGGGCCGCTACGCCGCGGTGAACGGTGCCTTGGCCGCGGCCGCGCTGATCGAGCTGGCGGGTGTGGGGCTGACGCTGCCGGTCATGGTGGCGTGCAGCTTCTTCCTGGGTGTGACCGGCCAGATGATCAAGCTGTGCGCGGACTCGGCGATGCAGCTCGACGTCGACGACGCGCTGCGCGGCCACGTGTTCGCGGTGCAGGATGCGCTGTTCTGGGTGTCGTTCATCGTCGCGATCACGGTGGCCGCGGTGTTGATCCCCGCCGACGGGCACGCACCCATGTTCGTGGTGTTCGGCTCGGCGCTCTACCTGGCCGGGCTCGCCGTGCACGGTGTCGTCGGCCGGCGCGGCCAGCCGGTGACCAGTCGCTAAGGAGGCCAAGATGGCGGATCCCGGACCGATGGTGGCCGACCTGCGCGCCGAAAGCGATGACCTCGACGCACTCGTGGCGCCGCTCGCCGCGGCACGCTGGGCCGACCCGACGCCTTCACCCGGCTGGACGGTCGCACACCAAATCGCGCACCTGCTGTGGACCGATCGGGTCGCCCTGCTGTCGGCCACCGACGAGCCGGGGTTCGCCGAGGTGCTGGGCGAGGCGATGCAAGACCCCACCGGCTTTGTCGACGCGGGCGCAGCGGAGCTGGCGGTCACGGCACCACCCGAACTGCTGGCCGATTGGCGGGCCACCCGGGCGCGGTTGCACGACGCGCTGCGCACGGTGGACGAGGGTCGGAAGTTGCCGTGGTTCGGGCCGCCGATGAGCCCGGCGTCGATGGCCACCGCGCGATTGATGGAGACCTGGGCGCACGGGTTGGACGTCGCCGACGCGCTCGGCGTCAAGCGGGCGCCGACCGAGCGACTGCATTCCATCGCCCATCTGGGCGTCCGCACCCGCGATTACGCGTTCGTGGTCAACGAGTTGGTTCCGCCGGCCGAGCCGTTTCTGGTCGAGCTGCGCGCACCCGGCGGCGACACCTGGTCCTGGGGTCCGGGCGATGCGACCCAGCGGGTCACGGGCGCCGCCGAGGACTTCTGCTTCCTGGTCACGCAGCGACGGCCGTTGAGCGCCCTCGACATCACCGCGCACGGAGCCGACGCGCAGCGCTGGCTGGAGATCGCGCAAGCCTTCGCCGGCCCGCCCGGGCCCGGGCGATGAGCGCGTAGCGCGAAGAGAGCCGGGCCCCTCCTACCCAAGCCCGGGCGATGAGCGCGTAGCGCGAAGAGAGCCGGGCCCCTCCTACCCAAGCCCGGGCGATGAGCGCGTAGCGCGAAGAGAGCCGGGCCCCGCCACCCAAGCCCGGGCGATCAGCGCGGGGAGAACCCGCCGCTACGTCTGGTCGGTCCGATCGCCGCCGACGACGACACGAGCTCGGGTGACGTCCTTGTCGGCCTGGCCTTCTTTGCCTTGCCCCAGCATGCCGGCCGGCGACATGGGCATCGGCGAGCCGCCCGCGCCGGAACTGGTCGCAGAGGTGGGGCCGCGTAGCTCGGCCGCATTGAGCACGCCGGCGCGCAGGCTGGTCGGCCGCCCGCCCGTCTCCGGCTCGAAACTACTGGTGGGGCGCGTGTAGCTGGTCAGGCCGGCGCCCGGGAAGCCACCGCCGCCACCCACGCCGCCGCCGCCACCCACGCCGCTAAGGGGACCGGTCGCCCCGGCCAGCATCGCGGGCTCGGCGGCAGCACCAGCCGCTCCGGCATTGCCGGCGCCGGCCGACGAAAACGCGCTCGTCATCGACTGGAGCAGGCCCTGCGGCATGCTGGCCATCCCCTGGATCGCATCCATCGGCGCCTTAACGACCTGCTGCAGCTGCCCGGTTACGCCGGAAATCATCTGCAGCGGCTGCTCCATGAGGGAACTGAGCTGGCTGCCGCCCTCGGCGGGTGCGGACGCTGCCTGCCCCGCACCTTGCGTCGCCTGGCTACCTACCTGCGCCGCCCCATTCATGCCGGCCTGCGCGGCCGCCTGACCCACCGCCGACGCCGCTGCCGCAGGTGCGGCGGGGGAAGCCCCCATGGGGGCGAGGGGCGGGGGAACAGCCAGCGCGGCGACGAGCGCGGCCAGCGCACTGGAGTACGCCCATCCAATGCTCGAATTAGTCGGCCAGTGGTGGCCGTAGTACTCCCCGTCCCGCTCCCCGATAAAGGGAGTGTTTTGACCGAAGAAGTTGGTGTCGAGCAATGCTTTCCACTCGACGCGGTTAGTCGTCGACACCACCGACGGGACGACCGAGGACCTCGCGATCATGAAGGCCTCGACCGCCGCCGTGGTGACACCGATTTTCGACGCGGTCCAGCCCACCAGTGTCTGCAAACCCGCATTGAGGCCGGTCGACGTCACCATCGAGGCAACCGCACCCACACCCTGCCAGTGCGCGGCCGTGGCCAGCGCGTTGACGCTGGAGAGGCCGGCCGACAGTTCGTTACTCGTGGTCTCGGTGACCCACACCGCGTTATTCGCGAGCACCGATGCCGGATTGCCGGCCTCGAAGATCTGGGCGACGATCTCGGGAGGACCTGTCCACCTGGGATCGGGCATGATCGGTTAGAACGCGCTCGCGGCCGCGTTCAATGCGTCCGTCATGACGCCGGTGGCAGACGCCAGACCCTGTGCACCCGAGAAGGCCGTCCGCTGCCCGGCGTGCTCGGAGGCGGTCGCCAGGTAGGCCCCGCCGGCAGCGTTCAGCGCGGCGGCGAATTCCACCGAATCGGCATCCGGCGCCATCGGCAACACACCGGTCAGCGCCGCCGCGCCGGCCGCGGTGGTAGCCGCCATCTCCTGACTGATCGCCCCTTCGGTTACCGACGACAAATCAACGGCGTCCGGCGCCATTTCAAATAGTCCACTCATTTTGCCCTCCGATAATCTGAATGCCCGGCTCCCACCCGCAGGGGTATACCCCCTTTGGCTGGCTCCCCACCAGGCAAGTTGTGTCCGACGAAAGATCGCGGAATGGCCTGATTCTATGGTGAACGCCCGCAGGTGTCGATTCACCTTTTCTGCAGACCAGCCGACTGCCTCAGATCGGCCTTAGTCCGGGGCTCCTACCAGCACTCCTTCGATCGCCCCGTCGGTGGTCACGAGCAAGCCCCGTCCGGGCGGAAGTTGCTGCGCGCTTACCCTGCCGAAGACCTTCACAGTCGCCGGGTCGTTGTCCATGAATAGGGTGGGCGCCCGCGAACTGGTCATCTTTTGCAGGAACGGATTCGTAATGGAGATCCCCGCCCAGTTTCCGGGCAGGCGCGAGGCAATCACGTGCAGGCCTATCTCGCGACTGCGTTCGATCAATCCCCACAATGGCGCGCTCGCGGCGGCCCTGCCGATCGCACCGTGTTGACGGAGTTCCTGCTCGTCGTCGATCAGCAGAAAATGGTGCGGGCCTTCCCACGTGCTGCGGCTCAGCAACTCTTCTTGGCTCAGGCCCGAGGGCGGAAGACGATCGCGCATGATCGCCGCCAATTCCTCGATCACCGCGTCGATATCGTCGGCGGTATAGGCGTACGCGCGCACGTGCGGTCCGCGAATTTTGCCGATGAGAGAAGTCTTGGGATCGATGATGGTGATCTGCGCCTGCTCGGGACCAAACCGGCTCATGACCGCCTGCCCGAAGGCGGCCAGCGTCGTCGTCTTACCGCACAACTGCCGGCCCAGCACCAGCATGCTGGGCACCGCTCCACTCGGCAAATATGTTGGCTGCAAAGCGCTTTCGCCGATGGCGAAGGGGATGTTGAACGGGTCCGCCGCCACATCGGTGTCCGCGAACGCGGCGATGATCTGGGCGAGCTGAATCCGTTCGGGCAGTCGCGCCAACTTCTCCAACCTGCCGACACCGGTCACCTCGGCAATGACCGCGCCGAGCTGACGCGTCGGCACTCGTTCGCCGGTGGCCGACGTGATCTCCGGCAGACCGATCAACAGCTCGTGACCCTCCCGGGTAACACCGAACCCGGGCCGATCCAAAGTATTGCGGGCGGCCTTTCGGCGCTCCAGGCCTTCTCCCATCTGGGTTTCGTCCGGATTGCTCAGCCGCAGTTGAATCCGCGCGTTGGACACATTGACCAGTGCCTGCTTTTGCCCCACCAGCCATGCCGTGGCAGTGGTGGCGACATGCACCCCGTAAGACAGGCCCTGGCGGGCGACGGTGACCAGCCGGTCGCCCGTCGCGACATCCTTTTCGTACAGGTCGCTGAAGTTGTCGACGACGAGAAAGACATCACCGAACTTGTCGGCGGGATCGGTGCCGCCTTCCCGCTCGGTCCCGAACCGTCGTTCCCGGAATTCGGAGATGTCGATTTGATACTGCTTGAACGACGCCTCTCGGGCCAGGATCAAGCCCTCGATCGACGCGACGGTCCGCGACACGCCCTCGTTGTCGGTTTGGCTGACCACGGATACGACGTGCGGCAGATCTTCGACCGGGTACAGCGAAGCACCGATGCAGAAGAACGTGACCCGCTCGGGCCGGTACATCAACGCCGCCGAGGTGATCAACGACATGAGGGTCGTTGATTTGCCGCGCTGGGCCGTCGCCACCACCATGATGTTGTCCATCTCGGCGTCGATGGCGTGCACACGCTGAGTGTGGTCTTCGGGGATGTCGACGACTCCGACGGGGAAAACCAAGCCCGGGTTGTCGCCGTAGTCGACGTACCAGGGCTTGCGTCGCCAGCTGGCCACCAGCACATCCATCGGCTCGCTGACTTCCAAAGGCGGCAACCAAATTTGGTGGGGCGGACGCGCGCTGTGCGCCATCAGCGACTCGCGGATCACGTCGACCAGCTTCTTCTTCCGGAAACCGTCGGAGTGGAACAGGAACTCGTCGGGCTCTTCGGGTTCATCGGCGACGGCCAGCGCTTCGCTGTCCGCTTCGCTGAGCGGTTGGTAGGCCCAGGTGAATGCCCGCGGCTGCGAAAAGCTCATAGCCACCGTCTTGTTCACGTTGACTACCCGTTTCGGCACCACGAACGGGGCGGACACGTAGAAGCACCGAAACTGCTCTAGGTCGCGTGGCCCCACCTTGAGTAGCGCGTATCCGTTCTCCTTCGACGGAAGATGCAGTGCCGCGTCACTCCCGATCACATCGCGGGAGTCCTCCGCTGTCTCGGCGCGCAGTGCTACCCGAAAAGCGATGTTGCTCTTGACCTTACTGAGCGACGAAAGATCCAGCCGCTGGCCACCGAGGGTAAAGAAGACGTTACAGCCGCGGCCCTCTTGGCCGATGTGGATGACCAGATCGATCCACTCCGGGTGATGGATGAACAACTCGAGGTATTCGTCGATGATCACCAGGAGAATCGGTACCGGTTCCAGGTCTCGCCCGGCGAGTCGCATCTCTTCATACTCGTTCGCGTCACGTGCCCCGGCTGCATTGAAAAGCCGGTAACGCCTTGCAATCTCGCCGTTGACTGCCTTGCGCATCCGCTCGGCCAGATGCCGGTCGTCCTTACCCAAGTTGGACAGCGATCCCGCGACGTGCGGGAATCCCTGCAGGTCCTGAGCCGCCGATTCGAATTTCATGTCGACGAAGATCACGATGAACGTCTCGGGCGAGTGCGTCAGCGCAATACCGGTGCACAACGACAGGAAATACTCCGACTTGCCGGAACCGGATGTTCCGATCACGACCGAGTGAAACCCGAAGCCGCCAAAGTCTTTGGCGCGCAGAATAATCTGCTGCAGCTCACCGCCCTGCTTGACGCCCACGGGCATCATCGCCCATTTGTGGTCGCCGCGGCCGCGGCTCTCGCCCCAGAGTCTGTCGACATCCAGTTCCCGGGGATCGCTGATGCCCAGCGCGCGCAGGAGTTCGCCGCCCTGACTGTCGGTCTCCGAGAGGTCGCCCGCGCTCATCGGAGCCCAGCGGGCGAGCGCTCTCGCGTACCGGTTGGCGGTGCTCTCGGCGAGCATGTCCGCCACGGCGTAGAACGTGCCTCGATGCCTGAGTCTGCCTTCGCGCAGAGTGAAACGCTCACTCTCATCGGCGAATCCGACGCCCAGTCCGGCGCGGGTGGCAAGCCGCAACACCGTGATGCCAGCCATGCCCTTCTGCCCGGTTACACCCTCCCATTGCTCAGGGGTGCCGACGTTGTCGTCGACGATCACCCAGTGTGGTCCCAGCGCCAGGCCGATGCTGGACTCGATCGGCGACGGCATAGACGTCGGGCTCATGCCGACCGGCGGCGTCCATGGCCCCCGACCCTTGCGATGCAGTTCGGCGTCGAGCGCCTCTTCCAGATCGTTGGGGGAGGTGAAAATCAATCTGCGCAGCCCGCATGCGTCGAACATCTCGTCATGCTGGTTGTGCGGCAGCCACACCAGCCACGACCACAACTCGGGATGGCGGGTCACCACCATGACCTTGAGATCGCTGGAGCTGTGGTAGACGGCCAACGAGCACAGGATCGAACGGGCAAGGCTGTGCAATTCGCTCGGATCGTCGCCGATGAAGCTGAAGCCGGGTTTCGACCGCAGGCTCAGGACCTTGCCGATCCCGCGGATTTTGCTCTGCTCGAGGATGAAATCCCTGAGCGCACCCCCGGTTACGGGCTCGAGTTCCTCGCCGATCGGAACGTCGGGCCACTGCAGCGACACCGCGGATTCACTGGCCTGCTGGATGCCGATCCCCAGGCGGACGTCGAGGAAGTCCGGGTCCGCAGGTCGCCGTTCCCACATCCGCGGCCCACCGATGATGGTGTCCAGCTGCTGCGGATCGCCGTGCACGAAAAGCTGGCTGCGTCGCTGTTCCTGGGCCGCGCGTTGCACTTCGTCGCGGTCCTCGTCGAGCTGGCGCAGGTAGGTACGGCGCTGTTTCTCTTGCTCGCCCCAACTGATCCGGCGCCCGCGCCCGAAGCGCCCGCTGAACATCAGCGTGCCGAACCCGACCAGGCCGATCATCGGGAAGAAGCCCGACTGCAGCGATCGAATCCCCGACGCGTACATCACCACCAGGGTGCCGATGATTCCGACGAGCAGCGCGGGCACCGCGATCATCAGCAGGATGTTGCGGGGCTCGCGCTCAGGCAATGCCAGCGGCGCGGCGACCGCGATTCGCACCGGCGGAACGTTCGGCGCCGGCCTGCGGCTGCCGCGGACGAAACCTCGTTTGGACATCGGTGATCAGCCCCCGCCTGCCAGTTCATTGAGATCGGGAATCGGTGCCACGGAGCCGCCTCCGGTGACGGCGTCGCGCGCCACCAGGGCAGCGTCGCGACCGATCGCAGGCCCGGCTGCGAAGGTACGCACGATCGGCCAAGGCGCCTGCACCGCCAGCCGCGGATCCAGACCGAGTGCCTGCAAGGTGGCGTGATCGGATTGCACCCCATATCGAACGCCTTGCGGTGAAATCCAATACAAGCTCTCCCGGCTATCGGCCGTCGCGACGCCGCTGGTTGTCGTCACGAAGTTCGCCGCCCCCGGCAGTACCAATGTCTGTTGCGCCTCAGCTGAATTGGGGTCGCGGTCGTCGCGAACCAGGCGGACCACCCGGGAATCCATCCCGATCGAAACGGGCAAGCCCCGGCCGGAGAAGACCGTGATCCGGGCCTGTGGGTCGCCCGCCTGCTTCTCCCAGCCCACGCAGCTCACGGGATTTGCCGACGTATCAATGAATTCCAGTTTCTCCGATGGGTAGTAGTCGACATCGAGCACGTCGACCACCGGAATTTGAATCAACTTGTCCGGGGCGACCAGAGTGGGAGTAGTCGAGCCCTCCGAATCAGCGGTCCGCAACAGATCCGCGACGAAGCTGGTGATCTTCTGGACGCCGTCCGGTAGCAGCACATAGAAGCCGTTGACCGTGCCGCTTGCGTCGCGGGTTTCCAACACGCTGCCCACAATTGAACCTGGCAGCCACTTCGATGGCGTCCCGCGCCCCGGAATGGCAGGCAGGACAAGGGGTTCCGTTGACGGCATCGCATCGAACAGGGCGTTGGAGATTTCGATCGGGTACGTCACACCGGGGTCGAGGCCAAGATTGAATGTGACCGACCGATCCGCCGGGTCAATTCGGGAACGTTGCCCTCGCCAGATGACGTATGTCGCGCCCTTGTGGGTTGCCAGGATGGCCTGCTTCGGCCGCATCGGCTCCGACCGGCCGATGGGGGAGAGCTGACCCGCGATGGAGGTCACGACCGGCGCGGTTCCACTGCCGCGGGCGGCAGCCGTGTCGCATACCGACCAAGCCGATTCGGAACTCGCCGTGATCGGCAAGCTGTCCGGCGCACCCGGAATTCCGATGATCGGGCCGGTCGGGTACTTGGCGATCTCGCTGGCTCTGACCCAGGTCGGAGCCCCGGCGCTGCCGACCGCCAGCCTCGCCGAGGTCAAGTTGAGCGCGGGGTAGAGCCGCCCGTTGATCTTCGCGTAGACCGCGCCGGTGTCACGGTCCCCGATGATCGACGACTGGCCGACCAACCCTGAGGGCTTCATGAAATGAAGTAGCGCCATCCAACCGATGCCGATGAGAACGAGCACGATCGACAGGGCCACCGCCGCTTGCTGTTTGCGGTCGTCGTGCTTCATCCGGACCGAGAACCGGGTGATCGCGGCCCGCAGCCGCCGGTTGTAGAACAGGTGCCCTGAATTCTGATCCCGGTTGGACAGATTGAGTGGCACGATCATTCTCCTTTCGGCGGTCGACGCAGGCCCGCTGCATCGACACCGACATCAGTGCAGCTCGCCGCCGTACCTGGCCCGGTTGTCGGCTTCTGCCTCTTCGCGAATTGCCGCGATCGCGAGGTTCAACCTGTCAGCCAGCTCTGCGTGGGCGTAGCCGGTCATCACGCCCGGGTGCAGCGTCAACTCGACCAACTTGCCGTCGGAATTTGTCACGGCGCGAATATCTCCCAAGTCCACGCTGTAGGTGACAGTCTCGGCTTGCGCGACAAGGGCTTCCCACTTGTCGGCCGCCTCGCTCAATTCACGGAGAACCGCTTCGACGAGATCTCGGTCTTTCAGGTCGCTCTCTTCGTTGCGACCGCCCGACCTCGACACTCTGTCAGTATCATCGACCCCTCCAACCAGCGTCAATTCACAATTTGGGAAGTGACTGGGGCTGGCTGGACAGCGAGGATTGACCGCGCACTTCTGCCGACAATCCCGATTCATCACGGATGATGGCGACCGCGCCCGGTGGCTATTTTCGGAGTTCGTTGGTACCTGCTGATCCGGTTCAGTAGGCGATTGCCGGGTGAGCGCTGACGCGGTGACCACCACGACAATGCGCTCAGCTACCGATCCGCCGCCAAAGATGTTGCGCTCGAGGGGGAGGTCGGTCAGCGCAATGACGTGTTTTGCCGCGAGGAGCCCCCGCGAGGGCGATCGAGCATCGGCAACGGCGGCCGGTGGTGTCGTCAGGACTCCGCGGTCCATTGGCTGGCCGGCGGCTCGTCGAGTTTCTGGAACCACGCCAGGTGATAGTTCGCCGACGTCGCGTCGCCGGCAACGCTACTTTCGGTCGCGGCCAGCAGCAGGCAATTGAGCAATAGTGCGGGCTCGAGATCCGGATACTGGTTCAGTAGCTGATAGCGGGCGGTTTCGAGATGCACACGCAGCAGGTCGGCCTCCTCTTCCACGACACCCGTTCCCGCGGTGGCGGCTTTCGCCAGGGTGTGCACCAACCGCGGTAGTCCGTCGCGCCAGTGCGTGACTCGACCCAGCTCCCATCCCAGATCTTCGACCGGCGGCAGTTCGCGGGGTGCCGCCGTGGATTCCGTCTCGGCGAAGTCTGCCGGCCGACCGACCGGATCGCCGGGAGTGTAGGTCGCGGTCCGGGTCGCCTCGCCCAACAGCGCCGAGGCCTTGCCTCGGCGGCGTCCGGGCGCCAACAATCGCACGCCCACCGGCAGCATGATGCCCGACGGAATCCAGCCGTGAGCAAGATCGGTGACCAACAACGTCGTGCCGTCCGCGAGGTCACCGACTGCCCAGTTCAACCTGGGTTCTTGGCGTACCACGAACGCCAGCAGCCGGTGCAGTCGTTCGGTAGCGGATTCGACGTCGACGGCGGCCGGCGGAGCCTCGTCGGGTTCGGGTTCGGGTTCGGGTTCGGGCTCTGCCTCAAGCTCCGGCGCTGGCTCCGGTTCTGCCTCGGGCTCAGGCTCGCGTTCTGGCTCGCTAACGGCCTCCACTGCCGCATCGTCACCCTCGGCCCAATGCCGGCCCGGCGACGCTTCGAGCTCGTCGTCGTCCTCGACCGGGACATCGACGACGGGCTCCGCCGCGGTAGCGGCAGGCTCCTCCACCACGGACGGCTTCTGCAATTGTTCGGTCTCTGATTCGGCGTCGACCGCGGCCGTCGGGGCTTCCGATTCGGCGGGAACGGCAACCACGGTGTCCTCCGCGGAGGGGGCCCGATGCCGGCCCTGCGCGTCGTCGGGCTCGTCGACGACGGATTCTGCCGTGACGGCAGGGATGACTTGCGTCTGATCGAGGTCGCGATCACTGCGGTCGGCTTCTACCGGCGCGATGGTGGGAAGGACTTGAGTCTCGTCGCTCGTCGCCTCGACGACATCGGGTTCGGTCGTCGGGACCGCGGGGATGACTTGTGTCTTGTCTAGATCGGCCCTGCTGAAACGGCGGGCGACCTGCGCGGTTTGCCGCCGCGCGTGCATCTGCGCCTTCATCATGTCCAGTTGGCGCATCGTCGATTCGACCCGCCGCGCAGCGCGGGCGCGAGCTTCGCCGATGACTCGGGCCTCCGCCGCGCGCCGGCCCGTATCGGTGAGTCCCGCTCGCTTGATCATCCTCAGCTGGTTGTTGGCACTACTGGCGATTCGCTGCAGGTCTTTCTCGAGATACTCTGCGAGAGTGGCAGTTTCGTCGGTCGCCGTCGACAGCTCGGCAGGCCATAGCCCACCGATCACCCATGGGGTGCAATCGACAGGAGAGCTGAAGGCCGGCATCGTCAATGATTCCCGGGTAGCTCTCCGAAGGCGCTGGCGCGCCGTCTTTCGACCGAAGATCGCCACCGGCACAGACTACCGATAGCGGCGGAACGCTCATTACCAAAGGTGAATTGTGCGGCTCTGGCGGGCTCGGTAGCGTGAGGCCATGGCTGATTCTGCGCTGCAGCAGCAACTTGACGAGGTACGCGCTCTGCTCGGCCGCGCGCGAGAGTTGTTTGGCGCCAATCCCATCGAGCCGCCTACCGATATCGCCCCGGATCCTGACGCCGCCAAGGCCTGGCTGATCTAAACACGGCGCGCTAGTCGGCGCTGTCGCGGCGGCGCAGCTTGTGCGCCAGCAGCTTCTCGATCGCCGCATCGAGGTCGTTGGGAGTCGGGACCTCCGCTGACGGAGTGTGTCCGGCCGCCACGATCTCATCGCGAACTTCTAGCAACGCCTTGAGCCACGACACATCCGCGGTCAACAGGATGCCCTGGGCCAGGATCGCGGCGTCGGTATCCATCGCCTCTTCGCTCAGCGCAACGCTGTGCATGTACCCGCCGCGGCACGAGCGGACCAGGATGTGCCCACTCGGGTGAACGGTGTCGAAAGCGGGGTTGGCGTCGGTCATCGACCGCCATCGACGATGCGGCCGAGTTCGCCGGCGGCCTCTTGTTCATGCTGATCCCAGGTCGTCGCCGACACGGTCAAGTTGTGCGCCATATCGGCGTGGTCGTCTGCCTGTTGCTCGTAGCACTGGCGTCGGAGTTCGAGCAATTCGCGTCCGGCATCGCGAAGCTCACCGAAGATGGGGCCCAGTGAGTCCAGGCTCTCCTGGATGGCGGCATGCGACGACGGAATGGTGCGCAAGTAGTCGGAGGTCTCCTGATGATGCGCAGCGGCTTCACGTAAGTGCCGGGGCACCACATGGATTCGGTCTGCCATCCGCTTACTCCTGTTCCTGCGGCGCCGGCCGAGCCGGCGAGTTCACTATTGTCCGCTGCTCGGCGTGGCCGCCGGCCGGGTCGGTGTCGGTGCGTCGGTCCTGGCTGGCGCGGTCGCGATCGCCGCGGCCGGCGGATGCTCCCAGCCTAGAAAGCTCGGGCCGCTTACGGAGGCGATGTGCTGAATCTGGCCATCGAGAAGAGCCTTGCTGTGGCCGAGGCCCAACGCGTGGCGATCGGTGAAGATCCCGATATCTCCCGGTGCGACCCGGACCGGATCGACCGGATCGGCGACCGCGGTTCCCGGCGCGGGAATGGTGATCCCCTGCTGATGGAACGCATCCGGGATCGACGCGCCGCCGACCGCGGCCTCAACGGCCGCCGCGAGTTGCGGGCTGGCAGCCGTCACGGTTTCACCGTCGGGCAGCGTCACCGTGGTCGGACCCGCCGGCGGCGTTTCGGCCGCTGGCACGTCCTCGCCGTGGTCGTCTTTGTGTTTGTCGGCATCGTCGGATTCATGCTCGGCGGCGTCCGCGGCGCGGGCCTCGTCGTCCAGACGATTGAATGCGGGATCGGGCTCGCTGCCTTCTTGGCGCCCGGGAAGCGGTAGGCCGCCCGGCGGACCCCAACCGGCCATCGAACCCGGACCGGGCATCGGTCCCAGACCGATATTGGGAATGCCCGGTAGCGACGGCGCCGCGGGGGCCGGCGCACTCTCGGCCGGAGTCGGACCCGAGTCCCCGGCCAGCAGGCCGGGATCGTCGGCCAGCAACGAATCCAGCAGTGGATCCGCTCCGGCGTCGGGAGGGTCTGGCTGCCGCGCGGGTGCGGCAACCGGCGCCACCGAGGCCGGCCGATTCTCACCAACAGCACTCGGTCCGCTCTTGGAGGCGTCGTACAGCGATGTCCACGCGGCCATCAACGCCGACTTCGACGTGTCGTCCAGGCTGGCGTTCATGACCACCGCGCGGATGTCTCGGAGCTTGCCGATCAGGAAGCGCTGGAAGTCGCGTGCTCCCGCCGGAGTGTCCAAGTCCGATCGGGTGCGCACCGCGGCCTCGGTCTCGCGTTGCAGCGAGTTCAGTGCTTCTGCGCCTTCGACGGTCTTCAGGTGGGCATTCATGATGGCCGAAATTACCTGCAAGTCTAACTGAGAGCTCGCCGAATTCTGGTGTGCCAGTGCGGCTTCGGCACCCGCGATGGCTTCGGCCGCGGCGCCCTGCTCTCGATCTCCCTGCGGTGGGTCCGTCGCTCGGCGCGGATCGGCCGGCGTAGCGCCGAACAGGTTCGGATGTTGTTGGCGGATCTTGGCCAAGATCACCGCGAGTTGGTCTGGACGTGTTGTGGGGGTGATCACCGCGGCCAGTTCCGTCGGCGTCAGTCCGGTCTGCCACGCGTTCGGATCGCCGGTGCGGTCGCGCACGACCTTCACCGTGGCCAGCAGCTCGTCATACGTCGACATCGGCTAGCCGAACGGCGCTGCGCCCCAATGCGGGCGGTGTCGCGACCCCTCCATGCCGGGTGACAGTACTGAGACCCCCAGCTATCGACAATTCACCACGATGCGGCTGTGGATGAACCCTCCCCAGGCATCGGGCTAGCCCGCCGAAACACCGTACACTCCTCGCAGGCTTTCCAGCACAGCCGTTTTCGCTCGGTCGAGCTCGCGCGCGTCGGCGACGACCGCCGCGATCTCACGCTGTTTGGCAACCAGAAACCTCTGAAACTCCCGCGCGCCCATCGGCGTATCGACGGCAAGGCTGTTGTGACGCGGAACGGCGCGCTCGATCTCGTCGGCGATCGCGTCCAGACGTCTGATGCTCTCCCGCGTCGTGGCATGCGCGCTGGCAAGCAGATCCGTCAGCGCACGGTCGGCCTCGGCGACCCTGTCGTGCCGGGTCGCCAAGGCCGATTGCCGCGCCTGGATGGCGGCTATGGCAGGACCGGTTTGTTCCGACATACGGTCAACCTATCGGCCGGCGAATCGCGACGTTGCTGCCCAGCTGGCTGATCCGCACCGAGGCACCCGAATAGGGCGCCTCGACGACGAGATTGTTGCCGATCGCCATCTGCACATGGCCGGCGTGCGGAAACACGAGGTCGCCGGGCCTGACTTGCGAACGGGGAACCGGGATCCCGTCGTTGATCTGTTGATAGGTGGTGCGGTCCAGGTGGATACCCGCCCGCGCATAGGACCACTGGACCAGCCCGGAACAGTCGAACTGATCCGGGCCTGTAGCGCCCCAGACATAGGGACGGCCCAGTCGGGATAACGCCGCGCGCACCGCGATTCCGGCACGACTGCTCGCCGACGGCAGCCGCAGGCCGGCCAATCGGGGACCGCGATGGTGCAGCATTCGATAGCGCAGTGCCCGCAGCGCCGCCGCATGCCGTCGCGCACGCAACCGGGCGGTCAACACGTGTGCCCGCTGCGCGCGAAGCCTCGCTACCCGACGGCGCATGGCCTCGCGCTGGGCCATCGGCGTGGTCGGGGCGACCGCGGCATCGGCGCGGGCCTCATCGAGGACGTTTTTGGTCAGCTCACGGGCGTCGGCCCGATCCCGGTGAGCGCCGGTCATGATGCCCGCGGCCGCCGCATCGGTGCGCGCAGCGGACAGCAGCACTTGGTGGCTACGGCTTACCAAGGACTGGTAGTTGTCATGACCCGCAACGGTGTTCAGCGTCGGGTTTCGGCTTGGCAGGCCGCGATAGGGCGCGTCGAGCACCGGCTGCCGAGAACTCCCGGCGAATAGCTGATGAGCGCGGTCCAAAGCCTCGAGGTCGCTTTCGGTCATCGGTCCCCCTCGCCGCTGTCCTGATCCGTGCCGTCGCGGCCCGTCGACTCCACCGTGTCGGCGAATGCGCGAACGCGGGGGAGTACCCCCGCGGGGATCACCCCTCGGTTGCGGATGTCCCATATGTCGTCGCTGCTCACACCGAGCAACGACGCGATGATCGCGTCCGGCAGCGATGACTGCGCACACGCCCGGTCGAACCGCGCGCTCAAGCTGGTCGGCATTCTCTTCAGCAGCGCGCTGCGGGTTTCCTCGAGAGCTTTCAGGTGTGCCATCAGCCGGTCGGTCGAGTCGGCGCCGGCGTTCACGGCCACCCGCCATGAGCTGGCGGCCAGCATCTCTGCCTTCACGCACTGCGCGATCACAGACAGAATATACGTCTCATATTCGTTTGATGTCGTCGCCGGCAGTCGATCGATGACGGATTTGAGGGCGTCGAGTTGCGCTTCGGCATAGCCTTCCAGCACTTCGGTGTCGCTGTGGCGGTCGACGACCACCGCCCCGGCCCGTGGCGGTGACATCTTTTCCGGGGGCTGCGCGGCGATCAGTCGGGCTAGCTCGGCATCCGGATCGGCGGCCACCAACAACCGCGAGTAGGTGCCCGGCGGCAGGCCCAGACCGTTTTCGACCTTCTGAACTGTCGTTTTGTGCGGCTTGCGGGCGCCGCGCTCCAGATAGCTCAATCCCATGATGCTGACGCCGGTCACGGCGGCGAGCTCAGCTAGGGACCAGTCACGCGACTCGCGCAATGCACGGATGGCCGCACCTGCGGATTCACGGCTCACCGCGGGCTCCGGCCATGGGCCGGATATTACACAGGCAGGGCCGTATCGCTATGCATATACGTTTCTATCACGTTTCTCTTGCGCTGCACGCGGAGTTGTGTATACGCTTTTGTCTACGTTTCAGCTTAGACAAGGAGACCGGCATGGGACACCCCTGCGCAACAGACCCGGAACTGTGGTTCGGCTACCCCGACGACGACAGCGGTGACGGCGCGGCCAAGGCGCGCGCCTACGAGCGGTCGGCCACCGAGGCGCGAATCCAATGCCTGCGTCGCTGCCCGTTGGCCCAGCAGCGGCGGTGCGCTCAGTACGCCATCGCGCACCGGGAGGAGTACGGAGTGTGGGCCGGCGTGAAACTTCCCGGTGGCCAATACCGCAAGCGCGACCAGCTGGCTCGGGCCCACGACGTGTTGCGTCGCATCGCCGCCGGCGAGATCAGCTCCCGGCAGCTGCCCGAGAATGCGGCCTTGTTGGCGCGCAGCGAACATGAGACCGTACCGAGGCCCGCGGTGGTGTTGCACCTGCCGCTCGCACAGGTTGGTCCGCGCTCGGCCGCCTGACCACGCGTGCCACGCATCGTGAACGTTTGTTCACCCAATCGACGGGGTAGTCGGTCGCGACCGGACATCAGATCGTCGACCCCGAGGTGCATCCATGACGTTCGACCTGACACCGACGGCCGCGCAGCACGACCTGGCTCGGCGCACGCACGAATTCGCCGAGTCGGTGATCCGTCCGGTCGCGCTCGAGTACGACCAGCGGCAGGAGTTTCCCTGGCCGGTGCTCGAGGAGGCTGCCCAGCGCGGCTTCTACAGCCCGTTGTTCTACCGCGACCTGATCGGCGATCCCACCGGGATGTCGCTACCGATGTTCATGGAGGAGCTGTTCTGGGGTTGCGCCGGAATCGGATTGGCGATAGTGATGCCGGCGCTGGCGCTCTCGGCGATCGGGCAGTCCGCATCCCCGGAGCAGATGCTGGAGTGGGCTCCGCAATGTTTCGGTACCCCAGGCGATCTCAAACTTGCCGCGCTGGCGATTTCCGAACCCGAGGGCGGCAGCGACGTTCGGAATCTGCGCACCCGGGCCCGCCGCGACGGCGATGACTGGATCATCGACGGCCACAAGATGTGGATCGGCAACGGCGGCATCGCGAACGTGCATGTGGTCAACGCGGTCGTCGACCAGGAACTCGGCCATCGCGGCCAAGCCCTATTCGTGGTGCCGGGCAACACCCCCGGACTGGAACTGGTGCGCAAGCTTGACAAGCTGGGCTGCCGCGCGTCGCACACCGCCGAGTTACGGTTCAACGGCGTACGGATACCGCACGCCAATTTGCTTGGTGGACAAGACAAGCTCGAACACAAGCTCGCCAAAGCCCGGGAAGTCGTCGCGGGTGGGCAGCGCTCCGGGTCGGCGACGCTGGGCACCTTCGAGCAGACCCGTCCGATGGTCGCCGCGCAGGCAATCGGCATCGCACGTGCCGCATTGGAGTACGCGACCGCATACGCCACGGAGCGCGAAGCATTCGGCGCCCCGATCATCGACAACCAGGGCATCGCATTTCCCTTGGCCGACCTGGCCACGCAGATCGATGCGGCCCGGCTGTTGACCTGGCGCGCTTCCTGGATGGCCGCCAACGAAGTGCCGTTCGAGCGGGGCGAGGGTTCGATGGCCAAGCTCGCCGCCAGCGAGGTCGCCATCAAGGCCACCGAGCGCGCCATCCAGACAATGGGTGGCTGGGGCTACATCACTGACCACCCCGTCGAGAAATGGTATCGAGATGCCAAGCTGTACACCATCTTTGAGGGCACGAGTGAGATCCAGCGAATGGTCATCTCGAATGCGCTGGGCGCCGCGGTAGGCACCCCGCCGCTGCATGTCGTTCTCGAGCCGTCCGGCGGTCCGCTGAACCGGATCTTCGGCCGGGGCGCCCCGCTGCGGTCCCGAGCCGCCGACGCTGCGTTGTCGGTGAAGGATCAAATCCCGGAACCGATCATGCGGGTGGCCATGCAGGTGCTGCGGCCGCCCGGGAGATAGACAACCCGCCCGGGTACGGTCGCCATATCACCCCCGCAACGAAGGGTGCACGGTGAGCAATCTCGAACCGGCGCCGGCCGAAGTCGCCTGCGGCGCTTCACGGGTTGCGGCTACCGAGGTGTTACACGCGCGCGAGGTTCCGCTGGGCGGCCCGCGGGCCATCCGGGTGCAGCGCACCCTGCCGCAACGGCAGCGATCGCTGATCGGAGCCTGGTGCTTCATTGACCACTACGGCCCCGTCCAGGCGCGCATGGACGTGCCGCCGCATCCACATACGGGACTACAAACGGCGAGTTGGCTGTTCAGTGGGGAAGTGGAACACCGCGACAGTGCGGGCGTGCATGCCCTGATCCGGCCCGGCGAGTTGAACCTGATGACCGCCGGCGGGGGTATTTGCCATTCCGAGGTATCGGCCGAGGCGGGCGCCGTCTTGCATGGCGTCCAGCTCTGGGTCGCCCTGCCCGACTCGCGTCGCGACGCCGGGCGCGGCTTCGCTCACTATGTGCCCGAACCGATTTCGCTGCCGGGCGCGGTGGCGCGGGTGTTTCTCGGCGAGCTGGCCGGCAGCCGGTCGCCCGTGCATACGTTCACGCCGCTGCTGGGTGCCCAGATCGACCTCGACGGGAACGCTGAGCTGCACCTCGATGTCGACCCGGCGTTCGAGCACGGTGTGCTGTGCGATGCCGGCGCCGTGGCGATGAGTGGGACAACCCTGGCCGTCGCCGACCTCGGCTACCAGGGCCCCGGCGGCGCCGCAGTCCGGCTGCGCAATGTAGGACATCGACCGGCGCGGGTAGTGCTGTTGGGGGGCGTCCCGTTCACCGAAGAGTTGCTGATGTGGTGGAACTTCGTCGGGCGCACCCACGACGAGATCGTCCGCTATCGCCAGCTATGGGAAGACGGCGACGCGCGCTTCGGCGTTGTCGAGGGCTACCGCGGCTCAGTCGCGCGACTTCCCGCCCCGCCGCTGCCAGCTACCCGGCTGCGGCCACGACCGATACCGCACGGACCGAATCGAAAGGAATCCAGATGACGACCGACAAGACCGGCGCAGAAACCACCGTCACCGAGGGTGACCAGACCTACACGATTGAGGTCGAGGGCAAGACCGTCGGCCACGCCGACTACGCGGACCGCGGCGACCAGCGCGTCTTCTACCACACCGTCGTCGATCCCGAGTTCGGCGGACGCGGCCTGGCGACCATCCTCGTCGAGGAGGCGTTGAACGGCGCGCGCGACGCTGGCAAACGCATCGTGCCGGTGTGCTCGATGGTCGAGACGGTGCTCAAGAAGCATCCCGAATTCGACGAGATCACCGACACCGTCACCGCCGAGGTCAGGGGCTGGGCGCTGACTCAGCCGAGCAAGTAGGGCAGACGCCGGTGGCGCCGACTTCCTATGGGCTTTACTGCGCCGACCGGCGAGGGTTCGCCGGCCTCATCGGGCAGCTAAACCCTCCCCGGGACCCTTAGGTTGCGGATTCGGCGAATATCGCTTAGCCACATGGCATAACGTGTTCTACCAGGATAGCTAGGTAAAACGGGTATCTCCGTACGCGGCATCGGGCCGCATCGCGGAGCTGTGGGGCCTCCCAGCTAATTCACAGGTCTCCGTGAGCAAAATGGTTGACGCAGCCGGGGGGCCCGACAGTCACGTCGTGTTCGTTTGCCGTTCACCGACGCCGCCGGCGCTGGGCTGCTCGACCGGAGGGACACATGGATTACGCAGTTCTGCCGCCGGAGATCAACTCCGCGCGCATCTACGCCGGACCTGGCTCCGGACCGATGCTGGCTGCTGCGTCGGCATGGGAGACGCTCGCCGCCGAACTCCACTCGACAGCAAGCTCGTATCAGTCGGTGGTCGACGAGCTGACCGCCGGACCCTGGTTGGGCCCGGCGGCGGCGACGATGGCGGCTGCGGCCGCTCCCTACGTGGCCTGGATGCGAACCGCGGCGGAGCAGGCCGAGCAGGCAGGCAACCAGGCCATGCTGGCGGCAGCCGCCTACGAAACCGCATTTGCCGAGACGGTGCCGCCGCCGGTGGTCGCGGGCAATCGCAGCCTGCTGGCGGCGCTAGTGGCAACGAACTTCCTCGGGCAGAACACTTCGGCGATCGCGACTACCGAGGCCCAATACGGCGAGATGTGGGCCCAGGACACCGGCGCCATGCAGAGTTACGCGAGCGAGTCGGCGTCGACGACGGCGCTGACACCGTTCGATTCACCTTCACCGAGCACCAGCACCGACGGGCCGGCGGACCAGGCCACCGCGGTCACCCAGGCCACCGGCGTCTCCGCCGGTAATGCGCAGCGGAGCGTCCAGCAGGCCTTCTCCGCTGTCCCCGACGCGCTGACCGACCTCGCGAGCCCGCAAGACGCCTTCGGGTTCGGCGGGCGCGACCTGCTGGGCCTGCTCGCGGACCTGAGCGCGGTCTTTGTCGATCCGGAGCTCGGGAGCGTGGGACTGGCGGCCGATACCACGTTGGGGACGACGGCTCTCCCTTACGACGTGGGCGGTTACTGGACCGGTGTCCACACCGACGACATCGTCAGCGGCTGGGCGGGTGTGCAGCCTTGGCCAGGCAACGCGCCGGCGCCGCCGACCTCATTTCCGGTGATCACCGAGCCGGCCGCGACGATTTCCGGGCAGTTCAGCCATGCGCCATCGGTCGGGCGGTTGTCGGTACCGCCGGCGTGGGTGGCCGCGGCACCCGAGTTGCGCGCGATGACTGCGGCGCTGCCGGCGGCGACCGTCGGCGCCGCCGCCCAGGCCACCGGCTCCAGCGCGGGGAGCCTGTTCAGCCAGATGGCCCTGGCAAGCATGGCCGGGCGCGCGATGGCCGGTACGACCGGCGGCGCTGGCGCAAGGCTCCAGGAGCGGATCGGGCTGCCCGGGCCTAAACCGAAGAACGCGCCGCCGGCCGAGCCGGCCGAAGTGCAACAAATTCCAATGGGCGGCCCCATCACCAGCATCGCCGCCGAGCTGCGTGAGCTGGCCTCCCTGCGCGACGCGGGGATTCTGACCCAAGACGAATTCGTCGAACAGAAGCAGCGCCTGCTGCCGCGAGATCCGTAGGGCCTTCCCCGCTAGGCAGCGTCCAAATGCGCGCTGGCGTCGTGTAATTCGTTCCGGCGCAACGCCATTGGAGTGACGGCCAGAATATCGCCGCCGTCAACAACCGCCCGGGTGATCGGCGTCAGCGCCTGGAACAACGCTTCCACCTCGTCGTCGCGCAGGGCGTCGAGTGCCGAGAGCCCGAGCGCGTCGGTACTGGATTCGACGTGCTCCTTGAGTTCCCGGCCGGCCGCGGTGAGCGACCCGTCGTCGGTGAGCAGTCCGCGCTCGGCGAGCCGTTGTTCGTGGTGACGCCACTCGGTGTCGTCGTAGTCGCGGGCGCGAGCGATGTAGTCGCGCGGGACGCGGTCCGCCGCGGCGTGCAACACATTGGACTCTCGGCCCGAAATGCCGGCGGCGGTCAATACCGCGACGTGAGCGTCGCCGCGCTGCTCGCGCAACAGTGTGGTGGCATGCCACAGTGAGGCCAGCGGAGTGTCTGGCCACGGCAGCGCACGATTGGCCGCGAACAGCGGTCGCCCGTCCAGCGGGGCTTGGCGCGCTGCTTTGCCGGCTAATTCTGCCGCGGCACTGACATTTTCGTCGTCTTTCAAGCCGTAGCGGCGCAGCGCGGCGACCGCCGAGTCCTGTCGGGCCCGCAGCGCGGCCTCCGGTCCGGCGATCTGCCATGCCGCCGACAGGGACTTGGCGACGCGCTGGGGGGCGAAGTTGTGGAAGATCGCGGTCACCAGCTCCGGCGGCGCCATGCCCAGCGGGGCGGATCGGGCCGCGAAATAACCCATCCAGAAACCTCGGTACCCCAGCTCGTCGAGCGCCGCCCGCGCCTCGGGCGCGAAGTATGTCACCGCGTGTACCGGCTCGAATCGATCGTAGAAACGTCGCGCCAGCTCAGGTTGTCTGCGCACGATTGCAGTTAATCACCGTCGCCGACCATGCCCAATCCCGGTCCCGGGGATGGCTATTAGGAAAGGCCACGACCCCTCGTAGAGTTCGTGGCCTTTGCGGCTGCGGTTCACCGAACCGCTCGTGGTGGGCGAAGGGGGACTTGAACCCCCACGTCCCGAAGGACACTGGCACCTGAAGCCAGCGCGTCTGCCATTCCGCCACTCGCCCGGGGAAAACAACCGATGGACCATATCACTGTAGTGGCCGTTCGCCCTAACCGCGCCGGTGACCGCACGAGCCTGTTCGGTACCCGGCCGCTCCGCGTCGGAACCGGCGTTGACCAGCATGGACGCGATTCTCACAATTCTCCTGGTGACGCAGCGTCGCCGGGTCCCGATACCATGCATGAGTGATACGACACGCGGGCGAGTCGTTTGCCTTGCGCCGGCGACATACCGCGACAAGTGCGGGCGAGCGCTGAAGCATGGGTAGCCAAAGGGGGCTCGCTGCGCGGCTCGAACGCAAGCTCGAGTCAACCGTCGGCGATGCGTTTGCGCGAATGTTTGGGGGCTCGATTGTCCCCCAAGAGGTCGAGGCGCTATTGCGCCGCGAAGCCGAGGACGGCCTGCGGCCGCTCCAGGGAAATCACCTTTTGGCGCCCAACGAATACGTCATTACCCTCGGTGTGCACGACTTCGAGAAGGTGGGCACCGATCCGGATCTCACGTCGAGCGCTTTCGGTAGATACCTGGCCGACTATATCCATGAACAGGGGTGGGAAACGTATGGTGATGTCGTTGTTCGGTTCGAGCAGTTGCCGAACCTGCATACCGGACAGTTTCGCGCCCGCGGTGCTGTCAACCCCGATGTCGAGCCCCGCCCGCCGGTCAGCGATCCCGCCCGGCCACAATCAAATCAGGCGTTCAGCGCAGAACCAGGAGCAGCACCAATGACTGACAACTCGAGCTACCGCGGTCAGGGGCAGGGGCGTCCCGGCGACGAGTATTACGACGAGCGGTACGGGCGTCCGCAAGATGACCAGCGCGGCGCCCAGGACCCGCAGGGTGGACCCGACCCTCGCGCGGGACTTCCGCCGGAGCAAGGCGGCTACCCACCCCAGGGCGGCTACCCGCCGCCTCGCCACCCCGAGCATGGCGGGTACCCCGAGCAGGGCGGCTACCCAGACCCGCGCGGCGGCTACCCCGATCAGGCCGGCTATCCCCCGCCGGGCGGGTACCCGGGCCCGGGCGGCTACCCGGATCAGGGTCGCGGCGGCTACCCCGATCAGGGGCAGGGCGGCTACCCGCCGTCGTATGAGCAGCGTCCGCCCGCCGGTGGCGGCTACGGTGGCCAAGGCTACGACCAAGCCGGACAGCCGGGCTACGACCAGGGCGGGCAGGGTTACGACCAGGGCTACCGCCAGGGTGGCGGCTACGGCCAGCCGGGCGGTGGCCCGCAGGGTTACGGCGGCTACGGCGATTACGGTCGCGGGCCGGCTCGTCCCGAGGAGGCCGGCTATGCGCCCCCGGGCGCACCCGAACAGCAACGGCCGTCCTACCCCGAGCAAGGCCCCGGATACGACCAGGGTTACCAGCACGGCGTTCAGGGTTACGGCGCCCAGCAGGAATACGGCGGGGGGGACTACACGCAGTACGCCGAAAACGTCCCGGCCGGTGGGTATGGTCCAGGGCCCGGCGGTGGATACCCCGAGACGGCCCATCGCGACTACGAGTACGGCCAGCAAGGCGAGTACGGCCAGCCGGCCGGGGCCGGCTACGGCGAGCAGGCCGGTGGCGGCTACGGCGGTTACGGGCAGGGCGGTTATGGATCGGCCGGAGCGGCGGTCACGCTGCAGCTCGACGACGGCAGCGGCCGGACCTACCAACTGCGCGAAGGCTCCAACATCGTCGGACGCGGACAAGATGCCCAGTTCCGGTTGCCCGACACCGGTGTGTCACGCCGTCACTTGGAAATCCGCTGGGATGGCCAGGTCGCGCTGCTGTCCGACCTCAACTCCACCAACGGCACGACCGTGAACAACGCGCCGGTACAGGAGTGGCAGTTGGCCGATGGAGACGTCATCCGTTTGGGCCACTCGGAGATCATCGTTCGGATCCACTGAACGCACCGGGCATAAGCTGCCGTGCTTCGCCCCGCGTCGACCGCCCTCCAAGTATCGTGACGTTGCTTGGTTTCATGAGGTGCGGCGCCAGGACGGAAAGGACGCCAGATGCAGGGACTGGTACTGCAGCTGACGCGCGCCGGTTTTTTAATGCTGTTATGGGTGTTCATTTGGTCCGTTCTTCGGATCTTGAAGACTGACATCTACGCACCAACCGGTGCGGTCATGGTGCGCCGCGGTTTGGTGTTGCGCGGCACGTTGCTGCCGTCCCGTCAGCGTCGTCATGCCGCCCGTTATCTGGTGGTAACCGAAGGGGCGTTGGCAGGTGCACGCATCACGCTCAGCGGACAACCAGTGTTGATCGGACGCGCCGACGACTCGACGCTGGTGCTGACCGACGATTACGCCTCGACGCGGCACGCCCGGCTGTCCCAGCGCGGCTCCGAATGGTACGTCGAGGATCTAGGATCGACCAACGGCACTTACCTTGACAGGGCGAAGGTGACGACTGCGGTACGAGTTCCAATCGGAGCGCCGATTCGGATCGGCAAGACGGCAATCGAGTTGCGCCCGTGAGTCTGGTTCTGCGATATGCCGCCCGCAGCGATCGCGGCCTGGTGCGCGCCAACAACGAAGACTCGGTCTATGCCGGCGCTCGACTTCTGGCCCTGGCCGATGGCATGGGCGGTCACGCGGCCGGTGAGGTCGCGTCCCAGTTGGTGATCGCCGCGTTGGCACACCTTGATGATGACGAACCCGGCGGCGACCTTCTTGCCAAGCTCGATGCCGCGGTGCGCTCCGGCAACTCGGCGATCGCCGCTCAAGTGGAGATGGAGCCCGACCTCGAGGGAATGGGCACCACGCTGACCGCAATCCTGTTCGCGGGCAACCGACTTGGGTTGGTGCACATCGGCGACTCACGCGGCTACATGTTGCGCGACGGCGAGCTCACCCAGATCACCAAGGACGACACCTTCGTCCAAACCCTGGTTGACGAAGGACGCATCACCAAGGAAGAGGCACACAGCCATCCGCAGCGATCGCTGATCATGCGGGCGCTGACCGGCCATGAGGTCGAGCCCACGTTGACCATGCGCGAAGCGCGCGCCGGTGATCGCTACCTGCTCTGCTCGGACGGGCTGTCCGATCCGGTCAGTGACGAGACCATTGCCGAGGCCCTGCAGATTCCCGACGTTGCCGAAAGCGCTTATCGCCTCATCGAATTGGCGCTGCGCGGCGGCGGCCCCGACAACGTGACGGTGGTGGTCGCCGATGTCGTCGACTACGACTACGGCCAGACCCAGCCGATTCTTGCCGGCGCGGTATCCGGTGAAGACGACCAGCTGACGACCCTGCCGAACACCTCTGCCGGCCGGGCGTCCGCGATCGGCCCCCGCAAGGGGGCTGCCAAACGCGTTGTGCCACAAGAGGAGCCGGCCAGCAAGCCTAAGTGGGCGTGGCGGCGGATGTTTATCGTCGTCACGCTGGTGGTACTGCTGGCACTCACGGGTCTGGCGATCGGGCGAGCCATCATCCGGAGCAACTACTACGTCACCGAATACGACGGCATGGTGTCGATCATGCGGGGAATTCAAGGGTCACTACTCGGCATGTCCCTGCACGAACCCTATTTGGTGGGCTGTCTCAACGCCCGCAACGACCTATCGATCATCGGCCTCAGTCAATCCGGCGGTCACCTGGACTGCCGGCTGATGCAATTGCAGGACCTACGCCCGGCCGCACGCGCGCAAGTGTTGGCCGGGCTTCCGGCCGGGACCCTCGATGAGGCCGAAGCGCAGTTGAAGGAATTGTCCGCCAACAACCTCCTGCCCCCCTGCCCGCCGCCCCGGGCGACCTCGCCGCCGGGGTCACCGACACCGGTGACCAGCGGGACGACACCGCCGAGTGCCACAGCGCCCCCCGCCCCTTCCAGCGGTACCCCACCCAACAGCACGGCTTTAAGCACCGCCCCCGCAAGCGCCCCTCCTGCGGCGCCCGCGACCACGCCGCCGCCGACCACCACCCAGACGGTGACTGCGCTCCCGCCACCCCCACCCCAGCCGGGCATCGACTGCCGGGCGGCTGCATGACCACGCAGGTCCAACCACCGGTCGCCGTCACGCCGCCGCTGCGTACTCGCCGCAACTCCGAGCTGCTGTTGTTGTGCTTCGCCGCGGTAATCACCGTGGCCGCACTGCTGATCGTCGATGCCAACCAGGAGCGCGGCCTGCGCTGGGGCCTGGCCAGCTACGGGCTGGCCTTTCTGGCTGTCTTCGGCGGCGCGCACCTGGCCATCCGGCGCTTTGCTCCTTACACCGACCCGCTGCTGCTACCAATTGTGGCGCTGCTCAACGGACTTGGCTTGGTGATGATCCACCGGCTCGACCTGGTCGGCAATGAGCTCAGCGGCCGTCGTCACCCCAGCGCAACCCAACAGTTGCTGTGGACTCTGGTCAGCGTCGCCGCGTTCGCGCTCGTGGTCACCTTCCTCAAAGACCACCGGCAGCTCGCGCGCTACGGTTACATCTTTGGACTCACGGGTCTGGTCTTCTTAGCCGTCCCCGCCTTTCTGCCGGCGTCGCTGTCCGAGCAGAACGGCGCCAAGATCTGGATTCGCCTGCCGGGCTTCTCGATTCAGCCCGCCGAATTCTCCAAGATTCTGCTGCTGATCTTCTTCTCCGCCGTGCTGGTCGCCAAGCGCGGTCTGTTCACGAGCGTCGGCAAGCACCTGATGGGGATGACGCTGCCACGACCGCGAGATCTCGCACCGCTGTTGGCGGCGTGGGTGATCTCGATCGGTGTCATGGTCTTCGAAAAAGACCTCGGCACTTCGTTGCTGCTCTACGCGTCGTTCCTGGTGGTCGTCTACCTGGCCACCCAACGCTTCAGTTGGGTGGTCATCGGACTGCTGCTGTTCGCCGCGGGAAGTGTGGCCGCCTACTTCATCTTCGGGCACGTGCGGGTTCGCGTGCAGATGTGGTGGGACCCGTTCTCCGACCCCGACGGCAGCGGCTACCAAATCGTGCAGTCGCTGTTCAGCTTTGCTACCGGGGGGATCTTCGGCACCGGCCTGGGCAACGGCCAGCCCGACACGGTGCCGGCCGCGTCGACCGACTTCATCATCGCCGCCTTCGGCGAAGAGCTTGGATTAGTGGGTCTGGCGGCCCTTCTCATGCTGTACACCATCGTCATCGTTCGGGGCCTTCGGACGGCGATTGCCACCCGTGACAGCTTCGGCAAGCTGCTGGCCGCAGGTCTGGCCTCGACGCTGGCAATCCAACTGTTCATCGTCGTCGGCGGCGTCACCCAGCTCATTCCGCTGACGGGTTTGACCACGCCGTGGATGTCCTACGGCGGATCCTCGCTGCTGGCGAACTACGTGCTGTTGGCGATCCTGGCGCGTATCTCGCATAGCGCCCGACGCCCGTTGCGAACCCGCACCGGCGACACGTCGCCGATCGCGGCGGCCGGCACCGAGGTGATTGAGCGCGTATGAACGCCTCTCTCCGCCGGATCTCGCTGACCGTGATGGCGTTGATCGTCCTGCTGCTACTCAACGCCACCATGACGCAAGTCTTCGCCGCCGACGGGCTGCGGGCCGATCCGCGCAATCAGCGGGTCCTGCTCGACGAGTACTCGCGCCAGCGCGGGCAGATCATCGCGGGCGGTCAGCTGCTGGCCTACTCGGTGGCCACCGACAGCCGGTTCCGCTTTCTGCGGGTGTACCCCAACCCCGCGGTGTACGCGCCGCTCACCGGTTTCTACTCATTGCGGTATTCCAGCTCCGGCCTGGAACGGGCCGAGGATTCGCTGCTGAACGGCTCCGACGAGCGGCTGTTCGGGCGCCGGCTGGCGGACTTCTTCACCGGCCGCGATCCCCGTGGCGGCAATGTCGACACCACGATCAACCCCCATATGCAACAGGCCGCCTGGGATGCGATGCAGCAGGGTTGCGGCGGGCCGTGCAAGGGCGCCGTGGTGGCCCTGGAACCGTCCACCGGCAAAATCCTGGCCATGGTGTCCTCGCCGTCCTATGACCCGAACCTGCTGTCCTCGCACGATCCCGAGGTGCAGGCGCAGGCGTGGCAGCGGCTGCGCGACGACCCGGACAACCCGCTCACCAACCGCGCGATCTCGGAGACCTACCCACCCGGCTCGACATTCAAGGTGATCACCACCGCGGCGGCGCTGCAATCCGGCGCTACCGAGGATGAGCAGCTGACGGCGGCACCCACCATCCCGCTGCCCAACAGCACGGCCACCTTGGAGAACTATGGCGGCACGCCGTGCGGCGACCAACCAACCGTGTCGCTGAGCCAGGCCTTCGCGAAGTCGTGCAACACCGCATTCGTCCAGCTCGGCATCCTCACCGGGGCCGAGGCGCTGCGCAGCATGGCGCATTCATTCGGCCTGGACAGCAGCCCCAGCGTGATTCCGCTGCAGGTGGCCGAATCGACTGTTGGAATAATCGCGGATGCCGCCGCTCTCGGGATGTCTAGCATCGGGCAGAAGGACGTGGCGCTGACTCCGCTGCAGAACGCGGAGATCGCCGCGACCATCGCGAACGACGGCGTAACGATGCAGCCCTACCTGGTCGAGAGCCTCAAAGGGCCCGACTTGGCCAACATCAGCACGACTGCGCCCTATCAGCAGCGGCGCGCGGTATCGCCGCAGATCGCCGCTAAGCTGACAGAGCTCATGGTCGGTGCCGAGAAGGCTGCGCAGCAGAAAGGGGCCATTCCCGGCGTGCAGATCGCATCCAAGACCGGTACCGCAGAGCATGGCGCCGACCCGCGCAACACTCCACCGCACGCGTGGTACATCGCGTTCGCGCCGGCGCAAACGCCGAAGGTTGCCGTGGCGGTGCTCGTGGAGAACGGTGCCGACCGACTTTCTGCCACCGGTGGTGCGCTCGCCGCGCCGATCGGGCGGGCCGTCATCCAGGCCGCATTGCAGGGGGGCCCATGAGCCCGCGCGTTGGAGTGACGCTGTCGGGCAGGTACCGGCTGCAGCGACTCATCGCCACCGGCGGCATGGGCCAAGTGTGGGAGGCGGTGGACAGCCGGCTCGGCCGGCGCGTGGCGGTCAAGGTGCTCAAGGCGGAGTTCTCCCAGGACCCCGAGTTCATTGAGCGGTTCCGCGCCGAGGCGCGTACCACCGCGATGCTCAACCACCCCGGCATCGCGGCCGTGCACGACTACGGCGAGAGCCAGATGGACGGCGAGGGGCGCACCGCCTATCTGGTGATGGAGCTGGTCAACGGCGAGCCGCTGAACTCGGTGCTCAAGCGCACCGGCCGGCTGTCGCTGCGCCACGCGCTGGACATGCTCGAGCAGACGGGCCGCGCGTTGCAGATTGCGCACGCCGCCGGGCTGGTGCACCGCGACGTCAAGCCGGGCAACATCTTGATCACCCCGACGGGTCAGGTGAAGATCACCGACTTCGGTATCGCCAAAGCCGTCGACGCCGCGCCCGTGACCCAGACCGGCATGGTGATGGGCACCGCCCAGTACATCGCGCCCGAACAGGCGCTGGGCCACGACGCCACCCCCTCCAGCGATGTGTACTCCCTGGGAGTTGTTGGCTACGAGGTGGTTTCGGGCAAGCGGCCATTCACCGGGGACGGCGCGTTGACGGTGGCGATGAAGCACATCAAGGAGCCCCCGCCGCCGCTGCCTCCCGAGCTTCCGCCCAATGTGCGCGAACTCATCGAGATCACGCTGGTCAAGAACCCCGGCATGCGCTATCGCAGCGGGGGACCGTTCGCCGACGCCGTGGCCGCGGTGCGGGCGGGCCGGCGTCCCCCCCGTCCCAGTCAGTCACCGCCGCCCGGGCGAGCTTCGCCGGCGGCCATTCCGTCGAGCCCGCAGACCAGGTCGGCCCCCGCGGCCAGTGCCCGCAGCGCTGCCGCGCCCCGCCGATCCCAATCGTCGACGGGCAGCCGCCGTCAGCCGCCGGCTCGTCGCACCTTTTCCTCGGGACAGCGCGCGCTGCTGTGGGCCGCCGGGGTGCTCGGGGCGCTCGCCATCATCATCGCGGTCCTCATCGTCATCAATTCCCGGGGCGACAACCAGCAGCAGCCTCCGCCTCCGACGGTCACCGACACCGGCACACCGCCGGCGAGCGGGCCCCCGCCGCCCAGCAAGACGCCCAGTGGTTCCGCGCCGAGTTTGCGACTGGATTGGACGGATCGCCCGGCGATAAGCAATTCTGGATTCCACAGCAGGCCACCCCAACTGAGCTGGGCCAACCCCTTGACGCCCAGGCTGTCGCCGGCCCGACACGAGACACCGCGATGACCACCCCTCAACACCTGTCCGACCGTTACGAACTCGGCGACATCCTCGGTTTCGGGGGCATGTCCGAGGTTCACTTGGCCCGCGACGTCCGCTTGCACCGCGACGTCGCGGTGAAGGTGCTGCGCGCCGATCTCGCGCGCGACCCCAGTTTCTATTTGCGCTTCCGTCGCGAGGCGCAAAATGCCGCGGCGCTCAATCACCCGGCCATCGTCGCGGTCTACGACACCGGCGAGGCAGACACACCCGCTGGCCCGCTGCCCTACATCGTCATGGAGTATGTCGACGGCGTAACGCTGCGCGACATCGTGCATAACGACGGGCCCCTGCCGCCGCGTCGCGCGATCGAGATCATTGCCGACGCCTGTCAGGCTCTCAACTTCAGCCACCAAGCCGGCATCATCCACCGCGACGTCAAGCCGGCAAACATCATGATCAGCACGACCAATGCGGTCAAGGTGATGGACTTCGGCATCGCGCGGGCGATCGCCGACAGCGGCAACAGCGTCACCCAGACCGCCGCCGTGATCGGGACCGCGCAATATCTTTCGCCGGAGCAGGCCCGCGGCGACTCGGTCGACGCCCGCTCGGATGTCTACTCGCTGGGCTGTGTCCTTTACGAAATCCTCACCGGGGAGCCGCCTTTCACCGGAGATTCGCCGGTTTCGGTTGCCTACCAACATGTCCGCGAAGACCCGGTGCCTCCGTCGAAGCGGCACGCGGGCGTCTCCGCGGACCTCGACGCCGTCGTACTCAAGGCGTTGGCCAAGAATCCGGACAACCGGTATCAGACCGCGGCAGAGATGCGCGCCGACCTGGTTCGCGTGCACAACGGTGAGGCCCCGGAAGCGCCCAAGGTGTTCACCGATGCCGAGCGGACCTCGCTGATGGCGTCCACCGGCCCGAACCACGGGGGTCCGCGCACCGACCCGCTGCCTCGTCAACGCCTCACCGAGGCCGACCCCGATCGCATGGGCGGTCCGGTCGGTCGCTGGGTTGTCGCGGTCGCCGTGCTGGCGGTACTGACGATCGTCGTCGTCATCGCGTTCAACACGTTCGGCGGCTCCACCCGCGACGTTCAAGTGCCCGACGTGCGCGGCCAGGTCTCCGCCGATGCCGTCGCCGCCCTGCAGAATCGCGGCTTCAAGACCCGCACACTGCAAAAGCCCGACTCGTCGATCCAGCCCGACCACGTCATCAGCACCGATCCCGGCGCCAACGCGTCGGTCGCGGCCGGCGACGAGATCACGATCAACGTTTCGACCGGACCCGAACAACGCGAAGTGCCCGACGTGTCCTCGATGAGTTACTCCGACGCGGTGAGCAAGTTGAAGGCCGCCGGGTTCACCAAGTTCAAGCAGACGAACTCGTCGTCGACCCCGGAGCTACTGGGCAAGGTGATCGGGACCAACCCGCCGGCGAACCAGACGTCGGCGATCACCAACGTGATCACGCTGATCGTCGGTTCCGGACCCGATACCAAGCAGGTCCCCGATGTTGCCGGCCAGACTGTCGACGTCGCTACCAAGAACCTCACGGTCTGGGGCTTCACCAAGCTCACCCAGACGCCGGTGGACAGCCCCCGGCCGGCCGGCGAGGTGATCGGCACCAATCCGCCCAAGGGTCAGACGGTTCCGGTGGATTCGATCGTTGAGCTGCAGGTGTCCAAGGGCAATCAATTCCTGATGCCCGACCTGACCGGCATGTTCTGGACCGACGCCGAACCACGGTTACGCGCGCTGGGCTGGACCGGGGTGCTGGACAAGGGCGCCGACGTCGATGCCGGCGGCTCCCAGTCCCACCGGGTGGTCTACCAGAACCCGCCGGCCGGCGCCGGGGTCAACCGGGACGGCATCATCACGCTGAAGTTCGGTCAGTAGCCGCAGGGTCGGGGAAATACGGCCGCACCGCGGAGCGAACCTCGTTCTCCAGCCGGCGAATCAGGGTGTCGTCCCGCGCCCACCCGCAATAGGTCAGCCAGTTGGCCAGCATGCGGTGTCCCCCCTCGGTGAGGATCGACTCCGGGTGGAACTGGACACCGTGGATCGGCAGCTCGCTGTGACGCACGGCCATGATCACTCCGCTGCGCGTGCGGGCCGTCACCTCGAGCTCCGTCGGCAGCGATTCCGGCAGGATGGTCAGCGAGTGGTAGCGGGTCGCGGTGAATGGATCCGGAAGCCCTTGCAGTACACCAACATTGGTGTGATGGACACTACTGGTCTTACCATGCAACAACTCGGGGGCGCGGTCGACGGTGGCACCGAATGCGACGCCGATGGCCTGGTGCCCGAGGCAAACCCCGAGCAGCGGGGTGGCCGCCGCGGCGCACGCGCGGACCAGGGCGATCGATGCACCCGCGCGTTCCGGGGTGCCCGGACCGGGGCTGAGCAACACGCCGCCGAACTGCGCGGCGATCGCAGCTTCGTCGGAGAGCCTGGTGTCGTCGTTGCGCCACACGTCAGCCTCGACTCCGAGTTGCCCCAGGTACTGCACGAGGTTGAACACGAAGCTGTCGTAGTTGTCGACAACCAGGATCCGCATCGTGTCAGGTTACCGCCCGGCCGTGCCGCGGATGCTGCTCAGTGGCCCTCAGTAGCCGACAGGGCCGGCCGGCCGCGCGAAATGCATTCGGACCGGTTCAGTGTGGCCGACGATCTGCACGTCGGGTGTGACGTCCTCGTGGTAGCCGAGCCCGAACCGGACGACGTACTGCTTGTACAGAATCACCAGGGGAGCGGCGCCCAGGGCCGCCTGCATAGTGGTGGCGTTGCCGATCGCGGTGATCGTGTACGGCGGGCTGTAGGTACGGCCATTGAGCAGTAGCGTGTTGCCGACGCAGCGCGGCACCGACGTGGCGATGATCCGCTGATCCTGCATCTGGACCGCCTCCGCGCCGGCACTCCAGAGGGCGTTCAGGACAGCCTGGATGTCTTGCTGGTGCACCACCAGGTCGTCGGGGGAGGCGTCGCGCGGGAAGCGGCCGTTGGCGTCGCGCTGAGCGTCATCGAGCGTCACCACCAGACCCGGGCCGTGGACCGGGTTCATGTCCGCCTCACCGGCCAGCTCCGCCGAACGCCGCAGCATGGCCGCCAACGCGGCGTCGGAAGATCTCAGATGCGTCGAGTCGATCTTGCCGGCCAGTTCTTCGCGTTCGGCCTTGAGGCGATTCACCGAGGCCTGCGTCTCACGCACCAAATCGACCAGCCGCGGTGCGTCGCTGCGGCGGATCTCCGCACCGCCGGACACCCCGTGCGTGGCCGCCAGCAGCAGTCCGGCCAGCAGGCAAACCAAAGGGACACCGAAGCGCCAGGGTGACCGGCGGGTCTGGATCATCGAGTCTCCAATTTCCTGGCCGGGGTGCCAGGTGGGTTAATCTCGTAACCAAGTCCTGCGGGTGGCTACAACAGCTATCGTTGCACCCCGTCCCGCTCACCGTGATCTCGAGGTAATCATGCCCAAGTCCAAGGTCCGCAAGAAGAACGACTTCACCGTCAGCGCGGTCAGCCGGACGCCGGTGAAAGTGAAGGTCGGACCGTCCAGCGTGTGGTTCGTCGCGCTGTTCGTAGGTCTCATGCTGATCGGTCTCGTCTGGCTGATGGTGTTCCAGTTGGCCGCCGTCGGAAGCCAGGCACCGGCCGCTCTCACCTGGATGGCGCAACTGGGTCCCTGGAACTACGCGATCGCGTTCGCTTTCATGATCACCGGCTTGTTGCTCACCATGCGCTGGCACTAACCAAGATCAAATCGCGAATGAATTCATCTCTGGGTGGATCTGCGGCTGAGCCAGCAACCTTGTGAACACCCAATCACACGCGTGTGATTTATCCCCACTGTTGATAGCTGATGTGGATAACTGCATCGGCAGTGGTGGGAGGGGTTAAGGACCGCATGCAGCAAACACAGTGGGAACCGCGTGCTGCGGGAGTCGCTGGTTGTGGCCTTGGCGGGTTCGTCATGGCTATCGCGAGTGTGACCGTGGTCACAGACCCGCCGGGGCGAGTCCTTGCGGGGATTGCCGGGGCGGGTCTGCTCGTGTTTGCGGGCGCGACGTGGCGTGCGCGCCCAAAACTGGCAATTACCCCCGCCGGTTTGGTCATCCGAGGGTGGTTCCGGACGCAGGTATTGCAGCGCTCCGACATCAAGATCATCCGGATCACCGAGTTCCGCCGCCTCGGGCGCAAGGTGCGGTTCCTCGAAGTCGAAACCGCCGACGAGGGCCTGGTGCTGTTCTCCCGCTGGGACCTCGGCACCGAGCCGTTGGAGGTGCTCGACGCGCTTACCGCTGCCGGCTACGCCGGTCGAAACGGCGCTGCGCCGGCTTAGCTAGCAGCCGGTCTACGAGATCGTGATCGACTCGATGACGACCGCGTCGGTCGGACGGTCGTTGCCATCGGTGGACGTCGTGGCGATCGCGTCGACCACCTTCTGCGACTCGGCGTCGGTCACCTCGCCGAAGATCGTGTGGCGCCGGTTGAGGTGCGGCGTCTGGCCGACGGTGATGAAAAATTGCGAGCCGTTGGTGCCCGGACCAGCATTGGCCATCGCCAGCAAGTAGGGCTTGTCGAACTGCAGCTCGGGGTGGAACTCGTCAGCGAACTGGTAGCCGGGGCCGCCGCGTCCGGTACCGGTCGGGTCGCCGCCCTGGATCATGAAGCCCTGGATCACTCTGTGAAAGACCGCGCCGTCGTAGAACGGACCGGAAGGACTCCCCGAAGCGTTCTGGGTCGAGTACTCCTTGGTGCCCTGCGCCAGGCCGACGAAGTTGGCGACCGTCTTGGGCGCGTGGTTTCCGAACAGGGCAATCTTGATGTCGCCGCGGTTGGTGTGCAGTGTGGCAGTGGCAGTCTGATTCGGGCTGTTGGTCACGACACGAGAGTCTGCCATTACCCGCGGGGCCGCCCGCACCCGGTGTCGCTCGGTGCCGAAAATGCCGACGTCGCGCGGTAATAGACCCGCCGATGTTTTTATGGTGGCAGTCTGTAGGTCCACGAGCGGCACAGAAAGGCGGCAGATGAGCGCGAAGGCGGAAGCACAGCTGACCCCCAGGCAGCGACTGTCTCGAGGCCTGACGTACTCGGCGGTGGGACCGGTGGACGTCACCTGCGGTGTCATCGGATTGGGGGCCCACTCCGTGCAGTCGACCGCGTCGCAGTTGCGGCGCCGGTACCGCCAGGGCCAACTATCTCGCGAAATCGCCGCGGCACAGGAAACGATCGCCCAAGAGCTCGCCGCCGCGCAGGAAGTGGTCTCGAACCTGCCGCAGGCACTGCAAGACGCGCGCAAATCCCAACGTCGTCGCGGCAGGCGGCCATTGTTGATCGCGGGAGCCGCCATCGTGGTCCTGGCCGGCGGAGCGGCCGCGTTCAGCATCGTCCGGCGCTCGACGAACCGCGACGACCCCGATCCGTCTCCGCGGCCGCCCAGTGTGGACGTGCAGCCGCGCCCCTGATGCGGCTCCCGAACTAGCGCCCGAAATTTCACCGATTGCACTGCGGCCAATCGCCATCCGTCGCCCCGTACCGTCTGGCTGCGAATCGGCTGTGCGCTCTACCGTTCCGCCCAGAGGGCCGACCTGAACGTAGGCCTCAGTGCCGACCGTCGAACCTCAGTAGGCCGAACGCCTGAAGGCTTGTGCGTCTTACCGAACTCGGCTCGTCACGGAGATGCGCGTTGTGCTGGCCGCACTGGCCACAATTGCCGCTGCGCTCGGTATCTGCCTGACTGTCGCGCCCGCCCTACGCCAATTCCAAGGCGGCTGCAGCAGGCGGGCGTTACAACATCCCGCGCGGTGACCCGGCCTACCAGCAAAAACTAGACCGGGACAACGACGGCATCGCCTGCGAGTCGCACCGAGCGCTGATCAGTCGTCGATGTGATTCGGCGGCTGCCCGAGCGGCACGGGCTGCGCCGGGTCCACCGGGTAGCACTCCGGCGGCGGGGTGATGTCCTCGATCACGCCCTTGCCGCCGTAGACCGGGTAGCTGGCGGCCTGGTGGCACCGCTCCCAAACCCCATTCGGGCCTACGGGTTTGTCGCAATAAGATTCTCCCGGAATGATGGTGCCCTGACAGCCCGCCGACGCGGGAGGAGCCATTCCGATGCCAATTCCGATTCCGCCGATCGTGAGTGCCGCCCCCAGCGTCACGGTGCCGGCAACCCGCGCTGATTTCATCATGAGGCGCACCATACAACTAATCGTGTGGCCGCGCCCGCAAATCGAGTTCATCGCCCAACAGCAAATGAGGCGGCCCCGAGATCCGGCCAACGTCTATGGGAGAGTCTGCAATTCGACGGCGCGCCGGAATTCCGAATGCGCTTTCGATTTTGTGGAGCCTAGGGGAATCGAACCCCTGACACCTGCCTTGCAAAGGCAGTGCTCTACCAACTGAGCTAAGGCCCCTCTTGATGTTCAATGGGTGCGGTATCGACTGCTGCCACGTGCCATACTTCGACGCCACGCCGTGACCGCACCGCCGCCGCCACCAAGACAATCAATGCCAACGGCCATGCAAGTCTCACACAACGTCTTGACGGGCACATGGTTGTGGGCCTAGGAGGACTCGAACCTCCGACCTCTTCGTTATCAGCGAAGCGCTCTAACCGCCTGAGCTATAGGCCCGTATACGCGTACGGCCGAGCGCCGAGATTACCGCACTCGCCGCTCCACCCCAAAACCTGCACTAATCGCGATCCGCCAGCGTGACTTCGACGCCGCCGATCAGGTCGGTCGTCAGGTTGTACACGAACGCGCCGATCGTGGCCATCGCGGTGAGCAAGACGATGTTGACCAACCCGATCAGCACGGCGCCGCCGAAGATCGTCCCACTCGACACCAACTCTCCACTACTGCCGCTGGTGTTGTTCAACAGGTCACCGACGTTGCTGTTGAGCTTGGCCCACACCCCCATGCCGCCGAGCACTAGGTAGAGGAATGCCACGGCGATCATCCAGACGAAGAACGCCGCCACCGAAAGCATCAGGGACACTTTCAACGTGCTCCACGGATCGATCCGGCGGATCTGCATGCTGGCCCGAACGGGGCCCCCTTTGCGCCGCGACACCTGAATGAGGCTGTCGCGATTCTCCCGGGATTCGCCGGTCGTCGAGCGCCCCGAGCCCGTCGTTTGTGTCGTCTCCGGGCCGCGTTCGGGCGTGGTCTTGCGTTGCGTTCCGCGTGGAAGCGGTCCGGACAGATCGGGGAGCTCGCTGGCGTAGGCCTCGTTTGGCGCCGCATCGCCACGGGTGTGCCCTTCGTACTCGTGGCTCTTGGGGTGCCCTTGCCCGCCGGGCCCCTGCGGGTTGCCGCCCGAGATAAAGCGATTCACCCGGGCGTCAACACCAGGAGGCGGGCCGTGCGGTCGCTCGGTCGGCGGCTCGGCCTGGCGATTCGCCGGATTGGCGGCCCGGGCGGCGCCGCGCTGCCACGGTGGCGTATCCCCGCCCCCCTGGCCGGGCGCCCCCCGCTGGTGCGCACCGGTGCGCTCGGCCGAAACGTCGCCGTTCTGGCCATCGCCCTGTTTGGGGGCACCCGGCTCGCTCGGTGAGGTCACCGGAGACTCCTTACCTCTGCTGCCTTGGCCGCCCGGTCGGTGGCACTCGCATTTCTCTGGTCGGGCTGAGTCTAATTGCCCGGGCCCAGCGACAGTCCGTTGGCAGGCCACTGCTCGACCCGGGTTAGCTCTCCGACTCCTCGGCGCCCTCGATTTCCTCGATCTCCTCGTCAGCGCTTTCCTCGGCGTTGCGGGCGATGGCCAACAGGGTGTCGCCCTCACCCAAGTTCATCAACCGAACGCCCTTGGTCTGCCGCCCGGCCTTGCGCACCTGGCGCGCCGCGGTGCGGATGACGCCGCCACCCGAGGTGATCGCATACAACTCGCTGTCGTCGTCGACGATCAAGGCCCCCACCAGACTGCCACGCCGGCGGTCGTACTGGACCGTCAGAACTCCCTTGCCGCCGCGGCCCTGCACCGGGTACTCCTCGATCGCGGTGCGTTTGGCATAACCACCGGCCGTCGCGACCAGCAGGAACATGCCTTCCTGGACCACGTTCAGCGACAGCAGCCGGTCGTCCTCGTTGAATCGCATGCCCTGGACACCCGACGTGGCGCGGCCCATCGGGCGCAGCGCCTCGTCGGTCGCCGAGAACCTGATCGATTGCCCGTTGGCCGAGACCAGGAGCAGATCCTCCTCCGAGGAGCACAGCACGGCACCGACCAGCTCGTCGCCGTCGCGCAGGTTGACCGCGACGATCCCACCCGAGCGGTTCGAGTCGAAGTCGGTCAGCTTGGACTTTTTGACCAGACCGTTCTTGGTGGCCAGCACCAGATAAGGCGCATCCTCGTAGCTCTTGATCTGAATGACCTGCGCGATGCGTTCCTCGGGCTGGAAAGCCAGCAGGTTGGCGACGTGCTGCCCGCGCGCCGTCCGGGACGCCTCCGGCAGCTCGTAGGCCTTGGCCCGATACACCCGCCCCTGTGTGGTGAAGAACAGGATCCAGTCGTGCGTCGAGGACACGAAGAAGTGCGCGACGATGTCGTCCTGCTTGAGCCCGGCGCCCTGCACGCCCTTGCCGCCGCGTTTCTGGCTGCGGTACAGGTCGGTCTTCGTGCGCTTGGCGTATCCGGTTTCGGTGATCGTGACGACGACATCCTCGCGGGCGATCAGGTCCTCGTCGTTGACGTCGCCGTCGGCCGCGATGATGCGGGTGCGACGCGTGTCACCGTGCTTCTCGACGATCTCGGCGAGCTCGTCGTGCACGATCCGGCGCTGTCGTTCCGGCTTGGCCAAAATGTCTTCCAGGTCGGCGATCTCGGCTTCGATCTTGGCCAGGTCGTCGACGATGCGCTGGCGCTCCAGGGCCGCCAGCCGGCGCAGCTGCATGTCCAGGATGGCCTGGGCCTGGATCTCGTCGATATCGAGCAGTTCGATCAAGCCGGTCCGGGCGATGTCGACGGTTTCCGACGCCCGGATCAAGGCGATGACTTCGTCCAGTGCGTCAAGCGCCTTGACCAGACCGCGCAGAATGTGGGCCCGCTCGTTGGCTTTACGCAACCGGTAGGTGGTCCGCCGAATGATCACGTCGAGTTGGTGTGCGACGTAGTAGCGGATCATCTGGTCGAGGCGCAGGGTGCGCGGCACACCATCGACGATGCTCAGCATGTTGGCGCCGAAGCTGGTCTGCAGCTGGGTGTGCTTGTAGAGGTTGTTCAGCACCACCTTGGCGACGGCGTCGCGCTTGACCTCGACGACAATCCGCAAACCGACCCGGTCACTGCTCTGGTCCTCGATGTTGGAGATCCCGGCAAGCTTGCCGTCGCGAACCTGCTCGGCGATCGAGGTGATGAAGTTGTCGTGATTGACCTGGTAGGGCAATTCGGTGATGACGATCGAGGTACGGCCGCGCGAATCTTCTTCTACTTCAACAACTCCGCGCATCCGGATCGAGCCGCGACCGGTCGTGTAGGCGTCGTGAATCCCTTGTGAGCCGACGATCAAACCGTACGTCGGGAAGTCTGGCCCCTTGACCCGCTCGCAGACCGCGGCCAGCGTGGCCTCTTCGTCGGCCTCGTGATTGTCCAGGCACCAGAACACTGCCTCGGCGAGCTCGCCCAGGTTGTGCGGCGGAATGTTGGTGGCCATACCGACGGCGATGCCGCCGGACCCGTTGGCCAACAGGTTCGGGAAGCGGCTGGGCAGAACCGTTGGCTCCTGCACGCGCCCGTCGTAGTTCGGGATGAAATCGACTGTCTCCTCGTCGATTTCGCGCAGCATCTCCATGGCGAGCGGAGTCAGCCGCGCCTCGGTGTACCGCATGGCCGCTGGGGGATCGTTGCCTGGTGAGCCGAAATTGCCCTGCCCGTCGACCAGCGGGTAGCGCAGCGACCACGGCTGCGCCATCCGGACCAGGGTGTCGTAGATCGAAGAGTCGCCGTGCGGGTGGTAGTTACCCATCGTCTCGGCAACGGAGCGTGCGGATTTCGCGTGACCGCGGTCCGGGCGGAACCCGGAGTCGAACATCGCGTAGAGCACGCGGCGGTGCACCGGCTTGAGACCGTCCCGCACCTCCGGCAGTGCGCGGCCTACGATCACGCTCATCGCGTAATCGATGTAGCTACGCTGCATCTCGTGCTGAATGTCCACCGGTTCGATGCGGTCGCCGGCTTCGCCGCTCGGCGGCAAAGTGGTGTCAGTCATGTGTTCCTTCGGTCGTGAGAGCTAGCCGTCTCGACTTCTTAAACGTCCAGGAAGCGAACGTCTTTGGCGTTTCGGGTGATAAAGCTGCGCCGGGCCTCGACGTCCTCACCCATCAGAATGGAGAACAGCTCGTCGGCCGCGGCGGCGTCGTCCAGCGTGATCTGACGCAGCACTCGCACGGACGGGTCCATTGTGGTTTCCCACAACTCCTTGGCATCCATTTCGCCGAGGCCCTTGTAACGCTGGATGCCGTCCTCGGCGTTGATCTTTCGACCCGCCGCCCGGCCGGCCTCCAGCAGCCCGTCACGTTCGCGGTCGGAGTAGGCGAACTCGGGTTCACTGCGCTGCCACTTCAGCTTGTACAGCGGCGGCTGCGCGAGGAAAACGTGGCCGTTCTCGAGGAGTGGCCGCATGAATCGGAATAACAGCGTCAACAACAGCGTCGAGATGTGCTGGCCGTCCACATCGGCGTCGGCCATCAGCACTATCTTGTGATAGCGGAGTTTGGTGATATCGAATTCGTCGTGAATGCCGGTTCCCAGCGCGGTGATAATCGCCTGGACTTCAGTATTTTTCAGAACGCGGTCAATCCGCGCCTTTTCCACGTTGATGATCTTGCCGCGCAGCGGAAGGATGGCCTGGAACATCGAGTCGCGGCCGCTCTTTGCCGAGCCGCCAGCCGAATCACCCTCCACCACATAGAGTTCCGACTTGCGCGGATCGGTAGAGCGGCAGTCGGCCAGCTTGCCCGGCAGCCCACCGAGGTCGGTAGCGCTCTTGCGGCGCACCAACTCTCGCGCCTTACGCGCCGCGATACGGGCTTGCGCCGAGGAGACCGCCTTGTTCACAATAGTCTTCGCCTCGGACGGGTTCGCTTCGAACCAATGGGTGAGTTGTTCGTTGCACACCTTCTGCACAAACGACTTGACTTCGGTGTTGCCCAGCTTGGTCTTGGTCTGGCCCTCGAACTGCGGTTCGCTGACTTTGACCGAGATCACAGCGGCCAGGCCTTCGCGGATGTCGTCGCCGGTGAGGTTGGCGTCTTTATCTTTGAGCAGTTTCTTGTCTTTGGCGTATTTGTTGACCACCGACGTCAGCGCGCTGCGGAAGCCCTCCTCGTGGGTGCCGCCCTCGTGGGTGTTGATCGTGTTGGCGAAGGTGTGCACCGACTCGGAGTATCCGCTGTTCCACTGCATCGCGATTTCGACCTCGTGACCGGTGCCCTTGCCGTCGAAGTCGATGATGCTCTGCTGAATTGGGCTCTTGGTGCGGTTGATGTGCTTGACGAAGTCCACCAACCCGCCCGGATAGTGGAAGGTGCGGCGCTTGACCTTCTGCGGCGCAGACGATTCGGCCGCCTTCTCCTCGGCCGTCTTGGGTGCTTCGGCCGTGTCGCTGACCACGTCATCGACGACCTGTTCCTGGGTCACCCGCTCGTCGGTGAGGTTAATCGTCAATCCCTTGTTCAGGAATGCCATCTCCTGCAGCCGGCGCGCCACCGTCTCGAAGTCGTAGTCGGTGGTTTCGAAGATGTCGGGGTCGGCCCAGAACCTGATCGTGGTTCCCGTCTTCTTGGTGGCCTCACCCTGTTTGAGGGTTCCGGGCACCGCGCGCTCGTAGTACTGCGACCACTCGTGGCCGTCGCGGGAGATGTCGACCTCCAGCCGGCGGGACAGGGCGTTGACCACCGAGACCCCAACACCGTGCAATCCGCCGCTGACCGTGTAGCCGCTGTTTTCGCCTCCGAACTTGCCGCCCGCATGGAGCTGCGTCATCACGACGTCGACAGTGGGGGCACCGGTGGAGTGCATGGCTACCGGGATACCGCGGCCGTCGTCGACGACCTCGACGCCCCCGTCTTCGAGGATCCGCACGTCCACCTGGCTGGCATAGCCGGCCATCGCCTCGTCCACCGAGTTGTCGACCACCTCCCAAATGAGGTGGTGCAGGCCTCGCTCCCCGGTTGACCCGATATACATGCCGGGACGCTTGCGGACGGCCTCGAGCCCTTCGAGCACGGTGATCGCTGAAGCGCCGTATTCGTCTTGCGCCTTCTTCTTCTGGGCAGCCACGGTCGGAATGCTCTCCTCGGGGTTTCATGCGGGCGGTCCAGTCACCGCAGCAGCCGCATGCCGTCCACTCTACCGTGAACGGGGGACGGGACCGATTTTCTGGGAGCGTTTCTGCCTATCTGGACGCGCCGTGTGCCCAATTTCTTTATTGACGGCGCGTCCGGACGTGCGTCGCGGGGGTCCGTATCGTTCTCGCGGATCTGAGGGGGCTATCCTTAACGCCTTGTTGACGGCGTGTCGCCGGCAGCGCCGGACCGGTCGATGGTGTCAGCCGTAGGTGTCACGAGGCCCCCGACCGGAGATGTGTCGAGGACCCTTGCGCCAGGAAGGTGCGGCCGGTCCGGTGATTTTCAACGACGTCACCACACCGTTGCCCACCGCCGCGGCGATCTTCGCCAACAACTGCGCTTGAATCATCCGTAACTGGGTTGCCCAGGCGGTGGACTCGGCTGCCACGCTGAGCACCCCCTCATTGAGGGCCGTCGGAGTTGCGTGGTCGGCGATCTGATGACCTACCACCGATGTCCAGTGGCCCAGGACCGTGCCCTCCGCGACGCGGCCCGACCAGCCGCGCTTTTTCGCAAGGTCACGAGCGACCCGTCCCATCGGTTGCGGATCGCGGACGTCGGGGCCGGGACCCGACCAGCTTCGCCGTTGCCCGGCGACCCGGCGGGCAACGGGATTGCCTCCGCGCCCGCGTCCGGCGTCCTTGCCCTGTGCTCGCGCAGCCGCACGAGCCTCCTCGAGGGTGCGCCGCACCAAGTCAATACCACTTAGCCCACTTGGTTGTTCACGGCGAACGGTATCCGGCTGGTCGTCGGTGCCGGTCATGACTGCATCACCGAGACCCGTCCGATGTCAGCGTCTTGCAAGTCGATGTGCACCCGCCTAGCGTCCCAGCCCGACGGGATATCTTCCAGCACCGCCGCGGTTACCAACACCTGTTCTGCGGATTCCGCCACGGCAGCCAGTGCCCGGCGGCGGGCCGCGTCGAGTTCGGCGAACACATCGTCGAGCAACAACACCGGATCACTGCCCTCCGCGCGCAACAACTCGTAGGCGGCTAGCCTGAGCGCCACCGCGAAAGACCACGATTCTCCATGGCTGGCAAAGCCTTTCGCCGGTTGATCCCCAAGACGCAACTCCAAATCGTCGCGGTGCGGACCCACCAGACACACCCCACGTTCCAATTCGGCGGTACGCCGCGCCGCCAATGCGGCCAGCAGCGCGGCTTCCAAAAATTCCCGGTCGCTGACCGCGTAGCCCGCGCCGTCGGAGCCCAAACCGTCGACGCTGGTCCGGTAGTTGATCGCCGCCGACCTCGATCCCGGTGCCAATAGCTGGTAAGCCTTCTCCACCTCCGGTGCCAACTCGTTCACCAGATCGATACGGGCGGCCATCAATTCGGCCCCATGCTCGGCTAATCTGCTATCCCACACATCGAGGGTGTCCAACGCGCCGTGGTCGCCGCGATGTCGTGCCCCCGCCAACGACTTCAAAAGCGCGGTGCGCTGTCGCAGCACCTTGTCGTAATCCGCGCGCAGCGCGGCGATAACCGGCCGGCGCACGGTCGCCAAATCGTCGAGATAGCGACGCCGATCCGCCGGATCCCCGCGGACCAGGGCCAAATCTTCCGGAGCAAACAACACCGCACGCAATACCCCGACCACCTCGCGAGTGCTGCGCACCGGGGAGCGGTTCAACCGAGCCTTGTTCGCCCGTCCCGCGGCAACCTCCAAATCAATCGCGCATTCGCGCCCTTCGTTGACCACGATCGTTGAAATCACCGCCCGAGTGGCACCCGCCCGAATCAACGGTGCATCCGTTCCCACCCGGTGAGAACCCAAAGTTGTCGAATACCACAGGGCCTCAACTAAATTCGTCTTCCCAAAACCATTGGGACCGACGAAGACCGTCCGGCCCGGTTCGAGCTCGAGGTCGGCGTGTGCCCAGGACCGAAAATCACGGAGTCCCAAATGCCGGACGTACACCTATCCGGGCAACCGAACTGGCATCAGCAGGTAGACGTAGTCCGTGGGCAACGCGGAAAACGGGCCGCTGCCCGTCGGATGGCTGTCCTCGTCGAAAGCCGGCCGCAGCAACGCCGGCTTGCCCGGGGTGGTGAAGCCAAACGACACCCGGTCGGCGTGCACCGAGCTGAGTCCGTCAGTCAGATACGTCGGGTTGAAGGCGATCGTCAACGGCTCACCGGAGAAGTCGACTGCAAGTTCTTCCTCGGCCCGACCGACATCGTCGGCACCGGCCGAAAGCCGCAACGTCCCTTCGGCGAATTCCATCCGCACCTGCGCACCCCGGTCGGCGACCAGCGCAACCAGCTTGATGGCCTCGGTCAACTCGGCCACCTTGATGGTCGCGACCGCCGTGTGCTCGGCGGGCAACAACTGACGGAACTTCGGAAACTCGGCATCCAGTAGTCGCGTGGTACTGCGCTTGCCATTGCCGCTGATACCGAGCAACCCGTCTTTTCCCACTCCCGCGCCGGCGCCCAGCGACAACCGAACATCGGCGCCGTCGGTACCGGTTTTCGCGGCCTCGGCCAGGGTCTTGGCCGGTACCAGCACCGCCGCTTCGATGTCGGGAGACAACGCCGACCACGTCAGCTCACGGACCGCCAGGCGGAACCTGTCGGTGGCGGCCAAAACGACCGTCTCACCCGAGATCTCAACCCGGATGCCGGTCAGCATCGGTAGCGTGTCGTCACGGCCGGCGGCAATCGCGACCTGGCTGATCGCCTCGGCGAACAAATCCGACGGCAACGTTCCGGTTTCTTCCGGCAGTGTCGGCAACGTCGGGTAATCCTCGACCGCCATCGTCGGCAACGAAAATTTGGCGCTACCGCACGTCAGTGCGACCCGATTGCCGTCGACGTAAAAGTCGATCGGCTTGTCCGGCAACGCCCGGGTGATATCGGATAACAGCCTTCCTGACACCAAAACGCTTCCCGGAGAAGCTATTTCGGCTGCCACCTGTGCTTCTGCGGAAACCTCGTAATCGAATCCCGAGATCGTCAGGCCCGCATCCGACCCGGTCAACAGCACACCGGAAAGAACTGGGACCGCCGGCCGGCTCGGCAGATTCTTCGCAACCCACGAGACCGCGTCGGCGAAAGATTCTCGGACCAGGCGAAACTTCAGATCGGTGAGGCCAGCAGTTGTCGTCGCCACGTCCATAGCGTCCCTTCACCTACCAAGTTCAAATCCGGCAGCTAGCCTTTCGCCCCGCTAGCTTGGGGGCCCCGCGACGAACGCCGATGGCGGGGTCATGCGCCACGATGTCCACAACGGGAGTCGAATCACAACCGTAGAGCTTCTGCGCCCATCTTGAAAGCTAATCGCAGTGGCCGACAAACCGAGTGGATGAGAGGTTCCCGGGCGCTGTGTAACGAGGCGTCCCCAAGGCTGTTCTTCAAAGAAGAAACTACGGAGAGATCTCAGTACCAGTATTAAGGCCTGTGCATTCTGGGGACAGGTACGCCTCGGTGCAGCTAGCCGTGCGATCCGCTTGTGGATGACACGGTTGGTAACTGTGCAGCCGATGTTGAGCCGCTGGGGATGGGCCAGGGGTGTGCACTTGGGGGCCGATCGCTGCACGGTTGTTTGGCACGTTTGTACACAACGCTGCCCACATCGTTCGGGTGTGGCTGGAGTTACAGACGCGCGAGAAGTTTTTTGAAAAAGTTTGGCGCGCGGTGGGGGGAATCAGCGCTTGGAGCGCTGACGGATGCGAGTGGTGAGTTCTTTGACGTGATCGAAGACCTCACGCCGCTCGGCCATCTCGGACAAGATCTTTCGCTGCGCGTACATGACCGTGGTGTGGTCACGGCCGAATGCCTGGCCGATCTTGGGTAGTGACAGATCGGTCAGCTCGCGGCATAGATACATCGCGATCTGACGTGACTGGGCGAGTGCTCGGGTCTTCCCTGGCCCCCGCAACTCCTCGACGGTGGTATCGAAGTATTCAGCGGTGGCGGCCATGATGGTCGCGGCACTGATCTGCATGGTGCTGGCATCGGCGATCAGGTCGCGCAACACAATTTCGGCCAGTGACTTGTCGATTGGCGTCTTGTTCAGCGAGGCGAACGCGGTAACCCGGATCAGAGCTCCCTCGAGCTCACGGATGTTGCGCTCGATGCTGCTGGCGATGAGCTCGAGTACGTCGTCGGGCACCGCTAGTCGCTCCATCTGTGCTTTCTTGCGCAGAATCGCGATGCGGGTTTCCAGTTCGGGTGGTTGGACGTCGGTGATCAGGCCCCACTCGAAGCGGGTTCTCAGCCGGTCTTCGAGGGTGGCGAGTTGTTTGGGCGGCCGATCGGACGAGATGACGATCTGCTTGTTGGCGTTGTGCAAGGTGTTGAAGGTGTGGAAGAACTCTTCCTGGATACCCTCTTTGCCCTCGATGAACTGGATGTCATCAACCAGCAGCACGTCGACATCGCGATAGCTGCGCTTGAACGCGACCTTGCGATCGTCGCGAAGCGAGTTGATGAAGTCGTTGGTGAATTCCTCGGTGGACACGTACTTGACGCGCATGCCGGGGAACAGCCGCTGTGCGTAATTGCCTGCGGCGTGCAACAAGTGGGTTTTGCCCAGCCCCGACTCGCCCCAGATGAAGAGGGGGTTGTAGGCGCGCGCCGGTGCTTCGGCGATGGCCAGGGCTGCGGCGTGGGCGAACCGATTGGAGGCCCCGATGACGAAGGTCTCGAAGGTATAGCGCCGGTTGAGGCTGGTTCCGCCGGCGGCCGCGGCCGCGTCGTTGCTGTGTGGACGTTCGGCGAAGTAGTTGGGCCAACTCTGTTCAACGCCGCCCGCCTCACCGTTCTCGTCGGCCTCGTCGGCGTCACCCGACGTCTCTAGCCCGATGTCGTCGGCGAAGGTGTCGCCCGGCTGGAACGGGGTCTCCTCGCCGTCTTCGGAAGGCGGAGCGATGCGGACTCCGAGTTGAATCTGTTGTCCGAGCCGGCGGCTGAGCGCATCGGTGATCGGGGTGCGCAGATGACGTTCAATCTCGTTTTGTACGAAGCTGCTCGGCACCGAGAGGAGGGCGAAGCCCTCGACAATGGTCAGCGGCTGAACGAGATTCAGCCACGCGCGCTGCTGAGGAGTCAGCGGAGTGACGAGGGCTGTGCGGTTAGCGGTTACGCCGTCGGCATCCGAATCGCCGTTGAGTTCAGAAACGACCGCGTTCCACACTGTCGTGAAACCAGAACCGGGGTCATCGGTCAACGATGCATCTCCCTGGTCCGGTACACCCATGCTTGGCGACAAAGCAGCTGTCCACATAGTTATACACAGGTGTGGACAGGATAGGCGTATGCGGGCCGCAACCTATCGGCGAAGGCTCGCGATCTGCGGGCTGGAGACCAGCCCGGCTAGGCCGCCTGCACAGCTAGTAGATCCGCCATCATGCTTCGTTGTCGAGCGCCGTTCCGGTCTGAAACGGCATTGCCCGAAGCTAACAGTTTTCCGTGCGGCTGCCAACAGTTCCGTTGCATTCCAATCGGGTTATTTAGGGTGTGTTGGGGCGTGCTGCGGCTTGTCCATGACGTCATGCCCGTCGGGCAGCGCCGATAGCCGAGATTTCATCTTGGGTGTCCTTGGGTTCGTTGGCGCAGGCCAAGTTTGACCCAGCGAACGCTCCTCAGTACCCTCATACAGTCGCCCGAAAGTCGGCGATACGGCTGCGACCCAGGAGATATGTACCCGGGGACCGCGCCGGCCAGGCAGCACGACCACTTTTCGACCGAATCACGAAGCAATCTAGTTGAGCTAAACGTGAGCGGCCGGATAGCCGGGAAAGCTTCTAGCGAGACAGAACGAGGAGAACGCCGTGGCCAAGGGCAAGCGGACCTTCCAGCCGAACAACCGGCGCCGAGCTCGTGTGCACGGTTTCCGCTTGCGCATGCGTACGCGTGCCGGGCGTGCCATCGTGTCTGGCCGGCGGCGTAAGGGCCGCCGCGCGCTATCTGCCTGATCTGACCGACAGGCTTGGTGGCGGTGCTACCCGCACGCAATCGCATGCGGCGGTCACGGGAATTCGACGCGACAGTGAGATACGGGATGCGCGCGGCGCAGCCCGATCTGGTCGTTCACGTCCGCCGGGCGGATGAGCGCGAGGTGGGGGACGGGCCGCGGGTCGGGCTGATCGTCGCCAAGTCGGTCGGCTCGGCCGTCGATCGCCATCGGGTATCACGACGGCTCCGACACGCCGTTCGAGGCATGCTGGCCGATCTTCATCAGGGCGACCAAGTGGTCATCCGAGCGTTGCCCAGCAGTCGGCAGGTGTCGTCGGCGTGGTTGGAGCAGGAGTTACGCAGAGGTCTGCGGCGCGCGTTCGAACGGGCGGGGACGGGCCGTTGACCGTCGCGGCGCCGGTGCGCGCGGGAGTGGCCAGCGCGAGCAGGACCGTAGTGCGTGGACTGGTTTTTCTGATCCAGCTCTATCGGCACATGGTGTCCCCTTTGCGACCGGCGACGTGTCGCTTCATGCCGACCTGCAGTCAGTACGCCGTCGAGTCGCTCACCGAATACGGCTTGATCCGGGGGAGCTGGTTGGCGGGAGTTCGGCTCGCCAAATGTGGACCATGGCATCGGGGAGGATGGGACCCGATACCGGAGCGTGCTTCAGAACACCGGGGTTGCCCGGTGACCTTCGAAGACACCAGCGCCGTCGGGGTCGCCCCGGCGCCGCGAGGGGAGAGTGAATCTTTTGTTTGATGTGTTCAGCCTCGACTTCGTCTACTACCCGGTGTCGTGGATCATGTGGGTTTGGTACAAGTTCTTCGGGGCGTTGCTGGGGCCGTCGAACTTTTTCGCGTGGGCGCTGTCGGTGATGTTCCTCGTGTTCACGCTGCGGGCACTGCTCTACAAGCCGTTCGTGCGTCAGATCCGCACCACCCGCCAGATGCAAGAACTGCAGCCACAGATCAAGGCGCTGCAAAAGAAGTACGGCAAGGATCGTCAGCGCATGGCGCTCGAGATGCAGAAGCTGCAACGCGAGCACGGGTTCAACCCGATCCTGGGCTGCTTGCCGATGCTCGCCCAGATCCCGGTTTTCCTCGGGCTCTATCACGTGTTGCGTTCGTTCAACCGCACCACGGGCGGCTTTGGACAACCTCAGATGTCGGTGGTCCAGAACCGCATGACGGGCAACTACATGTTCAGCCCGGTCGACGTCGGGCACTTCCTGGACGCGAATCTGTTCGGTGCACCGATCGGTGCATCCATGACACAGCGCACCGGGTTGGATGCCTTCATCGATTTCAGCCGCCCGTCGGTGATCTTGGTCGGCGCCCCGGTGATGATCATGGCGGGCATCGCCACCTACTTCAACAGCCGGGCATCGGTGGCGCGCCAAAGTCCGGAGGCCGCCGCCAATCCGCAGACCGCGATGATGAACAAAATGGCTCTGTACGTGTTTCCGCTGGGGGTGGTGGTCGGTGGACCGTTCCTGCCGTTGGCCATCATCTTGTACTGGTTCGCCAACAACATCTGGACCTTCGGACAGCAGCACTACGTCTTCAACATGATTGAGAAAGAGGACGAGGCCAAGAAGCAAGAAGTGCTGCAGCGTCGAGCCGCCAACGCTCCGCTTCCGGGGGCCAAGCCGAAACGCAAAGCGGCGCCGGCGAACGGTAACGGCCCGTCGACGGCTGGCGACGAAAGCGCGCCGACGACGGATGCCGAGGGCGACGGGCCGGAAGCGAAAACACCGGACGCTGCCCCGGAGAAACCGGATGCGGCCGGGGGCACCAACGGGCCGGGTAGCCGCACACCCAGACCCGGGGCTCGGCCGAAGAGACGGAAGCGCTGACGACAGCGGCACAGCTTTACCGGGCCGTCTCCGGAGAGTGACCGGAATGAGGCAGGGACGGACCCATAGATGAGGGAGAGAAAATGACGGACGCTGACACCACTGAGCGCGAATTGGATACCCAACTCGCGGTCGACGATGAGGCCGAAGACGAGGCGGCGACGGAAGCCGGCGCCGAGGACGGCGACGACCTAGAGGAGCGGTTGGTCGCCGAGGGAGAGATCGCCGGCGACTATTTGGAAGAGCTGCTGGACCTGTTGGACTTCGACGGCGACATCGACCTGGACGTCGAAGGCAACCGGGCAATCGTCAGCATCGACGGGAGCGACGACTTGACCAAGTTGGTCGGCCGTGGCGGCGAAGTGCTGGATGCGCTCCAGGAACTGACCCGCCTCGCGGTGCATCAAAAGACGGGCGTGCGCAGCCGACTGATGCTTGACATCGCGAGTTGGCGTCGGCGGCGCCGCGAGGAATTGGCGGCGTTGGGTGACAAGGTGGCACGGCGGGTGTTGGAAAGCGGCGAGCGAGAAGAGCTCAAACCGATGACCCCGTTCGAGCGGAAGATCGTTCACGATGCCGTCGCGGCAGTCTCTGGTGTGCACAGCGAAAGCGAAGGCGTGGAGCCGAGCCGCCGCGTCGTCGTCCTACACGACTAGTCGACACCGGGTTACAGCGTTGTAGTTCATCCCGCGCGGCGCGGTGTCTAGGTCCGAAGACCGGAGGAATGTTTCACGTGAAACATGTCGGCGGTTTTGACCGGTCGGATGCGGCTGCCGATGCGGGGGACGCGCCGGGCCCGGGCCCTGCACCCGAAGCAGCGCCCGAGATCTTTGGGCAGCGGCTCGATCTTGCGCAGCGGTACGCGGAGACCCTCGCGACGACGGGTGTGGAGCGCGGCCTGCTGGGTCCGCGCGAAGTGGATCGCATCTGGGACCGCCACCTCTTAAATAGTGCGGCGGTTGCCGAGTTGCTTGACCAAGGTGAGCGGGTGGTCGACATCGGCAGCGGGGCGGGGTTGCCCGGCATACCGCTGGCGATCGCGCGGCCCGATTTGGACATCGCGCTCCTGGAGCCGCTGTTGCGCCGGAGCGAGTTTCTCAAAGAGGTCGTCGCCGAACTAGGGTTGACCATCGAAGTGGTGCGCGGCCGCGCCGAAGAGCCTGGGATACGGAAGCAGTTCGGCAACCGGGATGTCGCGATGTCGCGCGCGGTCGCAGCGTTGGACAAGTTGACGAAGTGGAGCATGCCGTTGCTACGGCCGGGCGGACGCATGATCGCGATCAAGGGGGAGCGCGCTCCCGACGAAGTCGAAGAACACCGGCGTGGGATGGCAGCGTTGAATGCAGTTGATGTCAGGGTGGTGACATGTGGCGCGAGCTATTTGCATCCGCCCGCAACCGTGGTGGTAGCGCAACGCGCAGCGCAGTCGCGTCGCGGATTGCCACCAAGGGCGGACAGGAGACAGCGATGAGCTCTCCCCGGGATCGATCCGGAGGCTTGGGTCCGAGCGTGCGAGCGCCGCAACCGGCAGTCGCGCCCGTCCCGCCGGCGGTGTCAGAGGAAGCACCACCCCTCGCGGACGAGCCGCCACGCGAAGTCGCCGCGGATGTTTCACGTGAAACATCGAACGAATTCGACACCCCGATCGGCGCCGCGGCCGAACGCGCGATGCGCGTCCTGCACACCACGTACCCGCCGCTTCGCCGACCAAGCCACCGCCGGGTCTTCACCATCGCCAACCAAAAGGGCGGCGTCGGCAAGACGACCACCGCGGTCAACCTCGCCGCCGCGCTCGCAGTGCAGGGACTCAAGACGCTCGTCATCGATCTCGACCCGCAAGGCAACGCAAGCACGGCGCTCGGCATTACCGATCGGCAAGCCGGCACGCCCTCGTCGTACGAAGTGCTTCTCGGTGAGGAGACGATCGAGACCGCGCTGCGCCGCAGTCCACACTCCGACCGCCTGTTCTGCGTTCCGTCGACGATCGATCTGGCTGGTGCCGAGATCGAATTGGTCAGCATGGTCGCGCGCGAAAATCGGTTGCGCAATGCGCTGGCAGAGCTCGAGCACTTCGACTTCGATTACGTCTTCGTCGACTGCCCGCCGTCACTGGGCCTGCTGACGATCAACGCACTCGTCGCCGCGCCAGAGGTGCTCATCCCGATCCAGTGCGAGTACTACGCACTCGAGGGTGTGTCACAGCTGATGCGGAACATCGAAATGGTGAAGGCGCATCTCAACCCACAGCTCGACGTGACGACGGTAATCCTCACCATGTACGACGGCCGGACGAAGCTCGCCGACCAGGTCGCCGAGGAGGTGCGTCGCTACTTCGGCAACAAGGTGTTACGCACCGTCATCCCGCGCAGCGTCAAGGTGTCGGAGGCGCCCGGCTACAGCATGACCATCATCGATTACGATCCCGGTTCGCGCGGGGCGATGAGCTATCTCGACGCGAGCCGCGAACTCGCGCAGCGTGATTAATTACCATCCGTGAAGGGACGACCATGACGCAGCCACTACGCAAGAAGGGCGGCCTCGGCCGCGGCCTGGCTTCGCTGATCCCGACCGGCCCCGCCGAGGGCGATTCCGGACCGGCGACCCTTGGCCCGCGGATGGGAGATGCGGCCGCCGACGTCCTGATCGGGGGGCCGCCGCCCGCCGCCGCTGAGATGGGTGCGGTGTACCGCGAGATCTCGCCGGCGGACATCGAGCCCAACCCGCGACAGCCGCGGCAGGTGTTCGACGACGAGGCGCTGGCCGAACTGGTGCACTCGATCCGCGAGTTCGGCCTCTTGCAGCCCATCGTGGTGCGGGCGGTAACCCCCTCGCCGGGCGGCGCGCGTTACCAGATCGTGATGGGGGAGCGACGCTGGCGGGCAGCCCAGGCGGCGGGCCTGGCCACCCTCCCGGCGATCGTGCGGGAGACGACCGACGACAACCTGCTGCGCGATGCTTTGCTCGAGAACATCCACCGCGCACAGCTGAACCCGTTGGAAGAAGCGGCGGCCTACCAGCAGCTGCTCGACGAGTTCGGGGTCACCCATGACGAACTGGCTTCGCGAATCGGACGGTCGCGCCCCCTGATCACTAATATGATTCGCTTGCTCAAACTGCCAATCCCGGTGCAGCGCAGAGTGGCGGCAGGCGTGCTGTCCGCCGGCCACGCCCGAGCGCTGCTATCGCTGGAGTCCGGCCCCGAGGCACAGGAAGACCTGGCGAGCCGCATCGTTGCGGAGGGTCTGTCGGTGCGCGCGACCGAAGAGGCCGTGACCCTGGCCAACCGCGGCGACACGGCGGCGCCAACTCCGCAGCGCCGCAAGCCGATCCAGATGCCCGGACTGCAGGATGTCGCCGATCGGCTGTCGAATGCCTTCGATACTCGGGTGACGGTCAGCCTGGGCAAGCGCAAGGGGAGGATCGTGGTCGAATTCGCCTCGGTCGAGGATCTCCAGCGAATTATCGACACCATGGCCCCGCCCAAGGCATAACCGGTTACACCGTGTAATTACGTCACTGTGACAACGCGGGCCTTTCCGGGCGCGCTCCAACCCTCTCGGATGCCGAGTTCCGGTGCGCATCAAGACTTTTGGGAAAGCAGCCGGCGGCGGCAGCGGTTCCCGGAACGTTCCGCCGGCCGCGTCGACGTGGCAGGGTCAACACTGGCCCGAGAACGACAAACTCTCCTATCCTGGAGAGGTTGGGTGCTGCACGTCAGCCGGCGGACAGCCGGGCTTGCGGCATCGCGCTGCGATACGCACGGGAGCCAGGAGGCTAGTGTCTGCTCGAATCACGCCACTGCGGCTCGAAGCCTTCGAGCAGCTTCCCAAGCATGCGCGCCGCTGTGTCTTCTGGGAGGTCGATCCCGCGACCCTCGGCGACCAGGATCACCTCGCCGATCCGGAATTCGAAAAAGAGGCATGGCTGTCCATGGTGATGCTGGAGTGGGGGTCGTGCGGTCAAGTCGCGACCGCGATTCCCGACGAGCAGAGTCACGGCGAACCTCCCTGCCTGGGCTACGTCCTGTATGCCCCGCCGGGCGCGGTTCCGAGGGCGCATCGGTTTCCGACCGCGCCGGTGTCTCCGGACGCGGTGCTGCTGACGTCGATGGGTATCGAACTGGGGCATGCTGCCGACGACTTGCCGCATAGTCTTCTTGCGCGAGTCATCGACGAATTGATGCGACGCGGAGTCCGGGCGCTCGAAGCCTTCGGTCGCACACCGGCGGCTTCAGAGTTGGTGGACCCGCAGCGGGCCGACCCCGACGTGCGCCCGGTGCTGGAATCCCTCGGAGACTGCTCGGTGGAGCGGTGCATCATCGATGCGGAGTTCTTGAAAGACGTGGGTTTCGTTGTGGTGGCCCCACATTCGTACTTCCCGCGGCTACGCCTGGAGCTGGACAAGGGTCTGGGTTGGAAGGCCGAAGTGGAAGCCGCTCTGGAGCGCTTGCTGGCGAACGCTCAGCTACAGGAGCCGGTCGGCGCCGGTTCCAGCAATGTTTTGAAGGCGGGAAATACGTTGCAAAACAAGCAGAACGGCTAAGAACCGCCGAGCCGTGTCGTCCGTTCCACCGACAATTCGTGAGCAAGCAACTCGGCGAAGGTGAACGTGCCGGTGGGCCGGTCGTTCTTGCCGAGCAGATAGAGACGCTTGACCGCGGCGAGGATGCCTTCGGCAATCGCGTCGCGCGTTTGCGTGGCGAGCAACATGTCACGATCACCCAGGTTGGTGAAGTAGCCGATGTCGACCTGGACGGTGGGCATCCGCGTCAGTCGCAGTAGGTCCCAGGTGCGACCATGCGTCCGGCAATCTCGTAGTCCGGTGCGGGCCACCACTTCTCGCTGAATGAAGTCCGCGAGATTGCGACCGATGGTCGACACCGAACCGTGCGAATTGCCGAAGTGGAACGAGGCCACGCCATTGGCCGCGGGGCTGACCTGAGCTTCGCAGCGCAGGCTGATCATCAAGTCCGCGCCGACGTTGTTGGCCGTAGCGGCACGTTCGGCATCCGAAGGGCTGCGGTTGGTGGGCCGGGATAAAAAGGTCTCCATGCCGATCGCTGTCATCCGGCCCTCGAGCCGACTGGCCAAGTCCCACAATATATCTGCTTCGCTGATCGGACCTGCCGGCCCGGGTGCGATCAAACCGTGGTCGCCGCCGCCGCGGCCCGGATCGATGATGATCCGCTTGCCCGATAGCCGGGGGCCGGACCGGCGGACCAGCTCTTCTTCGCGAATCGCGTGGGGCGAGCCACCGCTGACCCGCGAACTCAGAAAGTACAAGGAGCGCAAGGTTTCCGGGCCGCAGATGCCGTCGGCGGCCATCCCGTACTCGCGTTGGTATGACATCAACGCACTGTGGGTCTGCAAGCCGAAATGTCCGTCGACCAGGCCCGTGTAGAAACCCAGGTCTTGTAGCCGGGCCTGCAGCGTCGCGACGTCGTCACCGTAGAGGGGAGCGCCGAATTGGTGGTAGAGCGTGCGGGCCCCGAGCCGATACGAAGCCTCTTTCAGCGCCCGGTAGGTAGCCTCGCCGACGATGCCGTCCACCAGCAGGCCCCGATGTTGCTGGAAGGCACGGACCGCCTGGTCGAGCTCGGCATCGAAGACCTCGAGAGCGACATGCCGGCCCGTGGTCAAGTCTTCGTCGGCGTTGTCCAGTAGCCCTAACGCAGCCAGCGAGGCCCGGATCTCGGTCACAGCTGCGCTGCGGTCACCACAGCGCAGCGCGTCGCCATTTTCGCGGCGCGGACTCGACATACCAAGGGCCCTCCGGGACAAACTGACAGGCACAAACGCACTTCAGCTAAGCGGTATTGTCGCAGATCCTTCTCAATTTCGGGAAAACCCCAGGCTAAACGGCGGGGCATCATCCGAAAGCGCAGATGCGGTCAGGTGAGGTTGGGAACGGCGTCAGACAACTCGCGCAGCAGTGCCGCCTTACCCTTCGCGCCCACAATCCGCTTCACTGGCTGGCCATCCTTGAACAGGATCATCGTGGGGATCGACACCACCTGGAAGTCGCGGGCCGTATCCGGGTTTGCGTCAACGTCGAGCTTGGCGACGGTCAGCTGATCGGATCGCTCGGCCGCGATCTCCTCGAGGACGGGTGCGACCATCTTGCACGGTCCGCACCATGTCGCCCAAAAGTCAACCAGCACAGGCTTATCGCTGGACAACACATCCGTGGAGAAGGACGCGTCAGAGACTTCCTTTGTGGCCCCGGCTTTTTCGGCATCGCTCATCGTGGTGCTCCAATCAAATCGGTATTGTCCGCATTTCCAGCTGCCGACTTTCCGTCGACGGCTTCCGCCTCTTCCTGCTCGGCCAACCAGCGCTCGGCGTCGATAGCCGCCGCACAGCCGCTGCCCGCGGCCGTGACCGCTTGCCGGTAGGTGTGGTCCACCAGATCGCCGGCCGCGAAGACACCCTCGAGCGAGGTGTTTGTGGTGCGCCCCTTGACGAGTACGTAGCCTTCAGCATCTACGTCGACGACGTCGCGCACCAGGGCCGACCGCGGATCGTGTCCGATCGCGACGAACACACCGGTCACCGCAAGGGTGGACTCTTCGCCAGTTACCGTGTCGCGCAACCTCAATCCGGTCACCGTGCCATCGCCGTCGACCGCGACCACGGCGGCGTTGGTGACGAACTCGATCTTGTCGTTGTTGCGAGCACGGTCGAGCATGATTCGCGATGCGCGGAATTCTTCGCGGCGGTGCACCAACGTCACGCTACGGGCGAAGCGCGTCAGGAACGTCGCTTCTTCCATCGCCGAGTCGCCGCCGCCGATCACGGCGATGTCCTGGTCGCGGAAGAAGAATCCGTCGCAGGTGGCGCATGCGCTCACCCCACGGCCCAGCAACTCCTGCTCGCCGGGCACCTGCAGGTAACGCGCGGCGGCGCCCATCGCCAAGATCACGGCCCGAGCCTTGAAGGTCTCTCCCTCGGCCGTGACGACCGACTTCACCGGGCCGTCCAGCGACACCGACTCGACGTCTTCCATCCGCAGGTCTGCCCCGAAACGCAACGCCTGCTCGCGCATCTGGTCCATCAGCTCCGGGCCCATGATGGCGTCGCGGAAACCAGGGTAGTTCTCCACTTCGGTCGTGGTCATCAGCGCACCGCCGAACGAGGTGCCCTCGAAGACCAGCGGGGCCAACTGCGCGCGCGCCGTGTAAAGGGCTGCCGTATACCCAGCCGGACCCGAACCGATGATGATGACGTCGTGAACTGTGTCAGGAGCGGAGTCGGTCATACGAGCCTTTCAGATACAGACTTGTTCAATCGTGTCGAACGCCAGCGTAGGCGCGGGTGTTCCCGGTCGTGTTGCGCAACACGTGGCACCACCTTAAGGGCGGGGAATCTGGGTGCTGGCTAACAGCCCCGTATCGGCGGCGCTGCAGTTCAGCGCCACCGCAAAGACCGCCAGGTCGGCCGGTGTATCGGCGGGGAGCACCAGCAGCACGCCGGGGCGGGCGTTGATCTCGATCGGCCGCGCGCCCAGCACCTGCGTGGACGCGGGATAGCCGAGGCCACCGAGGCAGGATGCGCGCCGGGACGGGTCGCCGAGCGGGCCGTAATCCGGGGTCCGGCCGAGCAGGCCGACGATATCGGCGGCCGACAGCGGGATCGCCATGGGTGGAGTCGACACCGTGATGTGCTCGGCGGTGGCCGGTGTGCTCGGCGTGGGTTCGGGAGCGTTGAGCAGCGCGGCCGTGCCGAAGCCGATCGCGGCGAGCACTGCGCCCACACCAGCGGCACCGGCGGCCATCCGGGTGGGCCGTAGGCGCGGGCGCGCGGAGTGGGTGGCCACGCCCGGCGGGCGGTCCGGACCCGCCGACCGCAGCGACTCGGAGATCCGGGCGGTCACCCCGGCCGGTGGTTCCGGTGCGGATTCCGGGTCGGCGCCGAGGGCCGCGACGTCACGCCGCACTCGGTTCAACGCGCGCAGCACGCCTGCGGCGCCGGGGTCTTCGCGGACGTGTCTACGCAGCCGGGCGGCGGTGTCGTCGTCGAGCAGACCGGCCTGGAGGTCGGCGAGCGACTCGACCGTCGGCGACGGGCCCGCTCCAGCCGCATCGTGATCCGGGTCGTGATCCGCCGGTTCGTTCTTCGGTTCGCCCATCCGCCCCAGTGTCCGTCATGCCCAGACGGATGGTCACGCCCGGCCCTTAGTGCTGACCGGCGGGGCGCTCGGGCGTGGGGTGGGCGCCGGCGTCCAGGTAGCCGAGCAGCTGGGCGAGCCGCACCCGGGCCCGGGCGCATCGGCTCTTGACAGTGCCCTCGGCGACGCCCAGCAGCGCGGCGGTGTCGGCGATCGAGTAGCCCTGCATGTCCACCGCCACGATGGTGGCGCGCTGCTCCACGGGAAGACGCATCAGTGCGCGTTGCACCAGCATGGCCGTTTCGACCTGAGCCGTGCGATCGGGCACCGGGTGGACGTCCTCGAGCGGCGTCGTCGGGTGGCATTTAGTGCGCCGCAACCGGTCCAGGCAGGCGTTGACCACAATCCGGTGCAGCCAGCTGCCGACCGCGGCGTCATACCGAAACGAACCGGCGCCCCGGTGCGCCGACAGCATGGCATCCTGCAGTGCGTCTTCCGCGTCCTCGGGAGAGCGGGTGGTCAGCCGGGCCAGCCGGTGCAGCTGACGTCGGTGGCGCCCGAACAACTCGCCGAAGGCGTCGCGGTCGCCGGCGACGTGGGCGGCCAGCAGTTCGGCATCACTGCGTTCCTGCTGGATGTACCCCCTGAAGCCCACGGCCGGACAGTAACCAATCGGTGGTCCCGCGGCACTTCACTAGAGGGCGTGGTTGTGAGTCTCAGGATGCGGCTTGAACGGTGATCTCCGAGAGACCGGCCTGGCTCCTGCCGTTGGTGGTCCCCAAGGTGGAGATCCACACCAGCAGGTTCGACGTCGGCGCGCCCGCCCTGACCGGGATGACGTTATGACCGGGCCTGAGCGTGAACGCCGGGGCCAGCACGGTGGTGTCCTCGAGTTTTGACGGCGAAGCTGTGGAGGCGGAGCGAATCTCGACCTTCGTGCCGGTACTCGGGGTGTCGATGGTGACCTGGCCGACCACGGTGGGTTGCGGCAGCTGCAATATCAACCCTTCGCCCTGCTTGAAGCTGGGGAACGGCACAGCGTCGGTATACACCTCGGTCGCCCAGGCGGTGGTGGGGTCGCCATCGATGGCCTGGCCGGCGGTACCCGCGTTGTCGGGATCTCCGTCGGGGGAGAAGACCGTGGCCCGCGTGGGTTTGACGACGCTGCCCGACGCTGCGGGACTCGTCGACGACGAGGAGCTCGACGAACTCGGCCCGTTGAGCCCGAGCTCGTCCTTGTTGAGGCCGCCGCCGACATTGCCGAAGATCTTGCTGACGACCGACGCCAGCACCAACAACGCGACCACGATGATCACGAGTGCCGCGGCGCCACCGATCGCCAGGTTGCGGCGCCGGCGCACCAGGGTGGCGTACTCCCGGCCGCTCGGACGAGGGGCCTCAGGGGGCGGCGAGTCGTCGATCGGGCCGAGCACTTCGGTGCGGTCGGCCACCGCGGTGGCCTGTTGCAGGAGGTTCAAAAGCGTTGACGCACTGCGGATTCCGCCATCTTCCTGAACTGCCCGCACGGCGACTGCGGAGATCTGGAAGGGAATGTCGCGATCGATGGCGTTGGGCTCGACCGGAAGGCCCGATCCATCGCGGTCGGCCGGTGCGAGCCCGCTGCGCGCCCCGAATTCCGGCAGCGGCCACCGGTTGACCAACAGCGCGTAGAGCGAGGCGCCGATTCCGCGGATGTCGTCCTCTGGGTTGGCGTCGGGCATCGTCGCCGGGTAGGCGAGCACGACGTCGCCGTCGATGCTGACCCGAACCCGGCTGGGGTGGTCGATCGACAGGGCGACCCCGGCGCGGTGGGCGGCATCGGCGGCCGCGGCCAGCGACTGCATCGCCCGGACGGCACCGACGGCCGACGGCGCGGTGTCCGCCACCTCTTGGAGCGAGCCGCCGCGAATCCACTCCGCGACGACCAGGCCACCATGACTGGAGTGGACCACGTCGAGCACGCGGGCGATGCCGGCCTTGTCGATCCGGCTGAGCCGCAACGTGCGCGACAGGATTTCCTGCAGCACCTCTTCGGGCAGTGCGCCGTCCGGGTCGACGAATGTGAGCGCCACTTGACGGTCCAGCGCGGTGTCGAGGGCCTGCCAGAATTGCAGGGGCGGCGCACCGCCGTGGAAGACCAGCAGCCGATACCGGCCACCGGCGATACGGGCGCCGGGAACCAGGTGCACATCGTCGCCCGACGATTCGGCGCCGCGATCGCGGACCAAGTCGCCGTTGCGATGCTCCGCCAGGGGCGGGACCGACGGTTCGGGCCTGCGCGCGGGGGGAATGTCGGGCTGAAAGTCGTCGGCAGCCGGACGTGGGAACTCGCCGCCGGACCCGGGGCCGGACGCGGGGCGTTCCAAGGGGCGGTCGGTCACCTCCGGTCCTTTCGCTAGCCGGGCATCGCCTGCTCGATCCGGAGGCCTGCGCCGGATCGGCTCCTGGACCACCTCCTGAAGCGCAGGGGCCCCCGGCGGGGACGAATTCCTCTGCTCAGGGTACGTGACGGGGTCCCGTGGGGACGATCCCCGTGGCACAGCCGACGGGCGGGATTCTCGCACCGCGTGTGGGCCGGCGCCGCGGCCGCCGATCCGGCGCCTGACGGCCGCCATCACCGTCGCCGCCTCCGGGACCTGCGCGAGGACCATGACCGCCACCATGATCGGCAGCATGATGCACGCGAGCACCGACAGCCGCAGGAGCGAGCCGGCGGCGCCACCGTGTGCGGTTAACGCGCCCAGTCCCAGTAGCCGGTCGGCGACGTGCGCAATCAGGCCGGCGAGCATCGACGCGACGATCGTCACCAGGACGGTGCGTACCACCCCGACCCCGATGAGTTGGCCGCCGGACGGCAGCAGGGCGCGCCGCAGCAGGTAGTAGCCGACGAGCGCACCGGCCACAAACCCGAGCCCGTTGGCCAGCCCGAGGAACCCGGCCACCAGCTGAGGGTCATCGGTCGCGTGCGGGGCGAGCACCGAGCCGGCGATCTTGACCGCCGTGATGACCAGGATGATCACGATCGGCGTCCAGGGCTGCTCCCGCGCGTAGAAGACGCGCAGCTGCAAGAGCACCAGCCCGTAAGGGATCAACGTGAACGCCGACAACGCGATTGCGGCGCCCAGGTAACCGGCGTCGACCCCGCCGAAGTGGCCGTAGGCGAACAACGCGCTGCCGATCGCGGGCCCGCCGACGGTCATGAACGCCACGATCGGAATCAGCGTGATCAAGGTCAGCCGGGTGGCCAGCGACAGGTCGGCGAGTACGGCCTTCGTGTCGCCGGCCGCGGCGTTGCGGCTCAGTCGCGGCATCACGACGGTCAGCACCGTCACGCCGATCATGCCGAATGGCAGCATCAGCACCAGCCAGGTGTAGTTGTAGATCGCGGGACCGGAAGCCGCTGCGGTACTGGCAATTTGGTTGCCCACCACCAGGCCGAGCTGGCTGATCAGCACGTAGAGCACCATCGCGGCGGCCATCGCGCCGAACCGCTTGAGTCGCGCGTCGATTCCCCACAGCGGGCGCAGGCTGATGCGCTCGCGGCGCAGCGCAATCAGCAGCACCGCGGTCTGGGCGTACACGCCCAGCGTGGTGCCGATGCCGAGCACCAGCAGCTTGGCGTTGCCCATCCGGACGGGGTCGACCGATAGCTCACCGGGCACGGCCAGATACACCACCAGGGTCGCCACCGCGACGACGTTGTTGACGACTGGCGCCCATGCCGTCGGCCCGAAAACGTTGCGGGTGTTCAGGATTGCCATGAATACCGACGTGAGGCCGTAGGCGAGCACCTGCGGCAGCAGCAGGTAGGCGAACGCGGTCGTCAGTGGCTCGTTGACCTGCGGGCTGCGGCCCAGCATCAGCCGGACCAACAGTGGCGCGGCCACCACCGACACCGCGGTGGCGAACACCAGCAGCGTGGTGGTCACCGTGACCAGGCGCCGGACGAACGCCGCACCGCCGTCGGGGTCGCTCTGTTCGGCCCGGGCCAGCACCGGCACGAAAATCGCGGTGAAGGTTGCCTCCAGCACGAGGGCGGCAACCAGGTTCGGCAGCTGATTGGCCACCGAGAAGGAGCTGGACAGCGCCGCGCCCAGGATCGCGGCCAGCACCACGATCCGGGCGAATCCGGTGATCCGGCTGACCAGCGTCGCCAGCGCCATTGCCCACGAGCGCGACACCAGTGCGGCGTCGGACAGCTCCACCCGCCGCGTGGGCAGGGCAGGGCCCGGGGGGCCCAGGGGGATCTGTCCCGTCGGCGGCGGAATCCGGCCCGGTGGCGGCGGCCCGGGTGGTCGCTGTGGCGGTGGTTGCCGCTGCGGCGGCTGCTGTGCATGGGACCGCCGGTAGGCGGGTTTCATACGCGGTGCTCTTCGTCGACGCGACCGCCGACCTCACGTCCCGCGTCGGCGGGTCGGTGGGGCGGGTCGGGGCGGTCCAGGTCGGCGCGGTCGGGCTGGCCGCGGAACCGGTGCCACAGCCGTCGGCCGGCGAGCAGCACCAGCACCGCCGCGGCGGTCAGGGTGATCGCGAACAGCACCTTGCCATAGGCGTTGGAGTGCACCGACATGCGTACCGGTTCGCCCAGCCGCGTGCCGTCCGGAGTTCGCAGCGTCACGTCGATGGCGACGCGTTGGGTGAAGTTCACCTCGATCGGTACCCGCAGCGGCAGGTAGCCGGGCGGCAATTCGATCTGCCCGACGTCGCTCACGGTCATCCCCGGCGGCGCGTCGACCTGCAGGCGGACCTTGATCGGCACGGCGAGGCCGTTGTGCAACGCCACCGGCAGCGGACTGTGCTCGGTGGCCAGCGTGTAGGAGCCGCCCGGGTTGACGATCGTCACCGCGCCGAACAGGTCGTTGATCGTGTTCCCGACGACCGCCAGTCGCTGCTGGGCCAGCCCGTTGCGGGTATCGGGTGACTCCGACTGGCTCAACGAACGCAGCATGTCTTCGCGCAGCGGCGCGGTGTACTGGACGCCGGTCAGCCCGGTGCGCTCGTCGGTACTCAACGCCGAGGTCAGCTTCCACAGCCGGCCAACTTGACCGTTGATGTCGGCGACGACGTTCTCACCGAAGCGGCCGCGCTCCGGGGTGGGGCCGTCCAGCGGCGGCGGGGTGTGGGCCGCGTCCACGGCTTGGGCTTCGGCGATCACCGCCGCAAGAGGTCGCGGCACTCCCAAACCGGATCGGATCGTGGTGGCCAGCGCCGTCAGGATGACCTGCGCGTCATCGGCTTGCAGGTTCCAGGTCGCCGGCGGGACCAGGATTTGGGTGCGCGGCGGGGCGTCTCTGTCCAGGGCATGCCAGAACATGGAGCCCAGGGCGTCCTGGCGCCGCGCGGTGCTCGAGTCGTGCGCGAGCCGGACTGTCAGCGAGGGGTCCAGATAAGTGGGGACGCTGGGGTTGTTGCCCGCTCCGGCCAGCGCCGCCCCGACCGCCGGGTCGAACGGCGCGACCACCACCTGCGGAGACAGCCGCCGGGGCGCGGTGTCGACACTGGGTCCCGACGACCCTTGCGCGTCCGGGGCGACCAAGTCGGCGGCGGCGACGGCGACCGTGCTGTTGTTGGCGCCGAGCAGGTCGACCGCGCCGTCCGTCAACGGGCCCTCGGGCAGCAGCGTGGCGCCCCGGGTGGATTGGACGTCCAGGATGTGGTCGATGATGTCGCCGACGCTGGTGGTGGCGATCGCGCTCAGGCCCGGATCGTTGACGCGTTGCAGGGCGCCGAGATCGGCTTGCGCGTAGGGCAGCGGCGCCACGCAGGTGTGCCTGCCCAGCGCGCGTAACCGGTTCAGCCAGCCGGTCGCGGCGGTCTGCCCGGTGCCCGGGTGCGTCGGGGTGCCCGGTTGTTGCGCGGGGCCGTCGGGGGAGTTGGACACGACATAGCCGGCCGTCATCGCGTTGACGGTGACCAGCAGATCCGGGTCGATGGCCAGGCACAGTGCCCGGCCGACCGCGCCGTCGGGGTCGACGTCGTGGCTGGTCGCGACCTCGGCCGCGGACAGCAGGATGTCCAGGCGACCGCCGGTGGCCAGCGAGGTGGCCAGGTCGTCGTCGACCAGCCGGACCGGGATGGCGCCTCCGGGTTGGCCCGGGGACAACCGCGGCCGGTCGGCCAGCGGCCACAGCATGGTGACCCACAGGGGTTTCGAGGTGTCGGGCGCGACCGCGGATTCCAGGGAGTCGGCGCGGTCGGGCGGCACCCCGATCACGGGCAGCAGGAACCGCGCGTTGTCGAGCCGCGCGGGCGCGCCGTAGTCGGGTGTTCCGTTGGCGTTGACCAGCACGGGGTAGATCCCCGGCTGGTCGATTCCCAGCGACGGCTTGGCCAACGAGCGCAGCGGGGCGGACAGGGTGAAACCGACTTCTTGCCCACGCTGCAGTTCCGGTGCCACCGTGAGGAATTCGGCGGCCGGCTGGTACTGGTCGGTGCTGCCGTCCAGCGAGGTGCGCAGGCCTGCGGACGCGTCGACCGCGGCGGCGTGTTCGAGGCGGACCATCACGTCGCGGACGGGACGGTCACCGATGTTGGTCACCATGCCGGTGACCGTGACGACCGGCGGGCTCGTCGTGGTGACGACGTCCGGGGTCACCTGGTCGATGCGGACCCGGACGAACGGGGTCGCTCCGGGCTCGTCGGCCGCCGCGCGAGGCATAGCGATCGGCCCGGTGAGCAGCACCGCAAAACCGGCCACGATGCCGACCACGACGGCAAGGCGCAACAAACCGGCCCAGCGGAGTCGCAGAACGGTCACGGCCCCGGCCCGTGACCGTTCTTACGACCGGGGGGCTTGTCGGAATGCCGGGTTCGGGAATGTGTCTGCGGGTTTCGCCGGGGTGCGCTCGGGGGCAGCGGTGGAAGCGCGGCGGGACCGTCGCTCTGCAGCTTCCCGATCAGCTCGTTGGCGACCTCGGCGAGGCGGCGTTCGTCGGCGTAGGCCAGCCGGGAGGGCAGCTCCCGCATCGGCACCCAGGCCACCTCGGCGACTTCGAGGTCCTCGTCGGAAAGCTCGCCGCCGGAGAAGCGCATCAGATAGTGGTGCACCGTCTTGTGCACCCGGCGACCGTCGGTGACGAACCAGTAGTCGATGCGACCCAGCGCGGCCAGCACGCTGCCGCGAATTCCGGTCTCCTCGGCAACCTCGCGAATGGCGGTCTGCTCGGCCGTCTCGCCGAGTTCGATGTGCCCCTTGGGCAGCGACCACAGCATTCGCCCGCGCCGATCGACGCGCCCGATCAAAGCCGCGACCTGACCGTCGCGCGGTCCGTCGATGCCGTCGATCACCAGCCCGCCCGCGGACGTTTCGTGCACGGTGCGCAACCGCTCCGGCATCCGGCGCGGCGCGCGCGGTCGGCGCTTGTTGCCCGCCGCCGCGTTGGCGGTCACTTTGGCGTCGGCGTCGTTCTCGGACGCACCGACACCGCCACGACCCCGACGGCGCCCCCGGCGTCGACGTGGTTTGGCTTGTTCGCCATCCGACACCCAAGCGATAGTAGCTGGCACGAGCTGTTCTTCTGGACACACTCGCCGCTGGTGCGGGCGCGACGACCGCCCGCGCGCGACTAGGCTGATCGAACGTGTCTGAAGCCGCCGCCGAAGTGGAGCTGCTGACGTCGGCTGCGAAGGCCCTGAATCAGCATGCCGCGCTGCTGAGCGGACTGGGCTCCCGGTTCGAGGCCGCGGGACACGACTTGTATCTGGTCGGCGGTTCGGTGCGTGACGCGCTGCTGGGCAGGTTGAGTCCCGATCTGGACTTCACCACCGACGCGCACCCCGAGCAGGTGCAGCGGATCGTGCGGGGGTGGGCCGACGCGGTCTGGGATACCGGGATCGAATTCGGCACCGTGGGCGTCGGCAAGGACGAGCACCGCCTGGAGATCACCACGTTCCGGGCCGACACCTACGACCAGGTGTCGCGCAATCCCGAGGTGCAATTCGGCGATCGTCTCGACGACGACTTGGTGCGCCGGGATTTCACCGTGAACGCGATGGCCGTGCGCATCACGTCGAGCGGGCCGGGCGAGTTCCTGGATCCCCTGGGCGGTTTGGCGGCGCTGCGGGCCCGGGTGCTGGATACCCCGGCGGCGCCCGCGGTGTCCTTCGGCGACGACCCGCTGCGGATGCTGCGCGCCGCCCGGTTCGTCTCGCAACTCGGGTTCAGCGTGGCCCCGCGGGTGCGGACGGCGATCGAGGAGATGGCCCCGCAGCTGGGCCGCATCAGTGCCGAACGGGTGGCCGCCGAGCTGGACAAGCTGCTGTTGGGCGCCGACCCGGTGGCCGGCGTCGACCTACTGGTGCAGACCGGGATGGGTGAGGTCGTGCTGCCCGAAGTCGGCGCGATGCAGATGGCCATCGACGAACACCACCAGCACAAGGACGTCTACCAGCATTCGCTGACCGTGCTGCGCCAAGCCGTCGCCTTGGAAGACCCCCCGCCCGAGGGAGGCCCGGATCTGGTGCTGCGCTGGGCGGCGCTGCTGCACGACATCGGCAAGCCCGCCACCAGACGCCACGAAGACAACGGCGGCGTGAGCTTTCACCACCACGAGGTGGTCGGCGCCAAGATGACTCGCAAGCGGCTGCGGGCGCTCAAGTACTCCAAGCAGATGGTCGACGACATCTCCCAGCTGGTGTATCTGCATCTGCGGTTCCACGGCTACGGCGACGGGAAGTGGACCGATTCCGCGGTGCGCCGCTACGTCACCGACGCCGGGCCGTTGCTCGCGCGGCTGCACAAGCTGGTGCGCGCCGACTGCACGACCCGCAACAAACGCCGAGCCGCTCGGCTGCAGGCCAACTACGACCGCCTCGAGGCGCGCATCGCCGAGCTGGCCGCTCAGGAGGATCTGGCGCGGGTGCGTCCCGATCTGGACGGCAACCGGATCATGGAGTTGCTCGACATCCCGGCGGGGCCGCAGGTCGGTGAGGCGTGGCGGTTCTTGAAGGAGTTGCGGCTGGACCGGGGACCGTTGACCGACGAGGAGGCCACCGCCGAGCTACTGGCCTGGTGGCAATCCCGGGGGACCGGGTAAATAGTCCGCAGCATTCGGGACCCCGACGAGTTCTAGGATTTGCTCATGCCGTTAGGCGAGGGGGCGCAGTTCGCCGGCTACACCGTGGGGCGGCTGCTCGGAATTGGTGGCATGGGTGAGGTCTACGCGGTACGCCATCCCCGGCTGCCCCGTCTCGAAGCGCTGAAAATCCTGCGCGCCGATGTGTCGGCGGATCCCGACTACCAGCAACGCTTCAACCGCGAGGCCGAACTGGCGGGCGGCCTGTGGCACCCCCATATTGTCGGCGTGCACGACCGCGGCGAGTTCGAGGGCCAGTTGTGGATCGCCATGGACTATGTCAACGGGCCCGATACCCGCGCGCTGATGGACCGGCAGTACTCGCGCGGGATGCCCCCGGGCGAAGTGGTGGCGATTGTGACCGCCGTCGGCGCGGCGCTGGATTACGCCCATCACCGCGGCTTGCTGCACCGTGACGTGAAACCGGGCAATATCATGATCAGTCGACCCGATGACGGCAGCCCACCACGAATCCTGTTGAGCGACTTCGGTATTGCCCGCCCTGTCGATGACAACACGGGCTTGACGGTGACCAATGCGACGGTCGGCACCGTCGACTACTGTGCGCCCGAACAGCTGTTGGGCAGCCCCCTCGATGGGCGCGCGGATCAGTACGCGCTGGCCGCTACCGCTTATTACCTGCTGACCGGCGCCAAGCTGTTTGCCAACGCCAGCCCGGTCGCGGTGATCAGCGCGCACCTGACAGCGCCGCCGCCACTGCCCGGCATGCTGCGTCCGGACCTGGCCGCCACCGACCGGATATTCGCCCGCGCGCTGGCGAAAAACCCCGCCGAGCGGTTCGACCGCTGCAGCGACTTCGCCGCAGCCCTGGCCGGCCAACTGCATGCGTCAACTGCCGAACTCACTCGGCCCGCCCCGGCGCCTCCGCCCAGGTACGCGCCGCCCGGGCCGCCACGACCAGTCGCACCGGGCCCACCGCCCAGCGGCGTCCAACGGCGTAAGCTCGGCCGCCGGCGCGGAGTGCGAATCGCTGCCTTGCTTACGGCAGGGATCACCGTTGTGGCCGTCGTCGCCCTCATGGTGATCCCTCGACTGACCGACCACGGTCGTCACGCCGCTACCCAGCTAGGCCCGCAGCAGCAAGAAGCGGCCCGGCTCGCCGGGCAGCACTACCTGGAGGCGCTTGCTCGCGGCGACGCCGCGGCCGCGCTCGCGCTGAGTGTAAATCCGCCGGCGACAACGCAATTCGCGACCGTAGACGTGCTACGTGCCCAGCTCGCCGCGATGCCGATCAGCGCTATCACCGCGACCCAGGCCCCGGTGCCCGCCGGCGACGACCCGCAGCAAGTGCAGTATCTGATGCTGTCCGCCAGGTTCGGCCCGACGCTGTCACAGGCCCGCGTCGCCGTGCGCCGCGATAGCGACGAATGGAAACTCGACACCGCGACGGTCGCTGTCGACATCGGACCACCGGGCAGCACCGACGCATCGCTGAAAGCGGTTGCGCTGTGGGGTGTTGCCACCGACGGGGCATCGCCGGTCGCGGTCTTCCCGGGCGCACTGTCCGTCTCGTCCAGTAACCGCTTCGTCGACATCTCCGCGCAGACTCCGCCGGTGTTGCTCGACGCGCTCGGCGGCGCCACCGACCGACCCACCATCAAGCCGGCAGCGGCGCTCAACGATGTGGGCCGCCAAGCGGCCAAGACGGCCATCGACAACTGGGTGCATTACTGCTACCGCGGAGCGGAGCCGCCACCCGACTGCCCCCGACTCAGCCCGGACAATCCCACGATCGACATCTCGGCCAGCCCCGGTGATTTCACCAAAACAACCCTCAACTTTGACGCCGCCAAGATGGTGGTCTCGATCGGTGGCAGCCTCGTCTATCAGGGCCATGCCGCCGGTGTCCCTGACTACACGGTGACCCTGAACTGGGTCGGCACCGTGGATCTGACCAAGGATCCCCCGGTATTCACCCGCACGGCCGGCCGTTGATAAACACCACCCGGCAGTCCTTCGGCGAGCCTAAGATGCGCGCATGCCGTTAAGCGAAGGGGCGCAGTTCGCGGGATACACCGTGGTGCAACTTTTGGGCGCTGGCGGTATGGGTGAGGTGTACTTGGTGCGTCACCCGCGGCTACCCCGCTTCGAGGCCTTGAAGATATTGGCTGCAGAGGTGTCGGCGGATCCCGATTACCAGCAACGATTTAACCGCGAGGCCGAACTGGCCGCCGGGCTGTGGCACCCACACATCGTCGGCGTGCAGGATCGTGGCGAGTTCGAAGGCCAGCTGTGGATCGCCATGGACTACGTCGACGGTCTTGATGTGGGCGCGCTGATGGACCAGGACTACCCCGGCGGCATGCCGGCCGAGAAAGTGGCGGCGATCGTAACCGCCGTCGGCGCCGCGCTGGATCATGCGCATCACCGCGGGATGCTGCACCGGGACGTCAAACCGGGCAATATCATGATCAGTCGTCCCGATGACGGCAGCCCGCCGCGAATCCTGTTGTGTGACTTTGGCATTGCCCGCCCCGTTGATGACGCAACCGGTCTGACCGCGACCAATATGACGGTGGGCACCGTCTATTACTGTGCCCCCGAACAGTTGTCCGGCCGGCCGCTGGACGGGCGCGCGGACCAGTACGCGCTGGCAGCGACCGCCTACTATTTGCTCACCGGGGCCAAGCTGTTTCCTCATGTCAGCCCGGTGGCGGTGATCAACGCTCACCTCACGTTGCCGGCGCCGCTATTGGGTGGGTTGCGGCCCGATCTGGCCAGCGCCAATCCGGTCCTCGCGCGGGCGCTGGCCAAGAATCCGGCCGAGCGGTACGACCGCTGTAGCGATTTCGCGACCGCGCTGACCGAGCACCTGCCGAACGTCGACCCCGGGCGCACGCCACCCTTCACCCAGCCGCGCCCGCTCCTGGCATCCGAACAAACCGTGCCAGTCGCCGCGGCCGCTACCGAGGCCATCCGCCCAATCGCGCCGCCCCGCAGTGGGTACCGACCGCCCGCCTCCACCGGATACCCGGGTCCACCGATGCCACCGCCCCCGCGGAGCGCACCGCCCTGGCCGAATGTCGGTACCAATCCACCGCGCAGCCGCAAACGCGTTGTGCTACTGAGCCTTTCACTGCTCGCGATACTGGCCTTGGTCGCAGCGGTGGGGATCGTTGCGACAAGCAAAATCATGAGCGGCGACGCCACGAAGCGGGCCGAGCAAGATCGGGAGGCCGCCAGGCTGGCCGGGCAGCATTACTTGGAGGCGCTCGCGGTCGGTGATGCCCGCACCGCGCTGTCGCTGGGGCCAGACCAGCAGGCGACACCCGAGTTGCTCACCGACAAGGTGCTGCGGGCACAGCTCGCCACCACACCTATCACCGACATCAAGGTCACCAACGACCCGACGCAGGAGCCGACCACCCCACCCGACGCCCAGCGTCTCGTCCTGGCCGCGAAATTCGGCGTCACGCCCACCCAGGTAGTGATCTGGGCACACAAAAAAGATGGTCAGTGGAAGCTCGATGCCACCACGGCCGCCATCGCTATCGACAAACCGCCCAATGCGGACGAAGCAATGAAAACCCTTGCGGTGTATGGAGTGGGGACGCACGGCGCCAGTCCAATTTCGGTTTTTCCCGGTGTCATTCAGGCCGGATCGGTCAATCGCTACATCGATATCACCGCACCATCGAAAGCGGTGCTGCTCGAGGCGCTTACTGCCCCCGCGACCAATCGGCCGAGTCTCCAACCGACCGTCGCACTCAATGATGCTGGGCGCCAGGCCTCCCTGGCGGCCGTCGACACAGAACTCCGCTACTGCTTCAAAGGGGTAGCCAAGCCGCCGGAGTGTTGCCCCAAAGACGGGTGCCCACCTCAACCGGCCCCACCCCCCGGAGTGGACCCTGACAGTGTGAAACTTGAGACTCTCGAAAACACCCAAGACGTGACTTACGACTTGGACCCCAACGCCCTGACAGTTCATCTCTCTGGAACCTTCAACTACAAGGCCGAGTTGATGCAGTACTCCAAACCGACGACTTATCGGGATGCCATGCGCGTCCAAGACAGCCATGTCGACCTGACCAAAGATCCGCCGGTTTGGTTTCGCGCACCGGGCTGATTCGGCACGGGCGGCGGAACCCGCCGCGGTGGGGCCGCGTCGGAAAGGTCATGGACTACTGCATCGGCTCTGACGACGGCGCGGCCATCTGGCACGGCCAACCTGACCTTGATCTCGACCACGACGGCCGCCTCGAATCGATCGGGCTCGATTTCGATCACGACGGAATGCGTGACGATGCACTCGGCGACTTCGACGGCGACGGGTTCGCCGATCACGCCGTGCTCGACCTCGACAACGACGGCACGCCCGAGGCGTACTTCACCGACGACGGGTCAGGGACCTGGGCGGTAGCCGCCGACCGGGCCGGGGGACTGCGCTGGTACGGGCTCGACGGTGCCGAGCACACCGGCGGCCCGTTAGTCGACTTCGACGGCCGCGGCCAGCCGGATGATCGACTGGTGGACGTCGACGGCAACGGAGTCGCCGACCGGGTGCTGTGCGCAGAAGAGGGCGGCCTGACCGGCTATGTGGACACCGACGGCGACGGCCGCTGGGACGTTCGATTGTCCGACACCGACGGTGACGGCTCGGCTGACGGCGCCAGCGGCCTTTGACAAGGTGTTTTGCGCGATTCGGCAATGGGTAGATCAAGGCCTGTGCAGCAGGCAAAACAACTGAAGTGACAGACCCCGATCCCTGTCTACACTCTTACCCATATCCAGGTCGGGGAGCCTAGGGAAATCGAAGGGGAAAACATGCCAAGCTCAATCGTTGTCACGCCCGAACTGCTCCGCAGTTCACAGCAACGCATCGAAGCGCGATTGCAAGAGGCGGCCGCAATCGCCAATCAATACCTGAGCGGCCACGAGAACATCGTCAGTGCCGCCGGGTGGACAGGTCAGGCCGGGTCGACGTCGCTGAACACGGCTGGCCAAATTCAGCATGACCTGCAGCAGATCATGACCGGCGGCAACCGGTTGGCGCACGGTCTGGGCCAGACGGCGACGCTGATGGAACACCACGAAGCGGATTCGGCCCACAGCCTCAATGGCGTTTTCGGCGGCGGCGGCGTCCAGTCGACCTAGTCGGCGTGCCACCCATTCCATCCCACAGATTTATTCGTTAAGGAACAATCAACATGTCAGACCAGATCACTTACAACCACGCAGCGGTCAGCGGCCTCACCGGTGACATCGCAACTCAAGCGGCGCAGCTGATGGAAATTCACGATGACGTTCTCCACATCACCCAGTCGTTGACCGAGTTCTTTCAGGGCCACGGCGCTACGGCATTCTTCGACGCCCAACAGCAAATGCTGCACGGGCTGCAGGACATGATTCAGACGGTCAGCCTGCATGGACACACAGTGAACACGGTGCACGACAACGTACTAACGACTGACCAGAACATAGGTACCTTCTTCGTCTAGTCGCAGTTTGGCGGGGCGCACGCGAGCGTGCGCCCCGCACTTGGCTTTAAGGGAAGACCGTGTTGACCACCTCATTGGATGGCTTGTGGGTCCTTCAGGTACTCACCGGCATCGAGGTCCTGGCTCCCGAAATGGGGCTGCGGCCACATTTGCCCAGCGTTGAGCCCAAGCACAAGGCGCTGGCACATCCGGTGACGGTCGAACTACGGGCCGCCGGGGCGATCGACGAAACGGACTCCGTCGACGGCGCGATCGTCGAGTGGCTGACGGTGCTATCCCGCCGAGACGTAGGGCTGATGATCCACTTCCGCTTGGCCGAGAACGGTGAACCGGCGCGGGCCATGCTGGCCCGGTTCGCGCAGTGGTGGGTCGCGATCGAACGATCCGGAGACCTGGTCCGGATCGGCGGAGTGGGAATCTCGAGCAGCGAGGGCGCGGCCAGCTCGGTGATCAACGCCCAGATCGAACGGTTATGCGGCGCAAGCGATCCCGCGCCGTTGCGTCCCGTCACACTGGACGCGGATGCCATGCGTGCGGCCGCCACCGATCTGAAAGCTCTGCACGAATTCCTGGGCAAGCAAGGACTCGATGCCGATCAGGTGCACATGCTGAAACTGGCCAACGATCCCGACCGATCGGCCCAGGCCTCGATCATCGCGATCCAGTCCGGGGTGGACAACGGCCAGCCCACCCGGACCCACATCGACCACGGCGCGGTGACGATCATCGATACGCCGGAAGGACGCCTGGTCGCCGAACACGTCCCTTCCGCCGGCAAGAAATGGATGATCGTCGCCCCGGGGACCAAGACGAACATCGGTTCGGCGATCAACCAGATGGTGCGGCGGCTACCCGCAGACCAGGAATGGTTTTCCTACCGAAAAGTCGTGTAGTCGAAAGGTAGTGCGAAAATGATAGCATCGGCATCGTGACAAATCCGTGGACGGGCTCATCCAATTCTCCGGAACAGGGCGGACCGACTCGGCGAGAAGCTCCCGCCCCGCACTACCAGAATCAAGATTCGGTATCCGGAACACTACGCATTTCCGACATGGTCGCCCCGCGAAAAATTCCGCCGGGCGGCGGCTGGCGTAAATTCCTGTACACGGTTACCGGCCACGCCATTAATTTCGGCGAATCGCCGTCAGAAAGACATTATCGGGAATTGCAGGAGCGCATCCGGCGCCACATCCGTAAGCAATACGTCGTCGGGGTCATTTCGGGCAAGGGCGGTGTCGGCAAGACCACGATGACCGCCTGCATCGGTGCGGTGTTCCGGGAATGCCGGCCCGAGAACGTCGTCGCGATCGACGCCGCCCCTGGTTTCGGCACGCTGGCCGGGCGGATCGACGAATCCCCGCCGGGCGACTATGCGGCGGTGCTCAACGATACCGATGTCCAGGGCTACGCCGACATCCGAGAACACTTGGGGCAGAACAGCCTTGGTCTTGACGTGCTGGCCGGAAACCGGGCATCGGACCAGCCGCGGCCGCTGGTTGCGTCGATGTTCTCCGGGGTGCTGTCGCGGCTGCGCCGCACCCACACCGTGATCGTGGTCGATACCTCCGACGACCTTGAGCACCCGGTGATGAAGGCCGTGCTCGACGCGTGCGACACGTTGGTGTTCGTTTCCGGCCTGACGGCCGACACCTCGTTGCCGGTGACCCGCGCGATCGACCTGCTGCGATCGATGGGTTACCACGAATTGGTGTCTCGCAGCATGGTCATCCTGAACGATAGCCGCGATAAATACGATGCGGAGGCACGAACTTATCTCACCGAGCGATTCGCACAATCGGGTGCGACTGTCGAGTTCATGCCGTACGACCCCTACCTCGCAAAAGGCGGGATCATCGACACCCGGCATGAGTTGAAGAAGAAAACTCGCCTGCGCCTCTTCGAAATCACCGCGGCATTGGCCGACAAATACATTCCAGATGCGGACAGGCCGCGCTAATGACCCCGTACGTGGGTAAGGTTTCGTTTCCAGCCCGTTGTGCGGTCGCAGTCGTATGTGGAGAACACCTCGTTTCGCAGGTGTATCCGGCCTCGGTGCCGATTGAGGCTTTCATCGACAATGTCGTTGAGCTGCTCAACGAGGAACTCAAGCGCCGGGGCTTCACCGGGCTCGAGTCCGGTATCGGATACGAACTGCAGAAGGCCAACGGTGTTCGGCTGGATGTCACCAAGACCTTCGACGAACTCGGCGTCGAGGACGGCGCCACGCTGACCCTGGTTCCCGCGGTCGCAGGTGAATCGTTCGAGCCGCAGTACGAGTCGTTGTCCACCGGTCTGGCCCGGGTGGGCAAGGCGTTGTTCGAGCCGGTGACCTTGCAAACCGCCGCGCACACCGCGCTGGTGATTCTGGCGTTGGTCTCGCTGACCCTGCTGGGACTGGCTGTGCGCCAACGTTTCTCGACCGACTCCCTGATGCCCACCATCGTGACCGGCGTGGCCGGCCTCCTGATCGCCGGCGGCGCCGCCGCGGTGTGGCGTTGGTGGCCGGGTCGCGCCGACATGGTCGACGGGCTCGGCTGGACCGCGTTGCCGTTGCTCACGGTGAGCCTTGCGGGCGGTGCGCCCGGGCCCCTGGGGGCCGCGCACGCCTTCATCGCCGCCTTGGCCGGCGCGGTACTCACCTGCGGAATCACTTCTGCGACAGGGCGCCACGCCAATGTGGCAGCGACCGTGGTGACCGTATTGGGACTCGGTGGCGCGGTCGCCGCCGCCCGGATGTGGTGGCCGGCGCCCGCGCAATGGCTGGGCATGTGCACGCTCGTCGCACTGCTACTGCTGCTGACCATGGCCCCGACGATCGCGCTGTGGGTCGCGCGGATCCGGCCGCCGTACTTCGGGTCGATCACCGGGCGCGATCTGTTCCGGCGCAGCGCGGGTCTACCGGCCGACGCGGTGTCGCCCGTCGATGAGGGCGCCGAGGAGGAAGCAAATTCCGACACCACGCCGCGCGGTGCGCAGATCGCGCTCGCGGCGGTCCACGCCAACAACGTCCTGACCGGAATCTGCGTCGGGGCCGGGCTGTCACTTCCCGTCGCGGTGTGGGCCACCCTGATGCCGGGCCACGACCGGAGCACGGCGGCCGCGGTGCTGGCCGGGCTGTTTGTGGTGATCTTCATCAGTCGTGGGCGGGCGTTCGCCGACAAACGGCAAGCGATCGCATTGGTCTGCGGCGCCGCCGCGGCGTTGTGCGTGGGTGTCGTCAAATATGTTGTGCACGTGCCCGCTTCGTCGGGCTACGGGGTGCTATGGGGAGCGCTGGTACTGGCCGGCTTCGGCGGCGCAGGTCTGCTGGCCGCTCTGCTGGTGCCGATTACGAGGTTCACCCCGCTGGTGCGGATGACCGCCGAATGGGTGGAAATAGCAGCGATCATCGCGGCCCTGCCGCTGGCCGCATGGATCGGCGGATTGTTCACCTGGGTGCGCATGCGATGAACCGGATGGCGCTCACCGCTCGCGCATTGACCCAGCGGGTCGCCGCAACGGCGTTGACGAGTCTGCTGGTTGCGTTGATTGCGGGCCTTCCCGCAGCGCAAGCGATTCCGCCGCCGGTGGTAGATCCCGGCCGGGTCCCGGCCGATGGCAAGCCGGCCTCCGACCAGCCGATGCGGCAGAGTTTCGCATGCGCACGAACGATCACCGTCGTCGATCCGAACGTGGCCCTGCCCGCGCCCGGGTTCACGATGCTGAACGTCAGCAAGGCCTGGCAGTTCTCCACCGGCAACGGGGTGCCGGTAGCGGTGATCGACACCGGCATCAATCCCAGTCGGCGGCTGCCGGTGGTCGCGGGCGGCGATTACATCATGGGCGGCGACGGCCTGTCCGACTGCGACGCGCACGGAACCATTGTGGGTTCGGTGATTGGCGCTGCGCCGCAAGGCACTCCGATGCCCGCGCCGATGCCGGCCGTTCCGGCCTTTCCACCGCCGGCGGGCCCACCGCCGTCCGATGCGGGAGCACCGCCACCCGGCGGGCCACCGCCGCCGCCCGCACCTCCGCCACCACCCTCGCCGGTGACGATCACCCAAACCGTGCCCGCGGCGCCGCCACCACCGCCCCCACCCGACGTGCCGTCGAATGGGCCGGGCGATCCCGCGCCCGGCCAGCCTGACGATCCGGAGGTGCCAGCACCGCCCCCCGGCGCGCCCGACGGGGTCGCCGGTGTCGCGCCGCACGCGGTCGTCATTTCCATCCGCCAGTCCTCGCGGGCCTTCGAACCGGTGAATCCCGGCGGCGGCGACTTCGAGGGGCGTAAGAAGGCCGGCACCATCGCCACGCTCGCCAGCGCCATCGTGCATGCCGCGAACATGGGCGCCAAGGTGATCAATATCAGTGTGACAGCATGTGTTTCGGCCGCCGACCCGCTGGACCAGGGCGCCATCGGCGCTGCCGTCTGGTATGCCGCTACGGTGAAGGACGCCGTCATCGTCGCCGCCGCCGGCAATGACAGCGAAGACGGCTGCGCCCAAAACCCGTCGTTCGACCCGCTGAACGCGTCCGATCCGCGCGACTGGCACCAAGTCAAGACGGTGTCGTCACCGTCCTGGTTCTCCGACTATGTGTTGTCGGTCGGTGCGGTCGACAACACCGGCGCACCGATCAGCAAGAGCCTGGCCGGACCCTGGGTGGCCGCAGCTGCCCCGGGTGTCGGGATCATCGGGTTGTCGCCGGAGAGTGGCGGACCGGCGAACGCCTACCCGCCGATCCGGCCGGGTGAGAAGAACATGCCGTTCTGGGGCACCAGCTTTTCCGCGGCATATGTCAGTGGGGTGGCCGCGTTGGTGCGAGCCAAATATCCGGCACTGTCCGCGCACCAGATCATCAACAGGATTCTGCAGACGGCACACAATCCACCGCGCGGAGTCGACAACCAGGTTGGTTACGGCGTGGTCGATCCGGTGGCCGCACTGACCTTCGATGTGCCTGCGGGGGAACGACTTCCACCGGCCGCTGCCAGTCGCATCATCCACCCGGCACCGCCGCCACCGCCACCGGATCACCGCGCCCGCGACGTGGCGCTGGTCTTCGCCGGCGTGGTGGCGGCCGCTATCGCGGTGGTGTCGTTGATCGTGCGAGCACGGCGCGAGCGATGACTGCCGCCACGAAGCTGACGATCATCGTCGCCATCTTTGCCGCCGCTGTACTCGGCTGGGCGGTTGCTGGATACCCGGGTGCGGCAGCGGGTTTGGTGATCGGAGTCGCCGTCGGCGTGATCCGCTGGCGGGGCCAGCCGGTGTGGTCCTGGCTGATGCTGTGGTTGCGGCGCCGTCGGCCGATGTGGTGGACCGAGCCGCTCACGGTGGCCAACGACCGCGCCGGCGGCGGCATCCGGTACCAGGACGGCGTCGCGGTGGCCGCGGTCCAGCTGCTCGGGAAGGCCCATACGCCAACGTTGTTCACCGGGTCGACCGCGACCTACACCGGCAACTCGTTCGACGTGACCGAGCTGTTGCCACTGCTGCACCAGAGCCTGGGGCTCACCCTGCATTCCCTGAGCGTCGTCACCGCGGGGGCGCGCCGGCGCAGCACCGGTGACTACTCGCGGGTGTACGACACGTTGATCGGCACGCCACCCTATGCGGGCCAGCGCGAAACCTGGCTCATCGTACGCATTTCGGCTCTGGACAATGCCGAGGCGCTGCGCGGGCGTACTTCGGTCGGCACCGCGACGCTCGCGGCCGCCCAGCGAATCAGTGCGGCCATGCGCCAGCACGGTATTCGCGCCAAGGTCGCGACGGCCACCGACATCGTCGAGATGGAGCGGCGGTTGGGCCGCTCAGCGCTGGATGTCCTCAATCGGCGGTGGCGATCGGTGCGCGGCGACAACGGTTGGTTGACCACCTACTGGTATCGCCCCGGCGACATCACGTCGGAGAAGCTGGCGGAAGCATGGTCGGCGCGCGTCGACGGGATCGTGCAGAACGTCACGCTTTTCGGCTCCAAAACAGCACCTGGCACGGCCACGGCAACCGTCACCGTGCGCAGCGCCCAACCACCGACGGCGTCGTTGAGTATGCGATTGCGAACCCTGCACGGTGAGCAGGCACAGGCGGTCGCCGCCAGCCTGTGTGGTCCGCTGCCGGCGCTGCGCGGCATCCGCCGTGGGGTGCTGCACGGTCCGCTCGTCATTCCGATCGGACCGTCGGGTGTGCTGCTGGGCAAGGTCGCCGGTGGGAACCGGATGATGCTGCCGCTCGACGACGCCGGAGAGTTCAGCCGGGTGCACATCGCCGCAGAGGACGCGTTGGCCAAGCGTTTCATCATCCGCCTGGCCGGCGCCGGCGAGCGGATTACGGTGCACACTCGAAACATGCAGCGGTGGGCCAGCGTTCGGATGCCGGAAATCGTCGTCACCGACCAGCCGAAGCCGGTGTCCGGCACCACGGTCAGCATTGTGGACGGCAGCATGTCGCCGGCGCCGCGGCCGAACACCCTGATTTCTGTCGGAGGGCCGGGTGAGCCCTATCGAGGGACCGCCAACGTATTGATCACTCAGACGGGCCCCGCGACGGTGGATGTGGCGGCCGGCCCTCACGTGCATTCGGTGGAGGTGGAGCTGTTCCGCGCCGAGAATAGATACGTATCGTCGGAACCGATGACTTTGCGAACCCCTGATCTCGAAGCGGTGGACACCCCATGACCAGCAGCACCACGCCGGCCGCCGCACGCAAGTATTTCGATGCGGCGATGGCGTTGCTCGACAGCGACGTCGCCTCGGCCGCCGCGCGGTTTCGGGAGGCGACCGAGGTCGACCCGTCGATGGCAGACGCCTGGCTGGGCCGTATTGCCGCGGGTGACGAGGCATTGTCGACCGTCGAACAGCTCTACACCTACGGGGCCCGGCTGCACCGGGAGACCAACCGGCTGGGTGCCCGCCTGTCGGCCCCGATCAAAGCCGGTCCGTATCTATCGATTTCGGTGACCGAGGCCTCGCATGCCGGCCTGGCGCTGGCCAGCGCCCTCATCGACGATCGCCAGTACGAGAAAGCCGAGGCGCTGCTGGCGGATTCGTCGCTGCTGGACACCTGGGAAAATCACCAGTGGAAGCAGTACGTCGAGTCCTATCTGATGTTCGCGACGCAACGGTGGCCGGACGTCATCTCGGTGGCAGCGGCCATCTTGCCACCGCAGGCCATCATCATGTCCGCGGTCACGGCGGCCACCTGCACGCTGGCAGCGCACGCTGCGGCACATCTCGGTCAGGCGCGGGTCGCGCTGGAATGGACCGACCGAGTCGAGCTACGCGCCGGATACGGCGGGCCGACCGAGGCACGTCGTTCCCATCTCGAAACCGCCGTCACCGCAGTCGATCCCAGTGACTTCCCGTTGATCGCGGCCGACCTTGCCTATGTGCGCGGGATGGCGCATCGCCAGCTCGGCGAGGAGTCCACGGCGCAGATCTGGCTCTCCAAGGCGACGATCAACGGCGCATTGATCGAGCCTGCCAAGCAAGCGCTGGGCGACCCCGCGCTGCAGCTGGTCGTCACCGACGAGGACGCCATCGGTTCCCGCACCAACAAATGGGATGTGACGACCGAGGTCTCGGAGCAGCAGCGCCAAGAGGAGGAGAACGAAGAGCGGCGCACCGAACTCCTGCAGGAGGGTCGCGCGCTACTCGACAATCAGGTCGGGCTGGCCGACGTCAAGCGCGCGGTCGCCGAACTGGAGGACCAGATCGAGGTTCGTGCGCTCCGTCTGGCGGCGGGCCTGCCGGTGGCCAACCAGACCAACCACATGCTGCTGGTCGGACCGCCCGGCACCGGTAAGACCACCACTGCCGAGGCGTTGGGAAAGATCTACGCCGGGTTGGGCATCGTGCGCCACCCGGAGATCATCGAAGTCAAGCGGGCCGATTTCTGCGGGGAGCATATTGGCGCGTCAGGACCGAAGACCAACGAGCTGATCAACCGGTCGCTGGGCCGGATCCTGTTCATGGACGAGTTCTACTCACTGGTGGAACGCCACCAGGACGGTCGGCCGGACATGATCGGCATGGAGGCGGTCAACCAGTTGCTGGTGGCACTCGAGGTGCACCGGTTCGACTTCTGTTTCATCGGCGCGGGATACGAAAAGGAAGTCGACGAATTCCTCACCGTCAACCCGGGTCTGGCGGGCCGGTTCAACCGCAAATTGCGGTTCGAGTCCTACACCCCCGACGAGTTGGTGCAAATCGCGATCCGCTACGGGCAGCCGCGTGCGACGGTTCTCGACCCTGCCACCGCCGAGGCGCTGAACGCCGCATGCGTGACACTGCGGGCCTACCGTGCACCCGATGGCCAGCACGGCATCGACGCCATGCACAACGGTCGGTTCGCGCGCAATGTCGTCGAGCGCGCGGAGCGACTGCGCGACTCGCGGGTGGCCGCACAGCATCGCGTCGACAAAGGCTCGGTGACGGTGGAGGACCTGCAGACGCTACGTACCCAGGACATCGTTGCGGCGGTCAAAGACGCGTGCACGGAAAAGCATGTGCCGATAGTGCTTTGACCAGGCCCCAGGCACGAGCGGATTTGCTCAGCGTCGGCGCGGCGAGCGTTCCAGGAAACGCGTTGTCGATCCGATCGGAAAGTTTAAGATGCACGCAGGCCCGCGACCGGGGTAGCGCGGTGGCGAAGCATGGCTTAGCGAATGGAGTGTCCGGCGGTGCACCGTATCTTTCTGATCACGGTGGCCTTGACGCTCGCGATCATCAGCGCACCTCCCGCCGTCGCGGTTGCCCCGCCGGTGATCGATTCGGCCGCCGTTCCACCCGATGTGACGGGGCCGGATCAGCCCCTCGAACAGAAGCGCGTCTGTAAGGCGCCGTTGTCGCTGCCCGGCACAAATTTCCACGATGCGCCGTGGCCCAACACCTACCTCGGCATCACGCAGGCCCAGAAGTTCGCCACCGGTGCGGGTGTCACCGTTGCCGTGATCGATACCGGTGTGGATGTCTCACCCCGCGTCCCCGCGGAGCCGGGCGGCGATTTCGTCGTCAAAGACGGCGACGGGCTCTCCGATTGCGATTCGCACGGGACGCTCACCGCGTCGATCATCGCCGCGCGGCCCGCGCTCACCGACGGGTTCGTCGGCGTCGCACCGGATGCGCGGCTGATCTCGGTGCGTCAGACGTCGGAGGCCTTCGAGCCGAAGGATTCCCAACCCGAGCAAGGCGACCCGAACTCCACACCGGCGGCAGGCTCGGTCCGCAGCCTGGCCCGCGCGGTGGTGCACGCCGCCAACCTGGGCGCCGGAGTGATCAACATCAGCGAGGCCGCCTGCTTCAAAGCCAAAAAGCAGGTCGACGAGACCACCTTGGGGGGCGCGCTCAATTACGCGGTCAACGTCAAGGGCGCCGTGGTCGTGGTCGCGGCCGGCAACGTCGGTGGGGATTGCGCGCAGAACCCGCCGCCCGACCTGTCCATACCCTCCGATCCCCGCGGCTGGCAAGGGGTTCAGACGATCGTCACTCCGGCGTGGTACGCACCGCTGGTGCTGACCGTCGGTGGCGTCGGGCAAAACGGCGCACCCAGCGAGTTCTCGATGCACGGACCGTGGGTGAGCGTAGCGGCGGCGGCGGACAACGTCGTCGCGCTCGGCCCCGGCGGCGACCCGGTGGACGCGTTGTCGGGCAAAGAGGGTCCGGTGCCGATCGCCGGAACGTCCTTCGCCGCGGCGTACGTCTCCGGTCTGGCGGCGCTGCTGCGACAGCGGTTCCCCGACCTGCCGCCCGCGCAGATCATGCACCGGATCACCGCGACCGCACGCCACCCCGGAGGCGGCGTCGACGATGCCGTCGGCGCGGGCATCATCGATGCGGTCGCGGCGCTCACCTGGGACATCCCCCCCAACTCGGCACCGAACGACTACCCCGTGCAAGCAATCAAACCCCCGGTGCCGGTACCGGGTCCCGATCACGGGCCGATCGACGCTGTCACGATGGGGGTCATGGGTTTGGTCGTCGCGCTGGGATTGGCCGCATTGGTCGGGCTCGCCCTGAAACGACACTGACGAGACTCATGCAATCACTACGCCTCCGGTTGAGCAGCGGCCACGCCATGTGGGCGGCGGCACTGACCCCGCTGTGCATCCTGCTGTTCATGGGCACGCGCTACGAGTGGGCGGGCCCGACGCTGGTGGCAGTGGGCGCCGTGGTCGCGATCGTCACGTTCCGCGGCCGGCGGCTCACCGGCTGGGTGGCGGCAATGTTCGCCTGGTTGCTGCGACACCGCAGGGCTCCCGAACCCCCCTCGGAGCCTGAGGTCGGTGCCACCGTGTTGCCGGGCGATCACGTCGCGGTGCGCTGGCAAGGCGAGTACCTGGTCGCCCTCATCGAACTCATCCCTCGGCCGTTCACGCCGACGGTCATCGTCGAGGGGCAGGCCAACACCGACGACGTCGTCGACACTCGGCTGCTCGAGCAACTGCTGTCGGTGCACTGCCCCGACTTGGAGGCTGACGTCGTGTCCGCCGGCTACCGGGTCGGCACGACGGCGTCCGCGGATGTGCAGAGCGTGTACCAGGAAGTGATCGGGCGTGATCCGGCCCCGGCGCACCGCCGGACCTGGATCGTGATGCGTGCCGACCCGCGGCGCGCCGCCAAGTCGGCGTTGCGGCGCGATGACGGCGCCGCGGGGGTCGCTCGCTACCTTGTCGCGTCGACCACGCGGATTGCCGACCGGCTGGCCAGCGGTGGCGTCGACGCGGAATGTGCGCGCAGCTTCGACGATTTCGACCGCGCCACCGAGATCAGCTTCGTGCGGGAGAAGTGGTCGAAGATCAAGGGGCGCGACAACTTCACCGCCGCCTACACCGCACCCGGCGGACCGGATGTGTGGTGGTCGGCACCCGCCGACCACACCATCACCAGGGTCCGGATCGTTCCCGGGAAGGCGCCGTGGTCCACGGTGTTGCTGACCACGGCGCACAAGCCGACACGGCCACGGGGTTTTGCGTGCGTGTCCGGCGGCCAGCGCGCCGCGCTGCAAGGCCAGACCGTGGTCTCCGGTCACCACTGGCAGCTGCCGATCGGTTCAGCGGGCGTGTTGGTCGGCGAAACGTCGAGCCACTATCCGGTCTATATGCCGTTCGACGATGTCGATGCGAGCATCAACCTCGGTGATGCCCGCGTATTCATGCAGTTCACCGTCCGTGCAGCGGCGGCAGGCGGAATCGTCACCCTGGCACCGCAATTCCAGGAATTCGCCGACCTGATCGGTGCGCAGATCGGGCCGGAGGTGAAGGTGGTGTGGCCGAATGCGACGACGTATCTGGGCCGGCATTCCAGCGTTGATCGGGTAATCCTGCGCAACAACGTCATCAGCACCCCGCGGCATCGCCAATTGCCGATCCAACCGATTGCCCAGCCCGAGGAAAGCCGCTATCTGACTGCGCTTCCGGGTAGGCGGGACGGTTCCTGACGACCTCGGTTCGAGCCAGATGAACAAGAATTTAACTGTCATCGGGGTACCTCGCGCCGCCTTAGACTGAAGGCCTGCCGCGGCGAAGGTGATCGCCCAGGCACCCTGGCTATCCCCGACGCGAAGGACGATCCGAAGTGCAACCACAAGAGCACCCGCAGGCCACTGCGGTCATGGGCGAATTCAAGAAGTTCAACGATGTCCTCGAGGGCACGCTGAAGCACATGGGCGCCGGATTCTTCACCGCCAAAGACGAGACCGAGACGGTCGAGGTGGTCATCAACGGCAGCCGGTGTGTGACGCAGTTGCATATCGAGGACGGGTTGCTGCGGTTGGGTGCCGAAACGGTGGAGGAGCGCATCAACGAGGCGCTGTTGAAGGCGAACGCGGAAGCGTCGGCCGACCTCGATGCCACGTACGGGCAGACTCTTGAAGCGCTGTCCAAGATCGTCGATTCGTTGCAGAAGATCACGGCCGAGGATTAGGCGGACGAGTTTCACGCCGCGGCGTGATTGTCTTGCCACGACCCGCTTGTCGTCCAGGGGATACGGTCGAGCCGTGCAGTTGTTCGTCGTGGGACCGCCGAGGTCCGGGTTGACCATCGTCACCCAGTACCTCAACCACCATGAGGACATCAAGATCTTCGACGAGATCGATCTGATCCAGGTCGACCGCGGGTCGATTGTCGGCACCTTGGCGGCCTTCCTGCTTGAGCGCGACGTCTACCAGGCCTACCGCCGCAGCGCGCAGGAAACTGCCGACCCAGCCGGGGCCCTGCGGGCGATCATGAGCGAAATCGCGCGCCCCTGCACGATCTGGGGTGAGAAGAACCCGCGATATGCGACGCGGCTGGACCATCTCCGGCGATGCTTTCCCGAGTCGGCCATCCTCTTCGTCCTTCGCGATCCACGTCAGGTGGTGAACTCCTATCTGCTGCACCGAGATTCACCCGCACGCATGGATGTGGATTTCTGGATCAAGGACACGGTCGCCGAAGCCTTCGCGCTCTTGCAGAGTTGCCTGGAGCCGCTGACGGCCGACGACGCCGACTTGGTGGTGCTGCGCTACGAGGCTTTCGCCGCCCGGCCGAAGGAGACGCTCGACGCCGCCTGCGGCAGTTGGGGCCTCAGCTTTTCCGACAGCGCCGGGCCGCTGTCCTACAGCGCCCCGGAAACCGCCGGCGACAACCAATTCTTTCGGCGCGGCACCCCGCTGCCTTGGAAGGTCGGCAACCTTGCGCCACTGCGCCAGGTGCCATCGGCCCGCGACCGCATCGACGCCGACGATCCAACCTGGTCCGAGGTCGACGCCCTGGCACAGCGCCTCGGCTACAACTGAGCAGGTCCGAGGATGACGCTAAGCGATTTGCTGCAGGCGGAGAGACCCGCGTTTTGTTTCGTCACCAATGTGGGCGACGCCGTGCTGGCGCTGCCGACGCTGCGCGCTCTGGGCGAAATGTTCAGTGCCCCAATCACATTAATCTGCCCCAAGGCCGCATTCGACCTGTGCTTCCGGGAGGTAAGCCCGCGGCTTGTCGATGTCACGGGGCTGCCCCTGACGGGACCGCCGCCACTGCCGGGAGGACCCGAGCGGCCCCTCGATTACGACGCACTGGCGTCGGAGATCGGTCCCGTCGATGTCTTCATCGACACTCTGCCGTGGAGCTCGCTGTCCAGCGTCGTCGTTCAACCGCTGCTGCAACGCCTGGCGCCCACGACGAGCATCGGCTTCACGACCGTCGGCCACGACATCGTGGTCCCCAAGGGCGACTGTCATTCGGCGGACTCGACGTTCAGGTTGGCCCAGCTGTTCGATCCGTCGCTGCACATCGAAAGCTACGCCCAGCCACTGCCCATACCCGCAGCCGTGCAGGAGCAGGCACGATCGATCCGTGCCGCGGTTCCCGCCGGGGTCAAAGTGCTTGTCGTGCATGCGGACAGCAATTGGATGGAGAAGCGCTGGCCCGTTACCAGATTCATCGATCTGCTGGACCGGTTCTTGTCGCGCCACCCCGACTTCCTGACCTGGGTGGTCGGGATGGGATACGAGGAACTCAACGTCGGGCGGCACGGCGACCGCGTGTTCGCGCGTCTCGGTCTGCCACTTGACTTCACGATGGGGCTGGTGGCCACCGCAGACCTTTTCGTGGGAATCGATTCCAGCATGTTGCACGCCGCCGATCTGGCGCGAGTGCCCGGCGTGGGGCTTTTCGGGCCAACGCGCGCCGCGGAATGGGGATTCAGGTTCGCACCACACCGGCACATCGACATGAGCACGATGGCCGATATCACCGTCCAAGCGGCCCTGGATGCGATGGAGGAGCTTGTTGACTGCCCGCGAAGCCGATGACTTTGTGCTGCGACGCTACCGCCTTGCCGTCTAAGCTCTCGCTGGAGGTTGGACGAGGTTGAGCGAAATTACTGTCCTACGGCGCGGCCACACGTCAAGCATCGAGGCTGACGTGCTCGACAACATGCTGCAGGCGCCCACCCCTGCCGTGTATTTCTCCACCCTGATCGGGGACTCGATCCTGACGTTGCCGGCACTGCGTGCGTTATCTGAAATGTTCACCGCGCCACTGACATTGATCTGTCCGAAGTTCGCCTTCGACTTGTGCTTCCATGCGGTCAGTCCACGCTTGATCGACATCACCGGCATCGCCCCGGCCGGACCGCCGATCGGGCCGCACGCACGCAGAATCCTCGATTACGAAGACCTGGTTGCCGACATCGGCACGGTCGATGTGTTCATCAACGCGGTTCCGTGGGACATACCGTCGAACACTTTCATTCGTCCCTTGTGGCGACGCCTCGCCCCCACGACGAGTATCGGTTTCCCGACCGACGACGACTACGACATCATCGTCCCGAGGGATCTCCCGCACTCGGCCGACCTGACGTTCAAACTCGCCCGGCTTTTCGATCCGTCGCTGCAAATCGAAGACTATGCACAAGCCGTGCCTCTCCCGCCGTCGGTGGAACAGCAGGCGCGATCAATGCGGGCTGCCGTGCCTGGCGGAATCAAGGTGCTGGTGGTGCACGCCGATGCCGGCTGGACGGAGAAGCGCTGGCCCGCAACCAGGTTCATCGACGTGTTGGACCGGTTCTTGTCACGTCACCGCGACTTTGTGGCCTGGGTGGTCGGGATGGGAGACGAGGAACTCAACGTTGGGCGCGAGCGCGATCGCGTAATTCCTTACCTCGGGCTACCACTGGACCTCGCCCTGGGCGTGGTCGCCAACGCCGACCTTTTCCTGGGGGTCGACTCCTGCATGCTGCACGCCGCCGATCTTGCGAAGGTGCCCGGCGTCGGCCTTTTCGGTCCCACCCGGCCGGAGTTATGGGGGTTCAGATTCGGTCCGCACCGGCATGTCGAGAAGACCACCATGTCGGACATCACCGTGGAAGAGGTGCTCGAGGCAATGGAAGAGCTTATCGGAGAACATGTCTGAACGAGATCTCCTGTTTGCCGTGCGTCAGTTCCACGACAGCGCCGTATTGTGGCACTCCGAAGAGCCGGCCGACTCGTCGGCTATCGGCAGTCTCGCGGCGAAGGCGCTGCATCTGCACGCGTTGAACTTCGCGCTGTGGCATCACGAAGACGCTGTTCGCCGGCCTGGCGCTGACGACCACGAGGTGGCACGCACGAAGCGTTGCATCGACGACGTCAATGCCCAGCGGAATGCCGCCATCGAGGACATCGATGTGACCCTGCTGGATCGCGTCAATCTGAATCCGAGCGCGCCGCTGCACACCGAATCCCCGGGCACCATCGTTGACCGGCTTTCCGTACTTGCGTTGCGGATCGTGCACACGAATCGAGCGGACGAGCCCGCCGCGCGCCTTGCGGTGCTCGACGAGCAGTACGACGATCTGTTCGATGGGCTCGAGCGGCTTCTCGCGCGCCTGCGGGCCGGCGAGGTCAAATTCAAGCTGTATCGGCAGTTCAAGTCGGCGGCGCAGCGAAGTTACTGTGACGTGTTCGAGAGCCGCGAGACCTGAGGCATCAATAGGCCGCGGAGCGCCACCACTGGGTCCAGTCCAGGTACGGGTCCTTGTGTTCGTCGTACTGAAGATGAAGTGCCAGTGAGGGTATCGGGGTGAACAGGGTTACCTGATCGCGCCAGATCTTATTGATCGTCGATGCTTCGAAGATATGGTGCTGCTGGCCGTACGGTGTGCTCGAATGACGGGCGAGCTGTTCGAAAAGTTCCCAATTTCTGCGTAGGGTCTCGACCTCCACCCAACAGGTGTTCGTGGTGTGCGTGTTGGTACGCCAGTGTCTCCTGGTGCCGTAAACGACCCGGCACTCCTCCCGGCTGAAAATCGGGCTCCAATAGTTCTTCGGATCGTCATAAGGGTGCAGAGCGATTTCCCGGCCACCGAGGTGCTCCCGGAAACGCAGGTGCACGTCGAGCATCTCCTGGATCGCCGACGGGGTATGCAAGTAGTCGTCCTCGACGAGGTAAACCAACTCGCGAGCAACGTCGTGCGCAGTGGAAAACGAGGCGAGACAGGATGCGTTGTATCCGCGATCCTCTAGCGCGATGAATTCAACCGGGTGGTGGCATTTTTCGAGGATTTGATGCAGCGTCGGCAGCACTTCGGGCGACGAGTGATCATCGAAGACACGCAAGACGATGTCGCCCTCGGCGTGATTGATCGAAGTGACGAGCGATTGCGTACAGCGAAGCATGACTTCGCTTTTGGGCGCGTCGACGTAGCGATGCGCGCCGTGCACGCTGATGTCGGAGTGGGTCTGCAGGTGGATGTCGAGCTTCATATCACAGCGGCCTGCCCTTCTTGTTTGTCATCGCTCGCCCGACGCAAGTGCGCGATAGCCGGCCCCGGCGAATCGGTCTGCGGCCTGCCGCATCGTGCCGGACACCGGCCGGTCTTCGGCAGCGCCGCCAAAGGGCCGAGGTGTTGGGTCCTTCGAGTAGAACCGGGATTGCCGGATCATCCGGGCGATCGCTGCCGGACTCGTCTCGAGCCCGAAATGTGGTGCCGCGCGAGCCCACACCGCATCGGGCAGGTCGACATAGTCGATGACGAGCCGTCGCGCCGGTTCGTCCGCTGCGGCCGCCAGCATCGCGCCAATCGCGCGGGACGCGAACTCGGCGCGCCCCATCGGCGGAATCAGCGCCTGATCAATCCCGAAGAGCTGCGCTGCTTTACGGTGAACGGCCTGTGATCCGAGCCAGCCCGGCGGTTCGGCGAGGAGCGAGGCCAGGACGCGAACCGGATCTCGTTGGAGCCAGATCCACGGAGTGTCGGGAAAGGCCGCAACAAGAACCTGGCGACGCAGAATGTTCCAGCTGGTGCATTTGAGCACGAGCCGCTGCTCGTCGCCGTGCCGGCACCGACCAAGCGCCCGCACCAACAGCCGCACGGCCTTGACCAGGACAGCCTGATCGACGTGTTCGGGATCGAGCCCCAGCAGCGAGTTCAGCGGCGCCGGCTCGGCGATCACGACGACGCCGGGCAGTGTCGCGAGCAGGCGCGACAGTAGTGTCGATCCGCACCGCGAGACGTGAAATATCATGCCCGCCGGCTCGAGTGACGGTGCGCTGTCGACGGCTGCGAGCTCGTCGAGCCCGGTCCGAACCAGTGGCCGGGCATTCGGGCCGGATTCCCAGCGGGCAACGGTCTGGTCGAAGAAGGGATCGGTGAACCGCTCCGCCGAAAGGTCGGCCCATAAGACTGCCGGAGCTGGACCGGAGAAGTCCAACCGGATCGGCGTCCAGGCGGCGAGGTCGGAGAGGTCCATCAGACGTACGGCGGACTCGGTCGTCCGCAGAGTTCGTCTTCCACCCGCGCGAAAGACCGTAAACGCATGCGGGTTTCATGCTGCGGTGCAGCCGAACCGTCAGGGAGCTTGCCCCGAAAGTAGTCCTTCTGCCAGCCCGCCTGGCGCGCGAATGATCCCGGATACTGCAGATCCGTATTGAAGGCGCGGCGATTCTGCCACCAGGTGTGATAGGCCGCGCTCAACTCATCGGGCGCCGCCGCGATCGATACCATCTTGGGGACGAATTCGTCGAGCTCGCCTCGTCGTTGCGGTACCAGCATGCCGACCGGCTCTCCCTCTTCGAAGGTTGCCCAGACCCGTGGCCGAGTGAACTTCCAATTGATAGTGAAAGTTGAAGGAGACCAGTCGGTTTCGACGATTCCCTCCAGAGCTGCAACGCCGTGCTTCGGGCAGTTGACCGGACCACGGACCAGCAGATTGAAACCGGGCGGGGTGCGGAACAGAAACGGGAGGCTCCAGGTAATTATCCCGTGCCCGAAGTGACTCGCCGGCCGGAACGTCGTCGCATTGTCGGCGCATTCGAACTCGATGGAATCTGCGGCAGCCCCGCCATTCCAGCGCGCCCGGACACGCGCGTTGTTCACGACGAGCCAACCGGCCTGGTTGGCCATGAGCAGGGGCAAGCACCGATTGGCGAATCGTTCGCGTGTCGAGTCCCATCCAGCCGCGGTGCCGCGCAGCCGGGACCAACTCGACACCGTGCCCGCTGTGCAGCTCGTAGGCAATGAGCTCGCGATCCGCCGCTGCGCGCCCGCTACTGCCGGAAATCTCCGCTGACATCAGATTCCCGCTCTCTAGTCCGCAATCGATTCGGGTGTCCCACCACTGAGTTGCCGGCTGCGTCGCCCGTGGATATCCACCGGGACGTCGCCGATCAGGGTGACACGGTGCATCACGCGGTGCTCGTCGTCGTAGTCGTCGACCGCGCGGTGCTGGGTAGCGTAGTTGTCCCAGATCGCGACGTCGCCCGCTTCCCAATCCCACCGGATAGTGTTCTCCGGCGCGGTGATACGGGCTTGTAGCAATTCGAGCAACACCCGCGATTCGTAGTTCTCCAGACCAACGAACCCGCGCGCCCATCCCCCGAGCAGCAGGGTCCGCTCACCGGTCTCGGGGTGCACTCGGACCACCGGATGTTCGACGCGGAACGTGGATTCCTCTTCGCGCGCGGCGCTGAGCTGGTTGCTCAGCATGTTGGTGTCCTCCAGCGCGTGATACGAGGTGGGGATGCCACCTGGCGTCAGCACGGAGCCCACACTCTCGACGAAGTCGAGCTGGTCATAGCGGTTGCTGCTGTGCATTGCCCACAGATTTTCGGCCAGGTGTCTCAGCGGCACGGACAGCGCCGCGTATGCCGCAGCGGTGGATGCCCACAGTGTCGATCCGCCGTAGCGAGGCAGGCTAACCGCACGCAGTATCGAGGCCTTTGGGATATTGAGGGTGAACGTGTGATCGGTGTGCCAGCGCGTCGCCTTGCCCCGTCGGGAGTCGACGAGGGACACCCCCGGCGGGCCACCGGGAATGGCGTGGGCGCCGAACACGCGGATTGGCGCGCCAAGCCGCTTGGCGAAGGCGAAATGCCGGTCGTCGTCGAGGTGGTGCTGATCCCGGAAAAAGACCACCTTGTGACGCAGCAGCGTCGCGTGGATCTGATCCACCACGCTCGGATCGAGATCGCCGGCCAGCCGCACTCCATCGATGCGGGCGCCGATGTGGGTGCCCAATTTGATGGCGGTGAGCGCGAGCTGCGCCGGCTTTACCATCGCGGTGTCCCTCCTGATTGCGGGCGTCTCCGGTGGTGCGGACGGTGCGGATACTGCATTGACACACATCGGTGTGGCGATGCGAATATACCCATCCCTACCCGGTCTCGCGGCATATCGCGATCAGGAGATAACTGTGCTCAGTCGGCAGGCAGTTGATAGCCGAATGTTAGTGCCACCCAAGGGGTTTGTAGTGGATCACGAACCGGGCCGAGAAGGAGGTGAGAAACTACCGTTTCGAGCCGGAGTGGCGGCGCAAATTCGTAGACGAACTGTCGCAACCCGATGGAGTGTTTTTCCGCGCGGACCATTGACGGCAAGCCGCCGGGACCACACGTGACAAACATAGACCGCGGGTGAAGGGCAGGGGTTGGAATTTAACGGCTGATGTCAGCAAGCCGAACCCGATCGCAATCGAATCCGAGTCTGTCGTCGTCTCGAAGAATTGCCGCGGGAAACCGCAGGGTCCGCAATGAGTGGACGCAAATCGGTGCACGTCGGTCCTGTTTGGTGGATTACGATTGCACTCGGTCGTGGTCGGAGCCCCGCTGCCCCGCCCGCATGTCCTGGCAAGGCGAAAGAGGTGGCCGGTGATTGCACCGCATCTTGCTGAGAGGCGAGACGGCGATGCGGGCCGGCCGCCACGGACGGCAGCGTCGCGCCCCGGCGATGTACCCCGGGGCCCACTCGGGTGTCGACCAAGCAGTCTTGCGGCACAACACAATTGGTACTTCTCGGCACCGCTATCTATAGATCGAGTTGGCGCCACCAGAGAAATGGACTACCGGGCCCAAGGGCTTGGGCATGAGGAGAATGAGCCGATATGACGCAGACGGTCAACGTCGAATACCAAGAACTCATGGCGAGGGCTGACGAAATCGAGGCACCGCTGCCGAAGCTGCCCCTGGGCAACCCGCAAGCGCCATGCAACCTCTCATTTGTCCGTGACGCTGCCGTACAAATCGCGATCAACGCCGACTCGTTGCGGTTGTACATCCAGGCGTGCCAGCGGGAATGGGGCTCGCTGGCGAAATCTCTGCGAAATGCGGCCAAGGCATACGAAGAGGTCGATGAGGGCGCGGCGGACGACATCAACGCCGTGAACATGGACGGGACGACGTCCGGCTCATCGGCGAAGTTGTCCAGCGACGGTACGGTGGGGCTGCTGTGCGACCCGGACTACATCCCGGCACCGCCGCCCCCGCCGCCGCCCCCGCCGCCGTTTCAATACCCCTACTACGAGGTGAGGCAGGCGGCGACCGACATCGAGCTTCCCGACCAGGGGACGGCGTTTAGGGCATTCGCCTCCGATTGGAACAGCTACCAGCTGAAGTTCCAGCAGCTGGCCTACCGCTTCAGGCCCTTTCTGCAGTGGGAGGGCGACGCGAGGGATGCCGTCGAGCAAAATTTCGCGCAGCAGAAGCAGTGGATTTTCGGCATGGTGACGCAGTGCACGACGCTGGCTAAACAGGCCCAGATGGTCGCCGACGCGCACAAAAGGGTGAGGGCTTCAGGCGGTTACGCCGGCAACCCCATACAGTGGGGGCAGGAGGGCGAACACCCCGCGTCCTATGAAGTATCGCAGTGCGATTATTGGTACCGGTCCTACGTGCAAAATAAAAGTCCATATTTATATATGGCGGTGGACTGGTACAAAGACCTGCAGAAAAGGTCGGAGACGGCGTTAGCGACGTATGTTTCGACGGCCGGAATTCCCTTGCCCCCGTTGAATCCGAGTGCTCCTTTCGGCGCCTACGTCATCAAGCCACCCGATGAGAATCCCGATGTTCCGGACGTTCCGGACGTGCCGGTGGTGCCCACCGACCCGTCTGCCAACATGCCCATGATGCCCACCATGCCGACGCTGCCGTCGGCAGGCATGGGCGGCACGCCGCAAGTGCCACCAACGCCGGATGCCCAGGCGCTGGTGGACAAGGCGATGCAGAAATCCGGTCTGCCGAAGGGCGGTGCCGGCGGCATCAAACCGGCGTCCGTCGGCGGCGGGGGCATGCCGAAGATGCCGCTGCAAGGCTCCGGAGAAGGCGAAGCGTCGTCGGCACGGCCGGCGGCTGCCGCGGGTCCCGGGCCAGCGACCGCGGGCTTGGGCAAGGGACTGCCGGGTGCCGGCGGGATGGGTGGCGGAATGGGTGGCATGCCGATGGGCGGTCACGGCGATAAAGGCGGCGGCAAAGGCAAGCGCATTGCGGGGGCCGACGAGGACTCGCTCTACACCGAAGAGCGGGCATGGACCGAGGGCGTGATCGGTAATCGTCCGCGCAAGGGTCCCGAAAAGTAGCGACTCGAGCCAGCCACCGGACTCCGATCTGGTGATGCGCGCGTGCCGCGGCGGACGCGTCCGTTTTGGTCGCCGGAGAGCGTGAATTTTGCCGCAGTTAGCTTGCCTGGACCTCGATTACGCTTATTAATCATGATGTCCGGCAGTCCCGCGTGGCGAGAGGAGTAGCTGATGGGCCTCGCGAAGCCGACGGGGGGATATGCCGGGCAGATGCTTGATCCGGGCGGGTGGCCGGACGTCGATGAGCAAGTCTTCTACGACCGGGCCCAGGAGTACACGCAGGTTCTGCGGCAAGCGACCGATGTCATGGAGGCCAGCCAGTCTCGGCGGGCCGAGATCTTCGACGGAGGTACTTGGTCGGGGAGCGCCGCGGGTGCTGCCAACGGCGAATTCGGGACGCTCCTCGACCAGATGGTGACCCTGCAAAACGGTCTCGCCACCGTGATCACCTGGCACAAATACGTTGCCCAGGTCGTCGTGCAGGCCAAGTCGGACATCACCGACAACGTCGTCGAGGCGCATCGAACGATCAACGCCCTGGAGACTGACACCAGCCTGGACGACGCCGAGCGCAACCAGCAGATCGAAGCGGTGGTCAACGCGACGCACGGGGCCAATGAAAGCATCGTCGATGGCACCGCCGCTCAGGTCCTGGTCAGCAAGGCCTGGAAGCCGCCGGCCAACGCCCTGCAGGATCTGCTCGACCAGAAAACACCGCCGCCCGTCGTCATGCCGGACGGTCCCACCGGGCCGCCGTCCCCGCGGCCGAGGCCCGCACCGCAGGTTCCCGTCATGCCGGGAACGGGTGGGCCCAAGCCGCCCCGCATGCCGGGGACGGGTCAACTCACGCCGCCGGCGACGCCGGGAACGGGCGGGCTCACACCGACGACTCCCCCGTTGGATGGCGGCGGTCTGCTGCCGAACAACCCTCCGGCGGCTGGACCGGCCGGACCGCGGCCGCTGACCCCGGTCGGGCCCAGCCCGGCGGTGCCGGGCAGTGGACCGTCGGCTCCGCTGGGCCCGGCGGCTCCGGCAGTGCCGTTGAGTCCGGCGGCCGGGGGAGCACAGCCAGGCGGGGGTGCGGCCGGCGGCAAGGGCGTAACTCCCGCTGCGGCGTCGGGGCCGGGGGTCGCGCCGGCGTCGGTGACACCTGGCGAGGAATCGGCAGCCGGGGCGCAGGCCGGGGGCAGTGGCGTGCCGACCGCGCCGATGGGAGCCGGCGGAGCGGGCGGCGGCTCCGGCTCGGGCGCCAGGTCGGGTGGGCCCGTAGGGCAGAAGCCCGCCGACAAGTCGGCCAGTACGCAACCCGCAGCCAGCGCCCGACCGTCGAGCAAGAGCAAGCCCCGCGCCCAACCGACGCATGCTGACCGCGCCGAGATCGCGGAAGCGGTGGTGGCGGCGCCGGCTGTGGCGATCCCGGTTTCGGCCGCACGGCTGGAACGTGACGCGGTCGCCGAGGCCGCGAAGGCTGATGCGGCGCGGCGAGCCGGGCCCGACGCGCTGCAGTTGGCACGCCGCATCGGTGCCGCGCTCAACGCGGCGGACAGCGGCGGCGGGATGGATCTCGGGTTCTTCTGGGTGACCGGGGTAACCACCGACGGCTTGATCGTGGTGGCCAATAGCTTTGGTCTGGCCTACATCCCCGAAGAGGTGCAGTTGCCGCCCAAGGTGTACCTGGCCAGCGGCGACGAGACGATCCCCGCCGCCGAGCGGGCGCGCTGGGCCACCTATCCGGTGATGGCGGTGCGGGGTTGGGCGGAGCACCACGAAAAAGAGTTGCGGGCGGTCATCGGCACCGAGGAGCAGTTGGCGAATTCGGACGCCGGGGTGGCCAAGATCGTGTTGGAGCGAGACGACATCCCGGACACCGGTGAAATGGTCGGTCGGTCGCGGCTGGAGGTCGTGGATCCCGAGGCGGCGGAGCTGCTGGCCACGACTCCCCATGAGCGCTTGGTCGACCTGTTGCCGCCAGCACCGGTCGGGGCCGAGCCGGCACCCGAGCCGGCGCGTGAGCCGCAACCCGAACCCGCGGCGGTGGTGGAACCGGAGGCGGCGGCGGTGCTCGTCGCGCCGGGCGCGGGGCCGATGCGGATGGGGGAATTGCTGGCCCAGATGCCGCTTCCGGAGGCCGTGGCCGATGCACCGGATGCACCAGCAGATGATCGGTTCCTGTTGTGGTTCGAGGTCATGAAGCCGTTGGCCAGCGACGCGCCCGGCCGCCAAGCTGCGCACCTACTGGCGTTCCAGACCTACGCCGCACACGCCGAAGAAGTCCTCCTCAGGGAGGCGCACACGGCGGACGACCTTGTGATTCAGCGCAATGCCGTCGCCGACTGGATGTACTGGAAATACCTGGCGGGGCTGCTCAGCGATGCCCTGGCCGACCCGCGCTTGTTAAGTCCGGCTTAGCGGTCAGAGCGCAGTCTCTGGCTGCGTCGTCTGCGGTCGGCCGCCGGCCGGAGCCTGGACGGGAGCACTCCCGGAGCCTTGCTTGCCCGACGCGGCGCCGTCGGCGTCCTTCGTCGTTGCGTCGACCAAGCGCGATTCGTCGGCCGGCTCTTGCGTGCCGTCCTTCTTGGTGTCGTCGGCGAGCTTTGCCGGCGCCGCGCCCGCGTTGCCCATGCCTCCGCCGGCCTGCTGCACGCTCTGCATGAGGCCTTGCATGCCCTGGGTGAGGGGTTGCGCCGCCTGGGTCAGGCCCGCCAGCTGATTGAGATTGCTGGGTGCGGCCGGTTGCGGCTTCTTGTCGGGCTTCTTGTCGGGAGTCTTGTCGTCGTTCTTGTCCGTCGTCTCGGCACCCGGCAGTCTGGGTGCCGCGGCCCTCGCCGGTGGGTCCGTCCCGGCGGGTTCGGCCGTGGCCAGGAACTGAACCTTGGCGACGTGCTCGCCGAGCAACTGGTCGGTCTGGGCGTACATTTCGGCCGCAGTGACGATTTTCGATCCCGTATTGGTCAGCGCGGCTTGGACATCCGGCAACCCGGTGATCACGGGAGATTCGATTATCGGCATCGTTTGGTTGATGGCCGCCGACACGGAATCGGCTCCGGTCGCCGAAATCGGTGGTGGCGCAGCAGGCAATACCTGGTCGCGCACGGCGATCCCGTTAGTTTTGAGCCGAGCGGGGTCCACCACCAGTGATTCAGTCATGGTCTCGTCCCTTTGTGTGCGTGGCTATCACAGAGATTTTACCGAAGTCGCTGCATGCCAAGTGCAGCAATATTTCTCGGTTCATCGTCGCAGTGCCCGACCGGGTCAGAATTGGATATTGCGGACTGTGTCATAGATGCCGGTTATCCAGAGCAATAACGGGAGAATGGCCGCGACTACGGCGCCGTCGAACAATTCCAGGGCCCGCTTCATCACCGGCGTGATTCGCCGGAAGCCGGCCGCGGCGCCCACTATCGCCAGCGCGATCAGGCCTCCCACCAACAGAACAACCACGAACCACTTCGCGCTTTGCGGGTACCAGATGCTCAACCGGATGGTCACCCCAATGGGTATGGCGACGGTGGCCGCCAGTAGCGCCCACGCGCACCAGCGCTGCGCATAGAGCCTCGATCTGAACGCGCACATCACCGTCACCAAACCGGCCACCACCAGGCTGTGCACGAAGAAGTGTCCGCGCACCAAAATCGCGATGACACCGGCGGCAAGAATTAGGGTGCCGGCCGCGACGAACCCGGTCAGCAGCTGCTTGGCGAGTTGGCTGCGTTCGGTAAGTCGCACGGCGGAATCCGGCACCGACGCGATGATGGCCTGCCAGGTCCGCGTCTCTTCGTCTCCGGTGGCTTCCTCGCCCGCGATGGGATCAAGCAATTCCTCGTGTTCCACGGTCTCGCCGGGAGCGGGGATCGGCGGCAGGGCGATCCGTGCGAAGACGACGGTCAACTTGGCCGCGTTGGTCACGGTGAACAAACCGAACACGATTGCCGCTGCCGGCACCCACTGCTGCCAGCCGTATCCGTAGGCGAAGGCGGTCGCGGTGAGCATGATCCCCGTGACCGCGGCGAACGAGGCAAGCTCGATACGGCGATGAGGACCGCCCCGCGAGATCAGCGTCAAGAACAGCAGCGCCGCGGCGCCGGCGGCGAACTGCGGCGGCCCCAACGAGCCGACCATCCCGCGCGGTCGCGGGATGGCCATGGCGACGGCCACCACGATCAGGGGAAACGCAGTCGCCAGCAGGCTCTCCGACAAGTTCGGGTTCCGATAGAACCTGTTGGCGGCCCAGCTGCCCAACAAGACAATCAGCCCCGCGGCCCCTAACCCGATCGGCCACCACAGATGGTGCCCGTTAGCCGCCCACGCCACGGCGCCGATTCCGGTCATCGCCAACGTCACGACTGGAATGGCCACCCCGACAAAGCGATTCAGCGCCGCCCGGTCGAACTCCGGCGATTCGTCCAGCACCGCGATCGCATCGATGACGTCCTCGACGAGCGGACGGTACCGCTCGGTACGACTCACCGGTACCAGGGTCAACAACGAGCCATCGACGACGACCGCGTCGTCCAATGATTGGTCGGCCTGCAGCGGGGGGGCTCCCGGGCGGGCAAACGTCCACGCGCCCTGCGCGGCAAAATCGAAACCGGCGAGGACATCCGCCGGCGTTTCTCCCAAGATTTCAGCCAACACCGAGACGGTGTCGTCGACATAAGTTTCTATCGGCGCCGAGGAGGGCAGCACGACATCGGTCATCCGCCGGCCGGTAAGGATCGTGACCCGGGTGGTCGAGGGCTTGGCCGCCCCGGCGCCCGGGGCTGCCGGAGCGGCGGCGGCTCCCGCGCCGCCAGCAGTTTCAGTGGCGGTGGGCGCGCTCAACGACGTTCACCCCTGTCGAAATCATCGGACAATGCTGCGGCTAGCTCCAGGATCTTACGCTTGTACATGGGGTCCAGAAGGCTCAACTGAATCTCGGTGCCGGCCGCGATGTGTTTATCCCAGGGCAACACGATGACCCGACCGGGCTGTACATACTGCTCGAACTGCCGCACCAGATCAGCGACAGCGATATTGGTTTCTCCCGGGGACACGTGGTTGATCGCCACCGTTGCGCGGGCCAGTAGATCCTGATGGCCGTTATTGCGCAGCCAATCGATCGCGACCGCGGCTTGCCGGGCTCCGTCGACCGATGCGTTGGTCACGATAACCACCGCCGACGCCGTCGAAAGCACACCTCGGGTCACCGGGTCGAACAGTCCGGCCCCGCAGTCGGCCAGCACCAGGTTGTAGAACCTCGATACCGCGTCTGACGCATAGTGCCAATCCGATTCGCTGAACGCGCGACGTGCCGTGCTGTAGTCCTCCCCGGGAAGTACTTCGAGGTTGACCGCGTTAGCGCTGGTATGCGCGCGGACATCGTTGTAGTGCGTTAAATCTTTGTCGGCCAACAGATCCGCGATGGTAGCGTCGGACTGGCGTCCAGCCCGATCGGCGAGGTTCCCACAACTCGCATCGGCGTCGAAAGCCAGGATCCGATCGCGCCGCACCTGTGCGAACGCCGAACCGAGGGTGACTGTCACGGTCGTCTTGCCGACTCCTCCCTTCAGACCCAAAATCGCGATTTGATAGGAACCGCGGGGACTGCGGCGAATACGGTTGCGTAGGTCCAAGTCGTATTTCTCGTCGCGTGACAATCCCACATTGATGCGCGTCAGCTTATGAACCCAACGCCGCCAGCCTCGTCGGGAAACCATCCGGGTAGTCGACTTCTTGGCGGGTTTGACCGCGATATGGGAAGTCGCGCCGGGTAAGGGTTGATCGCCGGGCGCCTGCGGTGATGGCGAATCTAGTTGTGGTGCAACGCTTCTAGCGCGCCGCGGCGGCGGGGGAGCCGGGCGGCCATTGGCCGCCGGTGCAGGTGGTCCCGGGCGTGACCGTGGTGGCGGGGGGTCAGGTTTGGTGCGGCGCTGTTCCGGGTTGGCACGACGGCTGTGTGGCGCGTTGGAGGTGGGGGTGGGTCGGGTCTCGGCGGGGTCGCGAGGCCCGTGACGCGCGGGTCGTGTGTGCGGGGCAAGGGCCGCCGGCGGGGGGTCGGGTTCGATCGGCGGCGGTTTCGGCCGCGCCGGTGGGGGCTGGCTGTTCCGATCGACGGGCATTGGGGGCCGGTGGTTTTCGGGCCGGGGCGGTGTGGCTCGGTCATTCCAGTCGACCGGCATCGGGGGCGGTGCGTGCCCGTTGGGCTTGGGTGAGCCGGCCGGAGTCGGTGGCGCGCTCGCATCGAATCCCGAATTCACGTCGAATTCCGAACCCGCTGTGTCCGAGTGGGTTTCGATATCTTCGCCCGGAGTAAAGAGCTGGTCGTAGTTGACCGGCATGGGGGTCCGCGGGGGTCCGGGTTGGGGTGGCGGGGGTGGGTCGATCCGGTCCACCGGCATGGGGGGCCGGGGCGTTGCTTGCCGCGCTGGCGGGGGTGGGTCGCTCCAGTCGACCGGCAGGGGAGGCGGAGCCTGGGCAGGGGTTGTGGGCGCGCTCGTCGGCGTGGGCGGCGCGCCGCCAGCCGCATCGATGTCGAAGCCGGCATCGATGTCGAATCCCGAATCGTCGTCCGGGACCTCGCCCCCCGCGGGCGACTGAAAGAGCCGGTCGTAATCGGCTCCCATGAGAACCTCTCAGAAATCTAGCTATTCGGTGGGACACGAGAAGAGGCGAGTTCTCCCATCAGGTTGAACTCGCCCGATCCCGCATTTCGATGTTGTGTGCGTTCTAGGTGAACATCCCGGTGACGCCGGACTCCGTGTGGGACATCGTCTGGCTGGCCTCACTGATCGCCGTCGACAGCGACTGCAATGAGTTGTTGAGTTCGAGAGACTTTGAGTCCCAGTCCTTCTGGACGGCCTGGTAGGCTTCCGAACCGGTACCGCCCCACGCCTCGGCAAGCTTGCCGAGCGACTGGTTGCCTTCATCGAGAAGACTGTGAACGGTCTGCACCGATCCCGCGATAGCACTCGCGCCGGCCTCGATACCGCCGAAATTCCATGACTGTGCTTCGGACATAATTTTTCTCCGCTTCTATCTGATGTTGAGGGGTTAGGTGGGCTCAGAAGCCCATGTTCGATGCTTGCGACTGCAGGGCACTGGTCTGCTCGTCGCTGGTCCGGCTGTACTGGATACCGGCCTGGCTGATCTTCTCGTGAATGTCGGTGAGCGCCTTGATCTGCGCCTGGCCTGCTTCGTGGAAGCGACCCAACGCCTGCTGCGCCGCCGAGCCGGCCGAGCCTTTCCAGTGGCCGGCCAGTTCGCCGCCGGTGTGCTCTACCCCGTTGATGACCGTGGTGAGCTCGCTGGCGATCCGGTCGAAGTTGGCGGCCTCCGCGCTGAGGGCACTGGCATCGGTTTTCATTTCTGCCATGTTGGACTCTTTTCTGTGTGCTCTGTCCTCGCCAAGTGATGGCAAGTCTTCCGGCCCGGGCGGCCGGGAAGTCTGCTGTGGTGGATGCTCACCAGTCGTCTCCGTCGTCTACGTCGTGCAGCTCGTCGTAGTGGACGGTTTTGCCTTCTTCGTCGTCTCGCGCAAGCGCCACCGGGGCCAGACCAGGCTTGGAGCCCGTGCCGGATTGCGCACCGGCTCCCGCGGCACCCATCGGTGCGGCGCCGCCTGCGGCCGATGATCCGGCGCTGGCGCCGGCGGGGCCGACGGGCTTGTCGATGAATTCGGACATCATGGATGTGCGGGCCGCCGAGCCGCCGGATCCGGGCAACGTCTCCGCGTGCATCAGCCCCATGCCCACGCTTGCGCCGGATCCGCCCGCCAACGGATGGCTGGACAGTGGAGGCGCGCCGAGCAGGCCCACCTGACCGACGCCGGTGCCGCCCAGCTTCCCGCCCGCCAGATCAGCGCCCACGCCGGCCGGACCCCCCAATCCGCCCATGCCGGTGGACGACTGGCCGGCCATGGACGTCAGTTGCTGCAGCGGCTGCATCAGCTGCTGCATGGGTGCGCCCAGTTGGCCCAATCCGCCCATGAACTGCGAGATTTGGTCCATGCCGCCAGGGGTGGGGGCGAGGTCGTCTACGTCGTCCGCGTCGTCCGCCGCGTCGGTTGCGGCCTGAAGCAAAGCCGAGGACCCATCGCCGGAGGCCGTCTGGGCCATGGCGCCCAGCAGCCCGGCTGTCTCGGCCTCGCCCACCCCGGGTGCGACGATCGGCGTCATCTCGGGAAGGGGTTCGAACGTTGTGTTGGCCAGAGTTTCGGCCGCATAGATGTCCATGGCGCCGCCGGCCTGGTTCCACATCCGGACGAAGTAGTCGGCTTCGTTGAAGCCGATCGGCATCGTGTTGATACCGAAGAAGTTGGTAGCCGTCAGAACCGTGTGGGTGATGTGGTTCGTCGCGATCTCCGGTAGCGACGGCGTCATTCCCAACGCCTTCACGTATGCGGCCGCCTGCGCCGCGGCCTGCATGCCCCGCTTCTGCGCGGCCATCGCGGCAGTCTCCAACCACGTCACCATCGGCGCGGCCGCGGCCGTCGCGCGCTCGCTGCCCATCCCGGTCCACGATCCCTTGAGGGCGGCCAGGAGGGTGGCCAACTCGGCGGCCTGCGCCTCCAGCGAGGCGGCCAGCGCCTCCCACCCCGCGGCGGCTTGGAGCATCGGCGCCGGACCCGCGCCGGCCATCAGCCGTGCGGTGTTCAGCTCCGGTGGCATGGCGTGCCACAGCATGGCTCCGTCTCCCTTGGTTGCGAGGTGCGTGGTGGGTTAGTTATTGCGGTTTGCTGTTGCGCGAAGATTCCTGCCACGCGAACGATTCGAGATGGGTTGCATTCGGCGGCGCCCTCCTCGAATTGCGCGTGAACAAATATCAAATTCTGCGTGAACGCAAACCATTTCTGTCGCGGTGAAAGCCTAATCGCACAATGCCGGTCCCCGGGCCGCTTATCGCGGTTTAGTTCCGGGTCCCGTAATGGGCGTTGCGATAATCCTAACCGCCCGCCCCCGATGCTGGATGCACTTCTTCTGGAGGATCGATGTAGGCGGCCTGGATGACGTCCTTGCCATCCGGCGTGACCAGAAATCCCTGGCCAGGAGGCCGTCGCTTCACCTGAAACTCTCTCGAAGGGAAGTCCTGCTTGTCGCCGGAAAGGAACAGGGTCGGGGATCCCGCCCCGAAGGCGGCACCGACGAACTTGTCCATGGTCGACTTATAAGCCTGGCTCATTTGGCAGGTGACGATGATGTGCAATCCGATATCCGGAGCCGCCGGTAACAATGGAGCCAACGGCAACATTGGTGGCATACCGCCGGAAGCACCGACGATCATGTGCCAATCGTCGACCAAAAGCACCAGATCGAATCCCGTCCACCATGACCGGGAGCGCAACTGCGAGGTAGTCAGGTCGGCCGGCGGCAAGCGCTTTTGCAGGTTGATCGCGAGCGCCTTGATGGATTCGTCCAGCGATTGCGCATTGCGGTTGATCGCTCCGGCAGCGAGGAGATGGCTCTCCGGCACCGCGTCCAGGAGACCGGAACGGTAGTCCGCCAGCATGAAGCGCACTTGGTCCGGGCTGTTGCGGGCACAGATGGCCCGGGCAATGGCATGGGCAATGGTTGTCTTGCCCGACTTGGCTGCGCCGAAGATCAGCAGGTGGTTCGTGGCGTACATGTTGGCGTAGGCCACCGACAGGTCCGTCTCGCGGATGCCGACCGGAATGGTCCAGCGACTGCGGTAGTCGGATTCCGGGCCGGGTGGGCTCGGGTCGAGCTCGTACAGGTGGATGCGCTCCGGCAACACCCGGACCCGCGGCGCCTCCTCCGTGGTCTGCGCCGCAACGTGATTCACCGCGACCGTGATCGCCTCCACCAGGTTGTCGGTGCTGTGGACGCCGTCGAGCCTGGGCACGCCCATCATCAGGTGGTGCTTCTCTACCGACATCCCCCGGCCCGGTCGGTTCGCCGGGATGTCGCGGGTGGCGCGGTCCAACTGGGTGTCGTTGACGTCGCCCAGCCGGAACTCGATCTTGGTACCGAGGTAATCGCGCACGCGCGCTTTGAGTTCCGTCCAGCGCGGCGTGGTGATGATGGTGTGGACGCCGAACGACAGCCCCTGCGCCGCCAGCGTCTGAACGTGTCCTTCGAGGTCGGGGAACTCACCGACGAAAGCCGGCCACCCGTCGATGACGAGGAAGACGTCGCCGAACGGGTCGGCGGCCACCGGCTGGTTGGGATCGGCGCGCAATTCGCGGTAGGACGCGATCGAACCCACGCGATGCTCCTTGAAGGTGGCTTCTCGTTGCCGCAGAACGGCCTGCACCTCCGCTATCACCCGCATCACCCGGTCGGGCTCTGATCGGGTGGCCACCCCACCGACGTGGGGCAGGCTGTCGAGATACATCAGCCCGCCACCGCCGAGGTCGATGCAGTAGAACTGGACCTGGCGCGGGGTGTGGGTAACGGCCGCCGACAACATCAGGGTCTGCAGCAGCGTCGACTTCCCGGTCTGCGGCGCACCTCCAATGCCGATGTTGCCGCCGCCCCCGGAAACGTCGACGCCCCACGGTTCTTGGAGGTGCCGGCGCGGCTCGTCCATGATCCCCAGCGGGAAGTACAACGGTTGTAGATTGGCGCGCTCCACGAGTTGGTCGAGCGGCGTTGGATCCGTCAACGGCGGCAGCCACATCTTGTACGCCCGTGACTCCGCGGTGCTGAGTTGGTCCAGCACCACCTCGCTGAGCGCCCGGCCCTTGTTCTCGACACTCATTGGCGCCGCTTCCCCCCGCAAGCGGGTGGGGGTGCCCCCACTGCATCGTCGCCGGCGCGACTCATGCCGGAATCCCATCGTCTTCGAGCATGGGGGCCGCGGTGAAATGGCGAATTTGCGCGCCCCGGGCGCCCTTGCGCGCGCCGTCCGTGTCGGGGGCTTCGCCGTTGGTCTCGGCGTGCGCCGGCGGAACATAAGGGGCACCGGTGTAGAGCGTGCTGAACTTGACCGGGTCCTCCATACCCACCCGTAAAAACCCGACACCACTTTCCTTGTTGGTGATGTACTGCGCCTCGGGCGTTCCGATCACCGACTTTGATTCATGAGAGCTGGTGGTGCGCAGCGCGATTCGGTACGTGAGGTTGGGCTCCAGTTTGTCGATGCGCGCCCCTCCCGTCTGTAGCGACTGGGTGGCGAGCAATAGGTGCACCCGCAGGGAGCGGCCCACTCGGCAGATCCGGTCGAACAGTCCGACGAAGTCCGGGTGGCTTTGCAGCAGCTCGGCGAACTCGTCGACGACGACGAAAAGTGTTGGCAGCGGCTTGAGGTCGGCGCCGCGCTCACGGTACTTCTCGTATTCGGCCACGCCGGAGAGGGCCCCGGTCGCACCGACCTGAATTCCAGCCTGGCGCAGCAGGTTCTGCCGACGGTCGAGTTCGCCGGTCAACACCTCACCCATCCGGCCGACCAACTCGGCTTCCTCGGCCATGTTGGTGATGACAGCGGCGGTGTGCGGTAGCTTCTCCATTCCCAGAAACGTCGAACCACCCTTGAAGTCGGTAAGCAGGAGGTTCACTTGGTCAGGGTGGTGCATCGCGACCAGCGACAAAATCATGGTGCGCAGAAACTCGGACTTTCCCGACCCGGTGGTTCCGATGAGCATGCCGTGCGGTCCACCGCCGAATTCCGCGCCCTCCTTGATGTCCAGATACATGACCTCGCCGGTCTTGAGCTGGTGGCCAAACGGGATCTTGAGGCGGTCGAGGTCTTTGTCGGCGAACATCCGCCATCGGGCCGGCGTGATGTCCTCGACGCTCTTCGCGCCCACCAGCTGGTAGAACTCGGTCGCCACTTTCTTCTTGGCGCCGGCGCTGGCCTTCTTGTCGATGATGGTGCCGGTGATCGACCACCCGGCCAGCTTTCTCGCCACGCGCGTCGCCTGTTGGGCTGACATGCGGTCGGTAGTCGCCGTCACCTGTCGGAACTGCTGGCCGGGCAGTCGGTCGTCGGCCGTCCCATCCGCGGCCACCCTGATCCGGTAGTTCGAGCCGCGATGGTTGCCCAGCGTGAGCACCGTGACTCCGGCCCGGCCGTCGGGCGGAACCCCCGCTTTACCGCCGGTCAGATCCACGACGACGACGTAGGGTCCGCCCGGCGTCGAATCGGGTGAGTGCGGACCGCGTGCGGCGAGATCGGACAGACTTTCCGGGTGGCCAGAGATCATCCGGACCGGTCCGGCCGCGTCGGTGTCGGTCGGATGCTGCGCGTGCGGCAGCCATTTCAGCCAGGACCACTCTGGATCATCGGGGGTTTCCGTGAGCACCCGGATCGCCAGCAGGTCGGGCGGATGGAACACGGCCAGGTGACAAATCATCGCCGTCAGCAGGCCGGCGGCCCCCGCCGGGTCGCCACCGATGGCGATCGTCGGAAACGTCCTCAGCTGCACCAGTTTCGGGCAGTCGTGGATCAGACCATGGGTGCGCAAGAACTTGACCGCCCACATGTTGGCGACCGGCTCCAGATATGGCTGAGGTGCTGCCGTCGGTCCCGCCAGCTCGCCACCGGCGGAGGGCTTCATGAGTCGGTCGACGGCCGGCTGGTCACCGATTCCCAGGCGGGTGGCGGCGTAGAAGTCGGCACTGGCAGGGCGGGACCACTGCCGGGGGGTGCCGATGATCGAGAGCAGATCTTCGGGGTGAGGTGCGTGGTAGCTGAAGAAGGCCACCTGCGCGGTGGCGGACGACGTCACCCGGGGGCGAAGTCCGGCCAGATACCGCAGGTATTCCTTACGGTCGGCGTTGATCTCGGGCACTTTTTTGCCGCCGCCGCCTCCGCCGGCGCCCACCATGCTCAACGACATCATGATCATCATCAGCGGCGTCATCATCATGTAGGGCGACAAGGCTTTGGTGCCGGTGAACACCATGATCCCGATCATGCCCAGCATGCAGACGCCCATGACGTAGGGAAGTACTTTCTGCAGGAACCCGGGCGGGACCTCGACACCGAGGTCGTCAGGCGGTACGACGGCGATCTCGCCCGGCGTCAACCGGGGACCGCGGGTGACCGATGGGGTGAACTTCTTAGTCGACATCAACCGGCTCCGGGCGTTGCGGGTAACTTTCGCGGGCTCGGGTCGGCGGGCAGCGTGTCGTGCTCCAGCAGGGCAGCTTCCTTCGACAGCACCGGACCGTCGACCAGTAAACGAATGATCTCCCAGGGCGCGGGTTTTGGCGACTGCAGCCCGAGCGACGCGGCCGCCTTCGGGTCCGATATCCCGTACCGCACACCTTGCGGGTCGACGTAATACAGCGATTCGCCGTAGCGGGGATCCGGGGACTGCAGCTGCAAATACTTTCCACCATCGACGTAAACCGTGGCCGAACCCTGGATCTGTTTGATGCCCTGGCCCATCGCCGACGACGGAATCGGCAAATGCCGACCGGTCACCACCGCGGTCTTGGCCGCCTGCTCGCCGGGTTTGCGTTCCCACGTCCAGCACAACACCGGTTCATCCGGCCGGTTGACGATTTTGATCGATTCGTCGGGGAGAGGTGAGTTGTACACGCGCTCGGGGATTCTGACGACCAGACTCGACACCACCGACGGGGGCTCGACCAGTCCGTGCGACTGGGCCGCCCGCAGCGCCACCGCGGTGTTGGCATTGATGGGCGCGACACCGTCGGGCAGCACCACGAAATATTGCGGGCCCGATTGGGCATGGATCTGGAATACCGACCCGATCACCAGAAAGTCGGGCAGCCCAAGGCTATTGGGGGCACCGTCATCCGGGATCGGGCTCAACTGCCAGGATCCGCCGTCGGGCAGGGCGTTGAACACGGCGGCGGACAGCGGGCTCGGCTTGGCGTTCACGGGTATGCCCACCGCCGAGGTGAGGGTCCGATCGGCCAGATCGGTGGCGTGCCGCCCGGTCGGCGTGATGATCCAGTCTTTGCCCTGGTAGTAGGCCAGCAGTGCCTCGTTGGGCTGCAACGGATTGACCGCGTCGTCAATGGCCAACGGCATCGAGATCACCGATGTCTGCACGGTGGGGTTGATGGTCTCGGCCTTGGTGACGGTGTCGCACAGCGCCCAGATCGACGCGGGATCGGAGGCTACCGGCGTGGCGTAGGGCGCGCCGGGAATGCCGACCGACTGGCCCCTCGGGAACTTGCTCAGTTCGGCGGATTTCACGACGGCGGGCTCGGCGGGATTGCCCAGCACCAGTCGCGCCGAGGTCAGGTTGTAGACGGGGTGCAACTGCCCGGACACCATCAGGTACAGCTGATTGGTTGCTCGGTCGACGAACAAATTGCCGCCGCCGAGTTTGCCCTGTGGCTTGAAGTAGGCCATTGCCAACGCGCCCACCAGGATCAGTGCCGAGATGACGATGCCGATCGCGGCCGACCGGCCGTAGAACGACAGCGGGTCGTCGAACATGCGGGTGTCGCGGCGAACGATGGCATGTTCCAGGCGTCGAAGCAGGAAGCGCCAGCCACTTACCTGGACCTTGGTGGTGAGCCGAATACCTGCCATGCCCTACTCGGTGATATTGAGACGACCGTGTACCGAGGCGATCGCCTCGGCCATGTCTTCGGCGTTGATCTCGCTGAGACGATCGGCGTCGAGCGCTTCGAAGTCGACGGCCTGGGTCAGCCGGATGTCGCGGTACTGCTCGCCGGCCTCCACCAGTTGCCGGGCGTAGCGCCCGTTGCCGGCAATGTCGATCCCGGCTTTGCCGCGCACCGTCCGCTGACTGAGCAGTTTGGCCGCCTCCAGCAGATGGTCGGAGGCTTCCAAACTGAACGACGAGTCATTGGACGCGGCAATAACTTTCGCGATTTCGAGGATCTCTTCGGGAGAGTAGGAATCGAATTCTATCCGGGTGGCGAATCGCGACCTCAGGCCCTCGTTGGTCTCCAGCAGCCGGTCGATGTCGGCGCTGTAGCCGGCGATGATCACCACGAGGCGATCACGGTCGTTCTCCATCCGCGCCAGCAGCGTGTCAAGCGCCTCTTGCCCGAACGGGTCGGTCCGTCCGTCGCGCTCCTGCACGAGTGCGTAGGCCTCATCGATGAACAGCACACCGCCCAAGGCGCGATCGATCGTCTTGGTGGTCTTGACCGCGGATTGCCCTTCGTATTCCGCGACGAAATCCTTGCGGGCCGTCTCGATCAGTTTCGGTTCCTGGATCACGCCCAGCCCCGCGAGAATGTTGGCCACCACCCGCGCGATCGTCGTCTTGCCGGTACCGGGCGGCCCGGTGAAGATCATGTGCTTGCTCGGTTGCGCGACCTTCATGCCGCGAGCGGCACGAACTCTCGCCATCTGGGTCGCCGCGCGATAGCGCTCGACCTGATCCTTGACCCGGGTCAGTCCGATCTGGCGTCGTAGCTCGGCCTCCGCCTCGGCGAGCAGCTTTTCCCGTCCCGAGGTGTCGGCCACGACACTGCCCGCGTCCCAGGGATCGGTTCGGGCGGCGATCTGCTCGGCGCTGGTAGTCGTCAGCCGGTAAGACGAATCTTTCAGTGCTGCAGTGACTTTAGGGCTCGGGTGGGTAGTCTGCAGCCACTCCAGCAGGGCCAGGGCAGCGTCTTCATTCCCCTGGCCGCGGCGGGTCATTGCCAAATACCAGGCGATGGCTTGGGCACACGCTTCACCCGCGGGCGAGGAATTCGCCTCCGTGAGTCGACGCTCGGCTTCGGTGAACAAACCGAGGTTGGCCGCCGCGACGCCGTGGGCGACGCCCGCGGCGGCGGCCAGAAACGTGTCCGGCCACTTGCCGGCGGCCCGGACTTCGTCGATCACCTCGGTCCAGCGCTGCGCGGCCCCGTAGACCGCCGCCTTGGTCCACGACAGCAGGTGCTCGGCACCGGCGGCTGGACTGGCCTCGACGGCTTCCATGGCATCCGCGTAGTTACCCGCCGCCGCTTCGTTCACCGCGAAACCGATGGTGATCGCCAAGGGCGAATTGACCGGATACGTGATGTCGCCGTAGAGGCCGCCGATCGCAACCCGGGCGCCAAGGGTGTTCATCGAGATTTGGGTGGACCCGGCCAGTTGCCCGAAATTCTTCCGCGAATACCAGGCTCGAAACAGCGTCACCCGGTCGTTGTCGCCGCACCGGATGCGGCCGACCCATGCGTCGCAGGCGGTTTCGTCGTAATTCGTGATCTCGGTGAAAAGGTCGAGCGCCCGTGACTCCGCGACCGGCAGCATGCCGACCGCGCTTTCGAACAGACCAGCCAGATGATCGCTCATTTATCGGAAGAGTATCGCGCCGCGAAGACTTCAGCCTGTTCCGCGTCGGCCTGTTCCGCCGTCGGCAACCGCATGCCGCTCTCCACGAAGTCACGCAAGAGTTGGGTGCTGTCGAACCCGGCGTCGTTCAGTTGTTGCAGCCCTTCGTTCTGGGAGGCACTGTCCATCACGAAGGAACGCTGCCCGGCCAGTCCCTTTTGCCGGGCCAGCTCGGCAAGGACGACGATCTCTTCCGAGAGTTCGGCTTCGGTCAGCTTGGTCGCTGTCGGCGACAGCTTGACCCGCTGAGTCCGGCCGTCGATGAGTGCTATCACCGACACCGTCTCGGGAGGGTTGGTCACCGTGAACTGCGGGCCAATGTCCTCTTCGTCCTCTTCATCCGCGACGGCCTCGGTGGTCGCGGCGATGGCCTCCAGCTCGTTGTCGTCCTCTTCGTCCTCGATGGGCGCGTAAGCGTCCAACGCTTCTACCGCGGAGTCCTCGCCGCTCTCGTCGGTGACGGAGAAATCGAGGGCGTCCACATCTTTATGGCCGTTGTCGTCGGATCCGGACTGATACGAAGAGAAGTCCAAGGCGGAGAGATCGTCGTGCTCATCGTGCTGGGACATGGGATCCATCTTTCTGAAATCGGTAGCGGCAGATAGAGATATCAGCCTCGGTACGAGGCGTGGGCGTGATTGGTGGAGTGAGCGGAATCGTCATCGGAACTGGGGTCGAACCAGGTGCCCGCCGGGAGGAACTCGAGCAGTCCGTTCAACGTCCGCTGCAGATTTTCTTGGGTGCCGGACAGAAAACTGCCGTACAACTCGCCGTGCACCCGGCGGGGCAGCGAGACCACTCGGCCCTGCGGTGAATCGAGGACGCCGGCGGCCACCTCGGTGTGGGTGAAGGTGCCGCCGGGGTGGCGCTGGCCGGCGATGATCTCCACCCAGCTGTTCGGGTTGCTGACGATCTCGGCGTACATGCGGGCAGTGGATGGCTGGACGCCGAGATTGGCCAACTGGGCCGCGGTGGTGCATTCGGCCAGTTCGGTGGCGATCCCGGTGAGTGGTTCGACACCGGCAGCCGGCGCCGGGCCCAGCACGGCGGTCACCATGCCGGCCAGACCCACCTGTGGCGCCACGAGTTGCAGAGCGATCAGGTCGCCGTCTCGCGCGGCGATGACATGGCGCTCGCCCTTGCGGCACACGGCAAAACGCACCATCACGTCGCCCGCATCGCGCCGGAACCAACGGCCTTCCAGGGTCCGGTCCGGCCTGCTGAGGGTGTCGACCATGGTCGCCACCGCCGGGTGCGGTTGGCCCGACTGATCGAGCACCCCTTGCGCGGTGAGGTCACGTCGCACCTGGTCCCAGACAAGTTTGCGCAAGTCGTCCTGAGGGATGTTCTGCCGGATCCCCAGCGCCGTCGGGAATTCGATCAGGTGCAATCGGTCGGCAATCACCAGCATGCCGTCGATGGTCACCTCGACGCCGACAACACCGTCGACGAGCCCGGCACGGCCGGCAGCGAGGGGACTGGACATGATTATCTGTCGAGCAGCTGCTTGTTGAGGTTGCCGGCCAACTCGGAGTCGACGCCTTCGTACGCCTTCTTGGCGGTGCGCAGCTTTGCGGCAAGGAGGAGGCTGGCGTTTCCGAGAGCTTCGCCCGCCTTTTTGCGGATGCCCTCAATCGTGTCGAAGGCTCCGTCGGAGCTTCCGCTGATGACGCCGTGAGTGAGCCAGCAGTTGCTTCCGGTGCCGTTGAGTGCGTCGGCGGCGGCTTGGGCATCCTTCTGCGCGGATTCCTGCTTTGTCGCCAGTGTCTCGAGGATTGCTGGCGAGACGAGTAGATCTGCCATTGGTTGGTCTCCTTAAAGTCAGAATTTTCTCTATTGCGTTGGCTCGCTGCGCTTTTGACGCGCGAGCGGCATTAAAGGACGCGTTCGCGACCTGCCGCGGCCGGCGCAGCGGCGGCGGGCGCAGCGGCATCGACTGGTGCGCGCTCCGTACCGTCTTTACCGGCGGCGGCGCCGGCTTTCGCTTCCTCGTCCTTCTTGGCGTCCTCGTCCTTGACGTCGCTCACGTCGTGCGCCGCGACGGGAGCAGCGGCCGGAGCCGAGCCCTTTGCGGATTGGGCGAGCGACTGTATCTGTTGCATTCCCTGGCTGAGCGTCTGACTGACCTGGTTCAGCCCCTGGGACGCCTGACCGATCTGAGCCAGGCTGGGCGGCGTGTACGCCGCCGGTGTCGGGGTCTTGTCGCTCGTCTTGGTCGGTGTGTCTGTCTTTGTGTCGGCCGAGGACTTCGCGGCAACCTGGGAATTGGACTCCAGCACCGCCTTTTGCGCCGGGGAAGCCTTGTCGCCGGCTGCGGCCCCCAACTTGGAAACGGTCGGCGCCGCGGCGAAGGAGTAATCCGTGAGCCCGTCGGAGACCGCCCGGAAGCCGGACAGCTTGTTTGAGGTCTCGGCCAGGACCTTGCCCTCGATCTTCCCGAAGCTGCCCGCCAGCTTGGTGTCCACGTCCTTGCCGAGCTCGACGTATTTCTGGCCCAAGGTGGAAAGCTGATTGGAAAGGCCCATCGAACTCGACAGGGTGAGCATCTCGACGACAAAGACCGCCGCGCAGCACGCGAAAGCGGCGATGATTTGCCATGCCTGCGAAATTCCCGGGCCGGCGATAGGGATCAGGTACATGGCCAAGGCGATTCCCGCCGCGGCGGTCAGCACGGCCACGTTGACGTTGCAGCACAGGTGCGCCTGTTTGACGGCGGCGGCCTGCTCAGCCAAGTAGCCCTTCAGGATCTTGTCGTATTCTTTCATCGTCGTCGCATAGCCCTTCAGCAGGGCAACCTGACCGGCGTAGGCCGTCGCCGCGGTACCGCTCCAGTCGCGGGGGTCCGGGAGGGCCCCGGGGTCCAGATCTTTGATGAATAGGTCGAGTTTGTCCGCGGCGGTGGATACTGCCGACCCTGAGTTGGGGGACCCGAATCCATTAAGCAAGTCGACGATGGTGACGGCCAACGCGGCGGCATCGACAATCGCCGTCGGCGTCGGGAGCACCTTTGTTCCGCTCTCCTTCAACGCCTTTGCCAAGACCGCGTTCTGCTTGCCCGCGTAGATCAACCCTTTGCCGACAATGGTGGCCGCGCTTGCACCAAGGTTCACCCAGTCACCGGATGATGCGGCAGTAACGCCGGATCCAAAACTCTTCACACAGGTCGCTAAATCTGTCGCACCGTTAAGCCAAGCCACCTCGGTGTTCCCTTCAAGCTCGTTGGTCCGTGCACCGATCTCGTGCACGGTAGATCGAGCCTAACAGCGCTCAGAGCGGGTCCAATGCACGAATTTTTCGGCTACGCAACAGCTTCCACCACCCCGCGCTCGGCCGCCACGGTAAACATTGCGGCAAGGTTGCCGAAAAGCGAACAATTAGAATTGGTGTGATCGCAGACCCGCCGAAATCAGTTGATGTGGCCTATCAGCGTTTCGATCGCAGTCGTCACGTGCGCGGGCAAAGGCTCCGCGTCCTCGGCGCGCACGATCATTTCTTCGTCGACGCCGGCCGCTTGTGCAATTTCCAGCGTGGAAAGGTTAGCCCTGCGCCTGGACGCGTACAACCGCTGTGCCAGCGGCGCATCTGGAGCGTTGGCCCCGAGCGTCATTAATTCGTCGCGGTGCCGGCGAACCGCGCTCAGTGCCTTGATCAATTCCGGGGTGATTTGGCTGATCCGGGTTGCCCGGACGGCGATCGCTTCGAGTTGGCGCAAATCGGCAAGGATGGGAGCCGAGCGCTCGGTGAAATCAGGATCCTCGGGCGGCGGCAATACGGAGATGGCCAGGCTGCAACCGTCCACCGCGGCGACCACCGCCTGAGCGATCAGCGATGCCGCGCCGTCAGCCTCTGGGTCGTCGGCCGATGGGCCGTCGACCGGGGTGTTTTGCGTGGTGGCGTCATCGGCGACCCCGTCCCCTTGCCGGATACGGTCGATGGTTCCGACGGGCCACTGCAGCACTTCTTCGAGCTTGGCTCGGGTCCGTTCCCGCGGCCAGCTACGCCCCTTCTCAAAAGCGATCAGCGCGCCGGCGTTGATGATCCCGTCCGCCGCGAGGCTGCGCTGGCTGATGTCGAGTTCGCGGCGACGGGCGGCGGCTGCGGCTCCGGCGCGAACCACCCCCGGATCCAGATCTGTGGCCGCGATGTTGTCCCCCCGCTCGTCAGAATCGCTAGGCTGTTGTTGCTCAATAGAATTCGGCGGCCTGACGACCTCGAACGTCAGGATTTTTCCCGCGGTGGGGTCACCGAACCGGACGATCGTCTTGTCGGTGATCGTCACGGATGTCCTTCGCAATCCATCGACGAACATGCCGCTCGGGCTGCTGTCGACGATGCGCCACTCGCCGTCGGTGGGTTCGGCCCGCAAGTGCTCCTGGGAGATCTGGGGATCGTCGATCCGCACACCGGCCTGAGGCTCTCGGCCAATGGTCACCGCGCCACGCCCGGGCTCGATCGCGTGCGACGTGTCGCCGCTGTGCACAACCAGCAGAGCTGGCCGGGCAGTTGACGCGGCGCTGGACATCGGCTGTGATTCCTCGTTCAAAAATTCGGTGGCCGGGCGGGCTGTCCGCCACCAGGATTCTAACTGCTGCGTCCGCCAAATCCTATCGCGCCGCTACAGTTTTACGCCAAGTTGTTACGGAAAGCGTCCGCCAGCGGCCCCGCGGGGTAACCCGACCGTAACCGCATCACCGCTACAGTTCAGCTTCGCGTGTGGCGGATGCCCGGGCCCGCGGCGCGAGCCATCGCCGAAAGTCCTGGTCGGCTAGACCATTGCGGCACCGTTTCGCCACCGTTTTCCAGCCGTTAATGCTGGTGAAGCCTGCGGCGCGTGAGATGTGGACCGAAGCGCCTGCATACGGACCCGATCGAAGAGTGCAGCATGAAACTGTTGCATTGCAATAGTTAGTGCTATACCCTTTCGAGTCATAGGACGCAGAACTGCAACGCTTGCTGGAGGAACGTAGCGATGACCGCAACAACGCAGTACAACATCCCTTTGGGCGCGTGCACCACGGACCCCGATCGTTGGACGACGACTCCTGACGCGCAGGCCAAAGCCCTGTGCCGGGCATGCCCACGCCGGTGGCTGTGTGCCCGCGATGCCGTCGAATCAGCGGGTGCGGAAGGACTGTGGGCCGGCGTCGTGATTCCTGAATCGGGGCGCCCGCGGGCGTTCGCGCTGAGCCAACTGCGCTCACTGGCCGAGCGCAACGGATACCCGGTGCGCGAGACCGCAAAATCCGCCTGACCCCGGCCGCACCGACGGGGAGGGTCGGCGCCGGAACAGCTTAACCATCCGGCGGAAACACTTGCACAGCTACATCTTCCGAGCTCCTACGGCTCAGCGAGCGAAGACAGGGCGAGAACCAAACGAGGTTCCCGCCCTGTCTGTCGCTTATGTCGAGGTGGCCGGGTCGAAGCGGAAGACGGCGAGCCGGCCCGCCAGTGCCTCGAATTCGTCGGACGTGCCGTCGTGCACCATTCCCGACCTCTTGGCGAACGACACGCCAACCGGCACCTTCTTGGGGAATTCCCGCAGCACCGGGCGTGCTTGTTCGGCGGTCAGCTCGACGATTCTGACGGGCCGTGATCGTCGGCCCCGGGCCAGCGTGCCGGTACCCGCCGCCCGGGCGTTCGCGGCCCAGTCGGCGCCCGGGTAGCCGGCGACGACATAGAGGCCGCCCTGAAATTCGAACGGTGTCATCGGGGTACTGCGCGGTTGACCCGACTTACGGCCGGGCACCGTCAACACCATGGCGGGGCCGGTCGGTATCCCCAGGCGTTGCACCGCCATCATCATCTTGTTCATGGGTTTGAGGTAGCGCGGTGGCTGTGGTTCGGCCATTTCGGAATCTCCTGTCTCGGGGACTAGTTCGTGTACAGGTCGCGGTGCTCAGACACCCACTGCGCGAAGGACAGTGGTGCCCGGCCGAGGATCTTCTCTACGTCATGGGTAACCGGTGCGGGGTGGTCCAGCGTTTCGGCGAGCATTGCCATATATGCGTCGGCGAATCGAGCACCGAAACCCAAGTCGATGAATGCCGAGCATCTCGACCGGTGCGGGAAACCCGGCGGTGTCCGGCGTGCGGGTGACGGCGCGCACTCGGGCGCCCGCGGCGACAAGTTCGGTGACGAGGGGGCGCCCGACATTACCGGTCGCCCCGGTGACGACGATCGTCATGGTGTTTCCTCCCGAGGTCGAAGATCTTCATCAACGACGGGCGCGGGGGGAGGGAAAGTTACAGTCGGTGGCAGGTAACTTTTTCCGACACCGGATCGTCGACATGTCATGAACCAGTCCCCGCCGCCAACGGACCAGATCGCCGACGCCTGGCGTCGTCACCGCCCCTATCTGGTCAACCTCGGATACCAAATCCTCGGAGACGTCGGCGACGCCGAAGACGTTGCGCAAGAGGTATTTCTGCGCTTGTCCCGGGTCGGCCCGGACGAGATCGACGACGTCCGCGGGTGGCTCACCGTCGTCACGAGCCGGCTCTGCCTCGATCAGGTGCGTTCGGCGCGCACCCGCTACGAGCGGTTGAGCGGCCCCGGCCATGGGGATCCGGGCGCCGAAGTGGCGGAATCACGAAGCCTGGATCCGGCGGATCGGGTCACCCTCGACGACGAGGTCCGCACCGCCTTGATGGAAGTCCTGCGGCGACTCAGTCCCGGCGAACGGGTCGCATTCGTGCTGCACGACGTGTTCGGCGTCCCGTTCGACACGATCGCCGAAACCGTGGGCCGCCCGGTCGGCACCTGTCGTCAGCTGGCGCGCCGCGCGCGCTCGAAATTCACTGCGGCACAGCCGAATTTGAGTGACGTGGCCTCCACCGAGCACCAACTCGTCACCGAGAAGTTCATCACCGCGTGCGCCAACGGCGACATTGCCGCGTTGACCGCGGTCCTCGACCCGACGGTCTGGGGGGTCGGCACGGTGCTGGCCGACCCGACACCCCCACCGCAGATCAACCACGGTCCGGATGCGGTGGCCACCAACCTGATGCGCTATCTGGGGCCGGGAGTCACTCTGGTCAGCGGTCCCGCCGGGCAACCCGTGGTGCTCGCGTTCGCCGGGCGCCGCCTGTTCGCCGCGATCGTGCTGACCATCCGCGGCCCGCTCGTCACCAAGATCGAGGCGATCGCCGACCCGTCGGCACGGATTGCGGCCACCTGAAGCACGAAGCGTCAGCTCTCGTCGCCGCCCGGCCGGGCGTTGGGGGCACGGCTGGGGTTCGCCCCGAAAAAGCCGGCGATCATCGCGGTGGCCTGCAGTAATTTGCGCCGTGTGGGGGCGGCCATCTCGTGGCTCACGTCGATGACGCCGCCGGGGCGCAGATGGGGATCGTAGGGCACCTCGACCACCGGCCGGCCGTGATCGACGAACTCGCGGGCCAGCTGCGCCCGGGTGCGTTTGTCGGCATGCCCGTCGGAATCGTTGAGCACGACGATCGTGTGGTGCAACAACCCCGTCATGCCCTGATCCGACAGCCACTCCATGGTTCGGGCTGCCGCGGACGCCCCATCGGCCCACGGCGAGGACACCACGATCAGCGCGTCCAGGTCCCGCAGGACTTCCTGAGTGACCGGTGAATCCATCGTGGAGCCGCAATCGATGACCGAGATCGTGAAATAGCGATCCAGCCGCGACGCGGCTTCCCGGTAGATCGCGGGATCGAGCACGCGGCGCGGACCGGATGCCGGCTCGCCGGCGAGCACGTGCAGGCCCACCGAATTGCGGCCCACCCGCGCGGCGACGTCGGTGAAGGTCTCCAGATTCTTGTCGGCCGTCAGTTCCCAGAACGAGCTCGTCGACCGTGGATCGATTCGGCTGCTCAACCGACCGAAGGCCGTGTCGGCGTCGATCGCCACCACATGGTCTTGCCCCCGGCGAAGCTCGGCGAACAGGGAGCCGACGCTGGCGGCGACGGACGTCTTTCCCACACCACCCTTGCCCACGACGCCCACCTTGTGGTTGCCGCGGAAACCGGTTCGGATAGCGGCTTCGAATTGGGCGTCTTGACGTTGTGCGGGCGACGGGCCCAGGTTGATGAGGCCAAAGGTGAGCAGCCGCAGCAGGCGTCGCCAGCCGCGGGCGGCAAGTTCGGGCGTGGCGGCCGGGGCGGGGCCGGTGTCCGCCGCCGGCGGGAGGGCGGGCGGGGGAGAAGGCGGCGCGACGGGTCGCGGCGGGGGAGGGGCAGTGACGTGCTGGCGCGGCGGCGCGACCGGCGGCCGTCGTGGTGGCGGAGGCGGCGGTGGCGCGGCGGATCGCTGCGAAGGCGGCGAAAATGCCGCGGGCGGTGCGCCCCGGTGGTCCCTGGAAGGGGGCTCGGGCGGTCGTGCGGCGGGGGCGCGGGCCGGGTCGGGCTGCAGCCGGTCGCGCAGGAATTCGTCGCGCTCGTTCATGGGCTCCTCGGTGCCGGGCGATCGATCGTCGTGCGTGGGGCCGGCCGCACGGTGATACCCGATCAGTATCGGCCCGGTATCTCCTCATGCGCTCCTACCAGTATCGCGCAAACTCGATGGCCCTGATGAGGTACCCGTGTGACAGCTGAGTCGTCCGGTCGGCCCTGCCGGCGGCCGATACCGGCAGCATTACTGCCATGCATTATCGCGAGCTGGGGTGCGAATCCGCGGGTGCAGTGTGATTCCGGCCATTTTGGTGCGGGCGCAAGGCCGGCGTCACAGCAAACCCGGGTAGGCGACCGAGCGGGCGCGCGATCCGGCCGGTCTGCGCTGTCGCGGGCGGATTGTTGGCAGTTGAACGCCATTTCCCCGGGTTATCGGTTAAGGTCCGCAGCGAATTTACGTTGCCGCTACCTGCCGGGTTAGACTTGGTCCAAGTTGGCATGTCAGGCGGTTTTTGTCATATCGTTTTACGACTTGTCGAGACCGGGTACACGCCACCGTTCAGCGCCGCACGGACGATTCGCCCATCGGATCATTTTCCGCTTGGGAGAGAGCCTATCGACAAGACCGAAGGGGTCAGCCCGCAACCTCTGGGTGTAGCCCCTCCGAGCTACTGAAAAACGGTCGCGCAGCAGGTTCTGGTGAAGAGGCAGGTGCATATGACGCCCACGCGCGTTGGGTTATATAACCCCGCGTACGAGCACGATTCGTGCGGGGTAGCCATGGTCGTCGACATGCACGGCCGCCGCAGCCGCGACATCGTCGACAAGGCCATCACCGCACTGGTCAACCTCGAGCATCGTGGCGCGCAGGGCGCCGAGCCCCGCAGCGGTGACGGCGCGGGAATCCTGATTCAGGTGCCGGACGCCTTCCTGCGGGAAGTCGTGGATTTTGAGCTGCCCTCGCCGGGCAACTACGCGACTGGTATCGCGTTCTTACCGCAATCGTCCAAAGATGCCGTGGCGGCGTGCGCCGCGGTGGAGAAGATCGCCGAAGCCGAGGGCCTGACGGTGTTGGGCTGGCGCAATGTGCCCACCGACGACTCGTCGTTGGGCGCGCTGTCCCGTGACGCGATGCCCACCTTCCGGCAGGTGTTCCTGACCGGGGCCTCTGGCATGACCCTGGAACGCCGTTGCTACGTCGTCCGCAAGCGCGCCGAGCATGAACTCGGTACCAAAGGCCCGGGCCAGGATGGACCCGGGCGCGAAACGGTGTACTTCCCAAGCCTGTCCGGCCGGACGATGGTCTACAAGGGCATGCTGACCACCCCGCAGCTCAAGGCGTTTTACCTTGACCTGCAAGACGATCGGATGACCAGCGCGCTGGGCATCGTGCACTCCCGGTTCTCGACCAACACCTTCCCGTCGTGGCCGCTGGCGCATCCGTTCCGGCGTATCGCCCACAACGGCGAGATCAACACCGTGACCGGCAACGAGAACTGGATGCGGGCGCGTGAGGCGCTGATCAAGACCGACATCTTCGGGTCGGCCGACGATCTCGAGAAGTTGTTCCCGATCTGTACCCCGGGGGCCTCCGACACCGCGCGTTTCGACGAAGCGCTGGAGTTGCTACACCTGGGCGGGCGCAGCCTGCCGCACGCGGTGCTGATGATGATTCCCGAGGCCTGGGAACGTAACGAGTCGATGGACCCGGCGCGGCGGGCGTTTTACGAGTACCACGCATCGCTGATGGAACCGTGGGACGGCCCGGCGTCGATGACGTTCACCGACGGCACCGTCGTCGGCGCCGTGCTGGACCGCAATGGCCTACGCCCATCCCGCATTTGGGTCACCGAGGACGGCTTGGTGGTGATGGCGTCCGAGGCCGGTGTCTTGGACCTGGACCCGTCGACCGTGGTGCGGCGGATGCGCCTGCAACCGGGCCGGATGTTCTTGGTGGACACCACTCAGGGCCGCATCGTCGCCGACGAGGAGATCAAAGCCGCGCTGGCCGCCGAGCACCCGTACCAGGAATGGCTCGACAAGAGCCTGGTTCCGCTCGAATCGCTGCCGCAGGGTAAGTACGTCCGGATGGCGCACGATCGACTTGTCATGCGGCAGTTAGCTTTTGGATACACCTACGAAGAGCTCAACCTGCTGGTGGCCCCGATGGTGCGCAGCGGTGCCGAGCCGATCGGGTCGATGGGTACCGATACCCCGGTCGCGGTGCTGTCGCAGCGCCCCCGGCTGCTCTACGACTACTTTCACCAGCTGTTCGCGCAGGTGACCAACCCTCCGCTGGACGCCATCCGCGAAGAGGTGGTGACCAGCCTGCAGGGCACCACCGGCGGGGAGCGCGACTTGCTCAGCCCGGACGAGTACTCCTGTCATCAGATCATGCTGCGTCAACCGATTCTGCGTAACCACGAGCTGGCCAAGCTGATCAACCTGAACCCGGACGACGAGGTCAACGGGCGCCCACACGGTATGCGCTCCAAGGTGATTCACTGTCTGTACCCGGTCGCCGAGGGTGGCGCCGGGCTGGAAGCCGCGCTGGAAGAGGTGCGTGCGCAGGCGTCGGCCGCGATTGCCGACGGCGCCCGGGTCATCATCCTTTCCGACCGGGATTCCAACGAGCAGATGGCCCCGATACCGTCCCTGCTCGCGGTCGCCGGGGTGCACCACCACCTGGTGCGGGATCGGACCCGCACCCACGTGGGCTTGGTGGTCGAGTCCGGTGACGCCCGCGAGGTGCACCACATGGCGATGCTGATCGGCTGTGGCGCCGCTGCGGTCAACCCCTACCTGGCGTTCGAGTCGATCGAGGACATGCTCGACCGCGGCGTCATCGACGGCTTCTCAACCGGGCAAGACCGCGACAAGGCGTTGAACAACTACGTGAAGGCCGCCGGCAAGGGCGTGCTGAAAGTCATGTCCAAGATGGGCATTTCGACACTGGCCTCCTACACCGGTGCCCAGCTGTTCCAGGCCATCGGGATCTCCGAGGACGTGCTCGACGAGTACTTCACCGGGCTGGCCTGCCCGACCGGCGGCATCTCGCTGGACGACGTCGCCACCGACGTCGCCATCCGGCACAAGCTGGCCTATCTGGACCGTCCGGACGAGCGCGCGCACCGTGAACTCGAGGTGGGCGGGGACTACCAGTGGCGCCGTGAGGGCGAATACCACCTGTTCAACCCGGAGACCGTGTTCAAGCTGCAGCACGCCACCCGCACCGGCCAATACAAGATCTTCAAGGACTACACCCGACTGGTCGACGACCAGAGCGAGCGGATGGCATCGCTGCGCGGACTGCTGAAGTTTCGCGGCGACGTACGGCCCCCGGTTCCGCTGGACGAAGTCGAACCCGCCAGTGAGATCGTCAAACGGTTCTCGACCGGAGCGATGAGCTACGGCTCTATCTCCGCCGAGGCACACGAGACGCTCGCCATCGCGATGAACCGACTGGGCGGCCGATCCAACAGCGGTGAGGGCGGCGAGGACGTCAAACGTTTCGACCCCGACTCCAACGGGGACTGGCGCCGCAGCGCGATCAAGCAGGTCGCGTCGGCGCGGTTCGGTGTCACGTCGCACTACCTGACCAACTGCACCGACATCCAGATCAAGATGGCCCAGGGCGCGAAGCCCGGTGAGGGCGGCCAACTTCCGGGACACAAAGTGTATCCGTGGGTGGCCGAGGTCCGGCACTCCACGCCCGGAGTCGGGCTGATCTCACCGCCGCCGCACCACGACATCTATTCGATCGAGGATCTGGCCCAGCTGATCCACGACCTGAAGAACTCCAACCCGTCGGCGCGCGTGCACGTGAAGCTGGTGTCCGAGAACGGCGTCGGCACCGTCGCGGCCGGTGTGTCCAAGGCGCACGCCGACGTCGTGCTGATCTCCGGGCATGACGGCGGCACCGGTGCCACACCGCTGACCTCGCAGAAGCACGCCGGTGCACCCTGGGAGCTCGGGCTGGCCGAGACGCAGCAGACCTTGCTGCTCAACGGGTTACGCGACCGGATCGTGGTCCAGGTGGACGGACAACTCAAGACCGGACGCGACGTGATGATCGGCGCGCTGCTGGGCGCCGAGGAATTCGGTTTCGCCACGGCCCCGTTGGTGGTCGCGGGCTGCATCATGATGCGGGTATGCCACCTCGACACCTGCCCCGTCGGCGTGGCCACGCAGAATCCGGTGCTGCGCGAGCGCTTCACCGGCAAGCCGGAGTTCGTCGAGAACTTCTTCATGTTCATCGCCGAAGAAGTTCGGGAGTATATGGCGCAGTTGGGCTTCCGCACCTTCAACGAGGCCGTTGGCCAAGTGGGCGCGCTGGACACCACGCTGGCGCGCGCACACTGGAAGGCGCACAAGCTGGATCTGGCTCCGGTGCTGCACGAGCCCGAGTCCGCATTCATGAACCAGGACCTGTACTGCAGCTCGCGTCAGGACCATGGCCTGGACAAGGCGCTGGATCAGCAGTTGATCGTGATGAGTCGCGAGGCGCTGGATTCCGGTAAGCCGGTCCGGTTCTCCACCACCATCAGCAACGTCAACCGCACGGTAGGCACCATGCTTGGTCACGAGCTGACGAAAGCCTATGGCGGACAAGGCTTGCCGGACGGAACGATCGACATCACCTTCGACGGCTCCGCGGGCAACAGCTTCGGCGCCTTTGTGCCCAAGGGCATTACCCTGCGGGTGTACGGCGACGCCAACGACTACGTCGGCAAGGGCCTGTCCGGCGGCCGTATCGTGGTGCGGCCGTCAGACAATGCGCCGCAGGAATACGTAGCCGAGGAAAACATCATCGGCGGCAACGTGATCCTGTTTGGAGCCACCAGCGGGGAGGCCTTCTTGCGTGGCGTGGTCGGCGAACGGTTCGCGGTCCGCAACTCCGGTGCCCATGCAGTTGTCGAGGGCATCGGCGATCACGGATGCGAGTACATGACCGGCGGCAGGGTGGTGATTCTCGGCGCCACCGGTCGTAACTTCGCGGCCGGTATGTCCGGCGGGGTGGCCTACGTCTACGACCCCGACGAGAAATTGCCGGAGAACCTCAACACCGAAATGGTGGATCTCGAGGCTCTCGACTCCGATGATGCGGACTTCCTGCACGGCATCCTCCAGGCGCACGTCGATGCCACCGATTCCGCTGTCGGCCAGCGGATCCTGGCCGACTGGCACGGGCAACAGCGGCATTTCGCAAAGGTGATGCCGCGGGACTACAAGAAGGTGTTACAGGCGATCGCGCAAGCAGAGCGCGACGGCGTCGATGTGGGCAAGGCGATTATGGCGGCGGCGCATGGCTGATCCAACAGGCTTCCTCAAGTACACGCATCGGGAGCTGCCGCAACGCCGGCCTGTTCCGCTGCGGTTGAAGGACTGGAACGAGGTCTACGAGGAGTTCAACGACGGCACCCTGCGCGAGCAGGCGACCCGTTGCATGGACTGCGGTATTCCCTTCTGTCACAACGGCTGTCCGCTGGGCAACTTGATCCCGGAATGGAATGACCTGGTGCGCAGGGGACGATGGCGTGACGCGATCGAACGACTGCACGCCACCAACAACTTCCCCGACTTCACCGGCCGGCTGTGTCCGGCGCCCTGCGAGCCGGCGTGTGTGCTGGGAATCAACCAGGATCCGGTGACGATCAAGCAGATCGAGCTGGAGATCATCGATCACGCCTTCGACGAGGGATTCGTCGAGCCCAAGCCGCCGACGCTGCTGACCGGAAAGACCGTTGCCGTCATCGGTTCGGGCCCGGCCGGATTGGCCGCCGCCCAGCAGCTCACCCGCGCGGGACACAGCGTCACCGTCTTCGAGCGTGCCGATCGCATCGGGGGATTGCTGCGCTACGGCATTCCGGAATTCAAGATGGAGAAGCGCGTCCTGGAACGGCGACTCGACCAAATGCGGGCTGAGGGAACCGAATTCCGGGCCGGTGTCAATGTCGGAGTCGACATCACCGCCGAACAATTGCTCGCCGACTTCGACGCGGTGGTGCTGGCCGGCGGTGCCACCGCCTGGCGCGACCTGCCGATTCCGGGCCGTGAACTGGACGGCGTCCACCAGGCGATGGAATACCTGCCGTGGGGTAATCGCGTGCAGGAGGGCGACGACGTGCTGGGCCCCGACGGGGAGCCGCCGATCACCGCCAAGGGCAAGAAGGTCGTCATCATCGGCGGCGGCGACACCGGAGCCGACTGCCTGGGCACCGCGCACCGGCAGGGCGCGGCCAGCATCCACCAGTTCGAGATCATGCCGCGGCCACCGGAAGCCCGCGCCGAGTCCACCCCGTGGCCGACCTACCCGCTGATGTATCGGGTCTCGTCGGCGCACGAAGAGGGCGGCGAGCGCGTGTTCTCGGTCAACACCGAGGAGTTCGTCGGCAAAGACGGCCACGTGACCGCCCTCAAGGTTCACGAAGTGACGATGCAGGACGGCAAGTTCGTCAAGGTCGAGGGATCCGATTTCGAGCTCGAGGCGGATGTGGTGTTCCTGGCGATGGGCTTCGTCGGCCCGGAGAAAGCGGGCCTCCTCACCGACCTCGACGTGAAGCTCACCGACCGCGGCAACGTCGCGCGCGGCGCCGATTACGAGACCTCGGTGCCGGGCGTTTACGTTGCCGGAGACATGGGTCGGGGCCAGTCGCTGATCGTCTGGGCGATCGCCGAGGGTAGAGCCGCGGCCGCGGGTGTGGATCGGTATCTGATGGGGTCAACCGCGCTTCCGGCGCCGATCAAGCCGACTGCCGTACCGCTTCAGTAGTCACACCAGTCACACCAGAAACACGCCGAAAATCGTTCGGCGAGTCTCCCGCAGTTTGCCAGGGCGCGGGTATCTAATAACGACTTGTGCGCTTCGTCACAACGGAGTCACGGTTAAGCAGATCGATCGCAGGAGTGGTCACTGTGCATGTGAAACCAGTACCTCGTACACGGGTGGGGCGAATGGCCTGGTCATTGTTCCGGCACCCTGTGAAGAGCCGCGAGTTTCCCGCTAAGCAAGAGCGCCTGGTTACCGCCCAGGAGCTGTTGCTGTTCGGGGTGTGATCATCCACCACCTGTGAGCTGATAAACGACTGACCGGTTTGCTCGCGCCCGGGGGTTTGGGGTCGAGACGATAGAAGCCCGTCGGAGACGTCCCACGACCGGACGTCATCGTGCTCCATCGTCGGCCAGTTCTGTCCGCCGGTCAGACGGTGATGCCATATGTCTTGAGCTTGCGGTAAAGGCTGGAACGTGACATCCCGAGTTGTGCGGCGGCGGCCATCCTGTTGCTATTGGCCTCCTGCAAGGCGCCCACGATCGCGTCGCGTTCGGCCGCTTCCAACGGGGTCAATGTATGCCGGGCTGCGGTCTGGCAGTATCTGGGAAGATCGCAGGTCTGGATCTCGCCGACCGGGCGCCGGTGCATCGCATGCGCCAGTGCTTCGCGCAATTGAGCGATGTTGCGAGGCCACGAATATCGCGAAATGATCCGTTGGGCGTCGGGGCTGATCCGCACGTTGCGGTCGGGGGCGATGTCGCGCAGTAATGCCGTGGTGAGGCTGGGCAGATCGTCTGTGCGGCAACGTAATGGGGGCACCGTGATCGCGACTTCGAAATGGTGCAACAGTTCCTGGAACGGCAGATCGGACCCCGGCGAGGAATCCGTTCCCGTTGCCACTATCCAGACCGGGCCGTCCAGCGATTCCACCGCCGAGAAATAAGCTTCCAGGCACTGCACACTTTCGGCAGTGGCCTGGTCGATGTATCTGATGATGTGCAGAGTGGGTTCTCGTGGACATCCCGCCAGGGAAGTAATGCCCGATGGCGGGCCTCCGCCGTTGAGCTGCGCAGCATCGAGTGAGATGCTGCGCGCCTCGGGATAGACGGCATGGAACAGCTCGCCTACCAACGTGAACTTGCCGACGCCCGTCTCACCGAGCACTGGGGCCGGCTTTGCCTGTTCAAGCGCATCACGCAGCTCGCCGACCGCTCGCATCCACGCCGGTGTGGTGCCTCCGGCCAGAGATTCGCGGGACCGGGAGAGCTGCTCGACGATCTGCGAAGTCCGTGGTGCCGCGATCGCGATCGGCGGCAGTTGCTGCTCGCTGAAATCGCGCGGCGAGCTGGGTTGGCGCGTTGCGACCAGCTCCGCGACCACCACCATCCCCGCTACCTCTGAGCCAGCGACGATGCGGATTCCGCGGATGTGGACTAGCCGCTGCCCACCCGGTAAAGCCAAGGTGTCGCTGGCCCGATCCTTGCCTGCCATCAGGAAGGTTGCGTGCTCGCGCAATGTGCGTTGTTCGTTGGGGTCGAACAGCTGCTGGGCAGCGGGATTAGCCATGAACACCGAGTCGCCGAACGCAAAGACGGCTTCGCGGGGCGAACGCGCGGTGACCTTCAGGTAGGTCTCGAAGATGGCGCGCTGCGACTGCCCCCGGTCGAGCAGAAGATTACGCCCGATGTCTTTGGCGGCGCTATTGGCCAGGGTGTGCATCAGGGGACTCCACGCGTCCGACAGCGTCGAAATATCGAGCACACCCTCGACGCGTCCGGTGATCGGGTCGATCACCGGGGCCCCGGTACAGGCGAAGAGGTGCAGATTCTCGCTGAAGTGTTCGGGCCCCACCACACTGACCGGTTGGCCCGCTTCGAACACCGTGCCGATGCCGTTGGTGCCCATCGTCGACTCGGAATAGTCGAAGCCAGGTGCGAGATCCACCCGGTCGAGCAACCGTGCCACCGCCGCCGAGCTGTCGATCCGTCGCACCACCCGGGCTTTGCTGTCCGTCAAAGCGATGACCAGCGGCATGTCAGCGATATCGGTCTCGAGCTGCTCGAGTACCGGTCGCGCGCAGCGCACCAAAAGTGATCCCGTGTCGAGATCATCGGTGAACACGCTGTTGGGGCTGGATACGTCCACGCCTGCCGACTGACTGCGCTCCCACGAGGCCACCACCATGTCCGAGACGCCCGCCGCACCCGTGCTGCCGTACTCAAGGAAGTCCGCACGGGCAGCAGCTACCCGCAGCATCCGGCCGGGGTTATCAGGCATCGCGCGCTCCTGGCTGCGGGATGACTTTTGCGTCATCGCTTCGTCACGCCAAGTTTAAAGAGAGGGCGGTCATCTCCCGGGTATGCGGCTGTGTCCCATTTTGGGACAGCCCGCCGCCGTGAGACCTCGGCAATGTTTTTCGGGCAGCGATGTGGTGTGCAGCACATCCGCCGACGAATGTGAAACGCGACCTCGAAACGGAGCGGCATGGGAACCCTCATCAACATCGACAATGGCGGCACCCTGACCGACATCTGCGTCTGGGACGGCGACGGCTTCCGCTTCACCAAGACGCTGACCACCCCGCACGACCTGTCCGAATGCCTGTTCACCGGAATTGAAAAGGCATCACAAGCCCTTTACGGCGACGCCGATATCACCCGGCTGCTGCACGAGGCCGAGCACATTCGGTACTCCACCACCCAGGGCACCAACGCGCTGGTGGAACGGCGAGGCCCGATGATCGGGATCCTGACTTCGATGACGGGGCTGGCGACCGCGATGCAGCAGACTCCCGCCGGGGAAAAACTGTTCGCCGACCTGGTCGGTGATCGCTTTGTGACCTTCGACCCGGATGCCGACACCGAGGCTTTCGAGTTCGATGCGGTGCAAAAGATCAACCGGCTGACCACGTTGGGGGCGGCTCGGGTCGTCGTCACCGGAGCGAGTCCGCTGCAGGAGCAGCGGCTCCGGCACGTGCTGTTGCGCAAGTTTCCCCGCCACCTGCTGGGCTCGGTCCCGCTGATCTACAGCTGGGAGCTGGCCGGAGACCGCGATCACACGCGGCGCGCGTGGTCATGTGTGGTCAATTCATTCCTGCATCCGACGATGGAGCGGTTCTTGTACAGTGCCGAGCGGCGGCTGCAGGGCTACCGGGTGGTCAACCCGTTGCTTGTTTACCGTAACGACGGCGCGTCCTCGCGAGTTGCGAAATCGGTTGCGCTAAAGACGTATTCGTCGGGGCCGCGTGGCGGGCTGGAAGGTACCGCGGCGCTGGCGAAAGCTTACGGGTTGCAGCACGCCCTGATGATGGACGTGGGGGGCACTACCACCGACGTCGGTGTCGTCGAAGACGACATTGTCGTGGTGGCTGACCGGGGCAGCATCGAAGGGGTACGCATCTCCTATCCGATGAGCCACCTCACCTCGGCAGGTGTGGGCGGTTCATCGGTGATCCAGGTTCTCGACGGGGAGATCACGGTAGGGCCGCAGTCGGTCGGTGCCGCACCGGGTCCGGCATGCTTCGGATTCGGCGGGAAACAGGCCACCATCACCGACGTCAACCTGCTGCTCGGCGTGCTCGACGCCGACACCTACCTGGACGGGACCTTCACCCTCGATCCGGGCCGGTCGAGGTCGGTGATCACCGAAACGATCGCCGAGCCGCTCGGGATCTCGCTTGAAGAGGCGTTGATCCGCATGGAACACGCCTACTTCGACGCGCTCGCGGTCGCGCTGGCGGGGGCCGTCAAAGACGTCACGACGTTGCTGGCTTTCGGCGGAGCGGGGCCGATGAGCGCCACCGGCGCGGCCAGGCTGGCCGGCATCAAGCGGGTGCTGATCCCACGCACCGCGGCTGTCTTCTCGGCGTTCGGGATCTCGTTCTCCGACATCGGCAAGACCTACGAAGTGATCATTCCCGAGCCGAGTGCCGATTCGGCCAGTGCCGTCCATGACGCTCTGCTGGCGCGCGCCGACCGAGACATGTTCCAGGAAGGCTATTTACTGGCCGATTGCGAGACCACCTGGCGGTTGCTGCTGGAGAGCGTGGATGACGCGACGGTGTCGCACCTGCCGTACCAGCGCGGCGACGAGGTCGACTATCCGGGCTGTGTTGTTTCGCTGCAGCTGGATGTGGCTGCAGCGCTTCCACATCCAGAGCTGCCGAAGAGTACACGAGCTGATCCGAGTACCGCGCCGTCTATCGGTCGGCGCCCCATCCGCGCCGCCGCGGACCGGGTCGACGACGTTGCGGTGCATGTGCTCGACGAGCTGAGTCCCGGCCATGCCGGTACGGGGCCCGCCATCATCGAGGGCCCGTTCTTCACCGCCCGGGTACTGCCGGGTTGGGAGTTCCGGGTCACCTGGGCCGGTGACCTGATGCTGACCGACAACCTCTGAATCGCACCGTCCACGCTGTTCCGCGGAAGGAGGACTCCGATGCGAGTCCCTATGACCGAATACCTCGTCATCGATCTCGACACCGAACGGTGGGTATGCCGGGTGTGTGCCCAGGATATGGGCTCGGCGCACGAGAACTACAAGTCGAGAACCCTGGTCCATGACCGCGATCCCCGCGAAATCCACCAGCCGATCATCGATCCCGAGCGGTATGAGTACACGTTCAGTCCCGATCCGACTTACTGCCGGATTCTCGAGTACTACTGTCCCGGCTGCGGCACGCAGATCGAGTGCGAGTACCTGCCGCCGGGCCATCCGCCCGCCGTTGACATCCTCGTCGATGTCGCCGCGCTGCGTAAGCAATGGGCGGAGCGCGGCCTAGACGCCGAAGCCGTCCACAACTACGGGCCCGGTGAAGATGCGCAGAAGTACACCGCCGCGCTCAAGGCCGCCGGCCACATCCGCTGATCCCACTCACCCCGGAGAACTCAAAGCATGAAACGAATTTCGGTCGACATCGGCGGCACATTCACCGACTGCTTCTTTGTCTGGGGCGATGTCTACGTCGACGCCAAAGCGCTCACGACCCATCACAATTTGGCGATCGGGTTCAACGATGCGCTCGACCTTGCCTGCAAGCGAGCCGGATTGGACCGGTCCACGGTGCTGTCCGAAGTGGATTCGGTCCGCTACGCGACCACTCTGGGCACTAACGCGCTCATCGAGCGCAATGGGCCTAAGGTGGCCGCCATTGTCACCCACGGCTTCGAAGACACCATCCCGCTATCCCGCGGTCGCGGTTATGGGGAGGGCCTGGACTATGCGATGCAGCAGAACCTGCCGGCCGCCGAGCGTCCCGAGCCGCTGGTGTCGCGGGCGATGATCCGTTCGGTCAAGGAGCGCATCAACTCCGCCGGGAAGGTCGTCGCGCGGCTGGACCCCGACGACGTGCGCATGATGGTTCGCGAGCTGGTCGACGGCGGCGCCGAGGCGATAGTGGTATCACTGGTCAACTCGACCGAGAACCCCGAGCACGAGCTCGCGATTCAAGAGATCATTCTCGACGAGTTTCCCCCGCACGAGCTCGGTGCGATCCCGGTGCTGCTGGGTCACCAGGTCTCCGGGCGCAAGGGGGAGTACGTCCGCGCCACGTCGACGATCATCGACGCCTACCTGCACGAGATCATGTTTCACGCCCTGGCGCAGCTGTCGAGCAATCTGCGCGACTTCGGCTACGACAAGCCGATGTTGGTAATCCACAACTCCGGCGGCATGGCGCAGATGAACTCCACCGACGCGCTGCAGACGATTCACTCCGGGCCGATCGCCGGTGTTGGTGCGGCTGAACATCTTTCGAATGAAACGGGTATCGGCCACGTTATCGCAACCGATATGGGGGGGACCTCGTTCGACATCGGTCTGGTTCCCGAGGGCGGGGTGAAGCATTACGACTTCCTGCCCACCATCGATCGGTGGCTGGTGTCGGTGCCGATGGTGCACCTCGATACTCTGGGCGCTGGCGGGGGTTCGATCGCCAGCTACGACCGCATTCACAACTCGATCAAGATCGGGCCGAAGTCGGCGGGCTCTAACCCGGGCCCGGCCTGCTATGACCGCGGTGGCCTGCGCCCCACCGTCACCGATGCCGACCTGCTGCTGGGGTACCTGGATCCGGACAACTACGCCAACGGATACATCAAGCTGAACGCCAAGCGGTCGCTGTTCGCCATCGAGGAGGACCTGTGCGACCACCTCGACATGGATCCGGTCGAGGTCGCGCGGGTCATCAAGGACGGCGTCGACGAGCAGATGGCGATCGGCATCGGCAAGGAGCTGCGGGTCCGCGGATATCTGCCCGAAGACTTCACAATGCTTGCCTACGGGGGCAATGGACCGCTGCACGCCTGCGGCATCGCACGCCATGCCGGCATCAAACGCGTTCTGGCGCCGCCATTCTCGTCCGTATTCGCGGCTTGCGGCGCCGGGAACATGAAGCAGCTGCACTTCCACGAGCGCGGTGTGCACGTGACAATGTACAACACGACAACACGCAAGCTTTACGACGAGTACGACGAGTTCAACGCCGTTGTGGAGGAATTGGAGGCGAGTGGGCGTGAGGATCTGATCCGGCAGGGCTTCTCCGGCGAGGTCGTCAAGTACCGCCTCGAACTGGATATGCGCTACGGCAACCAGCTGCTGACCCAGGCCGTGGCCCTGCAGGACATCCACCGCATCAACGGCGTCGGCGACGTGCTGCAGATCATCAGGACCTTTGGGGACGTCTATAGCCATCGCTTCGGCGCGTCCTCTGCCGCCCCGGAGGCCGGGATCCGCTGCAACACCGTGCGGGTCGCGTCGTTCGTCGACGGCGACGTGGTGAACTTCGAAACATTGGAGCACGGCGGAGAACGCAGCGCGCCAATCCCGATCGGGACGCGCCAGGCGCACTTGATCGGATACGGCAACCCGATCGACACCGCGGTGTACGACCAAGACGCCCTTTCGGCCGACCGCGTGATCGCTGGTCCGGCCATCGTCACCACCGAGAACACCACCTTCCTCGTCGAACCCGGCTGGCGGCTGGAGCCGACCGTGCAGGGGGCCGTGTGGTTCCTGCAGGACTGACACCGCCAACGTTTCGCGAAGACCAAAGGACGGACAACCAATGACCACAGTTAACGAACGCCCAACCGGCCATCTGACTGCCGAAGAGCAGCAATGGGTCGACCGATTCATGGATGAGACAACGCTTTTCCTGGGGCCCGACCGGGAAATCATGCGCAGCCACAGCATCTCCGCGCGGTCGCTGCACGAAGACCTGGCCATCGCCGCCGGCGTGGATCGACTGCAGGTGGAACGCATCCGCAAACGCATTGCCGGCGCGTTGGACGAGGGCTACGAGATGTGCGAAGCCCAGGGCGCTGCGCCCGGCGCCAAGTGGGGCGACCTGACGACGGCGATTTACACCGGTGCCGGTGACGTCTCGTATCTGTCGTGTCACGGGGTCATCGCCTTCAGCGCGATCCTGCACCACCCGATCCGCTACATCATGAAGAACTGGAAGGACGAGCCGACGGTCGGCATTCATGAAGGTGACGGGTTCATCCACAACGACGCCCGGTTCGGCAACGTGCACAACACCGACCAGTCGATGATCATGCCGATCATCCGTGACGGCGAAATCATCGCGTGGGTGGCCGCCACCATTCATGAAGGCGAAAACGGCGCCTGCGAACCGGGCGGCATGCCATCGGGCTCGGAGACCGCGTTCGACGACGGGCTGCGGATGAGCCCGTTCAAGATCGTCGAGCGTGGTCAGCTGCGCCGTGATCTGCTGACCTTCTTGCAGCACTCGGTGCGCGACCCCAAACTGCAGCTGGCAGATCTCAAGGTGAAGATCACTGCGGTGCGCAAGATCATGGAGCGCATAGACAAGGTCATCGACGAGGTCGGCACCGACACGTTCGTAGCCGCGCTGCGTATCACCGTAGAGGACGTCGACGCCGAGGTACGCCGCCGGATCAGTGAATTACCGGATGGCACTTACCGATTCGACCAGTTCATGGACAGCACCCTTAAAGAGAACATCCTGATCAAGTTCGCGTGCAAGATCACCGTCAAAGGCGACACGATGACTGTCGATCTGCGCGGGACCGGGCCGGAGATCCTCAACCGTGCCATCAACTCACCCCTCTGCTCGGTGAAATCAATGATGATGCAGGCGATCCTGGCATTCTGGTGGCCGGACCTGCCGCGCTGCACCGCCGCGATGAGCTGTATTGAGATCATCTCCGACGAAGGAACCTGGGCCGATGCGTCCTACGACGCCCCGATGGGCCAGTCCCTGCAGGCCTCCTTCCGCGGCTTTTCGGCCATGCAGGCCCTCTACAGCAGGATGTCATTTTCTTGCCCGCATAAGTACAGCAACGTGGTCGCGAACTGGTTCAACCAGATCAACACATTCCTGTGGGGCGGCATCACCCAGCACGGCGACATGGTCGGGAACCTGTGCGCGGACCTCAACGGAATGCCCGGTGGCGCAAAGCCATTCCGCGATGGGGAGGACGCCGTATCGCCGTTGTTCTGCGCCATGGCAGATACCGCCGAGCAAGAGGTGATGGAAGAAGAGGTGCCGTTCATGCAGCTCGTTGCCAAGCGGTTAATCCGCGACAACATGGGCTTCGGAAAGTTCAACGGCGGAATGGGATACGAGATGATCGTAGCTGCCGAAGGTAGCCCGCAATGGGGGTTCATGACGGTGACCTCGGGCGCGAAGTTCTCGTCGATCTACGGGATGTACGGCGGCTACGGCTGCGGCACCTATCCGCTGGCCATGGTCAAGGGCACTAACGTCTATGAGCACTTCCGGCAGGACAACAAGAAATTCGACCTGTCCATGGAGAAGGTGATGAACGAACGCCCGTTCCCGGACGGCCGTTACTCCACTTATCACATGGGTCTGCAGTTCGATCTCGCCAAGGATGGCGAGTTGTACATGATCAGCCAGGGCGCCGGCGGTGGATATGGCGATCCGCTGGAGCGGCTGCCCGAGTCGGTGGTCCGCGACGCCGAACTCGGTCGGATCAGTCAGCGGGTGGCTGAGGACGTGTTCGGGGTGCGCTATGACCCGGCGACCTTCCGGCTGGACGCCGGGGGTACCGAAAAGGCGAGGGCGCAGATCCGCAAGGAACGCTTGCAACGCGGCAAGCCGTTTGCCGAATTCTGCGCGGAATTCGTCAAGCCGGAGCCGCCAAAGGACCTCGCCTACTACGGGTCGTGGGGCACGTGGACCCCGGACACACCGGACATCGTGGCCACGGTCTACACGATCGACGGCCCCGAACGCGTCACCGCACCGCTGCAGGAACTGCCCATCGTCATGGTGCCCGACCGCCGTGAGGTCAAGATCGCCAAACTCGAGGCGCGCATCGCCGAGCTCGAGCAGCGATACGGCGAAAACGTTACGCGGCTGGCCTGATCGCGACGCATCGTCGCCGACCGCTGGAAAGGTAAAGCGTTGAGTGCAAAATCGCTGGTGGCTCTCCCTCCGAGTGGGCGTACCCGGCCCCTGCTGATCAACGACGTCGACTATTCGACCGCGGTGATCCGACAAGGCGCACCGATTCCGTGGACCGATACCACGCTGGCGGCGGGCCATTTCGCGCAAGTCCGCGGCCTGCTTGACCCGGACGCGATGTGGGTCGACGTTCGTCGCTTCCAGGGTGCGCACATCGAAGTCCGCCCGGGACTGGTGCAAGCCATGGGCAGCCGTGTCCGCACGGGCTATCCGTTGCGTGCGTTGCTGGCCGACGATGCGGTGCTGGCGGCCAGTCGCGAGGTGCTAGGAACGCTGGCGGGCACGTCGCGGCGCCAACTGGTGCTGCACGTGCCATCGCCGGTGTGCTGGCTGTCGTGGGCCCACCAAGTCGCCGACAACGCACTTGATGCGGTGGCAGCCGACGACGCCGACCGGGCCGCGATGTATATCGCCGAATGGCTCGGCCAGCTGGGTTCCCTGCCGGTTGCTCTGGTTCTGCTCGACAGCCGCGGCGGGCCAACGGGAAGCCCGGAAAAGCTGGAGTCCTACGCCTCCATCGCCAACGTCGCCGGACACTTCGACTGGTCATTAGCGCTGTGGACGGACTCCGCAGTCGAGAGCTCGCCGGGCGACCCGCCCATCGGACTTCTCTCCGACGAATTTTGGACGGCGGGCGCCGACATCCCGGCGGGCGAGATTCTGCTCACCACCATTCCCGTCTCGGCATCACCCGAGCAGGTGCTCGAACAACTGGCGAAACTGCATTAGGGGCCCGCATGGACAAGACGATTAGCACGGCCGCAGAGGCAGTCGCCGACATCCCGGACTCGATCATGTTGGCCACCGGCGGATTTGGCGTTTGCGGTATTCCTGCCGTGCTGTTGGCGGCCCTGGCCGAGTTGGGCAGCCGCGATATCACCCTGGTGTCGAACAACTGTGGTATCGGCGGGCTCGGCAATTCACTGCTGCTGGAGAACCGGCAGATCCGCCGGCTCGTTGCGTCGTACGTCGGCGAGAACAAGGAACTGGAGCGCCAGTACCTGGCCGGAGAGATCGAGATCGAGCTGATCCCGCAAGGCACTCTGGCCGAACGGCTGCGTGCCGGTGGCGCGGGCATCGCCGCCTTTTACACCCGCAGCGGCGTGGGCACTGAAGTCGCCGACGGCGGGCTGCCGATCAGGTACGCACCGGATGGATCGGTGGACACTGCTTCGCAGCCCAAGACCGTCGCATCGTTCGACTGGGACGGCGGTGCGCACGAGTTTGTTCTCGAGACGGCGCTGCGGCCCGACTTCGCCCTGGTTCATGCCTGGAAGGGAGATCGGCACGGGAATCTCGTATTCCGCAGGGGGGCACGTAATTTCAACCCGTTGTGTGCGATGTCGGCACGAATCACGGCCGCCGAGGTCGAAGAGCTCGTCGAGCCGGGCGACATCGAACCCGACGCCATCCATCTGCCGGGCATCTATGTGGATCGGGTGCTGCCGCTGACTGCGGCCGACATCGCCGCCAAAGGCATCGAACGCCGAACCGTGCGGTCTCGACCACCGTGCGACGAGATTGCGGAAGAGGTGGCGTAATGGCTTGGGACCGCGGGCAAATGGCAGCACGCGCCGCTGCGGAACTGCACGACGGTGACTATGTCAACCTCGGCATCGGGTTGCCGACACTGGTGCCTGAACACGTGCCCGACGGCGTACACATCGTGCTCCAGTCGGAGAACGGAATTCTCGGCCTCGGGCCGTATCCCTATGACGGGGAGGAGGATCCGGACCTGATAAACGCCGGAAAGGAGACCGTCACCATTGTTCCGGGTGCCAGCTTCTTCGACTCGGCAGCCAGCTTCGCGATGATTCGGTCAGGCCGGATAGACATCGCGATCCTGGGCGGCATGCAGGTTAGCGTCCGGGGCGACCTGAGTAACTGGGTGGTGCCGGGAAAGCTGGTGAAGGGCATGGGCGGCGCGATGGATTTGGTGCAGGGAGCGCGCAAAATCATCGTGCTCATGGAGCATTGCGCACGCGACGGCACTCCAAAGATTCGCGTGGAGAACAGCCTGCCGCTTACCGGTAGATGCGTCGTCGACCGAATAATCACCGACCTTGCCGTCATTGACGTCACCCGCGACGGCCTACGTCTGGTCGAACTGGCGAGCGCGGTCGACGTGAAGCAGCTCCGGCAGCGAACGGGGGCACCGCTTTTAGTCGACTGATCCACGCCACGCCTTCAGGAGTTTCGGCAGTTCGCACCGACAGGAAATGACATGAATGCGCACCTTTTGCCGGAGTTACCCGCCGCCGGCACCCCGTCCGCGACGATCTGGTGGGGACATGCCCGGGTGCTGGGCTGCGCATCCCAGATTCGCTTACCAAAATCGTCGGCGTAGGGAGGCCTGTAATCGAGCAGAGCGTCAATGAACACAGCTGGGATCTGACACAGCTAGACGGGTTACGGCCCTAGCCGGTAATCGAAGGAGTGGCCGGATGTTGCGTTGGTCCCGCGTCCGTCGGCAGACCACGTATTCGATTAGAGATTTGGAGATAATCTATGCCATTCGTCACTGCTCAGCCCGCCGAACTGGCGGCGGCCGCTACCAGTTTGCGCGCAATCGGATCGGCGGTGAGCGCCGAAAATGCGAGTATAGCGGCCCCGACAACCGGGATAATGCCAGCGGCAGCCGATGAAGTTTCGGCCTTGACTGCTGCCCAGTTTAGCGCCCACGGCCGCATCTACCAGGCACTTAGTATGCAGGCCGCAGAAATTCACGAAATGTTTGTCAACACCTTGGCTTCCAGTGCCGATTCTTATGCCGCGACCGAGGCGGCCAATGCGATTGCCACCAGATGAGCACGGGCTATTTCTCCAGCATGCATAACCAGCAGCGCGGTTTCATGATTCGTAATTGAATTTTGAAAAATCACGGCAACCGTTTCTTTCGGTGGGAAACGGTTGGTATCTAGGACCGGGTCCGGCTTCTGCAGACGCCGCAACGACAAGGAGGTATTAGAAATGGATTTTGCGGTGTTGCCGCCGGAGGTTAACTCGGGTCGGATGTATGCGGGTGGGGGATCGGGGTCGTTGATGGCGGCTGCGGGGGCGTGGGACAGGGTGGCTGCGGAGTTGAATGCGGCGGCGGGGGCGTATCGGAGGGTGGTCTCCGAGGTTGCTGATAGTTGTTGGTGGGGTGCGTCGTCGATGTCGATGAGTGCTGCGGCGGCTGTTTATGCGGTGTGGATGGGCGTGACCGCGGCGCGGGCGGAACAGACCGCTGATCGAGCCAGATCGGCGGCTGCGGCGTATGAGGCGGCATTTGCTGCCACGGTGCCGCCGTCGGAGGTGGCGGCTAATAGGGCGTTGTTGGTGGCGTTGGTGGCCGGCAATGTGGTCGGGCAAAATACGGGGGCGATTGCGGCTACCGAGGCGCAGTACGGCGAGATGTGGGCCCAGGATGCCGCGGCGATGTATGGGTATGCGGGTGCCTCAGCTGCTGCGGCGACGTTGGTCGCGTTCACCGAAGCGCCGTGCAACACCAACCCGAGCGGTATGGTCGCCCAACATGTTGCTGCTCGCCACGCGGTGGCCACGTCAACAGCAGGCAACACGCAATCCGTCCTATCTCACGTGCCCAACACACTGCACAGCCTGGCAGCGGGCGGATCGTCATTCAGGCCCATTGACCAGCTAGAGAACATCTTGGCTAGCAATCCGTTTCAGCAGATCAATACGTTGGCTGGCGATACGGGGTCCTACGCCCTGGTGTATGCCTCCGCGGCGTATACGGCCGGGGGAATTCTCGCCCAAGTCTTTCCACTCATGTCGCTCGCGCTGCCAAGCGCCACGGCTGCGGCTTCGTCGGTGTCTGGGGAGCCGGGGGCCGGGTTGGGGACCTTGGCGAGTTCCTCGGGTGCGGCTGCTCGTGGTCTTGGTTCGGGTTTTGGCGAGGCCGGGATTTCGTCCGGTCTGGGCCAAGCGGCATCGGTGGGCGGGTTGTCGGTACCGCCGGCTTGGGGTTCGGCGCCACCAGGGATCCGGTTGGTCTCTGCGGGGTTGCCGATGACCAGTCTCGATGTCGTGCCCGCGGCGGGACCAGCTGCACCGGGAGGCTTCTTCGGCGGTCTGCCCCCGGTAGCCAGCATGGTCAACGCACCATCAGCCAGCTCCACCTATTCGCAGGGCTTGCGAAGCACCGTACTCGCGTCAGAGGCCGGGAAGTCGGGCGGCGGCGAGTGCGGACGAGGTCGACCTGCGCCGCCGGTGCAACGTAGTCGAAACGACGAAGGCGGCTGGACACAAGGTGAGCTCGACGAGCTTGAGCGGTTGCGCAGGGAGGTGGCTGAAGTGGCGATGGAGCATGACGCGGTGGCCCTGTTGATCAGGGAAGCGATTCGATGATCGGGTTGGATTTTGCGGTGTTGCCGCCGGAGGTTAACTCGGGTCGGATGTATGCGGGTGGGGGATCGGGGCCGTTGATGGCGGCTGCGGGGGCGTGGGACAGGGTGGCTGCGGAGTTGAATGCGGCGGCGGGGGCGTATCGGAGGGTGGTCTCCGAGGTTGCTGATAGTTGTTGGTGGGGTGCGTCGTCGATGTCGATGAGTGCTGCGGCGGCTGTTTATGCGGTGTGGATGGGCGTGACCGCGGCGCGGGCGGAACAGACCGCTGATCGAGCCAGATCGGCGGCTGCGGCGTATGAGGCGGCATTTGCTGCCACGGTGCCGCCGTCGGAGGTGGCGGCTAATAGGGCGTTGTTGGTGGCGTTGGTGGCCGGCAATGTGGTCGGGCAAAATACGGGGGCGATTGCGGCTACCGAGGCGCAGTACGGCGAGATGTGGGCCCAGGATGCCGCGGCGATGTATGGGTATGCGGGTGCCTCAGCTGCTGCGGCGACGTTGGTCGCGTTCACCGAAGCGCCGTGCAACACCAACCCGAGCGGTATGGTCGCCCAACATGTTGCTGCTCGCCACGCGGTGGCCACGTCAACAGCAGGCAACACGCAATCCGTCCTATCTCACGTGCCCAACACACTGCACAGCCTGGCAGCGGGTTCGCCACCCGGCGGCGTACCACAAATAACCGACACATTCGAATCACTGTATGGCGATTTTACGGGGTTCGCGGGATTCGCTTCCGGTATGGGGTTTTTAGGATCGGGCGCCTTATATGTCCTTTTTCCGATGGTAGCGACGTCGGAGGGGCCGTTAGTGGCCGCGCTTTCGGCGGCCAAGTCTGGGGAGCCGGGGGCCGGGTTGGGGACCTTGGCGAGTTCCTCGGGTGCGGCTGCTCGTGGTCTTGGTTCGGGTTTTGGCGAGGCCGGGATTTCGTCCGGTCTGGGCCAAGCGGCATCGGTGGGCGGGTTGTCGGTACCGCCGGCTTGGGGTTCGGCGCCACCAGGGATCCGGTTGGTCTCTGCGGGGTTGCCGATGACCAGTCTCGATGTCGTGCCCGCGGCGGGACCAGCTGCACCGGGAGGCTTCTTCGGCGGTATGCCTCCGGTAGCCAGCATGGTCAACGCACCACGCTCGCGTGACGCCCTTCCGCGTCGTCTCTGCAGCAAAGCGCTCCCATCCTGGGCTGCGGAGCCAGATGATTCCCAACGCGCACGAACCCGCCCGCTGCCGCCGCACCACCGTGCATTCGGCGCACCGACTACAGCGATCAGCGGCCGGGAAGAACTCGACCAGCTGCGCAAAAAACTCACCGACCTAACCAAGAAACGGGACCTGCTCAAAGAGACGGCAGCCTTTTTAATCGAGGAAGCGCGCGAATAGCAATATTCACTATCGAATACGAAGAATCGTAGCGCTGGAGTATCTATAGATTTGGGAAGTGCGCAATATGGCCGAAAATATAAAATTCCGGATAAACATCCGTGCGCAGCGCGACGGTACTGCGATAGCTTCAGCCAGTCGATGCCGCGGCAGGGAAGCGATTCGATGATCGGGTTGGATTTTGCGGTGTTGCCGCCGGAGGTTAACTCGGGTCGGATGTATGCGGGTGGGGGATCGGGGCCGTTGATGGCGGCTGCGGGGGCGTGGGACAGGGTGGCTGCGGAGTTGAATGCGGCGGCGGGGGCGTATCGGAGGGTGGTCTCCGAGGTTGCTGATAGTTGTTGGTGGGGTGCGTCGTCGATGTCGATGAGTGCTGCGGCGGCTGTTTATGCGGTGTGGATGGGCGTGACCGCGGCGCGGGCGGAACAGACCGCTGATCGAGCCAGATCGGCGGCTGCGGCGTATGAGGCGGCATTTGCTGCCACGGTGCCGCCGTCGGAGGTGGCGGCTAATAGGGCGTTGTTGGTGGCGTTGGTGGCCGGCAATGTGGTCGGGCAAAATACGGGGGCGATTGCGGCTACCGAGGCGCAGTACGGCGAGATGTGGGCCCAGGATGCCGCGGCGATGTATGGGTATGCGGGTGCCTCAGCTGCTGCGGCGACGTTGGTCGCGTTCACCGAAGCGCCGTGCAACACCAACCCGAGCGGTATGGTCGCCCAACATGTTGCTGCTCGCCACGCGGTGGCCACGTCAACAGCAGGCAACACGCAATCCGTCCTATCTCACGTGCCCAACACACTGCACAGCCTGGCAGCGGGTTCGCCACCCGGCGGCGTACCACAAATAACCGACACATTCGAATCACTGACCAGTGACATATCGGGATTTTTGACGCTGATACCCGCGACGAATTTCTCTGTCACAGGCACGTTATTCACTCTTTTTCCGATGGTAGCGACGTCGGAGGGGCCGTTAGTGGCCGCGCTTTCGGCGGCCAAGTCTGGGGAGCCGGGGGCCGGGTTGGGGACCTTGGCGAGTTCCTCGGGTGCGGCTGCTCGTGGTCTTGGTTCGGGTTTTGGCGAGGCCGGGATTTCGTCCGGTCTGGGCCAAGCGGCATCGGTGGGCGGGTTGTCGGTACCGCCGGCTTGGGGTTCGGCGCCACCAGGGATCCGGTTGGTCTCTGCGGGGTTGCCGATGACCAGTCTCGATGTCGTGCCCGCGGCGGGACCAGCTGCACCGGGAGGCTTCTTCGGCGGTATGCCTCCGGTAGCCAGCATGGTCAACGCACCACGCTCGCGTGACGCCCTTCCGCGTCGTCTCTGCAGCAAAGCGCTCCCATCCTGGGCTGCGGAGCCAGATGATTCCCAACGCGCACGAACCCGCCCGCTGCCGCCGCACCACCGTGCATTCGGCGCACCGACTACAGCGATCAGCGGCCGGGAAGAACTCGACCAGCTGCGCAAAAAACTCACCGACCTAACCAAGAAACGGGACCTACTCAAGCGGGCCGCCGTATTTATGATCAAGCAAGCCCAAAAATAGGGAAATCTTGCGGAGTTTCGTTCGCACAATCGAAGGTGTTGTCGTCGCAGTGGCCAGCACCTTCGCGAGGTGAGACGGCCGGCATAGCTCCAAGTTTTCGGTTCGGGCTCGTGTCTGGCCACGGCACCGGTTCTTGCGGTGGGGCCCTAGGCGGATGGCCGAAAGCGGCTTATCCGAGGCCATGCGCGGGACGAGCCGCAGTAGCAGAATGGGGCCCTTCCGAAAATCCGGGAATTCACTGCCGACTAGCGGCCCGACCTAGCCGCTCCACAACCCCGAATCCCGGATTGCCTCAGCCAGCGGCTCCAGGACGGCCGGGTCGTGCGGCGGGGGCAGGTAGACGATTCCCAAGTCGAGCCCCTCGGCCCCCAGCCCGGCTGCGGTCTCGATGACCTGCCCGTAGTCGAGGTCTTCGCCGAGGCGGACATGGGCCGACATGGTGATCTCCTTGGGGTCGCGCCCGATGTCAGCGCAGCGTGCCGCGAGCACGTCGCGCTTGCGGGCGAACTCCTCGGGCGTCCCGCCGGCGAAATTCCAGTGCTGGGCGTAGCGCGCGGTGAGCGGCAGCGTGCGCTTCTCCCCGCTGCCGCCGATGCAGATGGGCGGGTGCGGGCGCTGCGGCCCCTTGGGTTCGTTGCGCGCGTCCTTGAGCTGGTAGTACTTGCCGTCGAAGCTGGTGGTCTCCTCGCTGAGCAAGCTGATCAGCACCTGACAGGCTTCCTCGAACCGGTCGAACCGTTCCCGGATGCTGCCCAGTTCGATGCCGTAGGCACCCGACTCCTCCTCGTTCCAGCCGGCGCCGATCCCGAGTTCGAGTCGCCCGTCGGAGATGACGTCGAGAGCGGCGGCCATGTTGGCCAGAACCGCAGGGTGGCGGTAATGGATGCCCGTGACCAGGGTGCCCAGCCGCAGCCGGTTGGTGGCCTGGGCGAGCGCGGTCAGCGTCGTCCAACCTTCCAGACACGGGCCGGTGCTGTCGGAAAAGATCGGGTAGAAGTGGTCGAATGTCCACCCGGACTCGAAGACGTCGATGTCGTCGGCGGCCTGCCAGACGGCCAGCATGGCTGCCCAGGTGGTGTTTTGCGGTGAGGTTTTGAACGCGAATCGCATGCCATCGACGCTAGTCCACATTGATGAAGCGCAACTAAACTCGTGCGGACGATGACTCGCGCTATTGGGCCACTCGGCCTAGACACGAAGATCACCCTGCTGGCTGCCGGCCTCATCTTCTTGCTCGCACTGGTGCTCGGAGTCTGGAAGTACCGCCAGATCATGACGTCCGACGATCACCGGGCGCATCCCTACGTCGATATCTCGCACCGCGCGGCGTTGCTCTACTCGTTCGCGACGCTGCTGATCGCCGCGTTCGTCGACCACGGTGCGCGCCGAGACACCGTCAACCAATTCGAGAAACCGGCGCGAGGAACCGGCATGCTGATGGCCATGCTGATCGTCGGCGAGATCGGCGGCTTCGGGGTGATTTTCGCCGGGTTCATCGCCGGGCAGCTGTGCTGAGCGTGGACGTTTGGCGTTCACCTGCGGCGCCCGGCTCCGCCGCGCTTGCAGTCACCGCGCGGGCACACTGGAGCCATGGACCCGGTAGCCGCCCTTCGGGAGATTGCCTACTACAAGGACCGGAGTCGCCAGGACCCCAAACGCGTCATGGCGTATCGCAACGCCGCCGACATCGTCGAGGGTCTCGACGCCGCCGCACGCGAGCGTCACGGGCAGGCCAACAGCTGGCAGACGTTGCCGGGCATCGGGCCCAAGACCGCGAAAGTGATCGCGCAGGCCTGGGCCGGCCGTGAGCCCGACACGCTCGTTGAATTACGTGCTGCTGCAACAGATCTCGGTGGCGCGGAGGTGCGTGCCGCGTTGCGCGGAGATCTGCATCTGCATTCGAACTGGTCGGACGGCTCGGCGCCGATCGACGAGATGATGGCCACCGCGGCAGCGCTGGGGCATGAGTACTGTGCGTTGACCGATCACTCACCGCGCTTGACGATCGCCAACGGCCTGTCACCGGAGCGGTTGCGCAAACAGCTCGACGTGCTCGACGGGTTGCGGGACACGTTCGCGCCGATGCGCATTCTCAGCGGGATCGAGGTCGACATCCTCGAGGACGGCAGCCTGGATCAGGAGCCCGAACTGTTGGAACGCCTCGACGTCGTCGTGGCCAGCGTGCACTCGAAATTGTCGATGGATTCGGCCGCGATGACCCGCCGGATGGTTCGGGCCGTCTCGAACGGCCATGCGGACGTGCTGGGCCATTGCACGGGGCGGCTCGTCGCGGGCAACCGTGGCATCCGGCCGGAATCGAAATTCGATGCCGAGACTGTCTTCACCGCCTGCCGGGATCACGGCACCGCCGTGGAGATCAACTCTCGTCCCGAACGCCGCGACCCGCCGACCCGGCTGCTCAACCTGGCGCTCGACATCGGCTGCGTGTTCAGCATCGACACCGACGCGCATGCCCCCGGCCAGTTGGACTTCCTGGGCTATGGTGCTCAGCGCGCACTGGAGGCAGGGGTTCCGGTCGACCGGATCGTCAACACCTGGCCGGCCGACAAGCTACTGGCGTGGACCGGATCAAATTGACGGCTCAGACGTGCACCGTTTCCGCTGCCTCGGGAACCGGTTCGTCGCTGCGTGAACGGCTGTGCAGCACGTTGGCGCCGGCCACGGCCGCGCAGGTGGCGGCGGGAATGAGTAGCGCGTATCCACCGAAGCGAGCGCCGAACACGATCCCGGCTACGCCGCCGCCGAGAAACAGCAGGAGCGTCGTCACGAGAATCGCGGCCTTCCATTTTTCGATCCCGTGCTGCCGGCTGCGGCCGAGGATCAGGCCAAGGTCGGTGACGGTCCCGGTGAAGTGAGTGGTGCGGATCGACATTCCGCGAAAGCTCGAGGTCATCGCATTCTGCAGACCGAGGGCCGTCGCGGCGAACATCGCCTGGACCGCGGTCAGCTCGACGCCGAGCGCATCGATCTGCGCCTTGACGAAGGTTTCTTCCACGCCGGCGGCGGCCAGCACGAGCAGCGCCGCCTCGGTAAACAGCACGACGGCATGACGTGGACCCGCCAGGGCCTCGGTGGGTGCGAGAACCGCCCCGGCCATGGTCGCGCCCGCCAGGAAGCCGAACAAGATCGCGGCGAGCACATGGCCCTCATAAAGCCACGGATTGGCAGTGTTCATGCCCAGCTGGGTCGTGATCGCCGTGAGGTTGCCGACCGGCAACGCCAAGATGAGCAGAGCCACCGCGTTGACGAAGCCTGCCGACAACGCGAGGATCGCGCTGTAGACGAGCAGGACGCCTTCGCGAGGCACGCCGCTTTCGCGGGCTTTGTCAGGCGGCGGCATCGTGTTCTGTTACTCACTTTCCGGGTCGGGCTTTCGCCAGCTTACAAGCGGCCCCCTGCGCTCGCTGGGGTCGAAGGCGATCTCAAATCAAGCTCATACGATCGAAACATTATGTGCGAGAAGGGAATTGGGTGAACAGCCGGAGACGGGTCAGTCGGGAAGGTGCGGCATATCTATACCCGAATCGCGCCCGATTAACACCCCGCGGGTGAGGGCGGATTTTCCGAAGCGTGCACGGATCTGGTCGACCGCGGCGTCTACCGCAAGCGTTTCGGTCTGAAACGGCAGCATCAGCTGCTGCGCACCGCTGCGATCGATGCCCGACACCGCAAAACCGACGAGCGTCAACCCGCGTTGGGCGATCGTGGGTGCGGCCGACGCGACCAGCTGTCGGGCGGTGGTCAGAATCGGATGCGTCGACGACGTTGCCCACGGCAAGGTGTGCGAGCGGGTCGCCCGGGTGAAATCGCCGAACCGCAGCCGCAGCACCACGGTGCGCCCGGTGCGCCCGGCGGCCCGCATCCGGGCCGTGATGCGGTCGATCAGATTGACGACGACCGCGTCGATCTCGTCATACGACATGCGATTTCCGGCGCGGCCCAGCGCCCGTTGGGCACCCACGGATCGGCGACGCACACCGGTGTCGACCCGACGGCGGTCGATATTGCGTGACAGTGCATACAGTTGGCGGCCCATCGCGACCCCCAGCACCGACGCCAGCGTCGACTCGCTGAGCTCGGCGACATCGGCCACCGTCGTGATGCCGTGTGCGTGCAGCTTCTCGGCGGTCACCGCACCCACGCCCCACAGCCGGCGCACCGGCAGCGGGCGCAGGAACGCCAGCTCCCGATCGGGGGGCACCAGCAGCAGTCCGTTGGGCTTGGCTTCCTGGCTGGCCACCTTGGCCAGGAATTTCGTGCGGGCGATGCCGACGGTGATGGGTAGCCCGACGTGGTGCCGTACGTCCAGTCGCAGTTGCTCGGCAATCTGGACCGGCGTGCCGGAGACTCGGCGCAGGCCCCCGACGTCGAGAAAAGCCTCGTCCACCGACAGCGGCTCAACGAGCGGCGTGGCGTTGTGGAACACCTCGAACACCGCGTCGCTGGCGCGCGAATAGGCGGACATGCGCGGCGGCACCACGACGGCGTCCGGGCAGAGTCGGCGCGCCTGCCTGCCGCCCATCGCGGTACGAACGCCGTAGGCCTTGGCCTCGTAGCTGGCGGCCAGCACCACCCCGCCGCCCACGATCACGGGGCGACCGCGCAGAATCGGGTCGTCGCGCTGCTCTACTGACGCGTAAAACGAGTCCAGGTCCGCGTGCAGGATGGACGCATCGCACCGCACGAACACATGTTCGCACTGGGGTGTGACAACTAGCCCGATTCGCCGTAAATGCTGCTGAGCCAGATGTGGGTGAGGGTGTCGACGACTCGCTCCGCCTCGACCGCCGGCGTCTCGGCGGACAACGCCGCCATCATCGTGCGCTCGTTCATCTGGTTGAGCGAGGTCGCCAGGTCTGCGGCCGGGATGGTGTCCGGTGCGGCGCCGCGGTCCCGCTCGGCGACGATCATGGCCGCCGTCTGGTCGATCCATTTCTGCATGAATCCGGACCACACCGTCCGCAGTTCCGAGTTGGTGGTGAGCGCCTCGGTTGCGGTCCGGGCCACCGCACGGTGCGTGCTGAATGCGGTGAAAAACGCCTTGATGCCGTTGCGCCAGACCCGACGCGGGTCCGTCGGCAGCCGCTGCACCGCGCCGTCGAATTCGGAATCGGCACGCGTGATCACCGGCTCGAGCAGAGACAGCAGAACCGCCTCTTTTGACTTGAAATAGAAGTAGAACGTCGGACGCGAGATGCCGGCGCCTTTGGCCAGGTCATCGACCGAAATGTCGGCCAGTGAACGCTCCTCGAGCAGCCGCTCGGCGGTGGCGAGGATCGCCTGCTCGCGGTCGTCGCCCGAAGGGCGGATGGCGCGGCGACCGCGCAAGGCACGAGTCGGGCCGACGGCTGTCACGCTCGTTACTTTACACACGGTTGAGAATTTCGACAGTATGTTGACTAGCTCGACACCACGTTGATAGCGTGGCCGCATGACTGAGCACCTTGACGTCGTCATCGTGGGCGCCGGCATCTCCGGCGTGAGCGCGGCCTGGCACCTGCAAAACCGATGCCCGACCAAGAGCTACGCGATCCTGGAACGTCGCGACGATCTGGGCGGCACCTGGGACTTGTTCAAATACCCCGGCATTCGGTCCGACTCGGACATGTTCACCCTCGGCTTCCGGTTCAAGCCCTGGCGTTCGGCGAAATCCATCGCCGAGGGCGCCGACATCAAGGCCTACATCAACGAAACCGTCGACGAGAACGGCATCGATCGGCACATCCGTTACCGCCACCGCGTCGTGTCCGGCGATTGGTCGGATGCCGACAACCGCTGGACCCTGACCGTCGAGAACGACGGCCAACAGCGGGACATCACGTGCTCCTTCTTGTTCGCGTGCACCGGCTACTACAACTACGACGAGGGATATTCGCCGACGTTCCCCGGCGCCGAGGACTTCGAGGGCACGATCGTTCATCCGCAGCATTGGCCGGCGGACCTCGACCACACGGACAAGAAGATCATCGTCGTAGGCTCCGGCGCTACCGCGATCACGCTGATTCCGGCCCTGGTGAACTCCGGTTCCGGCCACGTGACCATGCTGCAGCGGTCGCCAACCTACATCGGCTCGCTGCCGTCGGTCGATCCCTTCGCCGAGCATGCCAACCGGCTGCTGCCGCCCCGCCTGGCGCACCTGGCGAACCGCTGGAAAGCCATTGCGTTCAGCACCTTTCAGTACCAGCTCGCGCGGAAACGCCCGGCCTACATGCGCAACTTGCTGATGACGATGGCCCAGCGGCGCCTGCCCAAGGGTTACGACGTCGAAAAGCACTTCGGACCGAAGTACAACGTGTGGGACCAAAGACTCTGCCTGGCCCCCGACGCCGATTTTTTCCGGACCATCCGGCACGGCAAGGCGGACGTCGTCACCGACACCATCGACCGGTTCACCAAGACGGGAATCAAGCTCACCTCGGGCGAAGAGTTGCAGGCCGACATCATCGTCACTGCAACGGGATTGAATATGCAACTGCTCGGCGGGGTGCGGCCCACCAGAAACGGTGAGGCATTCGACCTGACGTCGCTGATGACCTACAAGGGGTGCATGTTCTCCGGGGTGCCGAACTTCATCATCACCTTTGGATACACGAACGCATCGTGGACGCTGAAAGCGGACCTGGTTTCCGAATTCGGCTGTCGACTGCTGAACCATATGGACGCCAACGGTTTTGAGACTGTCGAGCCGGTGCGCCCGGGCAATGATGTCGACGAACTGCCGTTCATGGATTTCAATCCCGGCTACTTCCAGCGTTCGGCGCACCTACTTCCCAAATCCGGCTCGCGCGCACCGTGGCGGCTCAGGCAGAACTACTTGTTCGACATGCGAACGATCAGGCGCGGCAAGATCGACGACGAGGGCCTGCAGTTCTCCAAAAAGCGTGCACCCGTGGCAGTTTAGCGCGCGACGACAACCACGCCGTCGTCGTCGCTGTAAGCGATCTCTCCGGGTACGAACGTCACTCCGCCGAGGCTGACCTCGACGTCGCGTTCGCCGTCACCGGTTTTGGTGCTCTTGCGGGGATTGGTGCCCAGCGCTTTGATGCCGATGTCGATGCCACGCAATGCGGCGGCGTCACGCACCGCGCCATTGATGATCAACCCGGCCCAGCCGTTGGATCGGGCGAGTTCGGCGATGAGGTCCCCGACCAGCGCGGTGTGCAATGAACCGTCGCCGTCGATCACCAGCACCCCGCCCACATTCGTTTGGGAAAGTACGGATTTGAGCAGTGCATTGTCCTGAAAACAGCGCACGGTGCTGATCGGTCCGGCGAATTCGGCGCGGCCGCCGAACTGGCGGAACTGAAGATCACAGCTGCGTACGTCAGGTCCGATGTTGTCAACGAGATCGGCGGTTGCTTCGAATGACACGGTCATCAGCGCCGCCGCAGCTGCCGGATCAGCAGGATCGCCAGCAGACTCAGCGCGACGGCCACTGCCAGCGGCAACGCCGACTGGGCCGGCACCGACCGCGCAATGTCGGCGGCGACCGGGTTGTTGGCGCCTTCTACCGCTGACTTCGCTTGCGCCGCGGCATCCTTGGCGGCCGCGGCGACTTCACCGTCGGACTCGATCCGTGGCTGTGGATCGTGCTGTGCCTCCGGCGGTTTCGGGGGCGTGGGCGCGGGGTTTTCGGCGGGCACTTTCTTCGCGGCTGCTTTTTTCGCGGGAGCCTTCTTCGCGACGGCCTTTTTGGCGGGAGCCTTTTTCGCCGGTGCCTTCTTGGCGGGTGCCTTCTTCGCGGCCTTGGCGGGGGGCGCCTGCTCCGGCGGAGGAGCTGCGCCGTTGGATTCGCTGTTGGGTTGATCTTGGGGGTCTGCCATGCGGCCGCTCCTTCGCAGCTTGCTCTCGGCCATTTCTAGCGCCACAAAAGTTACTCGGCCCCCATCATGCCAGCACGGGCTATTTCGCCGTGCCGGCCAGGCCAGTCAGGGCTTGCGGCGCAGGGTCCACAACAGGCCCGCGCCGACGATGGTCACCGCGACCGCGACGAACGGCCAGACGGGAATGCCGTCGCCGGAGCCGCTGGTAGCGGCGGCGGGGCCCGGTGTGCCGGTACCGGCCACCGTCAGCCGAAAGGACCACGACCCGGAGACCACATGGCCATCGGCAGACGTCACCCGGTAGTTCACCGTGTAGGTGCCGGCCGGTCCCAGTGGGCGCAGCCCGATGCCGACGACCGCGCCCTGCACGGTGGTGTCCCCGGTGGACCAGACGTTGCCGTCCGGGCCGACGACGGTCATGGCCGCGAAGGTGGTCTGCAATTGCTCATTGAAGGTCGCACTGACTCGGTGCGGCCCGGTCGCGAGAATCGCATCGTCGGGCGGGTCGGCGGATACGCGGGTGGCATGTGCCGACGCGACCTGGGCGGTCAGTATTGCGGTCAACGGCATGCCGGCGAACAGCAGGGCCGCCCAGGCGACGACGGCCAGCCGCCTCATGTCCGGGGGCGGCGTACCAGCACCAGGACGATGCCCAGCGCGGCCACAACCAGCGCTGCTCCGCCCAACACGCGCGCGATGTTGTCGGCCGACACGGATGTCGGCGTGCCGGCGTGGCCGGCGGGCATGCCCGAATGGTGGTGTTCGTGTGAAGTGGGAGGGCCGGCGGTGAGTGTCAGCATGGGTGCCGGGTGCTCGGGCTCACCGCCGTCGGGCAACGGTTGCTGATCCCACTTCACGACCGATCCGTCGGCGTAGGTCTGGGTGGCCGGGAAGCTGACGGTGTCGGTGTCGGGCAGCTGCACCGATATCCGGAACAGCGCGAACTGGTCGACTCCGATCCCGCCGTTGGGGGCGGCGGTCCAGGTCACCGAGTGAACGACGCCCGATGCCGCGTCGCGGTCGAGCTTGGCCGTCCACCCGGGCATGGCTTCGGTGCGCGCGGACGCGACGTCGGGAAGGGTGACGGTCAGCGCCGTCGTTGCGGCGCCCTTGTCGGATTCGTTGGGCACCTGAAAGGTCACGATTGCCATGGCGCCGCGGGTCGCGTTGTCGCTGCTGGCGTGGACGTGCGCCCACGCCGGCGGGGTGGCGCCTGAGGCGCCGAGGTAGAGCGCCGCGGCGGCGGAGATGACGATCAGAGCGCGCGAAATCCACCTGTTGTGGAAAGGCATGTCAGAACACTACTTTCAGGTCAATCCGAGCCGAGCCATCAGATCCGCCTCGATGCCGTCGAGTTGTGACGAGATCGCCGAGTGCGCCGCGCGCCGGCGCGCCGCGGGCATGTTCTCCGCGGCGGCGACGGCCGCCGACAGATCGGTGAGCCGCTCGGAGATGGCGGCCCCGAACTGCTTGGTTTCTGCGTCCTTGGGTTTCTTTTCCTGCACCATCCGCAGGGATTTCTCCGAGCCGGCGATCCGGGCCGACAGCTGGGCGCCGTGTCCGGAGAACTGGCCGATCTGCGCCAACGGAATCCCGAGCTGATCCGCGCGACGCTGGTTGATCAACGCACGGGCGGCCATCGCCGCCCGGTAGATCACCGGCGTCAGGATCGGCACCAGCAGGCGCGATACCGTCAGCACCCGCCGGATCCGCGTCGGCGACAACACCTTGCCCTCCCGCGCCGCCTTGAGTTCGGCCTCGGCGACCTTCAATGCCGTGCGGTCGCTGTCGCGCTGCGATTTGATCTGCGCCTTGAGGGCCTTGTCGGCGGCGCGGCGGTCGTCCCTGAGCCGGCGCGCGTGGTTCTTGGCGGTGAGCTTGGCCTCCAGCTTGGCGCGGGCCTTGATCGCACGGGCCTCGGCGCGACGCGTCGCGCGACTCTTTCGCTTGCGAAACAGGCCCATTCCCGGCCGCCTCCCGGTATCTCGTGGACTATCGCTGGTGCGTGCGCGCGATCCGTGAGCCAACCCTAATCGGAGCTGGCGGGCGGCAGCCCTTCAGGTCGGGGTGGGCCGCGGTAGCCGACTAGGCGTCGAGGTGTTCTGCGCGGCGCAACTCGTCGACACGCTCCACGATGTCCTGCTGGGCTTGCGCGGACAGCCCGACGGCACGCAAGGCGATGCGACGCACACCGTCGTCGCGCAGCGAGGCCATCCAGGCCAGCTCCTTGTCGAGCTTTTCGTAGTACTCGTCGTCGGTGAAGTAGGCCGATTTGATGCGGAAGAAGTTGGCCAGGGCGGCCATGGTCGCTGACGACGGGTTCGTGCGGTTGCCGGAGCGTAGCTGCGACAGATAGGGAGCCGACATTGTGATGCCCTCCGCCTTGAGTGCCGCGATCACCTCGGCGGAGGTGTGCGGCCCACGCCCGGGTGGATACACGGTGTCGAACAAGCGATTCAGGCGGGCGGAAAACGTCGTGCTCATCGATATGACCTCCACTGGGCTGTAGAAGCGAAACTATTTACCTAAGTGTATTTGCTGATCATGGTAGCGAGTGTTTGTGTCCACAACCAGGTGCAAACGGGGGCGGGTTCGCTGGTGGCGGTCGTGAGGTTCGCTGTGTCCACACTTGACGAGCGTCCAACTAAATCACGGCAGTGTCCATAAAGGGAACAAAACTCACAGGTTATCCGCAGAAAGCAAGTTCGGTGTACCGGCATTTCGGCGTCTGGTCGACGGGGTGCGCCACGGCCGAGCGGAGGGTGCCCGGCGGATACCTCGCAACGGGCAGGCAACGCGGACTCATTGAAAGCCTACTTTGCTGCCGAGTCGGATATTGGCCGCGATAACGGGGGAAGAGTGCACCAAATGGCCCTCAGAGATACCTCTGGGGGCGACTGCCGGGATCGGCGGGCGTCGGGGGGAGGGTGCCGCTGCACCTTAGACGGTTTCGGGTGACCTCCCGACGAATGAAGCTTCAGTATGGCGTCGCCGCAAAGTTTGCGCCGTCGTCGCGGATCCGGCAGCCAGCGCCACCGCCGCGGTCACCGCGATGGCCACCGACCGCCAGCCCAGCGCGCTGTCGAACAGCATCCACAGGCCGAACATTCCGAACAGCACGCTGGCCACCTGGTGCAGCAGCTGCTGGGGAAGGCGGCGGTGCAGCAGCACCCCAGCGCCGATCGCCAGCGCGTCGGCCAGGACCATGCCCAGGGTGCTGCCGATCCACACACCGGCCCAGTCGTGATCGCTGGCCAACGTCATCGTCGCCAAAGTCGTCTTGTCACTCATTTCGGCGAGCGCGAACGACGACACCACGGTCAGCAACGCGAAGCGGGGCTCGGGCGCGCTCGAGACGCCTTCGTCGTCGGCAACGCTCTCGCGCCAGGCCCACCCGGCGAAAATCAGGAACGCCGCCGCCGACGCAAAGGCCATCGGGCGCGCCGGCAGCGTGGCGCCGAGGAAATGACCGATCGTCACCGAGACCCCGTGCACGCCGAACGCGGCGATCGTCACGCCCGGCAGCACCACCCACCACCGGAAGCGCAACGCGTAGGTCATCGTGATCAGCTGCGATCTGTCGCCCAGTTCGGCGAGGAAGACCACGGAAAGACTGACGAGTGTCGCGGTAAGCATTGGGGGATGACCTTTCGACGCGTCGTCGACAACCGCTGTGGTCACCGAACACCGGTCGAAGGTCTCGCCCACCGATCCGTCGGGATCGGTTCGCCGGCCGGGCTATTCGCCAGTATGTCGACGCGACGATTCGGGGCTACTCCCCTTCGCTAACGGTCCCAGGCTAGCGGGCAAATCGTGGGCACGCCAGGAAGAGCGGCAAGTTCGGACACCCGTATCTCCGGATTCGGGCACTGGGATTAATCGATTGAATTCTCTTATGCCGCAAGCAGCATGGCCAGAATCGCGGTGTCAGGATGGCTGATGGGATCGACGCCGACGCGGCTCACCATGGACGTGATGGTGCCGTCGGCCTCGGCTTCGACCCACGCCGCCCGGTGCTCTAATCCCAGATACGGTAACCCCGGCAGCAGGACACATCCCGACGCCGCTCCGGTGCATTCCGGCAACGACGGCGTGGTTTCTGACGGGGGATGCAACATGAGCAGTGCGGGAGGTTGATGAGCCGCGAAATACCCTGGCTGGATTGCTGATTCACCGAACACCGTGCCCTCGGCCAGCACCAGGCCGACGGTGTCCGGCTCGGGCTCGTCGGGCAATTCCTCACGAGCACCGAATACCGTTGTGGTGGAGAGCAACCCGGGTAGGGACGCAACCCGCACGGCGACCATCAACAGCTGCGCCCACTCCTTGGTCGAGTCAGGCCAACGGCCAGAGATCACAAACCCTTTGAGGGCACCACGAGCGTGGAAGGGGGCAACCCCTATTGGCTGGCCTGACCCAGTTTCCATCTCGACCTCCGCGCGACGTCGCCGTCCGAAATAACCACGCTGGTAGCTCGAATAATTCAGAATGCCTGCGGTTTAGGCGCGTTGCAACTCGACACGGCCACTGGCGCTTGCCTTTCCTGAACTGAGCCAGCGGGGTCGGGATAAAGGTAAGGGCGCCACGCAGTCCCGCGTGACGCCCCAGCCTCGTGAGAGGGTCTCAGCCGAAAATCAGTCCCTTGGTCTTCGACGTTGCGGCCGCGTAACGCGACTGCACATCTGCCCAATTGACCACATTCCAGAACGCCTTGACGTAGTCGGCCTTGACGTTCTTGTACTGCAGGTAGAAGGCGTGCTCCCACATGTCGACCTGCAGCAGCGGGATGATGCCCAACGGGACATTGGCCTGCTGGTCGTACAGCTGGAAGGTCAGCAGCCGGTCGCCGAGGGTGTCGTAGCCCAGCACCGCCCAGCCCGAGCCCTGCAACCCGTTGGCCGCGGCGCTGAATTGAGCGCGAAACTTATCGAACGACCCGAAAGCATCGTCGATGGCGGCACCAAGCTCGCCGGTCGGCTTGTCCCCGCCGTTGGGCGACAGGTTCTTCCACCAGATCGAGTGGTTGACATGACCACCCAAGTGGAACGCCAGGTTCTTCTCGTTCAAGAAGATCGCGGCGTGGTCGTCGTTAGCGCGCGCCTCTTCGAGTTTGGCTATGGCGTCGTTCAAGCCCTTGACGTAGGTCGCATGGTGCTTGCTGTGGTGGATCTCGTTGATCTGACCGGAGATGTGTGGTTCCAGCGCTGCGTAGTCCCAGTCCAAATCGGGCAGGGTGTATTCAGCCACGTTATTCCTTTCCTCGATGATCGTCTTAACGCGCATTCGCACGGAGTCCGCCACGCGACAGGCTCAGCCTAATCAACCCTGCTCCATGACCGCGCGCGCCGCAAGGACGACCCCTGCGGGCCGCACCGCCGAATACCCGTTCGGAGCGGTTTCAAGAGGAAATAATCAAGACAAAACAATGAGGGCGAGAACCGCGAGCAATGCCAGCGCGATCAGGCCGGCACGCAAGGCGGCGACGCTGTAACTGTGGTTCCAGGCAGGCGATCCGGAATACGAGTTCGACGGGGCCGCGGTACCCGGACCGAACGAGTGCATCGCCATCAATTGCCTTTCACCTGTCGGCCACCTCGTGCGAGTGAGGTGAGTCACAACATTTTTCGTGATCGCGATCATAACCCTTTGTGATGGGGTTGGAAAATGTCTCGCTCGATAACACGTTGAGCTGCGAATTTGTACTGGCAGTCGGCGATAGGGCTCGTTCGGGATGCAAGGGAGTCCGCTCGCGAATCGGCGGATCCGATCGCTGTGCAACGAGGCAGTCATTCGCTCGGCTACTCGTCTGGCCTGTCGATGGCGCATCACAAATGCCCGGCGTTATCCACAATCGGGGCCAGGGTGAACCGCTAGTGGCTGATCGATTGCGTGTGTTCCCCAACGACTCATGTGGATAAACCTGTGGAAACTGTGGATAGCCACCAAGTAGCTGTGACCGGCGTAACAGGTGTCGACCCGGGCGCCGGAGGCCGGTGGGCCGGCGCAACGGCGAGGTTTGCGAAGCGCCCCGTGGCAGGTAATTCGGCGGCGTGTTCGCCCTTCCAGAGGGCTGCGTCGCAGCGGCCCGCAACATCCCCGGGGCTACGCTGGTCCGGTGATCCAGGTGTGCTCCCAGTGCGGCACTCGGTGGAACGTGCGCGAGCGGCGGCGCGAGTGGTGCCCCCGCTGTCGGGGAGCGCTGTTGGCGCCGCTGGCGGATGTTCCGGCCCCCGATCCCCGATGGAGCACGCACGGCAGCCCGTCGGCGGTCGTTCGGTCCCCCGCGCCGCAACGGACACCGCCGCTGTTGCCGCCGGGTTTCCGATGGATCGCGGTGCGCCCGGGCGCCGCGCCCCCCGCGCGGCGGGGACCGCGGTCATTGGGCCCCACACCCCGCTACGCGGTGATCCCGCGTTGGGGTTTGACCGACCGCGTGGAGCAGACCCCGGCCGGCGCGGAAGTTTCGGCGCGGACCGGCCCGTCGGCGGCAGCGGTGCGCCTCGTGCTGTTCATCAGTGTGCTTGTGCTCGGTGCTGCAGCGCTGGTGTACGTCGCCCGCTACATCCTGTTGGTCTTCAACCGGAAAACCTTGCTGAACTCAATCGTGGCGACGGTCGCGGACTGGTTGGGCGATCTGGCCAGTGTGGCGGCGCTGGGGGCGCTCATTGCCTCGGGTGTGTTTCTGATCCGGTGGCTGATTGCCCGGCGGGCTGCGGTGTTTTCGCATTACGGCCTGTCCGATCACCGATCAGTTGCGGCGTTGTGGGCCGGTTGCGTCGTACCGTTCGCCAATCTGCTGTGGGCTCCGGTTTACGTCATCGAGCTGGCCGCGCTCGAAGACCACTACGGCCGGGCGCGGCGGCCGATCGTGGCGTGGTGGATCGCTTGGATCGTCAGCTACGTGGTTTCGATCTGGGCCATCGTCAGCAGCTTCGCCACGGACGCCCAAGGTATCGCGAACAACACCGTCCTGATGGTGTTCGGATACCTGTTTGCCGGGGCGACACTGGCCGCCGTCGCCCGAGTTTTCGAGGGATTTGAACGCAAGCCCGTCGCACGGCCCGCGCATCGCTGGGTCGTGGTGACCCCGGATCTCCCGGATCACTCCGGCGAGCCCGCCGCTGCTCCGGTTGAGTTGAAGGGGGAGGAACCGGCAGCATAGGGGAATGACGTGGGCCGAAGGGGTGCTCGCCGGGCATCCTTTTGTCGTTGCCCACCGAGGTGCATCAGCATCTCGCCCCGAACACACGCTCGCTGCGTACGACCTAGCGCTCAAAGAGGGCGCCGACGGTGTCGAGTGCGATGTGCGGCTGACCCGCGACGGCCACTTGGTGTGTGTCCACGACCGCCGACTGGACCGGACGTCTACCGGCGCAGGCCTGGTCAGCACGATGACCCTCGCGCAGTTGCGGGAGCTCGAATACGGCGCCTGGCACGACAGCTGGCGGCCCGACGGCACGCAGGGTGACACCAGCCTGTTGACGCTGGATGCGCTGGTGTCGCTGGTTCTTGACTGGAACCGGCCGGTGAAGATCTTCATAGAGACCAAGCATCCGGTCCGGTACGGCTCGCTGGTGGAAAGCAAGGTGCTGGCGCTGCTGCACCGCTTCGGTATCGCCTCGCCGGCCTCCGCCGATCGGTCGCGGGCGGTGGTGATGTCGTTCTCGGCGGCGGCGGTCTGGCGTATCCGGCGAGCAGCACCGCTGCTGCCAACGGTGCTGCTCGGCCGCAATGCTCGCTACCTGACCAGCAGCGCGGCCACGGCCGTCGGTGCCACGGCCGTCGGGCCTTCGGTCGCCGCGCTGAAGGACTACCCGCAGCTGGTGGATCGCGCCGCGGCCCAGGGCCGGGCCGTGTACTGCTGGACCGTCGACGGGTACGACGACATCGACTTCTGCCGGGACGTGGGGGTGGCCTGGATTGCTAGCAATCACCCCGGCCGCACGAAGATGTGGCTGGACAACGCGCGGACCATCGGGGGCAGGGGCTAAACCGGAGAGACGAGGTGGCCACCAGCGGCAGGTGGCGCACTCGCGCTGAGGGCCTGGGTAGACACCTCGCGGGCGACGAAGTTCTCCAGATCGAACAAGTTGGCCCCGGCGCGATCGGACACCGTCACCAGGGTTTTCATCACCGCTACCTCTTCGACCTGCTCTTGCAGGAACCACTGCATGAACTGTTCGCCGAGATAGTCACCCTCGTCGCGAGCAACCCGCGCCAGTTGGGTGATTTGGTCGGTGACGACGCGCTCCTGCTCGAGCGCCAGGACCAGCGCGTCGCGTGGTTGGTCGAATTGATTGCGTACCGCGTCGACGCCCGAGATCTCGACGTGCACGTCACGGTCGAGCAGATGCTGGACCAGCATCATCGCGTGATTGCGTTCCTCGATCGCGCGCCCGTAAAAATGCTTCGCCAATTGCGGAAGTTCGGCAGCGCTAAAATAAACGGCAATCGCAACGTATTGCTGAGAGCTGGTGAATTCGTGAGAAATCTGTTCCTGGAGTAATGAGTGGAACTTAGACTTGGGGGCATCGGTTTCGGTCATGGCAGCAGCTTAGCGCAGGTAGAAGGCCGCTGCAAAGGGCGCGGACCGATCCAGAAAAGTTGCTAATCCGATGTATGCGCTATTTGTTCAGGCGAGTTTTACTTAAGTAAAGAAAGGCCATATCGCCTCGCCCACATTTTGGGAATGCACGGAGCATAAGCGCCTCGAATCCCTACGACTGGCCGTCGAGTGCGATGGCGGGCACCGCCGCGTCGGCGGCCAGTGCGTCGAACAGCTTGCCCGCCACGTCGTGATTCCACACCACCACCGAGCCGACGTTGTTGCTGGCGAAATCGGCGATCGGAACGGTGAGTGTGGTGGTGGATCCGCCCAACGCCCAGCCCAGTCGAGCCAGGTCCCACACATGATCGCCGTCGCCGACCGTCAGCGCGTCGGCCGCGGCGTGCGGTATCGAGTACCAGCGCCACGGGTTGAGCCACACCGACGGCTCGGCGGCGCGGTGCAGCAGGGCCGAGATGAACTGCCGCTGGTTGACCATCCGGTCCAGATCCGCGCGGGGGGTGTCGCGGGTCCGGACATATCCGAGCGCGTTGCGACCGTTGAGCTTCTGGCAGCCGGCGGGCAGGTCGATGCCGGCCAATGGGTCGTTGATCGGCGCGGTCGGACAGACGGTGATGCCGCCGAGGGCGTCGACCAGGACCGCGAACCCGCTGAAGCCGATCTCGGCGTAGTGGTCGAGGCGCAGCCCGGTGGCCTGCTCCACCGTCTGGGTCAGCAACGATGCCCCGCCGATCGCGAATGCGGAGTTGATCTTGTCCTTGCCGTGCTCGGGGATCGGCACGAACGAGTCACGCGGTATCGACACCATCGTCGTCGGCGTGCTCGAACCCGGCGCGGGGATGTGAATCAGCAGGATGGTGTCGGTGCGACCGCTACCGACATCGCCGCCGGTGGCCAGATTCTCCTGCTGTTGGGCAGACAGGCCGTCACGACTATCCGACCCGACGAGCAGCCAGTTGGTGCCACGGCCGGCCCCCGGCCGATCGGGGTAGCTGGTCAAAGCCGGTTTGCGGTGCAGCGTGGTATCCAGCCAAATGGCGGCGCTCAATACGCCGGCGCCGACCAGCAGCAAACCGATCGTCAACATGGACGCGATGATGCGGCCCCAGCGGTGTTTTTTGCGCTTGCGGTGCACTCCCGGCACGGCGGCCGGTGTCCCCGAGCGGCCGCGTGGGCGCGCGCGCGATCTCGGCTTCACCGCTGGTGCCAGATGGCCCGGGGCCGCCTTAGCGGCGGAAACCGGTGGCGAGACACGGGGGAGCGGCACGGTCACGTCGGTTGCCGACGGCGGGACAGTCGGGCGGCGGTGCAGCACCGGCGGCGGCTCGGGACGCGACTGCCGCGGTGGGATCGAACGTGTCGGCCGTCCCCGGTGCGGTGATCGGTCGCCGTCCACCCGGCTAACTTACGTGCCCCACTCGGTGCGGCCATGCAGAAACACCTGCGCCGCGGACCCCGATCGGCTAGGGGCGAGCGCGCAGGCCGTTGATGAACGGGCAACCCATCAGCACGCGAATGGCCTGGCTCAACCCGGTCATGTCATCGACCGGTTTGTGGAAGGGCAGCCGGATGTCGTGGTCGCCGTCGCTGCCTTCGACGCGGAACCGCACGCCGTACCGGTCGAGCCCCAGCGGGCGGACCTGTCCGCGCCGTAACGGCGCCGGCAGCCGGGATACCAGGCGTGCGACCACGTCGCTGTGGGCGTTGTCCAGGTGCCACAGCAGGGTCGACTCCATCTCGCAGAATGGGTCTGGCCGGGCCGCGAGCAGGTCCTCGACGCTGACGGGCTCGGCGCCGGTGGCGTCGGTCACCACGACCGACGCGATCTCGAGACGCAGCAGTGTGTACCGTTCGTCGCCCGGGGCGGGCGCCGCGCATTTCGGTGTATCGACTTGCAGTAGCGCCGGACGCGGACACTCGCTGGCGATCACATCGAGGGTCGGGTTGATCTCGGCCAACGGGACCCGTTGCAGGCGGCCGCGAACCCACACCAGCGAGCGGACCGGCTCCCGCAAGGGAAGCGGCGCGTAGTCGGTCAGTTCGAGCAGAGCTTGGGAGCCATCCACCCGGTCATCGGTGGCGTTGTCGATGGGCAGCGCGACGGCGAAGGAGCCGTCGGGCAGAAGGTGATGCACCGGCGTGGATACCGGGTCCTCGCGCGCATCCCTGTTCTCGATGGCCAGGAGGGCGCCGCCGGCCCGAGCGCAGGCGCTGCGGATGCGCTCGGCAGTCGTCGGCGCGGCGCTGGTCAGCGGTAACATCGTTCTCCTTCGATCCTTAGGTAAGCCTAAGTTAACTTAGATCGAAGGGCGAAGCAAGGCCTGCTTTCGGATATACGCCACTAGGGTTGTGGTCGTGGTCGGCATCACTTACCTCGGTCCCGAGGGGACCTTCACCGAGGCGGCGCTCCTGCAGATGACGTCCGCCGGTCTGATCCCCGACCAAGATCTGGGCCCGGTGCGGCGGTTGCCGGTCGACAGCACACCCGCGGCGCTGGAGGCGGTCCGCAACCGTGACACCGAGTACGCGTGCGTGCCGATCGAGAACTCGATCGACGGCTCCGTGGTGCCGACAATGGACACCTTGGCCAACGGATCGCCGCTGCAGATATTCGCCGAGACGACGCTGGACGTGGCGTTCAGCATCGTCGTCAACCCCGGGCTGGGAAAGGACCGCAGCGCCGGCCAGGTTCGGACGGTGGCGGCATTTCCCGTGGCCGCGGCCCAGGTGCGCCGCTGGCTGGCCGCCAACCTGCCCGGCGTCGAACTACGGCCGGCGTACTCGAACGCCGATGCCGCTCGGCAGGTGGCCGAGGGCGAGGCCGACGCCGCGGTGACCTCGCCGCTGGCGGCCGCGCATTGGCAGCTCGCGGCCCTGGCCGAAGGCGTGGTCGACGAACTCAACGCCCGTACCCGCTTCGTCCTGGTGGGCTTGCCGGGGCCGCCGCCGGTTCGCACCGGCGCCGACCGGACGTCGGTGGTGTTACGGATCGAGAATGCGCCGGGCGCGCTGCTCGCCGCGCTGGGCGAGTTCGGCATCCGCGATATCGACCTCACCCGAATCGAATCTCGGCCGACCCGAACCGAACTCGGCACCTACCAGTTCTTCGCCGACTGCGCGGGCCACATCGACGACGATGCCGTCGCCGAGGCACTCAAGGCGCTGCATCGTCGTTGTGTGGATGTGCGGTATTTGGGTTCCTGGCCCACCGGCCCGGCGGCGGGCATCGGGCCACCACCACCAGACGAGGCGTCGCGCTGGCTGGCGCGGCTGCGGGAGGGCAAACCTGAGCAGACCGAAGCTTCCGGCGGGGGGATTTGAACAATGAGTGGTCGGTTGGTGCTACTTCGGCACGGCCAGTCCTTCGCCAATGTCGAGCGCCGGTTGGACACCCGGCCGCCCGGGGCAGATTTGACGCCGACGGGACGTGACCAGGCCCGGGCGTTCGCTCTCGAGGCCGGACGGCCCGCGCTGCTCGCGCACTCGGTGGCCAACCGGGCGTCGCAGACGGCCGCGGTGATCGGCACCCAGGTCGACGTGACGCCGCGCGAATTCGCCGGCATCCACGAGGTGCAGGTCGGGGCGTTGGAAAACCGCAACGACGACGAGGCGGTCGCGGAATTCAATGCCATCTACGAGCGCTGGCAGCACGGCGAACTCGACGTGCCGTTGCCGGGTGGCGAGACGGCCAGCGAGGTGCTGGATCGCTACGTCCCAGTGCTCACCGACTTGCGAATGCGCTACCTCGACGACCACGACTGGAGCGGTGACATCATCGTCGTAAGCCACGGCGCCGCGATCCGGCTGGTGTCCGCGGTGCTGGCCGGAGTGGACGCAAACTTCGCGCTCGACAACCATCTCGGCAACGCCGAGTCGGTGGTGTTGGCGCCGATCACCGACGGGCGGTGGAGCTGCGTGCGGTGGGGAACCCTGACACCGCCGTTTTACCCCGAAGCGGAGGCCACTCCGGTCGCCGACGCGGTTCGGTCAGGCACCGATCCGATGGGCTGATCTAGACAGCCAGCGCGACCAGTTCCGTGCAGGTGCAGCCCACGGCGTCGCAGTCGATGGCGAACGTGTGCGCGAGCAACTCGGGACTGACGCAGTCCGGCTCGGTGCACTCCGAACGGCGCAATGAGTGGTGAATGATGGTGCCGTGGCAGTGTTCGAGGCCTGCCCGGCAGTCGCGGCATGCTGCGCTCATAAACCGTTCCTAGCACCAGGTCATGACAAATCCGCGCTGCCGCGCCCGGATGCCGCCGGATTATCAGCCCCAGCCCAGTTCTTCCAGTCGGTCGTCGTCGATGCCGAAGTGATGGGCGATTTCGTGGATCACCGTGATCGCCACCTCCTCGACGACGTCGTTGTCGGATTCGCAGATGTCGAGCAGCGCCTCGCGGTAGATCGTGATGGTGTCCGGCAGCGCGCCGCCGTAGTCGGAGTCGCGTTCGGTCAACGCCACCCCTTCGTAGAGTCCCAGCAGTTCGGGGTCGTCGGGGTGGCGATCCGCAACGAGGATGACGACGTTGTCCATGGCGGCCGCCAGCTGGGCGGGGATCAGGTCGAGTGCGTCGGACACCAGTTCGTCGAACCGCTGCGGATCCATCCGCACGGCCACCCGGCTAACCTCCCGGCACCGGCTCGGCTGGCGGGGGCGCCCCGGGCGGGGGTGCGTCCGGCATGGGCGGCGGTGCCTGGTTGGCCGGTGGCGCCGGTGCACCACCGTCCGTCGGCGGCGGTAGCTGATCCTGCGGCGCCTGATTGGCCGGCGCCTGCGAAGCGGTCGCGCGCGGTGGCGTCACCACCGGCTGCTGTTGGGGCAGGTGCTGATTGCCCGGGGGCATCTCCGGCGGGGTGTTCGACTGCGCGGGCGGGCTAGCCGGCACCCGGACCGGAATCGGCGGCAACGTGAGCCGTTCCTCGGGAATGTCGGGTGGGGGTACCGGTGCCTGACCGTTGATCAGCAGCTGACCCTTGGCGCTATTGACCAGGGTGGCCCAGCCTCCGTTGCCCAGCGTGGCGCCGATGCTGCAGGCGACCTCCCGGCTACCCGCCGACCAACTCGGCAGCGACACCGTCGGGTAGATCAGCGTCAGCGTGGTGGTGCGCAACTTGACCGGCGCGAGGTAAGCGTCGGTCATCTTGGTGCAGGCGTCCTTGATGTAGGCGTCCTGCTCGGGTTCGGCCGGCAGCACACCCGGGAACCTCTCGGCCAGGTTGACCGTGCCGGTGACCTCCATCGCGTGCGGGGTCTTGCAGTCCACCGGGACGTCGACGGGCTGGTTGGCCGCCGAGTCGATGCCTAGGCAGGTGCCGGCGGGCCAGACCTTCGACTGGTCGACGTCGGCGACCTTGCCCTTGAAGGCGGCTTGTTCGTTGTTCGCGCCGGGCATCTGCAGGCCGCACAACATGCGGCGTTCGCCGGACTGACGCCACGCCCGGTCACCCGCCCACAGCAGGCTGACGCTGTACTTGCTGTTGGGGTCGAACTTGGGGCCGAGGTATCGGCGCACCGCGGCCTCGCACTGCTCCTGGCTGATCTGCTGAATACGCGCCGGCGACGGCGGGGCGGCGGTGGGCCCGTATTCCGAGCCGGGGAAGGTCCGCATATCGATGGACTCGGCGACCTCGAACTTGTGGTCGTCGGCGCACTTGACGATGCTCGCGGCCTCCGGCGTGACATCCGGCCACATCAAACAGTCGCCGCTTTTGGCGCGGTTGAATGCGGCATCGGCCTTAGCTCCGGTGGTGGGCACCGGATTGCTGTCGAGATAGCCGGCAAGCCGGCCCTGACCGGGGCCGCCGACCGGAAGGGCGGTTACCAGGCCGGCGATCAACAGGCCACCCAGCGCGAAGAGGAGCAGGGCCCGCCGGGTCGCGGTCGCCTGCAAGGTGCGCGGCAACTGAAAGGCAGCCAGCTCCTGCTTCGCCTCGGTGGCGGGCGGGCTGGGTGCGGCGACTTCCGTCTCGAGCGTGTCCGACATCGACTCCATTCTGACAGGGCGCTCGAGTTAACGTGACAAACGTTACAGATGTGAGTCCTGGGATTACCTCTGGCGGGTGCTCCGCGCGGTCGGTGCCGAGCCAAAAGTAATCTTGCGGCCGTGATCGACCTCAAACTGCTCCGGGAAGACCCCGACGCCGTCCGCCGCTCCCAACTCAGCCGCGGCGAGGATCCGGCGCTGGTCGACGCGCTGCTGACGGCCGACGCCGCGCGCCGGGCCGCGATCTCGACCGCCGACACGCTGCGGGGCGAGCAGAAGTCCGCCAGCAAGAGCGTGGGCGCCGCCTCGCCCGAGGAGCGGCCGGCCGTGTTGGCGCGCGCGAAGGAGCTCGCCGAGCGGGTGAAGGCCGCCGAATCCGACCAAGCCGATGCGGAGACGGCGTTCACCGCGGCGCACATGGCGATCTCGAACGTCGTCATCGACGGCGTTCCCGCCGGCGGGGAGGACAACTTCGCCGTCCTCGACAGCGTCGGCGAGCCGCCCGCGATCGACAACCCGAAGGATCATCTGGAGCTGGGGGAGTCGCTGGGTCTGATCGACATGGCGCGCGGCGCCAAGGTGTCGGGCACCCGGTTCTACTTCCTCACCGGCCAGGGCGCCCTGCTACAGCTCGGCCTGTTGCAACTGGCCTTGCGGCTGGCCGTCGAGAACGGATTCATCCCGATGATCCCGCCGGTGCTGGTCCGCCCGGAAGTGATGGCCGGCACCGGTTTCCTGGGCGCGCACGGCGACGAGATCTACCGGATCGAGGCCGACGACCTTTACCTGGTCGGCACCTCGGAGGTGCCGCTGGCCGGCTACCACTCCGACGAGATCCTCGACCTGTCCGGCGGACCACTGCGCTACGCGGGCTGGTCCTCGTGTTTCCGCCGGGAGGCCGGCAGCTATGGCAAGGACACCCGCGGCATCATCCGGGTGCATCAGTTCGACAAGGTCGAGGGGTTCGTCTACTGCCGGCCCGACACCGCCGAGGCCGAACACCAGCGGCTGCTGGGCTGGCAGCGCGAGATGCTGGCGCTTATCGAGGTGCCGTATCGGGTCATCGACGTCGCCGCAGGCGATCTCGGTTCATCGGCGGCCCGCAAGTTCGACTGCGAGGCGTGGGTTCCGACCCAGCAGACCTACCGCGAGTTGACGTCGACATCGAACTGCACGACGTTCCAGGCTCGCCGGCTGGCCACCCGGTACCGGGACGACAACGGCAAGCCGCAGATCGCGGCCACGCTCAACGGCACGCTGGGCACCACGCGGTGGCTGGTGTCGATCCTGGAGAACCATCAGCAACCCGACGGCAGCGTGCGCGTGCCTGCCGCGCTGGTGCCATTCGTCGGCACCGAGGTGCTGGAACCGGCTTAGCGGGCTTAGGCGTTGACGGTCTCGCGCTCCCGTGCGTGCCTGCGCTGGCGCTCCAGCGTCGCGAAGTAGAACGCGAAGGCGAACGCGAAGCTGGTGAACAGGCTGGACACGAAGTAAAGCCACGGCCGCTTGAAACCGCGGCGGTACCCGTCAACGATCGAAAACAACGGCAGCAGAATGACATTGGCGATTGTGTAGTCCTGTCCCGCTGAACCCGCGGCGGGGTTGACGAACATCAACTGGATGTACTGCGTCCAACTGCCGGGACCCCAGATCGGGTTGTGCGCCCCGGACAGTCCGTGCGGCGCGTATTCCTGCACAAAGCGGATGTTGAAGTAGTAACCCAGCGCAACGGACGCGATGCCGACGACGTAGTACACGATTTCCAGCGGGGAGAAGAGTGGGCCGCCGGTGGGCGTGGCGAATACCTTCGAGTTCGACTTGACGATCCAGATGATGACAGCCAGTCCGAGTACCGCATGGATGATGAGGGAGACCATGGCCGCAGTCTCACCCCCGCCGCGAAGTTTTGTCAACATTGACACAACGAGTGGAATGACACTGCCAAAGCCTTGGTACCTTACTGAAATGGTCAGGCCCGCTCAGACGGCGCGCAGCGAACGCACGCGCGAAGCATTGCGCCAGGCAGCAGTGGTGCGATTCCTGGCCCAGGGCGTCGAGGACACCTCGGCCGAGCAGATTGCCGCCGATGCCGGGGTGTCGCTGCGGACGTTCTACCGGCACTTCAGTTCTAAGCACGACTTGCTCTTTGCCGACTACACCGGCCTGCACTGGTTTCGTGCGGCGCTGGATGCCAGACCGGCCGAGGAGCCGATCATCGACTCGGTGCAGTCGGCCATCTTCTCGTTCCCGTACGACGTTGACGCGGTGAGCAAGATCGCGGCGTTGCGCCACGACGAGCTCGACCCCGGTCGCATCGTCCGCCACATTCGGGAGGTCCAGGCCGACTTCGCCGACGCCATTGAGGGCCAGTTGCAACGGCGTAGCCACGGGGGCAACGGTGCCGCGGACCCGACGGCCGACCATCGGGTGCACACCGCGGTGACCGCGCGCTGCATCGCCGCCGCGGTGTTCGGCGCGATGGAGGTCTGGATGGACGGCGACGACCGGTCCCTCGGCGAACTCGCGCGGGTGTGCCACGCGGCGCTGGAGTCCCTGCGAGCGGGCATCACCGACTCCTGGATCAGCGCCGGCGCCCGCAAAGTTTCGTCATAATTGACAAAACTTTGCGGGCGTGCGAGCCTCCTTTCCGGAGGGCAGGACATGACAGGGCAGGACATGACTGGGTGCGAAACCACGTTTGACGCGATAGTTATCGGTGCCGGGCATAACGGGCTGACCGCGGCGGTGCTGCTGCAGAAGGCCGGACTGCGCACGCTGTGCCTGGATCCCAAGCTGTATGCGGGCGGCATGGCTTCCACCGTCGAGCTATTCGACGGGTACCAGTTCGAGATCGCCGGTTCGGTGCTGTTCCCGACGGCCCTCGAAGTGGTCAGCGAGCTGGGCCTGGACACCATGCCGACGATCGACTTGGACGTGATGTCGGTGGCAGTGCGTGGTGTCGGCGACGATCCGCTCATTCAGTACAGCGATCCGATCAAGCTGTTCACCCACCTCAACGAGGTCCACGGCGCTGACGCCGTCAACGGAATGGCGGGGCTGATGGGTTGGGCCCAGGCGCCGATCCGCGCGTTGGGCCGGTTCGAAGCCGGAATGCCGCCCAAGAGCATCGACGAGATGTATGCCTGTGCCACCAACGAATTCGAGCGCTCGGCGATCGACGACATGTTGTTCGGATCGGTCACCGACGTGTTGGACCGCTACCTGCCCGACCGCGAGAAACACGGCGCGATCCGCGGCTCGATGACCGTGCTGGCGGTCAACACGCTCTACCGCGGCCCGTCCACGCCGGGTAGCGCGGCGGCGCTCGCCTTCGGACTCGGCGTTCCCAACGGGGACACCATGCAGATGAAGAAGCTGCGGGGTGGCATCGGCGCGCTCACCGCGCATCTGCGCGAGGTGCTGGAGACCCACGGCGGTGAAGTTCGGTTGCGTACCAAGGTGACCGAGATTCTCGTCGCCGACGGGCGGGTGACCGGAGTGCGCACCGAGGCAGGGGAGACGCTGAACGCCCCGATCGTCGTGTCCGGCATCGCGCCGGACGTCACGCTCAACGAGTTGATCGATCCCGCCGCGCTGCCCGCCGATATCCGGGAACGTTATGCGCGCATCGACCACCGCGGAAGTTATCTGCAGATGCACTTCGCGCTGGAGGAAGCCCCCGCCTTCGCCGCGCCCTACGAGGCGCTCAACGACCCTGCCATGCAGGCCTCGATCGGCCTGTTCTGCACACCGGAAGAAGTCCAGCAGCAGTGGGAAGGCGCCCGACGTGGCATCGTGCCGGCCGATCCGACGGTCGTGTTGCAGATCCCGTCGCAGAACGATCCGGACCTGGCGCCCCAGGGCAAGCATGCCGCGTCGGCATTCGCGCTGTTTTTCCCGATCGAGGGCGATGTGGATTACGGGCAGGCCAAGGTCGAGATGGGGCAGCGGGTGATCGACAAGATCACCCGGCTCGCACCGAATTTCGAGCGCAGCATCATCCGGCACACCACCTTCACGCCCAGGCACATGGGGGTGATGTTCGGCGCCCCCGGCGGCGACTACTGTCACGGCTTGTTGAATGCCAACCAGATCGGCCCCAACCGGCCCGGGCCGAAAGGCTTTCTCGGTCAACCGATCCCGATCACGGGGTTGTACCTGGGCAGTGCGGGCTGTCACGGCGGACCGGGGATCACGTTCACCCCGGGCTACAACGCCGCTCGTGCGGCGCTGGCGGATCGCTAGCGGGCCAGCAGTGCGTCCAGCAGGGCGATGAACTCGGCCGGGCGCGCGGGGGTGAACCCCGGGCGCGGCCGCGTTCCCGGAACGTCGAGCGTGATCAGCGTCGACTTGAGTGGCCGCTGCACATCCAGCGGCAGCCAATAGCGCGGGTCCGGGCCGCCCCAGAAGGTGAACCGGGCGGTGAACCAACCCAACGGCTGGGCCTGGTAGCCGCGGATCGCGTCCAGCGCGATGATCTTCGACGTGCCGGAGGGAAAGTGATAGCGCTGCAACGTGATCGCTGCCCGATCCAGCTGCACCAGGCCGTCGTCGTAGGTATTGCTCATGCCCGGCGGCTCCGCAGCTCGTGACCGCGGGTGGTCAGGCACCGGCCGTTATCCAGTCGCCATTGCCAGCCGTGCAGATTGCAGGTCAGCGTGTCGCCTTCTACCACACCGAATTTCGACAGGTCAGCCTTGAGGTGGGGGCAACGGCGTTGGATCTCCCAGCCGTTCACGGTGATCGATGCGGAGTCATCGTGAGTTTCGGCGAACCAGCCGTCGGCGTAGGCGATCCGCTCGTCGGTCAGGCATTTGAAGAAGGTGTACAGGTACTCGTTGTAGCCGCCGACTCGCCAGGCCTGGAAACGCGTGGACAAGAAGATGGTGTTGACCCAGTCCGGCTCGCGATCGCGCAATACGGTGCGGACCAACTCCGGCGCGATGGCGAAGCCGTACCGGACCTTTTCGTGGGGAATACGTTCGCGCACAATCCGTTTCGGAAAGTCGAGAACTACGGTCTCCGGGCCGATCACCAGCTCGACGGGGTAACCGATGCCGTCGCAGATCTCGTCGCTTTGCAGCATGATCGGCTCGAACAGGGCGCGCAGCGGTTCCAACAGCGGCTCGCCGGCCGCGGCGGCCCAGCTCGCCCGCTGCGCGGCCAAGACCGGCGCCATCCGGTCGGCATAGTCGGCGATGTACGCGGCCTTGCCGGTCGTGAAGATGGCCTCCACTTCGTCGTCAGGCAACGGGTGTCGCAGTGAATCCAATGACGTGCCAGTGAAATCCGCGACCGAACCGGGGATCATCAGCAAACCGCGGTCATGCCCGTGGCTGCGCATCTGGTCCAGGAACACCATCTGGTCGGGGAAGATGTTGGCCGGGTCCCCATGGTCGTCGTTGAGGTGACGCAACTCGGCGTCCAAAAAGCACGGCGGTCCCGCGGACGGCACCACCCACGTCGCGTCTACCTGGGCGATGTACTGGCGAGCGCGATCCATTTGGCGCTGCCGTTTCTGGGTGCCGAACGACTCCTTGGCCCGGGCCGGCATGTCGTAGACCATTGGGTACCAGATCGCACCGGAGTACTGCAGCAGGTGCACATCGATGTGCCCGAACTCAGTTGCCAGCATGTCCAAATCGACCGGTCGGGCGTCGTTCATGTTGAAAACCGTTGTCGCGCCGTCGGAGACGACGAGGGCCGAGTCGCCGATCGGGCCGTCGGCGGGCGCCCGCAGCGCGATGACCATGACGTCAAGATCGCCTTTGGGGCCGCTGACGTGGTGTTTGACCGAGTCGGTGGTCTCGAAGAATCGGTGAAACCCTAGCTTCTGCAGTTCATTTCGAAGATCCGGCACCGGGAAGTCGGGCAGCAGCACCACCGCGTCCTTGTTGACGTGGTCGCGCAGATGGTTCGCGTCGAAATGGTCCTTGTGCAGGTGTGAGACATACAGGTAGTCGCAGTCGCCGAGAGCGTCCCAGTCCAGTGCGGTGTTGTCCGGGAATGGGAACCACGACGCGAAGTAGGCCGGATTGACCCAGGGGTCGCACAGGATGCTGCCTGCCTGGGTTTGGATCAGAAATCCTGCGTGGCCTACGCTCGTGACCTGCACAAATGCCTCTCGAATGGTTCTTGGAATCGTTTCGAGCTTAGCGTGAGGCGCTGTCTGAGGTGGCATCCGAGGTTGGAGCCGGGATTGGATCAGGCCTGCCACAGCCGCCGGTAGTAGTCGATGCGGGCCGGGTCCGGCTCGACGCCGTAGGCGGTGAAGAACTCCGGCTCCCAATTCCGGCCGGGATAGTTCCAGCCCAACGAGAGCGTCGCGACCGCGAGATCGGCCCATCGGTCGGCCACTCCGAGATCGCCGACGTCGACGTGCCCGCAACAGCGACCGTTGTCGCCGATCAGGGTGTTGGGGGCACACGCATCGCCGTGACAGACCACCAGCCGATCGACCGGCGGCGCCTCGCCGACGCGAAGCCGGGCGGCCGCGGTGAGCGCGGCCAGCCGGCCGGTCGTCGACCAATCGAAAGGGCATGTGCGCGTCGGCAATCCGTCGTGCAGTTGGCGTAGCCCGGCGCCGATTGCGCGCACCGCCACGTCCGGTACCCGCTGCCAGCTTGGATGCACCGCGGAAAGCCCCGGCAACCCTCGGGTGTGCAGCCAGGCACGGTCCGCGTCGACACCGAATCCCAGCACCCGCGGCACCGCCGCGTACCGGGCCGCCCAGCGCAGCCGCGCTGCTTCGGCGGCGAAGTCGGTGCCGGGCACGTCGGCTACCTTGACGAACTCCCTGGCGGAACGGCCCGTGTCCAGCCGGAACGTCACCCCGCCCTCGTCGTTGACCCAGACCGCGCGCACGGGCCGGCCGTCGGCCAACTCGCCGACGATTGCGGGCGCCGGCGGCTGCGACGACGGGTAGGTCACGGGTGGCCTCTTTTCACCACTTCAGGCGGCTCACAGCCGGGCGCACTAGGCTGGCAAGCTGTGGAACCGGTATACGGCACTGCGATCCTGCTCGCACGCACGATCTGGCGCATGCAGGGCCTGAAGATCACCGTCACGGGCGTCGAGCATCTGCCGACCAGCGGCGGCGCGGTCATCGCGATCAACCACACCGGCTACCTCGACTTCACCTTCGCTGGTCTGCCGGCGTACAAGCAGGGCCTCGGCCGCAAAGTGCGGTTCATGGCCAAGCAAGAGGTGTTCGACGACAAGTTCACCGGTCCGATCATGCGCAGCCTGCGGCACATCCCGGTGGATCGGCAAGACGGGGCCGCGTCCTACGAAGCGGCCGTCAGAAATCTCAAGGACGGCGAGCTGGTCGGCGTCTATCCCGAAGCCACCATCAGCCGCAGTTTCGAGATCAAGGAATGTAAGAGCGGTGCCGCTCGGATGGCGGTGGAGGCCGGGGTTCCGATCGTTCCGCACATCGTCTGGGGTGCGCAGCGGATCTGGACCAAGGGCCACCCGAAAAAGCTCGCTCGCCCGAAGGTGCCGATCACGGTGCTGGTCGGCGAGCCGATCGAACCGACGCTGGACGTGCCGGAATTGCGAGGGCTGCTGCACTCGCGGATGCAGCAATTGCTGGAACGGGCCCAGGAGCAGTACGGACCGCACCCGGCCGGTGAGTTCTGGGTGCCGCACCGGTTGGGCGGCGGCGCCCCGTCTTTGGCTGACGCGGCTCGCCTTGACACCGAAGAGGCGGCGGCGCGGGCGGCTCGGCGGGCCGAGGCCGCGGGGGCGCCGGAGTAGCTGCCCATGGTGGAGCCGACCTATCGCACCTTGGAGATCCTGACCCAGCTGGCGATTTTGGCGTCTGGCACCAGGATCAGCTACCGAGGGGTCGAGAACATCCCGGCGCGCGGCGGCGCCGTGATCGCCATCAATCACACCAGCTATGTCGACTGGTTGCCCGCCGCGCTGGCCATCCATCGTCGCGGCCGCCGGCTGCGGTTCATGATCAAGGCCGAGATGGAACAGGTGAAGGTGGTCAACTTCCTGATCAAGCGCACGGGCACCATTCCGGTGGACCGAAACGCCGGGGCGGGTGCATATGCGGTGGCCGTGCAGCGGTTACGGGCGGGGGAGCTGGTGGGGGTCTATCCGGAAGCCACCATCAGCCGCAGCTTCGAGCTGAAAGGGTTCAAGACCGGGGCCGCCCGCATGGCGATCGAAGCGGACGCCCCGATCGTCCCGGTGATCGTCTGGGGGGCACAGCGGCTCTGGACCAAGGATCACCCCCGGGATCTAGGCCGCAACAAGGTGCCGATCACCGTGCAGGTGGGCGCGCCGCTACATGCCGACAATGACATCGCGCGGACCGACGACGCGCTGCGCGAGTCGATGACCAAGCTGCTGCACCAGGCTCAGCACGATTATCCGCATCCGGCGGGGGAGTATTGGGTGCCGCACCGGCTCGGCGGAGGGGCGCCGACAATGGCCGAAGCGGCTCAGATCGAGGCTGACGAGGCTGCCGCGCGGGCGGCGAATCGAGCCCCCGGCCAATCGCGTTAGGCGAAGGAGAGACATGGCAGAGCGGTTCTACCGATTCGGGGAGTTGATCGTGCCCCCGCTCGTCGCGATGAACGGGACCAAGTTCACGTTCCACGGCCTCGAGAACATTCCGCAACGCGGCGGTGCGCTGCTGGCCCAAAACCACACCAGCTACCTGGATTGGCTTCCGCCGTTGTTCGCGGCGCGGGAGCGGGGCCGGCGCATGTACTTCATGATCAAGGCCGAAATGGCTGACGTGAAGGCCGTCGACTATGTGATCAAGCACGCCAGGCTCATCCCGGTGGACCGCCGCAACGGGCAGGATGCTTTCGCGCTGGCGGTGCAGCGGCTACGCGCCGGCGAACTGATCGGGATGCACCCAGAGGCCACCATCAGCCGCAGTTTCGAGCTCCGGGAATTCAAGACCGGGGCGGCGCGCATGGCGTTGGACGCCCAAGTGCCGATCATTCCGGTGATTGTGTGGGGCGCCCACCGGATTTGGCCCAAGGATCATCCAAAGAAGGTGTTCCGCAACAAGGTTCCGATCACCGTGGCCGCCGGACGGCCGATTGCGCCACTCGGCAGCCCCGAGCAACTCAACGTCGCGCTGCGCGACGCGATGAACGCCCTGCTCTACCGGGTGCAAGAGGAGTATCCGCACCCCGAGGGGGAGTACTGGGTGCCACGCCGGCTGGGCGGCAGCGCGCCGAACCGCGAGGATTCCCAGGCGATCCGGCTGGCCGAGCTGCAAGAGCGGATTGCCAAGTACGGGACCGACGGCGTGACCCGTCCGGGAGACCCGCAAAGCGGACGGCATTGACCGGCCGGACGGGCGGATCGTCTCAGTGATCGCTCAATGACGGGGCTGACTCCGAGGCCGGCACTCATCGCCTGCGATGTCGACGGCACCTTGTTCGACGACGACGAAACCATCACCCCACGTACTCGTGATGCGGTGCGCGCCGCCGTCGCCGCCGGCGCCAATTTTGTTGTGGCAACCGGTCGTCCGCCCCGGTGGATACGTCCGATCGTGGACGAGCTGGGATTCGCCCCGATGGCGGTGTGCGCCAACGGCGCCGTCATCTACGACCCTGCCAGCGACCGGGTGATCTCGGCGCGCACACTGCCCGTCGACGCCCTGGCCGAATTGGCCGAGCTCGCGACCCGCGTCATCCCCGGTGCCGGCCTGGCGGTAGAGCGGATCGGTCGGAGCGCCCACGACACCGCGACTCCGCAATTCATTAGTTCGCCGGGCTATGAGCACGCGTGGCTGAACCCGGACAACACCGAGGTGTCGATCGAAGACCTGCTCAGCGCGCCGGCCATCAAGCTGTTGATCCGCCAGGCCGGTGCCCGTAGCGCAGACATGGCCGCCGAACTCGCCAAGCACGTCGGCCTCGAGGGCGACATCACCTACTCCACCAACAACGGGCTGGTGGAGATCGTGCCGCTGGGAATCAGCAAGGCCACCGGCATCGCGGAGATCGCCAAGCCGCTGGAGATCGTCAGCGGCCAGGTGGTGGCGTTCGGAGACATGCCCAACGATCTTCCGATGCTGCGGTGGGCGGGTCACGGGGTGGCGATGGGCAATGCCCATCCCGACGTGCTCGCCATCGCCAACGAGGTCACGGCGCGCAACAGCGAGGATGGCGTGGGACGCGTGCTGGAACGTTGGTGGGGTTAGCCGATCGAGCCGGCGCCGTCCTCTGCCGTAGCCGTAGCAAATGTGGCAGACTGCCCGCGTGTCCGCCTTCCGGTCCGTCGCCCCTCGTCAGGTGTTCGCTTGTCCGGAGGCTGAGGGTGCCGCCGGCGGCCATTTGTCCGGGTCGAAGGATCGGTAGTGGTATCGGAAGACGAGCCACCGAAGGGCGGCGAGCCCGCGGACGATAAGCCGGAGCCGGAGAGGCAGGCCGGCGGCGGCGAGTCCGAGCAACCCGAGCCCGAGGACGACGAGGCCGCTGAGCAAACGTCACGCGGCAGCATTGAGTTCCAGGATGCGGCGACGACCAAGCCGCGGCCGCCGACGCCCGCCGAATTGCGGGCGCGGGACAAGTACGCGAAGAAGCAGAAGGCGCTCGAAGAGGCGCGCCTGGCCGCCGAGGAAAAGCGGCGCCATCAGCGCCGGGTGTTGATGGGCGCCGCGGCGGCCGTCGGCGTGGTGGGTCTCGTTGCCGGCCTGGGTTATTGGATGTTGTCGACGCCGAACGTCACCGCTCAATGCGTCCAGGAAGACCCCAGCGGTCAGCCGGTCATCGTGCCGGACAGCTACTGTACCGGTCACACCGAAGGCCTTAACGGATTCTTCTTCTACGGCGGGCACCAGTACCACTACTACTACGGCAGCTCGGGATCGGTGGGTTCGCGGCCGAGCGGCGGGACCACCGTCGCCCCCAAGGGCGCCAACATCACCACCAAGTCCGGCAGCACCATTTCGCGAGGCGGACTTGGCGGTTCGTCCGGCGGCAAGGGCAGCGGATCATGAAGCGCGCCCGGCAGAAGCCGCGGTCGAACTGGCAGGCGATCGTGGAATCGCAAGGCCTGGTGTACGGGACCCCCGCGCGCGACGCGCGGGGTCGGGACCGGCCGTACTGGGACGAATCGGTCCGCTACGAATTCGACATGGACGAGATCCTGGCGCTGGAAGCCGACGTCGAACTCCTGCATTCGATGTGCCTGAACGCCGTCGAGCAGGTGGTTCTGATGGAGCGCTTCGCCGAGTTCGGTCTGCCGGAATGGAGTTGGCAACCCATCGCCGAATCGTGGCGCCGATCCGACCCACATGTGTACGGGCGCTTCGACTTACGCTACGACGGCCGGCGGCCGGCGGTACTGCTCGAGTACAACGCCGATACACCGACGACGCTGCTGGAAGCCGCGATCCTGCAATGGTATTGGCTCAAGGACTGCTTTCCCGAGGACGACCAGTGGAACTCATTGCACGAACAGCTCGTCGACCGTTGGAAGCAGCTGCGGGATCTGTTGCCCAGCAGCGCGTTGCACTTGGCCTGGTCGGGTGTGGAAGCCACGGGTGAGGACCAGATCACGACCACCTATCTGCAGGAAACCGCGGCGGAGGCGGGTTTTCAGACCATCGGGCTGACGATCGAGGACCTCGGCTGGGACTCCGCCCTGGAGCGCTTCGTCGATCTGGAGGAGTCACAGATCGACGCCGTCTTCAAGCTCTACCCGTGGGAATGGGTGCTCGACGACGAGTTTGGCAAACACGTGGTATCCAGCCTGCCGCAGACGGCGTGGATCGAACCGCTGTGGAAGACGTTGTTGTCCAACAAGGCGATCCTCGGCATTTTGTGGGAGATGTATCCGGGGCACCCAAACCTGTTGCCCGCCTATATCGACGATCCGCACGAGCTGACCGAGTACGTCCGTAAACCCAAGCTCGGGCGCGAAGGCGCGAACATCACCGTGGTCGGCGCCGGAATGGAGACCGCCACCGGCGGGGTCTACGGCGAAGAGGGATACGTCTATCAGCTGCTGGATCCGTTGCCGGAATTCGACGACATGCGCCCCGCGCTGGGTGCGTGGATCGTCGGCGATACGGCGGCCGGTCTCGGTATCCGAGAGACGGCGGGACTGATCACCGACGACGGCGCAGCCTTTGTCCCACACCGGATCCCCCAGAAGTGAACTTCTTAGCAAGTGAACGGAGTTGAACATCGATGACAACGACCAGCGTGGCGCTGAATTCGGGCTACTGGGAGCACGGTTACTGGGCGGTGCTCGGCCGGGGCGCGGGCGCCATCATTCTGTACGCGATCGTCGGCCTGGTGCTGATGCTGGTCGGGTTCTACGCCATCGACCTCACCACGCCCGGGCCGCTGCGCAAGATGGTCAACGCGGGAAAGCCGAACGCGATCATCGTGTCCGCCGCAGGCATGGTGAGCATGGCACTGATCGTGGTACTGGCGATCTACTCGTCATCCGGAAAACTGGCCGAGGGGCTGGTGGGATCGGCGGTCTTCGGGCTGGTGGGCATCATCGCCCAGGTGGTGATGATGCGGATCGCGACCATGGTGATCGGCATCGACATGGACGCGTTGTTCAACGCTGACGAGTTCAACTACGAGGCACTCATGGTGGCCGCGGCGCAGGTCGCGCTGGGCATCGTGGTGGCAGTCGCGATTCTGTGAAGCGACAACATGTTTGAGGCGGGTGAGCAGCTGCGCGTTGCCGTCGATGTCATGACGGCGTGGACGACGGAACCGGACAATGTCGATTTCGCGATCGGTCGGGCGAACGGATACTTGAATGAGGGCCCCGACGGCTATCAGACCCTGTTGGCCGGGTTTGTCGGGCTCTCGGGTTGGCTGCTGATCAGGTTGGCGAGGGCCGAGAGCGAGTCGGGCAAGGCCACCCGGGACGAGATGAGGGCGATCCTGCAAGACATCGCGCGAAGGTCGATCTAGCGGGCCCGCAGGCTTTTCGGCGGTACGGTGGAAGCGGTCAGCGTGTCCGCGTCGATGGTTTCGGGTCGGTAGTGGAGCGCCGGCAATCGCGCCGCCATCGCCGCAACGGGGTCGTCGTAGGTTTCGGTCAGCCCGGATAGAAACGCCCACTCGTGCTCGTCGCTGCCGAAATAGACGACGGTGCTGAAGGTTTCGCGGAATCGCCGCCACGACGAGCGCAGCGATTCGTTGCGCCACACAGTCGGGCAGCCGGCTTGAGCGACGACCACGCGACTGATGTCGCGGCAGCGCCGCAGGAAATCGGCGCCGTAGAGGCGGTTGTGCTGGGCGTGCTCGGTTCGCTCGTCGGGCAGGTCGATCACCGCGATGTCGTATGCCGCGGCGGACCGATCCACAAACTCCCAGCCGTCGCAATAGTGGACGGTTACGGGTCCGAATCCTGTTTCGGCTCTGCTGAGTTCGTCCATGGTGTAACCGTAGGGAAGGTGGCGTGCGCACAGCCGGACCGCTTCGCGGTCGATATCGACGTGATCGACGTGCGTGGCCCCCGCTGCTACCGCGAGCTGGCTGACCACGCCCTCGCCCGAGCCGATGACGAGTACCCGGTCGACCTCGCCGGCCAGCAGCAGCGCCGGCACCAGCAGCGCCTCGTGGTAGACGAGTTGACTGAATTCGGTGCTTTGTCGTTCGCCGTCGCTGAACAACGCGATGCCCTGGTGGGTGCGGCCGATCACCAGGTTCTGGAAGCCGGTGTCGACGTCGCAGATGATCTGAGAGAGGTCCCAGGTCCGGATCAGTCCAGGCGCCAGTGGTTCGTGGATCTCCCAGCGGTTCTCCGAAGGCTTCTCGAAATAGGTTGGGAGCGGGGGTATTCCGTTGAAATCCACCGATGCATAGCTCGCGGTGTAGGCGCCGGTATCGTCGATCTCGACCCGGTCGCCGGGCCGCAGCGTGGTCGGAAGTGGATAGCGCTGGTACAGCACGTCGTCGCCGTCGCACGTGGGGCCGGCCACAACGGCATCGCCGACTGGATCGCCGTCGCGGTCGGTCCGAAGCCGGTAGCGGATGTACTCGTTCTCGGTCTCGGCAAGACCGCTGTAGCGACCGATGTCGAGGTACACCCAGCGCCGGGCATCGGTGCCCGCGCGCACCGCGACCACCTCGCAGCTGATCGTGCCCGCCGACCCCGCGATCGCCCGTCCGGGTTCGACGGCCAGCTGTGGCGGGTTCGTGCCGAAATAGCGGGCCAGCGCCGATTGGATGGCCGCGGCGACCACGTCGAGATCCGGCGCGCCGACCGCATACGCCAGCGGGTACCCGCCGCCGACGTTGATCGTGCTGAGTTCGCTCACCGCCTCGAAAATCGAAGCAGCACTGCGTATTCCCAGCTCCCATGCCGAGGCGTCGAGTTGCTGTGAGCCGACGTGGAAGCACACGCCTTCCGGCTGCAGCCCCAGCCGCTCGGCACGCCTCAGCAACGGGGCGGCGGCATCCGGGGCACAACCGAACTTGTGCCCGAACGGCGTCACCGACGACGGAAAGTCCGGTGCGATACGGCATTCCACCGCTGCGCCCGGAGCGTGCTCCGCGATGGCCGTCATGCCCTGCTCGGTGTCGAACGCGAACCGCCGAACCCCGCATGCATACGCGCGGGCGATGTCGGCCGGCTTCTTCACGGTGTTCCCGAATGTGAGCAGCCGCCCCTCGATCCCGGCGGATTCGCACACGTCGATCTCGCCGACCGAGGCGACGTCGAATGCGGACCCCTCCGCCGCCAGCACGCGCAGGACTGGTTCCGCGGGGTTCGCCTTGACCGCGTAGCGGATCTGCGCCTGCGGAAATGCGGTGCGCAGTGCCCGGAAGTTCCTGCGCACCTGAGCAAGATCGATGCTCAGGTAGGGCGTTTCGGGCACAGGTCGCAGACTAGTACGCGAGGCGACGCCGTGGCGGGGCCGGGAGTCAGGCGTCCGGGTGCGTCGGTAGCGAGAAGTGTTCCGGCGGGACGCTGGGCGCGCCGGGGGCTGCCGCCGAGAGCGGTGTCGTGATCCCGTCGAGGACCTCGTTGACGTCTCCGGTGAGCCGGTTGTAATTCAGCGTGCCATGCTGGAAGTTCTGCGTGATCTGCAGCGGCTCTTGGATTTCGGCGCTGGTGGGCAAGCCCAGCGGACCGCGTTCGTAGCTCTGCGAGGCCCAGGCGTCATAGATCGCGCCGGTGACGGGCTGTGCTCCGGTCACGGCGGACCAGTACATGGCGCCCTTGGCGAAGGTGGAGTAGCGGGCATCACCTTCGGCGTTGTCTTCCGGCGAGGTCGGTGCGCCCAGCACACTGTTCATCCCGCCGAGCTCCTCCCAATGCTGGTAGATCGCGCCGCCCTGCAACGCCTTGATCAACTCTTCGGGCGGGTCGTTGAAATGGGATGCGATATCCCGAATTTCGTCCATCAGCGCGTAGGCCGCGTTGCCAGGGCAGTCGGTGTTGCCGACGTCGCGGTGGGTGAAGATGGTAGGGAGCGTCGCGAAGGCGCCGGCGGGGAACGTGGTGTAGTGGCTGCCCGCGGACTCCAGTGTCACCGTGCCCTTGGGATCGACGCCGTCCAGGCCGAGGCGCCAGCCGAGCAGCCGCCCGACGGCGCGAAGCTGAAGTGGGGTCGGCGGTACATCGTCGAAGTTGCCGATCATCGCGACACCCCAGGTGTTGCGGTTGAACCCGCCGGTGTGGAAGCCCTCGACCGCTTTGGTGAGACCCCCGGCGCTGCCCTCGAACACCTGGCCGTACTTGTCGACCAGGGCGTTGTAGGCGATGTCGCACCAGCCCAACGTCTTGCTGTGGTAGGTGTAGATGGCCTTGACGATGCCCGCCGATTCCAGTGGCGAGTAGTCGTTGCTGCCCGCGGTGTGATGGATGACGGCCGCGCGAATTCCATTGTCGTACTGCGGGCTACCGCACCGCAGCGACTCGTCGGCACCCCATTCCGCCCGGCTGATGATGGCGGGCGCCTGCCCGGGCATCAGGACTCCGGACGGCGGCGTCCACTGCGTCTTGGCCGGAGCCTGCGGCGGGGAGATCAGGATCGCGGAGATGGTCTGTCCGAACGGCTGTTCCTTGGAGGCGGGCCGATAGCCCAGATCGTTGTTCGGTGCCGCCGCGGGGGGCGCCCCCAGGGTCACCGCGGCATCGAGTGGGCGGGTGACCGCGATCTGCACGGTTGTCGTGGTGCCGACGAACACCGGATCGGTGCTGCGGGGTCCCTCGGTCGGCCCGACCGGCTGGGCCGACTCGCCCGCCGGTGGGCTGGTGTTGTCGGGTGCCGCGGTCTCGTACTCGGTCTGATACCAGGGCCCCCACGAACCGTCGGGGCGTTTAGCCCGCACCCGGGTGGAGGTGCCGGCCAGGTCGCCGGTGAGCGCGACCAGAGAAAACGGTGTCTCCTGGGTGATTTCGCGAACGGTGACGCCGCCGCCCAGCCCGACGAGCGGCTGCTCGGTGAGCTGGGTATCGCGGGCCGGCGGTGCGCCGGCGCGGGCGCCGGAGTCGCGGGTCAGCCCCGCCACCGCCGACACGATGACCACCGTGGCCGCGATGGCCGTAAGAAACGTCGTGGGCGCACGACTACGGGACGACACCAGCTGATGTTACGTGTGTTTCTGATGTTATTGATGAGGCGACACGATATTCTGCGTGTCCAACCTGGGGCGGAAACTGTTCGACGACACCGCAGAGGTTTGATGCCTCTGCGGTGCCGTCAGGTAACAGGACCCCGGAAGTTCTAGACGGGAGGCAGCGCCGGTGGCAGCGCTGCGGCCGCTCCCGGCAGAGCGCCGGCGGCACCCGGCAGGGCCCCGAGCGCACCCGGCAGGGCGTGTGCCGCACCCGGCAGCGCACCGGCGGCACCCGGCAGGGCGCCAGCGGCACCCGGCAGCGCGCCGCCTTGAGCCTGCGCGATGGCCGGCATCACCAAGCCCTTGAGCAGGTCAATGGCCTGACCGGCGCCCAGCTGGTTGGCGGCCTGCATCACATCGTTGACAAGGCCGCCACCACCGCTGCCGCCGGTAGGCGAACCGCCACCCAGCGTCGACGGGTCACCGAGGATCGGGTAGGTGCCGTCGGCACCCGCGTCCAGCGGCGCACTGATCGGCACCTCGCCGGGGGCGCCCAGGCCGCCCGGAGTGAGCCCGGCAGCCGGGCTGGTCAGCGCCGGGTTTATCCCCGCGCCAGGCGTTGTCGCCAGGCCGGGAGTCGTCGGCGCACCGGGTGTCAGCGCACTAGGCGCGGTGAGGCCGGGACTCGTCAGGCCCGGGTTCGTCAGACCCGGGGTGCCCAGGCCAGGAGCTCCCAGACCCGGACTGGCCAGACCCGGGCTGGTCAGACCCGTAGTACCCAGACCGGGAGTCCCCAGGCCGGGGCTGGTGAGGCCGCTCGCGCCGGTACCGGCACCGCCCAGGGCGGGAATCGGCGGCAGGTTGAGCCCGAACGAGGACAAGCCTTGGGTGAGCGCGCCAACGAGCTCACCGGGCAGGTCGGTCATGACCGCTGCCTGCTTGAACTCGTGGTGCTCCACGGGCTTGCTGCTGGCGGTCGATTCGTAAACAAGGAAGTAGGCGCAAGGACTCGCCACTGCCAGGGCGGCGACCGCGCTCATGGCTGTCGAGAGCTTGCGACGGCGTCGGTTCGGCACGGAAGTCTCCTCAATCTATCGGTTGTGTCGGGCGGATCCCGTCAGTCCGTATTCGCGGGAACCACACAAAGTCGATGGTACGAGTGAGGAAGGTGTTACTAGAGTGGTGATATTGAATCGTGAGGTTTTTGCGACCCTGCGCGTTACGTGCGATTCGGGTCCCTGCAAACCAGTCTTCACGTGCTCTAACCCCGCCCCACAGCCTTGTCAAATGGGGTTGCGCCCGTGGCGTCGGATACCCTAAGCAACCGATGACTGCACGTTTTGACCTCCTCGTCGTCGGCTCTGGATTCTTTGGCCTCACCATCGCCGAACGCGTGGCCAGCCAACTCGGGAAGCGGGTCCTTGTCGTCGACAGGCGCCCGCACATCGGCGGCAACGCCTATTCCGAAGCCGAGCCGCAGACCGGTATCGAGGTACACAAGTACGGCGCCCACCTGTTCCACACCTCGAACAAGAGGGTCTGGGATTACGTGCGCCAGTTCACCGATTTCACCAACTACCAGCACCGCGTGTTCGCCCTGTACAAGGGGCAGGCCTACCAGTTCCCGATGGGCCTGGGCCTGGTGTCGCAGTTCTTCGGCAAGTACTTCACCCCCGAGCAGGCCCGGCAGCTGATCGCCGAGCAGGCCGCCGAGATCGACACCGCCGACGCGCAGAACCTCGAGGAAAAGGCCATTTCGCTGATCGGCCGGCCGCTCTACGAGGCATTCGTCAAGGGCTACACCGCCAAGCAATGGCAGACCGATCCGAGGGAGCTGCCCGCAGCCAACATCACCCGGCTGCCGGTGCGCTACACCTTCGACAACCGCTACTTCAACGACACCTACGAAGGCCTGCCGGTCGGTGGTTACACCGCATGGCTGGAGAACATGGCCGCCGACGACCGCATCGAGGTCCGCACTCACACCGACTGGTTCGACGTCCGCGATCAACTGCGCGCCGAGAGCCCCGACGCCCCGGTCGTCTATACCGGCCCGCTGGACCGCTACTTCGATTACGCGGAGGGCCGGCTCGGCTGGCGCACCCTGGACTTCGAGCTCGAGGTCCTACCCGTCGGCGACTTCCAGGGCACACCGGTGATGAACTACAACGATCCCGACGTCCCCTACACCCGCATCCACGAGTTCCGTCATTTCCATGTCGAGCGCGACTACCCGACCGACAAGACCGTGATCATGCGGGAGTACTCCCGGTTCGCCGGCGCCGACGACGAGCCCTACTATCCGATTAACACCGAGGCCGACCGCGCCCTGTTGGCCGCCTATCGAGCGAGGGCGAAGTCCGAGACCGCTGCTTCGAAGGTTCTTTTCGGCGGGCGGTTGGGCACCTATCAGTATCTGGATATGCATATGGCGATTGCCAGCGCGCTGAACATGTACGACAACATCCTCGCGCCACACCTGCGCGACGGGGTCGCTCTACTGGATGGGCCGGCTTCTCCGCAGGCCGATCCACGGCCTGCATCGTCGCCGACCGAAATCGAAGAGGAAGGCGCGCACCGATGACCGCCGTGAGCTTGCTGTCCCGAATCATCTTGCCCCGTCCGGGTGAACCGCTCGACGTGCGCAAGCTGTACCTCGAGGAGTCGACCACCAACGCCCGGCGCGCGCACGCGACCAGCCGCACCTCGCTGGAGATCGGCAAGGAGTCCGAGGTCTCGTTCGCCACGTACTTCAACGCCTTCCCGGCGAGTTATTGGCGCCGCTGGTCGATCTGCCAAGCGGTGGTGCTGCGGGTCGAGCTGACCGGGACCGGACGCGTCGACCTGTACCGCACCAAGGCCACCGGGGTGCGGATCTCGGTGGAGGGCCGCCAATTCGTCGGCACCGACGAGCAGCCGGCCGTCGTCGAGATAGAGGTCGCGCTCAAGTCGTTCGAGGACGGCGGCTGGATCTGGTTCGACATCACCACCGACACCGCGGTCAACGTGATCAGCGGAGGCTGGTATGCGACCGAACCCGCGCCGGGCACGGCCAACATCGCCGTCGGCATCCCGACGTTCAACCGCCCCGCCGACTGTGTCAATGCGCTGGCAGACCTCACCGCAGACCCGTTGGTGGACAAGGTAATTGGTGCGGTGATCGTCCCGGATCAGGGCACGCGCAAGGTGCGCGATCATCCGGACTTTGCGGCAGCGTCCGCGGGCCTGGGCAATCGGCTCTCGATCCACGACCAACCCAACCTCGGCGGTTCCGGTGGCTACAGCCGAGTGATGTATGAAGCGCTGAAAAACACTGATTGCCAACAGATTCTGTTCATGGACGACGACATCCGCATCGAGCCGGACACGATTCTGCGGGTGCTGGCGATGAACCGCTTCGCCAAGACTCCCACGCTGATCGGCGGTCAGATGCTCAATCTGCAGGAGCCGTCGCACCTGCACATCATGGGTGAGGTCGTCGATCAGTCGAACTTCATGTGGACGGCCGCGCCGCACGCCGAGTATGACCATGACTTCGCCGAATTCCCGTTGGGCGACAAGAACGATCGCAGCGCGCTGCTGCACCGCCGCATCGACGTGGACTTCAACGGCTGGTGGACGTGCATGATCCCGCGCCAGGTCGCCGAGGAGCTGGGCCAGCCGCTGCCGCTGTTCATCAAATGGGACGACGCCGAATACGGTCTCCGCGCCGGCGAGCACGGCTACCCAACGGTCACGCTGCCCGGGGCGGCGATCTGGCACATGGCCTGGAGCGACAAGGACGACGCCATCGATTGGCAGGCCTACTTCCACCTGCGCAACCGGCTGGTGGTCGCCGCCTTGCACTGGGACGGCGACATTTCCGGCCTGGTGCGCAGCCACTTCAAGGCGACGCTGAAACACCTTGCCTGCCTTGAATATTCAACGGTCGCGATCCAGAACCGGGCCATCGACGACTTCCTCGCCGGCCCCGAGCACATCTTCTCGATTCTGGAATCGGGGCTGCCGGAAGTGCACCGGCTGCGCAAGGAGTACCCGGACGCCGTCGTGCTGCCGGCGGCCAGCGAGCTGCCCCCGCCGCAGCACCAGAGCAAGGCGATGAAGCCGCCGGTGAACCCGGTGTCCATCGGCTATCGACTGGCCCGGGGAATCCTGCACAACGCCACCAAGGCCGACCCGGAAAGCCACCAGCGCCCGGAGTTCAACGTGCCGACCCAGGATGCGCGCTGGTTCCGGCTGTGCACTGTCGACGGTGTCACCGTCACCACCGCGGACGGGTGTGGCGTGGTCTACCGGCAGCGTGATCGGCGCAAGATGTTCACGCTGCTGCTGCAGTCGCTGCGTCGCCAGCGTCAGCTGTTGACCCGGTTCGACGAGATGCGCCGGGTGTACCGGGGCGCGCTGCCGGTGCTGTCCAGCAAGCAGAAGTGGGAGACCGTGCTACTGCCGGAGGCCAAACGCGAGTCGCAACATGCCTGATCCGGCGGTGCCGGGCGGCGAAGTTGCCGCGTTGGTGGCCGTCCAGTCGGCGCTGGCCGGCCGCCCGGGTGTGCTGTCGACCGCGCGCGGACTGTCGCACTTCGGGGAGCACAGCGTCGGCTGGCTGATCGCCGAGCTGCTCGGCGCGCTGCTGTTCGAGCGCCGGCGCCGGGACTGGCTGGTGGCCTTCGCGGGTACGTTCGCCGCGCACGCGGCCGCGGTGCTGCTCAAGCGGGTGGTGCGGCGCGAACGACCGCACGATCCGGCCGTCGCGGTCAATGTCGGAACTCCCAGCCGGCTGAGTTTCCCGTCCGCGCACGCCACGTCCACCACGGCCGCGGCGATTTTGATGGGCCGCGCTACCGGGGTCCCGCTGCCCGCGGTACTGGTGCCGCCGATGGCGTTGTCCCGGCTGGTGCTGGGCGTGCACTATCCCAGTGACGTCGCCTTCGGCGTGGCGTTGGGCGCCGCGGTCGCGCGCCTTGCACTCTGGCTCGATAGAAAGTCGAGATAGGTGTGACCGAAATGAGTGAAGACGTGGCGACCGGACAACCCCCGGCAAACCTGATCACCGGGGTGATCAAGGCGATACGCCCCCGGCAATGGGTGAAGAACGTGCTGGTGGTGGCCGCACCCGTGGCCGCGGCCGGCCGCGGCGTCCGTTACGACTACGCCGAAGTGGCGACCAAGGTGGGCGTGGCGTTCGTCGTGTTCAGCCTGGCTGCCTCGGCGATCTACCTGATCAACGACGTCCGCGACGTCGAGGCCGACCGGGAGCACCCGACCAAGCGATTCCGGCCGATCGCGGCCGGCGTCGTGCCCGAATGGCTGGCGTACGTGCTGGCCGCGGTGCTCGGCACGGCCTCCCTCGCGATTTCGTGGTGGCTCACGCCGAACCTCGCCGTCGTGATGGCCGTCTACATCGCGATGCAGCTGGCCTACTGTTTCGGCCTCAAACACCAAGCGGTGATGGACATCTGCATCGTGTCGTCGGCGTATCTGCTGCGGGCGATCGCCGGGGGTGCGGCCGCGAGTATCCCGCTGTCCCAATGGTTCTTGTTGACGGCGGCGTTCGCGTCCCTGTTCATGGTGGCCGGCAAACGCTACGCCGAGTTGCAGTTGGCCGAGCGCACCGGAGCTGCGATCCGCAAATCCCTGGAAAGCTACACCAGCACCTACCTTCGATTCGTCTGGACGATGTCGGCGACCGCGGTGGTGCTGTGCTACGGGATGTGGGCATTCGAGCGGGACCGCTACTCGGGATCCTGGTTCGCGGTCTCGATGGTTCCGTTCACAATCGCGATCCTGCGTTATGCGGTCGACGTCGACGGCGGACTGGCCGGTGAGCCTGAGGACATCGCGTTGCGGGACCGGGTGTTGCAGCTGCTGTTTCTAGCGTGGATCGCAACAGTTGGTGCCGCCGTTGCCTTCGGCTAGCACCGGGCTGGAGGCGCTCAAGCGCTTCAACGGCACCGTGATGCGCCGTCGACCGCGGGTCAGGCCGGTTGGCCGGTCGCCGTTCCCGTACGCCGTCGCGGTCCGGGTCAGCCTGTGGAGCAGCGTGGCGGTGGTCGCCGTGCTGTTCGGGTGGGGAGCATGGGAACGGCGCTGGATCGCCGACGACGGACTGATCGTGCTGCGCACGGTGCGCAACCTGCTGGCGGGTAACGGACCGGTGTTCAACCAGGGCGAGCGGGTCGAGGCGAACACCTCCACGGCGTGGACCTACCTGATGTACGTCGGAAGCTGGGTCGGCGGGCCGCTGCGCATGGAGTATGTGGCGCTGGCGCTGGCGCTGGCGCTCTCCGTGTCGGGTGTGGCGCTGCTGATGCTCGGCGCCGCTCGGCTCTACGCGCCCAGCTTGCGGGGCCGCCGGGCGGTGATGCTGCCCGCCGGGGCGCTGGTCTACATCGCGCTGCCACCGGCGCGTGACTTCGCCACGTCCGGCTTGGAGAGCGGGTTGACGCTGGCCTACCTGGGGTTGCTGTGGTGGATGATGGTCCGCTGGTCGCAGCCGCTGCGGAACCGGCCGGATAGTGAGGTGTTCCTCGGCGCGCTGGCCTTCGTCGCGGGGTGCAGTGTGCTGGTCCGCCCCGAGTTGGCGCTGATGGGCGGGCTGGCCCTGATCATGATGCTGATCGCGGCCCGGACCTGGCGCCGTCGGGCGCTGATCGTGGTGGTCGGCGGCTTCCTTCCGGTGGCCTACCAGATCTTCCGGATGGGCTATTACGGCTTGTTGGTGCCCGGCACGGCTCTGGCAAAGGACGCCGCTGGTGACAAGTGGTCCCAGGGCATGATCTACCTGTCGAATTTCGTCCAGCCCTACGCGGTGTGGCTGCCGGTGCTGCTACTGGTGCCGCTGGGGCTGCTGCTGGTGGCGGCCCGGCGTCGGCCGTCGTTCTTGCGCCCGATGCTCGCGCCCAACTACGGCCGGCTGGCCCGGGCGGTGCAGAGCCCGCCGGCGGCGGTGACGTTCGTCCTCGTGAGCGGACTTCTGCAGGCGCTGTACTGGACCCGGCAGGGCGGCGATTTCATGCACGCGCGAGTGCTGCTGGCGCCGCTGTTTTGTTTGCTGGCCCCGGTGGCGGTGATCCCCGTGCTGATCCCCGACGGGCAGGACTACTCACGTGAGACGGGCTACTGGCTGACCGGTGCCGCCAGCCTGCTGTGGCTCGGCATCGCGGGCTGGTCACTGTGGGCAGCAAACTCGCCGGGGATGGGGTACGACGCCACCCACGTCACCTACACCGGGATCGTCGACGAGCGCCGTTTCTATGCCCAGGCGACCGGGCACGCGCACCCGCTGACCGCCGCCGATTACCTCGACTACCCGAGGATGGCGGCCGTGCTGACGGCGCTGGACAACACTCCGGACGGGGCCTTGTTGCTGCCGTCCGGCAACTACACGCAGTGGGACCTGGTACCGATGGCACAGCCCGGGCCGGGTAGCCCCACGCCTCAGAAGCCGCAGCATGCGGTCTTTTTCACGAACCTGGGCATGCTGGGTATGAACGTCGGACTCGACGTCCGGGTGATCGACCAAATCGGCTTGGCGAATCCGCTCGCCCAGCACACGCAGCGTCTGACGCACGGCCGGATCGGGCATGACAAAAACCTCTTCCCGGACTGGGTGATCGCCGACGGACCCTGGGTGAAGATCTATCCGGGCGTTCCGGGCTACCTGGACGTGAATTGGGTCGCCCAGGCGGTGGCGGCCCTGCAGTGTCCCGAGACCAAGGCGATGCTGGCGTCGGTGCGTGCGCCGATGTCGCTGCACCGGTTCGTCTCAAACTTCTTGCACTCCTTCGACTTCACCGCCTACCGGATCGACCGGGTTCCGCTCTACGAGCTCGCCAGGTGTGGCCTACCGGTGCCGGAACCGGCTCCGCCGCTGCCGCGTGAGTGAATGTTGCGCGGATAAATCTCACCGATCGCGAACCAGTCACAATTTTGCGGGTCGGGACTCTGACAGCAAATTCACATTTGCGCCGTCACCTGTGCGCGTGCACCGCCCGGCACATGGGGAAATGCAGTTTTCGGCCATCGTTTCCGGTCCGAAAACCCCCCGAAATCGTCGCTGGAGGCGCGTTTGCGGAATCTCCTCGATGAGAGCGCTCGCGGGTTGGTGTGGTTGACTACAGAAGCACTGCTGCGCCCGATCGCATGCAGTTCGACCCCAATCAACGACGCGTCCCGATGGCGGGCGCGCCGAGAGGATGAGGAAGCAAGAATGACGTTTGTTGACAGGTTTCGCGGCGCCGTGGCACGGATGCCACGCCGACTCGCAGTTGGAGCCGTGGGCGCGGCCCTGCTTTCGGGTCTGATCGGCGTCGTGGGGGGCCCGGCGACCGCAGGGGCGTTTTCTCGCCCGGGTCTGCCGGTGGATTACCTGCAGGTTCCGTCCGCGGCCATGGGCCGCGACATCAAGGTCCAGTTCCAGAGCGGTGGCGCCAACTCGCCTGCGCTGTACCTGCTCGACGGGATGCGTGCACAGGACGACTTCAACGGCTGGGACATCAACACCCCCGTCTTCGAGTGGTACAACCAGTCGGGCATCTCGGTTGTCATGCCGGTCGGCGGTCAGTCCAGCTTCTACTCCGACTGGTACGCGCCCGCCTGCGGTAAGGCCGGCTGCACCACCTACAAGTGGGAGACCTTCCTGACCAGCGAGCTGCCGCAGTATCTGTCGGCCCAGAAGCAGGTCAAGCCGACCGGCAGCGCGGCCGTCGGTCTGTCGATGGCGGGCTCGTCGGCGTTGATCCTGGCGGCCTACCACCCTGAACAGTTCCCGTACGCCGGCTCGCTGTCAGCGCTGCTGGACCCGTCGCAGGGGATGGGCCCGTCGCTGATCGGCCTGGCCATGGGTGACGCCGGCGGCTACAAGACCAAGGACATGTGGGGCCCCTCCAGCGACCCGGCATGGCAGCGCAACGACCCGTCGCTGCAGGTCGGCAAGCTCGTCGCGAACAACACCCGCATCTGGGTGTATTGCGGTAACGGCAAGCCGTCCGACCTCGGTGGCGACAACCTGCCCGCCAAGTTCCTGGAAGGCTTCGTGCGGACCAGCAACCTGAAGTTCCAGGACGCCTACAACGCGGCCGGCGGCCACAACGCGGTGTGGAACTTCGACGCCAACGGCACCCACGACTGGCCCTACTGGGGCGCGCAGGTGCACGCCATGCTGCCTGACCTGCAGTCGGCACTGGGCGCTACCCCGGGTGCGGGCCCGGCCACCGCGTCCAACGCCGGTTCCACTCAGGGCACGTAGAACCTTCAGAGCAACGCGATCGACGGCGGGAACCCTTCGGGGTTTCCGCCGTTAGTCGTCCTGCGGTGTGATCTGTTTCACTACCCTGCGGGTCCGCTTCACTTCGGCCCTGGTTACTGTGCAAACACGGCGACTACACGATGGAGGGTGGACATGGGTAGCGTGCGGGGTTTGGCAACGCTTCTGCGGGTGCTCTGCGTTGCCACGTTGACACTCGGATTCGGCGGTGCGGCGGCAGGAATCACGGGCAAGGCTGCGCCGGCGCCTTACGAGACCCTGATGGTGCCGTCCGGCGCCATGGGCCGTGATATCCCGGTCGCGTTCCTGGGGGGTGGTCCACACGCGGTGTATCTGCTGGACGCCTTCAATGCCGCGCCGGACGTCAGCAATTGGGTGACCGCGGGTAACGCGATGGGCACGCTGGGCGGCAAGGGCATCTCGGTGGTGGCACCCGCCGGCGGCGCGTGGAGCATGTACACCAACTGGGAGCAAGACGGCAGCAAGCAGTGGGACACCTTCCTGTCCAGTGAGCTACCCGACTGGCTGGCGGCCAACAAGGGTCTGGCACCCGGCGGCCACGCCGCCGTGGGCGCCTCCCAGGGCGGCTATGCCGCGATGGCGCTGGCCGCTTTCCACCCCGACCGCTTCGGCTTCGCCGGCTCGCTGTCGGGATTCCTCTACCCGTCGAATACGACGACGAACGGTTCGATCCTGGCCGGCCTGCAGCAGTTCGGCGGCGTGGACGGCAACGGCATGTGGGGGGCCCCGCAACTGGGCCGGTGGAAGTGGCACGACCCGTGGGTGCACGCGTCGCTGTTGGCGCAGAACAACACCCGGGTATGGGTCTGGAGCCCGACGAACATGGGCGGCGATGCGGCCGCGATGATCGGGCAAGCCGGTGAGGCGATGGGCAACAGCCGCATGTTCTATCAGCAGTACCGCAGCGTCGGCGGCCACAACGGCCACTTCGACTTCCCGGGCGGCGGCGACAACGGCTGGGGCTCGTGGTCGGGACAGCTGGGTGCCATGTCGGGCGACATCGTGGGCGCTATCCGCTAGCCCGCGGCCCGCTGGCAGGACGGACGGCGCCGCGCGCCGAGCCGGTACCGTGTACTGGGTCAGCAGAGGGCGGGATGGCCACTTGCCTGTTATCGAACTGCGACCCCCCGACTCTGCTAGCAGGAGAACATGAGCACCAACGCCCAGCGCAAGCGGCGCCGAATCCTCGCCTGGGTGGCCGCGCTGTCCATGGCCGGGGTCGTGTTGTTGGTCATCGTGGCCGTGGTGACGATGCTGCGCAGCACCGAACCGCCGCCCAGCGCGGTGCCGCCCGGCGTGCTACCCCCGTCCTCGACGACGACCCATCCGCACAAGCCGCGGCCCGCGTCGCAAGACGCGTCCTGCCCCGATGTGGAATTGATGGTGATTCCCGGGACGTGGGAATCGTCGCTGCAGGACGATCCCCTGAACCCGATGCAATTCCCCAATGCGTTGCTGCACAATCTGACCGGGGCGATCAGTCAGCAGTTTCCGACCTCGCGGGTGCTGACCTACACGGTTCCCTATACGGCGCAGTTCAACAATCCGCTCGGCGGCGTCAAGCAGATGTCGTACAACGACAGCCGGGCGGAAGGCACCCGCGCGGCGGTCCAGGCGCTCACCGATATGACCAACAAGTGCCCGTTGACCAGCTACGTGCTGCTGGGTTTCTCGCAGGGCGCGGTGATCGCGGGCGACATCGCCAGCGATGTCGGCAACGGCCGCGGACCCGTCGACGACGACCTGGTCCTCGGGGTGACGCTGATCGCCGACGGCCGCCGCCAGCAAGGCGTGGGCAACGACGTCGGGCCCAACCCGCCGGGCGAGGGTGCCGAAGTCACCCTCCACGAGGTGCCCATGTTGTCCGGCCTCGGTTTGACGATGACCGGTGCGCGGCCCGGTGGATTCGGTGACCTCAACAGCAAGACGAACGAGATCTGCGCACCCGGTGATCTGATCTGCGCCGCTCCGAACGAGGCGTTCAGCGTCGCGAACCTGCCGAATACACTCAACACGCTGGCCGGTGGTGCGGGCCAGCCGGTCCACGCCATGTACGCCACCACCCAGTTCTGGAATCTGGACGGCGCCGCGGCCACGGATTGGACATTGAACTGGACGCGTAGTCTCATCGAAAACGCTCCGCACCCCAAGCACGGGTGACTCCCGGGGGACACAGCGATTAGGTAGGCGGTACCGAGAGCAATCGGCGGTACCTTGAGATTTGGTCTGCCGCGCGCCGACGCCTAACATTAAGAGAAAACTAAGAGCGATAGAAGTTTGGCGGTTCCCGACCCGGGTGGAAACTCGGACGGACCGGCGCAGATTTGCGCCGAACGCGAGGCCGGCCCGCGCGCAGAGGACATCGTCGGCGAAGCCGACACCAGGACCGCCGGAATAGCTGACCGGCGAGTGTGTAACAGGAGAGGGCGGCATGGCGTACCACAACCCGTTCATCGTGAACGGAAAGATCAAGTTTCCGGACAACACGAACTTGGTCAAGCACGTCGAGAAGTGGGCGAAGGTGCGCGGCAACAAGCTGGCCTACCGCTTCATCGACTACTCGACCGAACGTGACGGTGTCGAGCGCGACATCGTCTGGTCCGACTTCAGCGCCCGCAACCGCGCCGTCGGAGCCCGGCTGCAGCAGGTCACCGAGCCGGGCGACCGCATCGCGATCCTGTGCCCGCAGAACCTCGACTACCTCGTCGCCTTCTTCGGTGCGCTGTATGCCGGACGGATCGCGGTGCCCCTGTTCGATCCGGCCGAGCCGGGTCACGTCGGCCGCCTGCACGCCGTGTTGGACGACTGCACCCCGTCGACGATCCTGACCACCACCGAGGCCGCCGAAGGCGTCCGCAAGTTCATCCGGGCCCGGGCGGCCAAGGAGCGGCCGCGCGTCGTGGCCGTCGATGCGGTGCCCACCGAAGTCGCGGCCACCTGGGTAGCTCCCGATGCCGACGAGGACACGATCGCCTACCTGCAGTACACCTCGGGCTCCACTCGGACCCCGACCGGCGTGCAGATCACCCACTTGAACCTGCCCACCAACGTGCTGCAGGTACTCAACGGGCTTGAGGGCAAAGAAGGCGACCGTGGCCTGTCCTGGTTGCCGTTCTTCCACGACATGGGCCTGATCACCGCGCTGCTGTCGCCGGTGCTCGGCCACAGCTTCACCTTCATGACCCCGGCCGCGTTCGTGCGCCGGCCGGGCCGCTGGATCCGGGAGATGGCGCGCAAGCCCGAGGACGGCCCGGACTGCGAGGTCTTCACCGTGGCGCCGAACTTCGCCTTCGAGCACGCCGCGGTCCGCGGCCTACCCAAAGACGACGAACCGCCGCTGGACCTGAGCAATGTCAAGGGCATCCTCAACGGGAGCGAGCCGGTGTCCCCGGCGTCGATGCGCAAGTTCTACGAAGCGTTCGCGCCCTACGGTCTGCGTAAGACCGCGATCAAGCCGTCCTACGGTCTGGCCGAGGCGACGCTGTTTGTCTCGACCACCCCGATGGACGAGGCGCCGACCGTCATCCACGTCGACCGCGAGGAGCTGAACAAGCAGCGCTTCGTCGAGGTGGCCGCGGACTCACCTAACGCCGTCGCCCAGGTGTCGGCCGGCGTCATCGGTGTGGACGAGTGGGCGGTCATCGTGGACCCCGACACGGCCACCGAGCTGCCGGACGGCCAGATCGGCGAGATCTGGTTGCACGGCAAGAACCTGGGCACCGGCTACTGGGGCAAGGAAGCGGAGACCACGGAGGTATTCCGCAACATCCTCAAGTCGCGCATCAGCCAGTCACACGCCGAGGGAGCCGAGGACGGCGGGCTGTGGGTGCGCACCGGTGACTACGGCACCTACTTCAACGGCCACCTCTATATAGCGGGCCGGATCAAGGACCTGGTCATCATCGACGGGCGTAACCACTACCCGCAGGACCTGGAATACTCGGCGCAGGAGGCCAGCAAGGCGCTGCGCACGGGATACGTCGCCGCCTTCTCGGTTCCGGCCAACCAGCTGCCGCAAACGGTGTTCGACAACCCGCACGCCGGGCTCAAGTTCGACCCGGACGACACTTCCGAGCAGCTGGTGATCGTCGCCGAACGCGCCGCCGGCACCCACAAGCTCGACTACCAGCCCATCGCCGACGACATTCGCGCGGCCATCGCCGTGCGCCACGGGGTCACCGTCCGTGACTTGCTGCTGGTGCAGTCGGGGACCATTCCTCGGACGTCCAGCGGCAAGATCGGGCACCGGGCCTGCCGCGCCGCCTACCTCGACGGCAGTCTGCGCAGCGGCATCGGCTCCCCGACCGCCTTTGCCACTGCAACAGACTGAAATCAGGAACCATGGCTGACACAGAATCTGACCTTCCGGACAACTCTGACAACGCCGCCCAGGCCGCTGGCGGGCAGGTACCCGCCAAGAAGACCGACATGACGGTGCCCGAGATGCGGGAATGGTTGCGCAACTGGGTGGGCCGGGCCGTCGGGCAATCGCCCGACTCCATCGATGAGTCCGTTCCGATGGTGGAGCTGGGCCTGTCATCACGAGATGCCGTGGCGATGGCCTCCGACATCGAAGACATGACCGGTGTCATGCTGTCGGTCGCGGTGGCCTTCCAGCACCCGACGATCGAATCGCTGGCCACCCGCATCATCGAGGGTGAACCCGAACGCCCCGATGACGATCTCGCCGGTGTCGACTGGACCCGCACCGGCCCGGCCGAGCGTGTGGACATCGCGATCGTGGGGCTGTCCACCCGGCTGCCCGGTGACATGAACAGCCCGGACGAAACCTGGCAAGCGCTGATGGAGGGTCGCGATGCCATCACCGACCTGCCCGAAGGGCGTTGGTCGGAGTTCCTGGAAGAACCGCGGCTGGCCGCACGCATCGCCGCCGCGCGCACCCGCGGCGGTTACCTCAAGGACATCAAGGGCTTCGACTCCGAGTTCTTCGCGGTGGCCAAGACCGAGGCCGACAACATCGACCCGCAGCAGCGGATGGCATTGGAAATGACCTGGGAGGCGCTCGAGCACGCCCGCATCCCGGCGTCCAGCCTGCGCGGCGAGGCCGTCGGCGTCTATGTCGGCTTCACCAACAACGACTACGGCTTCCTGGCCATCTCGGACCCGACCGTCGCGCATCCCTATGCGATCACCGGTAACTCGACTGCGATCATCGCCAACCGGGTGTCGTATTTCTATGACTTCCGCGGCCCCTCGGTCGCCGTCGACACGGCCTGCTCGAGTTCGTTGGTGGCGACCCATCAGGCGGTGCAGGCGCTGCGCAACGGCGAGTGCGACGTGGCGGTTGCCGGTGGTGTCAACGCGCTGATCACTCCCGCGGTGACCCTGGGTTTCGACGAGATCGGCGCGGTGCTGGCACCCGACGGCCGGATCAAGTCGTTCTCCTCGGACGCGGACGGCTACACGCGCTCCGAGGGCGCCGGCATGGTGGTGCTCAAGCGGATCGACGACGCGCGCCGCGACGGCGACCAGATCCTGGCCGTCATCGCCGGTAGCGCCATCAACCACGACGGCCGGTCCAACGGCCTGATTGCCCCCAACCAGGATGCGCAGGCCGAGGTGCTGCGCCGGGCGTACAAGGACGCCGGCATCGACCCCCGGACGGTCGACTACGTCGAGGCGCACGGTACGGGCACCATCCTCGGTGACCCGATCGAGGCCGAGGCGCTTGGTCGGGTGGTCGGGCGCGGCCGCGCCGCCGATCAGCCCGTGCTGCTGGGTGCGATAAAGACCAACATCGGCCACCTGGAGTCGGCGGCCGGCGTGGCCGCCATGGCCAAGGTGGTGTTGGCGCTGCAGCACGACAAGCTGCCGCCGTCGATCAACTTCGCCGGGCCCAGCCCCTACATCGACTTCGACGGTATGCACTTGAAAGTCGTTGAAACCGCCACCGATTGGCCGCGCTACGGCGGCTACGCCGTGGCGGGGGTGTCAAGCTTCGGCTTCGGGGGGGCCAACGCGCACCTGGTGCTCCGCGAGGTCTTGCCGAGCGACGGGATCGAACCCGAACCCGAGCCCGAGGTAGCGGCGGCCGCCGAAGCCGACCCGGCCGAGGCGCCCACGCCTGAAGGTCACTCGCTGCGGTTCGACGATTTCGGCAACATCATCACCGACGGATTGGTCTTCGACGAGGCCGAGCCCGAGCTGCCGGGCGTCACCGAAGAGGCGTTGGACCTCAAAGCGGCGGCACTGGAGGAGCTTGCCGCGCGACAGGAGTCAGAACCAACCAAGCCGCTCATCCCGCTCGCGGTGTCGGCGTTTCTGACCTCGCGCAAGAAGGCGGCCGCAGCCGAGCTGGCGGACTGGATGGAAAGCCCCGAAGGCCGGGCGGCGTCGCTGGAGTCGATCGGGCGGTCGCTGTCGCGGCGCAACCATGGCCGCTCGCGCGCGGTGGTGTTGGCCCACGACCACGAGGAAGCCGTCAAGGGACTGCGCGCGGTGGCCGAGGGCAAGCAGCGACCCAACGTGTTCAGCGTCGACGGGCCGGTGACCAACGGCCCGGTGTGGGTGCTCGCCGGGTTCGGTGCCCAGCACCGCAAGATGGGCAAGAGCCTGTATTTGCGCAACGAGGTTTTCGCCGAGTGGATCGAAAAGGTCGACGCACTGGTCCAGGACGAGCTGGGTTACTCGGTGCTCGAATTGATCCTCGACGACTCGCAGGACTACGGCATCGAAACCACCCAGGTCACCATCTTCGCGATCCAGATCGCGCTCGGTGAGCTACTCAAGTATCACGGCGCCAAACCCGCCGCGGTGGTGGGTCAATCGCTGGGTGAGGCCGCGTCGGCCTACTTCGCCGGTGGCCTGTCGCTGCGCGACGCCACCCGCGCGATCTGCTCCCGCTCGCACCTGATGGGCGAGGGCGAGGCGATGCTGTTCGGCGAATACATCCGGCTGATGGCGTTGGTGGAGTATTCCGCCGACGAGATCAAGACGGTGTTCTCCGACTTCCCCGATCTCGAGGTGTGCGTCTACGCCGCGCCCACCCAGACCGTCATCGGCGGTCCGCCGGAACAGGTCGACGCGATCATCGCCCGCGCCGAATCCGAGGGCAAGTTCGCCCGCAAGTTCCAGACCAAGGGCGCCAGCCACACCCAGCAGATGGACCCGCTGCTCGGCGAGCTCACCGCCGAGCTGCAGGGCATCAAGCCGATGAGCCCCACCGCCGGCATCTTCTCGACGGTGCACGAGGGCAGCTACATCAAGCCCGGCAGCGAGCCGATCCACGACGTCGACTACTGGAAGAAGGGGCTGCGTCACAGCGTCTACTTCACCCACGGCATCCGCAACGCGGTCGACAGCGGGCACACCACGTTCCTGGAGCTCGCCCCCAATCCGGTCGCGCTGATGCAGGTGGGTCTGACCACCGCGGACGCCGGTCTGCATGACGCCCAGCTGATCCCGACGCTGGCCCGCAAGCAGGACGAGGTCGAGTCGATCACGTCGACCCTGGCGCAGCTCTACGTCTACGGCCACGACCTGGACATGCGGACGCTGTTCACCCGCGCCGCCGGACCGCAGGACTACGCCAACATCCCGCCGACCCGCTTCAAGCGCAAGGAGCACTGGCTGGACGCGCACTTCGCCGGCGATGGCTCGGTGCTGATGCCGGGCGCCCATGTCGCACTCCCGGACGGCCGCCACGTGTGGGAATACGCGCCCCGGGAGACGACCGATCTCGCGGCACTGGTGCGAGCCGCCGCAGCCGAAGTGTTTCCGGACGCCCAGCTGACGGCCTCGGAGAAGCGAGCGGTGCCAGGTTTGGGTGCCCGGTTGGTGACGACGCTGACGCGGCACCCCGGCGGCGCCTCGATTCAGGTGCACGCCCGAATCGACGAGTCGTTCACGCTGGTCTACGACGCGCTGGTGGCCCGGGGCGGTTCGGAATCGGTGTTGCCCGCCGCGGTCGGCGCCGGCACGGCTATCGCGACCGGGACCTCCGTGGCCAGCCCGGTCGCAGCGCCCGTTGCGGAGGAGCTCGTCGAGGATGACGGCGCCGAAACGCTGGGCGACAGTCTGACCACTCGCTACATGCCGGCCGGCTTCACGAAATGGTCGCCGGAGTCCGGCGAGACCATCGCCGAGCGGCTGGGCGCGATCGTCGCGGCGGCCATGGGCTATGAGCCCGAGGACCTGCCGTGGGAGGTGCCGCTGATCGAGCTGGGCCTGGACTCGCTGATGGCGGTGCGAATCAAGAACCGCGTCGAGTACGACTTCGACCTGCCGCCGATCCAATTGACGGCGGTGCGCGACGCCAACCTATACAACGTCGAGAAGCTGATCGAGTACGCGATCGAGCACCGTGACGAGGTTCAGGAGCTATCCGAGCACCAGAAGACGCAGACGGCCGACGAGATCGCCCGGGAGCAGGCCGAGCTGTTGCACGGCGGCCCCAAGACCGCTGAGGCAGCCGAAGCTCCGACCCCTGCTGCCGGAGACCTTCCGATTCCGCCACCGCCGACCGATCCGTCCGGCCCTTCGGGCAACGCCAACGGCGCCAAGCCGAATCTGACTGCGGCGGCCGAGGCGCTCAGCCAGGAGGCGGTGGCCAAGGCGCTGAACTCCGATGTGCCGCCGCGCGATGCAGCCGAGCGGGTCGTGTTCGCCACCTGGGCGATCGTCACCGGCAAGTCTCCGGGCGGCATCTTCAATCCGCTGCCCAAGCTCGACGACGACACCGCCGCCAAGATGGCGCGACGGCTCGCCGAGCGTGCCGAGGGGCCGATCAGCGCCGAGGATGTGCTGACGTCGGAAACCATCGAGGCGCTGGCCGAGAAGGTGCGCTCCTACTTCGAGGCCGGTCAGATCGACGGCTTCGTCCGCACGCTGCGCCCGCGCCCCGAGGACGACTCCAAGGTGCCGGTGTTCGTGTTCCACCCGGCGGGCGGGTCGACCGTGGTGTACGAGCCGCTGCTCAACCGGTTGCCGGCGGACACACCGATGTACGGCTTCGAGCGCGTCGAAGGCACCGTTGCGGAGCGGGCCGCCCAGTACGTGCCGAAGCTGTTGGAAATGAACGAGGGCAAACCGTTCGTCCTGGCCGGGTGGTCACTGGGCGGTGCGCTGGCGTATGCGTGCGCGATCGGGTTGAAGCGGGCGGGCGCCGACGTGCGGTTTGTCGGGTTGATCGACACGGTGCGCGCCGGCGAGGAGATCCCGCAGACCAAGGAGGAAACGCGCAAGCGCTGGGACCGGTACGCGAAGTTCGCCGAGCGAACCTTCAACGTCGAGATTCCCGGGATCCCCTACGAGCAGCTCGAAGAACTCGACGACGAGGGTCAGGTCAAGTTTGTGCTTGACATCGTCCAGCAAAGCGGCGTGCAGGTTCCCGGTGGCATCATCGAGCACCAGCGGACGTCCTACCTGGACAACCGGGCGCTCGAGACCGTCGAGATCGAGCCCTACGACGGCCACGTGACTCTCTACATGGCCGATCGCTACCACGATGACGTCATCGAGTTCGAGCCCCGGTATGCCGTCCGCAAGCCCGACGGCGGCTGGGGCGAGTATGTGGCCGACCTCGAGGTCGTGCCGATCGGTGGCGAGCACATTCAGGCCATCGACGAACCGATCATCGCCAAGGTGGGTGCTCACCTGGCGGAGGTGCTGAATAAGGTGGAGGCGCAAACCACTCAAACAACTGAGGTAGGCAAGTAGTGACGGGTGAAGTGCCTTCTCGCGCACACACGACCGCTGAGAAGCTGGCCGAGCTGAATGCTCGCCTGGAACTGGCCAAGGAGCCCGGCGGCGAGAAGGCCGCCGCCAAGCGCGACGCGAAAGGCATCCCCAGCGCGCGTGCCCGCATCCACGCGCTGCTGGATCCGGGCACGTTCTTCGAAGTCGGGGCCCTCGCCAAGACTCCGAACGACCCGAACGCGCTCTACGGTGACGGCTGCGTCACCGGCCACGGCCTGGTCGACGGCCGGCCCGTCGGGGTGTTCTCCCACGACCAGACCGTTTTCCAGGGCACCGTCGGCGAGATGTTCGGCCGCAAGGTGGCCCGGCTGATGGAATGGTGCGCGATGGTCGGGTGTCCGATCATCGGCATCCAGGACTCGGGTGGAGCCCGGATTCAGGACGCGGTCACCTCGCTGGCGTGGTACGCCGAGCTGGGCCGCCGCCACGAGGCGCTGTCCGGTCTGGTGCCGCAGATCTCCCTCATCTTCGGCAAATGTGCTGGGGGAGCGGTGTATTCGCCGATCCAGGATGACCTGCTCGTCTCGGTGCGCGACCAGGGCTACTTCTTCGTCACGGGGCCGGACGTGATCCGGGAGGTCACCGGCGAAGACGTGAGCCTCGACGAGCTCGGTGGCTCCGACGCTCAGGCCCGTTATGGCAACTTGCATCAGGTCGTCGACTCCGAGGCCGAGGCCTTCCAGTACGTGCGTGACTTCCTGTCCTTCCTGCCGTCCAACTGCTTCGACAAGCCGCCCATCGTCAATCCTGGGCTGGAGCCGGAGATCACGCCGAGCGACCTGGAACTCGACACGATCATTCCGGACTCGGACAACGCGGCCTACGACATGCACGAAGTGCTGCTGCGGATCTTCGACGACGGCGACTTCCTCGACGTCGCCGCGCAGCACGGGCCGGCCATCATCACCGGGTATGCCCGGGTCGACGGCCGCCCGGTCGGTGTCGTCGCCAACCAGCCCATGTACCTGGCCGGCTCGATCGACAATGAAGCCTCCGACAAGGCCGCGCGGTTCATCCGGTTCTGCGACGCGTTCGACATCCCGCTGGTGTTCGTGGTGGATACGCCCGGCTTCCTGCCCGGAGCCGAGCAGGAGAAGAACGGCATCATCAAGCGCGGCGGCCGATTCCTCTACTCCGTGGTGGAAGCCGACGTGCCGAAGGTGACCGTCACGATCCGCAAGTCCTACGGCGGCGCCTACGCCGTGATGGGATCGCGGCAGCTGACCGCCGACTTCAACTTCGCCTGGCCCACCGCGCGCATCGCGGTGATCGGTGCCGAAGGGGCCGCGCAGCTGCTGATGAAGCGCTTCCCGGACCCCACCACGCCCGAGGCGCAGCAGATCAAGAAGGACTTCATCGAGGGCTACAACCTCAACATGGCGATCCCGTGGACCGCCGCCGAGCGCGGGTTCATCGACTCGGTTATCGACCCGCACGACACCCGGCTGCTGATCCGCAAGTCCATGCACCTGTTGCGGGACAAGCAATTATGGTTCCGGGTCGGACGCAAGCACGGGCTGATCCCGGTCTAGCCGTCGAATCACACCCGTCTCAGCGGCACCGGGAAACCGGAGGCCACATCGTGCGAGAAAGCGATAGCGCATGCGGTATCGCTTTCCAGAAGTGTTCTAACCCAACCTTTTTGGTGTTGACGAGGCTGGCGACTGCCGTACCGAGATTCCTCATAGCGCCAGTGCCCCGTCGACCAACTCGTCGAAGCGCTCCAGTGCCTCGTCGGAGTCGGCGTCGATACCCCGTAGCGGTCCGCGATCGGCAAGATAGCGCTGCGCGTAGAGCCGCGCGACGAGCGCCTTGCGCTCGCCGCTCCGGGTGGCCCGCTCCCAGGCGGCCTGTTCGATCAGCAGCGCGCCGCCATAGACGTCGCCCATGAATTGGGCAAGCGGGAACAGCCGTGCCTCGGCGACCGTGCCGTCGAGTTTGGTCCAGGCCGTGATCGCCGCGTCGAGATCCTCGACGCGGCGGGCCACCAGGGCGGTGGTCTCGTCGTCGTCGGAGACCGACACGGCATCGTGCAGGCGCGCCAACAACGTCTCGTGCGCCTGGGTCTGCTCGATGCCGCGGCGCACATCGAGACACAGGATGTTGTCCGGGCCTTCCCAAATCGTGTTCACTTGTGCGTCGCGCAACAGCCGCGCCACCGGCCAGGTCTCGATATAACCGTTGCCACCGTGGATCTCGATCGCGTCCGAGGCCGCGGTGATGCCGAGCCGACACACCTTGAGTTTGGTGACGGGCACCGCGATGCGCTGCCGCATGCTGCGGGACTGGCGGTGGTTGGCGGCGCCGGTGCCGTCGAAAACCATTGCCTGCGCGGCTTCGACATCGACGATCAGCTCGGCCAGCTTGCGCCGCATCAGCGGCTTGTCGATGAGCGGGCCGCCGAACGCTCGCCGCTGCCGCGCGTAGCACAGCGACTCGACCAGCGCGCGGCGCGCGTTGCCCAGCCCGAACAACGCGATGCCAAGGCGTGCGGCGTTGGTCAGCTCCATCATCCGGCCGAGCCCCTTGCCGTCGGACGGCCCCGACCCGGCGCTGGATTCGCCGGACAGCAGAAAGGCCTCGGCGTCGACGAACTCGACCTCGCCGGAGGCCACCGAGCGGGTGCCGAGTTTGTCCTTCAGCCGGCGCACCCGCACCCCGTTGCGCGAACCGTCGCGGCGGGTGCGCAGCACCAGGAAGTTCGCGATGCCGCGGGTCGAGTCGGGAGCGCCCTCGGGTTTGGCCAGCACCACGAAGGCCTCCCCGGCGCAGTTGGACGCGAACCATTTGAAGCCGTTGAGCAGCCACGCGTCTCCACTACGGGTAGCCGTGGTCTCCAGCGCCCCGAGGTCGGATCCGCCGGTGCGCTCGGTCAGCAGCTGCGCCGTCTCGCCGGCCCACTCGCCGGAGGCGAACTTGGCCAGCACGTGGTCGCGCACGTCGGCGGGTGCATACGCGGATACCAGCGACTGGACCATGCCCCCGCCGGTGCCCAGCGCGCAACCCATCCCGATGTCGGCCTGGTTGAGCAGGTAGTTGGATGCGAACAACGCCAGTCCCGAGCTCACCTTGGCCGCGCGGGCGTCGGCGCGCAGCGCCTGCTGGGCGTCCAGCACGGCACGCTTGGACTGTGTGAACGACTCCGGCATGACGACCTGACTGACGTCGTGTCCCCACCGGTCGTAGCGGTCCAGCCGCGGCGGGTTGCGGTCGGTCTCGTCGGCCCACCGGGCCACCGGCCCACCCATCAGCTCACCGATGCGCGTCAGGTGGGGTTCGGCGACGGCCAGCTCGTCGGGCTGTAGGTAGTACGCCATGGTGAACTGCAGCGTGGGATCGGTGCGGTACCAGTTGAGGCCCACCGCGCCGCAATAGTCGTCCGTTCGGTAGCGCAGCGCCTTGTCCGGAGTGGAAAAGGGCAACCTGTCCACGGCCTCTAGGTCGTACTCGCTCATAACGCGACGGTATTACAGCCAGACCCCGTGAGGTGAAAGCAACGAACTGCTCACTCGTGGTGTTCGTCTTACAGTGGACCAACCACGACTCACCAACGCCAAGCCGCACAGCGACTGGACCGCCGACGGGGTCCAGGGAAAGGCAACACAGTCATGGCCGAGGAGCTGACGCCGCATTTCGGGGATGTGCAGGCTCACTACGATCTATCTGACGACTTCTTCCGCCTTTTCCTCGACCCCACTCAGACTTACACCTGCGCCTACTTCCTGGGTGAGGACCTGACATTGGAACAGGCGCAGATAGCCAAGATCGACCTCTCGCTTGGCAAGCTGGGCTTGCAGCCGGGCATGACGTTGCTTGATATCGGCTGCGGCTGGGGCGCCGCCATGATGCGAGCCATCGAGAAATGGGACGTCAACGTCATCGGGTTGACGTTGTCCAAGAACCAGGTTGCCCACGTCGAGCAGCTGTTCGCGGCGTCGGAGAGCCCGCGTTCCAAGCGGGTGCTGCTCGAGGGCTGGGAGCGGTTTCACGAGCCGGTGGACCGGATCGTGGCGATCGGCCCGTTGGAGCATGTCGGCTATGACCGCTACACCGGTTTCTTCGAGCGGGCCTATGACCTGTTGCCGGCCGGTGGCACGATGCTGCTGCACACGATCACCGTCTTGTCGGAGAGGGAAATCATCGCGTCCGGCTTGCCGCTGACGATGGAGATAGTCGAATTCAGCGACTTCATGAAAACCGAAATCTTCCCGGGCGGCTACCTGCCGACCATCCAGATGGTGCAGGAGTTCTCGGCGAAGGCCGGGTTTAAGCTGAAGCGTCGCCAATCGCTGCAACGGCATTACGCAAAGACTCTAGACGTATGGGCCGCGGGCCTCGAGGCGCACAAGAGCGAGGCCATCGCGATTCAGTCCCAAGAGGTTTACGACCGCTACATGAAGTACCTCACCGGCTGCGCGAATCTCTTCCGCAAGGGCTACACCGACCTCAACCAATTCACCCTGCGGAAGCAGTGATGGTGCCCTTCCGGCCGGCGGGTCTTAAACCGGCGCGACAAACTCAGATGTGTAGTACTCGGCCGGGTTTTGGGAGTTCGGATTCGGGCGCTCGACAATTACCCAGACACCCGTCGTGCCTTGCCGAATAGTGTCCGAAACGGTGACGGTTCCGCCGCCGGCCCCGTCGGTGTCCATGCCGGAAAAGGCGGTGCCCGGAGTGCCGGGGCCACAGTTATCCGATGCCGGCCGAGGTTCCTGAATAAGGCCGACGTCGAAATGGGTTCCCGGCTCCGGGGCATCCGACAGACGCACCTCGGCGATCGCTTTCCCTCCTGCGGTATGAATGATCACCGAACCGGTGCCCAGTGCGGACCGCGGCACCATCGGCACGGTGCTCACCAGGCTGAAGTCGCAGCGACGGAGTTTGCTATCCAAAACGACGATTGTCCCGGCCTCGGCCCCAACGACGGCGATCCCCGCGGTCGCCATCGGGGACACCGCCGCGGCACATGCCGCTAACCGTTTCCAAGTGTGCATCGAGTCACCCTTCCTCCCCCTGGGTTAGCTGCATCACAGCGAAATAGATATTGACCTTTATTTGCCGGGATCAAACCAATTGCAAGGAATTACTCAAACGTCAATTAATGCCATTATTCGACCGGTGCCGAATTGCAGCGTCAGCCCGCACCATCGCGGTTGATCACATTCCGGGCCCATGCAAGATGGAACACCGTTGGGGCCCTATCAATTGCTCGACCTGATAAGCCGCGGCGAGAAGTGGCGGGTCAGGCGTCAAATGCCCGGATCAAGCGGGCGACGAAACATGCACGCGCACAGTCGATTAGGGCTTGATCCGGATCTGGCCGGGTGACCACCAACCGGTGCGGGTCGCGGTGCCCAGGTCGAGTTGGGCGGGTTGGGCATCGGCGATGGTGTCGAACTGACGCAGTGACCCCCAGTCGCGGCCCCAGTCATGGGACAGGTAGGTGGACATCACGTGCGCGCGCAGCAGCAAGTCGGTGATGCCCAGCAGGCCACCGTTGACGCCGTCCTGCCAGGTGTCGGTGTCCTGCTTCTTGGCGTTGTAGTCCGGGGTGATGCGAAACCTCGGGATCTCGGTGACGCCGTTGACGTGCAGCATCGGCTGCTGGCACGGGAACGCGAGCCCGACCGCCCAGTCCATCAGCACCGGCTGCGTCGAGCCGACGTACTCCTGCAGGGAACGCAACTCCGGTACCCGAGGCGGGGTCACCGCGATCCAGTCGTCCGGCGTCAGCGACAGGTCCTCGGCCACTACCCGCACGGCAACCGCGTCCGACGGCATGGCGGACCGGTCGAAGCGCAAGTTGCGCCACACCTTGGGCTGCTCACCGTAGAGGTCGTAGGGCACCAGGCGGCCGGCCGGCCGCACGGAGCCGTCGGGTCCGGCCATGCCGAATTCCAGTTCCACGGTCTGCCCGTTGGTGTGATGGTGCAGGATGCTGTTGCCGGCGATCGTGCCGGCGGCGGTCACCACCACCAGCGGATGTCCGGCGTCGGGTTTCGGCAGCTGATACCACGCCGAGGTCAGCCTGCTCTGCTGTTGGGCGCCGGTGGTGTAGCTGCCCGCCACCGGAACCTGAGCGGCGTTGAGGCCGTACGGCAGCGGTACCGTCGACCCGTTGATGCCCGGCGCCGTCAGCTTGGTGGGCCCGTACCAGTCGTAATCGGTCCCGGGCTGCGGCACCGCCGTCTCCCGGATCGCTTCGGCCAGTGTGCGTTCCGGTATGCCGTTGGCGGTGAAACCTGTTGGGTTGACCCCACCCAGCGCGCCCAACGGGCTGTAGCTGCCGGCGAACGGCATCATGAAGCCGGCGTTGCTGTCCGGCTCGACGAGTACGTCGTCGGCCAGGCCGCAGCCTCCGCTGAACTCGCGCAGGTTGTCCCAGGCATTGGAGTAGGTGGGGTACTGCCGAACGATGCCGGCCACCATCGACCCCACGAACACCAGCGCCATGAAGCCGGCTGCAAGCGGGATGGGCGCCGCCGTCAGCGCGCGGGCCAACCGGCCATTGCCATGGCTGGTGTCCGCGAAGTGTAGCCAGGCCGCGTACACCGCGGTAATCGCAAACAGCGCGAAAAATATTGTGCTGATTGAGATTCCGGCGACTTTTGGCATGGAGCTGTTGAACGGTACGCCGTAGCTCGAGACGTACCACCAACCGTTGGTGGTGGCGAAGCACAGCGCCAGCACGAACATCACCGCCGCAACGAATGCCATCCGGTTGCGCGACCAGCGCACCACCTTCGGCGATACCAGCACGGTCGTCAGCGCGGCCATCGCCGCGCCCACCGCGGCGAACAGCCCGAAGTGGTGCACCCACTTGGTCGGGGTGAACATCAGGAAGAACATGGTGCCGAAGATGACGCCCATCAGGCGCCACGCCGGACCGCGGGCCACTCCGGGAACTCGCTTGCGCCGCAACATGATAAACAGTGCCGTGAACAGACACAGCGCGGTGATCAGGAACCCGAACCGACGCGACAGTGAACCGTCGACGGTCGGCAGAATCAGGTAGTAGTAGCGCAGATTCTCGGTGTACCAGGCTTGGCTGGGCCCGATCGCGGTGCGAATCCTGGTGGCTTCCAACACCGTTGACAGCGTCTGGTCGGCGAACACCACGGTGAGGATGACGAATCCGGCGGCCAGTATCGGGGCCACCAGCGGCCAGGTCCCGACCAGGCGGTGGCGGCGCACCAGAATCCGCAGGATCGGGCGGCCGCCGGCGACCAGCGCGGCCACCGCGATCAGTCCGGTGGGCTGCACGCCCAGGGTGAACGCCGCGGTGACCACCGCCAGTGCCGCCGGGGTCAGCCGGGACGCGCACATCGAGCGCTCGATCAGCACGTAGGTGATCAGCGAACCGAGCGCGATGATCGGTTCGGGTCGCAGACCGTTGTCGAACGGCATCCACGCTGTCAGCAACACCAGGGCCGCCGCCCAGTTGGCGGCCTTGCTCGATGTCACCGCGGGCCCCAGCCGGGGCAGCACCTCGCGTGACAGCAGCAGCCAGCAGACCAGCCCGGCAATCAGGTCCGGCAGCCGCATCCAGAGGCTGTTGTCGCTGACGTGGGTCATCAGTGCCAGCAGGTTGTAGTACCAGCCGAACGGGTCCTCCGGGCTGCCGAACCAGCGGAAGTAGTTGGACATGTAGCCGGCATGGTCGGCGACCCGGGCCATGCCCAGGATGTAGCCGTCGTCGGACGAGTTCGCCCCGATCACATGCCACAGCACGAATCCGAAGATCACCGTGGCGTCGGCGAGGGTGAACTTCTTCCAGCGAGTCGGGATTAGCCGGTGCATCCGGCGGCCGTCGAGCTGGTCCAGTCGCCACAACGCGACCAGCGAGACGATCGTGGACAGGATGGCGCCCACCATCGCCAGCAGCTTGAGAGTCGTTGGGGTAGTGGAGAACCGGGTGTCGATGGTCGCCGAGAACTTCAGTCCCGGCGGGGCGGCCCCGGTGAGGTCGGTGAACACCCCGACGATCTGCGGGCGCAGGTTAGGGTCGCTGAAGCCGCCGGACTGCGGCTTGCCCGCCGAGTCGGTCAGCCCGACGAAGGTGGCGAAAGTGCCAGCGCGCGTGGAGGTTATCTCGATGCGCTGGCACTGTCCGGACTCCGCCTGTTCGCGCGACACGCTGGCGATCACCACGTTGCGGTCCGTGACGTCGACGCGCTTGGCGTTGACGACGACGAACAGCGCATTTAGCGCGGCGTCCTTGCCCTTCTTGGGTGCGGTGCTCAGCACCACGCCGCCCTCGGGCGGCAGGTCGCGGATCACGGAGCAGGGCACGCTGGCCGTCACGTCGACCGGGCTCAGTGAAATAAGCGGCGCCGTAACGCTATTCAGTTGGCCGTTCTGTGGCCAGTTCAGCTGCGCGGTTGTCTGCACTACCGGCAGCAGCGGCGTCGCGACCGACAATACGAAGCCGATCAGCCCGGCGATCGTGGCGACCCACCGGGTGACCCGGACATTGTCGCGGGTACTGCCGACCGCTTGTTCTTCGTGGTGGATAACGCTCACGGCAGTGCCCGAATCGGTCCTTGCCGGCTCCAACCGTTCACGGTCATCACACCCTGTTCGACGACGGCATTCGGTGCCTGATCACTTGGCACCAGTGGGTAATACTGCTCGACCGAACCCCAATCGCGATACCAGTCGCCGCGCAGGTAGGTCGCGACCGTCGAGGTCCGCAGCAGCACCTGGGTGAACAGGAACGGCCCGCCGGTCTCGCTGGCCTCCCAGCCGTTCGACGACGACGCCGTCTGCTTGTGGTCGGGCAGGATGCGGTACGCGGGAAGCTCTGCGATGCCAAGGTGTTCGGCGAACGGCCGCTGGCACGGGAAGTTCGCGGCGGTCGCAATGTCCATCAGCACGGGTGTCTGCGATCCCATCAGCTGCTGCAGGGTCTGCAGCACCGGGACCCGCGGCGGCGTGAACGCGAACCACTGTTCCTCACTCAGGTTCGGGTCGTAGGCGACGATGCGTGCCACGTTGGCCTCCGGCGGTGCCCAGGTCAGCGGAAACCGCAGATTGCGCCAGGCCGGCTCCGGCCCGATGTCGATGGGCTGCACCTCGCCGAGCGCCTGGGTGGTGCCGTCGGGGCGGGCGACGCCCCACTGCAGTTTGAGCTGTTGCCCGTACGTGAAGGTGCCGTCCTCCTTGTAGGACCAGATGGCACCGGCCGCCGACACGACGACCAGCGGCCGGTCGGGGGTCCGTGGCGGCAACTGGTACCAGGATGAGGTTGCGGTGGCCGCAAGCGAATTCTCGCCGTAGCTGCCCATCACCGGCGTGCGGGCCGGGTCGAGGCCGAACGGCAGTGCGACGTTCGAGCCGTTCACCCCGACCGGGCCTTTGCCGCCGGCGGTGCCCGCGGAGTCGGTCATCGCGGCGTTGGGCTTGTTGGGCGACGCATCCGAATTCACCACCCCCGGTTTGGTCACCACCGGGTACGACCTCAAGTCATCACCCACCCCGTTGGGCTTGAAGCCGACCGGGTTGATACCCCCGAGCGGCCCGTCGGGCCCGAACGTCTGCCCCGGAACCGGTTGCAGCAGGCCGATATTGGGGTCCGGCTCGGTCAGCACGTCGTCGGCCATGGCGCAGCTGGTAGGGGACAGTCCGGACTCGATGGCCGCCAGGTTGGCCTTGGCGGTGGTGTAGAGCGGGTAGCGGAATACCGCACCCTTGGCCAGCGAGCCAACTTCGCCCAGCACCATGATCGTCGCGACGACCAGCAGGGGAGTGGACGCCAGCACCCGGTTGCGCCGGCTGTCCTTGACCTCGGTGTGCCCGGCGTAGTCCATCCGGAAGTGCTGCCAGGCGGCCAGCAGCCCGGTCGCGATCGACAGCGCGAGGAACATCGACGTCACCGGGTGGCTGGCGACGACGGGCTGGATGTCGAACCACGGCACCCCGTAGTTGCCGACATAGAACCAGCCATTGACGCCCGAGGTCGCCCAGGCCAGCACGAACAGCAGCGCCGTCACGTACAGCGTCAGGTTGCGGCGGCTGTGCAGACCGATGCGGGCGACGGCGAACGCGGTGACCGCGCCGAGCGCGCCGGCCAGACTGGCGAACGCACCGAACTGCACCGCCCACTTGGTCGGCGTGAACGTCAGCAGCAGCAGGCCCACCGCGGTGGTGCCGATCAGGCGCCAGGCCGGGCCACTGGCCAGCCCCGGCACCCGGCCGCGGCGCAGCAGCACCACCAGCATGCCGAACAGGCACAGCAGCAGCACCAGCACCGCGAATCGCCGCGCCATCGATCCGTCGGGGTTGGACTCGACCGTCAGGAAGTAGTAGCGCAGCCAATCCTGATACCACGCGATCGTCGGCCCGACCTTGTATTTGATGCGGGCCGACTCGGCGACCGTCGCCAGCGTCTGGCTGCGGAACACCACCACCAGGATCAGCGACAGTGACGCCGCCAGCACGGCCAGCGGTGCGAGCAGTCCGTCGGTCGCCCGGCGGCGCCGGATGATCGTCGCGATGGCCCGGGCTCCGGTCAGCAGCGCGGCCACGGCGATCAACCCCTGCGGCGCCAGCGTCGCGGTCAGCATCGCGACCACGATGGCCACCGCGGCGGGAGCCAGCCGCTGCAACGCGATCGCGCGCTCCACCAGCATCCAGGTGACGATCACGCCGAGGGCGACGATCGGCTCGGGCCGCAGGCCGTTGTTGAACGGCAGCCACGCGGCCAGGAACACCACGCCCCCGGTGAGCACCGCCACCGTGTTGGACCCCAGGCCGCCCTTTCCGGGTCCCAGCCGGCGCAGCCCCCAGTGGCCGATGACCAGCCAGCAGGCGATCCCGGCCAGCGTGGCCGGTAGGCGCATCCACACGCCCGCCGTGCTGACCGATGCCAGTTTGGACAGCACCGAGAGATACCAGTCGAACGGCGCATCGGTGGTCCCGAAGTAGCGGTAGTAGTCGGCCACGTAGCCGGCTTTCGGCGCCACCCGCGCGATGGTCAGGTTGTAGCCGTCGTCGGACGAGGTGGCGCCGATGACGTGCCAGACCAGCAGCGTCACGATCACCCCCGCATCGGACAGCCAGGTGGCCCAGCCGATCCGCCACCACGAGGCCCGCTGCTCGCGTGGGCGGTAGCGGGACAGCCAGGCGATCGGGGACCGCCAGTTGACCAGCGTGTCGCCCCGGCTATGGCGATCCAGCATGGCCAACGCGATGATGGCGACCACGACCGCCAGCACGCCCGCCGCCATCGCCAGCTGCTTGAGCGCAGTCGGCGTCGTGATGAACCGGGTGTCGATATCGACCCGGGCCGACAGCCCCGGCTGGGCAGCCACCTTCAGGTCGGTGAAAATACCGCCGAACTGTGGCTTCTTCTCGGCCGGCAGGGTCCCGGCGGCGCCCGGTATGCCGACGAAATCCGCGCCCGCCGCGCCCGCATCAGCCCAGACGTGCAGCACGCTGCAGGCTCCCGCGGCGATTGCCGAGCGCTGGGCGAAGGCGGCCACCGTATCCCGGAACGCGACGACCACCACGTCCTTGTCGGCACGGACGAAGAGCCCGTTCTTGCCGGGGTCCACGCCGCCGGCCGGCAGAGTCGAGACCACCAATCCGCCGCTGGGCGGCAAGGTGGCCATCGCCGGGCAGGGGATGGAGATGTCGAGTGCCCGCGGCGCCCCGGAGACCAACGGCGCGGTGATCTGGGTGACGTGCCCGTCAACGCTGCCTTGCGGCCACGCGATCGTCGCGGCGGTCTGTTTGACCGGGAGCAATGGAACCGTGAGGCACAACAGCAGACCCGCGAGCCCGGCGACGACGGCGACCAAGCGAAGGATCCGCTGCGATCGCTCGTCGTGGGGCACGGGGTTCGATGGTAAGCGACGCCCCTTTGTTGGGTGAGGACGCGGGGCCGCGCGACCGCCACCGTTCGCCGGGTGAGCATGCCGCCCGCCGGGCACCTTCAAAGATTCGCGCATTTTCTCCTGCCGGGTCTGAAAACATTCAGTGCGATGACGGACTCAGGTCTCGGGTTCGGCGTCCTGGGGCCCTTAATGGTCACCGCCAACGGCACCCGGATGCCCTTGGGCCCCCCGAAGCAGCGAGCGGTGTTGGCCATGCTGGCCATCAACCGCAACCGGCCGGTGTCGGTCGACTCGCTGATCAGCGCGGTCTGGGACGAGGATCCGGTGCCGGCCGCACGCGTCAGCATCCAGTCCCACGTGTCCAACCTGCGGCGGCTGCTGCGCACCGCCGAGGCCGAGCCCAGCCAGGTGCTCGCGAGCGTGCCACCCGGTTATCAGCTCAGCATCGCCGACGCGGACTGCGACCTCGGCCGCTTCAGCGCCGAAAAGGCCGCCGGCGCACAGGCCGCCGCCGCGGGACGGTTCGACGAGGCCAGCAGCCACCTGTCCGCCGCGCTGAGCGAATGGCGCGGGCCGGTCCTCGACGATTTGCGCGGGTTCGCCTTCGTCGAGGCGTTCGCGACGGCCCTGGTGGAGGAGAAGGTCGCGGTCCACACCGCTCGCGCCGAGGCGGAGATCGCTTGCGGGCGTGCGGAATCCGTCATCGCCGAGCTCGAGGCGATCAGCGCCGAGCATCCCTACCGGGAACGGCTTTGGGCGCAGCTGATGACCGCCTACTACGTGACCGAGCGTCAATCCGATGCCCTCGGCGCGTATCGGCGGCTGAAGACCGCCCTGGCCGAGGGGCTCGGCATCGATCCCGGGCCGACGGTCACCGAGTTGCATGCGCGGATCCTGCGCCAGGAACCCCCCGCCGCCACGCGGGCGGCCGTGACGACGCTGAAGGTGAGCGTCGACACGACGGCGGACGCGGCGGTCGCGATTCCTCCCGACCAGGCAGCCGTTGTGCTGCTGCGCGACAAGGCCGGAAGGCAGTATCGGCTCAACGACGCCACCACCCGGATCGGGCGTATCACCGACAACGACATCGTGCTCGACGACAACGATGTCAGCCGTTACCACGCCGTCATCACCGACAGCGGAACCGGTTTCGTGATCACCGATCTACGCTCCACCAACGGCGTCGAGGTGCAAGGCAAGCGCATCCGCGGCAGCGTGACCCTCGGCGACGGTGATCACATCAAAATCGGCAGCCGCGAGTTCACCGTCGAAATCCTTCGGGCTGAATAGCCAGGGCCGCTGAGCCGTGAAAGCCCAGGTCAGCAGCGCATGAATTTCGCAAGAAACTCGCAAAGACCCTGCAAGTGGGGTGCGTGAAACTACCGCTGCCGGCAACCAAACCGAGAACGTGTCGCGAGCCGACGGCGACGAAGGCGCGAAGGAACCGACCATGAACACCTCTGGGAACTGGACACGGATTATCGTCGGACTGCTGGTGTCGGGGGGCATCGCGGCGGCTGGCTGGGGTTTGAGTGCGTTCGCCGTGGAGGGCGGCCCGCAGTACTGGTGCCCCGGGCAGAACCTGCCGACGTCGAACCCGCCGCTCACCTGGGACATGAGCGTCTGCCACCAATATCACCAGGTTTCCCAGGGCGGCTACGCCGAGGGCCCTGCGCCGGGGCACCGCTGAGTAATTGGGATCGGTAGCAGCCTTGACCGTCTGCACTGGCGGCATGAACACTTCTCACAAGATGAAGCGGGTACTCGCCGCTGCGGTCCTGTCGGGCGGCTTCGCCGTCGTCGGGCTGGGCTTGGCCGCGGGAATCGGCCAGGCTCAGCCCGCCCCGATGGTGTGCCAGGATCCGAGCCGGGGGGCCAGCCCCACCAACAGCTGCACCTATCAGTGGTGCCCGGGCTCACCGGAGCTGAAGAACATGCCGAACTGGGACAGAAACGCCTGTCACCCTTGGTATTTCGACAAGAACAGTCCGGTGACCAACTCGACGATCATCGAGGGCTTTCCGCCGCCGTACCCGCCATCGCCGCCCTGCATCCCGTTCATCAACTGCTTGCCGGGGCTGTAGCAACTAGCCCCGGCGCAGCGGAGCCGGATCCCACAGGCCGCTGCGCGTCGCCGTCCCCAATTGGAGACGGGCGGGCTGGGCATTGGGGTAGTACGGCGTAAGCCGTTGCAGCGAGCCCCAATCGCGTGACCAGTCGTCCTTCAGGTAGGTCGAGATCGTGGTCGCCTTCACCAGCAAATCGGTGACACCCAGCGGGCCACCGCCGTTGTTGTCCATCACCGGCGAGTTGGCCTCGGCACCGAATCGGTCCGGCAGGATGCGCCACTTAGGCGTTTCGTCGACACCGTTCTGATGGCCGAACGGTCGCTGGCACGGGAACGCCAGACCCACCAGCCAGTCCAGGAACACCGGGTCCGCCGAGCCCACCACCTGCTGCAGCGTGTGCAGCTCCGGAATCCGCGGCGGCGTGACCGCGATCCAGTGCTGCGGCGCGAGGTCTTCGTCGTTGACGACCAAGCGGACCTGGGTGGCGGCGGCGGGGATCAGCGACAACGGCAGCCGCAAATTGCGCCACGCCGGGGACGCGCCGACATCGAAGAGCTGGAACGACCCGCCCGGGTGTCCCGCGGCGGCCTCGTCATCGGTGGCCCACTGCACCTGCACCTCGCGGGGATCGAACCGACCGGCCGCCGACACCACCAGCAGCGGTCCCACCTGGTCGCGCGGCGGCAGTCGATACCAACCCGAGCGCAGCATGGCGGGAACCTGAATGCCGGGCCGCCAGCTGCCCAGCACCGGCGTGTGAGCCGGATCAAGGTTGTAGGGCAGCTGGGCGCGCGACCCGTTGACGCCCGGTGCGGCGCTGGTGCCGCCCTCGGTGCCGGCCTCGCTGGTGGTCGTTCTTCCGTCTTCGTTGACGAAACTGCGGTCGCCCGGACGCTCCATCACCGGGTCGGCGGAGACGTCGGCGGGAATACCGTTGGGGGTAAAGGCCTCCGATAGGCCGGCGCCCAACGCGTCGCCCACCGAGGCGGACACCGGTGCCAGCATGCCGGCATTGGGATCCTGCTCCACCATGACGTCCTCGGCCAGTCCGCAGGACTTACCGGTCAGGGCCTCCAGGTTGGACCGGCCTACCGACCAGGCGGGGTACTGTCCGGTCATCGCCAGCGTCAGTGAGACGACTTCGAACGTCACCAGCGCCCACGCCGCAATTGCCAACGGGGCCTGGACGATTGCGGCTAGGCGTGCCCCGGCGCGGGTTTTAGGAGGCCCGTTGTCGGGAGAGACGAAGTGAAACCACGCCGATCCCAGCAGCACCAGCACCGTCAGCCCGAGCAGCGCGGTGGCGAACGCGTAGTGCCATGCCGGGAATGAATTCGACCATGGCACACCGAAATTGGATACATACCACCAGCCGTTGACGCTGGCGAACGACAAGGCGACCAGGAACAGCACCGTCGCGGCGAACACGGTGCGGTTGCGACGCGAGCGCATTGCCACGCTGGTTACCGCGACCGCCGCCAACGCACCGAGCGAGCCCGCCAGGCCGGCGAACACCCCGAAGTGGTGGGTCCATTTGGTCGGGGTGAACATCATCGCGAGGAACGAGATGATCGTGATGCCGACGATGCGGCGGCTCGGCCCGGCCGCGGTGCCCGGAATTCGGCCCTTGCGCAACGACATTGCCACCGTGATGCCCAGTGCGAGCAGCACCGCCAGCACCGCGAAACGCCGGGCGACGGATCCGTCGGGGCTGGCCATGAACAGCCGCTCGTAGCGGATGTGCTCGTCGAACCAGCTCAGGCTCGGCCCCAGAGCCCGCTTGAGGGCGGTCGCCTGCATTTCGCCGGCCAGGGTCTGGTCACGGAAGATCAGGATCACGGTGACGGTGGCCGCGGCGAGAATGGGCGCCAGCAACGGCAGCGCACCAAACTGTCGGGATCTGCGGTGCATGATGGTCCGCAGCGGCCCGATCGCGACCAGCAAGGCGCCGATGGACGCGATGCCGGTGGGCCCGGAGAACAGAGTCAGCGCGCCGGTGATGCAGGCGATCGCCACCGGCAGCAACCGATTCGTGGCCACCGCGCGCTCCACCGAGCACCAGGTGAGCAGGATGCCCAGGGCGATGATCGGCTCGGGGCGCAGCCCGTTGTCGAGCGGCAGCCAGGTCGCCAGGAACAGTCCCGCCGCCGTCCATGCCGGCGCGCGGGTGGTCTTCACGGCGTGGCCCAGCCGGGGGATGACTTCCCGACTGATCGCCCACCAGCAGGTCAATGCCATGACCAGGGTGGGTAGCCGCATCCAGACGCTGCTGGTGCTGACGTGCGCCCAGAGCGCCAGCAGGTCGTAGTACCACCCGAACGGCGCCTCGGGGGTGCCCAGCCAGCGGTAGTAGTTGGCCATGTACCCGGCGTGCTCGGACACCCGGGCCATGGTCAGGATGTAGCCGTCGTCGGAGGTGTTGGCGCCGACGAAGTGCCACCACACCAGTACGGCGATGACGAGCGCATCGAGCGCGCCGATCGACCACCACCGCGACGGCAGGAAACGGCGGTGCCGGGTGCCGTCGGCGGTGTCCAGCACGTGCAGCGCGATCAGCGCGACCGCGGTCAGCACCACGCCGAGGATCATCGCGGCCAGCTTCAGCGGGGTGGGGCTGGTGCTGTAGCGGGTGTCGACGACCGCCGAGAAACTCAGACCCGGCGGCGTCGGCCCGGACAGGTCGGTGAACACCCCGACGATCTGCGGCCGGAAGTCGTATCCGCTTTTCTCGCCGCGCAGCGGGGCGCCGGGATGTTCGGCGTTGGGACCCTGCGTCAGCCCGACGAATTCGGCGGTCACCCGGTCGGCGTGCCCGGTGAAGGTCAGGCGCTGGCAGGCCGGGCTGAGGACCTGGCTCAGCGGTGCGGTGACCACCGGGACGTTGCGCACCACCAGCACCAACTCATCGTTGGCGCGCAGAATCAGCAGCCCGCGGTCGATGGCCTTCGGGGCCTGCTTGGGCACCGTCGACAACAAGACGGTCTTGCCGGCGTTCTGCGGTCCGGTCAGTCCGGCGGCGGCCGCACACGGCACGGAAATGTTCAGCTCGGGGGCCACATAGCCGATCAGCGGGGCCTCGACGCTTTCGAAGGTGCCGTTCTGCGGCCAGTTGAGTTGGGCGGTGGTCTGGTTGACCGGCAGCAGGGGCGTGGCGATCGCCAGCACGGCACCGAGCAGGCCGGCGACGACGGCGACGACGCGCGCGATCCGGTACCTTGCTCCCGCGCCCTTCACGGACGTAGATCGTAGTTCTTCGGCCAAGTCACGTGAGGTGTCGGTCGCCATCAGCGGCTTGCCACCGGTTGGGCCGCGGGCCGGCGGATGGCCAGCACAAACGGGCCGATACTTTGCACGACGAACCGCGGGTCGTCGAACAGCGCGGCCCGCAGCTCGACCGTGTAGCGACGAACGTTGGGCTGGTTGGGGTAGACGTCCTCGGCCAACCGCAGCGTGTAGTTGTTGTTCGCGCCCCGGCGCATCAGGAACACCGTCGGCGGTGGCCAGGGCGAGGTGTCCAGCGCGTGGACGAACTGGTCGGGGCTCTTGAGGTTGGACCACTTCTTGATCTGTTCGGCCCGCAAGTCGAACTGCGCCAGCGGGTTGGCGTAGTGCGACGTCAATCCCTGGAAGCCCCAATAGGGGTAGTAGGACAGGAAGCTGTAGTCGGCGGTCAGCACGACCGTTTGATCCCGTGGCACTCCGGTGACTCGGGCGATGGCGGCGTCGACGGCGGGGTAGAACTTCTCGGAGCCCGCCGGTCGCCGGTCGCCGCGCTGGCCGTGGCCGTCGGTGTCGGTGTAGGCGATGGTGAGATCCGGCCGCAGCACGTCGGGAATGTCCTGGCTGAACGCGATGGCGGCGGTCAGCCCGATCGCGCCGGCCACCGGAAGGACGGCGCGGCTGCGGTGCATCAGGGCAAGCGTGGCCTCCAGGAAGCCGAATACGCCGGCGGCCACCAGCAGCACCGACAGCGTCGGTTGCAGCCGGAATGACAGCAGCGTGGTCCGGGCCAGCGTGGTCAGCATCGACAGCAGCGACCACAGGTAGATGGCCAGCACGCCGATGGTCAGGGCGCCGGCCCGCACCGACGTGCGAGTTCGCACGACCAGCCACAGCGTGCCCAGCATGCAGATCGCTCCCAGCAGCGAGAACTGCAGCATCGGGAAGCTCAACTCGGCGCCGTCGGCCGGGAGGTAGTGGAACGCACTGCCGCTATCGCTGACGGGGTTGCTGGCCGCGCGCACCAGGAAGGGCAGCCAGGTGGTGGCCGCGATGGCGGCGGCGATGACGGCGATGACGGCCACCCGGCGCAGCGGGTCGAGCGCGGCTTGCCGCCCGGCCCGCCGCCAGCGGGACACCACCAGCACCAGCGCCATCAGGGCCATCGTGAAGGCCGTGTAGCCGAATAGCAGCGAGTACCAGGTCGCGGTGAAACCGAGGAACAATCCGGCGCCGACCACCGCGGCCCAGCCCGTTCTCGGTACACCATCGTCGGGCCCAAGCGCCTTATCGCCGAGCGTGAAGCCAGCTTCACGCTCGAGTTCGAGAGCGGCCCCCAGCGCGCGCTCACCGGCGCGCAGGCCCGACCAGGTCAGCACCAGCACCGGCGGCAGCAGCACGGTGATCATCGCCGCGTAGGGCTCCGGCGAGCCGTAGGCCAGCGTCACCGCGGCGGTCGCGGTCGTGACGATCAGCGCGTACTCGAACCGGATCATCCGCCACCACAGCACCAGCGCGACGGCGATCGCGATCGTGATCGAGGTGATCGCCCACGGCTTGTACAGCTCCCAAGCGGGCATCCCGGTCAGGGCCGCGGCGCGTCCGCCGATCCAGAACCAGCCCGGCGGATAGAAGGACGGCAGCCCGAGGTAGGTCATGTCGTGCAGGGCGGGGCTGTCGGTGAGCCGCGTCAGGTACTCGGTGCGGAACTGTTGGTCGACGGAGATGCCGAACAGATACAGCTGGGTGGCTCCCAGCGGCATGCCCAGCGTGACGACGGGAAACGCGGACACGAACACCACCCCGCCCAGCCGGGCTCCCAACCGCCACCGGCCCGACCGCCGCCACAGCCAGCCGACGGCGAGGAGCCCGATCAGGCAACCGACCTGCCCGACCGTGGTCAGCGCGTGCAGCTGGTTCGACGACGGAAAGGCTGGCCACTGCACTCGCGCGATGGCAATCAGCGAAACCGCCGAGACGACGACGGCCACCAGCGCCGCCGCGAACATCTGGCCGAGGCTGGCCAGTGCGTTTCGCATGATCAGATGGGCAGCTTGCGGAAGATGGGCCGCGGGACGTGCCGCAACACCATCATCACGTACTTGAATGCTGCTGGCGCCCAAACCAATTCCTTACCTTTTGCGGCCGCGGTCACCGCGAGGTTGGCGACGTACTCCTTGTCGACGGTCAGCGGCGCTTCTTTGACATGCGCGCTCATCCGGGTACGCACTTGGCCGGGGCGGATCACCAGAACGCGAACTCCGTACTCGCGCAACGCCTCTCCCAGCCCTAGATAGAAGCCGTCCAGGCCGGCCTTGGTGGAGCCGTAGACGAAGTTGGACCGGCGCACTCGCTCGCCGGCCGCCGAGCTCATCGCGATGATCTGACCGAACCCCTGGGCGCGCATCTTCTCGCCTAACAGCACGCCTACCGAAACCGCTGCGGTGTAATTGATCTCGACGGCGAGCACGGCCTTGTGCTGGTTTTGCCACAGCTCTTCGGCGTCGCCCAGTATGCCGAACGCCACGATGGCGACGTCCACGTCGCCGCCCGAGAAGGCCTCCTCGATCATCTTGGGGTGGCTGTCCGGGTCGGTGGCTTCGAAGTCGATCAGTTCGACCGAGCGCGCACCGGCGGCCTTCATCTGCGCGACAGCGTCGTCACGGCCGGGGTCGCCGGGCATGGCGGCCAACACGATTCGCGCGTGCGCGTTCTGCAGGTAGCGCGCGCAGATCGCCAGCCCGATCTCGGAGGTACCGCCCAGCAGCAAGATGGTCTGCGGGTTTCCTACGGCGTCGAGCACCATCTACAGCAGCTCCAAGCGTCGGGCCATGTCAGAGGCGAAGACCCGTAGCGGGTCGACCTTGCGGCGCACGGCGATCCACTCGTCGATGCGCGGATACATGGCGTGAAAGGTTTCGGCGGTGGTGCGCGAGTCCTTGGCGGTGTAGACGCGCCCGCCGAATTCGAGTACCCGGCGGTCGAGTTCGTTGAGGAACTCGTTGATCCCGGGCTTGTTGGGAAAGTCCATCGCGACGTTCCAGCCGGCCATCGGGAAACTCAGCGGCGCGCGGTTGCCCGGGCCGAACAGCTTGAACACGTTCAGCGCCGAGTAGTGGCCCCGCGTCTGGATCCAACGGATGATGGCCTTGAACTCGTCCATCGCGTCCGGCGGAACCAAGAATTGGTGTTGCGCGAAACCCGTTGGCCCGTAAGCGTTATTCCAGCCGCTGACCAGGTCGAGCATGTGGTAGAACTGCGACAGATTCTGGATCTTGCCGCTGTAGGTTCCGCCGAGCCGGTAGTACACCTCGCCGATCGCCATGAACGAAAGCTTGTTCATCGCGCTGAGCGGAAACACGTTGGGCACCGTCAACAGGTGTGGCGCATCGAATTTGAGTGGGTTCTTGGCGAGCTTTTTCGGCAATTGGTCCAGCTTCGCCAGGCTGCCCCGGCTGACCGCGGCCCGGCCGAGCTTCGGCGGCGGGCTGATCAGGTCGAACCAGGCACTCGAGTAGGTGTATTGACTCTCGCTGCCGTCGACGTGCACCGCGACCGTTTCGTCGAGATCCTTGGTGGCCACGCCGTCGGCGATGAAGTACGCCGTTTCGGTGGGCGTCATGGCGATGGTGGCGCGCAGCACGATCCCCGTCAGGCCGTTGCCCCCGACGGTGGCCCAGAACAACTCGGAATCCGGGCCGTCGGGGGTGATCGTGCGGACGGAGCCATCGGCCATCAGCAGATCCATCGACCGCACATGGCTGCCGAAGCTGCCCGCACTGTGATGGTTCTTGCCGTGGATGTCGGACGCGATCGCGCCGCCGACGGTCACTTGGCGGGTTCCGGGCAGCACCGGAACCCACAGCCCGAACGGCAGCGCCGCCCGCATCAGTTGGTCCAGGCTGACGCCGGCGTCGACATCGACCAGCTGGGTGTCGGCGCTGATCGAGTGGATGCGGTTCAGCACCGTCATGTCGATGACCAGGCCACCGCCGTTTTGCGCGTTGTCTCCATAGGATCGGCCCAGCCCGCGTGCGATGACGCCCCGACCGCCAGCGTCGGCGACCCGGGCCACTGCCTTCGCAATGACCTCGGGATCCGGGGTCGACAGCACCTGGGCCACCGACGGCGCGGTGCGGCCGAAGCCCATCAGCCGGGTGGGGGTGGTCGGAAAATCGGCGCTCAACATCGTCAAAGAGGGTACCGCCTGGCCCGGCGACGATGCGGGACGCTTGCGTCCCGCTGAGGAGTGGGCCCATCCAGAGAAGCACGGTAGGGGTCAGCGGATGCGGAAGATTACGACTCGCTGCACGACGAAGTTGATCACCGTCGCGGTGCCCTGCGCGATGACGAACGCGACCGGCATCGCCCAGCCGGTGTAGTGCAACAACACCAGGCACAGATGGTTGAGCCCGACCTGGACCGCGAAGGTGACGCCGTAGAGAACCATCACCGCGACGAACCGCGCGGTGCTCGGTGCGGCCTGAAATGTCCATCGGCGGTTGATCAGGTAGGCCGTAAGGGTGCCCACGATGAAACTGATCGCCTTGGACAGATCAACCTGCAAACCCACCGCTTTGTACAGCGTCGCGTAGATGCCGAAGTCGACGACGGCCGCCAGCCCGCCGGTCACCACGAAGCGCATGATCTGCGTGGTCAGACTCAGGCGCGCCGGCGCGGCGCCGGACTCGGGGGGAAGCATTGGGGGAGTTTAACGGGGGCGAATGCGCCCCAGCGGCAGTCAGCGGGGCAGCTTCACCGCGATCAACTCGACCTGGCTTTCGCCCTGCGGTGTCGAGTAGGTGACCGTGTCGCCCGCTTTGTGCCCGGCCAGCGCCTGCCCCAGCGGACTGTGCGAGGTCAGCGTCTCGGCCTCGCGACCGACGGGGGTCTCTTCGACGATGGAGATCACGTGCATCGTGACGACCTCGCCGTCGGCGAAGCGCAGGGTCACCTCGGTGCCACCGGGTAGCGATTCGTCGTCTTCGTCGGAGTGCGACGGCCCGGTCCGCAGCCGCCGGTCGAGTTCGTTGATCCGGTCGCCGAGGACAACCAATTCCTCAGCCCGCTGGATCGCCTCCGCGGCGTCGCCGTGATCGCCGACCATCCCGCGGTCGTCCTTGACCTCGGCCTCGAGGAGGTCACGGCGCTGCCGCAACCGGTCCAGCTCCGCGGCGAGGTTCTCGCGTGCGGCATCCGCCACTGATTGGACTTTTTTACTCACGTCCGTCGACCTTCCGGCGGCACGCCGTCCTGGTCACGGGGCGCCCCAACTTGCCTAGTGGTGAATTTGTGGTGCCTCAGTGTTGCACCACCCGAACCCGGCCGCCACCGATATTCGGCGAGCGGCTTGCCATCGGTTATACACGCGTGCCGCAACCGGACGGCAGCACTTTCGCACCGCCGGGACGCGCGTTACCGGCGTGGCTCGGTGTTCGGGACCAGCGAGGTTTCTGGTTCGTCGTAGTCGAAGGTCTCGCCGCGCAGCGCGTCGAAGATCGCTTTGCCCTGCGACACGAGTCCACTGGCCACCTGGCTGAGCCCGTCAGCCCCGTTGAGCACGGTGAGATTCGCGCCGGCGAGCCCCGCCGCGGCCCGCTCCACGATGTCGGGCAGCTGGTCGATGAGCGCCTTGTCCAAGGCCACCCGGTTGTGCGACGCCGCCGCCTCGGCCAAGATCTTCATCTTCTCCGCGTCGGCGACGGCCAAGATCCGGACCCGCTCGGCTTCGGCCTCCGCCGGCTTGACCACCTCGGCGACCAGCTCCTGCTGGCGCAGCTCGGCAGCGCGCTGGGCCAATTCGGTCCGCATCGCCAGCACCTCACGCTGAGCCTCGGCCTCGGCCAGCGGGCCCGCCTGGGCGGCCTCCGCCTGAGCCTTGTCGACCTCGGCCTTGTACTGCGCCTTGACGACGGCGGTCTGACGGGCGAATTCGGCTTGCTGGCGCTGCGATTCCTGTTCGGCCTCCGCGGCCTTCTGGTTCGCTTGCGCCTGGGCGATCTGCGCCATCTGCTGGATGGCGGCGTTGTGCGGAGCCGACATCGCGTTGATGTAGCCGAGCCCGTCGTCGTCGATGGACTGGATCTGCAGGGCGTCGACGGTCAGGCCGATCCGGGCCATCTCCTCCTTTGAGCCGTCGAGCACCTCGGTGGCCAACTTCTGGCGTTCCCGGATGATCTGCTCGACGGTCATCGAGCCGATGATCGAGCGCAGGTGGCCGGCGAAAATTCGGCCGGTGAGTATCGACATCTGGTCTTGCTCGGACAGAAATCGCTGTGCGGCACTGATGATGCTTTCGGTGTCGTTGCCGACCTTGAAGGCGATCACCGCCCGCACATTGAGGGTGATGCCCTGCTGGGTGACGCACTTTTCGGCCACCTCGGACTCGCACATGGCCAACGTCAGGAATCGGGCCTTGCGAAAGAACGGGACGACGAAGGCGCCGTGGCCGGTCACCACACGGAAGGGGGCGTCGCCCTTGGCTTTGGCGCCGGAGATCAGCATCGCCTCGTCCGGCGCGGGCACCCTATAACCGAGCATTCGTAGACTCCTTACGGTTCGCTGTTGTGTAGCAAGGGATTTCGGTTGTCTGCATCAGGACAGGTCCTGCCCGGCGCGTTCCCACGGCTCGACCACTACCGTCCGTCCGCCGCGGATCTCTACCACCAGGACCTTGCTGCCCTTCGGTAGCGGGTCGTCGGACCAGGCCAGGAAGGTCTCCTTCGACCCCCGTACGGTCACCAACACCTCGCCGGGGCCGCGGTCACCGCGCGTTGCCACGACCAGCTTCCCCACACAACCGATTGCGGAGGCGTCGCTCACGATCGCATATTCCTCCATCGACGGGTTCCAGCGTCGAGTTTCGGCACGCTTGCCGCAAGGATAGACGCCGGCACCGCGGTCCGTTCGCTGTCGAACGGGATGCATATGAAGCCTTTCGCTGTGCGCCGGACGCTTGCTAAATCGCCTGTTATCCAGGGGTTTTCCTGTCAGCACAGCGTCTGGCCGATCCCTTGGCGGATTCTCAACGGATCCTTGGCGACGCGCTCGAAGCACCTACCTCTCGCCACGGTTCCAAGAATTCGTAGAGGGCGATGGTCGAACCTTTTCTCACGCACCTGAATCGCCAGGCGCAGATGAGCAAAGGAGCCCGTCATGATGACCACCAAGCTTGGCGCCGCGGCCGGAAAGGCCGCCCGTATCGTCGGTCTCGCGGCCTTCGCCGCATGCCTGACGCTCGGCTCTGCTATGGGATTGGCTCACGCCGACGACCCCAGCGCCGGCGGGATGTACGGCGACCCGGTCGCGGCGGCCGCGTTCTGGCACCCCCAGACCTATGACGACTGCGCAGTGATGGCCGCAGCCGACGTGATCGGCGAGGTGACCGGGCACCAGGTCGAGGAGCAGGAGATCATCGCGGTGGCGCAGAAGCTGCCGAGCCAGTCCCACCCCGGATCGATCTACACGGTGCCCAAGGACACCAACGACCCGAACAGCGGTCAAGGCACCACCCCCGACGATCTCCCGGTGCTGCTGGCGCACTACGGCGTCGGCGCCACTCTGACCAACACGACCGATGCGCCTACGACCGGGGTCGCAACCGGCATGACCGCACTCAAGCACTACCTGGCCAGCGGTCGCAAGGTGATCGTCGAGGTCAACGGCGAGATGATCTGGGGTCTGGCGGTGGATGCCAAGGACAAGACCGGCCAGCCGACCTCGGACCACGCGGTCGTCGTGACTGGGATCGACGTCGTCAACGGTAAAGCGCACCTCAACGACAGCGGGGCCGAGGATGGCGCCGACGAGATCGTCTCCCTCGAGGTCTTCTCCAAGGCCTGGGCCACCAGTGATGACGAGATGATCGTCACCCGCTAGACCCAGTACGGCACCCGGGCGCGGTATTGCCGCATCGCGAACGCCGCCAGTATCCAGCCGACCACGGTCAGCACCAGCACCACCGCCCAATGCCGCAGCTCCTGGTGGGCGCCGAGCAACGGCGCGCGCACGATGTCGAGATAGTGCAGCAGCGGGTTGAGTTCGACGACGCTCGACCAGCGTCCGGCGCCCTGCTGGCGCAATGTGTCGTCGTTCCAGATGATCGGCGTCATGAAGAACAGCAGCTGCACGACCGAAAACAGCAGGGGACCGATATCGCGGTAGCGGGTTGCCAGGATGCCGAAGCACAGGGAGACCCAGATGCAATTGAGCACGATCAGCCCCAGCGCCGGAATCACCGACAGGTCGGCCCACGACCACGGCTTGGGAAAGATCATCGCGACGACGAGATAGATGACGATGTTGTGGGCGAACAGGATCATCTGCCGCCATACCAGCCGGTAGACGTGCACGCTCAACGGCGTTGGCAACTGTTTGATCAGGCCCTCGTTGGCGACGAAAACGTCGGCGCCTTCCAGGATGGCCGCGTTGATCAGGTTCCAGATGATCAGGCCGAGCGTCACATACGGCAGATGCACCGACAGGTCGAGGTGAAACAGCTTGGAATACAGCCCGCCCATCGCCACGGCCGTCGTCCCGGTCGCGATGGTGATCCAGAACGGTCCCAGCACCGAGCGGCGGTAGCGCTGCTTGATGTCCTGCCAGCCCAGGTGCAGCCACAGCTCTCGACGGCGAAATCCGTCGGCCAGGTCGCCCCGAGCCCGGGTGAAGGTCCGCGACTGCGCGGCGGCGTCGACGAAAGTCATGCGGTTCCTCCAGGCTTGCCGAATTGCTCACGACGTCCCAAGCGGCGCAGCCGAATCCACTCCAGCAGGCCCCCGGGATCGCGCCGGGATACCAGAAAGAACCAGCCGAACCGCACCCACTCTTGGACCAGCAGCTTGCGCAGACCCGGCTGTGCCAACAGATACCCGCGGTTGCGGTAGGTGTAGAACCGCTTCGTCGGGTTGTCGGGATACTGCGTGTGCATGCGGCCGCCCAGAATCGGCCGGAACTCGTCGGATCCACAGGGATGCAGGTAGATCGTGTCCAGGCAGGTCCCGAACGGCAGGCCGGAGCGCACCAGCCGGCGGTGCAATTCCACCTCGTCGCCGCGAATGAACAGCCGCATGTCCGGAACGCCGACCGTGTCCAGCGCGGAGGCCCGGAACAACGCGCCATTGAACAGCGACGCGATCCCGGGCAACAAGTCCTGTCCTGCTTCGGTGCGCAATTCGCTTGCGCGCCTGCGCCATACCAGGCCACGACGCAGCGGGAAGGCCAGTCGCTCCGGGTCGTCCATATTGCACACCATCGGCGACACCTCGGCCAGGTTGTGCTTCTCGGCGCAAGCCAGCAGCGTGGCCAGCACCTGGGAGTCCTGCGGACGACCGTCATCGTCGGCCAGCCACACCCAGTCGGCCCCTTGCGCTAGCGCGTGCAGCATGCCCAAGGCGAAACCGCCTGCGCCGCCGAGGTTTCGGCTCGATGCCAGGTAAGTGGTCGAGATCGGCTGGGCGGCAACCAGATCACGGATCCGGCTATCCGCGGCGCCGTCGTTGTCGACGACGATCAGGTGATCGGGCAATCGGGTCTGCGCGCTGAGCATGCCCAGCGACTTGGCGAGTTCTTGCGCGCGCCGGTGGGTCACCACGACGGCCACGATGGATTCACTCATCCCCGGGAGCGCTTTGCGCCAGCGGCTTGTCGGCTTGGATCTGCAGGCTGGTCTCTTCGAGCACCTCTCGGACATGCCGCGCCGCGTCTTCGCCCTCGTAGGCGCGCACCACGTCTTCGATGCCGCCGGTCTGGCGGATGATGCCGTGGTCGATCCACATCGCGGTCTTGCACAGCCGGGCCAAGAATTCGTTGGAATGGCTGGCGAACACCAGGATTCCGGAACGTTCCACCAGGCCCTGCAATCGCGACTGGGCCTTCTTCAGGAAGTCGGCGTCCACGGCGCCGATACCCTCGTCGAGGAGCAGGATCTCGGGGTCGATGCTGGTGACCACGCCCATCGCCAGCCGGACCCGCATCCCGGTGGAGTAGGTGCGCAGCGGCATCGACAGGTAATCCCCGAGCTCGGTGAACTCGGCGATCTCGTCGACCTTGGCCAGCATCTGCTTTCGGGTCTGACCCAGGAACAGGCCGCGGATGATGATGTTCTCGTAGCCGGAGATCTCGGGGTCCATCCCGACGCCGAGGTCGAAGACGGGGGCGACCCGGCCGGTGACCTTGGCCCAGCCCCGGGTGGGTTCGTAGATGCCCGAAAGTAGGCGCAGCAGAGTCGATTTCCCGGCCCCGTTGTGGCCGACCAGACCGACCCGGTCACCCAGCTCGAGCGACATGGTGATGTCCCGCAACGCCTCGACGACGACGACGTTGGAGTTGTTGCGCCCGATCGTGCCACCCGCCTTGCCCAGGAAGGCCTTCTTCAACGATCGCGACTTGGCGTCGAAGATGGGAAATTCCACCCAGGCGTTGCTGGTCTCGATATGCGGACCGCGAGGACCGGACACTGATGCCTTCGCCTACAGGTATTGCCCGGTGCCCGAGCCCGGTCCGTGGCCCGATCGCCCGATTCCGGGGGGCAGGGCTCCTTGGCGCATCTGCTCGAGCTGCGCGCGGGCGGCCATCTGCTGGGCGAACAGCGCGGTCTGGATGCCGTGGAACAACCCCTCGAGCCAGCCGACGAGCTGGGCCTGGGCGATACGCAACTCGGCGTCCGACGGGTCGGTGTCCTCGTTGAACGGCAGGGTGAGGCGGTCGAGTTCCTCGCGAAGTTCCGGCGCGAGACCGTCTTCCAGCTCCCGGATGCTTTTGGCGTGGATATCGCGCAGCCGCTTGCGGCTGGCATCGTCAAGTGGTGCCGCACGCACCTCTTCGAGCAGTTGCTTGATCATGGTGCCGATGCGCATCACCTTGGCTGGCTGCTCGATCAGATCGGTCACGGAGCGCTCGTCGGAATCGTCGTCGTCGTCCGCGGCGTGGATCGCCGAGATCCGCGGATCGGCGCCGCCGATGATCTCGACGGCGCCGTCGTCGTCGTTGCCGTTAGTCAATCCGGTCTCCATCCTCTTCTGCGGCTAGGGGCGGGGTGGTGTGGCATTTCCGCGCCATTCGTAAATTCTGGCCCCGCCGTTGTCGTAGATCAGCGCCCACGACTTCGACTTTTCCAGCGACACTAGTCCGTCGGGCACGGCGAACCCGCGAACCGTGGGCGAGCTCGTGTAGATGTAGCGGATATTGAGCGCCTTGATCGCCTCGACCACCTTGGGATCGGAATCGCCGCGGCGCGCGTACGCCCAGATGATGTAGCGCTCGGGTCCCGGCCCGGTCTGCTGCGGATAGTCGTAGTGGGTCCACAGCGGATGCAGGTCGGCCACCGCGTACATCCAAGCGGTGCCGTCGGTGTTGGCATTGCCGATCAGGGTGTCGTGTGCGCCCGGCAGTGTCGCCAGGTACGCCATGGCCATCAGGTCGCGCTGGTCGATCATCACCGAGTCGTATTTGTCGCCGAACAGCACCAGGTGCCGATAAAAGTAATGCCGCGCGGTGAACACGGTCGTCACGACCAGCAGCACCGCGGTGGCCGATACCCATACCGGCGCGGGTAGGGCTTTGAACCGGCCGGTGATTCGTTTGGCGATCGCGACCACGAGCACGACCGCGCCGAACATCGCGATGGCTGCCATCGGTGTCACCAGCATCGTCACCACGGCCGTGAGCCGGCGCGGATCGTTGTAGAAGAATGTGCTGAGCCCTTCGATGGCGGCGCCGAGCGGATTGTGAAACGGTGCGCCCGAATAGATGGTCGCCACGGTCAGCACCAGCCAAACCGCCACCGGCCACCAGATGCGCTTGTACAGCAGATACGCCATGCCGAGGTAGGCCAGCGCGACCAGGCCGTATTGGGTCGGGAAATCGTTGAGGTGGCGGGTATGCAGCAGCAGCGCATCGACGACGCCCTGCTTGACGCTCTTGAAGCTGGGGAACGCGTGCCCGGCGATGATGTCGGCCTGCTTGAGCACGCCGATGAACTGTGGCGCCAGGATCAGCCCGGTCGGCACCGCGACGGCGGCCAGGATCCCGACGTCGGCGAGCCGGCCCCGCACCGGATGCCACAACGCATCCAACAGCCACCAGCCCAACAGGAACAAGATGACGATGAACCCGCCGGTCAGGTGCACCGACAGCACACCCACCAGGGCCAGCACGGCCACCGGAATGCGGTCGCGGTGCCGCAGCGTCGAGACGATCAAGAGAAACGTCGGGATCGCGACGCCGTAGGCCGCCAGGTTGGGCATTGCGGCGACCCCGAATTCGACGTAGGGCACCGAGGTGAACGACGCCGACAGTGCGGCCGCGGTGGCCGCGATCGCGGCGGTGCGAGCCGCCGTCGTCACCGGACGCAGCAGATGCCAGGTCAGCATTGCCGCGCTGGTCGGGAACAGCCAGATCGAGGCCGCCACCGAGCTCAGGGTGTAGCCGGTGGTCGGTGCCGCCCCGGTGAGCTGGCAGAACACCGCGGTCAGCGCGTGGAACACCGACGGGTAGTACAGCGTCTGGTGGGTCTCGACGTTGCGCAGCTCACCCATGTGGGTGGAGGACGCCTGGCCGGTGTCGAGCATGAAGCGCACCTCGTTGGCGTGCCACACCGCATCCCAGGTACTGGGGACCGACTGCCAATGGGTGAGGCCGCGATAGGCGGCCCACATGATCAGCAGCGTGCCCAGCAGCACACCGGCCGCGACGGTCAACGCGGGCCAACCAGCGAGCCCCCGCGCCTCGGCGTCGGAGTCGCGGTAGCGGGCGAGTAGCAACTGCAAACCCGTCGTCACCACACACACGACAGCGAGCGCCGCGAGCGCAGTCCAACCGTTCCACGGGATTCCGAGCGCGCCGTAAGGGATGATCGCCAGCGCGATCACACCGTAGGTCAGCACCGGGCCAACGGCGACCGCGATTGGCCACGTCAGCTGGGTGATACGCGCAACGATTGTCCCCGGGGCGATCAGCAAAAACAGTGCGATCAGCGTTCCGATCCAGAGCCCCACTCGACTAGTATGGCTGGCCGGGTGACCTGGCTCGGGAAGCCACCGGCTGGCTCGAATGGCTGTGGCACCCGCTACCGTCACAATTTCGCTCTAGCGCGGAAGCTCTAAGGTGGCTGGCATGGCTTATGACGTCGCCCGGGTGCGCGGACTGCATCCGTCTCTGGGTGACGGATGGGCGCACTTCGACGCGCCGGCCGGGATGCTGATTCCCGATTCCGTGGCGACCACGGTGTCCACGGCGTTCCGCCGGTCCGCTGCCAGCACCGTGGGTGCGCACCCAGCAGCGCAACGCAGCGCGGCAGTGTTGGATGCGGCGCGCGCGGCGGTCGCGGATCTGCTCAACGCCGACCCGGCGGGCATCGTGCTGGGCGCCGATCGCGCGATCCTGCTGTCGTCCTTGGCCGAGGCGTCGTCCTCGCGAGCCGGCTTGGGGTACGAGGTCATCGTCAGCCGCCTGGACGACGAGGCGAACATCGCCCCGTGGTTACGGGCGGCACACCGCTACGGCGCCAAGGTGAAGTGGGCCGAGGTCGACATCGAAACCGGCGAGCTGCCGACGTGGCAGTGGGAAAGCCTGATCGGGAAATCCACCCGGCTGGTGGCGGTCACCTCGGCGTCGGGAACGCTGGGCACGGTCACCGATCTGCGCGCGATGACCAAGTTGGTTCACGACGTCGGCGGGCTGGTGATCGTCGACCATTCCGCGGCCGCGCCCTTCCGGTTGCTTGACATCAAAGAAGCCGAGGTCGACGTCGTGGCGGTGAACGCCCTCGCGTGGGGCGGCCCGCCGATCGGGGCGATCGTGTTCCGCGATCCGGCGCTGATCAACTCGTTCAGCTCGGTCTCCACCGATCCCAATGCCACCGGCCCGGCGCGCCTCGAGGTGGGCGCGCATCAGTTCGGCCTGCTGGGCGGCGTGGTGGCCAGCATCGAATACCTTGCGGCGTTGGATGAGTCGGCTCGCGGCAGCCGACGCGAGCGGCTATCGGTGTCGATGCAATCCGCGGCCTCGTATCTGAACCGGATCTTCGATTACCTGATGGTCTCGTTGCGGTCATTGCCGTTGATGATGCTGATCGGTCGTCCGGAGGCACGAATACCGGTCGTCAGCTTCGCGTTGCAGGGCGTGCCCGCCGAGCGGGTCGTGCAGCGCCTGGCAGACAACGGAATTCTGGCCGTCTCCAACGAAAGTTCACGCGTGCTGGATGCGCTGGGCGCCAACGAGGTTGGCGGCGCGGTCACCGTCGGGTTGGCGCACTACACGACGATGGCCGAGGTCGATCAGCTGGTGCGCGCGCTGGCGTCGTTGGGTTGAGCCGCTCCGCTCGCCGCGCACCACGGCTCGAGTGTGCGCTCAGGGCGGCGTAGTCGCACACTGACAGCCCTCGGCGCGCACTCGACGGCCGTCAGACCGCCAGCACGATCTTTCCGTGCACGTCGCCCGACACCAGCTGCTGGTGGGCTTCTGCCGCTTGCTGAATCGGCATGCGCGCGCCGATGAACGGCCGGACCCGGCCGTCGGCGATCATCGGCCACACCGACGCCGTCACCGCGGCGACGATCTCGCCCTTGCTGTTCGGGCCGCTCACCGGCCGGCCACGCAGCGTGGTGCCGATGATCCGGGCGCGCTTGGGTAGCAGCTTGCCGATGTTGAGTTCGGCCTTGAGACCGCCCTGCATCCCGATGATCACCAGCTGTCCGTCGTTGGCCAACGCGTCGAGATTGCGGTCGAGATAGGAGGCACCCATGATGTCGAAGATCACGTCGGCGCCGTCGGTCTCCTCCCGCAGCCGCGCGACGAAATCCTCGTCGTGATAGTTAATGGTGATCTCGGCGCCCAGATCGCGGCAGGTGTCCAGCTTGGCCGCCGAGCCGGCGGTGACCGCCACCCGGGCGCCCAACGCGCGCGCGACCTGAATCGCGTGGGTCCCGATGCCGCTGGCCCCGCCGTGCATCAGCAGCAGCTGGCCTTTGCTCAGGTGGGCCGTCAGCACCAGGTTCGACCACACCGTGCAGGCCACCTCGGGCAGGCCCGCGGCGTCCTCCAGCGTGACGCCGTCCGGGATCGGCAGCAGCTGAGGGGCCGGGACCGCGACGTATTCGGCATATCCGCCGCCAGCGAGCAACGCGCAAACTTCTTGTCCGACGGACCATTCCGTGACACCGGAGCCCAATTCGGCGACGACACCGGAAACCTCCATGCCGATGATTTCGCTGGCTCCCGGCGGGGGCGGATACTTGCCGGCGGCTTGCAGCACATCGGCGCGGTTGACGCCGGCCGCGGTGGTTTTGATCAGCACCTCGCCGGGCCCGGCGGAGACATCGGGGACCTCTTGCCAGACGAGTTGGTCGGAGGATTCGGCGACGATGGCGCGCATGCGGGCCACGGTACTAGCCCCGTTACCCTTGTCAGCGGTGGCGTGGCAGAGCGGCCTAATGCACTCGCCTTGAAAGCGAGAGACGGCTAAAACCGTCCGGGGGTTCAAATCCCTCCGCCACCGCCGTGTTCAGCGGCGACGCTGATCGGCCGCCGCCGCGAAGCCATTGTCGCGCGAAGGGCCGAGACGCGGCCCACGTTTTGCGGTCGGCTCCCACGGTCGCCCCTCGGCCGGAGAGGCACACCCGCTTAGGTCCGGCTGCCCTCGGAGTCGTCGAAGAACGACCAGTCGCCGTCGTCCTCGACCTCCATACGCCAGCCAAGTTCGGTGTTGTCGGCCTTGTTGTCGACGAACCAGGCATGGGCGTCTTCGGCGCTGGCGATGTCCTTGGTGGCGACGACCTCTCCCTGCGGGTTCAGCACTCGATAGTTAGCCATCACCGCAGTGTTCCCACTGCCGGCGTGCTCAACCTATCGGGATCTGCGCCGCGATGGTGTTCATCAGCGCCGTGTAACGGCGCAGTTCCGGGTCGCGGCCGGGTTTGCCGCTGCTGATCAGTCCGGCGGCCAGGCTGCGCTCGGGGTCGGCCCAGATCGCGATATTGCTGAGACCGAGACTGCCGAACGCGGCCGCTGCGTTGCGGCCGAACGGCCCCCATCGGTTCGTGCCGAGGATGAAGCCCGTACCCCAGCGAGCCGGCATCAGACCCACCGCGAAATCCGGCCGCAAGCGCCGGGATTCGGTCACCGCGCCCCGCAGCGTTTCCGCCTGCAATACCCGTACACCGTCGAGTTCGCCGTAGCGGCGCCAGATTTCGGCGAAGCGTGACATCTCGTTAGCGGTCGACACGGTGTTCGACGACGGAATCACGGTCGTCAGGTAGAACGGGGTGTTGGTCACCGGGATCATCTCGTGCACCGTTCCGCCGATCGCCTTGCGGAATATCTGCGCAACCACCGGCGGCAAGGGCCGGCCGGTGGCGTGGCTCGGCGCGACCAGGGCGACGTCTTGCTTGGCGACGCCGAAGTTCGTCCACCGAAAGCCCAGCGGGTCGAGGATTTCGGCGGCCAGGATCTCGCGAATGTCCTTGCCGGTGGCCGTGTAGACGATCTCGCGGATCAGCGGACCCCAGGTCAGCGCGTGGTACATGTGCACCAGCCCCGGCCGATACAGCGGCCGCAAATTGCCCAGCATCTCCTGCACGTACTCGTGGTCGTCGGTGCGTTTGAGGTCGGGCAGCGGCCCGGTGGGAAACGGGAGGCCGGCGCTGTGGGTCAGCACGTGCCGGATCGTGATGCGGTGCTTGCCGTGGCTGGTGAAGGTGGGCATGTATTCGCAGACCCGGTCGTCGAGGGAAAAGGCTCCCCGCTCGACGAGCCTGTGCACCACGGTCGCGGCGATACTCTTGGCCGCCGAGTACACACAGAACGGGGTGTCCGTCGTGACGGGAACCTTCTCGGCGTCGGGAGCGTCGGTGGGCGCATTGCCCCAGCCGTGGCCGATCGCGCGATTGAGCACGACGCGGCCCCGGTGCCGGATGCACAGCTGGATCGCCGGGTGCATGCCCGCCTGGTACCAATGGCGGGCGGCCTGCCAGATGCGTTCGACGGCCACGCTGTCGATTTCCGAGTGGTCCTCGTCGCCGACCGCGGTCACCGCGTCCAGGTCGGCCGGGACATGGATCTTGCCGTCCTCGGTGAGGATCGCGGTCGTGTTCGCCACCCCCGCGAGGGTACGTGGCGCCCGGCTACTCCCCGGTGAACTGGGGCGGACGCTTGGCGAAGGTCGCCGAGATGCCCTCGGTCAGGTCTTTGGACGGCAGGAAGGCCGCGTTCCAGGTAGCGACGTAGCGCAGGCTCTCCGAAACCGCCGAAATACGCTGCTGGTCCAGCACGTCCTTGATGCCGTAGACCGTCAGCGGTGGGTTGGCGGCGATCTCGGCGGCGGTGGCATGCGCCGCGGCCAGCGTTTTGTCTGGGTCGTCGTAGACGTCGTTGACCAGGCCGATCTTCTCGGCGCGTGCCGCGTCGATGTCCTTACCCGTCAGCGCCAGCTCCCGCAGATGGCCATCGTTCAGGATCAGCGGCAGGCGGGCCAGGCTGCCGACATCCGCGACGATGGCGAGCTTGACCTCCCGGACCGAGAACTTGGCGTCGGCGCTGGCATAGCGGATGTCGACCGCCGAGATCAGGTCGACGCCGCCGCCGATGCACCAACCGTGCACCGCGGCGATCGTCGGGGTCCGGCAGTCGGCGACCGCGGTGATCGCCCCCTGCATGCGCTTGATCTCGGCGTGGAAGTCGGTGCGCGGGCGCGCCAGCGCACCTTCGGCCAGCACCCCGGCGAACGACCCGCCCATCGCGGGCACGTCAAGGCCATAGCTGAAGTTCTTGCCCGACCCGGCGATGACGATGGCGCGGACGTCGCGGTCGGCGTCCAGCGCTGCGAACACCTCCGGCATCTCTACCCAGAAGGCGGGCCCCATCGCGTTGCCCTTACCCGGTCCGATCAGCGTCACCTGCGCTACGTGATCTTTGACCTCGACGGTGACGGATTCGTATGTATCGCCCATATCGAGACCGTAGCGTGGCGAATATGCCTCGTGATTTGCGACCCGGACCAGACTCTCCACCGGCCGACGAGCTACAGGCCGCCGAAGACACCCTCGGGGTACTGCGGCATGTCCTGCACACCATCGCCGACGACGATCTGTCCCGCCAGACTCCGTGCACCGAGTTCGATGTGGCCAAGTTGACCGAGCATCTACTGAAGTCGATCGGCGGCATCGGCCGCATAGCGGGTGCGGAGTTCCCAGAGCGCGAACCGGGCGACTCGGTGGAAAGGCAGATCATCAGCGTGGCCCGCCCGGTTCTGGATGCGTGGCACCGTCGCGGCCTGGACGGCAACGTGCCGTTCGGCAAGGGCGAGATGTCGGCCAAGTCGGCCTGCGGCATTTTCTCGATCGAATTCCTGGTGCACGCTTGGGATTACGCGGCAGCCGTGGGACGCGATGTCGAGGCCCCGGAGCCGCTGGCCGAATACGTGCTGGACTTGGCGCACAACACCATCAGGCCGGAATTCCGCGGTGCCGCCGGGTTCGACGACCCCGTCGGCGTGCCTGCGGACGCGAGCGCCCTGGTCCAGCTCGTCGCGTTCACCGGCCGCAACCCCGCGGGCTAGGCAGCCGCTTTCAACTCCCGCCGCTGCTTTCAACTCCCGCCGCTGCTTTCAACTCCCGCCGCGTCGACTGCGCGGCCAGGGCTGCGAGTGTGCGCCCGCGCCGCCCTGAGCGCACACGCGAGCGTATCCGGGGACTACACCCGCTCGAGGTAGAAGTAGTAATACCGGCCGTTATCCAGGACACCCTTGCCGTTCATGATGCCCATCACGGCGTCGTCGTCGATCTTCTTGAAGTGATCGTGCACCGGCTGCCCGTCGTAGACCATCGTCGCGGTGACCTCGCCGCGGAATTCCTCGAGCCACAGGCTCGCCTCGCCCTTGCCCATCTCCTTGTTGGAGAACTTCTTTCCGTCGGCGTCCAGGCAGACCAGCGGCTGGACGTCACGTGCGGATGTGAACGTTTTGCCGAACCAGCCGGCCTTCTCCAGCTGCCCGTTCATCTTGTGGCCGGTGACGAACTCGCCGCCCTTCCACTCGCCGAGCATGCCCTCGACCGTCGCCGGCTCCAGAGTCGCCCACAAATCATCGAGCTCGGCATCGCCGATCTTCTCGCTGCGTTCCCTCAATTCGTCGAACTTCTTGCGGGCAAGGCTCATTCGTCGACCTCCGGGCGGGTGATCCAGTCGCGGGCGAACGCCAGCAGGGCGTCGTTTTCTTTCGGCGCACCGATGGAGACGCGGACGCCGTCGGTGCCGTACTGACGAACCACGATCCCCGCGTCGGCCGCCCGCGTGACGAAATCCTGAGTGCGGGGCCCGAGCGGCAGCCAGACGAAGTTCGCCTGCGACGGCGGCAAGGTGAACCCGGCATCACGCAACTCGGCGCTCACCCGAACACGGTCGGCGACCAGGGCGTCGGTGCGGGCCAACAACTCGTCGGCGGCGTCCAGCGACGCGATGGCGGCGACCTGCGAGATGTTCGTCACGGAGAACGGCACGAACACCTGGTCCAGGGCGGTGATCAGGTCCGGGTGCCCGACCGCGTAGCCGACGCGCAGACCCGCCAGCCCGTATGCCTTCGAAAAGGTGCGCAGCACAACAACATTGCAGTGCCCTCGGACCAGGCCCAGGCTGTCTGGCAGCATGCCGTCACGGATGTATTCGACGTAGGCCTCGTCGATGGCAATCACGATGTGCGGCGGAACGGCCTCGACGAAGCGGGTCAGCGCGTCGGGGTCGACGACGGTGGAGGTCGGGTTGTTGGGGTTGCAGACGAAGATCAGCCGGGTGCGGTCGGTGATCGCGGCAAGCATCGCGTAGAGGTCGAAGGTGTGGTCGGTCAACGGCACCTTGATGGCCGTCGCGCCGGCGACCTGGACCTGCGGCGGGTAGAGCTCGAAGCTGCGCCAGCCGAAGATCACCTCGTCGCCCGCCGAGGCGGTGATCTGAACCAGCTGCTGGCACAGGCTGACCGAGCCGGCGCCGACGGCGACGTGCTCCGGTTCGAAACCGGAACCCAGATGCTTGGCCAGCGCCGCTTTGAGGTGTACGCAGCCGTTGTCCGGGTAGCGGTTGATGATGTCGGTGGCCTGCTCGATGGCAGCGCGGACACTGGGCAGCGGGCCGAACACCGTCTCGTTGCTGGCCAGTTTCATCGAGCCCGGCACGGTCTTGCCAGGAACATAAACTGGCAGCCCGGCCAGCTCCGGCCGTAGGCGGGCAGTCATTTCGACAGCATATGTCCCCGCTGTGTACGCTATGCCTCCGGCGGTTCAGGGACGCCCGCACTGTGTCGGGTACCCTCATGAAGTCCATAGGGAGGCGTGCCAGAGCGGCCGAATGGGGCTCACTGCTAATGAGTTGTCCCCCTCAAAGGGGACCGGAGGTTCAAATCCTCTCGCCTCCGCTGAGTCCTTTCGAGGACACAACTGAAGTACCGGCGCCCGTAGCTCAACGGATAGAGCATCTGACTACGGATCAGAAGGTTAGGGGTTCGAATCCCTTCGGGCGCGCACACTGCGAATTCGGGCTATGCCGTTAACCGGCTGCCAGCTCAGCACCGGGAGCCCATTCCAGCATCCCCTCCGCATTGAGCGGAGACTTGCGGGGCCTCAGGGCTGCGGCGGCGGAGCCGGCGGGTTATCCCAACTCCCCGGCGTGCCCGCGGGCACCTGCATTCCGAGCCAGTTGCACGGCATCATCGACCGCCACGCGATAAACGCGCACTGCTGCTCAGGCGTCAAGGGACTAGGACCCGCGCACGGCGGCGTTCCCGGCGCACCGCAGATGGGGTCGGCGGCCGCGGTCGGCGCAGTGGCAAACGCGGCAGTGGCGATCGTTAGCGTGCAGGCTGCGATGAATGCAACGATCAGACGTCGGGTGCGTTCCATGGCTGACTCGAATCTGTCGGGCGCCCCCCTGCGCAGATCGTAACCCCGATATCTGGCGCTGCGTAACCCCTCGGTTGACCGTCAGTACCCCTCGGTTGGCCGTCCGCCCGACGTCGTTTCGGTGAGCTTGACGGGCTCGGATTCCGCCAGCCGGTCGCCAGTGTCGGCGCCACGCGCTTCAAGCTTCGACTCGCCGGAGGTAATGCCGTTGCCGTCTAACCGCCCCCGGCGCGCCTGAGTTAGACCGGGCCCGCTGTCCAGTTCGCGGCGGGTATGGGGGTCATGGTCGTACTCCGTCCAACCGCCTTCTTCGCGGCGCATCAGCGCATGTGTCACCAATAGGTGCGCCCGGCACAGCGCGGCGCGATCATTGGCACTCCCCGGCTGTGCCGGGAAGTATCCGCCGCACACCTGGCAGGTCCGCATGACATGGTCAGGCTCTTCGTCAGCCGCTATCGGCGAAAACCCCAGCGCGTCCGACGAGAATTCTGGGTGGTCTTCCGTATTCATCAGCAGCTCCTCGAGCCGGTCCTTCGGGGTTTTGACCTTCCCCCGCTCGTCCAGGACGCGGTGACGGCTAATGCCGTAATCCGTTGCTTCACAGGACGTTAACGACTGGCTACGACTCTGTTCGGACGCGCTTCGCTAAGCGCAGTCGCCGGTGTCTGTGTCGGTCGATTTGTCCGGCATCGGGCCTACCGTCGCGATCATCGGGATTTTGAGCGTCCTACCGCCGGCGATCGGGACATGGACCGAGAAGAACACGATCTTCAACTCCAGGCTTACCTGTCGCATGGGCTGGGCGTACAGGTCAAAGCGCATGTCCCGCAGCCGCGCCAGGCCGCGCTCGAGCCGACTCATGGCCTCGACCCTAGTTGCTTGGATTCCCGCACCGCTACGGGCGTGGATCGAACGGCCGGCGCGTCGGCACGGTTACCGTCTGGGTGACCGTGCTGGTCTCCGTGCTCGGCGACAGCGTGACGGTGCTCGGCGGGACGGTCGTCGTGGGGGCGTCTGTGCTGGGTGGTGGGGCCGTTTCGGTCACCGTCTGGGTCGGAGCGCCGCCGCCACCGGGTGGGTGATGTCGAGTGGGCTCCGCAGCGGTGGTGGTCACCGTCGTCGTGGGCGACGGTGGGGGCGTCGTCGTCGGACTCGGGGCCGGCGAACCGCTCACCAACGTGACGATCGCGTAGATCGCCAAGCCAAGCACGATCACCCCGACCGCGCCCGCCGCGACCAGCGCCAGCGGGCGCCGGTACCACGGTGTCGGGGGCTCCGGCTCGGGCGCGGGGTCGTAGCCGCCGCCGTACCGCGCGGCCTGCGTCGGCTCGTACTCGGAGTAGTAGTCGGGTTCCTCAGGATAAGGAGGCACGTCAGAAGATGCTAGCCGGTGCCGATCTGGGTCAGCGCGCGCTCGAACAGGTGAACCGTCGCCGCGTGCAGTTGATCGCCGACGTCCTTCTCGGCCTTGCCGGCACACGCGCGCGCCAGTGTGCCCTCGATGACGATGCCCAGCTTGAAACAGGCCAGCACGGTGTACCAGGTGATGTGCGACAGGTCGCGGGTGGTGTTGGCGGCGTAGCGCTCGAACAGCTCGTCGGTGCTGGCCAATCCGTCCTGGCCGCCCAGGGCATGGCTGAAGACGCTGGACCCGTCGGGCTGGCGCCAGGTGGCCAGCAGCCAGCCCAGATCGAGCAGCGGGTCACCGATCGTGCACATCTCCCAGTCGACGATCGCGACCACGTCGGGCCCGGTACGGGAGAACATCACGTTGGCGGCGTGGTAGTCGCCGTGCATGATGCCGGGTGACCAGGTCGCCGGCCGGTGCCGTTCCAGCCAGGACGACACTTCCTCGATGCCCGGGATGTCGGGCCCGGGGTAGCCGTCGTACTCGCTGTAGCTGTCCAGCTCCGAAAGCCAGCGCGGCACCTGGCGTTCCAGGAAGCCCTCCGGCTTGCCGAAATCGGCGAGTCCCACCGCGACGTGGTCGACGGCGCCCAGCTTCGCCAGCGCGTCGGCCATCGACAGGCCCATGCCGTGCCGCACGCTGGCATCGCTCGCATGCAACGGCGGCAGCCCTTCGCCCGCGTTGAATCCGTCGACCGGGTCCATCAGGTAGAAGACGGCGTCGCCGAGCACCCTCGTGTCGTCGCAGGCAGCGATCAGGTGCGGGTGCGGCACATCAGAACCGGCCAGCGCCGCAAGGACTTTGGTTTCCCGCAGGATCACGTTGTTGCTGCGCGGACGCAGGTGCCGTGGTCCACGCCGCAACACGTAGGCTCGGCCGGATCGGGTGAACCGCAGCATCACGTTCTGTGTTCCACCCGTGACGGCGGAAACGTCTTCGAGCGGTCCCTCGCCCAGTCCCTGCTCGGACATCCATTGCGCGACGGCGTTCAAGTCCACGTGCTCCACGTGGTGTGAACCTACTCTGACGTCAGCGCTTGGCCCGTGCGGTGTACCGGAGGGTCTGCGCGCGGATCACGCCGCCGCGGAAGACGAAGGTGTCGACGCCGTCATCGACCCGGCTGAGCGCCGAATCGGCGGTCCACTCGAGGAACAACACGTCGCCGTCGAAGAACTGGGTTTTCAGGTCCCAGTCCGCGTTCGGCAGATCGGCGAGCAAGTTGGCGAAGACGTCCCGGATGGCGTCCTTGCCGCGCGCGACGCCGCCCGGGCTGATCACCACCGAATCGTCGGCGTAATCGGCGACGATCTCGTCGAGGTCCCCCGCGGCCAGCGCTTCCCCGTGGTGAGCGAAGATTTCCTGGGGCGTACGTGTCATCGCCTTGCTCCCTCGCAACCTGTGGGCCCCCTGGGAAAAGAGCCTAATTCAACAGCCGCGCGTGCCACGAGACCTCAGCAGCTGGAAGAATAGTGAACGCAACCGACTATGAGGGTGGAGAGGACTGGCGATGCCACGTACCGACGACGATTCCTGGGACATCACTCAGAGCGTGGGGTCCACCGCACTCGGGGTCGCGGCGGCCCGCGCCGCAGAGACCGAGAGCGAGCATCCGCTCATCAACGACCCGTTCGCACGCGTCTTCGTGGACGCCGCGGGGGAGGGGTTGTGGAGCATCTACGCCGACCCCGCGTTGTTGGCCAAGGCCGTCGAGATCGAACCCGAGATGCGCACGCGGATCCAGCTGATGGTCGACTTCATGGCGACGCGGACGGCGTTTTTCGACGAGTTCTTCCTCGGTGCGGCCGACGCCGGGGTTCGGCAGGTGGTGATTCTGGCGTCCGGACTTGACGCGCGGTCGTGGCGGTTGCCGTGGCCCGACAGCACGGTGGTGTACGAACTTGACCAGCCGAAGGTGCTGGACTTCAAGACGGCCACGTTGCGCGACCACGGCGCGAAGCCCACCGCAGACCTCGTGACCATACCGATCGATCTGCGTCAGGACTGGCCAAAGGCGTTACAGGAAGCAGGTTTTGACGCATCGAAGCCGAGCGTCTGGTCTGCGGAGGGGTTGGTACGCTACCTGCCATCGCAAGCTCAGGATCTGTTGTTCGAGCGCATGCATTCGCTCAGCGCGCCGGGCAGCTGGCTGGCTTCCAACGTTCCCAGCCCGGGCTTTACCGACCCCGACCGAGTACGGCGTCAGCGTGAAGACGCGCAGCGCCTGCGCGCCGCGGCCGCGAAGTTGGTCGACGCCGAGATCACCGATGTCGAGGACCTCTGGTACGCGGAGGAGCGCACACCGGTCGACGCATGGCTGCGTGAACACGGCTGGGACGTCGCCGCCTTGTCCTTCCCGGAGTTGATGGCTCGCTACCACCGCTCCCTGCCGGACGACGCCGTCGACGCCATGCCGCCCACTCTGTACGTCTCCGCTCAGCGACGCCACTAGGGCGTGATAACGATCCGCTGATCGGCGTCGGTGGCATCCCAGGCGGCTTCGACATCGGCCAGCGGCACGGCCCGGGCATCGAATTCGAAACCGCCGCTGCTGATTTCGGTAGCCATCGCGGGTAGTTCGGCCAGGATGTCGCTGGTCGGGACCGAGCCTTGTCCGCTGCCGACGATCTGTAGGCGTACGGCGCGCAGTGCCGCGGAGAAGATCTCGGCCGAGGGGCCAGCGACCGAGCCGATTTCGATCCACGTGAGCGGCTTTGCCTGATCGCTACGGTGGGTGGCGATACCGGCCATCACCTGGGCCGTGATCGGACCCCACAGATAGTCGATCACGACATCGACGTCGCGCGCGGCGTGCGCGAGATCGTTTATCGCCGAATCGTTGTCGATTTGAGCGACAGCGTCGGCCCCCAGCTGCGGAAGGGAAGCGAGCCGCTGCGCGTCGCGTCCGGCGCCGATGACGTGGCCCGCGCCAAGGCGTTTGGCGACCTGTACGGCCATGCGACCCGAGCTGCCGGTGGCACCGAGAATCAACACCGTTTGACCGGGTTCGAAGTCGATACGCCGGCGAAGGGCGACCCAGGAGGACATGACGGGGTTCATCGCGGCGGCCACCAGGATGGGGTCGGTGCCCTCCGGAAGCACGAAACTGCGCCGTTGGTCGATGACGGTCTGTTCGGCCATCGCGCCCATCGTGGTATCGGGCAGGACGAAGTAGCGAAGCGTGCCGTCGGGTGCGCGCCCCACGCCGTCGATGCCGGGGACCAGGGGTAGCGTCCCGGAGCTGGTGTAATGCGAGCCGTCAGCCTGAGATCGTACCCGTGGATGCAGGCCGGAGGCGATCACGTCGACCACGACCTCGTCGGCGGTTTGCGAGGTGGGACTAGGGAACTCGCGGTAGGCGGGAGGCCTGTCGAATGTGGTGACGACGGCTGCGTGCATGGAGTTCTCCTCGGCGAAAGCGGCAGATTTAGATGGTAACACGAACTATATTAGGTGGCGATACCAACTAACTCAAGGTATGGTCCACGGCATGGAGACGGCCGACGACCTCAGGGATAATCTCGTGCAGGTGTCGTTCGCAGTGATCGCGGTGCTGAGCCGTGTTGCCGCCGAACATGATTTGTCGCTAACTCAGCTGCGGGTGCTGGGGATACTGCGTGACCGTGAACCGGCGATGGCCGAACTTGCGACATACCTCGGGTTGGAACGCTCGACCGTCAGCGGGCTCATCGACCGCGCGGTTCAGCGCGGATTGGTGCGAAAGAGCACCGACGCCGTCGACGGCCGGTCGGTACGGGTCAGCCTCACCGCCCAGGCGCGGCGACTCCAGGTGCGGGTCATTGCCGAGATCGGCGAGCTGATGGCGCCGATGACAGGCTCCCTCAACGGCACTGAACAGCAGCGGCTCTCCGCCCTGCTGGCCAAAATGCTGGAGCGCTAGCGGCGGCGTGCCATTACCGGGTGTCGAGGGCGAACGTGGGCTCGACTTCACAACCGGCGACGTCGAGCATCATCGCGGCCATCATGTAATGACCGACAAGCATTGAGAACTCGAGGATCTGGTTCTCGTCGAGCTCGCGGCGCAGTCGCTGATAAGTGGCCGCGGAGAGGTTCTTGGTGGCGAATAGTTCGTCGGCGGCAGCCAGCAGCGTGCGGGTGCGATCCGACCACTCTTCGTCGGTCTCGTTGGTCAGCGATTCGATCTCACGCCGGGAGATGCCGTGCTGGAGGGCCATCCGGGTGTGGTGGGCGTACTCGTATTGACAACCCATCCGCCAGGCGATGCGGATGATGATGCGTTCCGTGTCGGCCGGTGAGATCGTGCCACCCCGCAGCAGCTGGCCGACCAGCATCGCATGGATCGGGAAGATCCGGCCCAGCCGCGCCAACACCAGAAAGCAGTTGTAGTCGTAGTTTTCGTGGGCGCTGCGACGGATTGCCGCCAAGAAGAAGCGATGGAAGAGGCGCTGCTGCGCACGCGGCAGCGGCGGTATACGGCGTGGATACAGCTCGCCCTGCCAATCTCCCTCGGGTACAACGAACGGTGGTTGGACCACCGGAGGACTCGTAGTGCGGTTGCGGCGGAGCAGCGAAGTCATGGCTGGTCGTCCTTGGTGGAGGTGTTAACAGGGTCAGGCGCCGATGGCTTTGCCGGTAATCGCCAAGACGACGCGGCGAGGCGCGAACCGGTTGGCGAATGCGGGCACGGCGTTGAGCGTTCCGGAGATGATGCTGGGTGGAGCCGAACGACGGTCCAGCGTCCGCAATGTCTGCGCGGCAACGGCTTCGGGCGTCTGCCAGCGTCCGACGCCCGGCCGGGTGGTGCCCAGCACCTCGAAAAACGGGGTGCGCATCGGACCGGGTGATACGGCGAGTACGCGCAGGCCGCTATGCCGGTGTTCGTAGGCCAGCGCCTCGGTGAAGCTCAGCACGAAGGCCTTGCTGGCGCCGTAAACGGCCATCGACGGAGTGGGCTGGTAGGCGCTGGTGCTCGCGACGTTCACCAATGCGCCCCGACCGCTACTCAGCAGCTGCGGCAGTAACGCACGGGTAAGATCGACCACCGCATCAACATTCAATCGCACCTGAGCGGTGATCGCGTCGGGATCCTGCGTGACGAAATCGCCGTGGGTGCCCACACCGGCGTTGTTGATCACGGTGTCCACTCGCACACCGTCGTCGGAGAGCCATTCGGCCAGTGCAACCCCGGCACCGGGTCGCGACAGGTCACAGTCGTACGCCAGCACGTCGACACCGTGCCGTGCGTGCAGTTCCTTCGCGGTCAGCTCCAGCTTGTCGCGGCTTCGCGCCACCAGCACCAGATTGGCGCCGCGCTCGGCCAGCTGGTGTGCGAACGCGGCGCCCAAACCTGAACTGGCACCGGTGATCAGCACGGTGGTGCCGCGGTAAGCCAGGGCGGTCATTTGGCCTCCATCGAGGACCCGCTGGTACGAGCGGATCCGACGGACCGGTTGTCTGGCTTCCATGCTCGGGCGGTCGCGATGCCTCGGGGCGTGTCGCCGTTACGCTCGGCCAGGTCGAGGTACTCGAAAGGATTGTGTGCGCAGAAGATATCGACCTCGGGGTGGTCGGCGTGCAGGCTACGCAATCGATCCTGGTTGTGGCGGCGGTTGGCGCGCTCGGTGGTCACCATCATCTGGAACAGCGCCACACCGGCACCGCAACGCCGTTGCGGAAGCTTGATTTCGCGGGCGTCGAAGTAGGCATCTCCAGCGTCGAGCAACCAGCCGTCGGAGGTGTTGACCGCGATTCCGCAATGGCCGTGGGTGTGCCCGAACAGCGGGACCATCAGGATGTCGTCGCCAAGCCCTTCCAGTCCGCGCACCGCATCGAAGCCCATCCAGCCCTCGCCACCGTGGGTGTAGGTGCGCCACTTCGGGTCATGAGTCCACATCTTGGGCCGGTACCGTCGCTTTGCCCGCAACCCGTGGCGGCGGCGGGCGGCGTCCAATTCGGTAGCGTGCACATGAACCAGGGCCTGCGGGAAGTCGCTGAGGCCGCCGACGTGGTCGAGGTCGAGGTGGGTCTGCACGATGTGCCGGACATCGCTCACTGAGAAGCCCAGCTCGCGGATCTGCTCAACGGCGGCCAGCGATGGGTCGAGGCCGGGCCGCGCGTACACCTTGGCGAACTCCCAGCCGAGTCGCGACGAAATGTCGGCGTAGTCGGCGCTGCCCAACCCGGTGTCGACCAGCACCAGGCCGGCATCGGTTGTCTCCAGCAGCAGAACGTGGCAGACCAGATGCTGCCCAAGCAGTGAAATGCCTTGAATCGAGGCGCAATTGAGGTGATGGATCCGGGTGATCGTCATACTGGGAGGCCTTTCCGTGAATATTCGTTCATTTTTACCGTGCGCCACCCAGGCTGTCAATAGTGAATGTTCCTTCACGTAAGATGTCGCTTATGCCGAAGGTGACCGAGGAGCAGTGGAAGGCTCAGGAGCAGCGCTACCTGGACGCGGCCCGAAGATGTTTCAGTCGGATCGGGGTGGCGCCGGCCTCGATGGACGAGATCCGTAGCGAGGCCGGCGTGTCGGCAGGCGCCATGTACCGCTACTTTCCGTCCAAGGACGCCCTGATCCATGCGGCGATCGAGACGTCGCTGATCGAAGTCGGGGAGTTGACGGCCAAGGTTGGCGAGCGCGACGACATCGCCGGCCCCAATGCGTATCTGCTCGCGGTACTCGAAACCCTCCAGCGATTCCGCCACCACACGGAAGGCGTGGACCTTTTCCGGCTCGCCGTGCAGGGTTGGGCGCATGCGCAGACCCAGCCCAAGACCAAGGCGATGGTCATGGCAGCCTTTCAGGCTCAACGCGCCGCGTTCGCCGATGCCGTTTCTCGATGGACGGGCCGAAATGATGCGTCTGCCATCGCGGCCGCCATCGGCGGCGCGGTGATTGGCTACGTCGTGCAATCGCTGTTCACCGACGGCGGCGTCGATCCGCGGTGGTATTGCCAGGGCATCGCCGGTCTGAATTGAGCGAGGCGAAAGTGCTTGCACACTCGAAAGTGCTTGCACACTAAGGCCGCCGCGATGGCGCATCGACCCGCGCGGATAAGCGATGTGCATCGGACCGACGCGTCGATGCCGCACCTGAAACGTGTGGAGAGGCCGAACGCAAATGCGATCCATCAAGTGGGCGGCAAGCCGTTCGTCTTCTTTGGCACTTCTCAGCCCGTCGCGACCGACCCGGATACCGGCGGACGCTACGCCGACCCGTTCTTCACTACGGACCACCGCAACGGACCACCGCAAATCACGATGACGGAACTGGGCGGGCTGATTGCCCCACGCGTGGCTGTCAAGGGGTTCCAAGAGGCGGGTCGCGGAATGGTTGGCCGCTCATTCGTAGTGCTCAGATCCCGGGTCTGGGAACGACACCTGAGTTAGCCTCGGCGAGGTTTAGACACGAGTCCAATGGGTATCGCTACGCGACGAGAAAATTTTTCTCGGACACAACGGAGGTCACCATGCGTGGTCGCGGAATAATCGGCGCGATCGTCTTGATTTGGCTAATCGTTGGAGTCTTCGCGGCGTGGCAACGCGACTACTTCAAAACTGGGCAAACGGATTGTGTCACAGCGGGAAACATAGCTCTGACGGTGGTCGCGGGGCCGTTGAACTACGGGGGCGTCAACCCGAAAGTTAAGGATTGTCATGTGCCCCAACCCAGTTCAATGCCCAGTAACTTAGCATCCCTCACGTAAAGGAAATCGTCATGATCGTCTTGGGTATCGTTCTCCTCATTCTCGGATATGTATTCGCCATTCCCTTGCTGTGGACAATCGGCATTGTCCTCATCGTCATTGGTGCAGTGCTGTGGGTGCTCGGCTCGGTCGGCCGCCCGGTCGGCGGCAGGCGGTATTGGTACTAGGCACCGCTAGCCAGGCTCGCCGGCTGTTTCACAGGACACACAAAGGAATGTCATAGCGGCGGCCCAGTCGGGCGCGGATACTGGAACCTGTGACACAGCCTCGAACTTCTGTAGAGCGCGTTGTCATGTGCCGCGCGGACGGCAAGCCAATCAACGTGCTGGTCGTGGACGACGAATCGGTGTTGGCCGAGATGGTGTCGATGGCGCTGCGGTACGAGGGCTGGAACATTGCGACCGCCAGTGACGGGTCATCGGCAATCGCCTCGGCCCGTGCCCAACGCCCCGACGTCGTCGTGCTCGACGTGATGTTGCCCGACATGAGCGGGCTCGACGTATTACACAAACTGCGCGAAGAGAATCCGCAGCTCCCGGTGCTGCTGTTGACGGCCAAGGACGCGGTGGAAGATCGGATCGCGGGGTTGACCGCGGGTGGCGATGACTATGTCACCAAGCCGTTCAGCATCGAAGAGGTCGTGCTTCGATTGCGGGCGTTGTTGCGGCGCACCGGGGTCACGACGGTGGACAGCGGGGCGCAGCTCGTGGTCGGCGACTTGGTGCTGGACGAGGACAGCCACGAGGTGACCCGTGCCGGCGAGCCGATTTCGTTGACCTCCACCGAGTTCGAGCTGTTGCGGTTCATGATGCGCAATTCGAAGCGGGTGCTGAGCAAGGCGCAGATTCTCGATCGGGTATGGAGCTACGACTTCGGCGGTCGGTCCAACATCGTCGAGCTGTATATCTCCTACTTGCGCAAGAAGATCGACAACGGCCGTGACCCGATGATCCACACACTGCGCGGTGCGGGTTATGTCCTCAAACCAGCCCGCTAGGACACGGCGAGTCTGGTCGCTTCGGCTGCGGCTTCTGGTCGGTCAGGTCGTTGTGCTCGCCCTGGTCTGCGTCGGGATCACCGCGGCAACCGAACTCTCGCTGAACCACCACTTGGTGCGACAGCTCGACGGACAACTGGGCGGGACCTCGCATCGTTCGGCGCTGATGTACCCCGAACCGAACCGTCCCGGCTGGCGGCACGACCACGCCTACCCACGACCCGGCCCCGGTCCGCGGTTCCTGGATGCTCCGGGGCAGCCAGCGGGCATGGTCGCCGCGGTGGTCAACGACGGCAAGACGGTCGACGCCGGCTACCTGACCAGCATCGGTTCCCGCGCTGCGCTGAGCGACAAGGCCCAGGATCAACTCGCGGCGATCGCGAATAGCCGTAAGCCGGTAACCCTGAATCTCGACGGCCTCGGGCGGTACCGCGTCGTGGCCGCCCCGAGCCGGCGCGGCGGCGACGTGATCGTCACCGGATTATCCATGTCCGACGTCGACGCGACACTGCTGCAGATGCTGGTCATATTCGGGGTCGTCACCATAATCGCGCTGGCCGCAGCGACGATCGCCGGGATGGTGATCATCAGGCGAGCACTCGCGCCGCTGCGCCGCGTCGCGCAAACCGCGCGCAGAGTTTCCGACCTGCAACTGGACCGCGGTGAGGTCGAAATGCCGGTGCGGGTCCCCGAATCCGACGCCAACCCCTCCACCGAGGTGGGCCAACTGGGGTCGGCGCTGAACCGGATGCTCGACCACATCGCGGCCGCGCTGTCGGCACGGCAGGCTAGTGAGACCCGGGTCCGTCAGTTCGTCGCCGACGCGAGTCACGAACTGCGCACGCCACTGGCGGCGATCCGCGGCTACACCGAACTCACCCAGCGGATGGGCGACGATCGCGAGGCGGTGGCACACGCGATGAGCCGCGTCGCGTCGGAGACCGAGCGAATTACGCGCCTCGTCGAGGACCTACTGCTGCTGGCCCGCCTGGACTCGGGCCGCCCCCTGGAACGCGAACCGGTGGATCTATCGCGGGTGGCGGTCGATGCGGTCAGCGACGCGCACGTTGCGGGACCGGATCACCAGTGGGAGCTCGATCTGCCCGAGGAACCGGTCATCATCGTCGGCGATGCGGCACGCCTGCATCAGGTGTTGACCAATCTGCTTGCCAATGCGCGCATCCACACCGGTGCGGGAACCGTCGTCACCACGCGGCTGAACACCGGACCGACGCATAGCGTGCTGCAGGTGATCGACAACGGGCCCGGTATTCCGGCGGCGCTGCAGTCAGAGGTGTTCGAGCGGTTTGCCCGCGGTGACACCTCGCGCTCCCGCAAGGGTGGCAGCACCGGGCTCGGGCTGGCGATCGTCTCCGCCGTCGTCAAGGCGCACAACGGGACGATCACCGTCGACAGCTCGCCCGGCCATACCGAGTTCACGGTGCGGTTGCCGCTCAACGGATGGCAACCGCCCGCAGCCTCGCCTAACTAGAGCAGGTGACGTCGATCTCGAACGGTTTGCTCACCGGTTGCGTGGGGTTGGCCATGTCCACGCCGGTGGCAGTCCCGGTGATCTTGTAGCTGTTGCCGTTCTTGGTCGCCGAGGCATTGCCCCCGCCGCCGGCCGAGGCGTATGCGAGGGTCACGCCGTTGACGTTGCCGAGCCCGACGGACGTCACCGTGGGCGGGTTTCCGTCGCTGAGCACGGCGGCGATGCCCGTCGCGGCCCCGCCGATCGCGATGTTGACGCTGCCGCCCGCCGTTGAGCAGACGACCGAACCGGTGACGTTCTGGTCCTTACCGTCGATGATCACCTTGGTGCCGCCGCCTCCGCCGGTGCTCGCCGAAGTGCTTGCGCCCGACGAGGACCCACTCGAACTCTTCTTGTCGCTCGAACAGCCGGAAATTCCCGCAACCAGAATTGCTGCTCCGGCTACCGCGACCGTCAGTTCACGCTTCACCTGTGCTCCTTTGCCGATGTAGCGGTCCTCCGAGGTTGGAGAGCCATCTCGGCAGTATGCGGGTTTGCCGGGGCGTAGAGAAGGGATCCGACAAATTGTTTCGTTCCGGTTAACTGGCCCGCTCTCCGCACGTCCTTTCGGGCAAGGCCGCGTTAATGGCAATGTATTGCCGGTGAACCCCAAGCCCCCCACCGCCGTCATCGAGTCGGCGCATCGCCAACATGTTCTGCCCTGGGATGACACAACGGATTTCGACAACGCGGATCGTGGATTCATCGCGGCCTTGTCTCCCTGCGTCGTCAGGGCGGCCGACGGCCGCGTGGTGTGGGACAACGACATCTATTCGTTCCTCGGCGGCGCCGCGCCGGCATCGGTGCACCCCAGCCTGTGGCGGCAATCGACCCTGGCCGCCAAACAAGGCCTGTACGAAGTGGTGCCGGGGGTCTACCAGGTTCGTGGCCTTGACCTTTCGAACATCAGCTTCATCGAGGGTGACACCGGAATCATCGTCATCGATCCGCTGGTTTCCACCGAGGTGGCCGCGGCGGCGCTGGACCTCTACCGCACCCACCGCGGCGATCACCGCCCCGTCGTCGCGGTGATCTACACCCACAGCCACGTCGACCATTTCGGCGGCGTGCTGGGCGTGACCTCGCAGGCGCAGGTCGATGCCGGCAAGGTCGCGGTGCTCGCGCCGGAAGGCTTCACCGCGCACGCCGTGCAGGAGAACGTCTACGCCGGGCCCGCGATGACCCGACGGGCCACCTACATGTACGGCACCCTGCTCGAACGCGGACCTCAGGGACAAGTCGGCTGCGGGCTGGGCCAGGCACCGTCCACTGGCGAGGTAGCCATCATCGTCCCGACCATCGACATCCGGGAGACCGGTGAGACGCACACGATCGACGGTGTGGAGATCGAGTTTCAAATGGCGCCCGGCACCGAAGCTCCCGCGGAAATGCATTTCTATTTCCCGCGATTCCGTGCATTGTGCATGGCCGAGAACGCCACCCACAATCTGCACAATCTGCTCACCCTGAGGGGCGCGCTGGTGCGTGACCCGCACGCCTGGGCGGGGTATCTCACCGAGGCGATCGACACCTTCGCCGACCGCGCCGACGTGGTGTTCGCATCCCATCACTGGCCGACCTGGGGCCGCGAGAGCATCGTCGAGTTCTTGTCGCTGCAACGCGACCTGTACTCGTATCTGCACGACCAGACGCTTCGGCTGCTCAACCAGGGCCACACCGGTGTCGAAATCGCCGAAATGTTCCGGATGCCACCCGCTTTGGATCGCGCCTGGCACACCCACGGTTACTACGGATCGGTCAGCCACAACGTCAAGGCCGTCTACCAGCGTTACATGGGTTGGTTCGACGGCAATCCGGGCCGGTTGTGGCCGCATCCTCCGGAGTCGCTGGCGCCCCGGTATGTCGAGGCGATAGGGGGCATCGACCGAGTCGTCGAACTTGCCCAAGCAGCTTTCAACTCCGGCGACTTTCGTTGGGCAGCAACACTTTTAGATCACGCGATCTTCACCGACAGCGATCACGCCGCGGCTCGCGCACTGTACGCGGACACATTGGAGCAACTGGCCTACGGCGCCGAGAACGCGACGTGGCGCAACTTCTTCATGAGCGGCGCAACCGAATTGCGCGGCGGAAACTTTGGCACCGCCACCACGGCCACCTCGATGTCGATGCTCAGTCAACTGACGCCGGAGCAAATCTTCGACAGCCTTGCCATCAGCGTCAACGGTCCGCGCAGCTGGGACCTCGATCTCGCCATCGACATCTCGTTTGCCGATCTGGCGGTCAACTACCGGCTCACCCTGCGCAATGGGGTGCTTGTCTATCGCAAGGTCGCCGCCGACTCCGCCTCGGCAGACGTTACGGTCAAGCTGGACAGCAAGTCTCGTCTGTTGGCGGTGGCGATGGGCGATTCCTCCTCGGCCGGGCTCGACATCTCTGGAGACCGCTCGGCACTGCAGGCGTTGCTGGATGTGCTGGACAAACCCGACCCGAAATTCAACATCGTCACGCCTTAGCCGGGCCGGGTCATGCGACGTCGATGACCACCTTGCCCAGGACCTTGCGTTCGGCCACGTAGCGCAACGCCGCGGGGGTTTCAGCCAACGGGAATCGCGCGCCGATGTAGGGGCGGACGGTTCCCGCGGCGAACATCGCTGCTAGCTCCTGCTCGTCGCGGACCGCCTCATCGGGATAGTCGTTCGCGAAGGTGCGGATCTCCATGCCACGCACGTAGAGGTCTTTGAGCAGAACGAGATTGAGCGGAATGGCCGGGATCGTGCCCGCCGCGTAGCCGAGGGTGACGAAGGTGCCGCCGCGCGCCAGACCCCGCAGCGCCGGCTCCGAATACTGTCCGCCGACCGGGTCCAGCACAACCCGGGCCGCATCGCCGGTGAGCTCGCGGATCCGCATCTTCAGGTCCTCGCGGTCGTAGTCGACGACGGCCTCGGCCCCGCGTTGACGGCACAGTTCGAGCTTCTCCGCGCTTGACGCCGCGGCCAGCACCCGGGCCTTCATCGCGACTGCCAGGTCGACGGCGGCCAGCCCCACACCACCTGCGGCACCGAGAACTACGACCCAATCGCCTTCTGTCACAGCGGCAGTCGAGCGCAGGGCGTAATACGCCGTGCGGTAGGTCACGCCGAAAGCCGCGGCCGACGCGAAATCGGCGTCGTCGGGCATGAGCGACGCCTGAGTCGTGTCGAGCAGCGCCTGTTCGGCGAACGCCCCGAAGGTGGTTCCGGCCACCCGCTGGCCGGGGCGAAACGGCGCGCCCGCACCGACGGCGAGCACTTCCCCGGCGATCTCGTTGCCCGGTATGAACGGTGGTGGAATCTTGACCTGGTACTTGCCGGCGATGAACAGCACGTCGGGAAAATTGACCGCCGCGGCGCGCACCCGCACCAACATCTGACCGGATGCGGGGACGGGCTCGGGAACGTCGTCGACCACCAGGTTTTCCGGCGGCCCGTAGCTGCGACAGACGACAGCGCGCATCAATCGACTCCCAATCCGTTCAGGCAGAACCTCACCACGTGTGCGATGTCGTCGGGCTCGGGCCGAACGGTCGAGCCCATGTAGCGTCGCATCGTCGCCGCCGTACAGCAGAACACCGCCTCGACGTCGCGTTCGACATCGGTACTTCCCAGTGCCGCAACCGGTTCGACCAGCAGGTCGCGCAGTGGGTTCATCATTTCGTGATCGACGGTACGCCAGTTCGTCGCGGATGCCATCTGACCGGCCGCCGCGCGGCTCTTCCTGATCAGGTCCGGTTCGGCGACCTGTGCCAGGGTGCCCTCGATCCAGCGGGCGATCTTGTCCCGCGGTCGGGCCTCCTTGGCCATCTGGTGTTCGAGGTAGGACACGACGATCCCGACACCCCGCTCCATCACCGCCAGAATGAGATCATCCTTGCCGGCGAAATACCGGTAGAACGCCTTATTCGACGACCCGGCCTCGGCCACGATGTCACTGACCCGAGGCGCCTCGGGCGCGACGCGCTCCATCACCCGCACCGCCGCGACCAGGATGCGTTCGACCTCCGCGGTCGCCCCCCGCTGCCGGTCGTCGAGCGCGCGTTCGACGGCCGCGGCGACTCTGCTGATCATGGCGAATGTGGGTGCGCCGGAACGCTACCCACCAGGGCGCCGTATTTTTCCCGGGCGGCGTCGCGACGCACTTCCAGCATTTCGCTGGGCCAGTCACCTTTCTCGGCGTCGTAGCCCTTGAGCAGCATCCGGGCCAGGTTGACCTTGTGTGCCTCGGTCGGCCCGTCGGCCAGGCCGAGCGCGATACCCCCCAGCAACACGTTGACCAATGGCAGCTGGTCGGTGAGCCCGAGCGCGCCGTGGACTTGGATCGCCCGCAGCGCAATCGATTTCAACACCTGCGAGGCGAGGATCTTGCAGGCGGCGATCTCGGCCCGCGCGCCCTGCTCGTCGCCGTTGTCGATCAGCCACGCGGCGTGCAGCACGGTCAGTCGAAACGGGATCAGCTCGGTGTAGGAATCGGCGACGAATTCTTGCACCAGCTGCTTGTCGGCCAGCGGACTGCCCTGGGTAAAGCGGCTTTTCGCGCGTCGCGACATCATGTCGACGGCACGTTGCGCCATCCCGATGGAACGCATCGCGTGATGCAACCGCCCGCCCGCCAATCGGGTCTGCAGGATCAGGAAGCCCTGCCCGGCTTCGCCGAGCAGCGCATCCGCTCCTACCCGCACCCCGTCGTAGTGCACCAGCGAATGCCCCGGCTCGTGCGGGTCGGCTCCCACCAGGTGGTGGTTGGCTTCCAGATTCAGCCCTTCGGTGCCGGCGGGGATCAGGAACGTCGAGGCGCCGCGGTGGACCGGCACATCTGGATCGGTGATCGCGACGACAATGAAGAAGGACGCCACAGACGCGTTGGAGGAGAAGTACTTTCGTCCGGTGATCACCCACTCGTCGCCATCGCGGACGGCTCGGGTGGTGAACACGCGCGGATCGGCGCCGCCTTGGGGTTCCGTCATCGAGAAGCAGGAAAAGATCTCCCCGGAGAGCAGCCCTTTCAGATAGCGGTCCTTCTGCTCCTGCGTTCCGAAGCGCGCGATGATCTCCGCGTTGCCGGTATCGGGCGCCTGGGTGCCGAAGACGATCGGCGCCCACGGGCTGCGGCCCAGAATCTCGTTGATCAATGTCAGCTTGACCGCGCCGAAGCCCTGACCGCCGAGTTCCGGGCCCAGATGCGGTGCCCACAAGCCATTGTCACGGACCTGCTGCTTGAGCGGGTCGACGATCCGCCGGCGCTCGTCGTTGAGCGGCAGGAACTCGCAGCCCGGGAACAGCACTTCGAGTGGCTCCACCTCTTCGTGCACGAACTCGCGCACCCAGGCGAGCTTCTTCTCGAACTCCGGCTCGGTAGAGAAATCCCAAGACATTCGAATACTCCTACTCGTTCGTTGTGGCGACCCGTCCCCCGTCAGCGGGAGGTGCCCCCAGCGTCCGGCTCCGCCGCGCTTGCGATCGCCATGTTTAGGGAATTCCGCCGTCGGTCCGCAGGATCGAACCGGTGGTGAAACTGGATGCGTCGGAAGCCAGGAACAGCGCGGCTCCGACGACTTCGCGTGGGTCGCCGGCCCGTTTCAGGTGGAGATGGCCGAAGTTGTCGTTGCCGCTCAGATCCCACGCCTTGCTGACGTCGGTCAAGTACGGCCCGGCCATCAGTGTATTGACCCGTACCGTCGGCCCGAACGCCTGCGCCAGCCCCTCGGTCATCGCGTTGAGCCCGGCCTTGGCGGCCGCGTAGGGGATGATGCCGCCGTTCGGGCGCAGCGATCCGGTAGAGCTCACGTTGATGATAGAGCCGCTGCCCGCGGCCACCATGCGCTCGCCCACCAACGCCGACAACCGAAACGGCCCTTTGAGATTGAGGTTCACCACTGCGTCGAACAGCTTCTCGGTGACGTTGCTCAGCTTGTCGTAAACCGGTGACATGCCGGCGTTGTTGATCAGGGTGTCCACCTTGCCGAACCGTTCGTAGGTGGCGTCGACCAGGCCGTCGAGTTGGTCCCAGCGTCCGACGTGCACGCCAAAGGGCATAGCGGTGCGTCCGGTCTCGGCCTCGATCTCCTCGGCGGCGGCGACGCAGTTGTCGAAGTTGCGGCTGGCGATCACCACGTCGGCGCCGCAGTGGGCGGCGGCGAACGCCATTTCCCGTCCCAGTCCACGGCTGCCGCCGGTGATCAGTACCACGCGGTCGGTGAGGTCGAAAAGTTGGTCGGCATAACCCATTTCAGCGGCACCTCGCCGGCAGGCTGCGCGCCATCTCGGCGGCCGTCGCGATGAGCTGAAGGATCATCGGCCCGAAGGCGTCGGTGATCTTGGGGTCGACTTTTCCGGTGCGCACGCCCGCGGCGTAAGTCTTTTCCAGCACGATGCCGAGTTTCCAGTTGGCCAGCACCAGGTAGTAGTCGATGTTCTCGGTGGAAAGCCCGCTGACTTTCTCGTAGTGGCTGAGCAACTCGCTGCGCGTCGGCATGCCGTGCATGTCGAGATAAAATCCGTCGCCCTTGGGGTTTTCGCCGTCGTAGCCCAGCAGCGACCACGCGAGGTCCAGCAGCGGATCGCCGACCGTTGTCATCTCCCAGTCCACGATCGCGGCGAGTCGGGCCTGGCTGCCGTGCGCGAACATGACGTTGGCGAACTGGTAGTCGCCGTGCATGATGCCCGCGTTGTATTTTGCGGGCCGGTTGCGGCGCAACCAATCGGCGGCCTCGTTCAGGCCCGGCAACTCACGCACCCTGTAGGCGTCGAGAAACGCGAGCCAACGATCGACCTGCCGGTCGTGAAATCCGTCCGGGCGGCCGAAGCCCTCGAGTCCTTGGCTTCGCCAGTCCACCCTGCCCAGCTTGGCGGCGCCTTCGACGAGTTGGAATGCCAGCCCGCGTCGGGCGTCGAGATCGGTGTCGAACGGTGACTGCCAGCCGCCGTCCATCGGGCTCCATCCGTCGATTGCCTGCATCACGTAGAACGGCATGCCGAGCACCGTGCCGGTGTCGTCGGCGGCTATCAGCTCGGCGTGCGGCACGTCGGTCCCCGACAGCGCACGTACCAGTCGGATTTCGCGCAGCAAGCCGTCGATGCGGGCGGCGTCCGCGCGGGCGCCGGGCATCCGCAGTACCATCCGCTCGCCGCCGCGCGTAATCAGGTACAGCGTGTTCTGGGAACCGCCCTTGAGTTGTTCCAGCAGCGGTTCTTCGCCGCTTCCCGGCGCGTCGTTGGCGTCCAGCCATCGACCGAGAACGCCCGCGTCCAGTTGGGTTTCACCAGCAGTCGTCATTGTCCGCACACCCCACTCTCCGTGTGGAGAATAGCATTCTCCCCGATGCGGCTAGCCCGGCTTGTGCGCGCTGAGCAGGAAACCCGGCACCATGAAGTGCCCGTCGTCGTCGTGTTCGACGTTGGGCAACGCGGCATCAAGGGCAGCGTCGTTGCCGTAGACCTTCGCGGGGCGAACAGCGTCGACCTGCCATATCGTCGCGACGGCCTCTCGCAGTTCGTTTTCGGTGAAACCGCGCGGCCCGGGCCCATTTCGTTCTCCGAGCGCACCGGCGGCGAACGCCAGGATGTACAACGCCGCCCCGGGTGCGGCCGCCCGAAAGATCGACTGCAGATAGCCCCGGCGTCCCTCGGGCGGCAGAGCGTGGAACAGCCCGCTGTCCACGATGGTGGAGAAACGGCCGTCGTAGCCGCCAAAGCAGGTGACGTCGGCCTGCTTGAAAGTTGCTGTTGTCAGTCCTTGTTCGGCGGCGGCCGTGGCTGCGGCGTCGACCGCGGTCGCGCTGGCGTCCAGCCCGACGACTGTGTAGCCGCGCGCGGCGAGTGCCAGCGACAGGGCCGCGTGGCCACAACCGGAATCCAGCACATCGCCGCGGACCTTGCCTTGATCGATGAGCATCGCCAATGCGGGCTGCGGCCTTCCGATGCTCCACGGCGGCGGTGATTGCCGTCGGTAGGCGGCGTCCCAATCAATGTTCGGCTGGGTCATCTGTCCTCCTCGCGAATGGACCTCCTTGCAGATTAGGCGGCGGCCGCGCGCCGCAGCGGCGCGCGATGAGAAACTGCGAACCGGCCACCGACCTCCCGTCTGTAAGGGGACACCAACATGCAAGTGCTTCTGGTCCGGCATGCGTTGCCGCTGCGCAGCGAACACGGCCAGGGTTCCGACCCGGACCTGTCGGAAGAGGGGGTGGCCCAGATCGCGCGCCTGCCCGAGGCCCTTGCCAGGTTCCCGATCTCCCGAGTGGTCAGCAGTCCACAGCGGCGCGCCATCCAGACCGCGGAACCGGTCGCGGCGGCCCGGCAACTGTCCATCGAGATTGACGACCGGTTCGCCGAATATGATCGCGACCTTCCCGTCTATATCCCGGTCGAGCAGATCCGTCAGGAAAACCCCAAGGAGTGGGCGCGGTTGGCTCAGGGCCAGCTGCCCAGCGCGGTCGACGAACACGCGTTCCGAGCGCGGATCGTGGCGGCGGTGGACGACCTCGTCGCGTCTGGCGACCCCGACGACACCGTCGCGGTGTTCAGCCACGGCGGTGTGATCAACCTGCTCCTGCACGAAATCCTCGGGACGGCCCGGCTGTTGTCGTTTCCCGTCGACTACGCATCCGTGACTCGATTGTTGTACTCGCGGACCGGCCAGGCGACCGTGGCGGGAGTCAACGGGGTCGAACACGTGTGGGACCTGTTGCCGCGTAATCAGCGATGGTAAACAAGTTCGGTGACTTCGGCTGATCGACTCGACGGGCTAGACCTGCCCGCGTTGGACCGGTATCTGCGTTCGCTCGGCATCGAACGCGACGGCGAATTGCGCGGGGACTTCATCTCCGGCGGCCGTTCCAACCTGACGTTCCGCGTCTACGACGACAAAACGAACTGGCTGGTGCGGCGTCCACCGCTACACGGGCTGACCCCGTCGGCGCACGACATGGCCCGCGAATACAAAGTGGTGGCGGCACTGCAGGACACGCCCGTGCCGGTGGCTCGCGCGGTCGCGCTGTGCGAGGACGACTCGGTGCTGGGCGCGCCGTTCCAGATCGTCGAGTTCGTCGCCGGCCAAGTGGTTCGTCGCCGCACTCAACTCGAAGCCTTCAACCACACCGTGATCGACAAGTGCGTCGACTCATTGGTCCGGGTGCTGGTGGACTTGCACAACGTCGACCCGAATGCCGTGGGACTGGCCGATTTCGGCAAGCCGACCGGCTATCTGGGGCGCCAAGTGCGCCGCTGGGGCTCGCAATGGGAACTGGTACGGCTGCCCGACGACCATCGTGACGCCGACGTCGAACGCTTGCATTCCGGTCTGCAGCAAGCCATTCCGCAGCAGAGCCGCACCTCGATCGTGCATGGCGACTACCGGATCGACAACACCATCCTGGACGCCGACGACCCGACGCGGGTGCGCGCCGTGGTGGACTGGGAGCTCTCGACGCTCGGGGATCCGCTTTCCGACGCGGCCCTGATGTGTGTGTACCGCGACCCGGCACTGGACCTGATCGTCAATGCGCAAGCCGCTTGGACGTCGCCGCTGCTGCCCACGGCCGACGAGCTGGCCGACCGGTACTCGCTCGTCTCCGGATTGCCGCTGGCGCATTGGGAGTTCTACATGGCGTTGGGCTACTTCAAGCTCGCTATCATCGCCGCCGGCATCGACTTCCGCCGGCGCATGTCGGATCAGGCCAGCGGTAAAGACAGCGAGCACATGCCCGAGGTCGTCGCGCCGCTGATCTCCCGCGGGCTCGGAGAACTGGCCAAGCTACCCGGCTAGCGGCGCAACGCCGCGGCGTGCTGCTTCTTGGCGACGCGGCGCAACTGCAGGATCCGCCCGGTGCCGACGGCCACGGTGAGCAGCCCGCCGGCCACCGCCGCCAGCAGAATCGCCACACCCAGTGGCAGGCTCCAATGCCACCCCAGGAACTGGAACGGCGTCGACGTCGTGTTCTGGGTGATGAAAACCAGCAACAAAATCAGGATCAAGAAGCCCGCGATCAACGCTGACCACAAGGCCCCGGCTCGGGTGAACCCGATGGCCGGTTCCTTGGGTTTCGTACCTGCGTGGGACGGCGGAGGAGGCGCTGGGGCCGGGCTAGGGGGAGGCGCCGCAGGGGGCTTAGGGGGAGACGCCGGAGTCGGCTTAGGCGGCTGGTTGCCGGGCGAGCCAGGGTTGGTGCTGCTCATAGATCTATCTTTGTCCCATCCCGCCCAGAATGAAACCAAACCAGGCAAACCGCGTGTTTGTGGCCGCAGCGCCCGGCCGGTTCTGCCGTTACTGTCAGCGTTATGAGGATGCTGCGGCGTCTGCGTGGCGCGATCGTCCCCGCGGCAGTGTGCTTGTTGATCGCGTGCCTGGTCACGTCCTGCAGCAATTCGGATCCGCTGGCGCCGCAGATCCGCAGCATGAGATCCATCGTTGTCGGGTCCGCTGACTTCCCGGAGTCCCAGATCATTGCCGAGATCTATGCACAAACGTTGCAGGCCAACGGTTTCGATGTGGGACGGCGGATGGGTATCGGCAGCCGCGAAACGTATGTCCCCGCGCTCAAAGACCATTCCATCGATTTGGTGCCGGAATATGTCGGCAATCTGCTGCGGTACTTCGCCCCCCACTCGGCGGCCACCATGCTCGACACGGTGGAATTAGAGCTCTACCAGAAATTGCCGGGTGACCTGTCGATTCTGACGCCGTCACCGGCTTCCGATACCGACACGGTCAGCGTCACCGACGCGACCGCCGCCGCGTGGCACCTCAAGACGATCGCCGACCTGGCGGGCCACTCACCGAACGTAAAATTCGGGGCACCCTCGGCTTTCGAGAATCGCCCGTCCGGCCTGCCCGGGCTGCGGCAGAAGTATTCGCTCAACATCAGTCCCGGCAACTTCATCGCGATCAACGACAGTGGCGGTGCGGTGACCGTCCGCGCGTTGCTGGAGGGAAAGGTGAACGCGGCCAACATCTTCACCACTTCGCCGGCGATTCCGCAAAACCATTTGGTCGTGCTCGAGGACCCGCAACACAATTTCGTCGCCGGCAACATCGTGCCGCTGGTGAATTCCCAGAAGAAATCCGATCGGCTCAAGGAAGTCCTGGATGCGGTCTCGGCGAAGCTGACCACCGCGGGCGTGGCCGGACTCAACGCCGCCGTCGCCGGCAATTCTGGCATTGATCCTAACCAGGCAGCACGAAACTGGGTGCGGGACAACGGCTTCAATCATCCGATCGCGCAATGATGACCGGTTGGAAGGTTACGCGTTGATCGTCTTCGAGAAGGTCAGCAAGGAGTTCGCCGACGGTACCACCGCCGTTGACCAGCTGAGTCTGGTGATCCCGAGCGGCAAGCTGACGGTTTTCGTCGGCTCCTCCGGGAGCGGCAAAACCACCGCGCTGCGGATGATCAACCGGATGATCGAGCCGACCTCCGGCACGATCACGGTCGACGGAGAGGACGTCGCGGGCGTCAACCCGGTGCAGCTGCGGCTCGGAATCGGTTACGTGATCCAGCATGCCGGGCTGATGCCGCATCAGCGGGTCATCGACAACGTCGCGACGGTACCGGTGTTGCGCGGGCAGTCGCGCCGGGCAGCCCGCAAGGCGGCCTACGAGGTGCTCGAACGCGTCGGGCTGGACGCCAAGCTCGCCAACCGCTATCCGGCGCAGCTTTCCGGCGGTGAACAACAACGCATCGGCGTGGCACGGGCGCTGGCCGCCGATCCGCCAATCCTGTTGATGGACGAACCATTCTCGGCGGTCGACCCCGTGGTTCGTCTCGAGCTGCAAAACGAAATACTGCGCCTGCAAAACGAATTGCACAAAACCATCGTGTTCGTCACACACGATATCGACGAGGCGCTCAAACTCGCCGACCAAGTCGCGATCTTCGGCCGCGGCGGCGTGCTGCAGCAGTACGACGAACCCACCCAACTACTTTCGCGGCCGGCCAACGACTTCGTATCGAGATTCATCGGCCTCGGCCGCGGCTACCGGTGGCTGCAACTGATCGACGCGAACGGCCTGCCGTTGCACGCCGTCGACACACTCCCGGCCAGCGGCCTGACCAATCGTGAGCTCGTCGGGTGGGCGGTGGTCGTCGACGACGACGGGCTCCCGGTGGGCTGGATCGATGGCGAGGGCCTGCGGCGGCACTGCGGCGGTGCGTCGTTGGCCGACAGCATGAGCGGCATCGGGGCCCTGTTCCGTCCCGGCAGCAATCTCAGCCACGCGCTGGACGCGGCGCTGTCGTCTCCCTCGACAGTGGGGATCGCCGTCGACGAGGACGGCAAGGTCATCGGCGGGGTGCTGGCCGCCGACGTGCTGGCCGCGGTCGAATCCCAGCGGCGGAGTTGACCATGCACTATCTGCTTACCCACCTGAACGACGCCTGGACGCTGACCGTGATCCACCTGCGGATGGCGTTGATACCGGTGCTGATCGGACTGCTGATCGCTCTGCCACTGGGAGTGCTGGTGCAACGCGCACCGATTCCGCGACGGCTGACGACGGCGACCGCCAGTGTGGTGTTCACCGTCCCGTCCCTGGCGTTGTTCGTGGTGCTGCCGGTGATCATCGGAACCCGGATCCTGGACGAGGCCAACGTGCTCGTGGCACTGACGGCCTACACCGCGGCGTTGATGGTGCGCGCGGTCCTGGAGGCGCTGGACGCGGTACCTGCCCAGGTGCTTGACGCCGCCACCGCCGTCGGCTATTCGCGTCTCAAGCGGATTCTGAAAGTTGAACTGCCGCTGTCGGTCCCGGTCATGGTCGCGGGGCTGCGCGTCGTCGTGGTGACCAATATCGCGATGGTCTCGGTGGGTTCGGTGATCGGGATCGGCGGTCTGGGAACCTGGTTCACCGAGGGCTACGCGACCGACAAGAGCGATCAGATCCTGGCCGGCATCATCGCGCTGTTCGTGTTGGCGGTCGTCATCGACATGGTGATCGTGCTGGTCGGCCGCCTGGCCACGCCGTGGTCTCGCGCCGGGGCCGCCGCGCGCCGGCGGCGGGTGGTGGCCCCGGTGGTGGGTGGCGCGCGATGAACTTCGTCCAGGGCGCCGTTTCCTATCTGCTCACCGTGGACAACTGGACCGGTCCGGTCGGTCTCGCGGCGCGCATTTTGGAGCATGTGGAGTACACCGCCATCGCGGTGGGTGCGTCGGCGCTGATCGCGGTCCCGATCGGGATGATCATCGGCCATACCGGCCGCGGCACGCTGCTCGTCGTGGGCGCGGTCAACGGGCTGCGCTCACTGCCCACCCTCGGGGTCCTGCTGCTGGGCGTGCTGTTGTTCGGGCTGGGGCTCGGGCCGCCGCTGGTTGCCCTGATGCTGCTCGGTATCCCGTCGCTGTTGGCCGGTACCTATGCGGGCATCGCCAACGTCGACCCGGTTGTGGTGGACGCCGCCCGGGCGATGGGCATGACCGAGGCGCAGGTGCTGCTGCGGGTCGAGGTGCCCAACGCGATGCCATTGATGCTCGGCGGGCTGCGCAACGCGACGTTGCAGGTGGTCGCCACCGCAACCGTGGCCGCCTATGCCAGCCTCGGCGGGCTGGGCCGTTACCTGATCGACGGCATCAAAGAGCGCGAATTCCAACTCGCTCTGGTCGGTGCGCTGATGGTTGCGGCGTTGGCGCTGATTCTCGACGGCCTGCTCGCGATGGCGGTCTGGGCCTCGGTGCCCGGCACCGGACGGTTACGCAGGCCTCATCGGCGCGAGGATGTGACGGTGACCCCAGTTGCCGACCAGCCTGCCGCGGCGAGTGGCCACGTCTTACGGTAGGGAGTGTGAACAGCCCCCCTGACCCGACTCAACACGTCTGGCCCGCGATGCTGACCTGGCGCGCGCCGGATATCTCCCGTATGGAATCGGTTCGAGTGCAGGTGTCCGGCAAGCGAATTAAGGCGACCGGACGCATCGTCGCCGCGGCTACCGCGACGAACCCGGGCTTCGGCGCCTTCTACGAAGTGCAGACCGACGAGAGCGGAGCCACCAAGAGGTTCGGGCTGACGATCACCCTCGCCGAGCGGGAACGCCAGCTCGCGATTGCCCGCGACGAAGAGAACATGTGGATGGTCACCGACCACCAAGGGGAGCGACGCGAGGCCTACAACGGTGCACTCGACGTCGACGTGGTGTTCAGCCCGTTCTTCAATGCACTGCCCATCCGGCGGCTGGGGCTACACGAGCGGGCGGAAACCATCACATTGCCCGTGGTCTACGTCAACGTGCCGGACATGACCGTCACCGCGGCGACGGTGAGCTATACCGGGCAAGGTGGCCCCGAAGGGATCAAGCTGCATTCCCCGGTCGCCGACACCACCGTCAGCGTCGACTCCGACGGGTTCATCGTGGACTATCCCGGATTGGCAGAGCGGATCTGATCACTCCGCCCGCGCGCCCGGCGGCGGCCAGCTCCTCGCGCCAGTTGTCCGCGCCGATCACGACCGTGAAGATGTCAGAGCGCGGGAACCGGTCGTAGCGGATTCGCGCGGCATGGCCGGCCTCGACGAGTTCGGCCACCGAGTTGTCCCAGTCCAGCGAGTCACGGGCGCGGCCGAGCAGGTCGATCACGCGGTCCACGGCTGTGAGTAGGTGGCGGGCATTGGCTTCACACATGGCGCGCACCAGGTCCGGGGCGCTGCCCGCCACCCGGGTTCCATCCCGGAATGACCCGGCCGCCAGTGCGAAGGCCAACGGCACCTCCGCGGCCGTCACCGCCAACGCCTCGGCAAGCAGGTGCGGTAGATGCGAGATGGCGGCCGCCGCGGCGTCGTGCTCGTCGGATTTGGCCGGCACCACCACCGAGCCGCAGTCCAGCGCCAGGGTCATCACCATCCACCACACCACCGGATCCACGTAGTCGTCGACGCTGACTACCCACGGTGCCGCCGTGAACAATCCGGCGTGGCCGGCCGCCCACCCCGAGCTCTCGGTCCCGGTCATCGGGTGGCCGCCGACAAATCGGTCCCGCAGGCCGGCCGCTACGACCTCGTCGAGCACCGCCGTTTTGACGCTGGTGACGTCGGTGAGCGGACACTTGGGGGCCAATTCGCTGACATGGGCGAGCATCGTCGGCAGGGCGGGCATCGGCACAGCCAACACGATCAAGGCTCCGGTATCGGCGGCGCGGGTCAACGCGTCGGTCAGCTCGGTTGTGGCGGCAAAGCCGTCGGCGAGCGCTCCGTGGGCACCTTCCACCGACCGGTTGTAGCCGAACACTTCACGGCCGGCGGCCGCGGCCGCCCGCATGATCGAACCGCCGATAAGTCCCAACCCCAGCACGCACACCGGGGTCTTCGTCGGAGTCCACGCCACAGTCCAAGGTTGGCACAGTTAGATGGACAACGGCCGTCCGAGGTCGCCTCGCCGGTTTGCGCTGTCTGGTCAAGCCGCCTGGTCAGCGACTAGCGTAGGCGCCCATGGGACGAGAGCGGGCCGCAACGCAAGGCCCGTCCGTGGACACACCGGACGGCTTTGGCGTCGCCGTCGTACGCGAAGAGGGCCAATGGCGTTGTTCTGTGCTGGCTCCCAAATCGCTGACGAGTCTGGCTGCCGCCGAGACAGAACTGCGTGAACTGCGCAGCGCGGGAGCAGTCTTTGGGCTCCTCGACATCGACGACGAGTTCTTCGTGATCGTGCGCCCGGCGCCGTCGGGAACCCGGCTGCTGCTGTCGGATGCGACAGCAGCACTGGACTACGACATCGCCGCCGAAGTTCTGGACAGCCTGGACGCCGACATCGATCCCGAGGACCTGGAGGATTCGGAGCCGTTCGAAGAAGGCGACCTCGGATTGTTGTCCGACATCGGGTTGCCCGAGGCGGTGCTGGGCGTCATCCTCGACGAGAGCGACCTCTACGCCGACGAGCAATTGGGTCGCATCGCCCGCGAGATGGGCTTCGCCGACCAGCTGTCGGCGGTGGTCGACCGCCTCAATCGGTGATCAATGACGACGAACTGATCCGCGCCGCGCTGGAAGCCGCCGCAACGGCGGGCCCCCGCGACGTGCCCATCGGCGCGGTGGTCGTCGCTGCTGACGGAACTGAACTCGCCCGGGCGGTGAATGCCCGTGAGGCCCTCGGTGATCCGACTGCGCACGCGGAAGTATTGGCGATGCGCGCGGCGGCTACAGCGCTCGGTGACGGGTGGCGGCTGGAGGGGGCCACGCTGGCCGTCACCGTCGAACCCTGCACGATGTGCGCGGGTGCCCTGGTCCTGGCCCGCGTCGCCCGGTTGGTGTTCGGCGCGTGGGAACCGAAGACCGGAGCGGTCGGCTCGCTGTGGGACGTAGTTCGCGACCGTCGGCTCAATCACCGCCCCGAGGTGCGCGGTGGTGTACTCGCGCGGGAGTGCGCCGCGCCGCTGGAGGAGTTCTTCGCCCGCCAGCGATTGGGGTGAGTGGGTGCTGGTTGGGTAAGCTGCTCGGCGGTGGCGTGTCCGAGCGGCCTAAGGAGCACGCCTCGAAAGCGTGTGACGGCTAAAACCGTCCGAGGGTTCAAATCCCTCCGCCACCGCCACAACTACCGGCGCGAAAGCGCGGGTAGAGCTTGACCAAGTGGATCCGAACGATGCGCGTCGGCATCTATCCACCACCTCCCGTCGGTGCCGTTGCCGGCGGCGCTTGACCAAGATCCGCGTCAGGCACCGGTGCCGGTGGCGGGCCAGGAAGCGGGATACCCGGCGGCGGCCCGGGCAGGGGAAGCGCATTGGGATCGACCCACGGCGGCCGCACGGGGTTATCCAACGGGTCGAGGGTGTACTTCAAGCGGTACGGGTCGCCGGGCTCGGGTGGTATGGGCATATCCGGCTGTCCCCAGTGGGTTCCCAACAGCAATCCCCGCTTGAGCCGTGGAATCGTCAGGTCTAATTCGGCAGTGATGTTGAAGTAGTCGCCTCGGACCGCGCGGTCGACGAAGTTCTGGGTGAACGGGAACACGAACCCGGCCGCGATCGCCGTGCCGAACTCCGGTCCGACGTCGGCGAGCGCTTTGATGGTCGGTTCCAGGTTTTTGAGGTTCTTGACCAGGTCGGCCTGGGCGTCGTTGACCAACCGGGTGGCGGTATTGCTGAACACCCGAAGGTGCTCCAGAGCGGCCGTCAGGCGCGGGCGCTCCTTGAGCAACACATCAAGCGCGGGCGGAATCTTGTGCAGCGCCTCGGTGATGACGTCGCGTTGACCGGCGAAGGTGGCCGCAAGCCGGTTCAGCGCCTCAATCGAGTCAACGAGGTTGTCCCGCTGATCATCCAGAGTTCCCACGAACGTGTCGAGGCGAGTAATCAGATCACGAAACGCGCCCTCGTGCCCCGACAGGGCGGCCGAGAAATTATGGACGATCTCCCCGATCTGTCCCAGCCCCCCGCCGTTGACGACCGCGCCCAGCGACGACAGCGTCTGCTCCGTCGACGGGTAGGCGGTCGACCGGCTCAGCGGGATGGTCGCCCCCGGCTGCAGCCGCCCGCTTCCCGACTGGCCCAGCGGCGTATTGAGCTCCACATGCATCGTCCCCAGCAGGCTGGTCTGACCGACGCTGGCTATCACGTTGGCCGGCACGACGACATCGCGCTTGACCGAGATCTCGACGTCGGCGTGCCAACCTTGCACCCGCATCGCACCGACACTGCCGACCACGACATCGTCGATCATCACCGGCGAATTCGATTCCATCGTCCCGACATTCGGCAGCTCGACGTGGTAGACGTTAGCCCCCGGCCCACGGCCGACCGCCCCCGGCAGCGGTAGCGAATTCAGGCCATGGAATTCGCATCCCGTCGCCGACAACACCACACAACAACCGATGGTGACCACCCGCCGAACCGCGGCCCGCGTGATTAACGTTGCCGCACTTGCGGTTTCAAACCGGTCGAAGGGGCGACGCCCGGGGTGATCCGTCACTTTCCTTTTCCTAACCTCTCCTACCCGGACAGGTCGAAGTTGCCGTTGGAGCCGCCGAAATACATGTGGATCAGCAGGATGTATTCCTTTCCGGTGTGATTACGGCGGGATCAGTGGGCCTATCGGTGTGGTGGTCGTCGCGGCGACGAGCAGTCCGGCAAGCTCGGCCGGCCGGCTCAGGAACGGCGAATGCGAGGAGTCGATGGTCAGTGGTTCGACGCCAAGGCGCTTGATCACCACATCGGAGAGCCACCGTGGCTTGGAGCGATCCTGCAGGCACAGGATGTAGCTGCGAGGCAGGTCGGCTGCCCAGAAACGGGGTACCGATACGGGTGTGGTCGTCGTGTCGCCGAACCGTTCCGGGCACAAGCGCTCAAACGCCCATCGTGCGGTTTGCTCGTCGCAGTCGTGGTAGAAGTATTTCCACGCGCCTTCGAAGGTGGCGAAGCTCATGGCGCCGTCGTCGCCGAAATGCAAGTGGCCGAACATCTCTCCGACGTCGGCGTCAAACGAACCGTCCTCGGAGTCGCGCATCGCCATCGCCTCGGGGTAGGTGCGGCCCTCGCGAGGCAACCCGGCGGCCAGGTAAACGATGTGGGCGACGAGGTCACTGGCTGCGTCTGCGGCCAAGGTGATGTCGAAACCACCTCCGGAGTGGCCGACCAGGACATCTCCTGGCCGTAGAACGCCAACGATGGCGTCGCGTCGGTTGGCAAGCGTGGATTCCTCGTGAAGGCGCGTGCCGTGGCCGGGAATGTCGACGGCCACCGCGTCGTGCCCGAGGCGGTGGAGTTCGAGAATGGTCCGCTCCCAGCACCATGCAGCGTGAAAGCCACCGTGCACGAGGACGAAACGCATAGATCCTTCCTTCCCGGCCCAGGTGCGTCGAGGCCGAAGCGGTCGATGCCGAGCAACCCGCTAGTTCGTGCCGCAGTGTGCACATCCCCGACGCGGACATCGCTTGCGCGGGCCGGGGATTGGTGCGCACCCTCGCCGGAGTCGGCGACGCGGTGACCCATGAGCCCAGACCGTAACACGATTTCTACAAATGTAGGAAAAAAATCCTACGTTTGTAGAAATACATACGCGTACAGGGACATGCCGATTTGCCGTGCCCTTCGGTCAGAACTAGCCGTTGTGCACGTGGTGGGTAGCGGCGACTCCGGCAACCAGCGCGTGCAGCAACTGGGTGAGTTCCTCGGCGCTGTCGACGCCCGGATGTCCGAATACCTGCCGGACGATTACGCCGTTGATGAAGGTGGTGATCGCGCGGGCCTGCTTTTCCACGAGAGCGCGATCGACAGGGCCGGGCTGCAGCTGTGTGACCGCCTGTTCACTCAGCGCTACGAAACCCGCAATCGCATCCTGAATGGCGCCCTGCAGCACGTCGTCTCGGTGCGCATGCAACGCCAGTTCGTAGCGCGCCCGCGACCGAGCTAGGCCGGGGCCGGTCGCCGAATGAACGACCATTTCGGCGAGTACCGACAAAGTTGTGGCCGTCGCTACGGCATCTGGCGCAGCGCACCGCAGCATGATGGCTTCGAAATCGACGGCGTCCAGCTCGGCCACGCGCTCAGCTGTTGCGCGGAGCAACGCCGAGCGGGTGCGAAAATACGATGACGTCGTGCCGTCGGGCAGCCCTGCCTGTCGCTCCACCCGGCGATGTGTGAGCCCCTTGGCGCCTTCGTCGGCAAGGAGTTGGATCGCGGCATCACACAGAATGCGGCGGCGCCCCTCGACATCAGCTTTCCGCTTCATAGCAACGCGGGCAGTGTATCTCAGCCAATTGTGTTCCGAGAGGTCACGGCCGCACTGGAATCTGTGGCCTTCCGCCGTGGTGGCGCTTCAGTCACGCTCCGTTTCACTCCCGGCTTTGCCTGGCCGGTGCGTCGCGCGGAACGCTCAAGGGTGCACGCCGGCTAACGGAATATCGGCGGGCTTAATCCGCTCATCCAACGCTGAGTCGACGCGCTGGGCCAACGGTGGCTGGCCAACGCCTAATCCCGCCGTGACCGCTAAAGCTGCATCGGTTAGTTCTCGGGGGACGGCTGAAAATCCCAACCCGGATCGGCATTCCACCCCGGATCCGATGGGTCGTCTGCGGCGAATCCGCTGCCCGCCAGCTGCCCCGCACCCCACGCGATAGCGGTCTCGGCAGCTCCGGGCACCGCGACGCCGAGCCCCGAGAGCGCCGCGATGGTTGCGGCACCGGCGAAGATCACGTGCACCGCCCGGATTTGTGGACGCCGACTGCCGGCTGAGTGTGTTTCATGCTCCGGGTGGTTGCCGGCGCCTTGAACGCTGCCTGCGGCGACACCGTGGTCGGTCGGGTCGGCGGTGAGGAATTCTTGATCGCCGACATCGTGACAGCAGAGCAGAAGGTCGGGTGGGGTCGACACCTCTGTGACGCCGTGGCCGGAACCAACGCCCCCGTGACCGCTAGCGTCGGAATCGCCACCCTGGCGTTGCGCAGCATCGTTTCCGACTTTGCGGATCAAGCTTTTCGCCGGTTGGTTGCTCACGCCGACAACGCAATGTACGAAGCCAAACGGTGCGGGAGCAACCAAATTCGCCACCACCAGATCGCGGTCTGAATCAGCGGCCAAGTCGCTGGGAGACGAGCTTGGCGAACTCGACCGTCGAGGGCGGACGGATTCGAGTTCCAGTGACACTAAACAGCGAGTCCACCATCGCGAACGGCAGCGTGGTGACGACCGCCCCGCGACGGTACTCCCGACAACTTCTCTGGCGATGTTGTGCAGCGAATCCGGATCGATTTTGTACGAATCAGTGACGTCCCGTCAGACACTGGGTCACGCCGCGAACCAGCAGCGTCCGGTTCCACGCGCCCGCCCTTTATTGGCTGGGTATGGTTCGACGATGACGCCGGCCGCACAGCGCGACAGCGGTGGGACCGCCGAAGACGCCACGCGTGGGCGCCCGCGCGACATGCACCGCCGCGCGGCGGTCATCTCCGCGACCCGTGAACTGTTGATCGCCAACGGCTACGACGAAATCACGCTGGCCGGTGTGGCGCGTCATGCCGGGGTGTCGCGGCCGTTTGTCTACGAACACTGGGGCAGCAAGTTCGCGCTCGTTGAGGATGCGATCTTTTCCGCACCCGGAGAATTTCCCGCGATCGACGAACTCCCCTTCGCCGAGGCGTTGACCGGCCTGATCACCGGGATGGTCCGCGTCCAATCCGATCCCGCATATCTGGCCGGCATGCCGGGTGTCGCGACCGTGCTCTATCGCCGGCCCGACCTGGTCGAACAGGTCGAAGCACGCTACATGGCGCCGATCCGGGCACGGTGGGTTGGCCTGATCGAACGCGGAAAGGCCGAGGGCCTGGTGCGGTCCGACGTCGACGGGAGCGCGCTGATGGATACCGTGCGCGGTGCCGTCACGCTGCACACCTCGGTGAACAAGGCACTCGGAGAGTCCGAACTGATCGCCCATCTGTGGTCATTGATCGTGCATGGGATCACTGCCGGTGAGTGACTATCATTTAGTTTCCTTACGTTGTGTAAGGTAATGGCGCTGCGGAGGAGGCATCGGTGACCCTGACCAAGAATTCGCTGCACGCACTCTTCGACCTCAGCGGCCGCACCGCCATCGTCACCGGCGGCACGCGCGGCATCGGGCTATCGATCGCCGAGGGGTTGGCCGAGTGCGGGGCCAATGTGGTCGTCGCCAGCCGGAAGCCGGATGCGTGCGCCGCGGCGGCCGAGAAGCTGCAGGCGCTGGGCGACGGGCGCGCCGTCGGCGTCCCCACACATCTGGGTGACCTCGATGCCATCGAGCGTCTCGTCGACGCCACCGTCGCGGAGTTCGGCGGAATCGACATGGTGGTCAACAACGCCGCCAATGCGCTTTCGCTGCCGCTGGGTGAGTTCACACCCGAAGCGTGGTCGAAGTCGTTCTCGGTCAACCTGCAAGGTCCGGTGTTCCTGATTCAGGCGGCGCTGCCGCACCTGCGCAACAGCGAGCACGCGTCGGTCCTCAACGTGGTATCCGCCGGCGCCTTCATCTATTCGCCTGCGGTGTCGATGTATGCGGCGGCTAAGGCCGCGATGGTGTCGTTCACGCGATCCATGGCCGCGGAGTTCGCATCGCAGGGAATTCGGGTCAATGCCTTGGCGCCCGGCTCGGTCGATACCGACATGGCGCGCGCCAACCCGCCGGAGTTCCTCGAGGTGATGAAGGCCGCGGCGCTGCTGAAGCGAATCGCCGAGCCCGCCGAGATGGTGCCTCCGGCACTCCTATTGCTTTCCGACGCGGGAAGTTTCATCACCGGTCAGACCATCATCGCCGATGGCGGAATGGTAGCCCGGTAGAAGGGTTTGGTCATGACCGACATAGACAGCGCGCTCGACCTCGACGCGGTCATCGGCGAACTGCACGACGATGTCCGATTCGAATTCCACTACATCGGCGTGTTCGAGTTCCGCGACGGGAAGATCACCCTCTGGCGCGAGTTCGACGACCCCATGGTGTCCGCCGCGATGGTCGCGGGGTTCGCCGAAGGCTCCCCCGGGGCGAGCGCGTGAGCGCCGATCCCGCGATCACCGTCGAGCGCCTTGACGACGGCGCCATCGCCGTCATGACGATCAACCGTCCGCACCGTCGAAATGCGTTGGACTCGCAGACCTTAACCGATATGCATCGCCTGCTGGACGGACTGAACGGAGATCCGACGCTGCGAGCGATCGTGGTGACGGGCACCGGAGTCTCGTTTTGCAGTGGTGCCGACCTGAAATCGCAACCCGATGATCTGTCCGACAGTGCGGGCGTCCCATACGCCGAGCTGCGCTCCGCGGCCACCTCGACGGTCGCCATCACCATGGCCGCACAGGAACTCATGGCCTCGGCCTTCGAGAAGATCCATCGGCTGCGGGTACCGGTTATCGCGGCGGTCAACGGGTTTGCGTTGGGGGGTGGCTTCGCGCTGGCGTTGGCATGCGACATCCGGTATGCGGCTGATTCGGCCACGTTCGGCGCGGTGTTCATCCGGCATGGGGTATCGGCATGCGACATGGGCACCAGCTACTACCTGCCACGTCTGGTCGGAGCATCGCGGGCTGCCGAATTGATGCTCACCGGACGGGTATTCGACGCAGCCGAAGCGGTCGCCATCGGATTGGTCCTCGAGGTGGTCGACGCGGCGAGCCTGCTCGACGCTGCTATGGCGAAAGCCCGCGAGATAGCTCAGAATTCGCCGTTAGCGGTCTGGATGACCAAGGAAACCATGTGGCAGACCATCGACTCGCCGAGCCTGCGTCATGCGCTCGACCTCGAGAACCGAACGCAGGTGATGTGCACGGGCAGCGGGGATCTGGCCAACTCGTTCGCCGCATTCCACGACGACCGAATCGCTCGTTGGAACCCATTGTGAGCAACGCAGCAGACAGGAGACTGATACATGGCAAATGCGCTGTGTGAGCGACTCGGTATCGAGTTCCCGCTCTTCGCGTTCTCGCACTGCCGCGACGTGGTCGCGGAGGTTAGCAAGGCCGGTGGATACGGGGTGCTGGGCGCGCTGGCCTACAACGCCGAGCGCCTCGAGGTCGAGCTGTCCTGGATCGACGAGCACGTCGGTGGCCGGCCGTACGGCGTGGACTTCGCGATGCCGGAGAAGTTCGTCGGCAAGGGGGAGGCCTACAGCCTCGATGCGTTGCGTGAACTCATCCCGCCCGGCCACACCGAACACATGGAAAAGGTGCTGAGTAATCATGGCGTGCCGCCGCTACCGGTGGACACCGAACGGCGGGTGATCGCGGCCGGCCTCGCGGTCGAGGCGGAAGGACCCGGCCAGGTAGAGGTCGCGCTGCGCCATCCGGTGTCGATGATCGTCAACGCGCTGGGGCCGCCGCCGACATACGCGATCGATGCCGCGCATGAAAAGGGGGTTCTGGTGGGCGCATTGAGTGGCTCACCGCGCCATGCTCGGCGCAACGTCGATGCGGGAGTGGATGTGATCATCGCCCAGGGCGGCGAGGCCGGGGGACACACCGGCGAGATCGCCACCATGGTTCTGGTGCCCGCGGTCGTGGATGAGGTCGGACCGGACATCCCCGTCCTGGCTGCCGGAGGTATCGGCAACGGCCGGCAGATGGCCGCGGCGATGGCCCTTGGCGCCCAGGGGGCCTGGACCGGCTCGTTGTGGTTGACGGTCGCCGAGGCATCGACGGAACCGTGGGTCGTCGAGAATCTGCTGAAGGCCGGGTATTCCGACACGGTCCGTTCGCGCGCGATGACCGGCAAGCCGGCCCGTCAGATCCGCACCGAGTGGACCGAGGCGTGGGATGGCCCTGACAACCCTGATCCGTTGCCAATGCCGTTGCAGGGCATCGTGTATGCGGATGCCGCCGCCCGGTTCATGCGTGCGCGGTCGAGCGCGCTGTCGGGTTCCCCGGCAGGGCAGATCGTTGGTTCGATCAACAAGGTACGGCGCTCGCGGGAGGTGGTCCTCGACATCGTCGAGGAATGGCTGTCCACCGTGCGACGACTGGCAGAAGACGGCTGAGGAGGAATCGCTGTGGTCACAATCGACAACGACGTCCGGGACATCGACACCGGCACACCCATGACGCGCTTCGCCCGCGGCTGGCACTGCATAGGTCTGGCCGAAAACTTCCGTGACGGAAATCCGCATGCGATCAACGCATTCGGCACCCGGCTCGTGGTGTTCGCCGACTCGGCGGGCGAGCTGCATGTCCTGGACGCGTACTGCCGTCACATGGGCGGCGACCTGTCCCAAGGGACCGTCAAGGGCGATTCGGTGGCGTGCCCGTTCCACGACTGGCGCTGGCAGGGCTCGACCGGTCGCTGCTCACTGGTCCCGTACGCCAAGCGCACGCCCCGATTGGCCCGCACGCGACGTTGGCCGACCGGAGAAGTCAACGGCCAACTGCTTGTCTGGCACGACCCCGAGGGGTCGACGCCCCCCGCCGAGATCCTGCCGCCGACGATCGACGGATACGCGGAAGGCCAGTGGTCGCCGTGGTCGTGGAACTCGATCCTGATTGAGGGATCACACTGCCGCGAGATCGTCGACAACAACGTCGACATGGCCCACTTCTTCTACATCCACCACGCGTACCCGACGTTCTTCAAGAACATCATCGAAGGCCACACGGCGACCCAGATCATGGAATCGAAGGCCCGACCCGATACCACAAAGAATTACGAGAAGCTCTGGGAGGGAACGAAACTTCGTTCCGAGGCAACGTATTTCGGGCCCGCCTACATGATCAACTGGCTGCACAACGACGTGGCGCCGGACTTCACGATTGAAGTGGCCCTGATCAACTGCCACTACCCGGTGACCCACGACTCGTTCGTATTGCAGTGGGGCGTGGCGGTCCAGGAACTGCCCGGACTGCCGGCGGCCAACGCGGCCAAGCTCGCTACCGCCATGAGTCGATCTTTCGGCGAGGGCTTCCTCGAAGACGTCGAGATCTGGAAGCACAAGACACGCATCGAGAATCCGTTACTCACCGAGGAGGACGGCGCGGTGTATCAACACCGGCGCTGGTACGAGCAGTTCTACGTCGACGCCGCCGACGTCACGGCGGAGATGACCGAACGCTTCGAAATCGAGGTCGACACCAACCATGCCAACGGGTTCTGGCAGCGCGAGGTGGCGGAGAATCTCGCGGCGAGCGCGCGGTGAGAGCTTTCTCCTCCCAGATCAGAGGAGATTTCTCCTGACCGTGTCCTGCCGCTCGCCACATCTTGGAGCGGCAGCCGACACGGTGGCGTCAAACTGATGACCGTCGCGCGAGTCGCGATCACCGCAGGTACCCGCGGCATCGGCCTCGCCACGGCGCGGGCATGTGAGCGCGCCGGGATGGCGGTTGCGACCGGCGCTTGCGACTGTGGCCAAAGTGCAGCAGTGGCTGAACAATTGGGGGGCCGTGCGGTCGGGTTGCCCTCGATGTGCGCGACGCGGTCGCCGATGCAATCGGGCTAGCCGAGACCGCCGGTGAGCCCCCTAGCCGCCTGTATTTCGCTTGCCCGATAAGGCCGCCCATCGGGTAGGAGCAAGTCGTGAAACCACAGTTTCGGCGGGGCTGTGTACGGGTGATTCCACGAGTCCCACGGAAAGTAGGTCTGGGTCTTTCCGGCCACGAAACCCCAGTTGAAAGCACCAACGTTGTGCCGCTTGGCAATTGGCAGGATCGTCTCCACGGTGCTGCCTTGAGACCGGGCCATGTATTCGGTGCAGAGGATCGGGCGACCCATTGGCGCCAGTTCGTTGATCTTTGACTCGAAGTCGGCCGGTTTGCCGTAGTTGTGAAAGGTGATCACGTCGGCATTGTCGAGCTGAATGGCGCTGATTGCGCTGCGGCTTCCCGGGTCTCCCCAGGATCCTTGCCACACTCCGCTCGTCAACGGCTGAGCGGGGTCTACCGAACGTGCCCATCGGAACACCTGGGGAAGCAGGTCGGTGACATGCTGCAACTTGTCGGCGCGCTCGACCTTGCGATACTCCTTCGCCGGATTGTCGGGTTCGTTCCACAGGTCCCAACCCAGGACCCGGTCGTCGTTGCGGAACTGACTCAATACTCCCGTCACGTAGTCCTGCATGACGGGGACGTAGCGGGGGTCGCCGAGGCGTTCGGCACCTGGGCTTTGCACCCAACCGGAGTTGTGCACTCCCGGTACGGGCGCGTGCTGAGCGCCGGCCTTGGGGAACGGGTCCCAACAGGAGTCGAACAAGACGAAGAGCGGCTTGATGCCGTGGCGCGAGGCGATTCCGACGAACTGGGAGAGACGGCTTTGGAAGCCCGGGCGATCTGCGGCCCACAACTGGTCGTGCAGGAAGACCCGCATGGTGTTGAACCCGAGTGTCCTGGCCGCACCCAGCTCGCCGTCGATGCGCTGGGGGTCATAGGTGCCCGGCTGAAACATCTCAAGCTGATTGATCGCGTTCGAGGGGATGTAGTTCGCGCCGACAAGCCAGCCCTGCGCACGATACCAATTGTTAGCGCGGTCGGCCGACCACCGGCCGGCTTCCGCTGCGGCGCTAGGCATTTTGGCTAGCGCCGTGCCCGCTGCCAGTATCAGTGGCAGCTTCATAGCCGTTCGGCGGTTCACGTAGTGACACTAGATTTCCCTTGTGCGGCAGGCGGTTCGACGCGCCGATCGCAATCATGCCAGGTTGGTAATTGTGATCTGATCGTGATCTGGCGCTAGCGCAGCTTGCGGCCGTAGTTATCCTTCACGCTCCCGGTGAACATCATCACCGCGTCGACAATCGCCCAGATGACGCTGCCCAGAAGGAGCGGCGCTGCGATAAAGCAGAACAGGGTGAAGACGCACCCGAGCAGACCCAGCAGCAGCTGTGCGACCGCGATCTGGGTCGAGTCGATGTAGAAGCGGCCGATGCCGAACACGCCAAGGAACAGCTGCAACAGCCCCGCTGTGGTGGCGGACTTGTCGGACAGCGGCAGTCCGGTCGCCGGATCGCGTCCGAACGGCGCCGGGTCGCCCAGGTAACCCGCGTAGCCGGTGTATGGCGGCGGCGTTGGATAGCCGGGTTGCGGCGGGTATCCCGGATACCCCGACGGCGGTGGCATCGGTGGACCTTGGGGCGGCACGTAACCGGGCGGCCGCCACCCCTCAGGCGGCGGGCCGTACGGAAATTCGGGTGGGTTCGGCGTCGACATCGACCTCAGTTAACCCGCCCACCGCGGGCCAGTCCATTCGCGGCCATTGCTCGTCCAGGCCCTGGGCCTCATCTGTTGTAGACGCAAACAATTTCCTACTGCTACTATCGCACCAGACATCGTTTCGTCGATCCAGGAGTGCGCGGATGCAGTCCATGTCCTTCGACCCGGCTGTGGCTGGGGTTGGCACTCAGATCGTCGGCAGTGCGATGCAGGCCATCGCGGCCGGTGCATCCGCGTCGCCGACGGTGACCGCACTGATACCCGCCGGTGCGGATGAGGTCTCTACCCTGGCTGCGACGCAGTTCGCGGCGGACGCCACCGAGATGTTGGCTTTGCTCAACGAGGCGCACACCGAATTGGCGAGGATGGGCTCCGCACTGGTCGAGATTGCGCGGGTGTACAACGACACCGACGTCGCCGCGGCCGGCAGGCTTCACCAGATTCGACCGACGATCGGGTACCCACTGGCGGGCTAGCGCACGGGCGCGGCAAATTCGTTGCCTTCGGACGGCGATGTCTCTTCTCTCTTGTGCCCCGGCGGCGCGATACTGACGTGATGTCCGAACGCAACGTGCTCGGCGGCCCGCTGCAACCGTGCGGAACCGAGCCCCTCACCGGCTACTACCGCGACGGTTGTTGCTCCAGCGGGCCCGAGGATGTCGGCCGTCACACGATCTGTGCGGTGATGACCGCCGAGTTCCTCGAGCACCAGCGTTCCATCGGCAATGACTTGTTGACGCCGGTTCCCGAATACCGATTTCCGGGCCTGCTTCCCGGCGACCGCTGGTGTGTTACCGCCCTGAATTGGCTTCGGGCTCACCAGGATGGCTGCGCGGCCCCGGTGGTGTTGGCCTCCACGCACGAACGCACCCTGCAGGTCGTCCCCCTGACGGTGCTGCAGGAACACCAGATCGACGTTCCCGACGACCTGGCTAACTTGTAGGGCTCGCGATCCCCGGTTCGATCCGTCGTGCTGCGGCGCGGACCTGCTCGCTCAGCCGTCTCACCTCGGCCGCAGTCAGATCGGTGAAGGGCGCGGCGCTGATCGACATCGCGACGATCCCGTCGTCGTCGAATATCGGGGCGGAGATGGTGGCGATGCTGTGCATGCCGTTTCCGGTGAGTTCCACGTCCAAGACGTCGATCACCGTGAGGTCGGCGAATGCGCGGGCGAGTCGTGCGGTGATCGCGTCGGGTTCGCCGTCTCCGCGCAGCGCGCGCAGGGCGCTGTAAACCTGCAGGTATTCGCGGCTGAGACGTTCGACGGTGTACCCCCGTTCCCGAATATCGCTGAGCACCGCGGTGATTCGCCGCGATTGCGCGGTGGACGGTTTGCCGAGAGCCTCCAGCCAGGTGCGCCGCGCGGTAGCCGGGCTCCAGGCGATGTAATCGCGCCCGAACGGAGCAACCAGCGGCATGCGCAATCCCCGGTCGATCCGCATCCCGGAAGTCGATTCACCGGCACTGTCCATCACAACGATGGCACTGCCCTCCCGGCGGGCCAGAAATGCTTGTGCCGCTGTCGATTCTGCGAGTTGTTGCAGAATTCCGTGAAACACTCGATCGCCGGCGGGCTTCGCCAGCGACGCAATGCCGGGCCCCCAGGAGTAGGCGGCCGTCGCGATGTCACGCACCACCCACTGATGAGCGGCCAGCGTGGTCAGGATTGCGTGCCCGGTGGCCCGGCTGATGCCCAGCTCGCGGGTGATCTCCGCGAGGGAGAACGCTCGCGTGGGCCGAGACCCGAGCAGCCGCATGACCGCGACCACGCGCTCCGTCGGCGGGGAAGCGGGTTGACGAGGCATCTGCACCGCGTCTACCGTCCGTATCATATTTCGAATCATACGTCGAATATTCGACATTACAGTCGAGGAGGCGATCGCATGGGCGCTGCGGGCTCCGACATCGCCGACATTGATTTCGACGATCTGACCTCCCCGCAGTTGACCGAGGTCCAGCGTCAGATTCTGGAATTCACCGAGGCCAAACACGTCGACTTCGATATCTACCGGATGCTCGCGGAGGCCGCCGAGCAAGCCGGTGCCGACGATCTGGACGACACCGACGGCTTCGGTGACCGCCTGACCGCGCACGTCGCCGCGATCGAAGCCGACGATGGCCTGCGGCAGCTCAGCCGTTCGACCTTGCGGCAACGAGTAGTTCGCCTGCTGCGAAACCGGTTGTCGCTGACCGAGCTAGTCAAGCGCTATCCCGAGATCGAGTCGATTTCGATCGAGAGGCCGATCATCGTCGTCGGGATGCCGAGATCCGGTACCACCCATCTGGTGAATCTCATTGCCGCGGACCCGCGCCGGCGGGCATTGCCGTATTGGGAGAGTCAGGAGCCGGTACCCGCGCGCGGCGAGGGCCCCGACGTCTTCGGGGTTGACCCGCGGTATGCGCGTGCCAAGGCCGAACACGACGCTCTGATGGTCAGCGCTCCCATAGTGGCCGCCATGCACGACCGGTTCCCCGAGGCGATCGAGGAGGAGGTGGAACTCCTGGATCTCGATCTCGCCGGCTATGTCCTGGAATGGCATGCCCGCGTTCCGGATTGGCGCGATTACTACCTTACGCTCGATCAGACGCGGCATTATGCCTATCTGAAGAAGGTCTTGCAGGTGCTGACGTTTCTGCGCGGCCCGCAGACCTGGATCCTGAAGAGTCCCCAGCATTGTGAGCAGCTCGGTCCACTGATGGCGACCTTTCCCGACGCGACGGTGGCCTTCACGCACCGCGATCCCGTCGCGGTCGTCCAGTCGGCCATCACGATGATGGCCTACTCCGATCGGCTGCGCCGCACGAGCATCGATCCGGGGTGGCTGCTGGACTACTGGACGGATCGGGTGCACCGACTGCTCAGCGCGTGTGTCCGCGACCGAGACCTGGTGCCATCCGAGCGCAGCATCGACATCAATTTCCACCAGCTCAACGGCAACGAAATACCGGTGCTCGAAGAGCTCTACCGGCGCGGCGGGGTCGAACTGACACCCAAGGTGCGCAAGCGGTTCCAGCATTACCTCGACGGCAATCCGCGCGGCAAACATGGCCGTATCCGCTACGATCTGCAACGGCACTTCGGGATCTCGGCCGACGAACTGCGTGGGCGGTTCGGCTTCTACTTCGACCGGTTCGACGTCCGCGCCGAATGAGGAGCATCGATGGGTAGCCAAGAGTTCGAGCCGGTCTACCGCAGCAGGCCGGGCGCCGACGGCCTGCGTCCGGCGGCTGCCGAACGGGCCGAGCAGATCGCCCCGGGACTGTGGTGCTCGCCGGGCCTGTCGAACGCGTACCTGCTCACCACCGGCGATGGCCGGGTGATCGTCAACACCGGCATGGGCTTCGAGGGTCCGGTGCACCGCGCCAACTTCGACGCCGTCGACTCCTCGCCGGTGCGCTACATTATCTTCACCCAAGGCCACGTGGACCACGTCGGTGGCCTGGACAGCGTCCGCGATCCCGATACAACCGTTGTCGCCCAGGCCAACTGGATCAAGTGGCGAGACGACAACGAGCGCCTCATCCCCTACCGCGCGAGCCGCAGCGCCTTCGCGTTCAAGGACATCCTGTCGGCGGGCATCGAAGCCATTCAACGTCGCCTCGGCACCACCCGGCTGCCTGGTCAGAGTGTTCCCACTGTCGACCTCGACTTCGAAGACACGCTCACCCTCGAAGTCGGCGGACGTCGCTTGGAGCTGATCTCGGTCCCGGGCGGTGAGACCACCGACTCGCTGGTGATCTGGCTTCCCGATGAGCGAATATGTCTGTGCGGAAACACCTTCGGTCCGATATTCGGTCACATTCCCAACCTCGTCACGATACGCGGGGACCGCTATCGTGACGCCCTGACCGCCATCGCGTCGGTCGAGCGGGTCCGCGATCTTGAGCCGGAACTCCTGGTGACCGGTCACTTCGAACCGATCGCGGGCGCCGAGCGCATCCACCGCGAGCTCAACCGGCTGCGCGACGCCATCGAGTACATTCACGACCAGACCGTGGCCGGGATGAACGCCGGAAAAGATGTCCAGACGCTGATGCGCGAGATCTCCTTACCCGCGGAATACGAAGTGGGCCAAGGCTATGGAAAGGTCTCCTGGGATGTGCGCGCAGTATGGGAGAACTACTCGGGTTGGTTCCACCACCGGTCGACCACCGAGCTCTATCCCATCGGGTTCGACGCCGTCGGTACCGACGTGGTGGAACTGGCCGGAGCTGACGCGCTCGTGGGCCGAGCGAGGGCACACCTCGCCGAGAACCGCCCACTGCATGCCATCCACCTTGCCGAGCTCGTTACCACCGCGCAGCCGGCGCATCCTGGGGCGCGCGAAGTGCTGCGGGAAGCCCATGAAAGTCTGCTGGGCAGCACCACTAATTTCTGGGAAAGAGCCTGGCTCTCGCGACAAATCACGCGTAACTCCTGACGGACGGGAAAGACATCGCCATGTCATTCGTATTGCAGCCCAAAGACTTCTATCACACCGGTATCGTCGTTCCCGACCTCGACGCCGCGATGACCCGCCTCACTGCACTGGCCGGCTACCGGTGGATCACCCCGCTCAGCTATACGTTGCCCTTCCGTACGACGGCCGGGGTTCGCGAACTGACCTCGACGATCGTCTACTCGGTCCAGGCCCCGCACCTCGAACTCGTCCAAGAGGTTCCGGGAACGCCGTGGACCGCAGCGCCGGGTAACGCCGTCCACCATGTCGGCTATTTCACCGACAGCCTGGTCGAGACCGCGCGTGCGTTGGAGAGCAACGGTTTCACCTTCGAAATGACCGGTGAAGTACCGGGTTCGGAGTTTGGGATGTTCGCCTACTACGTCGACGCGTTCGGCACCCGCATCGAGGTCGTCGATCGCGCATTGTTCCCCGACTTCGCCGCGTTCGTCGAATCCATTGCCGCGTCGGGTCCCGCCGGAGTCTGACATGGTATTGACGGTGCTGCGCTTCAACTTCGCCTCCCCGCAAGGGGACCCACGCGTCCAGAGCCAGCTCCTCTCGGGCGCGCTGGAATTGGTGCAATGGGGTGAGTCGCACGGCGTCACGTCGGTGAGCGTCGACGAGCACCACGCCACCGGCCACGGGTGGAGTTGCAACCCGATCATGGCCGCGGCCATGTTCCTGGCGCGCACCTCGACGATGATCGCCAGCGTGGATTGCGCGCTGGGGCCGCTGTGGAATCCGGTCCGGCTCGCCGAGGACATCGCGCTCGTCGACAATATGAGCCGCGGGCGGCTGCACACCACGGTCGGCCTGGGTTATCGGCCTGTCGAATACGATTCGCTGGGACTGGATTTCAGTCAACGGGGCGCACTGATGGACGACCTCGTCGCGCAGGTGCTGGCGGCCTGGTCCGGTGCCGGGGCGGGAATCTGTACCGGTACCTGGACCCGACCGCATCCACCGCTGTACGTCGGCGGCGGCGCGCGCGCCACGGCGCGGCGGGCGGCGCGTTTCGGGCTGCCGCTCAGCCTGGCCGACCATCTGCCCGACATCGCCGCCTACTACCGCGAACTGTGTGCCGCCGCGGGCATCAAGCCGCTCATCCTGATGCCCGGGCCTATCAACCGCGGAATGATCTACCTGCACGAGGACCCCGACCGGGCGTGGGCCGAACTCGGCGAGTACATCCTCTGGGAGGCAGTCACTTACGGTGAATGGTCATCCGACCAACGATCCCTGATGCACCTGCCCGGCGTCCGGACACTGGACGAGGTCAGGGCGTCGGGCAGATACCGGTTCCTGACTCCTGACCAGCTCATCGCCGAAATCCGGGACAGCGACGGCGACTACGGACCACTGGTGTTGCACCCGCTGGTCGGCGGCCTGCCAGTCGACGAAGCGTGGAAATCGGTGCAGCTGCTGACCGACACCGTGCTGCCCGCGCTGATCTCCTCGTAGCCGCGATTGGGCTCGCCGTGAACGGGTACCGCGAGAAGATGATGAGACCTGATTACGTCAAAAAGGGATTCGTGCTTCTCAGCGGTGCGGGCATGCTCGTGCTAACCGTCGCATGCGGAAGTGGCGCGGGCAGTCTGGCGTCGCCACCGCCGGTATCTTCAACGCCGACGTCGCCGTCGACCTCCGGGCCAACGGTACCCGGAGGTGGGTACGGCGGCGACAATTCGCCGGGCGGCGGAGCGGGTGCGGGCGGAGGCTGAATTCACGGCACGGCCGTCGAGTACAACCACATCTCCCACAACTCCCGCAGTGACTCGTCGGAGTAGTTGGCGGCCAGGCCGGTGAAGTCGGCGGTGACGGCGGTGCCGTGACGATGCCGCGTGGTCCAATCCTTCAGTAGCGCAAAGAAATTGTCGCTACCCAACCGCGCGCGCAGCGCGTGCAAGGTCAATGCCCCACGTTTGTATACGCGATCGTCGAACATGTCGCGCGCTCCGGGATCCGCCAGCAGCAGATCTTGAGGCTGGGACCGCAGCTGCGCATGGTGCAGCCGGGCGAGTTCGTCGGCACTGGGGCCGCCGCTGTGCTCCGACCACAACCACTCCGCATAACACGCGAATCCTTCGTGCAGCCAGATGTCGCGCCACTGACCCGCCGTCACCGAGTTGCCGAACCACTGATGCGCCAATTCGTGGGCGATTAGCCGCTCGCTGGATCGCGTGCCATCGCAATGGTTGGCGCCGAAGATCGAAATCCCCTGGGCCTCAAGGGGTATCTCCAGCGGATCGTCGGTCACAACGACGGTGTACCCGGTGGCCAGCGGATACGGTCCAAACAGTTCGATGAACAACGTCATCATCTCTGGTTGACGGGCGAAACCATGATCGAACTCGCGGCGCAGGCGCGCGGGCAGTGCGGCCCGTATCGGTACCGGCGTGCGGGCCAGCCGCCGCATCTCGTAGCTGCCGATCTGTAAGGTGATCAGGTAAGTCGACGTCGGCTCGCGCTGTTCATAGGTCCACACGGTGCGCGACGCGCGCGCGCGTCGCGACAGTAACTGCCCGTTGGCGATGACGAGGTATCGGCTTTCGGTGCTGATCTGGAGATGGAACGCGGCCTTGGCACTGGGATGGTCGTTGCAGGGGAACCACGAGGCTGCGCCGTTGGGTTGCCCGGCGACCAGCACGCCGTCGGTCAGTTCCTCGAAACCGACGTTGCCCCACAGTGAACGAATCGGCCGCGGTGAACCGCCATAGCGCACCACGATCGACAACGTGGCCCCAGTCGGCAGCTTCACTCCCAGGCGGATGTGCAATTTACCACCGCGACAAGAGAATTGGTCCACACGTTTGCCGTTCACCGACACCTTCGAGACCGTCAACGCGTTGGACAGGTCGAGGCTGAAACGTTGCAACTCGGTCAACGTGACGGCGGTGACCGTCGCCGAGCCGGACAGCCGGTTCAATGCGACCTTGTAGTCCAGATCCAGCTCATAGCGCGACACCTGGTAACCGGCGTTGCCGTTCTTCGGCAGGTATTCGTCGATCACATCCGACGGCGGCGCCTTCTTGGCGGAGGCCTTCACGCCTCGGTGTCCTCGATGCCACGCCCGGATGCGCCCTTACCCGCCTTCTTGCGGCGCGGAGTCCACGGCCGGATCGGATTACCCTGCCAGCGTGTCGATCCTGGCACCTCGTCGCCGCGCACCACCAGGGATGCGGGTCCTACGGTCGCACCGGCGCCCAGCCGGGCGGCGGGCAGCGCAACGCAATGCGGCCCCAGCGTCGCACCGGGTTCCAACACTACGCCGTCCATCCGCATGATCCGGTCGTGGAACAAGTGTGTCTGCACCACGCAGCCGCGGTTGACGGTGGCCCCATCACCCAGGGTCACAAGGTCCGCCTCAGGGAGCCAATAGGATTCACACCACACGCCGCGCCCGATGTGGGCACCCAGCGCGCGCAGCCACAGATTCAAGATCGGTGTCCCGCTGGCCGCGCGGGCGAACCATGGCGCGGCAACGGTTTCGACGAACGTGTCGGCCACCTCATTGCGCCACACGAACGACGACCACAGCGGAAATTCGCTGGCCCTGATCCGGCCGACCAGAAGCCATTTCGCGATGATCGTGATCGCACCGGCGATCGCGCCTGCCGCTAGGAGCACCGGCCCACTGGCCAAGGCGGCCCACCAGATGCCGAAAATCCGTGCCAGCGCCTGCAATCCGCCCAGTACGGCGAGCCCGATCGCGACCGACATGATCACCGGCAGCAACCGCAACGTTTCCACCACCGCACGCATCGCCTTCAACCGTCGCGGCGGGTCGTACGTGGTCGCCGCGTCCGCTTCGGCGGGGCGCCGGCGCAGCCGCATCGGCGGGCTGCCCAGCCAGGATGAGCCGCGCTTGGCCTTCGGCGGCGCGGCGGACAGCACCGCCACCAGTCCGTCATCAGGGACCCGTCGGCCCGGCTGAGTGATACCGGAGTTGCCGAGGAACGCCCGCCTGCCGACGGTCGTCTTCGCCGCGTAGATCCAGCCGCCGCCGAGTTCGTACGACGCGACCATCGTGTCGTCGGCCAAAAACGCCCCGTCCTCGATCACGGTGAACTTCGGCATCAGCAACGCCGTCGAGATCTCGGTGCCGGCACCGACTTTCGCGCCCAGCAACCGCAGCCACGCCGGCGTCAGCAGGCTGGCATACAACGGGAACAGGTAGTTGCGCGCGGCGTCCATCAGCCGCTCCGTGGACCACAGCTGCCAGCCGGCCCGGCTGCGCACCGGGTGATAGCCCTCGCGCAGCCCCAGCGACATTGCCCGCACCCCGAGCACCGTCAGCAGGGCGTAGACGGTGAGTCCGGCCAGCGTCGCGGCCGGTGTCCACAGCAGTGCCGGGACCACGGCCTGTGACAGGCGGTGTGTGTGGCGGACCGCAATCCCGATGACGGCCAGACCAGCGCCCACCGCGATCAGCGGCAATGCCCCCAGTGCGACCGATGTCAGCCCGTACATCACGACCCACCGCGTTCTGCGTGGCGGCCGTTCGTCCGGCCACGGATGGTTGACCCGGCCGGATTTCACCGCCGGCGAGCCCTTCCAGTACTGGCCGTTCTTGATCTTGTCCAGCACGCCCGCGCCCGGCGCCACGTCGGCATTCTTGCCGACGATCGCGCCGGGCAGCAACGTGCTGCGGGCGCCGATCGTCGCGTCGTCGCCGATCGTGATCTCGCCGACGTGAAACGCGTCCCCGTCGACCCAGTGACCGCACAGGTCGACTTCGGGTTCGATCGCGCAGCGGTGACCAAGGGTGAGCAACCCGGTGACCGGCGGCAGTGAATGCAGGTCGACACCCTTGCCGATGTCGGCGCCGAGGGCGCGGGCGTAGTACACCAGCCACGGCGCCCCGGCCAGGTTGTGAGCACCGCTGGCCTCGGCGAGCCGTTCGGTAAACCAGATCCTCAGGTGCACCGACCCGCCGCGGCGATAGCTGCCCGGCCGCACCTTCGACAGCAACAGCCGCGCGCACAGCACCGCGATGCCCATCCGGCCCAGCGGCGTGACGAACGCGACGATCGCCACCGCGATCAGCCACCAGTTCACCGCCACGGTCCACGGCACGACGTGCAGGGCTCGGGCGACGTTGTTGCCCAACGCCAGCCACGCCAACCAGGGCAGCGCCGACAGCGTCGCCAGCGGCACGGCGAGCGCGGTCTGCGCGAACCGGGCAAGCCACGGCGTCGGCCGGACCGTGCGCTCGGCGACCCGCGGCGGCGCCTCGAGTTCGTCGAGGAACCCGCCGAGCGAGCCCAGCCGAGGGTGGTCGTACAGGTCGGCGACAGTGACTTGCGGGTACTGCTGCCGCAGCGCGGCGACAAGTTGCGCCGCGGCCAGCGAACCGCCGCCCAGCGCGAAAAAGTCAGCCTCCGGGGTGTCGACTTGTCCGGTTTCAAAGCCGCCGAGCAGGTCCCGCCACAACCCCGCCAGCCAGCCGATCGTGCCGCCCAGATCGGCCGCTTCGTCCGACTCGCCACCCGGCGGCGGCCAGGGCAGCGCGTCCCGGTCGACCTTGCCCGACGTCCGGGTGGGGAGCTCCTCCACCCGGACCAGCCGCGGCACCAGCGAGGCCGGCAGCTGCGCGGCGAGCCGGGCGCGTGCCTCGTTGAGGTCGAACTCCGGATCGGCGCTGACCAGGTAACCGACCAGCACCGGGGTGCCGGCGGCGGTGTGGCGAACCGCGGCCGTCCCGCCGCTGACGCCCGGCAGGTGCACCAGCGCCGAGTCGACCTCGCCCAGCTCGATCCGCCGACCACCGACCTTGACCTGGTCGTCGCTGCGGCCGCAGAAATACAGCCCGTCGCGTTCCAAGCGAACCAGATCGCCGCTGCGGTAGGCGCGCGACCAGCCCAGCGACGGCATCGCGGCGTACTTCTCGGCGTCCTTGTCCTTGTCCAGATAGCGGGCCAGCCCGACGCCGCCGATCACCAGTTCGCCAACATCGCCGTAGGCCACCGGCAGGCAGTCGGCGTCGACGACGGCCAGGTCCCAGCCGGGCAGCGGCAGCCCGATGGGGATCGGGCCGGTGCCGCCGAGTCTCGCCGCGCACGCGACCACCGTCGCCTCCGTCGGGCCGTAGGTGTTCCACACTTCCCGGCCGTCAACGGCGAGGCGCTCGACCAGTTCCGGCGGGCAGGCTTCACCGCCAAAGATCAACAGCCGCACCGCTTCCAGAGCCTCGCTGGGCCACAGCGCGGCCAGCGCGGGCACCGTCGAGACCACCGTCACGTCGCGGGTGACCAACCAGGGGCCGAGGTCCATCCCGCTGCGCACCAGCGACCGCGGCGCGGGAACCAGGCAGGCACCGTGCCGCCAGGCCAGCCACATTTCCTCGCACGACGCATCGAAAGCCACCGACAGTCCCGCGAGAACTCTGTCGGCGGGGCCAATCGGGTTGTCCTGCAAGAACAGCTGCGCCTCGGCGTCGACGAAAGCGGCCGCGCTGCGGTGGGTCACCGCGACACCTTTCGGCGTGCCGGTCGAACCGGAGGTGAAGATGATCCAGGCGTCGTCGCGGGCCAGCGGCGCCGTGGCCCGCCAGCCCCGCGAGGAGCCGCCGCCCCGGAGTAAACCCGCCTCGGTGATGACGCCCACGACGTTGGCCTCACCGAACACCAACTCGGCGCGCTCGTCGGGATCGTCGGCGTCGACGGGCACGTATGCCGCACCGGTGGCCAGCGTCGACAGGATCGCCACGTACAGCGCGTAGCTGCCCGACGGCATCCGGATTCCGATCCGGTCGCCGCGACCGATGCCCCTGGCGGCCAGCCATTCCACGCTGGCCTCGATGTCGCTGATCAATTCGCTGTAGGTGAGCTGGACCGCTCCGTCGTCGATGGCCGTCGCGTCCGGGTAGCGCGCGGCGGTCTCGTAGAGGATGTCGATCAGCGTGCGCGGGCTCGGTGCGGTCGGCGACAGCGTGTACTGCGCTGGGACTCGGGCTGGGACAGGAGGCCCAGAAGGCAAAGTCACCCCACGAAAATACTCAAATCCCGGCGCCACGCCCGCAACCGCTCGCGGCGTGGTCGGCGGGGCGTCAGGCGGTGCGGCGCTGCTCGAGCCACTCGGCCAGCGAGCGCCCGGCGTCCAGGACATGGTGTTCGGCGATCCTGCGGGATCGTTCGACGTCCTTGTCCCCGAGCGCGTCGAGTAGCTCCTGGTGCTCGTCGAGGGAGTGCTTCTCGTGGTCGGGGAACAAGGTGAGGAAGTTGCTCGGCACCACTCGCGCGGCCTGCTTGATCTGCGTCAACAGCCGCGGGGAGTGCGCGGCGCGGTGGATCTTCTGGTGAAAATGCCAGTTGGCCTCGCCGATACCGTCGTCACCGGAACGCGCCACCACATCCGCCGCGAGCTCGCGCAACATGTCGAGCTCTCCGGGCTCGAGGCGTTGGGCCGCCCAGGCGGCGGCCTGGCCGGTGAGGACACCGAGGATGGTGAAGCTGTCCATGACATCGGTGGGGCTGATCCCGATCACGGTGACGCCGCTACGCGGCGCGACCTGGACTAATCCCTCGAAGGAGAGCTCCAGCAGCGCCTCGCGGACCGGGGTCCGACTGGTCGCGAACTCCTCGGTGATGGCGTCCAGGTCGACCCGTGCGCCGGCAGGCAGGGCGCCGGTCAGGATGCGGTCCCGGAGTTCGCGGGCGGCGCGTTCGCGCACCGTGCCGGCGATGTCGATCCCCGAAATCGAAGCCATCAGAGAATGCTATCAAACAACACATCTAACATTTGAAATCTGAAATATCAGATGCTAGATTCCGATTATGCCTGGTCGACGACAAGACAAGATGGCCCTCGTTGCTTTCATGCAGGCGGGCAATACCTCGGTGTACGCGGGCTCGTGGCGACACCCCGCGACCGAACACGGGTACCTCGACGCGTCCTACTACGCGAAGATCGGTCGTCAGCTCGAAGAAGGCTGCTTCGACCTGATGTTCTTCGACGATCGCCTGGCGATGCCGGGGGTGTACGGCGGATCGGTGAATGACGCGGTCTCCTACGGGGCCCGCCCGGTCAAGCTGGACCTCAGCGTCGTGCTCGGGGCGCTGGCTCAGGCCACGTCGCGGATCGGCCTGGGCGCGACCTACTCGACCACCTATCACCAGCCGTTCCACGTGGCCCGAACCTTCGCCACGCTGGACCACCTCTCCGGTGGGCGAGCCGCCTGGAACGTGGTCACCTCGGTCAACGACAGCGAGGCGCAGAACTTCGGCGTCGACGCGCACCTGGGCCACGACGAGCGCTATGACCGCGCCGACGAGTTCATGGACGTGGTCGCCGGGCTCTGGGACACCTGGGAGGACGGCGCGATCCTGCATGACCGGGCAGCCGGGCGCTACGCGGACCCGGACAAGGTGCACGAGTTGGGACACGTCGGGCAGTACTTCTCCGCGCGCGGGCCGCTGACCGTGCCCCGCACCCCACAGGGCAGGCCGGTCATCATCCAGGCCGGATCGTCGGGACGCGGCCGCGAATTCGCTTCGCGCTGGGCTGAATTGATCTTCACCGGCGATCCGGGCCTCGATGTCGCCCGCAGTCACTACGCCGACCAGAAAGAACGCATCGCCGATGCCGGGCGCGATCCTGCCTCGGTACGGATCTGCCCGATGGCCTACCCTGTGGTGGGCGAATCCGAGGCCCACGCCAAGGAACGCGAAGCTTTGTTCCTCAACGAACTGGTTCACCCCATGGCATCACTGACGTTGTTGTCGGAGTTGATGAATTACGACTTCGCGCAACACGATCTGGACGACCCGGTCACCGACGAGCTGATCGCGTCGGCCTCCGGAATTCGTGGGCTGGTTCAGAACCTGCGCACCCATATCGGCGGCGACACCGTGACCGTCCGTGATCTGGCCGGCCATCGCGCGACGCTGCTGCAGGGCCCCCGCTTCGTCGGCACCGGCGAGCAGGTTGCCGACCAGATGGCGGACTGGTTCGAAAGCGGAGCCTGCGACGGCTTCGTCCTGGCGGCAACGCATCTGCCCGGTGCATTCGAAGACGTTGTGCGGATGGTGGTTCCGGAGCTGCAACGACGCGGCTTGTTCCGCACCAAGTACGAGTCCTCGACACTTCGGGGACACCTTGGGCTGCAACGGCCCTCGAACACCCGGGTGGGCGCCGGTGCGAATGCTTGACGGCGTGCGAGTGCTCGACCTCGCCACTTTGGCCGCCGCCCCACTGGTCGCGACCTACCTGGGTGAGTTCGGTGCCGACGTGATCAAGGTCGAAGACCCGCGACGCGGCGATCCGATCCGAGGTTGGGGTAATCAGCGCGAGGACGTCGGGCTGATGTGGAAGTCCTTGTCGCGCAACAAGCGGGCCATCACGCTGGATCTACGCTGTGCTGAAGGCCAGGCGATGGTGCGTCGTCTGGTCGAACAAGCCGACGTCGTCATCTTCAACACCCGGCCGCAGACGTTGCGTAAATGGGGCCTGGACTACGAGAACCTGCGCGCCGTCAACGACCGGATCGTGATGCTGCACATCACGGGGTACGGGTTGACCGGGCCGAAGAGCGAACGCCCCGGCTTCGGCACGCTCGGTGAGGCGATGAGCGGCTTCGCGCACATCACCGGCCCGGCCGGCGGCCCGCCCACGCTGCCGCCGTTCATGCTGGCCGACGGCGTGGCCTCGTTGAATGCCGCCTACGCGGTCATGATGGCGCTGTACCACCGCGACGTGCACGGTGCACCGGGGCAGCTGATCGATGTCAACCTCATCGATCCGCTGGCGCGATTGCTGGAACAGACACTGTTGGGTTACGACCAACTGGGCGTGGTGCCCGAGCGTGCCGGCAATCGTTGGGACATCTCGGCCCCGCGCAACACCTACCGCACTGCGGACGGGCGATGGCTGGCCATGTCCGGCAGCTCACCCGCCTTGGCGTTGCGCGTGTTTCGCGCAATCGGCCGAGACGACCTACTGTCCGATCCCGACTTCTCCGATCCGCAGCGGCGGCTGGCCCGGGCCCGTGAGGTCGACACCGTCGTCGCGGATTGGGTTGCCACCAAAAGCCTTTCGGAGGCAATGGAGACATTCGAAGCCCACGAGGTAGCCGCGGCCCCCGTCTATGACATCCGCGATCTGGTCGCCGACGAGCAGCTGGCGCATCGCGAGGTGTTCATCTCGGTCGAGGACGAACAGCTCGGGTCGATGACGGTGCAGGCCCCGGTTCCCCGCTTCTCGTCGGCGTCCGGAACGGTCGGCCACCTCGGACCCCGCATCGGTGAGCACAACACCGAAGTCTACGGCGAGCTACTTGGCTTGACTCCCAACGATATTGACGATCTACGCGCCCGTGGCGTGTTGTGACAGAAGGAAATTGGTGACTGATCTGCTCCGTCGTTCCGAACTCGCGGTGCCCGCGAGCAACGACAACATGTTCGAGAAGGGCGCCAGGTGCGGCGCGGACCTGGTGTTCCTCGACCTCGAGGACGCGGTGCCGCCGGCATTCAAGGAGGAATCGCGCGTCAAGGCGATTACCGCGCTCAACGACATCGATTGGGGGCGTACGGCACGGGCGATCCGGATCAATGGCCTGGACACTCAGTGGTGCCACGACGACGTCATCGACGTCGTCACCAAGGCCGGCGAGAACCTGGACACGATCATCATCCCAAAGGCCCGCAAGGCGCGTGATGTCTGGTGGGTGGACGTGCTGCTGACCCAGCTCGAATCGAAACTTGGTCTGAGCAACAAGATTCGGCTCGAGGTTCTCATCGAGGAGGTGGAAGGCCTTGCCAACGCGGAGCAGATCGCCGTGGCCAGCCCGCGGCTGGACGCGATGATCTTCGGGGTTGGCGATTTCTCACTGTCGCAGGGTGCGCGGGTGGACACCAACTTCGTCCCGGTCGGCGAATACCCCGGCGAATTCTGGGCTTACGCGCGGAACAAGGTGATTGTCGCGGCGCGCATCGCCGGTATCGACGCGATCGACGCCCCCTATCCCGACTACCGAGACCTTTCCGGCTATGAGCGCGACGCCCGGCGCGCATCGTTGCTGGGCTACACCGGCAAGTGGGCCATCCATCCCGACCAGGTGCCGGTCGCCAACGGCGTTTACGCGCCGACCGCGGATGAGATCGCCCGTGCCGAAGCCAATGTCGCCGCCTACCGGGACGCCGAAGCCAAGGGGCGGGGCGCGGTCGGAGTCAACGGGGTGCTGGTCGACGTCGCCCACGTGAAGCAGGCGGAGCAGACGCTAGCCCGCGCCGCGTTGATCAATGGCAGCGGCTAGGTCTGAAATCGACGGTTGTCTGATTGAGGTCGTCCTTGCCGGGGTAGTCCGTGATTGATCAATTCTACGGACGCCCAATAGAAAGGGGCATAACGTGATCGTCTTAGGCATCATTCTTGTTGTCGTCGGTTATTTCGCCGCTATCCCGATTCTGGAAACGCTCGGTGGCATCCTGGTGCTTATCGGTGTGATCTTGTGGATTCTCGGGGCGGTCGGGCGTCCGGTGGCCGGCCGCAAGGTGTGGTTTTAGCGGTCTGATCGCCTCCGGCGTGCGTTGACGGTGCAGAGTGTGTGTTCAGGAGCCCGGCGGCACTAAGCCTGCCCCGAATGCACACTCTGCGCCGTGGGCGCACGCGACCGCTAGCCCTACCCGCAGAGTGAGACGCGCACCGATTGCCATCAAGGCGCACAAGCTATTTCGACGCGTTGCCGACGGTTCGCTGTCGACGTAGGTTCATTTCATGGCCAGGATCCTGTTCGTCGTTACTGCAGCCAGTTACTGGACGCTCAACGATGGCACGCGGCACCCGACCGGCTATTGGGCCGAAGAATTCGCGGCCCCCTACGACGCACTTAGCCGGGCCGGCCATCAAATCGTGGTCGCCACGCCCGGCGGCACCGTGCCGTACGTCGACGTGATGAGCCTGCGTCCGTCGATGGCCGGCAGCCTCGAGATCGCCGAGAAACTCGAAGGAATCCTGCGCTCGGCCGAAGAGCTGCGCCGCCCGATCCAACTCGCCAACGCTCGGCTGGACGATTACGACGCCGTGTATTACCCCGGCGGCCACGGCCCGATGGAAGACCTGTGGCGGGATGCCGATTCGGGACGGCTGCTGATCGCCGCCCTCGCGTCGGGCAAGCCGCTGGCCATCGTCTGCCACGCACCAGCTGCGATCCTGGCCACCCGCCGCGACGGGACCTCGCCCTTCGCGGGCTATCGGGTCACCGCCTTCACCAACGACGAAGAGGACGGGGTCGGTCTCCGTGCGAAGGCGCCTTGGACGGCCGAGGACGAACTGGTCAAATTGGGCGTCGACTTCGTTCGCGGCGAGATGTGGAAGCCGTTCACGGTGACGGACCGCAATCTCTTGACCGGGCAGAACCCCGCGTCGGCCGGGCCCCTCGCCGAGAAGGTACTCGAAGTGCTTCGTTAGACGCGGCGCCAAGCGAATTCACAATCCGGCAAGATCCCGCCGACCGCCGACCGCCGAGCAGCTGGACCGCGGAAGCGGCGGCCGTAGCGGACCGCCGACCGCGGCGCTGCGGATACAGTACATTTTCCCTCGGCGCGAACTGCAGGCGAGATGTCAGACGGCAGGTCAGCATCCGGGCTGGGTTGAGGAATGAGGGCCGATGTCAAACTGGCTGCGAGACTTCGCGACAGATGTCGATTCGGCACGGTCGCTGTCCGGACGGGCTCGCGCCCGACGCTGGCAGCACCTGATCACATGCTTCCCGTCGTTGTCGGAAATGAGAGTGTTGGATCTGGGCGGAACGCCAGAGTCGTGGCAGCTGGCGCCGGTGTCGCCCCGGGCCGTGACTACGGTGAACCTGATGCCCGCGCAATCCGAGACCCCGGGAGTGACCGCGATCCAAGCCGACGCGTGCGATCTGCCGAGTTCGGTGACGAATGATCGTTTCGACTTGGTGTTTTCCAATTCGCTGCTCGAACATGTCGGCGGTCACGTGGGACGACAACGGCTGGCGGACAACGTGCACACGCTGGCCGACCGCCATTGGGTGCAGACCCCGTATCGCTACTTCCCGATCGAACCGCACTGGCTCTTTCCCGGCATGCAATGGCTGCCGTACGAAGCGCGCATCCAGGTGTCGATGCATTGGAACCGCGGTCACATTCGAACGCACACCCGCGCGGCGGCGCAGGAGCAGGTCGACGAGATCGACTTGATTGGCATCTCCCAGATGCGTACTTACTTCCCGTCCTCGGTTATCTGGTACGAGCGGTTCGCCGGATTGGTCAAGTCGTTGGTGGCTATCCAAACGTGAAGGTCAGGCTCCAGGCAAGACCGCAATCGACTTGATGTTGAATCCAGGATTATCGGTCGCGTAGGACGCCGATCGTGCGGGCTGCGTCGACGACGTTCGACGGTTGCGTCGAATGGCCTGAAAACAGTGTTCGTGCTGGACAATACGCGGGGCGGGCTGGTCATGGGTGGAGCTGGCGTTGCAGGGCGGTGTTGTGGTCTTCGAGGTCGAGGATGCGGGTGATGCCGGCGATGTTGACACCAGCGGCGGCCAGGGCGGTGATGCGGGTGATGCGGGTCAGGTCGTTGGTGCTGTAGCGCCGTGTTCCGCCGGTGGTGCGTGCCGGGGTGAGCAGTCCGCGTCGTTCCCATAGTCGGATCGATTGGATGGCCGCTCCGCACAGTTCGGCGGCGACGGAAATCGTGTAGATCGCGTGGTCGGGTGTTGGTCTATCCCCGGTGTTGCGGCCGGTCATCGCCATGTGCGGTTCGCTTCGTCAGTGGTGGACAAAATTTTGCTTGTCGGCTCTTGCGAGGAGAGTGTATCTGAGTTATATAAAAAGTGTGCCATCTGGCACAGATTTACTGGTTACAGAACGAGTGATTGGAGTGTTGGAGGTGGCGACCATGTTGGTGCGTAGCGATCCGTTCCGCGATCTCGATCGCTTCACTCAGCGGGTATTGGGTACTGCGGCGCGTCCGGCGGTGATGCCGATGGATGCCTGGCGTGAGGGCGAGCAGTTCGTCGTGGAGTTCGATTTGCCGGGCATCAAGCAGGATTCGTTGGATCTCGACATCGAGCGCAATGTGGTGACCGTGCGTGCCGAACGGCCGGATGTGGATTCGAGCCACGAGATGTTGGCCACCGAACGGCCACGAGGGGTGTTTTCCCGGCAGTTGGTGCTCGGCGACAATCTCGACACCAACCGCATTGAGGCCTCTTATGATGCTGGCGTGTTGCGGTTGCGTATTCCGGTGGCCGAGAAGGCCAAGCCCCGCAAAATCGTTGTCGCCCGGGACAACAGGCAGCAGGCTCTTAGCGCCTGAGTGGCCGGTCACATGCTGACAGAAAGTGGGTCAGTGATGTCGCAGTGCACGCCGACGCTACCGTGCGAAATCATCGAGGCGCCAGCCGAGCAGGCCGCTGTGCCGCTGATCGTTGACGACCCGTCGGTAGCCGCGCTGATCGCCGAGGTCGACGCCATCCTGTGCGCAGCGGCGTGCAACCTCCGCCCTCTGCCGCCGGCACCACCAGCGATCGGGTGCGCCCTCAGGGGGCCCCGGTGTGCCGGTCGGCCTTGGTGGGTAGCGGCGTACCCGTGGAGGGGACCGGTGTATCGGGTTGATGCTGTGCAACGCGGCCCTCCGGGCGCCGCCACCACGCTGACAAAAGCCTGGCGGCAGAGACAAGGGAAGGGAGGTGATGTCATCACCGCAAAGACGAGCGGGCCGGCCCGCCATCTGGGCCACACTGTGGGCGCTCTCTACACCCGGTGCGGGTGAAGAACACGCCGATGCCCAAGTCGGGCAACCTATCCCAGGCGGGCGGCCCGCCCCCCCAAACCACACATTCTCCGCTGACCCAAGCACCGACTAGTCCTGCCGACCAGATTTTCGCTACATCAAGGAGAGGGGCCACAACCATGAAGGGCACCCGGGAACGATTCGCGTACCAGGCGACCGCGATGACAGTGGAGGCCGACCCGGTCGACTGGGCAGAACAGCATGACGTGGTGCCGCTGCCCGACGATGAGTACCCCCATGCCGGCGACGATGCCCTAGTCAGCGCCTCGGGACGATTCGCCGGCCGTTGAGCAGTGGAGATCGGAAGTACTAAATGCCTGACAACGCTGACGGTGGCGCCGGGTCCGTAGACCCGGCTGCGCGTCGGGTGGCGTCGCGATGCGGTTCGCCGGTTGGATGTCGTCCAGTCGGCGGGGATCACATGCGGACCCTCCCACCACGGTCTGCCAAGCCGCGCAAAAAACGCCCCGACACGTAATCGAAGTCGTGGCGCGGCCCCCGCAGCTTGCGCGGCCGTCACTCGCGCATCTCTACTTGGGGGAACTTACGACGTCGCCGCGGCCGCTGTCGTGATGGTGTCGTCGACACCGCCGACCTAGGGGCGATTACGGGTTACAGCTCCGGTTCGGTCGGGTTCGTCGCTGCCCGTCCCGAAGGTGTCCGAGTCAGCCAGCACGGTGTAGACCTCCCAACGTTCGCCAGCGGGTCCGGTCACCCAAACCTTGTCCTGGGCAGCGAAACAGCAGGTGGTATCGATCTCTTCCTCGGTGAACAGCCCTGCGCCGGTCAGCCGGGCGATCTCGGTGTGCACCGAGTCGCTGTCGGCAACTTCGACGCCGAGATGGTTGAGCGTTCCGCCGTGGCCGTGGTTCTCGATCAGCACCAGCTTGAGCGGGGGTTCGGTGATGGCGAAGTTGGCGTAGCCGGGTTTTATCTTGGCCGGTTCGGTGCCGAAGAGCTTGGCGTAGAAGGCGATTGCCTTGTCCAGGTCGTCTACGTTGAGGGCTAGCTGCACACGCGACACGGTGGTTCCTTTCTCCGGTTCCGGGTTTGTGGTGGGAGTGGGCAGGAGTTCTGTGATCAGAGTCTCGACACGGTGGGCGCAGCGGCCGTACCCCGGCGTGCGGTCTCTGAGCGGGTTATCGTCACGGGCGGTGCTTCCGTTTCGTCGCGTCCAGGTCGTCGAACTTCAAGAGTGACGAAAGTTGCTGCAAAGCAGCGGGAATCACCCAGTAGTACACCCAGGTGCCCCGCCGCTCGCAGTCCAACAAGCCCGCTGAGCGCAGCAGTTTGAGGTGGTGCGAAATCGTTGGTTGGGAGACGTCGAACGTCGCCGAGATCTCACAAACACACGCCTCGCCGCCGGGATGGCTGGCGATCAGACTCAACAACCGCAGGCGTACCGGGTCGCTGAGCGCTTTGAACATCGTGGCCAAGGTTGCGGCCTCTGAATCGCCCAGCGCGGCCGCCCCCAACCTCGGGCAACACGCCTCCGACACGTGATTCGACATCCCTCTATATAAACAGATATCTAATCAGCGTGCCGGCGGCCGAGCGGTCAACTTACGATTTCGACTTCACTTGCCAGTGCGGGCTCTTGACCGCCTCGAGAGCCTCGGTGACGTAGCGATCGAGCGGTCGCGCGGTCATGGTTTGACGAACCCACTGCTGGAATCCGAAATCTGCTGCGGCAAAAGCAAGTTGAACAAGAAGGCCGGGTCGGATATCGACCTGCGGGTTCGCTCTCATGCGTTCGGCGATCAGTTTCAAGGCCCGCTCCTTGTCGGCGGGGGTGTGAATCGTGACCTTGTCCAGCAGGCCAGGCGCCCCGAGCAGGGCCTCTCGCCACTGTTGGCAGTCGGCCTCGTCGAATGAGCGGGTTCGCGTGACGATGGCGTTGGTGAGGGCGATGTCGGGCGCCTCGCCGGGCGGCCGCTGTTCGAGCAGGTTGACAATCGCGGCGCCGCCATGCCGGACCGGGGCGAGCAACAGCTCTTCCTTGGTCGGTACGTGCCGAAACAGGGTACGCGGAGAAACTCCTGCGGCCGTGGCGATTTCCTCTGTCGTGACGGCGTCGTAGCCGCGCTCGATGAACAGTCGAAACGCCGCCAGGCTGATGTCCGCCCGGATCTGGGCGCGCTGCCGATCCCGCAGCGACTCTCCCGTCATCGGAAACAGCCGATTCCGCCGTCGACGTGAATCGTCTGCCCGGTGATGAAGGTCGCGTCGCTGCCCAGCAGGAAGGCCACCAGCGCGCCCACGTCGGTATGGACGTCGCCGATCCGCTTCATCGGAACACGCCCCACCGCCTTCTCGTATTCCTTGGGCGCGAACGACTTCCAGAACTTGACGCCGTCCGATTCGGCAAACGGGCAGATGACGTTGACGCGGATGTTGTCGCGACCCCATTCCAGCGCCGCGACCTTGGACAGGCCGCGGATGCCCTCCTTGGCGGTGGCGTAGCCACCCCACTTGGGTTCGCCACCGGTGCCCGTGCCGGAACCAAGGTTGACGATCGACCCGCCGCCGGCCTTGACCATCAACGGGTGCACCGCCTGCATGAGCAGAAAGGTCGCGCGGGGACCGACGTCGTGACCGAGCGCGAAGTCTTCGAGCGTGATGTCGACGAATGCTTTGGGCTCGTTGGTGGCGATGGCATTGTTGACCAGCCCGTGCACCGCGCCGAAAGCGTCGACCGCGGCGTCCGCGATTCGCTGTGCGCTATCCGGGTCGCGCAGATCGGCGACCAGTTGTTCGACACCACCGATTGCCTTGAGCTCGGCAGTGGTCTGGCCGAGGACGTCTTCTTTGATGTCGACCAACAAGACCTCTGCACCACGTTCCAGCAATGCGATGGCGACGCCTTTGCCGACACCTTGCGCGGCCCCGGTGACGATCGCGACGTGTCCGCGCATCGATTCGGCGTGGGTATAGCTCATGTGACGGGTCCCATCTGCAGCCGCACGCCTCGGTGCATCTCGTAGGTGCTGCGCGCCCCGTCGGGCAGTTCGATGAATTCCACCGGTGTCCCGTCCGGGTCCTTGACGAAAAACATTCGGACGCCGCCGATCTCGAACGGCTCCTGGTCCGGCGTATAGCCGGCGTCGGTGATGCGGCGGTGCGTGCCGTCGAGGTCGGTCACCGACAGTGACACGTTCTGGATCCCGGTGATGCCGCGTCGGGCCGGCTTGTCGGCGGCGGGTTTGGTGCCGAGTGAGAGCAGCTCGACCATCAGCCCGCCCAGCAATCCGCCGACCACGCGGCCCTCCTGTTTGCGGGTCGCGTGCAATGCCGTATCGAAAGGCTCGCCGGAGATCAGGGATTCGAAGACGACGTCCATGCCGAGCACGTCGCGGTAGAAGGCGAGTGCGCGATCCATGTCGGTAACGCCGACGACGAGATGACAGAACGAAACGTCGTCGAGGACGGTCATCTGGTCTCCGCGGTGAGCTTGGGAGCCGGGCGCCCGGCAAACAACGGCAGGTCCAGATAGGTCTTGATGCCCGGCTCGGCGGCGCAGACGTCGGGAATGGCGTTGATGCAGTGATTGGCCGTGACCACGACGCCCGGATTCTTCACCAGTCCTTCTTCGATGGTCTCCGGTTGCAGCCCCTTGAAGGTGAGGCTCACGGTGGGGTCTCCGGTGATCTCGACCTCGAAGCGCTCCCCGATTCCACCGAAATTCCATGCGGGGTCCAAGTTCTCCTCGCCCATTAGCCAGTTGACCGCCGCGGTGATGACCGGCTCGCCGTCCACGAGGGCCTGCCAGCGGAACCGGCGTGCGGCCACTGTGCCCGTGGTGATCGGGAACGGTGCGTAATCGATGTCGGAGGTCGCCACGGCGACATCTTGGATGGTCCTGATATTCGGCTCGATGCGGAATCCCATGTGGTCGGCGATCATTCGCACCGATTGTTTGAAGCCCGCCTCGAGCAGGCTGGCCATCGGCCCAGACATGGCCTCCTCGGGGGTACCGCCGAATCCCATGATGTGGCGCACCACGTCGGGAGCGTTGTAGGTGCGGATGTCCGAGAACTCCTCGGCGCGCACGTGGGTGACCGCCGACGAGAGGGAGGACACCATGAGCGGGAAACGCTCCGTGATGCCGCCCGGGTGGATGCCCGAACCGTGCAACGTCACGCCGCCCTCGACCGCGGCGTCGGCGACGGCCTGGTGTCGGGCGTTGCCCGGGTCGGGGTAAACCCAGCCGACCGGGGTGACCACGTTCTTGCCGGACCGCAGGATCGCGATGACCTCGTCGTCGTTCGGTATCAACGGGCTGTACATGACGCAGTCGGCGTCCAGCGCGAGAATCTCGTCGATGTTGGAAGTGGCGGTGACACCGAGATCCGCCGTCCCGATGATCCGGCCGACGTCGACGCCGTTCTTTTCCGCGCTGTGCACCCAGCAGCCGGCCAGCTCGAGCTGCGGGTGGTTGAGCACGCACTCGATCGCGGCCTTGCCGACCCCTCCGGTCGCCCATTGAATGACACGCAGCTTGGACGGGTTACTCATCGCTGACCTCTCGAATGGACACGGCGCGTGGACTTTTTACACGACGACGACCTGCTGGCACATTATGACCGAATGGCAGTCACTGTCAACGACGAGGGCACGCGCCGTAGAGCTCAAGACCATCACCGACGTGTTGCGGTCCCGGGTGTGCGTCCGGGGGCCCGCACCGCATACTCGACGCCCGCCACGCTCGACGGCCTACCGTCGCCGTTTAGTTGCAGCGGCCTGGATGCCGGTGAGCAGCATGTCGAGGGCGCGGTCGAAGTCGTCACCCATCGTCGAACGCTGACTGGTCTCGGCCAGCGCGGCCAGGTGCGGGTGCTCGGCGCCGGCGAGGTCGCCGATGCGCTGGGCGATCGCCGCGTTGGATTGTTCACGGTCGGCCGCGGCCAGCGGACCAGCCAATTCGACTTGGGCAGCGCCCATTACGAGGCTGAGCACCGCGCGAAACGCGGCGAGCGCATCGAGGTCACTCAGCCCCGCGCGTCGCAGCGCTTCGACGAGGCGTTCGGCGGGAAGGTAGCCGACTGCCGACACCGCGCGGCGTGTCAACACCAACGGCGCTGCGTTGGGGTGTTGACGCACTCCCCGCCAGATGGCGGTCGCGACGGCCTTGACGTCGGCGTGCCAATCGTCGGACCGGCGCGGCAGGCGGACATCGGCGAGCACCGCCTCGGCGACCAGGCCTTCCAGCTCCTCGCGGTCTTTGACGTAGTTGTAGAGCGTCATCGGTCCGGTGCCCAATGCGGCCGCCAGCGATCGCATGCTCAGGCCCGCGAGCCCGTCCTTGTCGACGATTTGGATCGCCTGCGCCCGCACCTCGGCGAGAGTGAATCGTGCCCGCATCTAGCGCCCGGCCTCCTCGGTATGTGGACCCATTGACACGTACACTGTACGTAATATAAAACGTACGGTGTACGTATCTATGGAAGGATCTCACATGACGGCCGCATACGACACCGCGAGGGTGTCCTTCATGTCGCGCGGTACCCGTTGCGCGGGCTGGCTGACTCTTCCCGACGGCCCCGGGCCGCATCCGGGCCTGGTGTTGGCCCACGGCCTGGGCGCTACCCATGGCATGTCGCTGTCCCAATACGAGCAGCATTTCGCCCAATCCGGCCTCGCGACACTGGCGTTTGACTATCGGTACACGGGCGAGTCCGGCGGCGAACCTCGTCAGCGGTTCGGCATGCGCGGGCACCGGCAGGACGTTGAAGCGGCGTTTGCCTATCTACGCTCGCACCCCAGTATCGACGCGGCCAGGCTGGGTTTGTGGGGCACCAGTCTTGGGGCGCTGCACGTGCTGCAAGCGGCAGCACACCGAGTCCAAGCAGCGGCCGTCGTGGTGCAATGCCCGATCGTGCACGGGCCGGGGACGTTGCGGCGAGGCGGCGTTATGCCCGCATTGCGGCTTACGCCGGCGATCATCGCCGACGCCTTCAGCCGGTTGCGACGGGCCGGCCGAACGTATGTCGCGATCGTCGGCAGGCCCGGGAGCGTGGCCGCGGTCACGGTCGCGGGCGCGTTGGACGGCTGGTATTCCACCGTAGAACCCGGCTGCACGTTCGATAACCGGATGGCGGCGATGGATGTGCTTGGAATCGCGGCGAGCAGCGCGAAGCGTGGAGCAGCGAAAATCGAAGCGCCGCTTCTTGTCTGCGTATCGCGTCGGGAAACCTTGATGGATCGCCACCACGCCGAAGATGTCGCCGCCGCGGCGCCGCGCGGCGTAGTGCGGCACTACGACGGTGATCACTTCCAGATCTATCACCCGCCGCTGCTGAGTTCGCTACTCGCCGACCAGACCGCCTTTCTGCAGGAGCACTTGGGTGTCCGAGTCGGCTAACGCATTGCGGGACAACGACACAAGACTTGCCGAGTTGGCTCGAAGCATCAGCGCGACGCAGTGGGCCAAACCAAGCCTGTGCACCGAGTGGACCAATCACGAGGTGCTGGCCCATCTGGTCATCGGCTACGGGGTTGGATTCTTCGACGTTGCCACAAGCATGCTGCGGCATCGCGGCTCGTTTGACGGCGCGAACACCGAACTGGCTCGCGGCCTGGCGGCACGGCGCGGTCCGGACCAGTTGCTGGATGACTTTGTCGCGCTGGTACACCGAGCCCGGGGAATCGGCCGCCTCTTCCCGAGACGATTGTTGTTGGGTGACCACGTCATCCACGAGCTGGACATCACCTACGCGTTGGGCAAAGAGTCGGCGATTCCCGCGGCGACCGTCCTCGCCGTGTTGAACACTCAGGTACGGGTGCCCAACCCGTTCGTCCCGGCGGCCGCGCGCGCTCGTGGCCTCAATCTGCTTGCCACCGACGCGAACTGGTCTCATCGCGCGGAGGGACCCGCGGTTGTCGGGCAGTCCGCTCACCTCGCATCCGTGCTCGCGGGTAGGCCCTGGGCGTTGTCGTACCTCAGCGGTGATGGCGTCGCGGTACTTTCGTCTCGGATGTGATCACGACACTGCGGCGGACCGACTCAGGTCAGGTCGATCGGATTTGCTCGGGGATGTCCCGGAGGTACCACGGCCCGTCGCCGAGCAACGCCAATTCCTGATGGTGGTGTTGTTCGACGGTGCCGCGGTGGCTGACGCTGACCATGATGCAGTCCGGCAACTCGGTCCGAACGAGGTTGTACAGCAGGAACTCTAGAGCTTCGTCGACTGCGGAAGTGGCTTCGTCAAGGAAGACCGCCTGCGGTTTGATCGCCAGCAGCCGCGCGAATGCGACGCGTTGCTGCTCTCCGGGCGAGAGGACCTTGGCCCAGTCCCGTTCCTCGTCGAGCCGGGTGGTGAGGTTGGGAAGTGCGGCCTTGACCAGCGCCTGCTGCAACGCGCTGTCGTCGATTTCGCCGGCCAGGGCCGGGTAGGACACCACGGCGCGCAGGGTGCCGAGCGGAACATAGGGCAACTGCGACAGAAACATGACCCGGTTACGGCCGTCCGGGCGGCGCAACGTGCCCGAGGCGTACGGCCACAACTGCGCCAGGGTGCGCAACAGGGTGGTTTTGCCGCAGCCCGACCTCCCGGTGACGACCAGCGCGTCGCCCGGCACCAGCCGCAAATCGAGCGGCGCGATCAGTCGCGTTCCGGATGGTGTGCGGACCTCGACATCGGCAAGCTCGACCGAACCATCGGAGCTGGCCACGGCGGACAGCTCCGGTAGCGTCCGCGCCTCGGCGTTGGCCTGGACCAGCCCGTTGAGCCGGAGTATCGCCGCCCGATAACTGGCGAAGCGGTCGTAAGCGTTACGGAAGAACGACAGTGAATCCTCGATATGGCTGAAAGCGCTGGCCGACTGGGTGACCCCGCCGAACTTGATGCTGCCGGCGAACAGCCGCGGCGCCTGCACGATGAATGGCAGCGGGGTGATCGCTTGACTGACCGTGAGGTTCCAGCCGATGAAGCCAATCGTGCGCCGCACATAGCTTCGGTAGTTGGTAATCGTGGTGTCGAATCGATTCGTCAGCTGAGCGCGCTCGGCTCGCTCGCCGCGATAGAAGCCGACCGCCTCCGCGGCGTCACGCAACCGCACCAGCGCATATCGGAATGCGGCATTGAACTGTTCGTTGCGGAAACTGAGGCGGATCAGCGGGCGGCCTATCCAGAACGCGACCACCGTGGCAACCAGCACGTGGACGAATACGACCCAGAAGAGCGCCCTCGGGAGGGTGACCCCGAGGATGTGCAACGGACCGGAAAGCCGCCACAGGATCATGCTGAATGACACGACCGAGACAACGGAATGGACTGCGCCAAAAACCAAATTGCTCGACGTGCCCCCATTGGGGTGATTAGCTGAACCGCCCATCCCCGCGGTGAAGATGTCGATGTCGTGCTGAATGCGTTGGTCGGGGTTGTCGATCGTGTCATCGATGAAACGAGCGCGGTAGTACGCGCGTCGGTCGAGCCAGTCCATCGTCAAGCGATCGGTAAGCCACACCCGCCAGCGGATCAGGAATCGCTGCATCAAATACAAGTCCGCCATCGTCCGCAACACATGCAGGGTCGCGATCACGCAGAACGTGCGGATGGCCGTCCAAAAGCCGTGGATGCCGGAGTCGCGTACCGCATTGTCGCCGGCGCCGGCCCCCTGGAACGCCGCCTGCAGCGCCGAGTACAGGTCATTGCTGTAATAGCTGAGCAAGATGTTGATTCGCACCGCCAGCATTACCGACAGCAGCAGCACGGCAAACAGACCCCACACCGGGAGGCTCTGCCGGCCGGTGAAGTAATCACCGGTGACGCGCCAAAACTCGCCGCCCCACCGGGTGAACCTGACAGCCGCGAGCCCGATGACGAGCAAACACACGGCGCTGGCCGTCCAGGTCTCGAGAATCCAGCGAAACGACGAGACCAGTTCGTGGTTCCAGTCGATCGATGGGGTGAATTTCTCCATCGCAAGCTCGTCCCCTTTGCGGCGTCTCGGTCAGTCCGGTAGCGGGAAGCCGCGCTGCGGCCCGTCCGGTCAAGGGCAGTCTGCAGTATTTGCCGTAGGCAGGGGTCGAACTAAAGAAAATCGCCGCTCCGGCCCGGCCCTCCCGGCAAGGGATCGAACGACCGTCGATCTCGTTGCCTCGCAACCTTTCCTGCAGGTTGCTAGCGGGTTGCTTCACCGCGGGGGTCTAATTGGGGGATGGAACTGATGAGCCCCACCGACTCGGTATTCCTGCTAGGGGAATCCCGTGAGCATCCCATGCACGTCGGTGGGCTGTCGTTGTACGAGCCCCCCGGGGGCGCCGGTGTGGAGTTTGTGCGCGAGTTCTACGACAGCTTGGTCGCCCAGCAGGATTTCCAGCCCACCTTCCTCAAGCGTCCGGCGACCTTCTTGGGCGGAATCGCCAATCTCGGCTGGTCGTATGACAAGGACCTCGACATCGATTATCACGTCCGGCGCTCCGCGTTGCCCTCGCCGGGGCGGGTCCGCGATCTGCTCGAGCTGACCTCGTTGTTGCACAGCAGCCTGCTCGATCGCCACCGCCCGCTGTGGGAGGCGTACGTGATCGAAGGACTCAAGGACGGTCGCTTCGCGATTTACACCAAGATGCACCACTCCCTTATCGACGGCGTCTCGGCCCTCAAGCTGATGCAACGCGCACTGTCCAACGACCCCGACGACACCGAGATTCGGGCGCCCTGGAGCCTGCGCAAACCCAAGCGCAAGTCCGCGGCGTCGTCGCCTCTGAGTTCGCTGATGCATACGGCGGGATCCCTTGCGGCGCTGGCACCGTCGACGGTGTCGCTAGTCCGTGCCGCGCTGTTCGAACAGCAACTCACGCTGCCGTTCGGAGCTCCGCGCACCATGCTCAACGTCAAGATCGGTGGCGCCCGGCGCTGCGCCGCGCAGTCGTGGTCGGTGGACCGCATCAAGAACGTCAAGAACGCCGCGGGGGTGACGCTCAACGATGTCGTCCTGGCAATGTGTTCGGGCGCCTTGCGCTACTACCTGCTGGAGCGGGACGCCCTGCCGGACACACCGCTGTTGGCGATGGTCCCGGTGAGCCTGCGCCGGGAGGACGAGGCTGACGCCGGCGGCAACCTGGTCGGAGCGATCTTGTGCAACCTGGCCACCGACATCGAGGATCCCGCCCAGCGGCTGGAAACCGTGAGCGAGTCGATGTACAAGAACAAGACGGTGTTCTCCCAGCTGCCTCGAGTCCAGGCTCTGGCGCTTTCCGCGCTGAACATGAGTGCGTTGGCGATGGCGGCGGTTCCCGGATGGGTGACGTCGACGTCGCCGCCCTTCAACTTGATCATCTCCAACGTTCCCGGACCCCGTGAGCAGCTGTACTACGGCGGCGCCCGCCTGGACGGCAGCTATCCGCTGTCCGCGATTCTCGACGGCCAGGCGCTGAACATCACCCTGGTCAGCAATGCCGACAAACTCGATTTCGGTCTGGTCGGATGCCGGCGCAGCGTCCCGCACTTGCAGCGACTGCTCGCGCATTTGGAGTCGTCGCTCAAAGACCTGGAACGCGCCGTCGGGGTCTGAGCGCGGTGCCCAAGCTCAGTGCGGGTGTGCTGTTGTACCGGATCTTCGACGGTGTCGTCGAAGTCCTGCTCGCACATCCGGGCGGCCCGTTTTGGGTCCGCAAAGACGACGGGGCCTGGTCGATTCCGAAAGGCGAGTACACCGACGGCGAGGATCCCTGGGCCGCGGCGCAGCGTGAGTTCGCCGAGGAGTTGGGGCTCCCAGTTCCGGCCGGGCCGCGCCTCGACCTGGGCGTGCTGAAACAACCCAGTGGCAAGGTGGTCACGGCCTTCGCCGTCCGCACCGACCTCGACGTCACCGACGCAAGGAGCAACACCTTCGAGCTGGAGTGGCCCAAGGGCTCGGGCACGGTGCGGGAGTTTCCCGAAGTGGATCGAGTCGGATGGTTCCCGGTGACCCGGGCGCGCACCAAATTACTGAAGGGACAACGGCCCTATCTCGACTTGCTGATGGCGCACCCGGAGCTGACGGGCCTCACCGAAGGGAGTTAGGACGCCGCCCGCGCCTGCGGACCGCGAAGACCACGACCGCAAATGCTAGTTGCTGACGCCTGCGCGGTCACCCACTTCGAACCACGACTTTAGTGCCGCAGGCACAATGTCTGCATGACGACTGCGCCGATTCAGCCGCCCCCCGGACCGGCCGACCACGCCGAATCGCAAAAGTTGCTGTTTGGATTCCTCGACCCGGCGAATCGGGCCGATCCCTATCCCCTGGGCGCACAGATTCGGGAACGCGGACCGATTTTGTTGCCCGACGCGCACCTCGCCGTCTTCTCGACATACCGGGATTGCGACGACACCCTGCGGCATCCATCGTCGAGTAGCGACCGGATGAAGTCGACGCGCGCTCAAGAGCAGGTTGAAGCCCAGATCCGGGAACTCACCGCCGCCGGCGCGCCGCCGCCCGCACAAGTCCCGCCGGGCTTTCTGTTCCTGGATCCACCCGATCACACGCGGCTGCGCAAGCTGGTCAGCAAGGCGTTCGCGCCGAAAGTGGTCAACGCGCTGCGGCCCGACATCAGCGTCCTGGTCGGCGAATTGCTCGACGGGATCGCCGCGAAGGGCCGCTTTGACGTCGTCGAAGATTTCGCCTATCCGCTACCGGTGGCGGTCATCTGTCGGCTGCTCGGGGTGCCCCTCGACGACGAGTCGCAGTTCAGCCACGCGTCAGGCTTACTCGCACAATCACTGGACCCGTTCGTCACGTTCACCGGTTCGGCCTCTGACGGTCTACAGGAGCGCCTTGATGCCGGGGCGTGGTTGCGGGAGTATCTGCACGGCTTGATCGCTCGACGACGTACGCGACCCGGCGACGATTTGATGTCCGGTCTGGTCGCGGTGGAGGAGTCCGGTGATCAGCTGACCGAGGACGAGATCGTCTCGACCTGCCTGCTGTTACTGGTCGCCGGTCACGAGACGACGGTCAATCTGATCGGCAACGCGATTCTGGCGCTGCTGCGAGAACCACCGCAATGGGCGGCATTGCGTGAAGACGCCAACCGCGTCTCCGCGGTCATCGAGGAGACTCTGCGCTACGACCCGCCCGTGCAAATGGTCGGCCGAATTGCCCTCGAAGACATGACAATTGGAGACGCCAAGGTGCCAGAGGGTGACGTGATGATGTTGCTGCTGGCCGCGGCGCACCGCGATCCCGCCGAATTCGATCGACCCGATACCTTCGATCCCGATCGGGGACCATTGCGGCACTTGGGATTTGGGCGTGGACTGCATTACTGTCTGGGCGCGCCGCTGGCGCGGATGGAAGCCAGCATTGCCCTGTCGGAGCTGGCGGCGCGTTTCCCGGACGCCCGGCTGGACAGCGAACCTCAGTACAAGGCCAACATCACGCTGCGCGGGCTATCGGAGCTGACGGTCGCGGTCTGATCTCGGGCGGCGAGTCGGACTACGCTGCGCTTTTAGTGACCCGGGCCCAGCTTGGGGGCGAACTGCGGGCAGTAATAGGTGACGGAAGCGGCGATGAAGAAGGCGGACTGATTGCGGTCTAGACCGGAGTGCTGATTGAGGTATTGGTAGGCCTGCTCTTGGTAGTCGAGCATGTCGCATATTTCCTTGGCATCCTGGATCACGGCGCTATCGGGTGCGTTGACCCCGATACCGTTTGCACGTACCTGACGGAGGAAGTCATCCGTCGGAGTTGCCTGCGCGACCGGGGCCGCTCCCGCCGACAAGAGCCCGATAGCCGCCAGGATTCCCAGGGGCTTCCGCACGGCCGCCGCAGCGTTCATTCGTTGACTTCCTTTCGACCTATCCATCAAGGATCTGCTTCCGCCGCCAGTCAATACGGAGGGAGACCATAAGCGGCTTCAATGCACGTGGACCAAACAAGCGGTAAAGAATTATGACCCACCACGACGGCATTTGCCTGCCTATCAGTAAGGCAAGGCTCGGTTGTGGGTCATCGGCTTTTTTGATCTAGCCGCTTTTTATCCAAGGCCCGGCACGATGGCGCTCGGGCTGAACGTGTGCCGCTGATCGGGCCCTATCCGGGTGTTAACTGCGGGCAGAAGTATTTGACCGAGGCGATGACGAACATGGCGGATTGCTTGTCGTCTAGACCGGAGTGCTGGTCAAGGTATTGGTAAGCCGACTCCTGGTAGTCGAGCATGTCGCACACTTCCTGAGCGTCCTGAATCAAGGCGGCATCCGATTTGTGAAGCCCGACCCCATTCGCACGCACCTGTCTGAGGAAGTCATCCGTCGCAGTTGCATGTGCGACCGGCGTCGCGACTCCCGATGAAAGCGCGATAGCCGCCAAGATTCCCATGGCCAAGGGTTTCATGAATGCCGCTGAGTTCATCTGTTGACTTCTTTCCGTTAACCGTCTAGACACCCAGAATCCGCCGCCCCGGTGGGCGCCGCAACAGGTTTTCGCTTCCAGGTCGCTGTGCAAACGCTGTATGGAGGTCGCCGAGTGGCCTCGCGCGTCGGTGCCGAACGCGTAGCGAACCCCGCCTAAGCTGCGGAGCGCAGCCGCCGTTTAGCCCAGGCCCGGGACGATGTCGCCGAGGCGGAAGGTGACCGGCTGCTCGAGTTGTTCGTAGGTGCATGAGCGTGGATCGCGGTCGGGACGCCAGCGGCTGAACTGGGCGGTGTGGCGGAACCGTCGACCTTCCATGTGGTCGTAGCGGACCTCGACGACCCGCTCGGGCCGCAGCGGCACGAACGAGAGATCCTTACCGGCGTTCCACCGCGAGGTCTCGTTTTTCCGTGGGGTGCGCTCGCCGGCTTCGTGTGCGGCCCAGCTCCACGGGTGGTCATCGAAAGTGGTTACCAGCGACTGCAATTCGGTGAACAGTCGCCGCCGTTCGGTCATGGGAAACGCGCCGATCACGCCGACCGATGCGAGCTGGCCGTCGTCTTGGTAGAGCCCGAGTAGCAGTGACCCGATCGCGTCGCCGCCCGACTTGTGTACTCGATATCCCGCGACCACACAGTCGGCCGTGCGCTCGTGCTTGATTTTGAACATGACGCGCTTGTCCGGTTGATACGTGATGCCTAGCGGCTTGGCGATGACGCCGTCGAGACCGGCGCCCTCGAACTCCTCGAACCAAAGCTGCGCGGTGTCCAGATCCGTGGTCGCCGGCGTGACATGAATCGACGGCCCGGCGTCGGCCAGCGTGTCGACGAGTGCCGCGCGCCGCTCGCAGAAGGGGCGCCGGGTGTAGTCCTCGTCGCCGAGGGCCAGCAGGTCGAATGCGATGAAGGACGCCGGGGTGTGCTCGGCGAGCATCCGCACCCGCGAATCGGCCGGGTGAATGCGCTGTTGCAGCGCTTCGAAGTCCAAGCCGTGCTCGGTCGCGATCACGATCTCACCGTCGATCACGCAGCGTCGCGGCAGCTCGGCCCGCGCCGCCGCCACCAGCTCGGGGAAATAGCGGGTCATCGGCCGCTCGTTGCGGCTTCCCAGTTCGACCTGATCACCGTCCCGGAAACAGATGGAGCGGAATCCATCCCATTTGGGTTCATAGGAGGCGTCCGGGGGGATCGCCTTGACCGACTTGGCCAGCATCGGCGAAACCGGGGGCATGACGGGTAGCTCCATCCGGTCATTGTGCTGGAATCGAGACATGGCTGCGGAAGCGGAAGAGCTCGACGTCGACGGGGTCTCGGTACGACTCTCCAACCCGGACAAGGTGTACTTCCCGAAGCTCGGGTCGAATGGCACCAAGCGACGGCTCGCCGAGTACTACCTCGCGGTGGCCGGCGGTCCGATGCTGGACGCGCTGCGCAACCGGCCCACCCATCTGCAGCGCTTTCCGGACGGCATCGACGGCGAGGAGATCTACCAGAAGCGGATTCCGCAGCATCATCCCGACTATCTGGAGACGTGCCGGATCGCCTTCCCGTCGGGACGAACCGCCGACGCGTTGATGGTCACTCACCCGGCGGCGATCGTGTGGGCGGCGCAGATGGGCACGGTCACGCTGCATCCGTGGCAGGTTCGCTGTCCCGACACCGAGCACCCCGACGAGCTGCGCATCGATCTCGACCCCCAGCCCGGCGTCGGTTTCGAGCAGGCGCGCTCCGTTGCGGTCGACGTGCTACGGCCGTTGCTCGATGAGCTCGGGCTCGTCGGCTATCCCAAGACATCAGGGGGGCGCGGGATTCATGTGTTTCTCCGGATCGCCACCGACTGGGACTTCATCGCGGTGCGCCGGGCGGGCATCGCGCTGGCGCGCGAGGTCGAACGCCGCGCGCCGGACGCGGTGACCACGTCGTGGTGGAAGGAGGAACGCGGCGAGCGCATCTTCATCGACTTCAACCAAAACGCTCGAGACCGCACCATGGCCTCGCCCTACTCGGTGCGCCGCACGCCGATCGCGACCGTGTCGACGCCATTGACGTGGGATGAGTTAGTCGGCGCGGAGCCCGACGATTACACGATGGCGACCGTGCGGGACCTGGTCCAAGTTCGCGACGATCCATGGGCCGGTATGGACGACGTGGCCCATTCGCTGACGCCATTGCTGGAGATGGTCGAGGCCGACGAGGAGCGCGGCCTGGGCGATATGCCCTATCCGCCGAATTATCCCAAAATGCCCGGCGAGCCGAAACGCGTACAGCCAAGTCGGGACACCGATCTGACCCGGAAAAACAAGTCGGATTGAATGACGGCGTGTCGTTGGCGCGCATCCGGACAACGATTAATCGCAGCAATTACCAGCCACCCGCGCGCCGTCTGGCATTCTGACGTCGAATCGTCGCGCATGGAGGCGTACGGAATGGTAAGCGGCGCGGGGCGAGTCGCCGGCTGACTGACTACGACTGTGCCGGCTGCGGCACAAATCCCGGCTGGCCCGCCAACGCTTGGGTTGCGTTGTCGCGTGGCCGCAATACCCAGGCGGCCACGAGCGCGATCAGCGCACCTGCGGCGCCGGCCACCGGCGCGGGTCCCGCTGGTCCGCACAGCACCATGTAGCCGAACGCGGACCCGATCACGAGCAAAGCCGAGTGGAGAAGTGTCCAGTGCAGGATCGAGCGCAATCGGAAGGACAAAGCGATGCCGAGCAGCAGCGCAACCACGTGACCGATGGCGGTGAACTCTGCGGTCAAGGCTGCGGCGATGGCGTTGCCGAGCCACCAACCGATCCAAGCCGGTCGCCAACGCGAGGGTATCGACGCGGTGAGGGCCCCCAGAACACACACTGCGCCGTAACTCATCCCCACGTCGGTGGTGTTCGCCAAAGACATCGGCAGCCAGCCCGCCTTCAGCGCGGCGGCCAGCCACACTGCGACGACCAACGTGGCGCCGATATGGCCGAACGCGAACGCGACGACCAAACCCGCACTGCGCCAAATCAATTCACCCAGCGCTAGCAAGCACACCAGGCCAGGTAGCCAAAGCAGCACATGGCCTCCGTCGCTGACGAACGCGCTGCCGACCAACGTGACCACGTGGCCGTGGGCCAGATTGTGCAAGTTGGTGCTCATCTCGCGCACCGCCACGTCATGCGCGTGCGTACCGAGCGCTTTCAGCAGCAACGACACTCCGAGCAGCATGACCGCGTACACGATGGTGGCGGGCAACCACGCCGCTACGGACAGGACCCGCGAACTCATCGCCTTCCAACGATTTTCAACGCGAGGCACTTCGGCTACACCTTCGTGAGCGGTCCGGGTCGCGATGTGCGGCCAATGGTCGCGGCGCCGGTCAACAGCCGTGTCAAACATGCCTATTCCCCACTCGCGTTGTCGATATCCATTGTGACGGAACCTGCACGCTGCGGTGGGTGAGACCAGTCACAGTCGCGAGCGAGCAGGTCAGCGACGGTTTCTCGGCGCACCAGTGCGCGCGTCCGGCCGTCGGCAACGGCGATCAGTGGCGGACGCCCCACCAAGTTGCAGGCGGATCCCATCGAATAGTGATAGGCGCCAGTGCAAGCCACCGCCAGTAGATCGCCGGCGTGAATGTCGGTGGGTAGCTCGACGTCGCGGGCGATCTCTTCCCCGGCTTCGCATTGCCGGCCCACGATCGTGACAGGCGCCGTTGTGGTCGGTACATGCCGGTTAGCCAGTGCCGCTGTGTATTTCACACCGTGCGTGCCCTCCTGCGGGTTATCGACCATGCCGCCGTCAACGACGACGTAGGTGCGCCCGTTGGGCTGGTGCTTGACGGCGATCACCCGGTACAGCGTGATTCCCGCGCGCGCGGCGATCGCTCGGCCCGGCTCGATCACGATCTGCGGGCGGGGATAGGTGTAGTCGGCACAAGCGGATCGAAGCGCGGAGTCGATGACCGCGGCGAGCGTCGACGGGCTGAATTCGGGATCGCCGGAAACGTACGGAACCCCGTGCCCGCCGCCGAGGTCGAGCTGGCTGAGCACGACGCCATGGTGGTCGCGCACCTCAGCCATCAGGGCCACCAACTGCCGGATCGCCGAGCCGTATCGCCCCGGGTCGGTGAGCCGCGAGCCGAGGTGGCAGTGCAACCCGACCAGGTCCAGCCAGGGCTGATCCAGAACACGCCTGACTGCACCGGCCGCCTGCCCGTCCGCCACGGTGAAGCCGAAGCCGGCCCCGTGCTGGCCGGGGGCTTCGATGTCGGGAATCACCCGGACCAGCACGCTTTGGCGGCGACGCACCTGCGTGGCAAGCAGCGCGATCGCGTTCGGGGAATCGATGACGATGCGGCCCACCCCGGCGTCGACCGCATCGTGCAGTTCGCCGGCGGTCTTGGCATTGCCGTGCAGGACGATCCGCGACGGCGGCACCTCGGCTGCCAATGCGGTGGCCAGTTCGCCGGCCGAGCAGACGTTCAGGCCGGCGCCTTCGGCGGTTGCCCATTCGGCCACGGCGGTGCTCAGCAGTGCCTTGCACGCGTAGACCAGCTCGACCCCGGGAAGCGCGGCACGATAGTGACGGATCCGGGCCCGAAATTCGTGTTCATCCACCAGGTAGGCAGGCGTGCCGAACTCGGCCGCGATCTCGGTGACGGCCACCCCGCCGACGCACAGCTGGCCCAGATCGTCGTGGGCAGCACTCGATGGCCAGATTGCGCTGTCGAGGTGCGGGTGCAAACCGTGCCGAAGCGACGGAAGCAAATCGAACAGCGTCATGCTTCCAAATTGAAGCCTGCGGCGACATCGTGCAGCGTTCTTAACGAATCTTTCACACCCGGGTGATCAATCTTCACGGTTTTCCGGGTCGGATACGCCACCCGGCGCGCTTAATTCTTGACGTAGTTCGCCGGGACAAACGGGGTATCTTCGGGTGCTGCCTTTCGCACCGCCAACAGCGCGCGTGCGGCATCGCCAATCGGGATCCGCAGCGGCAGTTGCGGTTTCTCGGCGGCGTCGACGACCTCGGCGGCAACCTGTCCGGGGGTGATCATTCCAGCGCGCGGTCCGCCGCCTTTCAAGATTTCTACATAGGGATCGTCGGGCAGCGTGTAGGTGGTCACATTGTCGAGGGCACCGGAGCTGACCGCGCCGGGTTCGAGCAACGCCGCCTGAACGCCGAACGGTGCAACCTCGATGGCCAGTGCTTCGACGAGCGCCTCCAGCGCCCATTTCGTTGCCGCGTAGGCCGCACCGGGCGGCAGCACGACCCGTCCGACGACGCTGGACATGAACAGCAGCTTGCCGTCGCTGCGGGCGCGCATCTGCGGCAGTACCGCTTGAGCCACCCGAATGGCGCCAATGGTGTTGAGGTTCAACAGGTGTTGCAATTCCGGCAACGGGATGGCTTCGACGGCGGCGTAGAAGATATTCCCGGCGTTGGCGATCACGACGTCGATGTCGCCGGCGGACGCTACGGCAGCCGTGACGCTGGCGCCGTCGGTGACATCGAGGGCCAGCCGTTCGCTGACGTCGAGGTCGGTCAACGTGCGCGGATCGCGTGCGGTCGCCACCACGCGATGCCCGCGACGCGCGAACTCGGTGGCGATGGCGCGACCGATGCCGCGGCTGGCCCCAGTGATCAGGACGGAAGACATACGTTGTGCTCCTTACAATTTCAGTTGATGTTAGGTCCGCATGGTCGCGGGCGTCGACGGAGCAAAGTGGGGCAGATTGCGCCGGACGAACTCGGCCAAAGGGGTCGGCGGACGGTCGAGCATCGCGGCCAGCGCGTCGGGGTCCGGCGGGATCAGGGATTCGGAGCGTTGCGCCAATGCTCCACCGATGGTCGAGATATGTTGGGCCATAGCTACATTGATTGGTGAGTTTGGGTCCGCCTGGGCAGCGGCCTCCAATTCCGTTCGCCACGCGGCGGCGGAGATGGGTTCGAAACGAACGGGCCGACCGGTTTCGGCCGAGATGATGCGCGCCACCTCCACGTGGTCGATCACCTCGGCCGGCGGCGGATAACTGATCCGGGCGGAATCCGGCGGCGGAGCCAGCAGGTGAGCAGCGGCGATCTCGGCCGCGTCGTCACCGCCGATCCATGGTGCCGGTCCTTGGCCGAAGCTGTTGGCAATCACGCCGTCCTGTCTGATCGTGGCCCCGTGCAGAAGCAACACATTTTCGTGAAACAAGCCACCGAACCGCAGCACCGTGGGATTCAGGCCCGCCCAGGTGAAGATCTCCTCGGCAACCGCCTGCGCCTGACCCAGCCGGCTGGGGCTACCGACCGAGGACACGGCCATCGACATCACCACCAGGTGCGGCTTCGACACCATCTCGCTCAGCACCGAGGTCAGATTGGCGGCAGCCGAAACAACGCCTGCCGCAACGGGATAGGTGAAGTAGACAGCGCTGACATCCTGTACCGCCATTGCCAGTGACGCTCGATCGTGCAGATCGGCGATCACGGTCGTGGCCCCGCGCCGCCGCAGTGCCTCTGCTCGCTCGTCGTCGGTACGGACCAACGCGCGCACCGGGCGTCCGCGACTCAACAGCCAATCCACCACGGTCAATCCGGTGCCGCCGTGCCGGCCGGTCGCGCCGATTACCAGGATGGGCGCGCTCATCGACGCAACTCGAAGACCAGCAGGGTGGTGCTCGCGGTCGCGACGAGCTTCCCGGCCGCGTCGGTGACCTGTCCTTCGGCGAACCCGATCCGTGATCCCGCTTTGATAACGGAACCCACCGCGGTCAACGGCCCGCTGTCGACGGTCACAGCTTTGAGGTAGTTGACCTTGATCTCGACCGACGTGTATGCGACTCCCTGCGGCAAGGTGGTGTGCAAAGCACACGCGGCTACGGTGTCGAGCAGCGTGCACACCGCTCCGCCGTGCACCATTCCCAGCGGGTTGTACATGGACGCGTCCGGGGTGCAGGAGAACGTGATACGGCCGTTTTCCACCGCGACAACGCGCATCTGCACCAGCTCTCCGATCGGTGGGGGAGGCAGGTGTCCGTCGGCGACCGCCTGCCAGTAGGAGAGGCCGCTCATCGACGCGACCGTGGCTTGCGTCGTCATGGGATCGCGCCAGGTGATCAATCGCGACTGCGCGTCGCCCCACGGCGACGAACTTGCGGTGTCGGCACGGGAAGCCTCTTGAGAAGTCGTCATGCCATCCCTTCGGAAACTGATCGGTTTACGTTGATAGTGGAAAACTAACCGGATTTTGGAAATTTGTAAACCGAGCGGTGTACCTTGAGGAGATGGCCGAACTAATGACGCGCCCGGCCGGCGGGCGCGGAGCGCGGGAGCGAATCGAGCGTGCGGCCGCCCAGCTCTTCTACCGCCAGGGAATCCACGCAACCGGCGTCGACCTCATTGCCCAAGAAGCTAACGTGTCCAAGCGCACCCTCTATCAACACTTTCCCAGCAAGAACGACCTCGTCGATACCTACCTGCGCGGCATGGATGACCGTGGTGGATCGCCCAGTGAGCAGCGCCTGGACGACCCGACCCTATCCGCCCGGGACCGACTGCTGGCCATCTTCGAGATGTCGCGCCGAGAGGTCATGCGGGGCTGCCCATTTCACAACGCGGCCGTCGAATCGGCAGGCTCGCTGCGCAGTACCGACCAGATCGTGCGGACTCACAAGCAACGATTCACCCGCCGCCTGATCGCGGTCGCGCAGGAGGCGGGGGCCGCCGATCCTCACCTGCTGGGCCAGCAGCTGGCGGTGCTATTCGAAGGAGCGACCGCGATGGCGACGTCGCTGAACGACACCGCGCCCGTCGTGCATGCCCGGGCGGCCGCGACCACGCTGATCGACGCCTCGCTGAACCCTTGACGACCTCATCCCGAGGCTGTTAGACATGGCCTGCGTCACTTATTTGGGCGATCGCCCAAAAAGGACGCGGTGGAGGTTGTCATGGGCCTGGACGGCAAGGTCGCATTCGTGACCGGTGCGGCGCGCAGGCAGGCGGAGGCCGCGGGGTTCGGCTCGCCCAGGCGGGGGCCGACATCATTGCCATCGGCAGTGGCGTCGGGCAGCTCGGGCGACTCGACGTCATCGCGGCTGGCGTAAGGGAATTTCTTCGATGACTGTCACGAACGACACCGAGGTCTACTACGACCCCTACGACGTCGGCATCAATGCCGATCCGTATCCGACGTACGCACGGCTACGCGAAGAAGCCCCGCTGTACTACAACGAGCAGTACGACTTTTGGGCGCTATCAAGGCATTCCGATGTCGAGTACGGGCTGGCCAACTGGGCGACGTTCTCGAACCGCCGCAGTGACATTCTCGAGTTGGTCCAGTCGAAATTCGATATGCCCCGTGGTGTCATGATGTTTCAGGATCCGCCCGAGCACACGATGCTGCGCGGGCTGATGTCGCGGGTGTTCACGCCGCGCCGGATGGCCGTAATCGAAGACCAGATCCGGCGCTACTGTGTCCGCTGCCTGGATCCACACGTCGGATCTTCGGGATTCGACATCATTGCCGAACTCGCATCGATGATGCCGATGCGCGTGATTGGAATGCTGTTGGGAATCCCTGAATCCGAACAGATCTCGGTCCGAGACGCGAATGACGCCAATCTGCGCACCAAACCGGGGGCGCCCCTCAAGGTCGCCAATGCCGACTCCATCGCCGACGGCCGGATCTACGCCGACTACGTCGAATGGCGATCGAAGAATCCGTCCGACGACCTGATGACCACGCTGCTCAACGTGGAGTTCGACGACGAGGAGGGTGTGCACCGCAAGTTAACCCGCAAAGAGGTGCTGCACTACACCCAGGTGGTCGCCGGTGCGGGCAACGAGACGACCGGGCGGCTGATCGGCTGGCTGGCCAAGGTGCTCGCCGAACACCCGGACCAGCGCCGGGAAATCTACCAGGATCGCTCGTTGCTGAACCGCACGATCGACGAGACATTACGGTTCGAACCCACGGGCCCTCACGTAGCACGTTGGATGGCAGCGGATTTCGAGTGCTACGGCACCACCGTTCCGGCCGGCAGCGCGATGCTGCTGTTGTTCGGCGCCGCTAACCGCGACCCGCGCCGGTACGCCGATCCGGACACCTTCAACATCCGTCGCGACAACATCTCGCACATCACATTCGGCAAAGGCGTGCACTACTGCCTCGGGGCAAACCTGGCGCGGCTAGAGGGACGCGTCGCGCTGGACGAGATCCTCAACCGCTGGCCCGAATGGGATATCGACTACGACACAGCACAACTCGCGCCGACATCGACCGTGCGCGGCTGGGAGCGACTGCGGGTCGTGCTGCCCTGATCGGCTGCGGTCAACCCTACGCGCCGCGGCTTCGGCGAGCTTTCGGCTCCGGCATCTCGAAGCGGTCCAGGAAGCGGTTGACCAGTGCGACGGCTTCCCGATGACCCCCGGAGGAGCCCAGCCCCTCCTCCAAAATCAGGGTGCGGCCGATCGCAGCGATGACAACGGCGAGTCCGGCGGGCGGGAACTCGTTGGCGTCGAGGCCATGTTCGCGGACGATGAAATTCAGCGCGGTGATCTGCATTTCGCGCCAGCGCTCCGACCAGGCTGCGATTTCGGCTTGGATCTCCTTACGGTGATTGGCAAGTCCCATGAATTCCAACAGCAACCTGGTGTCCTTGGGCGCGATGAGGGTATCCCAAAACGCGTGCAGTGGGCGGTCGGACGCCAAAGCCTTCTGCTGACTCTCTAAGTACCCCGCGGCGCCGCGGCGGAAGACGGCCAGGTACAACTCGTCCATCGTGGGGAAGTAGTAGTGCACCAACGCCGCTTTGACGCCGGCCTTCGCGGCCACCCGCCGCGAAGTCGCCGCGGCGTAACCCTCCTCGACCATGATCTGACTCGTCGCGGCCACCAGCATGTCGCGCGTCGTGGAGTCTCGCACCTTCGGTCGCTCGGATGCACTCACAGTGTGGTCTTATCACACCGCCGGTTCGGCGACCATGTCGAAGAACGCGGCACCGGAAGTTCGAGTCGGTAGTTCGCATACCGATCGTCGTACTCGCCAAATCGCGTCCGCTTGGCCAAGATCTTCGACTTTTCGGACGGTATCGCGCCACTCGCGCCCGCCGGTGGCGTTGGTCGCTCGCACCGCGAAGCGAAACGGAGGCCGATCCATAGGCTTGCCGTAATCGATGCCGGGTGATAGGCATGTGAAGCCGACCGTTTGAGCGATCGCTCAGGAAAGGTGGATGACGGCTTGAGCGCGAAGACGGCGGTTGTGGCCCGCGGTGGGGCGCATCGTCAACATCTCGTCGTCCAGCACGCATTCCGGCCAACCGTTCGTGGCCCACTACGTGGCGGCGAAGTCCGCGGTGAACGGACTGACCAAGTCGCTCGCGCTCGAATACGGCCCGAGCGGGATCACCGTCAACGCGGTGCCGCCGGGGTTCGTGGACACACCGATGCTGCGCAGCGCCGAGCGCCCCTGAGGAGGCCGGCTACATCACCGGACAGATTCTCGGCGTGAACGGTGGTCGCAATACCTGATATCGACACAGAGCCAGATCCCAAGAGATTCAAGGAGTTTGATGTACGACAGGGACCAACTCTTCATCGACGGGAGGTGGGCAGCCCCGGCTTCAGGCGGGGATTCGGCGGACGCCATCTCGGTGCTGTCCCCGCACAGTGAGGCCGTCATCGGCCGCGCGGTGTGCGCGGGACCTGCTGACGTGGACCGCGCGGTCGGCGCCGCCCGGGCAGCTTTCGACAGCGGACCGTGGCCCCGCCTGCAACCGGCGGAGCGGATCGAGGCCATCACTCGGCTCGCCGGCATCTACAAGGAGCGGCGAGCCGATATGGCCGCACTGATTTCGGCCGAAATCGGCGCTCCCATCACGTTCGCCAAGATGGCGCAGGTTCGGCTGCCGCTGACCATGATGTCGGCATTTTGCAACTTCGCCGCCGGCTACGAATGGCAGCAGGAACGTCCGGGGCTCTACGGCAAGAACATCCGGATCCGTAAACTTCCAGTGGGCGTCGTAGGCGCGGTGGTGCCGTGGAACATGCCGCAGTTCCTCACCGTCACCAAGATCGTGCCGGCGCTGCTGGCCGGCTGCTCGGTAGTGCTCAAGCCCGCGCCCGAGTCGGTACTTGACGCGCAATTGCTCGCGGAATTGGTTGCGGCAGCAGATTTTCCGCCGGGTGTGCTGAACGTGTTGCCTGGCGGTCGTGAAGTCGGCGAGCTGCTGGTGCGGCATCCCGGCGTCGACAAGGTTTCGTTCACCGGGTCCACGGCCGCCGGCCGGCAAGTGGCACTTGCCTGTGCCGAGGGACTGAAGCAGGTGAGCCTGGAACTGGGCGGCAAGTCGGCAGCCGTCGTGCTCGACGACGCCGACCCCGCAGCCGTCGCCACCGGAATTCAGATGGCCAGCCTGGCCAACAGCGGGCAGGTCTGCAACGCGCTCAGCCGGATTCTGGTGCCCGAGCAGCGCAAGGACGAGTTCGTCGACGCGTTGGCCGCCGGAATGGCGTCGATGACCGTCGGCGACCCGGCTGATCCCGACACGCAGATCGGTCCGCTGGTCGCCCAGCGCCAGCAGGAGCGAGTCCGCGGTTACATCGAGTCGGGCAAAAGCGAAGGGGCGCGGCTGGTTACCGGCGGCAGCGAGATGCCCGACGGACTCGATGCCGGTTGGTACGTGCGACCGACGCTGTTCAGTGACGCGAACAACGACATGCGAATCGCGCGCGAGGAGATCTTCGGGCCGGTGCTGACGGTCATTTCCTACCGTGACGAGGAGGAGGCGATCCGGATCGCCAACGATTCCGAGTACGGGCTGGCCGGGTCGGTGTTCACCGCCGACGTCGAGCGCGGCTACGGCGTCGCGGCCCGGGTCCGCTCCGGCACCTTCGGCGTCAATGAGGGCTACATCATGGACCCGGCAGCACCGTTCGGCGGCGTCAAGAACAGCGGCTACGGTCGCGAGCTCGGAACCGAGGGAATCGACAGTTACACGGTGAGCCAATCGATTTCGGCAGCGGCAAGCACCTAACGAATATCGAGCCCTCGATGTTGCGGCGAGCGTGAAGCTGGCCGCACGCTCGGCGCCCAACGTGAAGCTGGCCGCACGCTCGGCGCCCAACGTGGCCGCGGCATTTCGCGCAGACCGTAACCCGCGCCCCTATCTGGGTGCGACGTGTGTTCGTACCTAGCGAAAGAAGCGGTCATGACCTTGCCCGACGCTGTGAAACCACCGCCAACGCGCCTACTCGCTGCGCCCGATCAATCGGCGGGCAGACTTTGGAAGTGGCTCAGCAATCCGCCGACCGGTGGGCCCGCGGCGATCATTCTGATCCGTCTGATGGCCGGAGGCGTGTTCTTGTGGGAGGGCATCCTCAAGTTCGTCTACCACAATCAGGGTGGCGGACGATTCGCCCTGATCGGCATTCCCTTCCCGGAGACGATGGCGACGTTTGTCGCGCTGCTCGAGATCGTGGGCGGCATCCTGTTGATCTCCGGCCTTTTCACCCGGCTGATCACGGTGCCGTTCATCGTCGAAATGTTGGTGGCGATGCTGTCGACGAAGATCGCGATGTACCTCGGAACCTCACCCTTGCCTTTACCGCCGGCTCCGCCTAAGACTGGCCTATGGGCGGTATTGCACGAGATCCGCTCGGAGTATGCGCAGCTGATGAGCGTCGCCTTCTTGCTGATCGTGGGGCCGGGGCCGTGGTCGATGGATGCGCTGCTGGGGCGAAAGCGGCGCGGGGTCGCCAGCGCGCGTTTGTAGATCGGAGATCAGGTGAGCGATCAGACCGGCATCGACACCACCGTCGCGCCCAGCGGGGCCGGCTGTGTGGAGTGCGCGCAACACCAGGGCTGGTGGTTTCACCTGCGCCGGTGCGCCCAATGCGGTCACATCGGCTGTTGTGACCAATCGCCGGGCCAGCACGCCACTGCCCACGCCGAAACCGCCAAACATCCGCTGATCGCCAGTTTCGAACCCGGCGAGGATTGGTTCTACGACTACCGGGACCAACAGTTCTACGACGGCCCGGCGCTTGCCCCGCCGCGACATCATCCGCTTGACCAGTCGGTGCCAGGACCCGCCGAGCGCCTCCCCGCCGACTGGCAACGCCGGCTGCATTGACCCGGTGGATCGAGACACGGTTAAGAGCTCATTAACCGGGGAACTGTCCAGGGAACCATCCACAGATAGGGAAGCGCGTGGCCCCGAGTTTTCAGGACGTGATCCAGTCCAAGTACCTGCTGCTGACCACCTTCACCAAGGACGGCCGTCCCAAGCCCACGCCGATCTGGGGGGTGCCCGAGGGCGACAAGCTTCTGGTCATCACCGACGACGGGTCGTGGAAGACCAAGCGGATCAACAACACGCCCAGGGTGACGATCGGCAAGAGCGGCGTGTTGGGCAAACCCAAAAGTGAAGAAGTCGAGGGCATTGCCCGCGTCCTGCCGAAGTCGGAGACGCGGCGCGTCTACAACGCCGTGCTCAAGCGGTACTGGTACCACGCCCCGTGGTTCTACGCGCACTCGATCGTGCGCGGCGGCATCGACAAGGTGCACGTCGGCCTCGAGATCAAACCCGGCGTCTAGCAACGCTCCCAGCGCCAAACGCCACGGTTAGGGTTGATCCGTGGCACAGGAAGCTTCCCGGACGTCGTCGATCTTGGCTTTGGTCGCGGCGGCCCGCGTCGGAGTCGGAGCCGCCATGCTGCTCGCGCCGGATCGGTTCTTCCGGCCCGACTCGGGTACCGAGACGCTGCTGATGCAGACGACCGGAATTCGGGACGTCGTCATCGGGTCGGGTGCCTGTGCGGCGTTGTTGCGCGGTAGCGACGGCGAGTTCCGGCGCTGGGCCGCCTTCGGCTTGATCAGCGACAGCGCCGACCTTGTGCTCGGGCTGCGCAGCACGCGCCTCGTCGGGACCAAGAGCGCCCTGATCGCCACGCTCGCCCCCGTGCCGTTCGTTGCCGCGGGCGTGCGCGGCTTCGTCCGCAGCCTTGGAGAGGGCGGCCGGCCCTAGCCGCCGGCGCGCCGCAACGCGTCGATCGTGTCGGCCACGGTTTCGCGCGGGTCCCGATAGGTGATGCCGAGCTCTTTCTCGCTGGGCGAATCATCGGATGCCGGGATCTGGGTGTAGTACTGCATCCCGGCCGCGGTGAACGGTGTATCGAAGGGGAGGAACCGCCCCGCCCTATCCAGAACCGCTCCCGCGACCCGCAGCGCGGTGTCGGGAATCGGAACGGCGACCATCGTGGTGTCGGCGGCTTGGCCGAGCAACTCCGCGAGTTCGGACGGTGGGACCCGGTGTCCGCCGGCGGTGTAGCGGCGCGGCCCGCGGCCGGGCTCCAACAGCGCGGCGTGCAGCGCGGCCAGATCGCGGACGTCGACGATCAGCCAGCCTCCGCTGCGCCCGGGGATCACGTGCATCTGCAACGCCGCTTTGACACCCTCACCGACCTCGCCGTATTGCTTGCCGACCGGCGGCCCCAGCACCATGCCCGGATAGGTGATGTTCACCGGTGCGCCGGCGTCCTGCAGGCCGCGCGCGTAGATGTCGACCTGGGCCTTGGATGTTCCGTAGCCGTCGGCGCCGCCGACCACCGGAAGATCCGCTGTCATCGTCTCCAGGCCGGGATGAAACAGCGCGGTGAAGCTCGACACGTGCACGATCGGGTCCAGACCGAGTTCAACCGCCTGGCCGAGCACGTTTTGTGCGCCCTGCATATTGGTGGTCAGCATCTCGTTGGTCTGCCGCGGATCGGTGGCCACCAGAGCGGCGCTGTGCACGACGGCGTCGCATTCCTGCAGCGCTTTCCGCACCGAGACGCGATCGATGATGTCGCCCACGGCGAAGTCCGACACGTCGACGCCCAGCTGGGCGACCGAGGTCTGCAGCCGATCGGGATTGCGCACCAGAAATCGAACCGAGTGCCCCGCGTCGGCGATGGCTTTTGCAGTCCACCCGCCCACAAATCCAGTACCGCCCGTTATCAGAACTCGCACGCAGCGATTCTCCAAGGCCCATCGCCCGCGCGGCAACCGGGTGGGGTGTTGCTACAGATGACTGGTGACGTAACTCGCGGCTTGGCCCGTCATGCCGTTCACGACATACGAACCGTGAGCCGCGGCGTCGGTGCCGTTGCCGCAGATCGGATCGCCGGGAGCGCACAGTTGCAGCGTCTTGCCCTGATACAGCGGGCCGATGGCGATCGCCGGCGCGCCGTAATGCTCGAGGAATTGATTCGACGGTGTGCCGAACAGGGTGACGGCGGCGATGTGCTTGGCGACGTCAGGTGGCATCGGCGACGGCACCGAAGCAGCCGGGACGCCGTTGGGCACGGCCGACGAAGTGACGAAACCGGCCACGGCCGCGCCCTGCGAGAAACCGCCCAGCACTTCCCGGGTCTTGGGGCAGTTCGCCGCCATCGACTCGATGTGCGAGCTGGCGTCACGAATCCCGTCGATGAACGTAGCGGCGAAATCGGGGCTGCCGAAGTCGCTGCTGGCCGGATAGTTCACCGGATACACCGTGAGGTTCCGGCTGCCGAGCTGCCCGCGCAGCGCATCGACGAAACCCGAACCGATGCCGCCGACACCCGGCGGCTCGCTGGTACCGCGCGCAAACACCACCTCGACGTCGGGACAGTCGGCGCTTGCCGGCGGGGCATCGCCGCTGACCAGCACCGCAGTCGCCATCAGCGCGGCTATTCCGCCGGCCGCCGCGAGCCTGCGCACCCGGCCATCGATCAACTTCGAGAAATTCATTTCCTGTCCCGCCGCGTAGTTCCGATTCCCCTTTATCGGTATTCGATGCAGGTGGCGGTAAGGATTGCCCAAAGCCTGATTTCTCAATCGCTACCGCGGAGCGAGCCGGAATACCGGAATACGGCGGCCGACCGCCGCCGTCGCGGCGCGGTAATCGCCGTAGCCGGGGTAGGAACATTCGGCGAGCTCGTAAAGCCGCGTGTGCTCGACGGGATCGGTGACCTCGGTGGCCACGAAGCTGTCCCCACCCAATTCACACTCGGGATGCGCTTTGAGGTTGTAATACCAATTCGGGTGCGTGCTGCCGCCGAAGTTGGAGGCGACCGCGATCACGTCGCCGCCGTCGTGGAAGTAGGAGATTTGGGCCTCACGCGGCTGACCGGTTTTGGCGCCGGTCATTTTCAACGTCGCCGACGGTACAGCAAACATCCCCCAGGACACGTTGCCGCGGGACACCCGCATCAGCCACGGATCGGTGTTCGCGGCAATGTGCTGTGCGAGAAACTTTCCCGGCGCACTGCGCGCGAACTTTGTCATGGTGCGGGTGAACACCGTGCTGCGGCGCTGCGGGTCGACGAACGGCAGTGACATGAAACGACCATAATCTGCTCATCGAGCGCAGGGGAGTCTTTCGGCACGGCCCACCCTCCGCTGCCATGGCGTGTTGCTGGTGCGCGCTGCGCCCGCAGAAAGACGACCAGCAGGTCTACCGGGTGTCTTCAGTAAACCTGCTGGTCGAGGCTGAAATCTATTTCTTGAAGGCGTCCTTCACCTTTTCGCCGGCATCCTTCAGGCTGGACTTGGCCTGATCTCCGCGGCCCTCGTTCTTGGTGTCGTCGTCGCCCGTGACCTTACCGATGGCTTCCTTCGCCTGTCCGCCGAGATCCTCGACTTTGTTCTTGATCTTGTCTTCGGTGCTCATGCGTTGTCGCTCCCTACTGACTCGATGGTGTTCTCTGTGCGGCTACCCCGGTGGGGGATTCCGAAACCCCCCGACTCGGGTCCGCTCACCGCGCGGCCAGCGATGCCGGACGTGCTAACACGGCAAAGCTGGCAAACAACCGGACCGCCCGGCCGGCATGGGATGGATCACAATAGATCCATGGGGATGCCATGAACACCGCAACGGTGGTGGCGATAGTCGTGGTGCTGATGCTGCTGGGGCTGGGCATCGTGATCAATCAGCTGTTGCGGCTGCGGAAGTTTTTGAAGGATTCACCCCCCGAGCCTTTGCCCGATGCCGATGCCGCGCAGCCCCCGGAGCACGATCCGCCCAAGTGACTTTCGGGTCTTTGCTCGACTGATAGCTTCGATCTGTAATCGCACCTCATCGGGGAGGGGCCGCCGCGGCGGTAGCTGCCCGATGCGCACAACGCTCGGGGGCACCATGACACCGTCGACTCTGCTCACCACCGACGACGGCCTGCCCCCGGGTATGTCAGGGGCCGCGGACCCGCATTTCGCGACTGTGGTCAAGAAGTTCGCCCAGCAGTTCCCGGGGCGACGGTTCGGCGGGGGAGCCCTGTCCGTCTACGTCGGCGGCGTTCCCGTCGTCGACGTGTGGACCGGGTGGTCGGACCGCGCCGGCACGCGGCCCTGGACCGCCGATACCGGCGCGATGGTGTTCTCGGCCACCAAAGGTCTCGCGTCGACGGTGATTCACCGGCTGGCCGACCGGGGCTTGCTGTCCTACGACGATCCGGTCGCCGAGTACTGGCCGGAGTTCGCGGCCAACGGTAAGGACGACATCACGGTTCGCGATGTGCTTCGGCACCGCGCCGGTCTGTCGCACCTGCGCGGCGTCACCAAGACAGAGTTGATGGATCACCTGGCCATGGAGGAGCGGCTGGCCGCCGCGCCCGTCGACCACCTGCGGGGCGTGCAGGCCTACCACGCGCTGACGTACGGCTGGCTGCTGTCCGGGCTGGCCCGGGCAGTCACGGGCAAAGGTATGCGCGAGCTGATCCGTCAGGAGGTCGCGCGCCCGCTCAACACCGATGGCCTGCATCTTGGCCGCCCACCCCAGGGCTCGCCGACCACACCCGCGCAGATCCTGATGCCGCAGAAAAGAATTATGCGGACCCCGCTACTCAACTTCGTCGCCCCGAGGGTGGCCAACATGCGGTACTCCGGGGCGCTGGGCGCGATGTACTTTCCCGGGATCATGTCCCTGATGCAGGGGGACACCCCGTTCCTGGACGGCGAGATTCCCGCGGCCAACGGCGTGGTCACCGGCCGCGGTCTGGCCAAGATGTATGCGGTGCTGGCCAACGACGGCCGCGTCGACGGCAAGAAGTACCTGTCCAAGGAGTTGGCGCGGGGGCTGACCGGGCAGGCGCGAATCAAGTGGCCGGACGCAAACATGGTGGTGCCCATGCCTTTTCACCTCGGCTACCACGAATCGCCGGTGCCCGGTCTGTTGCGCGGGTTCGGGCACGTGGGTCTGGGCGGGACGCTCGGCTGGGCAGACCCGGAGGTGGGCGGCTCGTTCGGATACGTCCACAACCGGCTGTTGACGACGCGGGTGTTCGACATGGGATCGTTCGCGGGCTTGGCAGGTCCGCTGCGCTCCGCGATGGAGGCCGCCCGTCAGCAGGGTCCGGTCGAGGTGCCACAACTCGGTGCGACCTACCCCAAGCCCGGCCGGCGACGGACGACCGTGCCGGCCACGGCTGCTTCCGGGGACTAGATCTTCGCGAAGCCGCGGGGGAGCGTCAGCGGAAGGTCGGCATAAGTGGCGATGCCGGGCGCCGCGGCGACGACGGCGGGGATCGCGTTGATGGCGGGCACTGCCGTCATGATGTGGCCGAGGTCCATGAATTCCTCGAGCGTCGTGGCCTCGAAATACGGTGGCGGCAGGAAGCCGACCTTGGTCGTCACCGTCGGCTGACCGTCGATCTGGATGACCCAGCCGTCCTGCTCGATCTGCCAGTCGGGTTCCAGCGTTTGCCCCTTTTTCCACCGGACGTTGAGGTCGATCAGGGTCTTGCCGCCCACGATGCCCTGCCAACTGATGTAGGTGCCCGCGACGTGTCCCGCGGGGATGGTCCACGAGGCCATCTCCAGGTCCGCCGTGGTCTGGGCGAACTCGGCGACACACTTGACCTCGTCGAGTTCGACGCCGAGCGCGTCGCCCACCAGCCGGACGGCTTCGCCGAAGATGGCGGTTCCCTTGGCGGCCATCGCTTGCAGGTCCGGGTGGTCGATCGGCTGGCCGAAGCCCACCGGCCTCTCGGTCTCCGGTGAGTCGTAGAACGTGGTGTCGGCAGCCTCGTTGACGGTGACCTTGTCGACGCGGTTGCACACCATCGCCGACACGATGGCCAGCAGCTCGGCGAACCCCGGGCTCACCCCGGACCCGAAGATCGTCGAGCCGCCCAACTCGGCGGCCTCGAGGATCCGGTCGCGGCCCTCGCCCAGGTTGTGCCCGGTGATGAACGATGCCGTGGTCACCACGTTGACACCCGCGGACAGGATTGCGACCAGCTCGTCGACGTTGATCCACATCGGGTTGTAGACCACGCAGTCCGGTTTCAGCGCGAGCAGCGCCTCGACATCGTTGGTCGCGGCGACCCCGAGCGGGGAGATGCCGACCAATTCGCCGGCGTCGCGCCCTACCTTGTCCGGCGACCATGCGAAGCACCCGACCAGTTCCAGGATGGGGTTGTCGGCGATCGACTTCAGCGAGCTCTTGCCCACGTTTCCGGTGTTCCACTGAACTACTCGATAGGTGTTTGGCACTCGCTCAGCATAGGGAATAGTTCTCGTGCTTAGTAGGCGGACTCGGCAGCCAAAATCTCGGCCAGGAACGCGTCCGGCGCGGGCTGGTCCAGCCTGGCGTGGGCCCAGCGGCGGATCCGTTCCCGAGTTTCCCGGGTCTCCGTCGTGTCGGCTCCGACGATCACCACCGTCGCCGCCCAATCGTGGTCCCAGGCGGCCGATTCGGTCATCGGCCGTTCCTCGGTGTCGACCAGGGGAAGGGTCGCGCGGCCATCGCCATCGAGAACACCGGCACCGCTGATGGACCCGGACCGCAGTCGCACCGCCACACCGGTGGGCAGGTCCGGCCCGATGATCGCCGCGCGCACCAGTGCGCCCGCCGCCTCGATGCGCCAATCGACGGTGTTCTCGCCCGCATCGAAGATGGCCGGGGGGACCGAGCTCCAGTTGATGGACGCGACACCGCTGGCGATCGAAGCCCCACCCCGGGTGCCGGCGTCGGCCCCCGCCGCCAGTGCGTAGTCGTCGCGCTGCCCGCTGGGGATCGCCAACACCACGCTCGAATCATCGAGAGCAACAAGCAGTTCCGACCACGCCTCGTCATCCACGCCGATTTCGTCGGCAAGCTCGGCCCCCGCGCGTACCAGGTTCGCGATCCGCGCATCGTCGCTGCGAACATGGGTGAACAACGCCGGGGCGTGCGGCGACAGCAGCCCGATCACATCCGAATCCAGCGTGTCATCGGTGAAGAAGCCCTGCGCGCCGGCGGTCAGCAGCGCGAGCTCGACGTCGAGCAGGGCTCGGTCCAGGCCCGCGATGCCATCCTGCTGACTCGCCGGCCACCATCGCCGCAGCCAATGCCCCACGGCCAGCCGGCGCAGCGGGTCGACCGAGCCAGGCAGGATGTCGACGCCGGCGAGCTCGATGCTGGTGGTGGCGTTCGGTGCGTCTGCGGCGGCGGCCAGCGCGACGTGTCCGGATTCACCGAACACCCGCCATAGCCAGTCCGCGCGGGAGAGGTCGGTGAAGGTGATCTGGGCTGGCGAATCGCCGGGCGGATCGTCGACCGTCCAGGACAGCACGGCACCGCTGACTTCCAGCACCGCGGCCAGCGGTGTCGCGGCGCTGGCGGGCCCGACACGCCAAAGGCCGGAATCGGCAACCAGTTTCATCCGGCCACTTGCAATTCCAGCATCGACTTGATCCGCTGGCGGTGATCGAGGCTCACCGATCGCGCGACCCCCTCCAGCAGGGAGCGCATCTCGTCGACGTCTTCGCAAGGCTCCTGCCAGACGTCGCGCCCGTGCAGCCGGGCCCACAGCCGGCTCAGGTAGGGCGGGGCATACGCCGCGAGGTCGTCGATCACTTGCCGTTGCCGCGGATGGATCGGGCCGCCCTCGGCGAGATAGCGCCGCGCGTGTAGTACGTACGCCTCCTTGCGCAGCCGCGCCTGGATCTGCGCCGCCAGCGCGTAGCGGCTCGCGACGGATCGGTCCAGCGGCGCCAGCTCGACCGCGACCTCGATGCCGGCCACCAGCGTGGCCTGCTTGTCCTCGGCGAGCAGGCCCCACGGCGCGCAGGCGCGGTCGACTTCCTCTTCGCAGAGCAGCGGGATGTCGGGCAGGGCGTCGCGGTCCAGGGCGCGGCGCAGTGTCGCGCGGACCCGATCCACCACGCTGCGGTCCAGCGGGCGATCGCTGTCCGCGCCGCCGGCGATGCACGGCGGACGTTGCGGCACAACCGAACTCAATCCCAACTCGGAGATTGACCAGGGTAGCCCCGCCGACTCTGGACCCTGGACGTGGGCCAGCGCGCCCAGGTTGTAGGGCGTGGTGTCATTGATCATGGCCGCCCAGGCTCGCTGGCGGGCCGTCGCGGCGCGGTGGCCGTGGGCGGGGCCGAGGACCGTGCTGAGCTTGGCCAGGAACGGACCCGTCGCGGTCTGGCCCGCCCGCACGTCGCGCCAACTGCGTTCGAGCTGAGCGCCGAGCGCGGCCACGACATCCTGGCCCGCCACGTACTGATGCAGGACTTCGATCGCGGTGCGGTCGCGGCCTCGGTGAATTTCACCGAGCACGGTGGCCGCCGTCTCGCGATCTTCGGGCGCCGGTGCGCCTTTGGTGACGGCGAGCTCGAAGCACACCGGGAAGTAAAGCTCCTGGGCGTTTCCGGCGCGGATCCGCTGCCTGCGGCGCTCGAGTTTGAGAATTCCGAACCATGCTGCGGCGGAGCGTAATTCGGGTGCGCTGCCCACGATCAGATCGTGCATGGCCGCGGCGGTGGCGGGGGAGACCACCGGGGCCGAATACTGCGGGTTGGACCGTAACCGGAGCACCAACGGGTCGATGATGCGTTTGACGGTGCGCGTGAGCGGTCCGCCGCCGTCGCTGCTGAGCACCTCGACGCCGAGCCCGATAGCCCGCCACGCGGCGTCGATCACCGAACGGCGTGGATGACCTGCCGCCACGGGCGTGGCCAGCTGCGGGTCCGCGCTCATCAGCACAGGATATGGGCATCCCGGAAATACGGGCAGCCAAAAAATTGGGTTCGGTAGCCGGCGCGCACCGACACCCTGGACGCATGAAGCAGTTGATGACATTGCTCGAGCGTCTCGCGTCCTGGCGGCATCGGAACGCCGACGGACGCACCGTCGGCGTCGGCACCGTGCGCAAGGTAGCGGGCGGACGGCAGGCTTTCATCGACGTCCTGGCCGTGCATGCGTTGTGGCTGGCCGCGGTCTGAGTGCTAGCGCGCGCCGTCGACCGCGAAAGTGACCAGCGCGGCCCAATACAACGGGCTGGCGGTGACGTCGCCGTCGCGCCACCGCCGCATCTGCTCGCGCTGCCATCGATTGACCGCGCAGCCGGCTTCGGCGCTTTCGTGGGCGCGATCGACGGCGACGACGACGTCGGCCATCGGATCGGCGGCATCCCCGCTCGCCGCGGCGAATTGGCGGTAGGCGGCCGTGGTGGGCAGCGACCACAGTGTGGCGGTCACCAGCTGTGCGCCGACCAGAATCATCGCGGCCACCAGACCGGCCGCCTCGTCGAATCGATAGTCGCCGCCCGATCCGCACGCCAGCAGCGCTACCCGCGCGGGCATCGGCAGCCGCAACGACATCAGGTCCGACGCGGTGAGCGGACGGTGGTCGCCGATGGTGTCGGCATCGCCACGCGCTGCCGCTGTACAGGCCAAGTGCAGGGCCGCGTGATCGGCCCGGTCGTCAGCCGAACTCGCATGTCCGACATAAAGCAGCCGGCTGGGGGTCTGCGCCAGCATTTCGGCCAGCCAGCCCCGGTCGGCGTCCCGACGGCGGAAGAGGTGGACCGCGCCGTCGACTTCGGGGAGCACCGATCGGCGCTCCAACAGTTCGGCGAAGTGTTGTGCCAATTGCGATTCCGGTGACGGCCTGCCCAGCACCGAGCCGAGTGCGGAGTCGGGCCGTTGTCCGGGTACGCGCGGGTCGAGGAGCAGGACGGGCGGGCGGTCCTGCCGAGTATGCCATCCGGCCGGTGTGCGCGGCGCGTGCACGATGTTCGCCGGAACGGCCATCATGACATCGACCAATTCCATCAAGCGATGGCCGTCGGTGTGCTCGCCGATGTTCGCGAGTTGCCAAGGGATTCGGGCCGCCACCCGTCCGCTGGCGGTAATGGCCGCTTGGCGCGCCCGCACCAATTCTTCTTTGCTTGGGCCCGATTTCGGCACCGCCAGCAGCCCCCAGGGGACGCGGGCGAGCCGAGCGCTTGGAGTCACGAATAGCGTTGCGCGCGGCGAGGATACGCACTCGGTCAACAGCTGCCAGCCCGGCGTTGCGATCAGCAGCACGCCCAGGATGTAGGCGACGGTGAGCTCGGTGTCCGGTGTCGCGAAAGGGCCGGTGGCCAAGGCCCGCGCGATGGCGTCGCGCCGGGTCTCGCTGCCATGCGGCTCGGGGATGGCGGCGGCCAGCTCGTCGATGGCCGCGAGCAGCAGGGGCTCCTCCACCACCCAGGTAACGGTGCGCGACGGCTGCCCGACGATCCGCAAGCTGGCGTAGGTGGCGATCCCGACGTCGGCGTAGCGCAGGACGAGAGTGAGCCGGCCCGCCTCGCTCATGGCCAGGTCGACCAGGCAGGCTCGGCGGCGGTGACGTCGCGGCCGTAGCGCTGCAGCGCCAGCTCGCGATAGTGACGCATGATCGGGGGACTGCCGGGCTGCATCTGTAACGGCGGCAACGGACCGAGCCGGTGCAGCGATCGTCCGGCAGCTGAGGGCGGCCCGGCCGCGGCCAGGGCCACGGCCGGTTCCGCGGCGGTGTCGAGGAGCGCCGTGGCGGTGGCTGTCGACGCCCATTCACCGATTGCCGGCCGCTGCGGATCCATGTCGAAAGTGCCGCGTGCGCTGTGGTATTCGACTAGCTCACTGATCAGTTGGGTGTTCTCCCACTCGTACGCGACGGCGAAGGCCCCGGCCAGGATGGGGGCCGAAATGCCGGCTGCCCACCGCGATCTCGCGTCGGTGTCGGTGATCGAAAACCGCACCGAGTCGACCGCCAGTGCGGCGGGTACCTTCAGCTCGACGGCCTGTTCGAGTTTGGTCATCGCGCGCCAGTATTCGGGGGTGCCGACGTCGCCGCGCAGGATGCCGAGTCCCTCGGCCTGCCGGGCCTCGGTTTCCTCCAGCGTCCCATCGGGATCGCCCGAACTGTCGAATCCGAGGTCCGCCAACGCATCCGCGCGCCACACCGTGCCGAGATGACTGTCCAACCGGGCGTACTGCAGCCAGCTACTGCGCGGCGACGAGTCGAGTAGTTCACGGGCTTGGGCGATCAGCTCGACCGCTTCGGCGAACCTGCTCCAGAATATCGCTATCCAGCTGCGCTGCAACAGTATACGGTGCAAGTGCAACGGTTTTCCCAGTTCACGCCAGTGCCGTTCGGCACGCTCCCAGCACTCGTCGGCAGCTTCGAGTGCGCCGGATCCCAGCCGGGTGAGCCCCATGTACAGCCAGCATCGGGCGATCTCGTGCGCACGCTCATATCGCTCGATAACCGGGTAGGCCTCCGCGACCAGCTGCTCGGTCGTCGCATGGTCGCCCACCGACCAGCAGGCCGCCGCGCGCTCCAATTGTGTTCTGGCATCAGCCAATTCCCATCCTCGTGCCCGCGCCCTGGCGCCGGCGCGCCGCAGCCAGGGTTCGGCTTCGGTTAACCGCCCGGTCTCGACGCAGAATCTTCCGTACGCCGTGCCCGCGGCCACCCGCAGCTGGTCGTCGAATTCGGTGTCGTTCAGGCGGTCGATCGCACCGATCACCCGCTCCCACAACGGAACCGATCGCACGTGCAGGTCGTCGTCGCACAGCGCGGCCGCGCACAGTACCTGCGCGTGGATGATCAAGCGGTTGTGCTCGTCGGCCAGCTCGGAAAACGCGTCGTCGGCCCGGCTCAACTCGACCAGCGCTGTCTGCGCGCCTTCGTGATCGCCCTGCGCCGCGGCGATGCCGGCGCGCAGGAACTGAGCCCGGCGCGAATAGCGGCGCACCATCGGCGGGATCGCCGCATCGGACATCGTCACCTGACTGGCCGCTTCCGGCATGGTGCCGGCCATGATGTCGGAGTAGATCGTCAGGCAGTCGTCGATGCGCCGGATGCATTCGTGCACCCCGTCATTCGCGCCTCGGGCGAGGTAGATCTCACCCAGCTGTGCGAAGACTTCCAGGATCAGATCGTCGCGATCTTCGCGCTCGATCGCGGGCACGAGTGACAGCAACAGGTCTCGGGCGCCGGTCTCGTCGGCGACCAGTGCCAGGCGGCGGGCACGCTCTAATTCGCCGGAGATCGACACGGCTGCATCATAAGTCTTCTGCCCCGGACAGCCCGGTGCGGCGGACGTGTGAGTGAGGCACGTCCGCCGCCCGGAGTGAAACCGATCAACCGCAGGTCACCTTGATGCTGAAGTCCTTGGTGATCATGCCGGCCATCGGATTTTTCAGGTCGGCGCCCTGCGCCTGACCGGTGATGGTGTAGGTCTTGCCGTCCACCGCCACGTTGGCCGACCCGACGTTGGCACCCATGTTGCTGGCGACCGACAAGGCGTTGCCGTCCACCACCAGGGCCAACGACTCGACCTTCGGAGTCGCTTCGTCGGTCATCACGACGGCCAGTGCCTGCTGCGCACCGCCGGTGGATCCGCTGCCGATGTCGATCTTGCCGCCCTGCTTCACACAGGTCACCGACGCCGGGTTGACGCCCGCCAGGTCGGTGCCACCGACCTTGACCTGAGCACCGCTCCCGGAGGCGACACTGGGGGCTGTGCTCGATGCCGGGCCGGCGGTGTGGCCGCCGCTCGAGCAGGCCACCAAGGCCGATGCCGCGCCAAGGGTTCCGATCGCGCCCGCGAGAAGACGTTTCACTGCTGTTCCTTCCTTCATGCGCCGCCCCGATGGCGTCGTCATTGGGGCTAGTACAGAACCCCGGAGTCGCTACCGATCCCAATATTTGGGTGCAACCGGTAGGCTGCGGTCGACGTGGCCCGATGAAGGGAGACACCGATGGCCAGCGTGAGTTGGTTGGAAACGCCTGAGGCACACGACTTTCCGGCAGCAGCCGATTACCTGGACCTACTCGCCGACCCGCCTACGGTCAAGAAGCTTGTGAAGCGGCTGCAGGCCGGAACCGTGACACACAAGAAGGCCAAGGACATCCTGCGGGCCGCGCAGCTGAGCCTGTTACCCGTTGATAACCCACACGTCGCCGCCGATCTCACCAAGATCGAGAAAGGCGTTGCACTCTCGCCCATCCTGCTGGTCCGTGGTGACATCGTGACCGGTGTTCCGTTGCAGATCGCCGACGGCTACCACCGGGTGTGCGCGAGCTATCACACCGACGAGAACACCGACATCCCGGTGATTCTGGCGAGACTGACCCACCAGCAGTAGCGCCGCCGGCGGGTGCTTGAGTGTCACTGTGATCGAGATTCAGGCGTTGAAAACGGGGACGGCTTCGGTGCGGGTGCTGACTCTGTCGTCGGGGCGCGTCAATGCCCTCGACGTGGAAGTGCTCGACGAGCTGGCCCGCTCCCTCCGTGAACTACAGGATTCGGGCAACGGTCCGCTGGTCATCACCGGCGCGGGCCGGGTGTTTTCCGCCGGGGTCGACCTCAAGCGTGTGGTGGACGGCGGCAGCGACTACACCGATCGGCTGGTTCCGGCGTTGTCCAATGCGTTCGACGCGCTGTTCTCCTTCCCGTGGCCGACGGTGGCCGCCATCAACGGCGCCGCCATCGCCGGCGGCTGTGTGCTGGCGTGTGCCTGCGACCGCCGCCTGATCGGTCCCGAGGCGGGGATCGGCGCGGCCGAGGTCCGCGTCGGCGTCTCCTTCCCGGTCGCCGCGCTGGAGGTGATGCGTTATGCCTGCGGGAATCACGCCGAGGAGGTGTTGCTTCGCGCCCACACCTACAAGGGGGCCGATGCCATCGCCCGGGGGCTTGCTCACCGCGTCGTCGCCGAGGATCTGATCGAGGCGGCGGTCGCGGAAGCCGCAGAGCTTGGTGACCTCCCGGTCGAGGCCTATCGCGATACGAAGGCCCAGCTCCGCGCCCCGGCCGTGGCGCGGATCCGCCAGGGGAGCGCTACCGATGCCGACGTCCGCCAGCTGTGGGGTGCGAACGAGACGCAGCAGCGCATCGCCGCCTATGTAGAGAGTCTTCGACGCCGCGACTGATCACTCGTCGAGTGCGACGCCGCCGCGGGTGCGCCGGCGCCGCATGCGGTGCGAGCCCTTGCCCTCCGGGCGGCGGTTCTGCAGCCCGCCCCGGGGTTCCTCGGTCTCGTCTTCGGCGTCGTCGGGGGCTGCGCCGGACGGCTCCTCGGTCGAGGGCTCCGGTTCGGCCTCGGCGCTTTCGGTGGTGGCCCCGACGGGCTCTTCCGCCTGTTCCGGTGCTTCTTCCGCTTCTTCGGCGTCGGCAGTGACGGCCTCGGTGTCCTCGGCTTCGGATTCCTCGATTTCGGAATCCTCTGTTTCGGCGTCGTCGGTGATGTGCGCGGCGTCCTCGTCGTCCGCTTCGTCGCCCTTCTTACGGCGCGGACGCCGTTTGGCCTTCTTCGGCTTGATCGGTTTCGGCGGAGGCGGCGGCAATTCGGCGACAAACGACAGGTAGAACGCGAAAATCCCGATCAGGCCGATCGCGGCGGCGGCGCCGTAGATCCCGAACAGATACTGCCCGGCGGTATCCAGGCTGAGCCAGATCTCGCTGATAGCGGTGCCGATGATCAGCACCCCGGCCAGCACGTGGGCCACGATCGACCAGACCCGGATCGTCAACGCCATTTGCGGGGTGCCCAGCTCCGGCTTGCGGGTCCGCAGCTGGGTGAACACGACGGGCAACGCGGCCAGGGCGATCAGCGCCCCCGCGCCGATCCGGCCCGCCATCCCCAGTCCGCGCGATGTGTCGCCCATCAACTCGGACCAGCGGGGTAACACGCAGAGGAAATAGAGGCCACCGGCACCGAGCGAAAACAACACGTGCCACGGTATGGCGACCTTGCGCCCCATACGCCTCCCTCATACTGGTGAGCCCACGCCAGCCTAAAGGCAGCCATACCGATTCCAAACGACCGCTTGGCCGCGTCCGGAAACCGAGTGAACCCAATTTGCGGAGGATGCGGGATTTGAACCCGCGAGGGCTGTTAACCCAACCCGCGTTCCAGGCGAGCGCCATAGGCCACTAGGCGAATCCTCCGTGGCAATGGTAGCGGCTGGGTCAACGTGCAATGTCCCGCGGCCGTCTTCGGCCGAGCGAGCCAGGTATTACACTCTCGGTGGACCCCGCGCGGCGTCTATCCTGTGAACTCCCCCAGGGCCGGAAGGCAGCAAGGGTCAATGGGCTCTGTCGGGTGCGCGGGGTCCCCCATGTGTGGGGCCGTGCAACCAGCGCTTACGCCGCGAGGCGCCCCGTCACCCACCGGCGTTCGACAGTGAAAGGGCCCTCCAGAAAGCATGGTGGCGTTCGATTCCCTCAGCGTGCAAGAGTTCACCGCGCTGCACGCTCGTAACCAGCAGGACTATGCGGAGCTGCAGGCCAAGAAGCTGCACCTGGATCTGACCCGCGGTAAACCCTCCCCGGAGCAGCTCGACCTTTCCAACCAGCTGCTGAGCCTGCCCGGCGACGACTTCCGCGACGCCGAGGGGACCGACACCCGTAACTACGGCGGCCTGCACGGCCTGCCCGGACTGCGGGCCGTCTTCGGAGAGCTGCTCGGCATTCCGGTGCCCAACCTGATCGCCGGGAACAACTCCAGCCTGGAGCTGATGCACGACCTCGTCGCCTTCTCGATGTTGTACGGCGGCGTGGATTCGCAACGGCCCTGGAAGGACGAGCCGAGCATCAAATTCCTGTGCCCGGCTCCCGGCTATGACAGGCACTTCGCCATCACCGAGACCATGGGCATCGAGATGATCCTGGTCCCGATGCGCGAGGACGGCCCGGACGTCGACATGATCGAGGAGTTGGTCGCCGTCGACCCCGCGATCAAGGGGATGTGGACGGTGCCGGTGTTCGGCAACCCCACCGGCGTGACGTACTCCTGGGAAACCGTTCGCCGGCTGGTGCAGATGCGCACGGCGGCGCCCGACTTCCGGCTGTTCTGGGACAACGCCTACGCGGTGCACACCCTGACGCACGACTTCCTGCGCCAGGTCGACATCCTCGGGCTGGCCGCCACGGCCGGCAACCCGAACCGGCCGTACATCTTCGCGTCCACCTCGAAGATCACGTTCGCGGGCGCCGGCGTCAGCTTCCTGGGCGGATCGCTGGGCAACATCGCCTGGTATCTGCAGTACGCGGGTAAGAAGTCGATCGGTCCGGACAAGATCAACCAGCTGCGGCACCTGCGCTTCTTCGGGGACGCCGACGGGGTCCGCTTGCAGATGCAACGCCACCAGCAGATCCTGGCGCCGAAGTTCGCGCTGACGCTGGAAATCCTCGAGCAGCGGCTCGGCGATTCCAAGATTGCCTCCTGGACCGAGCCCAAGGGCGGCTACTTCATCAGCCTCGACGTGTGGCCGGGCACGGCGCGCCGGACCGTCGCGCTGGCCAAGGACGCCGGTATCGCGGTCACCGAGGCGGGTGCGACGTTCCCGTACCGCAAGGATCCCGAGGACAAGAACATCCGGATCGCGCCCACCTTCCCGTCGCTGCCGGACCTGCGCGACGCGGTCGACGGGCTGGCGACCTGTGCGCTGCTGGCGGCTTCCGAGGCCCGACTGGGCGCCCCGACCCCGAGCGTGAACTGACGGCGTTGTGCGTGCTTGCTAGGGCGGCGAGTGTGCGCTGACGGCGCCCGACGTTCACGCCCGCCGGCACCGACGCACACTCGATAGCCAGTCGGGCTTAGTCGGACGGTTTGACGGTCCGACTTCTCAACGGGCGCTACGGCGCCCGCATCGTCGTCGGACGGCGCCGGTAGCCTGCTGAGCGTGGCCCTCTACCGCAAATACCGACCGGCAACCTTCGCCGAAGTGGTGGGGCAGGAGCACGTCACCGAGCCGCTGTCCATTGCTCTGGAAGCCGGCCGGATCAACCATGCGTATCTCTTCTCCGGGCCGCGCGGCTGTGGGAAGACCTCGTCCGCCCGCATCCTGGCCCGGTCGCTGAACTGCGCGCAGGGCCCGACGGCCACCCCGTGCGGGGTGTGCGATTCGTGCCAGGCGTTGGCGCCCAACGCACCCGGCAGCATCGACGTGGTGGAGCTCGACGCCGCCAGCCACGGTGGCGTGGACGACACCCGCGAGCTGCGTGACCGCGCCTTCTACGCGCCCGCGCAGTCGCGCTACCGGGTGTTCATCGTCGACGAGGCGCACATGGTGACCACGGCGGGATTCAACGCGCTGCTCAAAATCGTCGAGGAGCCGCCCGAACACCTGATCTTCATCTTCGCCACCACCGAACCGGAGAAGGTGCTGCCGACGATCCGGTCGCGCACCCATCACTACCCGTTCCGATTGTTGCCACCCAAGACCATGCGCTCGCTGATCGGGCGGATCTGTGAACAAGAGGGTGTGGTCGTCGACGACGCGGTGTACCCGCTGGTGATCCGGGCCGGCGGTGGTTCACCGCGCGACACGTTGTCGGTGCTGGATCAGCTGGTCGCCGGGGCCGACGACAACCACGTCACCTACCCGCGGGCGCTGGGACTGCTGGGCGCCACCGACGTCGCACTGATCGACGACGCCGTCGACGCGTTGGCCGCCGGGGATGCCGCGGCGCTGTTCGGGGCGGTCGAATCGGTGATCGACGCCGGCCACGACCCACGGCGCTTCGCCACCGACCTGCTGGAGCGTTTCCGTGATCTCATTGTGCTGCAAGCGATTCCAGATGCGATAAGTCGCGGCGTGGTGGATGCGCCCGAAGACGTGCTGGACCGCATGCGCGATCAAGCGGCGCGAATCGGCGCGGCGACCCTGACCCGCTACGCCGAAGTGATGCAGGCCGGACTGGGGGAGATGCGCGGTGCGACCGCGCCCCGGCTGCTGCTCGAAGTGGTCTGTGCGCGCCTGCTGCTGCCTTCGGCCAGCGACGCCGAATCGGCGCTGCTGCAGCGCATCGAGCGCATCGAGACGCGGCTGACCATGTCCATCCCCGCGGCCGAAGCCGCGCCGGCGCCCGCGGTGGCCACACCAGCGGCGGCCGAAACGCCGCGCCCTGCTCCCCGGCGAGCGGCCCCGCCCCAGCCCGCGGCCGAACCCGTCAGACCCCGACGGCAAGCCGCGGCACCCGAGCCGGCGAGCGAACCGCCGCCGCCGGCACCGCCCCCCGATCCGGTGCGTAATCCGGAACACGCTCCAGCTCCGGAGCCCGAACCCCCTTCTGCCCCAGGTGAACTCAATGCCGCTGCGGTACGGAGCATGTGGCCGGAGGTACGCAACAAGGTGCGTACTCGCAGCCGTACCACCGAGGTGATGCTGGCCGGCGCCACCGTTCGCGCCGTGGAGGACAACACGTTGGTCCTCACCCACGCCTCGGCGCCCCTGGCCAAGCGGCTGTCCGAGCAGCGCAACGCCGACGTCATCGCCGAGGCGCTCAAGGACGCGCTGGGCGTCAATTGGCGGGTGCGGTGTGAGGTCGGCGCACCGGTGTCTGCCACGGGGGAACCGACCGCTCGTGCGGGAGGGGGCCCGCCGCCCGCCGAGGAGGAACCGCCCGTAAACGTCGCTGCCGCCGCGGAATCCGCTCAGCGCGACGAAGAGGAACACATGCTTGCCGAAGCCGGCCGCAGCGACCCGTCGGCGCCGCGTCGCGACCCCGAAGAGGCCGCGCTCGAACTATTGCAGAACGAGCTGGGGGCGCGTCGAATCGACGGCGGCTAGGCGGGCAATCCAGCTAGGGCTGCCACCAAGGTCGCAGCGGCAGGCTATCGGCGCCCCGGGCTTCGACATTGGCGGCCAGCACGTGATGGAGCTGAAGGTTGTTCTGCTCGAACGCAACACGTGAAGCCGCCATGTACAGGCCCCACACCTTGGCGACCGGCAGCGAGACCTCGGCGACCGCGGCGTCCCAGTGCTCGACGAGGTTGTGGCACCAGTCGCGCAGCGTCATCGCGTAGTGGTGGCGGAAGTTCTCCGTGTGCAGGACCTCAAAACCCGTGTCCTGGACGTCGGTGATGATGCGCCCCGAGCCGGTCAGCTCCCCGTCGGGGAAGACGTAGCGGTCGGTGAAGCCGCCGGCAAACGAGTGCTGCTCGTTGTCGTGGCGGGTGATGCAGTGGTTGAGCAGCAGGCCACCGGTGCGCAGCTTCGATTTGAGGAAGCCGAAGTAGTTGCGGTAGTTCTTCACACCGACGTGTTCGGTCAGCCCGATCGACGAGACGGCGTCGAACTCCACCTCGGGTACGTCGCGGTAGTCGCAGTGGCGGACCTCGGCCAGCGCGCAGAGCCCTTCGGCTTCGATCGCCTGTTGCGCCCACTTCGCCTGTTCGCCCGACAATGTGGCGCCGATGGACCGGACGCCGTGCCGTGCGGCGTAGCGCACCATGCCGCCCCAGCCGCAGCCCACGTCGAGCAGCCGGTCACCCGGCTGTAGCCGCAGCTTGTCGAAAATCAGCCGGTACTTGTTCTCCTGGGCCTCTTCCAGCGTCGCGTCGGCGTCCGGATACACCCCGCACGTGTAGGTCATCGACGGCCCGAGCACCCATTCGTAGAACGTGTTCGACACGTCGTAGTGGTGGTGGATCGCCCCGGCGTCACGAGCCTTGCTGTGCAGCAAGCCGTCGGCGACTCGGCGCCACCGGGGCGGCGTTTCCAGGGCAGGAGGCGGGATCGGCACCAGGTGCTCGATCCCGATCGAGCGGACCACCTGGGCCAGCGTCCACGCCGACGGCCGCTTGAAATCCACCCGGTCGGCCATCGCCTTTAGCAGCTCGTACGGATCGCCCGGATGCACGCCGTAGGGCTGCAGGTTGCCCGAGATGTACGCGCGGGCGATGCCAAGCTCGCCGGGCGCCGTCGCCAGGTAGGTCGCGCCCCGCGGCGAGCAAAGGTCCAGGCCCAGCTCGGCATCTTCGTTTCCGGCGGCGCTACCGTCGTACGCGGTGAACTTGAGCGGACGTCCGCCCGTTGCGGTGAAGATGGCCAGCACCTCGGCCATGGTGAGCTTGCCCGTGATGGAGTGGTCGGGCTGTCGGGTCGTCGTCATCGCCGTTGCACCGCCTTTGCGTAGAGATCGAGCAGACGAGAGTCTGGATCGTAGGTTTTCTTGGCCGTCTGGTAGGCCTCGCCGCCGTAGAGCCGGTTGAACTCGTCGCGGGCGTAGAAGGAGTCGGAGTACAGCGACTTGTGCCCGTCGAGCTCACTGACCTTCGCCTCGATCGCCCGGTTGGTGATCCCGACGCTGTCACCGGCGGGCACCGAGGACCAGAATCCGATGTTGACGTAGGTGTGGTCCGCCGGTATCGGATACAGCGGCCAACCCTCGTGATCGCGAAGTCGCAACGGGCACAACCAGATCGGTGTGATCGGTACGCTATCGAGAAACCACTCCAAGAATTCGCAGGATCGTCCGATCGGCACCTCGACGTCCTGGACCACTCGCTCCCGGGCCGGGCGCCCATTGCGGGTCTCGATCCGGTCGGATACCCCGAAGCGGCGATCCATGGTCACGAGCTTGGAGTAGATGCTGCTGCGCCGGTAGCGGCGCGGCCACAGGCGTCGCACCCGCGGATTTTGCACGCCGAATGCGCGTGAGCACCAGAACCAATCGGTGTCCCAGCGCCAGAAGTAGTCGTGCGTTGTCAGCCGGTCGTCTTTCGTGCTTTCCACGCCGGGATGGTCGTGCTGGATCGACCGGTAGTAGATTTTTTTGCCGGTGTAGTCGCTGACCGGTCCCGGTGTGGCCGTGCGTCTGCCCACGCACAGGTAGCTTTCGTCGCGGCTGAAGACCACCCCGTCGAGATAGTCGACCGGGGTCCCGCCCTGCCCGCCGGTGTCGATGATGCGCTCGGCCGCCGCGACCAGCGCGGGCAACGAGTGAAATCGGATGTGCCGCAACGCCACAAACGGAGCCACGGGTTCCAGCTCGATCCGCAGGCGCGTCGAATATCCGAGTGTGCCATAGGAATTGGGAAAGGCCCGGAATAGGTCGCAGTGCTGGCTGCGCGATGCGGTGAGCAATTCGCCGGCGCCGGTGAGAATATCCATTTCCAGCACCGATTCGTGGGGCAAGCCGTTGCGGAAGGACGCCGACTCGATGCCCAGGCCGCTGACCGCGCCGCCGAGGGTAATGGTCTTGAGCTGCGGGACTACCAGCGGCGACAGGCCGTAGGGGAGGGTCGCCGCCACCAAATCCTCATACGTGCACATGCCGGCTACCTCGGCGGTACGGGTTTCGGGATCGACAGCCAGGACGCCAGTCAGTCCCGAGGTGTCCAGGCCGCGTGCATCGCGTTTAGTGCGGGCGCGGAACAGATTTGACGTGGGCTTGGCGAGCCGGACCGCGGACGTCACGGGGATGGAGCGATAGCTCGCCATCAACCGATCGACGCCCGACGTGTGAGCCGAGAGTGCAGATCCTGAACCTGGCACCACATATACCCTAGTCTTCGACACCCCCCCGTGCACCGCGTGCGGGCGGCATCACAACAGAGGAGTCGCGCCTGATGGCACAGGTCAACGCAGCCAGCACCATCCTGCTCAACGTCGATCCCGCGGCCACACTCGCCGCGGTGGCGGACTACCAGACTGTCCGGCCGAAAATCCTGTCCCCGCAGTACAGCGAATACCAGGTGCTGCAGGGCGGGCAGGGACAGGGCACGGTCGTCAAATGGAAGCTGCAGGCCACCAAATCGCGCAGCCGCGACGTGCAAGCCAACGTCGACGTCGCTGGTCACAGCGTCATCGAGAAGGACGCGAACTCGTCGATGGTCATCAATTGGACGGTGGCTCCGGCAGGCCCCGGATCCAGCGTGACTGTCAAAACCAGCTGGGTGGGCGCGGGCGGCATCAAGGGCTTCTTCGAAAAGACGTTTGCGCCGTTGGGGCTGAAGAAAATTCAGGGCGAGGTGCTGGCCAACCTGAAGAAGGAACTCGAAGGCTAGGCCTCAGCGCTGGGTGATCCTAGATTGCAGGATCAGCTTGAGTTGTTCGCCGTACGCGTTGAGCGAATCGGCGGTCAGCATCTCAAGATGTGTGCTGTCGACCGAGTAGGCCGCGATTTCCCCGGCAACATAAGGCTGCCAAACGCGTTGCTGGGACCGGGCCGCCCGCCCGGTCCGGCGTCCTCGCCACCGCGCCTTCGGTCGCGCGCCGTGCTCGCTTCTCCCGCGAGCCGCGGAGAAGATGACCATGTCGCCGTCGAAAACACCGGGCACGTGCTCCAGCAGTCGTAACTGGTTTGTCTTGACGCTGTCCACCATGAACTCCAGCAGCTGCTGAGGCGGAAGCGGGAAGGCGGCCCCGCGCTGATGAATCAATTCCTCGGCACGCCGGTAGGTAAGCGGCTCCGACCGCTCGGGAACGTCGATGCTGTTGGTGCGCAAGATGTGTTCCAGGATGTGGCTTTCGTCCAGTACCTGATTCTTCCCGGCGGCCCGGTTGGCGCTCAGTTTCGCGATGAACTTGTTGGCGCTGAATACCGGGTCGAGCAGTACCAGGCTCTGGACTACACCTCCGCGTCGCTGGAGCTCGATGGCGAGTTCGTGGGCGACGACGCCGCCGAAGGACCAGCCGAGAAGCCTGTAGGGCCCATCGGGATAGCGGGCTTGGATGCGGTCCGCGTAGTTTGCCGCCATGCTGCGAACCGAGGCAGCCTCGGCTTCGCCGCCCTGTGAGATTTGGTTGATCCCGATGATCGGGCAGTCCACATAATTGCCCAGAGCCCGATATGACCAGCTCAGCCCCAGGCCGTCGTGAATGCAGCACAGTGGGGCGCCGGCGCCGTCCTGGAAGACCTCGACCGGGACGACCTCCGAGGCACTGTCGTGGGCGCCCAACTGCTCGCTCAGGCTCCGGACGGACGGGGCATAGAACATGGTGCGCACCGGAAGGTGAACATCGAGGGCCGCGTTGATCGCGGCGATCACCCGCATCGCGGAAAGCGAATCGCCACCGAGGTCGAAGAACGAATCGTCGACCCCGACCCGCTCGATACCCAGCACCTGCGCGTAGATTCCGGCGATGACCCGCTCGGTCTCCGATTGCGGTGCCTGGAACGGTGTGGCGGAGAACACCGGTGCCGGTAGTGCCTTGCTGTCGATCTTGCCGGAGGAGGTCAACGGGAACTCCTCGAGGACCACGATCTGGGCCGGCACCATGTACTCGGGCAACCGCGCGCTCAACCGCTGCCGCACCGCGCTGATCTCCATGTTGGTGTTGGGGTTGTTGGCGTGGGCGCTGCGTGGGCGGGCCCCGGCGCGAGGCACGTACAGGTCGGTCAGGGGGCCGGCCGCGGTGGCGGTGTGGAAGACGGCGTCGAGGCTGCCGGGCTCGGCGCCCCAGGTGACGGCGACGTGGTATCCGGCGTATTCGGCAAGCCGGTGCAACTGTTCGGGGGTGACGGTTTCGGGGGCCGCCGTGGGTGGGACAAGCGCGTCGGCCAGGGCCAGCCCGTCGGCGAGCGCATGTTCGATGCGGACGTCGGTGACCAGCCCGGTGCGCGGGATCCCGGTGATGCGCACCGCCGCGGGACGTTGCGAGGCCAGCCGGGAGTGCAGTCCGAGCAGGCCCGCGCATTCGGTCCACGTCCAGGTGGGCGCGGTGGCCACGGACAGTACCCGCGCGGGGGCTTTGCGGATGACGACGTCGTAGCGGTACCGGTTCAGTTCGTTGTCGGCCAACCCGCGTTTGACTTGGATGTCGAGTCCGGCCGCGGACTCGTGGCCGGCGGCCCACGTGGTGAAAAACTCTGGTGCCAACAGCAATTCGGGTTCGCTGACCACGGCGCGGTGCACCCGCTGGCGGATCTCCGCGGCGTCGGCGGTGGTGGTGCGGGCGAGCGCGACTCCGGTTTGGAAGGCGTCCTGCAGGGTGTGGTTACGGATGTCGCCGATGAACAGTGCACCGCCCGGGCCGAGCAGCTCCATGGCGCTGTCGATCAGGTCGGCCAGATAGCCCGCATTCGGGAAGTACTGGACGACCGAGTTGACGACGATGGTGTCGAAGTAGCCCTGCGGCAAGCCCTCGGTGACGTGGGCGGGCCGGGTGAGCAGCTGGACCCGATCACGCCATGGGATCTGCAACCGCTCCAGCGAGCGCGCGAGGTTGTCGATGGCCACCGCCGACATGTCGGTGGCGACATACTGCTCACACAGCGGGGCGATCTGCGACAGCAACAGCCCCGAACCGGCGCCGATCTCCAGCACCCGCCTCGGGCGCAGCGCGAGGATGCGGTTCACCGTCGCCGCACGCCACTCGAACATCTCCTCGAGCGCAATCGGGTCGCCGGTGTAGCTACTGTTCCAGCCCCGGAAATCCATGCCGAATTGCGGTACGGCGTCTCGGCCGTCGTACAACTCGTCGTATACGCCTTGCCACTGCCCGACGATCTCGGCGTCGTGGTCGGCGTCTCGGCCGGCGTCGGTCGTGCGCCGGAGCGTGAGGTAGGCGACGAGGTGGTCGCCGGCGTTGCTGTGGTGCACGGTCGTGACGGCCTGGGTGACCTGCGGGCAGGACAGCAGGGCGCTTTCGATTTCGCCGAGTTCGATGCGATAGCCCCGGATCTTCACCTGTTCGTCGGCTCGCCCGACATACCGCAGTTGCCCGTCGGCGCCCCAGCACACCAGGTCCCCGGTGCGATACATGCGCGCCCCCGGCCCGCCGAAGGGGCAGGCGAGGAACCGCGACGCCGTCAAGTCCGGCCGGCGCACATAGCCGCCCGCCAGCCCGGCGCCGGCCACGTACAACTCACCGACCACTCCGGCCGGCACCCGGCGCAACCACTTGTCCAGCACGAAGAACGCCAGATGCGCCAGCGGCCCGCCGATGGGGCTGACGCTGCTGTCGACGTCGCCATCGGCGAGCTCCCGCAACGAGGCGTGCACCGTCGTCTCGGTGATGCCGTACATGTTGATCAGCCGCGGTGATTCCGGGTGACTCTGCAGCCACATCCGAAGTCGTTGTGGCTCAAGGGCTTCGCCGCCGAACACCACCGTCTGAAGCTTCAGCTGTTTGGCGAGTTCGGGCTGCAGCGTGTCGGCGGTTTGCAGCGCATAAAACGCCGTCGGCGTCCGGCTCAGCACACCGACGCGTTCGGCAACCAGCAACGCGTGGAAGTCCTCGGGCGAGCGGGCCACCGATTCGGGTACCACCACCAACCGCCCGCCGTAGAGCAGCGCACCCCAAATCTCCCACACCGAGAAGTCGAAGGCCAACGAATGACATTGTGTCCAAGCCTGTTCCATCTCCAACTCGCCCTCCAGCGCGTACAGCAGCTGGGTGACGTTGCGGTGTGGGACCGCCACACCCTTGGGCCTACCAGTGGTGCCCGACGTGTAGATGATGTACGCGATGTCGTCGGGGGCCGGCGCCGGTGGTGCGGTGCACGGATAGCCGGGGATACGGGGGTCGTCGACCGTGATGACCGCCAGGTCGTAGCCGTCGATCCGGCCGGACAGCGCCGCGGTGGTGATCGCCGCGACCGGTTTGGCATCGGCAACCATGAATCCGATCCGGGCGTCGGGGTGAGTCGGGTCCATCGCCAGGTAGGCAGCCCCGGTCTTCAGTACCGCCAATATCGCGATGATGGCCTCGGTGGAACGGGTAAACAGCAGTGCCACAGACTGTCCCGGCCCCGCCCCGTGCGCGGCCAGCAGATGCGCCAACCGGTTCGCGTCGTCCTCGAGTTCTTGATAGGTCATCGACAGGCCGGCGAAGGTCACGGCCAGCGCCCGGGGCGTGCGCGTCACTTGCTCGGCCCATCGCACCGGAATCGACGCGGCGTCGAACGCGGGCTGCCTCAGCACCGCCCGGTTGCCCCAGCGATCCAGCCGCGCGTACTCGTCGACGTCGAGGAGATCAGCCGACGACAGTCGCCGGGTGGGGTCGGTGGTCACGGCCACCAACACCCGCCGCAGCCGTTCGATCAGGGCGCTGATGGTGGCCTCGTCGAAGACGTCGGTGCGATATTCGACCGTCCCGCCGATCCCGTTGGCCTCACCGGCGTCGCTCCATCGTTCGGCGAGGTGAAACACCAAATCCATTCGGGCGGTGCGGGTGTCCATCGAAAGCTGGGTGACCTGTACATCATCCAAGGCCAGTCCGGCGGCGGGATTATTGTTGTCGTGGCCCAGCGCGCTCTGCCAGGCCAGCATCACCTGGATCAGGGGGTGATGGCTCAGCGAGCGGGTGGGGTTGATCCGCTCGACGAGGACCTCGAAGGGCACGTCTTGGTGTTCGTAGGCGGCCAGGCTGCGCCGCCGGACCTGAGCCAGCAGCTCGGCAAAAGTGGGATCCCCGGCCACTTCGACGCGCAGCACCAGGGTGTTGACGAAGAAGCCAACCAGCTCATCGAGTGCCGGGTCACGCCGGCCGGCGATCGGGAAGCCCACTGCCACATCGGAACTGGCGCTGACCGCCGAGAGCAGCACCGCCAGAGCGGCCTGGATCACCATGAAGCTGGTCGCGTTGTGTTCGCGGCCTACCTCGCGGATTCGCTGCTGCAACTCGGCCGGCCACTGCAGCGCCACGTTGGAGCCGCGGTAATCGGCAACCAGCGGGTACGGCCGGTCGATAGGCAGCTGCAACCGCTCCGGCATTCCGGCCAAAGCGCCTTCCCAGTACGCCAGTTGGGCGGCGATCGGGCTCTGGGCGTCGGCCAGATCGCCGAACTGAGCGCGCTGCCAGAGCGTGTAGTCGACGTATTGCACCGCCAGCGGCCTCCACTGCGGGTCCCGGCGCTGCCGTCGTGTCCGGTAGGCATCGCCGATATCCCTGACCATCGGCGCCAGCGACCACCCGTCAAAGGCTATGTGGTGCACCACAATCCCGACGACGTACTCGTCGGGTCCGACCGCGTAGATCTGGGCACGAACCGGGATCTCGTCCGAAAGATCAAACCGGTATTTGGCCAGGGCGACCATGGCGGGGACCATTTGTTGTGGCGTCACCGACTGCACCGCGTCGCCGCCGCGCCGCCACATTCCGGGTGTGGCCGGCAGTACTTCCTGGTACGGCACCCCGTCGATATCGACGAAGACGGTGCGCAGCGACTCGTGGCGGGCGATGACGTCGTCGAGCGCCGCGTCCAGCGCCTCGATATCCAGTGCTCCGGTGATCCGGAACGCGGTCGGCATGTTGTAAGTCGCCACCCCGCCCTCGAATCGGTAGAGGAACCACAACCGGGTTTGGGCGAACGACAGCGGAACCAGTGCCGGTCGCTGGCCTGCGGTCAGCGGCTTACGCCGGCCGGCCCGGTCCGTGCCGACGCGAGGCGCCAGCGCGGCGACGGTGGGCGCATCGAACAGGGTGTGTACTTCGAGGTCGGCGTCGAGGGCGGAGTTGATGGCGGTGATCAGGCGCATCGCCGAGAGGGAATCGCCGCCGAGGTCGAAGAACGAGTCGTCGATGCCGACGTGGTCCAGGCCGAGAACTTGGGCGTAGATGTCGGCCAGGATTTCTTCTTTCGCGTCGGTGGGGGCGCGGTAGTTGTCGGCGTCGTGGTAGGCCGGTGTCGGCAAGGCGCGCATGTCGAGTTTGCCGTTTGTTGTCAGCGGCAGCGTCTCGAGCACCATGATGACGGCAGGAATCATGTAGCCGGGGAGTTTGTCGGCCAACGCGCTGCGCAGCGCGGCCGGGTCCGCGGTCCCGGTGACATAGCCGATCACGCGGGGGGCGCCGGGCCCCTCCTGGCGGGTAACGACGGCGGCTTGTTCGACGCCGTCCAAACTCGCCAGCGCTGTTTGGATTTCGCCGAGTTCGATGCGGTAGCCGCGGATCTTGACCTGCTCGTCGGCGCGCCCGACATAGTCCAGCTGGCCGTCGGGATGCCAGCGCACCAGGTCGCCGGTGCGATACATCCGGGCGCCGCGTTCGCCGTACGGGCAGGCGACGAACCGCGCTGCCGTCAACTCCGACCGACCCAGATATCCGCACGCCACACCATCACCGGCGACATACAACTCACCGACCACCCCGATGGGCACCGGGCGTAGCCAGTCGTCGAGCACGAACAGTGCTGCTGTCGACACCGGCGCGCCGATGGGCGCTGCTCCAGACCCGGCGGTCAGCGGTGCACTCATCGAGGCGTAGACGGTGACTTCGGTGGGGCCGTAGGCGTTGATCACTACGCGGCCATCCGCCCATTGGTCTACGACGTCGGCGGGGCAGGCTTCCCCGCCCAGCAGCACCGCCACTGACTCCAACTGCCGTGGTATCAATGACGCTGCGGCTGAGGGGGTTTGGGTCAGTACGGTAACCCCCTCGTTGACCAGCAGGCGGTGGAAGGCGTCCGGAGCGGCGGCCACGGACTCCGGGACGACGACCAGTCGCCCGCCCCCGAGCAAGGCAGCCCAGATCTCCCACACCGAGAAGTCGAACCCATACGAGTGACATTGCGTCCATACCTGTGCCAGCGGCAGGTGTGCGGGTGGGGAGCCGGCCAGGTGGGCCAGGTTGCGCTGTGTGACCGCAACACCTTTGGGGACACCGGTGGTGCCCGAGGTGTAAATCAGATACGCGATGTCGTCGGGCGACGGTGGCCGTGGTGGGGTGGCAGGCTGGGTGTCCACGATGGGGTCATCGACGTCGAGGATCCGCAGGTCGTACCCGTCGAGTCGGGGACGCAGGTCGTTCACGGTGAGCGCCGTGATCGGTGCGGCATCGGCGAGCATGAACCCGATCCGCGCGTCGGGGAGGGCCGGGTCGATCGCCAGGTAGGCCGCGCCCGTCTTGAGTACCGCGAGCATCGCGGCGATGGCCTCGGCCGATCGCGAAAACAGCAGCGCCACAACCTGTCCCGGACCGGCACCCCGGTTGGCGAGCAGGTGTGCCAACCGATTCGCGGCCTCATCCAGCTCCCGATAGCTGTACGAGGTGCCCTCGCACCTCAGCGCCACCGCGTTCGGGTCGCGCTGCACATGTTCACCGAACAACTCGGGGATCGACACCGGTGCGGCCGCGCGCCGCGTCAACGTCGCGCGGTTACCGACCTCATCCATCAGAGCCTGCTCGTCGGCGTCCAGGAGCTGAACCGAAGACAACCTGCGGGTGGGGTCGGAGATCATCGCGAGGAGCACGTGCTGCAGCTGCTCGATGAGGGTGCCGATGCTGTCGGCGGCGAAGACATCGGTGTTGTATTCGACCCGCAGACCGAGCTCGGTGCCGGGCATGGCTTGCAGGGTCAGGGGGTAGTGGTTGTATTCGCGGGCGCTCATCTCGGTGATGGCCAGCCCGTCGACGCCGGCCACGTCGGCGGCGTCGACGGGGTAGTTCTCGAATACGAATAGCGTGTCGAAGATTTGGTCGTGGCCTGTGACGCGATGGATCTCGGACAACGCCAGATGCTGGTGGTCGAGGGTGCGGTTATTGGCGCGGTGCAGTTGGTCGAGGAGGTCGGCGGTGGTGGTCAGCGGAGTGCAGTTGGCCCGCACCGGCACCGTGTTGATCAGCAGGCCCACCATCGAGTCGGCGCCGGGGACGTCGGTGGGCCGGCCGGAGACCGCGGTGCCGAAGGCGACGTCGTGCTGGCCGGTCAGCCACATCAGCAGTTGCGCCCAGCCGACCTGTAATACGGTATTGACGGTGGTGTGATGTGCGCGAGCCAGCTCGCTCAGTGACCGTGTGGTCTGCTCGTTGACCCGAGATGTCTGCACCCCTCGTCGCCCCAGCCCGATTCGCGCCGGTGGTCCCACCAGGGTGGGAATCTCAAAGCCCGCGAACGTCTCTCGCCAGGCCGCCTGGGCGGCATCGACGTCTCGACCGGCCAGCCAGGTCACGAACCGGCGGTAGGGCGGGGGTGCGGGGAGTCGGTGCCCGAAATAACTCGCGAAGATCTCCTGCGCCAGGATCGGCAGCGACCAGCCGTCGAGCACGATGTGATGATTGGTAAGCAGCAAGCGATGGCGGTCTTTGCCGGTGCGGATCAACGTGACCCGGAATGCCGGCGGCTCGGTCAGATCGCAGACCGCGGCGCGTTCGGCGGCGGATACCCGTTCGACCGACCCGGCATCATCGCCGAGTTCGAGGTATTGCCAGGCG